>NZ_FOPY01000026.1 GCF_900113605.1 Modicisalibacter xianhensis
GTCAAGAAGGGCGTGCTCGAGGCCGGCGGCTACCCGGTGGAGTTCCCGGTGTTCTCCAACGGCGAGTCCAACCTGCGCCCCACCGCGATGTTCACCCGCAACCTGGCGAGCATGGACGTCGAGGAGGCGATCCGCGGCAACCCGCTGGACGCCGTGGTGCTGCTGGTCGGCTGCGACAAGACCACCCCGGCGCTGTTGATGGGCGCGGCGAGTTGCGACATCCCGACCATCGTGGTCACCGGCGGGCCGATGCTCAACGGCAAGCACGAGGGCAAGGACATCGGCTCGGGCACCGTGGTCTGGCAGCTCTCCGAGCAGGTCAAGGCCGGCAAGATCTCGATCCACGAGTTCATGGCCGCCGAGGCCGGCATGTCGCGCTCCGCCGGCACCTGCAACACCATGGGCACCGCCTCGACCATGGCCTGCATGGCCGAGTCGCTGGGCACGTCGTTGCCGCACAACGCGGCGATCCCGGCGGTGGATTCGCGGCGCTACGTGCTGGCGCACCTGTCCGGCAATCGCATCGTCGAGATGGTCCACGAGGACCTGCGGCTTTCGAAGGTGCTGACCAAGGAGGCCTTCGAGAATGCCATTCGCACCAACGCCGCGATCGGCGGCTCGACCAACGCGGTGATCCACCTGAAGGCCATCGCCGGACGCATCGGCGTCGACCTGGCACTGGACGACTGGACGCGCATCGGCCGCGGCACGCCGACCATCGTCGACCTGCAGCCCTCCGGGCGCTTCCTGATGGAAGAGTTCTACTACGCCGGCGGCCTGCCCGCAGTCCTGCGCCGGCTCGGCGAGGCCGACCGCCTGCCGCACAAGGACGCCCTGACCGTCAATGGCCAGACGCTGTGGGACAACGTCAAGGACGCCCCGCTGTACAACGATGAGGTGATCCGGCCGCTGGACACGCCGCTGCGCGAGGACGGTGGCATGTGTGTGCTGCGCGGCAACCTGGCGCCCAACGGCGCGGTGCTCAAGCCCTCCGCGGCGACCCCGGAACTGATGACCCATCGCGGCCGCGCGGTGGTGTTCGAGGACTTCGACGACTACAAGGCGCGCATCAACGACCCCGCGCTCGACGTCACCGCCGACGACATCCTGGTGATGAAGAACTGCGGGCCACGTGGTTATCACGGCATGGCCGAGGTCGGCAACATGGGCCTGCCGGCCAAGATCCTCGAGCAGGGCATCACCGACATGGTGCGCATCTCGGACGCACGCATGAGCGGCACCGCCTACGGCACCGTGGTGCTGCACGTCGCCCCGGAAGCCGCCGCCGGCGGCCCGCTGGCCGCGGTACGCAACGGCGACTGGATCGAACTCGATGCCTACGCCGGCACGCTGCACCTCGAGGTCGACGACGCCGAACTCGAGCGCCGCCTGGCCGAGACCGACCCCACCGCGGCATCGCGCACCATCGCTGCCAGTGGCGGCTATCGCCAGCTCTACATCGAGCACGTGCTGCAGGCCGACGAGGGCTGCGACTTCGACTTCCTGGTCGGCTGTCGCGGTGCCGAGGTGCCCCGGCACTCGCACTGATTCACTTGCAGCAGGCAGAGGATTCATCAGGCAGGACTTGGCGGGGCAAATGCCCCGCTTTTTTGTGCCGAAAGCTTGCCTATGGGGTCGCTATATAAAGAAGAAAGAGGAGGATTGGGTTAGTGCATCGATGTATGTCGAACATATAATCCGTTTGTTCAACATACAGAGGGCTTCAGGTAGATTACTCTGAATCCAAGGCATGGCCTTTTTCCGATAACGAACTTCACAGAGTAAAGGCGTCAGACCATGAGCGATCACAAGATCACGCCCAGCCAGCTCCGCTCACGCTGGTGGTTCGACAACCCCGAGCATCCGGGAACCACGGCAATCTGCATCGAGCGCTACATGAACTATGGGGTGACGCTAGAAGAGTTGCGCAGCGGCAAGCCGATCATTGGCATTGCCCAGTCCGGTTCCGACCTGACGCCGTGCAACCGTCATCACATCGAGCTGGTCAAGCGCGTCAAGGATGGTATCCGTGCGGCGGGCGGCGTGCCGTTCGAATTTCCCATGCATCCCATTCACGAGAATGTGCGTCGGCCGACGGCAGCACTCGACCGTAACCTGGCTTACCTGGGGCTGGTCGAGGTGCTGCATGGTTACCCGCTGGATGGGGTGGTATTGACCACCGGCTGTGACAAGACAACCCCTGCCTGCCTGATGGCGGCGGCCACCGTCAACATTCCTGCCATCGTGCTGTCCGGCGGGCCGATGCTCAACGGTTGGCGGGGCAGCAGCGAGCGCGTCGGTTCGGGCACCATCATCTGGGTACTGCGCAAGCGCCTGGCGGCCGGGGACATCGACTACGAGGAGTTCATCTCGCGGGCTACCGATTCGGCGCCGTCGGTAGGGCACTGCAACACCATGGGGACTGCCTCGACCATGAATTCCATGGCCGAGTGCCTGGGCATGAGCCTGCCCGGCTCGGCGATCATCCCGGCGCCCTACAAGGAGCGCTCCATGGTTGCCTACGATACCGGCAAGCGTATCGTCGACATGGTCTGGGAAGACCTGCGGCCGCTGGACATTCTTACCCGCGAAGCGTTCGAAAACGCCATTGTTGCCTGCTCGGCACTGGGCGGTTCGAGTAATGCACCGATCCACATCATCGCCATTGCCCGTCATGCCGGCATTGAGCTGACCAACGACGACTGGCAGCGCCTGGGGCACCAGATCCCGCTGCTGAGCAACGTCATGCCGGCCGGCGCCTATCTCTGCGAGGAGTTCTACCGCGCCGGTGGCGTCCCTGCGGTACTCAACGAGCTGCTCCGGGCCGGCAAGTTGCATGGCGATGCGCGTACCGTGAATGGCCGCAGCCTGGCGGAAAACGTCGAAGGCCGCGAGACACTGGATGAGGACGTCATTCGCCGCTACGACAACCCGATGCTGGACTACGCCGGATTCATCAACCTCAAGGGTAATCTTTTCGACTCCGCGTTGATGAAGACCAGCGTGATATCGACGGAATTCCGCCAGCGTTTCCTGAGTCGCCCGGACGACCCTGAAGCCTTCGAAGGCCGCGTGGCGGTATTCGACGGTTCCGAGGACTACCATGCGCGTATCGACGACCCCGAGCTTGGCATCGACGAGAGCACGATCCTGGTGATGCGGGGCGCCGGCCCGGTAGGCCACCCCGGTGGCGCCGAAGTGGTCAACATGCAGCCGCCCGAGGCGTTGATCAAGCGCGGTATCGAGTCGTTGCCGTGCCTGGGAGACGGTCGCCAGTCGGGCACCTCTGGATCGCCGTCGATCCTCAACGCCGCACCCGAGGCAGCCGTCGGCGGGGGACTGGCGCTGCTCGAGACCGGCGATCGCATTCGTATTGATCTGGGCAAGGGCGAAGCCAACTTGCTTGTCTCGGAAGAAGAACTGGCACAGCGTCGCGAGCGTCTTGCCTCACGGGGCGGATACATCTACCCGCCGCACCAGACGCCGTGGCAGGAGATCCAGCGCAGCATGGTCGAACAGCATGACCGTGGCATGACCCTGGAGCCGGCGACCAAGTACCGGGACGTGGCCCGGCGTACGCCGCCGCGGGATAACCACTGAGATGATCTAGCCGGCAGCCTGGCTGAAAAAAACGCCTCGGAATTTTCCGGGGCGTTTTTTCGAGGTGCTGCGTGCAAGAGGCCCGTCGATGGTTTCAGCTCGTCGGGTGCTGGGCCGGCTTTGCCCAGTCGAATTCGCGGCCCAGGGCACTCTCCCCGGGTTCGATGCCCAGTGCCCGGGCCGTACCGCCAAGCACGTCCTGGGCGGCCAGGAAGGCTTCGCGCGGTTGGCGGGCACGAATGCTTTCCATCAGATGACGATGACGCTCGAGGCTCTCGGCGGGGTCATCGGCTTCGCTGACATTGGACATCGACACCAGCAGATAGATGGAAGGGCGCAGGATATGGGACAGCTGCGCCCAGACGATGTTGTGCGTCGCCTTGAAGATCGCCGCATGGAAGGCCACGTCGAAATCGCTGTGCAGCCTGGCCTTCGTGCCGGGCTCGCCCGAGGCAGGCGCAGTGCGCAGGTGCTGGCCCATGCCCTCGAAGGCCTCTTCCAGGGCCACCAGGTCCTTGGCGGTGGCGCGCTTGGCAGCGGTCATCGCGACATAGGGTTCCACATCGAGGCGGAAGGCCAGGATCTCGCGCTGGAGTTGCGGATTCGGTGAGGCGTAGCGGGTCATCCACTCGGTGACCAGCGGATCGAGGATGTTCCACTCGGCATGCTCACGTACTTTGGAGCCATGCCCCGAGATGCGTTCGATGATGCCGACATCCACCAGTTGGCGCAGGTCGCTGCGCACGGCAGAGCGGTTGATGGCGAACTGCTCGCACAGGGCGAGTTCCTTGGGAACGAAATCACCCGGCTGGTAGTGCCCCGAGAAGATTGCCTCGGCGAGTGCCTCGGCGACGCTGGGGCGCGATGCTGTCTTGCGTGTCTTGTCCTTCACGTACTGATGTCCACGAGATTTGGCATCAAGCTGCCATATGTTGAACATTTCGGCAACGTGACACGGGGGTGGTTACGACTATCGGCGCAAGCGTCTGGCTCAGTCCTGGCTGAGGTGGTCGCCCAGGCGCTGCATGAAATCCATGCAGGCGTCGAGCTGGGCTAGCTCGATATATTCGTCCGGCTGGTGTGCCTGGGCGATGCTGCCCGGCCCGCAGATGACCGTGGCAAGCCCCTCCCGCTGGAACTGGCCGGCTTCGGTGGCATAGGCCACAGCCTCACTGTCGCGATCGCCAAGCAAGGCATGGCATAGCGCCACGGCTTCGGCATTGTCGCGATCGGCCAGGCCGGGCACGGTCTCGGTCAGCGGTTCGGTACGAATGGCGACACGAGGCGAGCGGCCTTGCAATTCGTGCTCTAGCTCACTGGCGAAGGTCTCGAAACGGCGGTAGACCTCGTCGAAGCCATCCTGGGGGAGATGACGTATCTCCCAGTCGAAGCGGCATTCGCGAGCCATGATGTTGATTGCCGTGCCCCCCTGGATCTTGCCGACATGCAGGCTGGAATGGGCAACGTTGAAGGCCTCGTCGACCCGGCCCTCGTCGCGCAACTCGGCCATGATGTCCTCGATGCGCGTGACCAGGCGCGCCGCGACGTGAATGGCCGACACCCCCTGGTTGACCTGGCTGCTGTGTGCCTCGCAGCCCGTCACGGTAGTGCGCAGGTTGGTGATGCCTTTCTGGGCCACCACCGGGGCCATCAGCGTGGGCTCGCCGACGATCACCACAGCCGGGCGGGGATGACCGGCCATCAGGCGCTCGATCATGCGCGGCGCCCCCAGGCAGCCGACTTCCTCATCGTAGGAAAACGCCAGATAGATGGGACGTTCGAGCGGCTGCTCCACCCATGCCGGGATCTGGGCCAGCACACAGGCGATGAACCCCTTCATGTCACAGCTGCCGCGACCGTAGAGCCGGCCGTCGCCGCGGTCGGTCAGGGAGAAGGGGGCGCTGGTCCAGGGCTGGCCATCGACGGGGACCACGTCGGTATGACCCGAGAGCACCACACCGCCTGCAACATCTGGCCCGATCCGGGCCAACAGGTTGGCCTTGCTGCCGTCGTCGTTCTCGATGCGCTCGTAGGGGACGCCGAATTCATCGAGATAGCCCTCGATGAAGCGGATCAGTTCGAGGTTAGAGTCGCGTGACACACTGGCGTGACCGATCAGTGTCTCGAGCAGCAACGGTGCGGAGCCCATGGTGATCATTCCCGGTTCGAAAGTCTCGGCTCAGCCTAGCATGTCGGTGCCCCCTGCCGGGACTCTTTTGACGCCACGCGGCTTGTAGACCATGGTTGAGAGGGCTTCATTCATGCACACAGGAGAACAGCGATGAGCAGGGTGTTGATCGTCTATTACTCGAGCTACGGACACATCGAGACCATGGCCAAGGCCGTGGCGGAAGGGGCGCGCAGCGTGAGCGGCACCGAGGTGGATATCCGTCGGGTCGCCGAACTGGTCCCCGACGAGGTGGCCGAGAAATCCGGCTACAAGCTGGATCAGGACGCACCGCTGCTCGACAATCCCAATGAACTGGCGAACTACGATGCCATCATCATCGGCACGCCGACCCGCTACGGCAACATGACCTCACAGATGCGCAACTTCTGGGACAAGACCGGTGGCATCTGGGCGCAGGGCAAGCTGGTCGGCAAGGTCGGCAGCGCCTTCACCTCCACCGCCAGCCAGCATGGGGGCCAGGAAACCACCTTGACCTCGATTCATACCATGCTGTTCCACATGGGCATGGTGGTGGTCGGAGTGCCTTACTCTTGCGCGGCGCTGACCGAACTCAGCGAGGTTTCTGGCGGTACGCCGTATGGCGCGACGACCATCGCCGGTGGCGACGGCAGCCGCCAGCCGAGCGAGAACGAGCTGACCATTGCCCGCTTCCAGGGTGAGCATGTGGCGGGCATCGCCGCCAAGCTCAAGGGCTGACGATACGCTGAGGTATCGGGTATCAGCGCAACAGCCCCTTGGTCACGTTCAGTCGGCTCGCGCCGTTGCCGAGGGGCTCGACCTGTACCTGCAGTGGAATGCGCTCGTGCATTTCCTGCACATGGGAAATCACCCCGACGCGTCGGCCCTGCGCCTGCAGGCCGTCGAGCGCTTCCATGGCGACTGCTAGCGATTGCGGATCCAGGCTGCCGAATCCCTCGTCGATGAATAGCGAGTCGATACGCAACTGGCCCGAGGCCATCGAGGCCAGGCCGAGTGCCAGGGCCAGCGAGACCAGAAACGTCTCGCCACCCGACAGCGAGTGGACCGAACGGCGCTCGTCGCCCATGTCGCCGTCGACGACCAGCAGGCCAAGCTCGCTGCCACCGCGCGCCAGCCGGTAGCGGCGCGATAGGGTGGCCAGATGGGCGTTGGCGTGCTCCAGCAGTTGTTCGAGGTTATAGGCCTGGGCAATGCGTCGGAACGCCTTGCCGTCGGCACTGCCGATCAGTTCGCTGATGCTGCCCCAGCGGTACTGCTCGCGTCGCGCCTGTTCCAGTTCCATGTTCAGGGCCTGCTGTTGCCTGCGCCGCCGATCGTCATCATGCAGGGCATGCAGGGCCGTGTCGCGGCGCTGCTGAGCCGCGTCGAGACGTGGCACCAGCGCCGTTTCCTGAGCATTGACCTGCTGGCGTAGCTCGGCAATTCGCGACGCGGTGGCTTCATCGAGCAGATCCGCTTCCGGCAGCTCACCGAAACGCTCGCGACGGTGCGTACACCAGGCGAGCCGGCGCTCCTCGAGACTGACTTCGGCGGTATGACGCTCGCGCTCGGCGGCTTGCAGGCGCTGGCGCTGAGTGTGTCGCTGCGCCTCGTCGACGGCCAGCAGGGTGTCGAGCCGGTCATCGTCGATGTCGGGATTGGCCCGTCGCCATGCCTGGCATGACTCGACAATGTCCTCCCGTTCACGGTCCAGGGCGGCATGCCGTTCGCGGGTGCTTTCCAGGGCATGTTGGCGAGACTGGCGCTCGGACAAGGCGTGCTGCCTTTGCGTCTGTGCCTGCCGTTCCTGTTGGCGGGCCTGCTCCAGTGCACTGTCGATGGCCTGCTGCCAGGCTTGCGGCGAGACGTGGGTGCCCAAGGCCTGCTTCAATGTCTCACGCAAGTGCTGGCAGGTGGCGTCGAGCGGTGTGATCTCTGCATCCAGCGCGGCCAGTTGCTGGGTGATGTGTTCGCAGCGACTCGCCAATCGACCAAGTTCGACATCCCGGGTTTGCATGGTCTGGCGCAGCGGCTCGATACGCTGCTGTGTGGTCTCGAGGACTTCCAGCGCCTGGCGGGCCGACTGCCACTGCTGCTCGGCTTGCCGACGCTGGGCTTCCAGCCAGTGCTCGCCATCATCACCTATCTCAAGCAGGGCGGAGCCCTGCTCATGCTCGCCCAGGCTGGCCTTTTGTGCCGCCAGATCCTGCTGTAACTGGGCGAGCTGTTGCTGGGTCTGGGTCATTCGCGACTTGAGCGCGCGATATTCCCCTTGCAGGGTGTGATGACGTTCACGTGCCGAGGCTACCTGGGCAGCGATCGTCTCGAGCTGATGGTCTTCCTCGCGGATCGTGGCGTCGAGCATGGCCTGGGCCGGTTCGACTGGTGGCGCATGGCGGTAGGGGTGCGTCTGGCTGCCACAGACCGGGCAGGGGTGGTCGGGCAACAGCTGCTGGCGCAACTGGGCGACCTGGGCACTGCGCGCGACGCGCAGGCGCTCGATGCTGGCCTGTAGCTGTTGTTGCTCCCGTTCAAGGCGTTCGAGTTCCGTCGCGGCGGCCTTGCCTTGGTTCAACAAGGCGTCGTGCTCATCCTGGTCGGTTTGTTGCTGGCGCTGCAACGCGGTCATTCGTTGCTCGGCCTGGCGCCACTGGCGCCACTCCTGTTGCAGCGCGCTCAGCGCCAGGCGGCGTTGGCCGGCCCGGTCTTCCTGGGTCTGCAGGGCACGGCGTGCCGCCAGGCCATCGGGATGCTCGCCAAGCTGCTCACCTAGCGCCGACTCCAATACCTGCAACTCGTGGCGCTGGCGTTCGCTGGTAGCGAGCAGGTCGGCATGCTGCTGGCGCACTTGCGTCAGCTCGGCATCGATCCGCTGACGAGTGGCCATCTTCTCGCGATGGGTGCGCTCATGATGATCGAGTCGTGCCGCCTGCTCGCGGGTGGTCTCGATCAAGGGCTGGGCATGTTGTCGCTCACGCTCGGCCTCGTCCAGGCGCGCCTGAGCCTGTTCATGCGTCTGTGTGGCCGTGGTGCATGCGGTCTCGGCGTTTGCCAGGGCATCGCCCGCGTGAGTGAGCTGCGTCTCGAGTTCCCGGCATTGCCGGTCGAGTTCACGACGGCGCAGGAAATGATGGCGCTGCGGGGCGAGCCGCTCCAGGTCTCGTTCTTGCTGGTACAGGGGCGCCAGCGCTGCCTCAGCCTGGCAGGCCTGGTCGTGACGATGTACCGCTGTAGCAACGCTCTGGCCCAGCTTGTCATCCTGGTCCAGCCATTGCTGTTCGACCCGAAGGCGGGAGACCCGGGCCTGTTGCTCGGCAAGCTCGCGCTCGCTGTCGGCCGCCTCGCGCTCCAGCTCGGCACGGGCCTCGTCAGTGGCCGGGGCATCGCCGCTCAGGCGTTGCTCCAACTCGCGTACGACTTGCTGGGCCTCCCTGCTGCGCCGGAAGGCGGCAACGGAAATGCGCGAGTAGACGTCGGTGTCGGTGAGCTTTTCCAGCAGATCGCTGCGGGCGTTGTCGTCAGCCTTGAGAAAGGCCGCGAATTCACTCTGGGCCAGCAGCACGGCTCGGGTGAACTGCTCGAAGGAGAGTCCCAGGCGCTCGGGCAGCAGGCGATCGAACTCACGTTTCTGTGCCGTCAGCACGCGATCACTGTCGAGTTCGGTCAGCGACTGCTCGGCGGCCTGCAGGCGGCCGTCGATGCGATCACGTGCCCGGCGTACGGCCCAACGCGCCCGGTAGCGGTGCCCATCGCGACCCTCGAAATCGACCTCGGCGTAGCCGCTGGTGCAGCCGCGACGCAGCAGGGTGCGGGCATCGGCGGTGGTCAGCGACTCGCCACTGGCATCGGGCAGTTGCGATTCCCGGCTCGGGGCCAGGCGCAGCCGGGGGGTATTGCCGTACAGTGCCAGGCACAAGGCGTCGAGCAGGGTGCTCTTGCCGGCACCGGTGGGACCGGTAATGGCAAAGAGCCCCTGTTCGGCCAGCGGTGCCCGGGTGAAATCGAGTTCGTGACGGCCCGCCAGCGAGGCGAGGTTTTCGAGGCGAATGGCGAGAATCTTCATGCGTCGAGCTCCTCGTCATCCTGGACCGTCTGCCATAGCTGGTTGAAGTCGCTGAGGATGGCCGGGTCGGGCGCGTTGCCGTAACGCCCCTGCCAGGCCCGCTCGAAGAGCGCCTGGGGGCCGAGACTGTCGAGCGTGACGCGGGCCTCGCCGGACTCCGTCGGCCCCGCGGTATAGCGAGTGTGTATCCGCAGCAGCCGCAGCGGCTTGCCTTCCAGGATGGCTTCGACCCGGGCGCGTAGGTCGGGACAGGGCGCATCGAGATTCACGCGCACTTCCAGCCACGGCCAGCGCTCGCGCGGCAGGCTTTCGTCACAGTCCAGCGTATCCAGTCGAGCCAGGGCGTCGTCGAGGGTCAGGGGGCCGACGCGCAACAGATCGACGCTGCGCGGAATGGGAATGGTGCTGATGTCCGCCAGGCGCTCACCGTCGAGGGTCACTTCGAGAATCTGGTGCGGATAGTGGGTCTCGGAAAAATCCAAGGGCAGCGGCGTGCCGCTATAGCGGATGCGTGACTCGCCGACCTGCTGCGGGCGGTGCAGATGGCCCAGCGCCACGTAGGCGATATCCTCGGGGAACAGGTTGGCAGGCAGCGCTTCCTCGCCGCCGATCACGATGGGACGCTCGCTGTTTTCGGAAACGCAGGCGCCCTGCAGATGGGCATGGCTCATTGCCACCAGGGCCTCGCCCGGCTGGCGCCGACGGCGTGCCGCCTCGATCAGTTCACGATGAACCTGGGCGATGCCGTCGACATAGCCCGCGACATTGCCGCCGGTGACTTCGGCCGGGCGCAGGAAGGGCAGGGCCAGGCACCAGGCGCCGATCTCATTTCCGCTATCGTAAAGCGGAATCAGCAAGTGGTCGTCGTCGAGATGGCCGTCATCGCGCCAGTGAACGCGTCCACGCGCATGGGCACGCAGGCGTTGCATCAGCGGGGCCGGTAGTTCGATGCGCGATCCACTGTCATGGTTGCCGGCGATCATCACGATATCCAGCGTCGGCAAGCGCTCATGAGCCGTGACGATGAAATCGTAGAGCAGTTCCTGGGCGCGCAGCGACGGGTTGACCACATCGAACACATCGCCGGCGATCAGCAGCGCGTCCGGGCGTCGCTCGGCAAGGGTATCGAGCAGCCAGTCGAGAAAGGCCCGATGTTCACTATGACGTTCCTGCCCATGGAAGGTCTGGCCCAGGTGCCAGTCGGAGGTATGGATCAGCTTCACGTTTTGCTCCCGCCTTGAAGCGGGCAGTGTAACAGGGCCATGGCAACGGCCAAGAGGCGCAGTCTCTTCACCCTGGAGCGCCACTGGCATCGCTGGGCCTGACCGAGGCCTGCAAACGTGGCTTGCGGTAACCCACAGAGCGGTCTTGACTTAGTGGCAGGCCATGGCGTATCAGGATCAATAGTCAATTTTGGAAATTCTTTCCATGTAGTCCATTTCCAGACATGGCGATGCCTTTGTCACGACAACAAGTCCAAACGAACACGGCGAGGAAACCGGCTCATGTTGACCAACCCGATGACCAGCAAGCGTCCCGTCAATCTCGGTATTAGCCAGGGCAAGCTGGCGACCTGTCCAGCGACCCATAACTGCGTCTGCAGTCAGGCCGGGGACAAGGCGCATTACGTGGCCCCTTTCTCGGCACCCGGCATGACCGGCCAGGAGATCATTGCCCGCCTGGCCAGCGCCCTGCATGCCTGTGAAGAAGCCGAAGTCATCACCCAGACCGACACGTACCTGCATGCCGAGTGCCATTCGGCCTGGCTGGGCTTCGTCGACGATCTGGAGTTTTTCTGGAGCGAGGAAGACAACGTTTGTCATGTGCGCAGCGCCTCGCGGCTGGGCATGAGCGACCTGGGCAAGAACCGGTCGCGTGTCGAGAAGTTACGCACCCTTCTCGAAGGTTGGGGGTTCTGCGACTGAGGTAGAGCAGATGGGCTAGGCTTGGGGCATCTCCATCTCCATCACCATCGAGGATGTATGCCCTATGCCAGACCCTCTCCACGATTGGACACTGTCGCCCGAGGAGTCTATCGAACTGCAGCGTCGCCTGGCGCCGCGCGTCGAGCGCCGCGACCGGCTGGATGACAATGCAGTCAACGTCCTGGCCGGGGTGGATATCGGCTTCGAGGATGAAGGCGAGACGACACGCGCCGCCGTGGTGCTGCTGGCCTGGCCCGACCTGGAGCCGATCGAAGAAATCGTGCATCGCGAACCCACGCGAATACCCTATATTCCGGGGCTGTTGTCGTTTCGCGAGATTCCCGCTGCCTTGGGTGCCTTCGAGCAGTTGTCTCGCCGCCCCGATCTGGTGATGGTCGATGGCCAGGGCATTGCCCATCCCCGACGGCTGGGCGTGGCCTCGCATCTGGGGCTGTGGCTGGATCTACCCACCATTGGTATCGCCAAGAAGCGCTTGTGCGGTCGTCACGGTGAAGTGCCCGACGTGCGTGGCGAATGGGCCTGGCTGACCGACCGCCGGCGCAAGGAAGATCCCGAGGACGTGCAACTCGACGCAGAAGGACGCGTGATCATCGGCGCCATGTTACGCAGCCGGCAAGGCGTCAAGCCGGTCATTGTCTCGCCCGGTCACCGTATCAGTCAGGCCACGGCACTCCAATGGGTGATCGCCTGCCTGGGGCGCACCAAACTGCCGGAGCCGACCCGCTTGGCGGATCGGCTGGCATCGCGTCGCGGGCGTCGCTTTCGCGATCCAGGCAGCCAAGATACCCTGGGACTCGACGACGGTTCGCAGACGCTTAAATGATGTCCAGCGGCGGCTTGCGCTCCGGTGCCGGAAACGCCTCGTCCAGTGCCGCCAGGTCGTCGTCGCTCAGGCGCAGTTCCAAGGCCGCCGCGTTGGCCGCGACGTGGGCCGGCTGTACGGCCTTGGGGATGGCAATCACGTCATGCCGACCTTCGGCCGGACGTATCGTCCACGCCAGCAGGACCTGGGCCGGCGTGGCATCGTGTACCTGCGCGACGGCACGCACGGCATCGCTGTCGAGCAGGCGCTGGCGCAGGCGGCCTCCCTGGGCCAGCGGGCAATAGGCCATGGTCGGCAGGCCGTGGCGGCGCTGCCACGGCAGCAGGCTGTGCTCGATCCCCCGCGAGCCCAGGTGGTACAGCACCTGGTTGACGGCACATTGCTCGCCGCCGGGCAAGGCATGGAGCTGCTGCATGTCGTCGACATCGAAGTTCGACACGCCGAAACGCAGGATCTTGCCCTGTTCGCGAAGGCGGTCGAAGGCTTCCCAGGTCTCTTCCAGGGGAATGCTGCCCGGCCAGTGCAGCAGATACAGGTCGATATGATCGGTACCCAGGCGCGACAGGCTACGTTCACAGGCCTCGATGGCGCTGTCGCGACCGGCATTCCACGGGTAGACCTTGGAAACGATGAACGCTTCGTCGCGGCAGTCTCGAATAGCCTCGCCGACGACTTCCTCGGCTCCCCCGTCAGCATACATTTCCGCCGTATCGATCAGGCGCATGCCCAAGGACAGCCCCTGCTGCAGGGCGCGCACTTCATCCTGACGCGGAGCAAGGCCTTCGCCCATGTACCAGGTGCCCTGGCCGATGGCCGGCAGATCGATGGCGGGCTGGTTGCCGCTGGCAGCCAGTGTGACGCAGGGGCGGGTGTGTCCGGGCATGTTTTCCTCCTTGCTTGGAAATCGCTTCCATGACCTTGGCGCAATGTTCTCCGAAATGCCAGCGTCCAAGGAGGTATACTGTCGGGTCATCCTTGTGGGAGCCTGGCTCATGCCTTCATCGCTGGAACCGTTGCACCAGTCCCGCGCCTGGGTCGAGCGCTTCGTGGTAGCGCTTGATGTCTGCCCATTCGCCCGTCAGGAGGTCGAGCGCGACAGGGTCCGTTATGTTGCGGTCGATGCCACCGATACCGAGCAGCTATTGCTGACACTGGTCAACGAATGCCGCTATCTCGATGCCACGCCGGAGACGGAGACGACCCTGCTGGTGCTCATCGCCGGTGCCGAGGACTTCGAGCACTATCTCGACTGTCTGGCCCTGGGCGAGGCATTGCTTGAAGCGCAGGGCTATGACGGGACCTATCAACTGGCCAGTTTTCATCCGGATTACGTCTTCGACGGTACCGGTCCGGACGACCCGGCCAACTACACGAATCGCTCTCCCTGGCCGATGCTGCACATCCTCCGCGAAGCCAGTCTCGAGCATGCACTGGCACGCTTTCCCCATCCCGAGCGTATTCCCGAGCGCAACATTGCACGGATGCGCGAACTGGGCCTCGATGCGCTTATGACGCGCCTTGAGATGCTGAAACGGTCATGAGGTAGCCTGTCGCAGGCAGCTTTCATGGCCAGTGCGCTGGCATCGTCTACAGTGTGTAGGGCGACAGGCCGCTAAAGACTAGCTGGCCACGCATCGTTATCGGTTCACGGTTTACCCATAGGAGGCAGTATGAGCATCAAGAAGAAGGGCTCCGCTGAATGGCAAGGTAGCCTGAAGAAGGGCAAGGGAACGGTCTCCACCGAAAGTGGTGCGCTCAAGCAGAATCCTTACGGTTTCAATACGCGCTTCGAGGGCCAGCCGGGTACCAATCCGGAAGAACTGATCGGGGCCGCCCATGCCAGCTGCTTCTCGATGGCCCTGTCGATGATACTCGGCGAGAGCGAGCTCGAGCCGGAAAGCATCAAGACCGAGGCGACGGTAACGCTGGAGCAGGATGACAGCGGTTTCACCATCAGCGCCATCCACCTCGATACGCGGGCGCGTATCCCCGGGGCCGACCAGGCCACGTTCGAGGAAGCGGCCAACAAGGCCAAGGAGGGTTGCCCGGTATCCAAGCTGTTCAAGGCGAACATCACCCTGGATGCCAAGCTGGAAAGCTGATCGCTGCTGCAAACAAGGGCAACGGCAGTCGGACGCCGGCCATGGGCCGGCGTCGTCGTGTCTGGCGTCCGGTTCAGCCGGTGAAGCGGGTATCGTAGAAGCTGCGCCGCGACAGGCGCGTATCTTCCCACGCGGCCAGGGCGGGAAAGCGTAGCGGCCACTCGATTACCGGCATGCGGAATCGCAAGTAATCCAGGGCGACGCCGATGACGATATCGTCCAGCGTCAGTTGGGCATCTTCGGTGTACATGTGGCGTGGCACGGTGTCGGCCTCGAGGCGGCTGAGGATTCGCTCGATGGCCGCCAGGCGGCGCTTACCCAAGTGGCTGCGGTCGGCATCGGCAGCGCCGGTGTATTTGCGTGCGATCACTGTCTGGAAGCTGGCGTCCACCAGGCCCATGCCAAGCCCGACGCCATGCAGCACCGAGGCCAGCGACTCGCGGGGCAACAGGGTCGGTCGCTCCGTCAGGCTATCGAGATAGTAGAGGATGGGCAGGGTTTCGGTGATCGATGTGCGGTCCTCGCAGCACAGCGCCGGCACCTTGGCGTTGGGGTTGACCTCGATGAGCTCGGCATCGTCGGCCCAGGGATCGACCCAGTTCAGGATCAACCTGTCTTCGAGCCCTTTCTCCAGGGCGCACACACGCACGATCCGTGCATAGGGAGACGTGGCGTTGAGAAAGAGTTCCAGGGGCATCGCTATCTCCTGACCGGTCCTGCCGTTGATGGGGCACTACAGGTTCTAGGAGGATAGTTGAGAAACCCCTGAAGCGTCGTCCCGGCGCCAGGGGTTTTTTCATCAAAACAATCGTCAAGCCAATGGGCTGCTGGCTGCCGCGGCAGTCTGTGGCTGCGCCGTGTTGCCGATGGCTCGCCACTGGCGTTCCTCGAGAATCATGGCCGCGGCCTTTTCGGCGATCATCAAGGTCGGCGAGCAGGTGTTGCCCGAGGTGATGGTCGGCATGATCGAGGCATCGACCACCCGCAGCCCGGCCACGCCATGCACCCGCAGTCGGGCATCGACGACCGCGTTCCTGTCCTGGCCCATCTTGCAGGTGCCGACCGGATGAAAGATCGTGGTGCCGATATCGCCGGCAGCGCGCATCAGCTCCTCGTCGCTCTGCAGGTCGGCACCGGGCTTGATTTCTTCGGGGCGATAGCGAGCCAGGGCGGGCGCAGCAGCGATACGGCGGGTCAGGCGAATGGCGTCCACGGCGACACGCCGGTCCTCGTCCTCGCTCAGGTAATTGGGCTGGATGAGCGGCGGGGTTGCGGGGCTCGCGGCACGGATGGCCACGCGGCCCCGGCTGGCCGGACGCAGGTTGCAGACCGAGGCGGTAAAGGCCGGGAAGGGGTCCAGCGGTTCGCCGAAGGCCGGCAGCGACAATGGCTGGACATGGTATTCCAGATTGGCACTGGGCTGGTCCGGCGTGGAGCGCGCGAAGACGCCCAACTGGCTGGGCGCCATGGTCATCGGGCCACTGCGCGACAGCAGGTATTGCCAGGCCATGCCGACCTTGCCGAACCAGGTCCCGGCGATCTCGTTGAGCGTCCTGGCGCCCTCGACCCGATAGCTCATGCGCAATTGCAGGTGGTCCTGCAGGTTCTCGCCGACGCCGGGTGCGTCGTGCACCACCGGGATGGCGAGTTGCGAGAGCAGTTGGCGGGGGCCGATGCCGGAGCGCTGCAGGATCGACGGCGAGCCGATGGCGCCGGCGCTGAGGATGACCTCGTGGGCGCGGACTTCCTGCCAGGCCCCGTTGAGGCAGATGCGCACGCCACACGCCTTGGGCGTCGCCTGCCGGGTGTCGAAGATCACGCGGTCGACTTCGGCGTCCGTGACCAGCGTGAAGTTGGGGCGACGCTCGAGACCCTTGAGGAAGGCCTTGGCGGCATTCCAGCGCACGCCGCGGCGCTGGTTGACCTGGAAGTAGCTGCTGCCCTCGTTGTCGCCGCCATTGAAATCCTCGATCGGGGGAATGCCTACCTCGGCAGCGGCGTCGCGAAACGTCTCGAGAATGTCCCACTTGTGACGCTGCGCCTCCACGCGCCATTCCCCGCCGGCACCGTGCAACGCATTCTCGCCGCCATAGTGATCCTCGCTCTTGCGGAACAGCGGCAGGACGTCCTCCCATGACCAGCCGGGATTGCCCAGGGCTGCCCAGTGATCGTAGTCGCGGGCCTGGCCGCGCATGTAGATCATGCCGTTGATCGACGAGCAGCCGCCCAGCACCCGTCCGCGAGGGTAGCCCAGCGAGCGACCGTTGAGGCCAGCTTCGGCCTCGGTACGCAAGCACCAGTCGGTCCGCGGGTTGCCGATGCAGTAGAGATAACCCACTGGGATATGTATCCAGGGATAATTGTCGCGCCCGCCGGCCTCGACCAGCATGACGTGGTGGTGCGGGTCCTCGGAAAGCCGCTTGGCAAGCAGGCAGCCGGCGGGACCGGCACCCACGATCAGCGTATCGACGGTGGGGTAGGAACGGGTCAGTGTCATGGCACACTCTTCTCTTGTTATCGTCTCGCTGCATCAAGACTAGGCGAGTGCCTCTGGCAACAAGAGAAGACGTTGGTCGTAGCCCGGTTAGCCTATCGAGTGCCTAGTGAGCCCGGATGCGTTGCTCCGCGCGCTCGCAGGCCGCTTCGACCAGGGCCCGAATCAGGCGCTGCTGGGGGCGGTTGAAGATCAGGAATTCGGGATGCCACTGTACGCCGATGAGAAACCGGTAGGCGCGGCTCTCGATGCCCTGAACCAGCCCGTTGCGGTCACGGGCAACGACATCGATAGTCTCGCCGGTACGGTCGATGGCCTGGTGGTGCAGGCTGTTTACCTGGCACCAACTGACCCCGAGAAGCTCATGCAGATAGCTGCCTTCGACCACGTCGACGGTCTTGCGAGGCAGGACCGTGCGGCGTTTCTTGATGTGCTCGAAAGTCGTGTAGATGTCGCTGTACAGCGAGCCGCCCAGATGCACGTTGATGATCTGGGCACCACGGCAGATGCCTAGTACCGGACAGTCGCTCGGCAGCAGGCGCTCGAGCAGGTCGAGTTCGAGCCGGTCGCGCTGGGGATCGACACGCACGTCGAGCTGGACCTCGCCTCCGTAGAGCTGGGCACCGATATCGTCGCCGCCTCCGACGACCAGCCCGTCGAGCCCATCCGGCACCGGGCGCGACGGCGACAGCCGAATGGGCTTGCCGCCGGCCCGCCAGACGGCCAGCCAGTCGCACAGCCAGGCAAGGCGGCTCTTGTGGTCCGAGGTCGTGATGCCGATCCGGGGACGTGTCATGTGTCCTTCATCCACTCCTTGAGGCGTTCCAGCCAGCGTGTGACAGACGAGCGACGATGATGTTCCAGATAGTCGACGCCGCGTTCGGCCAGTCGCTCGGGGTCGGCTGCCAGGCGCTCGACCTCGACCCAGCGATTCCATTCGGCGACAGCACTCCAGTCGGGCTGCGAGAGCTGGGCGTTGGGCAGGCGGTAGTGGAACGTCGGCCTTGGCTTGACCAGCTCATCCGACAGGTACTCGCTTGGATAGTCGGGACGCAGGTAAGCGAACAGCGGGTAGAGATCGAGTTCCCGGTTGCGCGTGGGATTGGCTTCGATGTAATCGGCGATCAGCGTATCCAGGTCGGGCCCGTAATCGGGATCGAGTACCTTCAGCGCATACTCCTTGGGAAACGGATTGGCATGCGGCAGGACTTCCCGGGTGATATCGATGTCGATTTCCTCGCGCAGCCATTCGGCCAGGATCAGGTAGGCGCGCAGGTGGGCCAGCAAGGTGGCCGTGTCGGTGCCGGACACCTCGGGGTTGAGATGCAGGCCGAAGCCGTACAGCAGGCTGTCGCGCGTATCACGGGCCCCCTGCTCGCGCAGGGCATTGAACAGCAGGTCGAGTTCGTTGAGGGCCAGCCAGGGAATCGGCGGGCAGACTATTTCGGTCGGCACGATGCCGGCCACGGCATCGCCGATCAGTTCCCGGGTGCGATTGTGCAGTTCCAGTCGCAGGTGCGACCACTCATCCTCGCTGCCCTTGGCCTCGGCTTTCTGGATGACCTTGGCATCCGGGTGGGCATACTTGGCATCGAGCTCGATGGTGAAATCACCCCAGCGAGTATCGACCACCTTGATCCGGTGTGGGCTGAGACGGCGTATCTTGCCGCCATAGTTCTCCTGCACCAGCCCGGCGGCGGTCAGTGGGGCAATGGCGGCAAATTCGATTTCCACGCCAACGCGACGCACGTGGCCTTCGCCGCTGCGTGGACATGGTGGGGCTTCAGGTTTCACACGGCTCTCCTGCCGATTCGTCACCAAGATTCATCGTTGCTGCGTCCCGATATTGCCTCCCATTCATGGCGTCCGGGGCGTGCCGGCATCCCTGCGCGAACCACCAATAGGCTGTCATTGGGTGAGCTTGAGCCCGTGGCGTACGTGCTCGGCCAACCCCAGCCCGGCCTCATGCATGGTCAGGTAGGTCTGGTCGGCGCCCGCCTGGCGAATCGACTCAGCCTCATCTTCATAAAGGCTATGCGCAACGATGGCCCCCGTAAAGCCATGGCTGCGTAGCTGGCGTGTCGCGAACATTTTCGACTCGGCATCGGGTAGCGACAGCACGGCTGCCTGAATTCGGCTCAGGTCGACCCCGTTCCAGAAACTGATGTCCTCACCATCAGCGTATACGACGCGTCGCCCGTCGGCCGTATGGCTGGTCACCCGGTTGGGGTCGGCATCGATGCCGATGGCCGGAATGGCATCTTCTCTCAGGCGATCATAGGTGGCGGTGCCGGCTCGGCCCATGCCGATGATCAGGACCTGGGCATCACCCAGCGAGGCTGGCTGCTCGTCGGGATGCCAGGCTCGTGTCTCGAAGCGGGTCAGGCGGGGCTCCAGGCGGCCGTAGAGGTCGTGGGCATAACGCTGCAATGGCGAGGCCACCAGAAACGAGAGCGCCACGGCCAGCGCCAGGCCGACCAGCGCATCGGGAACCAGCGCAGCGGCGACGATCAGCCCGAACTCGCTGTAACTGGTGAGATTGACTGCCGTCTGGAAGGCATTGCGCGCGCGCAGGCGAAACAGGATGAGCAGGAAAAAGAACAGCAGCCCCTTGAGCGGCAGCAGGAGAACGAAGGCCACCGCAAAGCCCAGGGATTGCCAGTCGGGCAGCCCGGACATGCCGATCTTGAGGAAGAAGCCGACCAGAAACAGCTCCTTGAGTGCCCACAATGACTTGCCGAGTTCCTGGGCGCGGGGATGCTGGGAGACCAGCGCGCCCAGCACCAGGGCGCCGACTTCGCCGGACAATCCGAGCGCGGTAAAGCCGGCGCCACCGACGACGATGGCCAGCACCAGCCCCATCAGCAGCAGCAACTCGTCGTGGCCACTGGCATCGATCAGGCGATGCATCACCGGGCGCAGCAGCGGCAGGGCAAGCAGGCCGAGTGCCCAGGGCGATGGCACCTGGCCGACCGAAAAGGCCAGCACCACCAGGGCAATCAGGTCCTGGATGATCAGGATGCCGATCGCCACCCGACCATGGAAGGCACGCAGTTCGCGGCGAGCTTCCAGGCTCTTGGCCGACAGCACGGTACTCGAGAACGCCAGGGCAATGGCCAGAATCAGTGCATTCGTCCACTCGATGCCGCCCAGCCAATGCAGTCCGGGGGCAAACACGCCGACCGTGACGGCAAAATGCAGCAATCCGCCTCCGATGACCTCCGGCTGTACCAGGCTCTTGAGCTTGAGCTTCAACCCCACGGTAAACAACAGCAGCAGGACACCCAGGTGGGCAACGTGGTCGAGGATCTCCGGTGTCGAGTGGGGCAGGTGCAGCATGTCCTGCAGCGGGTTGATCAGGAAGCCTGCCGTCAGAAAGCCGATCAGCGCGGGTAGTCCGCAGGCGCGTGCGATCAAGCCAAGCACGAAGGCGAATGACAGGCAGATGACTTCCAGCATGGGCGACTCCGGAGAACGTGGTGAAATACCAAGAATAACGTGGCGTTGCGTTGATGGCGTTACTTTTGACTCGCTTATCGGGTCGCTGGCGACAACGCCTTGGCGAATGCCTGGCCAACCTCATCCCAGGAACGCAGTGCCGCACGCGCATCACTGGCACCTTGGCGCAAACGCTGGCGCAATTCGGGGTCGGTAAACCATTCGCGAAGTGCAGCGACAAGTGCCTGCGTGTCGCCGGGTGTCACGCCGATGCCGGCGCCGCGAGGCAGGGTGTAGGCGAGGGCACCGCCAGTCGTGGTAATGACTGGCAGGCCCCGGCTCACGGCCTCGGTGATCACCATGCCGTAGCCTTCATAATGTGAGGGCAACACGAACAGGTCGGTCTGATCGTAGGATTCGCCCAGCCGATCCTGGGGACGCTCGCCCACCAGCCGAATCCGATCCTCGAGCACTTTGTCGCGTATCCGGGTAGCAATGGCCTCGGCATGGCGCGGGTCGTGCGTCAGGCCACCGATGCAGTCGCATTGCCAATCGAACTCGGTGAGCTGAGCCAGGGCATCCACCAGGACGTCATGACCCTTGCGGGGCGTCAGCGTTGCCACGCACAGCAGCTGTTGTCGGCCATCGTCGGGGCGTGCCACTGCATTGGCCAGCGGGGCCGGTTCCACGCCAGGTTCGACGACCCTTATCCGCTCTGCCGGCACGTCGTACTCGGCCAGGCGATGGGACGTGAACGGGCTGGTGGCGATGACGCGTCGGGCAGCCGCGAGCGCACGCGTCTCACTGATCTTGAAGCGTGTTCGCTGGGCCTCGTCGAGGCCGGTTTCGTCGGCGAGCGGATGGTGAACCAGCGCCGTAAGGTCAAGACGTGCCGCATGCTTGGCAATGACGTCGGGCAGGCCGCCCATGGCCATGCCATCGATGATCACGCTCGCCCCGTCGGGCTGGGCCGATAATGCCGCCTCCAGAGCCTTGGTCGCCGTGGCATCGGGCTCGGGAAAGCGGCCTTCCAGGCCGATCACATCGACCTGCCAGCCCTGATCGCGCAGCGCTGCTGCCATTCGGGCGTCGTACACATGGCTACCGGTCAGTTGGGCGGGGTCGCCGGCGACAATGAACGTCATTGTTGGCATCGTTGCTCTCCTTGGCAGAACGAGGCTTCCGTATAGGGCCTGGCTTCATCAGGTTGACTGTCGCCAAGGGTATCACGCAGCGGGCAATCGCGGCTTCCTGGCGCTGCCGGGCCAGGAGCCAGTGCAGCGGCGACCAGGCGTGCCCATTACTCGCGGATCAAGTTTTCATTCCGCAGGCCGATCAATAACGAACCGACACGCACCCGGCCCGTTGCCCTGGCGGCAGGCGCTCGCCATCGGCCGGCAAGCCGCGTATAAAGGAAACAGTGTTCTCAAGAGGTAAACCATGGCTCGAGCCCCTTTCGAACTTGCCGGCGTGCGTGTGGCGCCGGGCTCGCGGGCCCAGATTGATGTGCCCATTGCCAAGCTCTACACCCATGCGCCATTGCACATTCCCGTGGAGGTGGTTCACGGACGCCAGCCAGGGCCGGTGTTGCTGGTCTGCGGGGCCATTCACGGCGATGAAATCAATGGTGTCGAAATCGTGCGCCGTCTGCTGCGCTCCTCGGCGATTCGTCGAGTGAGAGGCACGTTGATCGCGGTCCCCATCGTCAATGTCTTCGGGTTCGTCCAGCACACACGCTACCTGCCCGACCGGCGCGACCTGAATCGCTGCTTTCCTGGCAGCGAAGCGGGGTCGTTGGGCTCGCGGGTCGCTGCACTGTTTCGGGAACAGATTGCAGACCAGGCGACGCATATCATCGACCTGCATACTGGGGCCATTCACCGTACCAACCTGCCGCAGATCCGCGCCCAGTTGCAGCAGGGCAGTGAAACGGCGGCAATGGCCGAGGCCTTCGGGGTACCGGTGATTCTCAATGCGGAGTTGCGCGAAGGTAGCTTGCGCGCCTACGCGCAGAGTCGCGGCGTGCCGGTATTGACCTACGAGGCGGGCGAAGCGTTGCGTTTCGATGAATGGGCCATCGCGCCTGGTGTGCGTGGCGTCCTAAGGGTCATGCGCCTGCTGGGCATGCTCGCTGCCAGCCGACGACGCAGCCAACCGCCGGCAGCCGAGATCGCCAACGGGTCGAGCTGGGCGAGGGCGCCGATCGATGGCATCCTGCGCCCGCGGACACGCCTTGGCGCGCGCGTGGCCAAGGGGCAGGTACTGGGTGTTGTCGCCGACCCCTTCGGGAATTCGGAGGATGAGATCGTGGCCAATGCCGATGGTATCGTCATTGGCATGAGTAACCTGCCACTGGCCAACGAGGGTGAGGCGTTGTTTCATGTCGCCCGCTTCGATGCCATCGAAGAGGCCGAAAGCGCGGTGGAGTCATTCCAGTCGGATTACGAGCCGTTGCCGGACACGTTATAGCGCTCACGCTGCCCGGCCTGCTCAGGCATCGGCGAGCTGGCGCTCCGGCTCGGGCACCAGGCCCAGTGCATCGTCGAATACCTGCAGGCCGGCCCCCTCGCGGTGCGCGTTCTCGGACAGGTGGCGCCGAAAGCGGCGCCCGCCGGGGCATCCCTGGAACAGGCCCAGCAGATGGCGTGTAACGTGGTTCAGGCGTGCACCTTCCTCCAGGCGACGGGCGATGTAAGGGCGCAGGGCACGGGCCGCCTGGTGACGGCTTTGTGCCGGCCCTGGTTGCCCGTACAATGCATCGTCGACCGAGGCCAGCAACCACGGGTTCTGATAGGCCTCGCGGCCGATCATTATGCTATCGACATGCTGCAGGTGCTCTCGACAATCGTCGAGCGTCTTCAGCCCGCCATTGATCCCGATGTGCAACGCCGGGCGACTTGCCTTGAGACGATGGACGCGCGAGTAGTTGAGCGGCGGAATATCGCGATTTTCCTTGGGTGACAGCCCCTGCAGCCAGGCCTTGCGGGCATGCACGATGAACGTGTCGCAACCGGCATCGGCGACCTGTGAGATGAAACGCTCCAGGTCGGCATCCTCGTCCTGGTCATCGATGCCGATGCGGCATTTCACCGTCACCGGAATCGATACCGATTCCCTCATCGCACGAACCGCGGCTGCCACCTTGTCAGGATGGCCCATCAGGCAGGCGCCGATCAGGTTGTTCTGTACCCGGTCGCTGGGGCAGCCCACGTTGAGGTTGACCTCATCGTAACCCCATTCCTCGGCAATGGCGGCGCATTCGGCCAGCTCGCCGGGATCGATGCCGCCCAGTTGCAGTGCCAGCGGATGCTCGGTGTCGTCGTAGCCGAGAAAGCGCTCCCGCGGGCTGCCGTGCAGGATTGCGCCGGTGGTGACCATTTCGGTGTAGAGCAGGGCATGACGTGTCAGCGTCCGGGCGAAGACCCGGTAATCGCGTGTCGTCCAATCCATCATCGGCGCGACGGAGAACGTCCTATCCAGCGTAGGCCGCGTGGTGTCAGTATTCATGCGGGTTGTTGCAGTTGCCTTCTCTGACATAACTGTTCATATTTACAGTGGTTTGGATAGGTTTTACGAAGCTTGTTGGTACTATTTTGGTACTTGGCGACGCTTCGATTTGGTACCAAGGGAAACGTGGTGGCAACGATACGCAAGCGTCGAAAGAAGGACGGTAGTTTCTCATACATTGCCCAGGTCCGCATCGCGCGTGATGGGCACCGCCACGCCGAATCGAAGGCGTTTCCACGCAAGGCTATGGCAGAGGAGTGGGCCAAGCGCCGAGAGTTGGAACTGATGAGTCCAGGCGGCATCCTGTCCGCAAAATGGCGTGGCGTCACCCTCAACGATGCTATTAACCTTCTCCCCTGAAACCGGTCCATCGGCAATGTGAGATTTCCGCTACGTTTACTCTGATAGCAGGAGATCTCGCCATGAAGCGTAATCGCCATACCGAAGAGCAGATCATCAGTATTCTCAAGGCCAACGAGCGCGGCGTCTCAATCGCCGAGCTGGCCCGCCAAAACGGCGTGACCGAGCAGACCCTTTACCGCTGGAAGGCCAAGTACAGCGGCATGGAGGTGTCGGAGGCCAAGCGCCTCCGCGAGTTGGAAGCCGAGAACGCCCGACTCAAGAAGCTGTTGGCGGAAAGCGCCCTCGACAATGCCGCGCTCAAGGAGATCGTCTCGGGAAAGTGGTGACGCCCGAAGCGAAGCGGCGGGCGGTACAGCATCTGGTGGCGGGCGGCTGGCTCAGCCAGCGAGGCGCCTGCCGACTGCTGGG
>NZ_FOPY01000025.1 GCF_900113605.1 Modicisalibacter xianhensis
CACACGGCACGCGCACGCCCATGGCCAGGTTGTCGGGCACGTTGGACGGGATGATGTCGCCGTTGATCTGGGTGGTCAGGGCCGCGGCCTCGCGCAGCATGCCGGCGGCCACCATCACGTTGAAGCCGGCCCAGCCCGGCGTGGCGCCGGTCTCGTCGACCATGCGCTCGATGAACTCGGCCTGGCGGGCTTCCATGCGCTCGGCGGCCCTGAGCAGGGCCATGCGCCGCTCGCCGGGGCCGGTCTTCGACCAGGCCGGGAAGGCGCAGGCCGCGGCGTCGGCCGCCGCCTGGGCATCCTCGACCGAAGCGGCGGCCGCCTGGGTGACGGTCTCGCCGCTCAGCGGGTTGGCGCGCTCGAAGGTGGCAGATTCATGGGCGGGCCGGGGCTGGCCGCCGATCAGAAGCTCGATATTCATGGGACACTCCGGTTCCGGCGGATGCATTTATTGTGTGACGCTGCCTGGCATCCATCGGACAGCGTCTCGCTAGTAAAAGCAGGATCAGCGGCGATAGCTTTCCAGCCCGGGCTTGATGCTCTTGTCATCCAGAAATTGCTTCAATCCCTGCTCGCGGCCATGCTCGGGGTCCAGCAACTGGGCCTGGTCCAGCTTGGCATACAGGTATTCTTCATTCTGTTCCCAGGTCAGTTCGCGACAAAGCTTGAAGCCGATCTTGGCGGCGCGCAGGACGACCGGGTTCTTGTCGCGCAATGTCGCTGCCAGCTCACGTGTAGTTTCACGCAGTTGATCCAGGGGCACGCTGCGATTGACGAGTCCCATCTCGGCTGCCTGGCGGCCGGTGAAGGTCTCTCCGGTCATGATGTAATAGAGCGCCTGGCGGTGGCCTACGGTATCGGCCATGGCCTTGCTCACTAGGTTGCCGGGAGGAATACCCCAGTTGATTTCCGACAGGCCGAATACGGCATCGTCAGCAGTAATCGCCAGGTCGCAAGCGACGAGCGGAGAGAAAGCACCGCCAAAGCACCAGCCGTTGACCATGGCAATGGTCGGCTTGGCATAGTTGCGCAGCAGCTTCCATTGCCAGGTCGATGCATCGCGACGCACCTTGACCTGAACGATCTCGGGGCTGGCATCGATTTCGCGAAAATACTCCTTGAGATCCATGCCAGCGGAAAAGGACTCGCCTTCGCCGGTCAGGACCAGTACATGGGCGTCCTGGTCGAGTTCGATGGTTTCCAGGACATCGATCATCTCGCGATTGAGCGTGGGGCTCATGGCGTTGCGCTTGGCCGGCCGGTTCAGGGTGACCCAGGCGATGCCATCCGCAACATCGACTTTCACGGTTTCCCAGCGATTGGTGTAATCAGTCATAAGGTTACCTGTCAACTTAATATCAAGTAGGTTGATGTTTACCTGATCAATCTTAGTGCGCTACTCTTCGTTTGAAAAGAGGAAAACACCCATGCCCAGACAATTTGTTACCCCCCCCGAAGAGCCGGAAGGTCATACCTTCAGCGATGATGAGAGCCCACGTGTTGCATACTTGGTGGGGCGCTTGGATCGAGCCCTGCGCAAACATATCGGCGATGCCGTTCGTCCGCTTGGGTTGACCATGCAGCAATACACGGCGTTGTCCGTACTGGCGAAGCGCAGCCCGCTATCCAATGCCCAATTGGCGGATAAATCGCTGGTGTCGCCGCAAGCGGCAAACGAGATGGTCAAGCTCATGGAGCAAAAAGGGCTCGTTGAACGCTGTCCCGACCCCAACCATGGGCGAATCATCCAGATTCGCATGACTGACGAAGGCCAGCGTGTCCTTGGAGAATGCGATAAAGAAGTCATGGCGTTGGAGCATTGCATGATGGAGAGCATGACTAGCCAGCAACGTGTCACGTTCCAGCGCCATATCAAGGAAGCCTTGAAGGCACTGGGAGCCGGCCTGGTCGAAACTGACTGATTGCCTGCACCGGCCTGTTCGTCCGGTGCAGGCAGATTGTCAGTTACGGGTATATTTCATGACCCATTGGTTGGCATCGTC
Source organism: Modicisalibacter xianhensis (assembly GCF_900113605.1). Lineage (GTDB taxonomy): Bacteria > Pseudomonadota > Gammaproteobacteria > Pseudomonadales > Halomonadaceae > Modicisalibacter > Modicisalibacter xianhensis. The sequence goes on from NZ_FOPY01000025.1 coordinate 2,001, forward strand.
GTAAAGCTGCTGGCCGTCGAGCCCCGCCTCATTGGCTTCGTCGATCCATTCGTCGACGACGTTCTGGCCGATGGCTTTCCAGCGCTGAGTCTCTTCATCATCCAGTTGGTGGATCGTGCCTGGTTGCTCGCCGCTCTGGATTCTATGGATCTGTTTGAGGTCGGCTTGATCCATGATCTGGCCGATCTTGTAGGCTTCTTGAATTCCCGAGTGAGCATCGATAACGGCTTGAAGATCGTCGGGCAGTGCATCGTACTTGGCCTGGTTCATGGCCACGATCATCATCGTGGTATAGAGGGCTCGGTCTCCGCTGAATGTGGTGTGTTCCGTGGTGATGTCGGCCAGCCCCATGGCGGTGATCGCTTCGAAAGGAATCACCGTGCCATCCAGTACGCCTCGGGACAGAGCCTCCAGCGCTTGAGCGACCGGCATGCCTATCGGCTGGGCACCAAGCTGGGCCAGATACTTGTTGACCAGCCGGCTAGGGCCGCGAATCTTGAGATCCTTGACGTCGTCCAACGACTCGATGGGCGTGTCCTTGGTATGTAGGGCGCCAGGACTATGGGTATGCACGGCGATGGGGTGGACCCCGGCGAGTTCGTCCTGCATGTGTTGCATGGCATATTCGTGTGCTGCCTGACTGGTTGCGGCCCCGCTGGTCGGAAGGAAAGGCAGGTCGAACACTTCCGCCTTCGGAAATCTTCCTGGATTGTAGCCAAGCACTGTCCAGATGATGTCTGCTTGCCCATCCTTGGCCTGGTCATAGAGTGATGGTGGAGTCCCCCCCAATTGCATCGAGGGGAAAAGTTCGACTTTCAAACGGCCTTCGGACTCTTTCTCGACTGCCTCTTTCCATGGAATAAAGTATTGTTGATGGACGGGAGCGGAAGGCGGAAAGAAGTGATGTAATCGTAGTGTATAACTTTCTTCTTGCGCTTGGGCGGATGCCGGCAGGGAAAATAACGAGGACAGGATTAGCGTAAATAGCGTCTTCGCTGATAGTCTTTTCAAGGTGTGCTTGTGCATTTTTATTCTCCGCTGAGTTTATGTTGTTGTTTTATTAGTTGACTGCAAACAAATTGACGATAACGGAGTCCGGCATCCTTTCGGCATCGCCGATAAATATCGTTCTGTTAAGCCAGTCGTAGTTTTTGCTGGCTGTCTGCAAGCGAGGCGTGGTTTGGAAATAATATTCTTCAGGCGCCACTATTTCTCCGTTGAGAAGGCGCTCCATGATAGCCGGTGAAGCATGCCGATAGCCGGTGTTGGTCACTTCGATGAAATCGCCTTCATGAGTTTGCAGGAAATAGCGCGCCTCGAGGACAGCAGTGCCGTCTTGGCGTAGCGTTTGCCAATCTCCGCCACCTGCAAGAATACGTCCGCTCAGGCCGGGGCCTGAGAAGCTGCCCCCGGTGATGGGAATGAATCGGCGTCGACCTTCCGCAGCCTGACCCAGCTCCAGCGGCGAGTCGATCTCGACCTGCAGGCGGGTGACGAATTCCAGCGTGGGGTAGCGTTGTGTGGCGGCAGTGGGCATGTCGGGCGCTCCTCAATAAAGGAAATAAACGAACCAGAGAGTAATTGCCGGAAAGCTGACGAGCAGGATGACCCGCACGATATCCGCAGCCAAAAAGGGCAAGATGCCCTTGAAGATTTCCATCAGCGGGACCCGAGGCGCCATGGAATGGATGATGAAGATGTTAAGGCCGACCGGGGGCGTGATCATGCCGACCTCCACCACGACCAAAGATAATATCCCGAACCAGATAGCTACATCGGTAGCGGGCATGCCGAAATCCATGCCCATCATGATGGGAAGAAAGATGGGAACGGTCAGAAGGATCATGGACAAGCTGTCCATGAAGCAGCCCAGGATCAAATAACAGAGAAGGATGCCTGCCAGGATGATCCAAGGGCTGATTTCCAGTCCAACGATCCAGCCGGCGGTCATCTGCGGGAGCTGCGTCAGGGCCAGAAAACTGTTGAAAATGCTGGCACCCAGCACAATGAAGAAAATCATGGCCGAGGTGATCGCCGTCTCCAGAAGGCAATCCCGCAATCCTTCCCAGCGTAATCCGCCTTGAATAAATGCCAGTATTCCTGTTGCCACTGCGCCGACGGCAGCTGCCTCTGTGGGAGTGAAGATGCCGGTGTAGATGCCACCGATGACGAGGATGAAGATGGCAGCGCCAGGCCAGACACGGATAAGTGAACGGAGTCGCTCACCCATGGGTGTCTTGGGCTTGCTGGGGGCGCTATCAGGAAAAAGGCGTACGAATACCGAGATGGCCAGCATGTAACTGATTGCGGCGAACAGGCCGGGCACCAGAGCGGCGGCAAACATCTCGTTGATGTTCTGCTCGGCGAGAATGGCATAGATGACCAGCACGACAGAGGGGGGAATCAATATACCCAAGGTGCCGCCCGCGGCCAGTGAGCCTGTCGCCAGGCTGCCGCGATACCCCTGACGTTCCATTTCCGGCAGTGCTACTTGGGTCATGGTGGCTGCCGTTGCCAGCGAGGATCCGCAGATAGCGCCAAATGCACCGCAGGCACCTATCGTCGACATCGCAAGGCCGCCCCTGAGATGCCCTAGCCAGTCGTTGGCTGCCTGGAACATGCTGCGTGAGAGCCCGGCACGTGCCGCAAACTGGCCCATCAGCAAGAAGAGAGGAATGATTGACAGGGTATGGCTGGAAAAATGTTCGTAGGGCAGGGTCTTGAGGCCGTTCAGGATGCCCATCGGGCCCATGATCAGCATGGAGCCGACCGCACCGATGACTAGCATGGCCAGGCCGATAGGTATCCGCGCCCCCATCATCGTGAGTAGCAGGGCGAAGCCGCCCACGCCCAAGGTCATTGGTGTCATCAGGCGTCTCCTACTTGGGTGTCGCTGTCAGGGGTTGCGCGAAGAGACGCGAACGAACGGTAGAGGCATACCAGGGTCAGCAGGGCAAAGCCCGCTATGCCCGCGGCGTAGCCCCACCACAGGGGAATGCCTAACAGCATGCTGGTTTCCATGTAGCGCTGCTTGTCCAGAAGGCCGTGATACAGGCGCCAGGTCATGATGGCGGAGACGACCGTGAACAGGACTTCGGCGATCACGGCTGTGGCTCGCTGAACGATGCGTGGAGCATGCATGACGATCAGGTCCACCGTGACGTGGCCGCCGCGAAGATGGCAATACGGCAGGAACAGGAAAATCGCCGTTGCCGTACCCATTTCGACGAGTTCGTAATCCCCGCTAACGGGGCCTACCCAGCCGAGTCCAGGTAGTGCGCTGAGGTAGGGAAGGCTGGCAATCCATCGTCCGGCGATGCTGCATACGGTCATGATGGCTAGCGCTGCGACCAATAGGCCGCCGAGAACGGCCGCAGCTTGGCAGCACCTTTCCAGGAGGCGCCGCACGGATATCGTGTCGGCTTTTTGTGTCATCGTTGAACCGCTCATGATTGTTCTTGACCACCTTGTGAGACTGGCAGCGAATCGTTCAGGTATGATTAGTTGCTTTGTATAATTAAATTTCCTTTCTGACACTTGCAAGCCGGAAAGCGACAAATCGCAGCGAATTGCGGCTAAAGGATTAGTCCGCGTTGTCAGCAGGAGCGTAGATCTTGCGTAGCAACATGAGCAACTGGCGCCGTTCGATCTCGCTTAGGGCCTGGGTTGCCGCCAGGTCGCTCTGCCTCGATAGCTCCTTGAGCTTGTCGACGAGAGCTTCGCCCTGCTTGGTGAGAAAGATGCCGTGCGAGCGACGGTCGCGCTTGCAACGAACCCGCATGGCCAAGCCCCTTTCCTCGAGACTGTTGACCAGGTTAACGACTCGTGGCGGATCGATGGCCAATGTCTGGGCAAGGCTGGATTGCGTCACGCCGGGATAGCCTTCGATGACCACCAGCGAGGAAAACTGGGCGGGGCGGATATCATGTTCGCGCATGGCGTCGTCAAAGTGCTTGAAAACCTTGAGCTGTGCGCGCCGAAGTGCGTAGCCGAGGCGCTCTTCGAGTATCAGGCCGTCTACTGGGCCGGTGTCGACTTCTTCCAATGAGGCTTGGCGAATCGAGGTGTCATTGTCGGAAGGTTGCATATGAGCCTCCTTTTTCAAAGTCATGTTAATTAGTTGGTATACATAATTTTCACGCTGCAGACCAGCATGATTTGAGACGCGGGGCCTGCGTTACACTTAAGGCTAAAGTCTCATCCTCGAGCCCTGGCAAGATATATAGTTGAGGTTTATAACTATTTGGCGCTGGCATCAGGCATAAAGCCAATTATTACTGATGGAGAACGCCATGCTGCCTGAGAATGGCAAAACGTCGAATGACAAGACCCCGCAGGACAACGCAACTGTAGCCTATCGATTGAGTGGTGGTGCCGTCGCCGACTATTCACGTTGCATTACCGAACGTCTTTTATACTGGTCGGAGGTCCGGCCGCACGGTGTATTCCTGGCTCAGCGAGAAGGCGAGGAGCGTCGCTGGAAGACAGTGACGTTCGCCGAAGCGGCACCTTTGGTCATGAACCTTGCCCAAGCGCTACTTGACCACGACCTATCAGCCGATAGGCCTCTGATGGTCTTGTCGGGTAATGGTATTCATCACGCCTTGCTGGCCTGTGCAGCCATGCACGTGGGAATACCCTACGTGCCCGTGTCTCCTTCTTATGCCTTGCTAGCCAGCGATTACGCCAAGTTGCGCTATGTTTGCGATCTTGTGACACCAGGAATGATCTTCGTCGATGACGAAGCGCGCTTTTCCTCTGCTCTCGCTGCTGTCTGTGGTGAGGATGTTGTGCTTGTCTCATCGAATGCAGCCAAGCAGGCACGGTCATTCTCTGAACTGCTCGAAGTTCGGCCCAGAGGCGATGCCGTAGAGCGAGCGCGTGCCGATGTTTCACCCGATAGCGTGGCCAAATTATTGTTCACGTCAGGTTCGACCGGCATGCCCAAGGCGGTCATCAATACCCAGCGCATGTTATGCAGTAACCAGGCGATGCTGACTCAAGAGCTGCCTTTTCTGACCCAGCAAGCGCCCGTACTGGTCGATTGGCTGCCCTGGCATCATACGTTTGGCGGTAACACGATACTGGGGATGGCTATATATAACGGTGGTTCGCTCTACATCGACGATGGCAGCCCAACACCACAGGGCGTGCAAAGGACCGTCGACAACCTTAGGGAAATTTCACCGACCTTCTATTGCAACGTACCTAAAGGATTCGAAGCGTTAGTCGATCATCTTCGCGAGGATGTAACGCTGAGATCTGCTTTTTTCCAGCGTCTTTACATGCTCCATTTTGGAGGCGCCGTTCTGCCAGCACATGTCAGGCAAGCCCTTGATGAGCTGGGGCGTGCCGAAACTGGCCAGCCGGTGCCCATGTTGACGGGACTGGGCTCTACGGAAGCTTGCCTAGCGTTCTGTACCACAGACGATTCGGTGATTTCTGGGCTGGTTGGAAGGCCGGTACCGGGCATGCAGGTAAAATTGGTTCAGGCCGGCAAGAAATGGGAGGCGCGCCTCAAGGGACTCAACGTGACGCCTGGTTATTGGCGAGCCCCGGAAAAGACGGCAGACGCTTTCGATGAAGAGGGCTATTACTGTACCGGAGATGCCATGCGGCTCATCGATCCGGAAAGGCCCGAGCAAGGCCTCGTCTTCGATGGTCGCCTAAGTGAAAACTTCAAATTGATAACGGGTACCTGGGTCAATGTGGGTGTCCTTCGGCTGAGTGCCATCGAGGAGCTTGCGCCGATCGTTCAGGATATCGTCATTGTCGGAGAAGGACGTAGTTATCTGACCGGATTGGTGGTCCTGAACCCGGCAGGTTGCGCCCAGCAATTGAGCAAAGCTGACCAGAATCTGGAAACATTGGCAAATAGCGTATCGGTGCATGCTTTTTTGGCTGATCGATTAGCCGCCCATCGCCAGGGAAAATCGAGTTCCATGTGCCTGGAACGCTTGCTGGTACTCGATTTTCCGCTCTCGTTCGATAAAGGTGAAGTCACGGACAAAGGCTCTGTCAACCAGCGACAAGTCCGTGAGAGTTATCTGGACTTGATTGATGACCTTTACGCCAGCTCACCCTCGTCTCGCGTAATTCTGCCTGCCTAGCCCACCCTTCATAATCTATTCGAGTCGGGGACGTTAGCGTCCCCTCCTGCGTTATTGTTTTCCTGTCGCGACGTGATTGGGTCTCAGACATATCAGTTGTAACTATAGAACTGTTACTCAACGCGGTGTACGGAAAGAAAGCAAAAAACTGGCCCCGAAGGGCCAGTACAAGGATCGAAAAGCCAGCCGGAACAGCGCTCGATTTAGAAGTGGAAAAGGGCGCTTGCCATCAGGCGGCTGGCATCCATGGAGTCACCACCTACATTCTCGACATCGGCATACTGGTATTCCAGCCCGAGCATCACTCGACTGGTCACGTCCCATAGGGTATTGGCGAAAACGTAATCGACTGTGTCGAAGTTGTTGTCATAAGCCCCATCGTCCGGCAAATCCTGGGCCAGGCGAGAGTAACCGATGGAGCTGAACCAGTCGGTCGACCAGTTATGGTTGAGAGACACACCGAAGCCCAGAGAGTCTATGGCTTCCAGTTCTCCATTCTCGACATAGACATCCGGGGCATTGCGGTGACCGGTATTGCCTGGATTGCCCATGTAGTTTCCGATACCACTGCCGTAGGTCACGCTGCCCTTGAGATGAGTCGCTGCGCCGAGAGGGAGGCTGGCTTGGGCCTGAACGCCATAGCCAGTCGCGTTGTCGTCGACTGAATTAACATTGCCGTTGCTGGATAACTCGCGAACCAACCCTGACAGCGCGAAATTGCGCTTGTATTCGTAACGCACGGTTAGATCGGGCAGCTGGCTTTCGGCACTGGCCAAGCCATTAGCTTGTCTGGCGATGACCGTTTCCGAATCTTCCAAGGCGAACGACAAGGCGCCTGCGCCGAGCTGGGCCGTGTAGCGTATCTGCGGGTTGCGGTCGAATGAGTAGCCCTTGGGATCGCCGAGCGCGAGCGTGCGTGTCCCACCCACGAAACTCATGAAGTTGGACCAGGTCTGGCCGGCCAGGAAACCATTCAGCTCGCCATAGGCATGACGTAGACCGAAATCTCCATCGGGCATGAAGTGCCCTTCGAGGAAGGTCGTGAGCTTGCCGTAGTCGGTCCGGGTATGCGTACGGAAGTTGAGGCGTGACTCGTAGGCGGTGAAATGTGTACGGCCATCGGTTTCGTTGCTGGGATTAAGCAATGCGAAGGGGTCTGTTCCCGCATCGTAGGGCGCGCTCAGGTCGTAATCGAAATCGTATGTCGCGTCCAGTTTGAGGTAGCCGCCAAAAGCGATGTCTGTCTTGGTGCCGGGAATATTTATCGTGGTGCGGTGGTTCCAAGGAGGGCCGACACGACTGGGCTCGCCTGTAACCAAGGGCTGGCCTGCTTCGACTACATCGAAAGCGAAGCTATGTGAGGCCAGAAAACAAGGAGAAACCAGGAGGCAGGCAGTTATCTTTTTAAATTTTAACATCTTGAGTCCTTGGCGTTATTTTTTGTGGGTTAAGAGCTGTTTTGTTCGCCTTGCGTACATTTATTCGCAAAGTTATTAGACTATGCAACTAGTTTGCCTTGAAGTCATTTCTCCAAAAGTCGCAATTGCTAAAAAATAGTTTTTGAAATAGAGAGATGTGGCTGAATTTATTAGTGTTTATTAGCGCAGCGGTAAGCTTGGAGGAGGAAAAATAGTTATCTATAAATATTAGGTTGCTAAATATTTAGCTGGGCGTAAAAGAAAGGAGAAGGTCAGCGAAGCAGACGTGAAGCGAATGGTTTGATTCGGGCCGAACTGGTGACCGGCTTCGAACAGGCCGGTCGCGTTAAACATCCCAAGGCTTTCGAGCGAAGGTGAATTATCAGCCAGCGAAGCCGAACAGATCGAAAGTGGCAATGACCCAGAGAATGGCGCTGATAGTCATGAACGAAACCAATGTGGTGCCCATCAGCGCCGCTGTGCACAGCTCCGGATGGCCATAGCGCTGCCCGAAGATGGGGTAGACGCTGAGCATCGGGGCACTGGCGAAGACCAAGGCCGCCACCGCCAAGGCCGGATCGAAGTCCGGCAAGGCCGTGAACATCAGTAGAACAGCCAGCGGGTGAATGACCAGCTTGCCGAAGGCGATCTGGCTGGCATCCTTGCGCATGCCCCGTGTCCGCAATCCATATAGCGTGCCACCAATCACGAACAGGGCGGTGGGCGCGGCCGCGGTCGCCATCATGTCGATGGCCTTGAACAATGGGGCGGGCAGAGGCACACCCAGAACGGCGATGGATACACCTATCAGGATGGAAATGATGATCGGGTTGCGACCCAGACGACTCACCGATTGGCGAATGGCAGTGCCGAACGAGCTTCCGCTTTGCGAGCCCACTTCGGCCAAGGCCAGGGCCAGCGGAATGATCAACAGATTCTCGATGACCATGTTGAGCGCCATGGCAACGACCGCCGGGGAGCCCACCACCAGGGCGGCGACAGGGTAGCCGACGAAGCCGCTGTTCGCGCCTGACATGCCTAATGCGTAAAGCGAGGCGACATCCAGCGCCTTGTGACGTACCCGCAATGCGAATGTCAGGGAGACACCGAAGACGATGACCGTGGCCAGCCCATATCCCAGTAGATAGTAGCCATTGAAGGTTTCCTCTATCGGGCGTTGGATCAGGGCGCGGATAATCAGAGCCGGCAGGGCGAAGTTGATCACGAAGCCGCCAAGCCCTTGGATCTGAGGCTTGGCAATCAACCGAGTCGCCACGGCGAAGTAGCCGACACCGATCAGCAGGAAGATGGGTGTGGTTATCGAGATGATCGCAAGCACGGCAGATCCTTGGGCTGGCTAGAGACGTCCAGCCGCAGCCATGAGCTGGACGTTGCAACAATCACTACAAAACGCTGTCGAGGGGAAGGCCGCCGGTCATGCTCGCTTCCTCTACCGATGATTCAGGTCACCTGCATCTGAATCTGGCGTGTCTTCTCCAATAGCAGCGGCAGGAACTTGTCAGTCAACGTCTGCATGTCTATCCGTGCGGCATTGGTACTGATGTTGATCGCTCCCAGCAGCTTGCCGTTGGCATCGAAGGCCGGGACCGCCAGTGAGCGCAACCCGGAATCGAGTTCCTGGTCGACGATGCAATAGCCCTGGCGACGAACGTCTGCCAGGCACTCCCGCAGTGCCTGCCTGTCGGTGATGGTGTGCTCGGTATAAGCCTTCAACTCGGTCTTCTCGAGCAGCGCCTCGCGCTCGTCCTCAGGCAGATAGGCCATCAGCACGCGCCCCATCGATGTCGCCACGGCAGGCAGGCGGGTGCCGATCGACAGGGTAATGGCCATCAGTCGGTGCGGCGCCGAGGAGCGAGCCACATACATGACCTCGTTGCCGTCGAGCACGCCCAGCGACGAGGACTCCCCCAGCGTCTGGGTGATGTCTTCAAGATGCTGCTGGATCACCGAGCGATAGTTGTTGGCCGACAGGTAGGCGTAACCCAACTGCAGGGCCTTGGGTGCCAGCTCGAATTGGCGGTTCTGCTTGCGTACGTAGCCGAGTGCGTGAAGCGTGAGCAGAAAGCGGCGGGCCCGGGCGCGGTTCATGCCCGTCTTGGCGGCGACTTCGCTCAGTGTCATGCGCGGGTTGTCGCTGTCGAATGCCAGGATCACATCGAGGCCACTGGCCAGGGCCGTCACGAAATCACGGTCGTCAGGACTCAGGCTCTCTTCTTTCGGTTGCGTCGACATGGCGGCGCCATCCTTATTGTTACGTTGCTCCAATGCAGTGAATGACTCTAGCATAGAGTTCGTTAAGCGAACATCTGTGCACCATTGCACTTTAGAACAGCATGATTCAGGGGAGACACTGCATGTACGACCTGCTATTGGGCCAGCCCTTCATGAGCGGGACGGGGCTGGAAGCCAGTCGCGCCCAGGCGCTGGTGGCCGCCATGCGCCAAGTGGAACTGGCACTGGCCGCCGAACAGGAAGTTCATGGACTAGTGCCCGAGGGTACTGCCGACGCGTTGCAGATGCATCTCGGCGATGGCGTGTTCGACATGCAGGCGCTGGCCGAAGAGACCGTCAAGGGTGGCAATGCCGCCATCCCTTTCGTCAAGCAGGCCAAGGCAGCACTGCCCGATGATCTCAAGCGTCACTTCCACAAGGGGGCTACCAGTCAGGATATCGTCGATAGCGCGCTGATGTTGCTGCTCAAGCCGCGGCTCGAACGTTGCCTGTCGCTGCTGGCCCAGGCGCGGCTGGCGGGCTGCACGCTGATGGAGGCTCATCGCGGTACCGCCATGGTCGGGCGCACCCTGATGCAGCAGGCACTGCCGATCACCTTCGGTGCCAAGGTGGCCAATTGGCTATGGGTCCTTCATCTGGCCGAGTGTCGTCTCGATGATGTTACCTCCAGCAGCCTGTACGTGCAGTTGGGCGGGGCGGTCGGTGTCCATTCCGGGCTCGATGAACATGGCCTGCCGCTGATGGATGGCCTGGCCACACGGCTAGGGCTGAATGCCCCGTTACTACCTTGGCACACCAATCGACAGCCCATCCTTGCGATCGCCGGGGCGCTGGATGCCGTGGCGGCCGGTGCCGAGAAGATCGCTCTCGATGTCGCGCTGATGTGCCAGACCGAGGTGGGTGAGCTCAGCGAGCCGGCCGAGGCGGGTGTCGGCGAGTCGTCGTCGATGCCGCACAAGCGCAACCCGGTGGCCTGCGCCCGCATTCGTGCTGCGGCACGCCAGATTCATGGCAATGCAGGGATCATTGCCAATGCTGCCGCCCAGCCGCTGGAGCGAGGCCTGGGCGAGTGGCATGCCGAATGGGCGCCACTGGTGGATAGTGTATTGCTGCTCGAAGGTACCCTGGAAACGCTGGCTGCACTGCTGAGTGGGCTGGAGGTGCACGGCGAGGTCATGCAGCGCAATCTGGCAGTAACCGGCGGGGCGATCATGGCTGAACCGGCTGCCCGGGTGCTGGTCCCGGCGCTAGGCAGCGACACTGCCAAGCGTATTGCCCGCGAGGCCTCGGAGACAGCTCGTGCGCAGGGGCGCCCGTATGCCGATGTACTGCTCGAACACCCCGAGGTGGCCGGCAAGGTCGACGCGCCGACCCTACGCGAAGCGGTGCGCCCGGAATTATACATTGGTAGCAGTCAGGCCCAGGTCGAACGTGCCCTGAAGGTACTGAGCTAGGTAGCAAACTACTGTTTTTCTTGGAGTAAGCCTGATTGACCGGGCCGGAGCCAGTCTCCGGCCCATTCTTTTGCGGTTTGACCTCCGAGCCAATCCTGTTTAATTTGTTCGTATCACAAACCAGTGTTCACATCGCGAACATTGGCATCAAGAACGATAGCGTTGAGAGAGGCAAGACCATGGCCGAATTTCTCAGCCTGCATGACGCGGTAGCGCGCTACGTCGAAGACGGCGCCACTGTGGCCATGGAAGGCTTTACTCACCTGATTCCCTTTGCCGCGGGTCACGAAATCATCCGCCAGGGCAAGCGCGACCTGACCCTGATCCGCATGACGCCGGACCTGATCTACGACCAGTTGATCGGGGCCGGTTGTGTGAAGAAATTGATCTTTTCCTGGGGCGGCAACCCCGGCGTGGGCTCGCTGCACCGTCTGCGCGATGCGGTGGAGAAGAGCTACCCCCACAAGGTCGAGATTCTCGAGCATAGCCACGCTGCCATGGCTTGTGCCTATGAGGCTGGCGCTGCCGGTCTGCCGTTGGCAGTGCTGCGCGGCTACGTGGGCAGCGACCTGCCCAAGGTCAACGACCAGATCAAGTTCATCGAATGCCCGTTCACCGGCGAGCGCCTGGCCGCGGTGCCGTCGATCCGCCCCGACGTCAGCGTGGTTCATGCCCAACGCGCCGACCGCAAGGGCAACGTGCTCGTCGAAGGCATCATCGGTGTACAGAAGGAGGCCGTGCTGGCAGCAAAGCACAGCATCGTCACCGTCGAGGAAGTCGTCGACGACCTGGGCGCCACACCCAACGCCTGCGTGATTCCCGGCTGGGCCATCAGCGCCATCGCCGTGGCCGAGAAGGGGGCCTATCCCTCCTACGCGCATGGCTACTACCCGCGCCATAACCGCTTCTACAAGGAGTGGGACATGATTGCCCGGGACCGTGACGCCTTCAACGACTGGATCAAGCAGAACGTGCTTGAAGCGGGAGGAGAATCCTGATGAGCAACTACACTTCCGCGGAAATGATGACCGTGACCGCCGCGCGGGCGCTGCAGAACGGCACCACTTGCTTCGTCGGTATCGGCCTGCCCAGTGAGGCGGCCAACTTGGCCCGCCTGACCCATGCGCCGGATGTGGTGCTGATCTACGAATCCGGCACGCTGCAGACCAAGCCCGACGTACTGCCGCTGTCGATCGGCGATGGCGAGCTGTGCGAGACCGCACTGACCACCGTCTCTGTCCCGGAGATGTTCCGCTACTGGCTGCAGGGCGGCAAGATCGACGTGGGCTTTCTGGGCACTGCGCAAATCGACCGCTACTGCAACCTGAACACTACGCTGATCGGTGACTATACGGAGCCCAAGGTACGCCTGCCGGGCGGCGGCGGGGCACCCGAGATCGCCACCAACGCCGGCGAGATCTTCATTACCCTCAAGCACTCCAAGCGCACCTTCGTCGATCAGGTGGATTTTGTCACCACGCTCGGCTTCGGACGTGACGGCAAGGGCCGCGACGGTGTGCCGAACATCGGCAAGGGGCCGACCCGGGTCATCACCGACCTGTGCGTGATGACGCCGGACCCGGAGACCAAGGAACTGGTGGTCACCTCGCTGCACCCGGGCGTGACCCGCGAGCAGGTTCAGGAGGCCACCGGGTGGGAGATTCGTTTCGCCGATCAACTCGAGACCACGCCGGAGCCCAGTGGCAAGGAGCTCGAGATATTGCGTGAACTCAAAGAGAGAACCGACCGTCATCACGCCGGCGACTGAAGCGGAGAAGCATCATGAGAGACGTTTACCTGTGTCATCCGGTCCGCTCGGCGGTGGGCAAGTTCGGTGGCACGCTGTCCAGCGTGCGCCCCGACGACCTCGCGGCGGATATCTTCAAGGCACTGCTGGCGCGTGCGCCGGATCTCGATCCGGCGGCCATCGATGACGTGATCATGGGTTGCGCCAACCAGGCCGGCGAGGACAACCGCAACGTGGCGCGCATGTCGCTGTTGCTTGGTGGCCTGCCGACCACGGTGCCCGGCACGACCCTCAACCGCTTGTGCGGCTCGAGCATGGATGCCATCGGCACTGCCGCGCGCGCCATACGCTCCGGCGAGACCGAACTGATGATTGCTGGTGGCGTCGAGTCGATGTCACGGGCGCCGTTCGTGGTCGGCAAGGCCGAGACCGCTTATGCACGCACCCAGGTGATGGAAGACACCACCATGGGCTGGCGTTTCATCAACCCGCTGCTCAGGAAGCAGTACGGTGTCGAATCGATGCCCGAGACGGCGGAGAACGTCGCCGAGCAGTTCAGTATCTCCCGCGAGGACCAGGACCAGTTTGCCTACGATTCGCAGCTCAAGACCAAGCGTGCCCAGCAGAACGGCCGCCTGGCCAAGGAGATCGTGCCCATCGAGGTGCCGCGTCGCAAGCAGGAGCCGCTGATCTTCGATACCGACGAGCATCCGCGTGAAACCACCCTCGAGAAGCTCGCCACTCTGCCGACGCCGTTCCGCGCCGCCGGTTCCAGCGTGATGGGCTCGGTGACGGCGGGCAACGCCTCGGGCATCAACGATGGCGCGGCGGCGATGATCGTCGCCAGCGAGGAGGCGGTGAAACGCTTCAATCTAACGCCCATGGCACGCATCCATGGCATGGCCACGGCCGGGGTCGAGCCTCGCATCATGGGGATCGGCCCGGTGCCTGCCACGCAGAAGCTGCTTGGCAAGCTCGGTATGCGCCTCGATCAGCTCGACCATATCGAACTCAACGAGGCCTTCGCCGCCCAGGCACTGGCCTGCCTGCGCGAGCTGGGGGTCGACGACAACGATCCGCGGGTCAATCCCAATGGGGGCGCCATCGCTCTCGGCCACCCGCTGGGCATGTCCGGTGCGCGCATTGTCACCAGCGCCATGCATGAGCTGCAGCTGACCGGTGGTCGTTTTGCGCTGTGCACGATGTGCATTGGCGTGGGGCAGGGAATCGCGACAGTGATCGAGCGCGTATAAGCCTCGTATGAGCTAAGTACCGCCACGAAGGCCGGCAGTCGACTCGCCGGCTTTTCTCGTTTGGCCAAAGGAGAGAATCATGGCTTTTCTGGATGTGAATGGACGCAGCGTCGCCTATCGCCTATTGGGTGCCGAGGCGCTGCCCCTGGTAGTGCTGGCCCATCCGCTGGGCATGACCCAGGCGGTCTGGGACGACCTGCTGCCGGCATTGCTGCCACGCTATCGGGTGCTGACCTGGGATCTGCCGGGGCATGGCGCAAGTGCGGCCTGGCCCGAGAGTGAGGGTGAGATCACCCCCGCCAGCCTGGCAAGCGAAGCGCTGGCGCTGGCGGATCACGCCGGTGCCTCGCGCTTTCACTTCGTGGGGACGTCCATTGGCGGCGTCATCGGGCAGCAGTTACTGACATCGCATCCCGAGCGGCTGTTGTCGGCGACGCTGACCAACACCGGCGCCGTGATTGGCAACCCTGACCTCTGGAACACCCGGGCAGGCCGTGTTCGCCAGGAAGGACTTGCCGCCATGGCCGGCGAAATCGTGCCACGCTGGTTCGCCCCGGCCCTGGTCGAGGCGCAGCCTGCGCTCGCCGAGGGCTGGAAGGTGCAGATGGCACGTACCGGCGGCGAAAGCTATGCGCGCCTGTGCGAGATGCTTGGCCGCACCGATTTCACTGGCAAGCTGGCCGGGCATGACGTGCCGGTCCACCTGCTGGGTGGCAGCGAAGACATGGCGACACCGCCAGCCACACTGCAAACCCTGGCAAAGGAGTGTGGTGAGGCACCGCTGGATATTCTTGCTGATATCGCCCATGTGCCGTCGGTGGAATGCCCTGACGATTTCGTCCAGCGTCTGCTGGGCTGGCTGACGGCCGATCTCGGCGATGTCGGTGAACAGGGCGTGCCTTATGCCACGGGGCTCGCGACCCGCAAGCAGGTGCTCGGCGAAGAGCATGTCGCCCGGGCCAGTGCCGGCGCGACCACGCTCGATGCACCATTCCAGCAGATGATCACGCGCCTGGCCTGGGGCGAGCTGTGGAGCAACAACGACCTGACACGTCGCGAACGCAGCATGATAACCACCGGCATTCTCGCCGCGCTGGGTCGCGAAGAACTGGAACTGCATCTCAAGACGGCCAGGCGCATCGGGCTTTCGGAAGCCGAACTGCGCCAGGTGCTGATGCACGTGGCGATCTATGGCGGCGTGCCGGCGGCCAACCATGCCTTTGCCCTGGCCAAGAAACTGGGCTGGGGCGAGTCGCTCGGCTAAGGGAAGCTCGTCTTTGAGGGGGCATTCGCAGGGCCACTCAGCGAGTGGCCCTGCTTCACGTATTCCTGCTACCGCGCAGAGGGGCTTCGCCACGAGTGACCACCATGGTTGGCGAAGCCCTGGTTACCGGTCCTCGGGCGTCGCTGCCACGATCTGACGGGTAAGCGACTCCAGGTCGGTATCCTGCCATGTCGGCCTAAAGCCCTCCGGGTCGAGCGCCTTGCCAGGACGAGCAATGAAACCGGTCAGGCAGCCAGCGTGGGAGGCCCCGATCACATCCCAGCTGTGTGCCGCCACCATCGTCATCTCGCCGGGATCGATCCCCCAATGATCCATGACCAGTCGGTAGGCCTGTGGAGCAGGCTTGTAGCGCTGCACCTGCTCGACACTCAGTTCGGCATCGAAGAGGCCAGTCAATCCGGCATGCTGCAACTGCTTTTGCAGCGCTGTCAGGCTGCCGTTGGTGAGTGCCGTCAGGGTATGGCCTTGCCGGCTCAGCCATTCCAGGGCAGGCAAGGTGTCTGGATGGGCGGGTAACGTCTGAAGTCCCTCGACCAAAGCCTGCTGCTGTGCCTCGGAGACCGATTGACCTTGTTGCTGGGCCACCTGACGAAGTGCGGCAGTCGCCAGTTCGCCGAAGGGCAGGAACTGGTCCGTTAGGGTGGCGGTCATCCAGTGTTCCTGAAGTGTCAGGAACCACACCTGACGCATCTGAGAGGTACCAAACATCCCCTCAAACAGCGGGTTCAATGCCGCTGTGTCCAGCAACGTCTCGTTAATGTCGAATGCGATATGCATGGGAGCTCCTTTTCCATGTGCGCTTTCATGACAGTCGATTGGCGAGCAGACGTAAAGCGTGCTGGCGTCTGTGAAACGATCCGGCATGACGCGGTGTGCCGCTGGACACGACATGCCCTTGGCCTGTTCACCGCTCCCTTGTTAGACCAAAGTCGCGATTTCCTCCGCGCCGAGAGCCGCTAGCATTGGCTTTGATCGCTATGCGAACTATCGTTCGTCTAATAGTCATCTTTTCAGGAATGAGGGAGCATAGCCGTCAATTGCCTCCTCGTTCGACAACGATAAAAGGACCTCTAGCCATGAAACGTACCCTGACTCGCTGCCTGCTCGCGCTCTCCATTGCGGGGGTCGCCACTGCGGCTCACAGTGAGACCACCCTGCGCATGTCGCATTTCTGGCCGGGTGCCTCGGCGATCAACAAGGACATCTTCGAGGCCTGGGCCAAGACCATCGAGGAAGAGTCAAACGGTGAGCTGCGCGTGCAGAACTTCCCGTCGCAGACCCTGAGCAAGGCCGACGATACCTACGAAGCCACCGTCAAGGGCATCGCCGACATCGGCATCACCGCCCAAGGCTATACCGCCGGCCGCTTCCCGCTGTCGCAGATCGTCGAACTGCCTGGCGTGGCCGAGTCGGCACCGGAAGGCGCCTGCATCATGCAGACGCTCTACAACGAAGGGCAGTTCGGTGACGAGTACAAGGACAGCCGCGTACTGTTCATGTTCACCACCGGTCCGGGCTACATCCATACCAGCGAGACTGACGTGCAGACTCCCGAAGATCTGCAGGGCTTGCGTATCCGTCGTCCGACCGCGGTGGCCGGCAACATGCTCGAGAACATGGGCGCCCAGCCGGTCGGCATGCCCGCGCCGGACATCTACACCTCCATGCAGCGCGGGGTACTGGATGGCCTGAGCTTCCCATGGGAGGGCATGAAGGTCTTCCGCCTCAACGAGCTGGCCAACTACCACACCCAGGTGCCGTTCTACACGCTGGTCTTCGTTGCCACCATGAACGAGAAGACTTACCAGCGCCTGACTCCCCAGCAGCAGGCGGTCATCGATGCCAACTCGGGCATGAAGTGGGCCGAGAATGCCGGCGAGGTGTTCAACCGCCTGGACCAGGCCGGCAAGCAGGAAGCCGAGGAGGCTGGGCACACCATCCGCGTGATCGACAACCCGCTGGAAAACCCCGACTGGCAGGCACCGCTCGAGCAGGGCATCGAGACTTACCTGAGCGGTCTCGAGGAGCGTGGCCTCGATCAGGCGCATGACGTCTACCAGGCCGCTCTCGACGCCAAGCAGTCCTGTGCTGCGCAGTCTTCCTCAACCCCCGCTTCCTGACGCGAGGAGGTCATCATGCAGCAAGGGCTCATTCGATTCAGTCGCTGGCTGGAAGCCCTGTGCAAGCTCATCGCCGGTATTGCCCTCGCGGGCATGCTGGCGGTGACCGTCATCGACGTGACGCTGCGCTATCTGTACCGCCTCAGTGACGGCGCGCTGGACCTGAGCATGGTGGGCAGCGTCGAGTTGGTCAGTTACCTGATGCTGTTCGCCCTGCTGGCGGCCATGGCCGCCAACGTCGAGAAAGGTCAGGTGGTGGTCGAGGCGTTCAGTCACCGGCTCAACGACGAGATCAAGACCCGCCTCAATGGCTTCTACCTGCTGGGGTTCACCGCGCTGGGGCTGGTGGTGGCCATCGGCCTGTGGGACTCGGCACTCAGCGCCGGGGCGCATGGCGAAGTGACCCAGGACCTGCGCCTGCCGATGGGGCCGATCTACTGGACGGCGGCGGGCCTGAGTTTGCTGCTCAGCGTGCGCAGCCTGGCGTTCGCCCTGCTGGGGCTGCTGTTCAACTACCGCGTGGCATCGGTCGAGGAGGTCTGAGATGGGAAGTGAAACGATCGGTGCCCTGGGGCTGGGCCTGCTGCTGCTGCTGATGATCCTGCGCGTGCCGGTGGCGCTGACCATGCTGATCATCGGCGTGGGCGGTTTTTCGCAGGTGATCAGTTGGGACGCGGCGATCTCGATGGTCAAGTCGGTGCCCGTCGAGGTGCTGACCAACTATAGCTTCAGCGCCGTGCCGATGTTCATCCTGATGGGTGTACTTGCCGCGCACTCGGGCATGGCCGGCAAGCTGTTCGAGTCGACGCGGGTCATCTGCGGCGGCTGGAAGGGTGGCCTGGCGATTGCCGCGGTGGGCTCGTGCGGCATCTTCTCGGCGATTTCCGGCTCGTCGCTGGCCACCGCCAGCACTATGACCCGCGTAGCCCTGCCCGAGATGGAACGCTACGGCTACAACCGGGGACTCGCTACCGGCGCGCTGGCCGCCGGCGGCACGCTGGGGATCATGATCCCGCCGAGCATTGCGCTGCTGATCTATGCCATCCTCACCGAGCAGTCGGTGGGCGACATGTTCATGGCCGGGTTGATTCCGGGGCTGCTGGGGCTGCTGTTCTACGGCCTGACTGTCACCGTGATGATGCGGATCAAGCCGAGCCTGGCGGTGCCGGGCCAGCCGACAAGCTGGCGCGAGAAGCTTGGCTCGCTGGCTGGGCTGGTGCCGTTCTTCGCGGTGTTCCTGATCATCATCCTGGGCATCTACTTCGGCTTGTTCACGCCCACCGAGGGGGCCAGCGTGGGCGCCTTCGCCACGCTACTCTATGCGCTGGTCAAGGGGATTCGCGGCGCGGGGCTGTGGCAGGCGCTGCAGGAAACCCTGGCGCTGTCGACGGTGGTGTTCTTCATGCTGGTGGGCGCCGAGACGCTGGGCTACTTCATCTCGGTGTCGCGCATCTCGTTCTCGATCTCGGACTACCTGTTCAGCCTCGACCTGGCGCCGATCGTCGTGCTGCTGTGCATCCTGGCGATGTACTTCATCCTCGGCATGTTCATGGACTCGATCGCCATGCTGGTGATCACCGTGCCGGTGGTCTATCCGATCATCCAGGCGGTGGGCATCGACCCGGTGTGGTTCGGGGTAATCACGGTGCTGACCGTGGAGCTGGGACTGATCACCCCGCCGGTAGGCATGAACGTGTTCGTGATCAAGGCGATGGCCCCGCACGTGGGGCTGGGCGAGATCTTCAAGGGGGTGGCACCGTTCATCGTCTCGGACTTCGTGCGCCTGACGCTGCTGATCCTGTTCCCGGTGCTCAGCCTGTACCTGGTCACGGGGTAGCGGCCTGGCCTGACACCCGCAAGAACCAACGCCGACGGTGCTGCCGTCGGCGTTTTTCGTTGCGAGCTCATGCGCGGGTGATGGCCTCGACAATACCGTCACAGAACCAGCGCTGGGCCGGGGAGCGGGTGGTGTGAGCCTGCCAGTGCAGCGCGACGTCGAAAGGTGGTACCTCGAAGGGCAGGTCGAGCACCTTGAGCGGGGCTTCGAGCGCGAAGGCACTGGCGATCTGCTCGGGCAGGATGGCGAGCAGGTCGCTTTCCTGAAGGATGCGCGGCAGGCTCGAGAAGTGCGATACCTTCAGGCTGACCTTGCGCTGCAGCCCCTGCTTGCGCAGCACGTCCTCGGCCAGGCCGTGCCCGGTCGAGGCGGCGACCACGGCATGCCGAGCCTGGATGAACTGCTCAAGGCTCAGGGAGTCGCCGATGGAGACATGATCGCGGTTGAGCAGGCATACGTAGCGTTCGTCGCTCAATAGCACACGGCGCTCGACACCAGCGGCTTGGATCGGGCGGCTGCAGATCGCGGCGTTGACCTGGCCGGTAGCCAGCCAGTCCTCGACCTTGTCGATCTCCAGCGGAACGACCTCGAGTTCGGTGCCGGGTGCCTGGGCATGCAGGTGCGCGAGGATGCGCGGTAGCAGCGCCATTTCACCGAGGTCGGTCAGTGCCAGGCGAAAGCGCTTTTGCGAATGTCTTGGTTCGAACTCCTTGCTGCCTTCCAGGACACTATCGATCTGGGCCAGAGAGTCGCGCAAGGCAGGGTAGAGCTGCATGGCGGTGAAGGTGGGTTGCATGCCGTCACGGGAGCGCACGAACAGGCGGTCGCCGAACAGGTCGCGCAGGCGTGACAGGGCATAGCTTACCGAGGGCTGGGTGACGTGTAGCCGCTCTGCAGCCAGCGTCACGCTACGGGCGTCGTAAAGCGTGACGAAGACCCTCACCAGATTGAGATCGATGGCAGCCATAAAATAAACGCTATTTATTATTTATAGAAAGAGTATCGATTGGATCGATGGTAGCACGCGGGCTAGCGTGGAATCACAACGTCTTTCCGGAGCCCGCCATGCCTACCGTGCATTCCGTCACCTATCAGCTGCTGCGACGTCAGGGTCTGAACGTCGTCTTCGGCAATCCCGGCTCCAACGAGCTGCCGTTTCTCAAGGATTTCCCCGAGGACTTCCAGTACGTCCTCGGCCTGCATGAAGGCGTGGTGGTCGGCATGGCCGACGGCTACGCCCTGGCCAGCCGCCGGCCGGTGCTGGTCAACCTGCATGCCGCGGCGGGCACCGGCAACGCCATGGGCGCCTTGACCAATGCCTGGTATTCACATTCGCCATTGGTGCTCACCGCCGGCCAGCAGGCGCGCTCGATGATCGGCGTCGAGTCGATGCTCGCCAATGTCGATGCGCCTTCTCTGCCGCGCCCGCTGGTCAAATGGAGCTACGAGCCGGCCTGTCCCGAGGACGTGCCGCGCGCCCTCAGCCAGGCAATTCACATGGCCAACCTGCCGGCCAAGGGGCCGGTCTACGTGTCGATTCCTCATGACGACTGGGGACGCGAGGTCGAGGAAGATGCTGCGCTGGTAGCCCGGCGCGACGTACATCACGCCAGTACGCCATCCGACGCCCAGCTTGCCGGTTTGGCCGAACGCCTCAACCAGGCACGCAATCCGGTCATGATAGTCGGGCCCGAAGTCGACGCGGAGCATGCCAATGCCTTGGCCGTCGAACTGGCCGAGCGCCTGCGCATGCCGGCCTGGGTGGCGCCGTCCGCCTCGCGCTGCCCGTTCCCGACCCGCCATGCCTGTTTCCGCGGAGTATTGCCGGCAGCGATCGCGGGGATTTCCAGCAAGCTGGACGGTCACGATCTGATCCTGGTCATTGGCGCGCCGGTGTTCCGTTACCACCAGTATGCACCGGGGCGTTATCTGCCCCAGGGCGCCGAGCTGATCCACCTGACCAGCGACGTGCAGGAAGCGGCACGCGCACCGATGGGCGATGCCTTGGTCGGCGGGCTGCGCGCCACGCTGGAAAAACTGCTGCCGACCCTGACGCAGAGCGAGCGTGCCATGCCCGAGCCGCTGCCATTGCCGCAACCGATGGCGGATGAGCCCGGCCGCCTGGCGCCGGAGAGCGTCTTCGATGCGCTGAATGAGTTGGCTCCTAAGGATGCGATCTTCGTCAAGGAGTCGACCTCGACGGTCACCGCCTTCTGGCAGCGCGTGGAAATGCGCCATCCCGACAGCTACTTCTTCCCGGCGGCTGGGGGGCTGGGGTTCGGCCTGCCTGCCGCCGTGGGCGTACAGCTTGCCCGACCCGAGCGCCAAGTCATCGCGGTGATCGGCGACGGCTCGGCCAACTACGCCATCAGCGCGTTGTGGAGTGCCGCCCAGTACGGCGTGCCGGTGGTGTTCATCATCCTCAGAAACGATACCTACGGCGCCCTGCGCTGGTTCTCTCGAATGCTGGATGCCGAGGATGCGCCGGGCCTCGACGTGCCGGGACTGGATTTCTGCTCCCTGGCCCGCGGCTATGGTGTCGACGCGGTGTGTACCGATACCCGTGACGCCTTCGAGAATGCTCTGCGCCAGGCCCTGAACGCCACGAAGCCCATGCTGATCGAGGTACCGACGACGACCATCGAACCCTGATGACAGAAGACGCCGATCACGGCACTGCAAGATACCAACAACGATAAGAGGAAAAACGCATGAAACACGCCATCTCACGCCTGCTGATCGCTACCTCCGCGCTGGGGCTGTGCGCCACGGCCGGTGCGGAAACCACCCTGCGCATGGCACACCTGTGGCCGGCCGGCTCGGCGGTCAATCAGGACATCTACCAAGCCTGGGCGAAACAGGTCGAAGAAGAATCCAACGGTCAGCTCCATGTCGAGATCTACCCCTCGCAGACCTTGAGCAAGGCCGACCAGGCCTACGAAGCAGCGGCCAACGGCATCGCCGACATTAGCGTCACCCTGCAGGGCTACACGGCTGGGCGCTTTCCGCTCACTGAAATTGTCCAGTTGCCCGGTGTCGTCAACAGTGCCCCTCAGGGCGCCTGCATCCTGCAGTCGCTTTATGATCAGGGTGACATTGCCGGCGAGTATGAAGACACCCACGTGTTGTTCCTGTTCACTACCGGGCCGGCCTATCTGCATACCCGAGATACAGAAATTAAATCCCCGGAAGACCTCGAAGGCCTGCGCATCCGCCGCCCCAGCGAGGTGGCCGGCGAGATGCTCGACAGCATGGGTGCCCAGCCCTTGGGCATGCCGGCGCCGGACATCTATACCGCGCTGCAGCGCGGGGTGATGGATGGTCTGAGCTTCCCTTGGGAGGCAATGAAAGTGTTTCGCATCAATGAGCTGACCAATTACCACCTGCAGGTGCCGTACTACGCCGGGGCTATCGTGGCGACCATGAGCCAGGCTGCCTATGATCGGCTCTCTCCCGAGATGCAGGCGGTGATCGACGATAACAGCGGTATGGCTTGGTCGCTCAAGGCGGGCCAAGTGTTCGACATGCTCGACAAGGCCGGACGCGAGGAGGCTGTCGCCCAGGGCGATACCATTCACATTGTCGAGGATCCGCTCGACGATCCCGACTGGGCCGAACCACTCAAGCAGGGCACCGAAAACTACCTCAAGCGGCTCGAGGAACGTGGCCTGGACGATGCCCATGCCATCTATGAAAAGGCCCTGGCCTTGCGCGATCAGTGCGAGGCATGAGCGCTGGCGTCAGGACGCGACAGCCTCTCGACACACCAAGGAACACGTCATGAATACACTGGAACTGTTGATCGGCGGCCAGCCCCGACCTGCCCATGAAACTGCCACCTTCGAGCGCGCCAACCCGCTGAGCGGCGAGACCGTCACCCAGGCGGCCGCCGCTTCGGTCGAGGATGCCCAGGCGGCGGCCGACGCCGCGGCCCGCGCCTTCCCGGCCTGGTCGAAGACCGGCCCCGGCGAGCGGCGCATGGCCCTGCTCAGGGCCGCCGAGCGCATGGAAGCCCGCCAGGCCGAGTTCATCGAGCGCATGGTCGACGAGACCGGCGCCACGCCGGGCTGGGCCGGCTTCAACGTGATGGTGGCCGCCGGCATGCTGCGCGAGGCCGCGGCCCTGACCACCCAGATCAACGGCGACATCATCCCGTCCAACGTGCCCGACAACCTGGCCATGGGCGTGCGCGTGCCGTGTG
>NZ_FOPY01000005.1 GCF_900113605.1 Modicisalibacter xianhensis
CAGGAACAGGTGGTCGTCGGTGCCGCCGGAGACGACGTCGAAGCCGCGTTCGAGGAACACCTGTGCCATGGCGCGGGCATTGTCGATCACCTGGCGCTGGTAGTTGACGAAGTCCTGGCTCATGGCTTCCTTGAAGGCCACGGCCTTGGCCGCGATCACGTGCATCAGCGGGCCGCCCTGCTGGCCCGGGAACACGGCGCCATTGAGTTTCTTGACCAGCGCCTCATCGGCATTCGCCGACAGGATCAGGCCGCCGCGCGGGCCGCGCAGCGTCTTGTGCGTGGTAGTGGTCACCACGTGGGCGTGCGGCAGCGGACTGGGATAGAGTCCGGCGGCGACCAGGCCGGCGACATGCGCCATGTCGACCATCAGGTAGGCCCCGACCTCGTCGGCGATGGCACGGAAGCGGCGCCAGTCGATGACCCGCGAATAGGCTGAGAAGCCGGCGATGATCATCTTCGGCTGGTGCTCCCGCGCCAGGCGCGCGACTTCCTCGTAGTCGATCTCGCCGGTATCGGGATTCAGACCGTACTGCACGGCGTGGTAATGCTTGCCCGAGAAATTCGGCGCGGCACCGTGGGTCAGATGGCCGCCGTGGGCCAGGCTCATGCCCAGCACGGTATCGCCAGGCTTGACCAGGGCCATGAACACGGCCGCGTTGGCCTGGGCGCCGGAATGCGGCTGGACGTTGGCATAGTCGGCGCCGAACAGGTCGCAGGCGCGCTCGATCGCCAGCGCCTCGACCTTGTCGACAAACTCGCAGCCACCGTAGTAGCGGCGACCGGGATAGCCCTCGGCGTACTTGTTGGTCAACTGGCTGCCCTGAGCCTCCATCACGGCGCGACTGGTGTAGTTCTCGGAAGCGATCAATTCGATGTGCGCTTCCTGGCGAGACACTTCTTCCGCAATGGCTTGTGCAACCTGTGTATCGAAGACGTTGAGGCTGGAATGGTTCATTTCGCTCTCCCGGTGTTATTGATATCGAGACTGTGATGAGGGCCAAGGCAAGAAAACTAGTGACAAGCCAACGGTGCGAATGGAGTTCGTCTTAAAAAGTCATGGTTAGCTGCATTGTTTTTATGACCGGCCCAGTGCCCAATGAGACATGGCCTCGCTCACTTGGATTTAAAGCCAAGGCAGTGGCTCATGAATTGAACAAATGCGACATATTTCATGAACGCCACCTGTCGACGGCCGTCGACACCAGCACAGCGAAGGTTAGGAGTTGCGAACTTGCGAAGGTGGCAATACTGCGGCGCAGCGCCATGATCAAAGGCTTTCAGGAAAATGCTTTGTCATGGATATGCAGGAAATGAGGATCGACTGGTGCCCCGTCCGAATCGCCGGAACGTTTGCGCACATCGGAGGGAGACATACCGAAGGCTGAGCGAAAATGCCGAGAAAAGTGAGCCGTGTCGGCAAACCCGCAGCGCTCACCTATCTCGGTCACGCTCTTGCCGGTGTAGTGCAACAGCCACAGGCCATAGCGCAAGCGTAGCTCACGGGCGAATTTCTGGGGGCTTACACCCAGCGTTTCGCGAAAGCGCCGCTCCAGGTGACGCCTGGAAGTCCCGACCCGCTCGGCAAGCCTGTCCATCGACATGGACTCGCCCAGATGCTGCTCGAGCAAGGTAATGGCACGCCTGACCAGCCGGTCCTCGATCTTGCCGAACACCACCGGCTGGGGCTGGGCATAATTGCCCGGACGCGCCTCGTCGATCAACATGATGTGCAGGCTTTTCATGGCCCATGCCTTGCCCATGTGGCGCTCTATCAGATAAGCGGCCAGATCCGCCGATGAGGCCCCACCGGCACAGGTGATGATGTCGCCATCATCGATGAACAGCCGGTCGGCCACCGGCTCGATGGACGGGAAACGTCGGGTAAGATCCCGATGGTGGTACCAGCTGATGCAGCAGCGTCGGCCTGACATCAGCCCCGCCTGGATCAAGGCAAAGACGCCGGTGCACACGCCCACCAGCGGCACCTTTTCCGAGGCTGCACGACGCAGGTATGCCAACGCCTCCGAATCGACCCGGTTCCGCTCATCCTGGACACCGCCGATCACCACGATGTAGTCGAAATCGCCCGGATCCTGCAGCGGCACGCAAGGGGTAATGGCGGCTCCGCAACTGGAGGTGGCGTTCTGCCCGTTGCTGGTCATGAAGGTCCAGTGGCAGCGCAACTGCCGGCTGCGGTCACCTTCATCGGCAGCCAGGCGTAAGCAATCCACGAACGCGGCAAACGGCAGGAGAGTAAAGCGATGCAGCAGGACGAACCCCACGGAAAGCGGTTCGCCATGGGCTAAATCAGGTCGGGATGGCATTCTGTAGCCTCGCCCTGAACAGGTGGGTATCGCTCAATATCATACGCCGCATGAAGAAGTGTCGTACCGATCGATGAACCGGCGCCGACCAGCTAAGGGCCTCGTCATTTCCGCATTCTCTTTCAGGTAACTCGCCGAATACGCCGGGTTATCCGATGCCGATGAGACCAGCAGGCTCTCGGTAACCCTACTGCAAATTCTTCCATGGCAACAGGCCTATTTCCGGTTATGGGTGGAAACCGCATGTCGCCCATCTACTGGCCAGTGTCGTGCCTGGATAACTCCCCCTCTTGCACTTGTTCCACGCTGGAGAGCCAAGCGCACGCTTGGCCGCTGCCGTACACAAGGCGCCAGAACAACAAGCCCAGCCTGATCTCGCCTCGCGGATGGGATCACGGCGAAACGCACAAGAGGAATCAGCATGTCAGACAATCGCGGTGTGGTTTATATCGGCCCGGGCAAGGTCGAGGTGCAGGACATTGCCTATCCGAAAATGGAAACGCCCAACGGTAAGCCTATCGAGCATGGCGTCATCCTGAAGGTCGTTTCCACCAATATCTGCGGCTCCGACCAGCACATGGTGCGTGGCCGGACTACTGCGCCCTCCGGCATGGTGCTGGGTCACGAGATCACCGGCGAGGTCATCGAAAAGGGCAAGGACGTCGAGTTCCTGAATATCGGCGATCTCGTCTCGGTCCCCTTCAACGTAGCTTGCGGCCGTTGCCGTACCTGCAAGGAAGGCCATACCGGCGTGTGCCTGCATGTCAACGACGACCGCGCCGGCGGTGCCTACGGCTATGTTGACATGGGCGGCTGGGTCGGTGGCCAGGCGCGCTATGTCATGGTGCCGTATGCCGACTTCAACCTGCTCAAGTTCCCCGATCGCGACCAGGCCATGGACCGGATTCGCGACCTGACCATGCTCAGCGACATCCTGCCGACCGGCTTCCATGGCGCCTTGAATGCCAAGGTCGGCGCAGGGTCGACGGTGTATGTGGCGGGCGCCGGCCCAGTGGGCCTGGCGGCAGCGGCATCGGCCCGCCTGTTGGGTGCCGCCGTGGTCATGATCGGCGACTTCAACCAGCAGCGCCTGGAACACGCCCGCAAGATGGGCTTCGAGCCAGTGGATCTCAGCAAGCATGACCGTCTGGGCGAGATGATCGCGGCGATCGTCGGCGAGCCCCAGGTGGACAGCGCCATCGACGCGGTCGGCTTCGAGGCAGTGGGTCATGGCGGCAAGGAGCAGCCCGCCGTGGTGCTCAACCAGATGATGGAAGTCACCCGCGAGGCCGGTTCCATCGGCATTCCCGGGCTGTATGTCACCGAGGACCCCGGTGCCACGGAGAAGGCGGCACAGACCGGCAGCCTCAGCTTGCGTTTCGGCCTGGGCTGGGCCAAGGCCCACTCCTTCCATACCGGGCAGACACCGGTAGTGCAGTACAACCGCCAGCTGATGCAGGCGATCCTGCATGGCAGGCTCAACATTGCCGAAATCGTCAATGCCCAGGTAATTTCCCTGGAGGACGCGCCGCAGGGTTACCAGCAGTTCGATTCGGGCGTGGCAAGCAAGTTCGTGCTCGATCCGCACGGCCTGCTGGGCGTGGCGTAACGTTCAGCAGAAAGCTGGCCAACACCGGTATCCAAGCGCTAACGCAATCAGCCCCCATGGCAGTCGCCATGGGGGCTGATTGGTTTATCCATATGTTGCAGTTTGTCTATGCGTTGGCCGCACTGCCCAGCAGTAGCGTTCGATGCTCGATGAGGGCCTGCCTCACCAGGTCGTCCAATTGCGCCTCCACGTCGGCGTCCCGATCAAGGGCCTCGATCAGGGTGGCACGCATGGAAGGCGCCCAGAACTTCTTCATGTGCTCGGCAATTTGCTGGCGAGCGTGCTCGGGCTGGGGGTCGGTCGTGAAATAGCTGCCAATCTGGTTGGCCATGTATACCAGCTTGTCGGGTGTCACCGCTTTGTCTCCTCACAAAGAAACTGCGCCCGTCGCCCGCAGACAACGGGCCCGCCATCCCTGGCGGCCCCTTCATCCATGCCTATTCGGAAGGGTGTCACGCGCTCGTATCGCTCTCCGTCACGGGCGTTTTGTCGTTGCCGTCAGGCAGGAAGGCCCGCTGGCGTGCCGTGAACTCACCATACTCGCGCTGCCATTCCGACGGCTGCATTACCTTGGCCACCTCGACCGCAGTGACCTTGTACTCGGGGCAGTTGGTCGCCCAGTCCGAATTATCGGTGGTAATGACATTGGCGCCCGAGACGGGATGGTGGAATGTGGTGTAGACCACACCCGGCTGGACCCGCTCGGTCACCGAGGCGCGCAGCACCGTCTCGCCACTGCGGCTGGCCACCGCGACCCAGTCGTCGTCGACGACCCCCCGGCTTTCGGCATCGCTGGGATGGATCTCGAGCCGGTCTTCGGCATGCCAGTGGACGTTGTCGGTACGCCGGGTCTGCGCACCCACGTTGTATTGCGACAGGATACGCCCGGTAGTCAGCAGCAGTGGCCGCTTGCGGCTGGTACGCTCCTCCGTTGGGACATAGGCGGTGAGCATGAAGCGTCCCAATCCACGCACGAACGATTCGCCGTGCATGATCGGCGTGCCGAGGGGCGCGCTGTCGTTACAGGGCCACTGGATACTGCCGAGCTCGTCGAGGCGGGCATAGCTGACCCCGGTGAATGTCGGCGTCAGCCGGGCGATCTCGTCCATGATTTCGCTGGGGTGGGAATAGGGCATCGGCTGGCCCAGTGCCTCGGCCAGCGCCACGGTGACTTCCCAGTCGGCCTTGCCCGCCCGCGGGCGCATTACCCGACGCACTCGCGAGATGCGCCGTTCAGCGTTGGTAAAGGTACCGTCCTTCTCCAGGAAGGACGCGCCCGGCAGGAAGACATGTGCGTACTTGGCCGTCTCGTTGAGGAACAGGTCCTGCACCACCACACATTGCATGGCCTTTAGCGCCGCCTGGACATGCTGGGTGTTGGGATCGGACTGCACCGGATCCTCGCCCTGCAGGTAAAGGCCGTGGAACTGCCCGGCCAGGGCCGCATCCAGCATGTTGGGCACCCGGAAGCCCGGCTCGGGGTCGAGCGTTGCTCCCCAGGCCCGCTCGAATTCCAGGCGGGTCGTGGGCTCGGAGACGTGCCGGTAGCCGGGCAATTCATGCGGGAAGGAGCCCATGTCGCAGGAGCCCTGCACGTTGTTCTGCCCACGCAGCGGATTGACACCCACCCCAGGGCGGCCAAGGTTACCGGTAGCCATGGCCAGGTTGGCGATCGCCATGACGGTGGTCGAGCCCTGGCTGTGTTCGGTCACGCCCAAGCCATAGTAGATGGCGGCATTGCCACCGGTGGCATACAGGCGCGCAGCGGCGCGCAACGTCTCGGCGGGCACGCCGATGACCTCGCTCAACTGCTCGGGAGCGTTTTCCGGACGCGCCACGAACTCGCGCCACTGGGCGAAGCTTTCGGTTTCGCAGCGTGCGGCCACGAAGGCCTCGTCGACCAGCCCCTCGGTGACCACCACGTGCGCCAGCGCGTTGAGCAGCGCCACATTGGTGCCCGGCTTGAGCTTGAGATGATGCGCTGCCTCGATGTGCGGCGTGCGCACCAGCTCGATGGTCCGTGGGTCTGCCACGATCAGCTTGGCTCCGTCGCGCAGGCGCTGCTTCATCATCGAGCCGAATACGGGATGGGCGTCGGTGGGGTTGGCACCGATGATGAAGACGACATCGGCCTGCTGCACCGAGTCGAAATCCTGGGTGCCCGCCGACTCGCCCAGGGTAGCCTTCAAGCCATAACCGGTCGGCGAATGACAGACCCGCGCACAGGTATCGACATTGTTGTTGCCGAAGGCGGTACGCACCAGCTTCTGGACTAGATAGGTCTCTTCATTGGTGCAACGCGAAGAGGTCAGTGCCCCGATCGCATTGCGACCATGCTCGGCCTGGAGGCGCCGGAACTCGCCGGCCGCGTAGTTGATCGCTTCTTCCCAGCTCACTTCCTGCCAGGGCTCATCGATCGAGCGGCGAATCATCGGCGTGGTGATGCGATCGGGGTGGGTGGCATAGCCCCAGGCGAAGCGCCCCTTGACGCAGGAGTGGCCGTGATTGGCCTTGCCCGCCTTCTCGGGCACCATGCGCACGACCTCTTCGCCCTGCAGCTCGGCGCGGAAGCTGCACCCCACACCGCAGTAGGCACAGGTCGTGACCACCGCCCGTTCGGGCTGGCCCTTCTCGACTACCGACTTTTCCATCAGCGTCGCGGTCGGGCAGGCCTGCACGCAGGCACCGCAGGACACGCACTCCGACTCGGCAAACGGCTCGTGGGCGCTAGGCGAGACCATGGACGCAAAGCCACGCCCGTCGATGGTCAGGGCCAAGGTCCCCTGCACTTCGTCACAGGCGCGAACGCAGCGACTGCAAACGATGCACTTGGAGGGGTCGAACTGGAAATAGGGATTGGAGTCATCCACCTCGGCCGCAAGATGGTTCTCGCCCGGCGCATAGCGCACTTCACGCAGGCCGACTGCGCCGGCCATGTCCTGCAACTCGCAATTGCCGTTGGCCGAGCAGGTCAGGCAGTCCAGCGGATGGTCGGAGATGTACAGCTCCATCACATTGCGCCGCAGCTTGGCCAGCCTGTCGCTCTGGGTACGCACGACCATGCCGTCGGCTACCGGTGTGGTACACGAGGCAGGATAGCCACGCCGGCCTTCGATCTCGACCAGGCACAGGCGGCAGGAGCCGAAGGCATCGAGACTGTCGGTAGCGCAGAGCTTGGGAATCGACAGGCCAGCCTCGGCAGCGGCGCGCATTACCGAGGTTCCCTCCGGCACGGTGACCGGCATGCCGTTGATCTCGAGGGTCACCGGCGCTCCGCCACTGGCAGGAGCGGGAGTCCCCAAATCGGGTTCGTAGATACTCACCGTCATGATTGCCTCCGTCAGGCGTGGGCGGTTTCGGCCACCAGGCCGAAGTCTGCCGGAAAGTGTTCAAGCGCGCTCAACACCGGGAACGGCGTCATGCCGCCCAACGCGCACAACGAGCCGTTGAGCAGCGTGTCGCAGAGTTCGCGCAGGAGTGTCACTTGGGCTGAATCCGTGCCCTTGTCGCGTTCGGCAATGATGCGGTCCAGCAGTTCGACCCCGCGTGTCGAGCCAATCCGGCACGGGGTACACTTGCCACACGACTCGACCGCGCAGAAGGCCATGGCATGACGCGCCATGTGCGCCATGTCGGCAGTGTCGTCGAACACTACGATGCCGCCGTGCCCGACCGTGCCCTGGGCAGCGATGAAGGCTTCATAGTCCAGCGGGATGTCGAACTGCTCGGCAGGCAGGTAGGCACCGAGCGGTCCACCGACCTGCACGGCCTTGATCGGCCGGCCGCTGGCCGTGCCACCGCCGTAGTCGTAGAGCAGTTCCTTGAGACTGACGCCGAAGCCGAGCTCGACCAGCCCGCCACGGCGGATGTTGCCGGTCAGCTGGATGGGCAACGTACCGCGCGAGCGCCCCATGCCGTAATCCCGGTAGAACGCCGGGCCCTTGTCGAGGATCGCCGGCACACTCGCCAGCGAGATGACGTTGTTGACCACGGTGGGCCGCTGGAACAAGCCCTTTATGGCCGGCAGCGGCGGCTTGGCGCGGACCTGGCCACGCTTGCCTTCCAGACTCTCCAGCAGGGCGGTTTCCTCGCCGCAGACATACGCACCGGCGGCGCGCCGCACCTCGAGATGGAACCGCTTCCCGCTGCCCCGCAGGTTGTCGCCCAGATAGCCTGCCGCCCCGGCACGCGCAATGGCCTCATTCAGGATGGCCTCGGCATGCGGGTATTCCGAGCGCAGGTAGATGTAGCCCTGCTCGGCGCCCACTGCCAGGCCGGCGATGGCCATGCCCTCGATCAGCAGGTAGGGATCGCCCTCCATCACCATGCGATCCGAGAACGTCCCGGAGTCGCCCTCGTCGGCATTGCAGACGATGTACTTGGGTTCGCCCACCGCCTCGAGCACCGTGTTCCACTTGATCCCGGTGGGAAAGGCAGCCCCGCCACGCCCGCGCAGCCCCGATTCGGTGACGGCGGCGACGATCTCGGCCGGCGTCATTTCGAGCGCCTGCGTCAGGCCGCGGTAGCCCTCGTACGCACGATAGTCATCGAGACTCAGCGGGTCGGTAATGCCGACACGCCGAAAGGTCAGCCGCTGCTGCGCCTTGAGATAAGGAATCTCCTCGGTCAGCCCCTGAGCCAGCGGATGCGCCCCGCCGTGCAGGAAGTCCGCCTCGAAGAGGCCCGGGACATCGTCCCGGTCAACCGGACCATAGGCGACCCGGCCCTCGGCGGTTTCCACCTCGACCAGCGGTTCCAGCCAGTACAATCCCCGTGAACCGTTTCGAACCAGGTCGACAGTGATCCCGCGTTCGGCCGCCTGGGCGAGAATGGCATTGGCTACCGCCTCGGCGCCGACGGCCAGGGCGCCCGAGTCACGAGACACGTACACGGTGATATTCATGCCGCCACCTCCCTGGCCAGCAGGGACGCCAGCTTTTCCTGGCTCATGCGACCATGATAGGCATGACTGATGTCGATATTCGGCGCGCAGGCACAGTTGCCGAGGCAGTACACCGGCTCCACCCCATCACCCAGGATTTCAGTCGCCTGGGACAGCAGCGCTGCCGACCCCATCGATTGGCAGGCTTCACCCATGCAGATGCGCACTTGCGGCCCTGGCGCATACCGGAAGTCGTGATAGAAGCTGATCACACCATGTACCTCGGCACGCGACAGGTTGAGGCCACCAGCTATCTGGCCAACAGTTGCCGAGGGGATGAAGCCGAGGGCCTCCTGAATATCGTGGAGCACGGGCAACAGCGCGCCCGGTCGATGACGATGACGCTCTATGACAGTTTCCACGATGGAGTGGAAGCGCTCGGTATTATTGATATTGTTGGACATAGCCCGGTCCTTCCTCTGTTCTCGCTGGCGTGACGAGAGGCATGGCCCTGGCGCACCGGAGCGGTATCGCCAGGGCCATGCATGAAACGTTGACGGCAGTGCTAGCGCTGCCTAGAAATCGACGACCAGATTGCCCTTTGGCCGACTGCAACAAGACAGGATGTATCCCTCTTCGATATCCTCATCGGTAATCCCGCCGTTGTGATCCATGTCCACTTCGCCGGACTTGAGCCCGACACGGCAGGTACCGCAAATCCCCATGCCACAGGCCTTGGGAATATGCAGGCCGAGCTTCGATGCCGCCGCATGCACGGTCTCGCCAGGCTGGATACGCACGCTTTTCCCCGAGCCGGCAAACTCGACGCACAGCAGATCCGCGTAATCGATATCTTCGGCTTCTGCCTCGGCCTGTTCGGCCAGTTCAAGCACGTCCTCACGCACATCCAGCGGCGTAGCGCCAAAGGATTCCTCGTGATAATGGCTCATGTCGAAGCCGTTGCTGCGCAGAATATTCTTGATGGCGTTCATGTACGGCGTCGGGCCGCAGCAGAATATCTCCCGTTCCAGGAAGTCGGGCACCATCAACTCCAGCATGGGCTGTGTCAGGTAGCCGCGATAACCGGCCCACGCCTCGCCGATGTCATCCTTGTTTTCACAGACGATATGCAGCTTGAACTCGGGTATGCGGGAGAACATGTGCACGAGCTCGCGGTGATAGATCACATCGCGTGGCGCTCGGGCACTATGGATGAACTCGACATCGACATTAGCATTGGTGTCGAAGAACCAGCGCGTCATCGACATCAGCGGTGTGATGCCCACACCGCCGGAGAGAAACAGCACCTTGTCGGCCGGAAAGTCGATCGAGTTGAAATTGCCGACTGGCCCGTGCACCACCAACTCGTCGCCAACCTTGAGGTTTTCGTGCAACCAGTTGGAAACCTTGCCGCCCGGCACCCGCTTGACGGTGATCGAGAAGCTATAGGGAATCGACGGTGAACTGGAGATGGTATACGAGCGCATGATTGGCTCGTTGTCGATCTCCAACTCCAGGGTCACGAACTGGCCCGGTTTGAAGAAGAACAGCACGGGCTGTTCTGCCATGAAGCAGAACGTGCGTACATCCCAGGTTTCCTGAATCACCTTGACGCAGCGAACCGAATGGCGACCGTTGGTCCAGGTCTGGGTCGTGACCGGATTGAAGAAGTTCATTGTCATCGTTGTCTCTGCCTGGCAGTGCCGTGGCTATGCCTCCACCGGCCCGTCACATCCGTACGGTCCAGCGCCCTTTCATGCTCGCATTCTGGGTACGCACTGATGGGTCGGCTTGTCTGGCAGCGACATACACATGTCTCCCCCACCCATCCCCGCGCCGTGACACGCTGGCCAAGTCGCCGTTACGCCACCTGAGGTCGTGAATAGACAATTGACAGGGTCGCGCATGTACCACAATCGCCATCACTTACCAATCCCAGATCGCTCCATGCATCAATGCCAGGCCTCTGACGACAACAACATCAACCCATGACCGCACCACCGCCGCTCTCGCGGGGAAGCGGCGCTACAAAAGGATATTTGGTATGGACCTGATAGCGACTCACGAACTGGACGACCCCTTGGCCAAGGCTCGCGAGGCGACTGCCGACATGCTGCAGGCGAGGGCCCGCAACTTTTCGCTTCCCCAACCGTTCTACAACGATGCCCGGCTATTCGCACTCGACATGCAGGAGATCTTCGAGAAGGAATGGCTGTTCGCAGGCATGACCTGCGAAATCCCCGCCAAGGGCAGCTTCATGACCCTTGATGTCGGCAGCAACCCGATCATCATCGTGCGCGGTAACGACGGTCATGTGCATGCCTTTCACAATGTCTGCCGTCATCGCGGCTCACGCCTGTGTGTCAAGGACAAGGGCAAGGTGGCCAAGCTGGTCTGCCCCTACCATCAGTGGACCTACGAACTCGATGGACGACTGCTTTTTGCCGGCAGCGACATGGGCAGCGACTTTGACCTCGCCAGTTACGGCCTGAAGCCGGTCAACGTGAAAACGGCCGGAGGCTTCATCTTCATCAACCTGAGCGAGAACCCGCCGGCCATCGACGATTTCCTGGTGACGCTGGAGCACTATCTCGAGCCGTACCAGATGGACAACGTCAAGGTCGCCGTGGAATCGAGTATCGTCGAGCAGGCCAACTGGAAGCTGGTGATCGAGAACAACCGCGAGTGCTACCACTGCAACGGCTCCCACCCGGAGTTGCTCAACTCCTTGCAGGAATTCGACGACACCGAAGACCCTCGCGCCACGCCAGCCTACAAGTCACTGGTCGCACGCAAGCAGGCGGATTGGGACAACGAGCAGGTCCCCTGGCAGTTGAAGCGTTTCGGCAAGCGCAACCGCCTGACCCGTACCCCGCTGCTGGATGGCATCGTCTCGATGACCATGGACGGCCAGCCGGGCTGCAAGAAGCTGATGGGGCGCCTGACGAGCCCGGACATGGGCTCGCTGCGTATCCTGCACCTGCCCAATTCGTGGAATCACTTCATGGGGGACCACTCCATCGTGTTCCGCGTGCTGCCGCTGGGCCCGCAGCAGACGATGGTCACCACCAAATGGCTGGTCCACAAGGATGCCGTGGAAGGCGTCGATTACGATCCCGAGCAGCTTCGCCGGGTATGGGACGCCACCAACGATCAGGACCGGCGCCTGGCCGAGGAGAATCAGCGTGGCATCAACTCGAAGGCTTACCAGCCCGGCCCCTACTCCGAGACCTACGAGTTCGGTGTCATCGATTTCATCGACTGGTATGCCGAGCGATTGCTGACCAACCTGGACCAGGACGCACCCACGCTGCACGTGGCAAAAGGCTGAATTAGACGAGCATGACACTGGCCCGCGCAAGCGGGCCAGTCCTCTCTAGATACACCGGTTTTCGCACGAGACGCCTAGCGCTGGCGCAATTCCGGTAGCAGAAACCCCTCTATGGCCTGACGTACTGAAGGCAGCATGACGTCAGTATGCTCCATCAGGTCGCACACCAGCGTCTCCAACCCCGGCACACCGACCTCGACGTGTTTGCGCCGCGCCATGCGCGCGCAGGTTTCAGGACAGGCATCCTCGGGAATACGCACGCCAAGGGCGACCAGTCGCGCCCGGAAGTCATCACCATCGATCAACTCAACGATCATCATGATCGGGTCCTCTTGTTGTTGTCGCCGTTCGGCTACCACTCGCCTGAAGTGTAATGCCATCCGACAGGCGATGCGCCTCCCGGCGCGGCGGTAGTTACGTCGACGTCGGTTTCAAGCAATCGCGCTACGCCGTCTCCCCCAAGAATGCAATGCAGCCGTACTTGCCGCAATGGCATACGGCCGACTGCACAACAACAAGAGGACAACCTATGGACCAAGATGATCCGGTCCTGGCCCCCGGCCAGGATAACAAGCAAGTCATGGGGCTGGATTTTCATAACCCCGTCTTTCCCCTGTCTGCCGTCGCCATCCTGGGATTTATCATCTATGCGCTGATTTATCCCGATGCTGCCAGCGGCCAACTCGGCCTGGCCAAGAACTGGTCGATCGAACACTTCGACTGGCTGTTCATGATTGCCGGCAATGTCTTCGTGGTATTCTGCATCGCCTTGATTTTTCTGCCGGTGGGGCGCATCCGGCTGGGCGGCAGCGACGCCAAGCCGGAATTTTCACGGATGTCCTGGTTTGCCATGCTGTTCGCGGCAGGCATGGGCATCGGCTTGATGTTCTGGAGCGTCGCCGAACCGGTCGCCTACTACACCGACTGGTACGGCACGCCCCTCAACACGCCCGCCGGCACACCGGAAGGCGCCAGCGCGGCCATGGGCGCCACGATGTTCCACTGGGGTTTGCACCCTTGGGCCATCTACGCCGTGGTAGGACTGTCGCTGGCCTTCTTCGCCTATAACAAGGGGCTGCCGCTGACGCTGCGCTCGGCGTTCTATCCCCTGCTGGGCGAGCGCACGCGCGGCTGGGCAGGCCACATCGTCGATATTCTTGCCGTCCTGGCGACGATCTTCGGCCTGGCCACCTCGCTTGGCTTCGGCGCCTCCCAGGCCGCAGGCGGCCTGGCCTATCTGTTCGACGTCCCCAATACCATCGGTACGCAACTGGCGATCATCGTCGTGGTGACCGCCATCGCCCTGTTCTCGGTGTGGCGGGGTATCGATGGCGGGGTCAAGCTGTTCTCGAACATCAACATGGTGATCGCCGCAGTCCTGCTTCTGTTCGTGGTCTTTGCCGGCCCCACCCTGATGATCGTCACAGGATTTGGCACCACCGCCCTGGACTACCTGGGACACATCCTGCCGCTGTCGAACTGGATCGGTCGCGACGATGGCACCTGGTACCACGGCTGGACAATCTTCTACTGGGCATGGTGGATTTCCTGGTCACCGTTCGTCGGCATGTTCATTGCCCGGGTATCGCGCGGCCGCACGGTGCGCGAATTCCTGATCGCCGTGCTGCTGGTACCGACGCTGGTCACACTGGTATGGATGAGCGCATTTGGCGGTACCGCGCTCTTCCAGGCAGCCAACGGTGTCGGCGAACTGGCCAATGGCATCGGCGACGTTTCGCTGGCGATGTTCCACATGCTCGAACAGTTGCCATTGACCAGCCTGACGTCGACGCTGGCCATCATCCTGGTCCTGGTATTCTTCATCACCTCGTCGGACTCCGGCTCGCTGGTCATCGATAACATCACCGCTGGCGGCAAGACGGATGCGCCCAAGAGCCAACGTGTTTTCTGGGCAACGCTGGAAGGCGTGATTGCCGGTGTCCTGCTGTATGGCGGTGGCAGTACTGCGTTGGGTGCACTGCAGGCCGGGGCCGTGGCCACAGGCCTGCCCTTCACCCTGGTGCTGCTGGTGATGTGCTTCAGTCTCTACGTGGGGCTCCACAAGGAGCACCGGCAATTGGCGGCAGCGCCGAAGGGTGCCTCGCTGCAAGAGACCAAGTAGCCCCGACACGTAGGGGGATCGCCCGATGCCGTGGCGTCCCCCTCGCGTCCGGCGCGTTCCCGTGTCGTAAATGTTCTGATGTGTGCCGCTGATAGCGATGAAGCCATCAGCGGCACGCGGCATGATTTGCCGACACAACGTTAACAACCTACGGCTGTCTTCATGATCTACACAACCGCAATACTGTTCAGCTTGGTCGGTTACTTCCTCATCGGTCATCTGGCGGGACGCCGGGTCAAGCATCTCGATGATTATCTGGTCGCCGGTCGCAACGCTCCGACCTTTTTCATCCTCGGCACCCTGGTCGCAAGCTATCTGAGCACCAGCGCCTTTCTCGGCGAAACCGGCTTTGCCTATCAGGGCTACCCGTTCGTGATGTTGATCTTTGCTGCCGTCAGTACCTCCGGGTGTCTGCTTGGCGCACTGGCCTTCGGACGCTACCTGCGGCGTAGCGGGGCAAGAACCGTTCCCGAATTCTTCGGTAAGCGCTTCGCTTCCCGGCGCGTCCAGATCATCGCCGGCCTGACGACGATTTTCGGTCTCGGCGCCTACCTGCTGGGTGTCATGCAGGGGGCAGGAATCATGTTTGCCGAATTGACCGGCATGCCTTACTGGGTCGGCCTGGTGCTGGTATGGCTGACCTATACCGGGTTCATCCTCTACTCAGGTTCGCCGGGCGTCATGCTCACAGATACCGTGATGTTCGTGATCTTCTCGCTGGCCGCCCTGGGTGGCTCCATCTACATCCTCCAGGACCTGGGCGGCTGGCATGGCGTCATCGAAGGCCTGCTGAGTCAGCAAGACAAACCCGGCATTGCCCTCTGGCATGGCGTCATCGAAGGCCAGGAAGCCAGCTTTTCCACACCCGGCGAAGCGTTGACCTGGGGACTGACGCTGGGCCTGGTGTGGGCTGCAGTACTGGCAGCCAGCCCGTGGCAGTCCAGTCGCTACCTGATGGCACGCAACGAGCATGTCGTCATGCGTTCGGCCATGTTCACCGCCGTGGCGCTGGCCATCTTCTACGCACTGATGATGGTGACCGGTGCGGCCATCAACCTTTACAACGACCAGCTCGACCCCGAGCGCGCCATGGTATGGGTGGCACTCAACGTATTGCCGACCTGGCTTGGCGTGGTCATTCTCACAGGGGTTTTTGCCGCGGGGCTCTCCTCCTGCTCGACGTTCCTGTCGATCATCGGCTTCAGTCTCTCGAATGACATTCTTCCTGCGTCGCTGGACGAGGCATCGGCTATGCGGACCAGTCGTATTGCCGTGCTTGCCGCAGGCCTGATTGCACTGGGGCTCGCCCTGTTCCAGCCGCCGGCGGTAATGTCCGTCGTGTGGTTCGCGGCAACGTTGTTCGCTTCTTCCTGGGGCCCGGTAGCCCTGATGAGCATCTGGAGCCGCCGGATCACCGCTGCCGGCGCGGGCTGGGGCCTGGCGATAGGTTTTCTCAGCAACCTGGTTCTGTCACTGATGGTGCAGGCCGAGTGGGTCAGCCTGCCGGTCTACCTGCATCCGGTGGTGCTCAGTACACTCGTGGCCTTGGCGGCTATCCTGCTGGCCTCGCGTGCGACTCAGGTCAGCCAGGCCGAGCGGGATTATCGGGCTTTCCTGCATCAGCGCGATCCCAGTATCGAAGCCAAATGGGTGTCTGGCACCCGCTGGGTGGCAATGTGCACCATGCTGGCCGGCATCGCCGTCGGCCTCTTCCTGTGGCAACAGTACGCCGACACATTGGCTGCCCTGGCCGAGCGCTTCGTCATCCCTGGCGCGACTATCTCAGGGGCCTATCTCCTGGCTGCGGGTTGCGGCAGCATGCTGCTCGTGGCCGGCGCCGTGGGGTATTGGGTCGTTCGCCCGAGAAAGCTGAACACGCAAGGCATGCGTGCCGCCCGATCCTGATCGTTCCCGTCAATGATTGACTCCCCACCGCCATTCGCCGCTGGCGGTGGTTTTTTTTCAGCCGACCAGGAGTCCTGCCATGTCAATGCGTCCCTACCAGCGCGGTCTCGCCATGGTATTCACTGGCATCGTCTTTCTCAGCTTCGATGGCCTGCTGGTCCGGCTTGCCGGTACGGATGGCTGGACCATCGTATTCTGGCGCGGCGTATTCATGTTCTGTGCCCTTGGCCTGGTGAGCTGCCTTCGCAACCGGCTGGCCACGTTACGCAGTCATCCTGTAGCCTCGCTGGCATCCGCCGTGCTGCTCGGATTGATCTCCGGCCTTTTCGTGCTTGCCATCATGCACGCCAGCGTAGCCAACGTCGTCGTCATCCTGAGCTCGGCACCGTTGTTCGCCGCCCTGTTCTCTCGTCTGTTCTTGCATGAGCGGGTGCCGTATCGCACCGTGATTGCGATTGCAGCCTGCATGGTCGGTATGTTGCTGGTGTTCATGGGCTCGGAGACCGGCGGCATGCTTTCAGGCAACCTCTATGCCCTGGCAGCCGCAGCCGCCGTCGGCGGCAACCTGACCTTGCTGCGCCGCTACCCCACGATCGATCGCATACCGCTCATTGCCGGTGGAGGCATCCTGGCAGCAGTGGTGGCATTGCCCATGGCCAGCCC
This sequence comes from Modicisalibacter xianhensis, assembly GCF_900113605.1. Lineage (GTDB taxonomy): Bacteria > Pseudomonadota > Gammaproteobacteria > Pseudomonadales > Halomonadaceae > Modicisalibacter > Modicisalibacter xianhensis. The sequence continues at coordinate 16,839 of NZ_FOPY01000005.1, forward strand.
CCTGGCACTCGGCGGGCAGAGCTATGGCGTATTGGCCCTCATGGGCCTCGTGCAGATGCCACTGGCGACCGTGCTCATCAACAATGCGACTCGCTACCTGCCTTCGGCCGAGGTAGCGCTGTTCTATCTCGTCGAGACCGTCCTTGGCACGCTCTGGGTCTGGTGGCTGCTAGGGGAAGCGCCTTCGACAGCCAGCCTGCTCGGCGGTAGCGTGATCATCATGGCCTTGCTGGTTCATGCGTGGCTTGGATTGCGCAGAGAAGGCCACAACGCTATGAATTATGAAGGTAGTACCCAATGAAAAGCCCCACTTGTCACCAAGTGGGGCAGAGCGTTACAGCTTGGCCAGGCTAATGCCCTCAACGCAGTACGCCTTCCTCCTTGAGCAGGTTAAAGATCGCTTCTGCGCCCTGCTCCGGCGACACATCGCTGAGCAGTTGTCCACTACCGCTATCCGCCTTGGCCGCAGCCGCCTTGAAACGGTCGCGGGCCGAGGCCGACTTGACGATCTTGAGCCGCTTGGGCCGCTTGCGGGCTGGCTGAACGTGCCACTGCTCCTGTAGCTCATCGGGCACACTGGCGCAGGCACGCGCCGCGAGCTCCCCGCGTCGTGCCGGACCGAAGGCACTCTGACGGGCAGCCGGGGCACTGCTATCCACCGTGGCGATAGCCGGCAGGCGCACCCGCAGGCGGCGGCGTTTGCCGCGCGGCAACGCCTGCAGGACCGTGGCCACCCCCTGCTCGATGCTTTCCACTTGCGCCAGACCACTGATGACCGGCCAGCCCAGTGCCTCGGCCAGCAGGTACGGCACCAGCCCCGAGCCCTCGCCCGTCTCGGCGCGCGTCCCCGTGAGCACCAGTTGCGGCGCCATGTCGCGTAGCGACGTGACCAAGGCCGGAACGACATCGGCGCTCGAGGCTTGCTTGATGAGATTGATCTCGCCAATGCCCATGCCGAGGTAGCCGCGCAAGGCCTCTTCGTTGTCGTCGCCATTCCCCCCGGCATGCACCAACCGGACGGCGGCATCATTCAGGGACAGCGCCATTTCCACGGCGCGCGCATCCTGATCCGCACGTCGCGCACGTGCGGTCACCGGATGGCGCCCTACGGTCACCAGGACGGCGACGTTGAGCCCGGCATGGCTCGACGACTTGGCGTCATGCTGCATCGCGATTCTCCTGCTGTTCTTCCCGATAGCGTTCGATGCGCGCCACCAGCGCGGCGAGAATCTCGCTGGCATCGCCAATGACGGAGAGATCGGCACGCTTGATCATGTCGCATCCCTCATCGAGGTTGATGGCCACGACCTTTTCGCAGCTCTGGATACCCTGCAGGTGCTGGATAGCGCCGGAGATACCCACCGCCACGTAGACTCGCGCGGATACCCAGGTACCGGTGGCACCGACCTGACGGTCTCGCGGCATGAAGCCGTCGTCGACCGCGACGCGCGATGCGCCCTTGGTCGCGCCGAGGACTTGGGCAGCATGGTGATAGCCATCCCAATCCTTGACGCCGTTGCCGGCCGACAGAATGAATTCAGCCTCGGCCAGCGACACACTGGCCGGGTCGACGGCAACCTCGCCCATGTCCTCGATGCGTCCGAGCACCTCGGGCAACGCCTGGGCCAGCTCGACGGGCTGGGCGGCATGGCGTGTCTCGCTGACCGGTTCGGCACACTCTGCCAGTGCCAGTACCACGCGAGGCATGGCGCGAGCAATGTCGGTCGTGCCTGCCGCTCCGCGTGCCGTACAGCGCCAGCCGGTGTCGGTATCGGCATCCGCCTCGACCTGCCAGACCTGGGTCGCTGGACGCTCACCCAGCCGCACGGCGAGGCGCCGGCCCAGCTCCCCCCCACCGAGCGAGGAATCGGGTAGCAACCAGTAGTGCGGCGCCATTTCTCTCTCGACACTCTGCAACGCGGCGATACGCGTTTCAGGTAAATAGCCTGAGAAGGCGTCGCCCTGCACCTCCAGCAAGCGGTCGACGCCGGCTTCCCCGAAGGTGGTTTCCTTGTGTGTGCCGAAGACAATCGCCAGTACTGCTCCCGGGCGTTCGGGATCGGCATCGGCCAGTTGGCGTGCCAGCCCCAGCAAGTCGCGATCGTGAGACGACAACCGCCCCCCGGAGAGATCGGGCACCACAGCGACCATAAACGCCGGCGCCTCTATCTCGACACGTCGGCGTGTGTCCTTGGGCTGCGCCTGGCGGCTGCCGGGCTGGTTCGCAGCCTGTTGCGCGCCACTGCGATCGATACGCTTGATCCCGTTGGGACCTATGAAGCCGACGGCATGCGGATTGCGTCGCGTCAGTCCGCTGGGACCTGTCCATTCACTGGGCGAAGCTCCTCCACCCAGTTCCGCGAGCACTTCGAGATGCTCGGGATGCAGGCGATTGCGTGCGATCCATTCCTTGCGCGGATCGCGGCGAATGATATCGCTCATGGCGTCATCTCCTCCGCCGTACGGCGTGCCTTTCCGGTTGCCTCGTCCTGCGATGTGCCCTGTTCCGCCGTGGCATCAATGACCAACGCATCCGCGACCAGTTCGGCGATATCCTTGATCTCGGCCCGCGGGGCCACGACACCTTCGAGCATCGCCGTGCATTGTGGGCAGCCCACGGCGACCAGTTCGGCCCCGGTCTCTCGCACGTCGTTCATGCGCATGTCGGGAATACGCTGCTTGCCGGGTATGTCGGTAATCGGCGCCCCACCGCCACCGCCGCAGCAGCGCGAACGGTAGCCCGAGCGGGCCATTTCCTCGACCTCGATGCCGAGTGCCTTGAGCACCGAGCGCGGCGCTTCATACTCACCGTTGTAACGTCCCAGGTAGCACGGATCGTGATAGGTCACGAGGCCGCCTTTCCAGGCCTTCAGTGACAGCTTGCCATTTTCGAGCAGGTCGTTGAGATAGGTGCTGTGGTGGAAAACCTCGTAGTTCCCGCCCAACTCACCGTATTCGTTCTTGAGCACATGGAAGCTGTGCGGGTCGCAGGTAACGATACGCGCAAAGCGATACTGCCCCAGGGTCGCAATGTTGCGCTTGGCCAGCGTCTGGAAGGTCGCCTCGTCGCCCAGGCGACGCGCCACGTCACCGCTGTCGCGCTCTTCGTTGCCCAGCACGGCGAAGTCGACCTGGGCGGCACGCAGTACCGACACCAGCGCGCGCAGCGTCCTCTGGTTGCGCATGTCGAAGACGCCGTCGCCCAGCCACAGCAGCACCTCGGCGTCGCGCTTGTCGGCCATCAGCGGCAGGTTGAGATCCGCCGCCCAGTGCATGCGCGAACCGGGATCGAAGCCGCCGGGGTTGTCGGTCGCGATCAGGTTGTCGAGGACCTCGGCACCCTTGTTGGGCGTATTGCCGTGCTCGAGCGTCAGGAACCGTCGCATGTCCACGATGGCATCGACATGCTCGATCATCATCGGGCATTCCTCGACACAGGCGCGGCACGTCGTGCACGACCACAGCGTCTCGGCGTCGACCAGCGCCGTACCCTGGCGTGCCACAATCGGCCCGTGCGGCTCACCGGCATGTTCGCCCACCGGCTTGCCCGGATAGGGGCTACCGGCATATCGGGCATCGCTGCCACCGGCCATGCCGACGACCATATCCTGGATCAGTTTCTTGGGATTGAGGGGCTGCCCAGCGGCAAAGGCCGGACACATTGCCTCGCAGCGGCCACATTGCACGCAGGCGTCGAAGCCGAGCAGCTGGTTCCAGGTGAAGTCGGCGGGCTTCTCGACCCCCAGCTTCGCCTTGGGGTCTTCCAGGCGCAGTGCCTTGAGCCCGGTCGAGCGCCCCTCGCCGCCCTGCTTGTCCGAAAAGCGCTCGGGGCGACGATGAAAGGCCAGGTGCAGGGCGCCGGCAAAGGCGTGCTTCATCGGCCCGCCCCAGGTCATGCCGAAGAACAGCTCGCCCAGCCCCCAGGCCACCACGCCGGTCAGCACCAGGGCCAAGACCCAGGAGCCGGCATCTTCCGGCAATATGCCGGCCGTCGGCAGGGTGACCAGGAACACGCCCAGCGAAAACGCGATCAGGCTCTTGGGCAGGCGCATCCATGGGCCCTTGGACAAGCGTGGCGGCGGGTTGCGCCGCCGCTTGGCGACGAACAGGCTGCCGACGAACATGCAGGTCGTCGCGGCAAGCAGTGCCCAGGCCAGGACCGCGCTATCCAACCCGAAGCCATGCACGACAATGGCCAGCAGGGCGGCCAGCACGAAGCCACCGGCCGTGGCGACGTGGGTGTTGGACATCCGCTTGTCGCGCGCGACGACATGGTGCAGGTCGACCAGGTAACGCCGTGGCATCGCCGCCAGGCCCCGCATGAGCGGGACCGGCGAAGGCCGCCCCTGTCGCCACAGGCGAACGCGACGCACGGCACCGATCGCCGCCAGCGCCAGGGCGGAAAAGAAGAGTATTGGCAGGAGGGTATCGAGCATGATGCTCACCTCGTCTCAGGAGCAACCGTTGGCTTTGTTGGCATGGGGGCTGTTCCGGCGACAGGCCTCTGCGAGGGCGCTGTGAACCCATCCCTAGGCGCTACATTTGCCATCCCTGGCAAATGACCCTCGCTGCGGCCTGTCTCCGGCGCCCCTCGTCGTTGCAGCTATCGCTCAGTCAGAAGTCTTTGCACAACCGCAGGGCATCGTAGATCGCAGCGTGCGTATTGCGCGGCGCCGTGCAGTCACCCAACCGGAACAGCAGGTAACCTTCGCCACTCTCGGACAGGCACGGCTGCGGCTGGATCGCGTACAGCGCCTCGATGTCGATCTGCCCCTTGTTGCGCGACTGCCCCTTGAGGGCGTAATACAGCGACTCGTCAGGGCGCACGCCATTCTCGACAACGACCTGGTCGACAACGCGCTCTTCCTGGGCACCGGTGTATTCGTTCTCCAGTACCGCCACCAGCGAATCTCCCTCGCGATAGACCTTGTGCAGTGCCAGGTCGGAGGTCATGATCACCTCTTTTTCGTAGAGGCTGCGGTAATAGGTCGGGAACGTGGTGCCACCGACGGCGGCGCCGGGCTTGATATCGTCGGTCACGATCTCGACCTTGGCACCCTTGTCGGCCAGGTAGTCGGCGGCCGACACACCGGCGAACTCGCAGATGGTGTCGTAGATCAGCACGTTCTTGCCCGGCTCCACGGCGCCGCTGAGAATGTCCCAGGTGCTGACCACCAGGCTCTCGTCACGTGACTCGGCATACCCCCACTCCGGTACCTGCGACAGGAACGGTTGGCCGCCGGTCGCCAGGATCACGATATCAGGACGCAGATCGACGATCGTCGCCTCGTCGGCACGGGTCCCCAAGCGCTGGTCGACACCAAGACGCGCCAGTTCCAGCTGATACCAGCGAGTGATCCCTGCAATCTGATCACGCTGCGGTGCCTTGGCGGCTAGGGTGATCTGGCCACCGAGTTGCTCGGCCGCCTCGAACAGGGTGACGTCGTGGCCGCGCTCGGCACTGACGCGTGCCGCTTCCATGCCGCCAGGGCCACCACCGACCACTACGACCTTGCGCTTGGGCCCTTCGCTCTTCTCGATGATGTGCGGTACACCCATGTATTCACGCGAGGTCGCGGCATTCTGGATGCACAGCACGTCGAGGCCCTGGTACTGGCGGTCGATGCAGTAGTTGGCGCCCACGCACTGCTTGATCTGGTCGACTTCGCCCATCTTGATCTTGGCGATGAAGTGCGGGTCGGCGATATGTGCGCGGGTCATGCCTACCAGATCGACGTAACCGCCCTCGAGGATGCGCTGCGCCTGGTTGGGATCCTTGATGTTCTGGGCATGGATCACCGGCACGCTGACCACTTCCTTGATGCCGGCCGCCAGGTGCAGGAAAGGCTCCGGCGGATAGGACATGTTGGGAATTACGTTGGCCAGCGTATTGTGGGTATCGCAGCCCGAGCCGACCACGCCGAAGAAGTCGACCATTCCGGTCGCATCGTAGTAGGCGGCGATCTTTTTCATGTCGTCGTGGGTCAGACCGTCGGGGTGGAACTCGTCACCGGTGATGCGCATGCCGACCACGAAATCGTCGCCAACCTCGGCGCGCACCGCCTTGAGCACTTCCATGCCGAACCGCATGCGGTTCTCGAAGCTGCCGCCCCATTCATCGGTCCGCTTGTTGACGCGCGGGCTCCAGAACTGGTCGATCAGGTGCTGGTGCACGGCGGATAGCTCGACGCCGTCCAGCCCCCCTTCCTTGGCACGCCGCGCCGCCTGGGCGAAATCGCCGACGATGCGCCAGATTTCCTCTTCCTCGATGGTCTTGCAGGTCGAGCGGTGTACCGGCTCACGAATACCCGACGGCGACAGCAGGGTCGACCAGTTGAAGCCGTCCCAACGCGAGCGGCGGCCCATGTGGGTGATCTGGATCATGATCTTGCCACCGTGCTTGTGCACTGCATCGGCAAGATTCTGGAAATGCGGGATGATGCGATCCGTGGACAGGTTGACCGAGCTCCACCAAGCCTGCGGACTGTCGATGGACACGACTGACGAGCCGCCGCAGATGCACAGGCCACAGCCCCCCTTGGCCTTCTCCTCGTAGTACTTGACGTAGCGGTCGGTGGTCATGCCGCCATCGGTGGCGTAGACCTCGGCGTGGGCGGTACTGACCACACGGTTGCGGATAGTCTGGTTGCCGATCTTGATCGGTTGGAACAGTGCTTCGAATGCCATGGCGACGACCTTCGATTATTGTGGTTTAACGACAAACAGGCCGTGATCGTGGCCTTCTTCGGCGGCACTCTGGACCTGCTCAGCGACGGTGCGTAGTTCACTGCCCCGGGCGCTGAGGATCTGGTCCATGGCACCGGCGAACCAGCCTGTGAACATGTATTCGATCTTTCTGCCGACCTTGCCAAGCTGGTAGACGAAGGCGCTGTGCTCCAGGCGCACCTGTGCCGTCCCTTCTTCCAGATCGATCTGTTCGGTAATGAACCTGCCCCAGCCCCGCTGCGACAGACGCGTCATGTAATGTTCGAACACCGCCACGCCGGTCAAGCCGTGCAGCTCGGCTTCCTTCTCGCACCAGTGCCAGGCGCTCTTGTAGCCGGCATCATAGAGAATCTCGGCGTACTTCTCGGCACCCAGCGCCTCTTCCACGGCAACGTGATTGTTGATGAAGAAGTGGCGCGGCACGTAGAGCATCGGCAGCGCGTCGGTGGTCCACACGCCGGTTTCCGAGTCCACTTCGATAGGCAGTTCAGGGGCCATCTTGGTCACGGTCTAACTCCTCGAAATCGTTGTTCTTGGCACTTGTTACTCGCGAATAAGTCCGGGCTGTTCCGGCGACAGGCCTACGCCCCAATCTGGGTCGTTGCCCAATCAGGCGCCCCAGACCTCTTTCAAGATACGCACCCAGTTCTCGCCCATGATCTTCCTGACTTGGGTCTCGGAGAGGCCGCGTCTGAGCAGCGCCTCGGTCAGGTTGGGAAACTCGCCGATAGTGCGGATACCTTCCGGATTGACGATCTTGCCGAAGTTGGTCAGGCGGCGGGCATAGCCCTTGTCATGGGTCAGCCACTCGAAGAACGACTTGTCGTGTCCCTGGGTAAAGTCGGTACCGATGCCGATGGCATCCTCGCCGACGATGTTCATCACGTATTCGATAGCTTCGCAGTAGTCGTCGATGGTCGAGTCGACGCCCTTCTTGAGGAACGGGGTAAACATCGTGACGCCAACGAAACCGCCGTGATCGGCGATGAACTTGAGTTCCTCGTCGGACTTGTTGCGCGGGTGTTCCTTGAGGCCGGAGGGCAGGCAATGCGAATAGCAGACCGGCTTCTGTGACTCGAGGATGACTTCCTCGGAGGTCTTGGCCCCCACGTGAGACAGGTCGCACATGATGCCGACACGGTTCATCTCCGCGACGATCTCGCGGCCGAAGCCGGACAGGCCTCCGTCACGCTCGTAGCAGCCGGTGCCGACGAGGTTCTGGGTGTTGTAGCACATCTGCACGATACCCACGCCGAGCTGCTTGAAGACCTCGACGTAGCCGATCTGGTCCTCGAAGGCATGGGCGTTCTGGAACCCGTAGATGATGCCGGTCTTGCCCTCTTCCTTGGCCCGGGTGATATCCGCCGTGGTACGCACCGGACGCACCAGGTCGCTGCATTCGGCCATCAGCTTGTTGGAAGCCACGATGTTATCGACAGTGGCCTGGAAGCCTTCCCATACCGACACGGTACAATTGGCCGCGGTCAGGCCGCCCCGGCGCATGTCCTCGAGCAGTTCACGGTTCCATTTGGCAATGATCAGGCCATCGATGACGATGGCGTCGTCGTGCAGTTCGGCAGGGGTCATGTCGACACTCCAAGCGGTGACTTATGCGAGGAGAATATCCCTGCCTTGCCATGGCTCGACTCTTGGAAGCGACGGTGAAAATTCCAAAAACGTCATTGTTTCGTGATTACGACGGACAGGGGCGAAACTGCCGGGCCGACATGACGCCAGGTGAACAATGAGCGATCTATTGCGAAAGATAAACGAGCTGCCCTGAGGCTGGGCAGCTCGCTAAATGACTGGGATGGGGCGTGGGAAACGAGAAGGGACGGGGATCACTTCAGCAGCGGCACGCTGGCAAAGGTCGGCTCGCCCTGTGCATGGGCCAGCGCCAGCAAGGCACTGGAAACAGGCTCGTTGCCGGGTGTCTCAGTGGCCCACGCCTTGGTCGCACTGGATGAGTTAGCGTCTTTACCTTGTCGGTTCTGGACACCGGAGCGCTCATCCCGCGGCGGCACGCCGAAATACTCGCGATAGCACTTCGAGAAGTGTGGCGTGGAGACGAAGCCGCATACCGAAGCGACCTCGATGATCGACAGGGAAGTCTGCTTCAGCAACTGGCGTGCCCGCACCAGGCGCAGCTTGAGGTAGTAGCGTGACGGCGAGCAATGCAGGTACTTCTGGAACAATCGCTCCAGTTGACGCCGCGAGACATTGACGTAACTGGCCAGTTCATCGAGTTCAATCGGCTCTTCGAGGTTGGACTCCATCAGCGCCACGATTTCCAGCAGCTTGGGCTGGGTCGTCCCCAGTACATGCTTGAGCGGTACACGCTGCTGGTCCTGCTCGTTGCGCACACGCTCGTAGATGAACATCTCGGAAATGCCCGCTGCCAGCTCACGACCATGGTCCCGCCCGATCAGGTTCAGCATCATGTCCAGCGGGGCCGTTCCGCCAGACGCCGTGAACCGGTCACGGTCGATGGAAAACAGCCGCGTGGTCAGGGCGACCTTGGGGAAGGCTTCCTGCATGGACGCCAGACACTCCCAGTGAATGCTGGTCTCGTAGTGGTCGAGGAGCCCCGCCTTGGCCAGGGCCCAACTACCCGTACATACCGCACCCAGCCGTCGCAGTTGGCGCGACTGCGACTGGAGCCAGTGGATGTGCTCGCGACTGACACTATGCTGCGGGCCGACCCCACCACATACCACCACCCAGTCCAGCGACAGCGGAATGTTGATGGAGGCATCGGGCGTTACCTGGAGCCCATCGCTGGCCCGCACCGGCGCGCCATCCTGGGTCAGGGTATACCAGCGATAGAGTTCCCGGCCCGCCAGTTGATTCGCCATCCGCAACGGATCGATCGCCGAGGCCAGGGAGATCAGGGTGAAATTATCCAGCAGGAGAAATCCCAGGGTCTGGGGAGCGCCAGAACGAGCGACCGTTTCGGTCGGTCCTGTTGACTGGTCTGTTGCCATTGTCGTCATCTCCATCATCTTGTTGCTTTTGTCTTGTTAGACAGGTGCCACTTGCGCCAGTTTTGTTATCGCGTCTAAGACCTTCGTTCCTGCTTGGTCTTGACTGTGTCTCTATGTCGCATGTTGGCACGAAAAGGGAGAAAATTGGCTAGGTCTTGGCTTCTGCCAGGCCAGGAATGTCGCAAATAGAATGCCAAGCGTCGCCCTGGTTCTGGTTTTCACTAACTGCGTCAGGAAATTGATTGAGCATAAGGCGTACATTTTCCTGCCTCAGCCCATCATGGCAAAGAAGCCTGCATAGAAGACCGTCCAGAACACGCCGAGAATGACGCGGCGCACCGTCAGCGTCCACCTAGCCAGCAACCAGCGAGAGACGGTGTTGGCGATCAGGACCACCAGCACGAAGCGAACCAGGCGGGCCGGCACACTGACCAGCAGGAACAGCCCCAGACCGAGCCCTATCTGCGGTGCACTGGCGGCATACAGCTTGTAGGGGGTACCGGTGAGTGGCCCGAGAAACAGGGCCCAAGGGCCAATGTCACCAAGATCCACCATTACACGCTCCAGCATGTCCTCACTGACGGCGGGTACATTCACCAGCAGCCCCGTGACGGCCTCGGGCGCAACGCTCGAGGCAGCGAAGAGCGCAATGCCGCCCAACAGCGCTCCGCCCAATGCCCATAAGCAGCAGCGCAGGGCAAGAGCCCGGTCCTGCAGCGCAACGGCACTGAGCAGCACATCGGGGACGATGAAGAACAGCATGGCCTCCGCCAGCCCCCAAACCAGTGAGGCGGCCCTCACTCCCATGACGCGAACCGTCCCTCGCCACGCAGGGCCTCGATGGACCGGCGCAAACATGGCAGGAAGTTATCGACATGTTCGCGACCACACAATGACTCGCCGATGAACACGTCGAGGAAGAACGGCACCAGCAACGCCTCGCCACGCGGCAGCGCCTTGCCCAGACCATGCATGAAGATCGGCACGAACGGCACCTCAGGGTGGCGCGCAGCCAGCCTGGCCACGCCGCCACGAAACTCTGCCAGACGCTCGGGCTCGCCACGCGAACCTTCGGGAAAGAAGATCAGGATATCACCCTGGGCCAGCGCCGCGCTGCATCCGGCCAGCGGGTCCTCGTCGGGAGCGCGACGCTGACGGGCGATGGGTAGAATGCCGATGATTTGTGTGGAAAACCATGCCAGGGCCCGGTTGCGCATGAAATAGTCCATTGCCGCGACCGGGCGGATGCGATGCAACTGCCCGAGCGGCATGAGGCTGATCAGCACCAGCGTATCGAGGTGACTGTTGTGATTGGCCGTCAGCACGGCAGGCCCATGCTTCGGCAAGCGCTCGCGATGGCGCACGTTGAGTCCCAGGATGACCAATACCAGCGGGCGCACGAACAGGGCGAAGAACAACCAGCGTAACAATCGGCTCATGATCAGTAATGCAAGTAGTAGACGAAGTGGAAGAACAGCGGCGCGGTGTAAACCAGGCTGTCGACCCGATCAAGAATGCCGCCGTGGCCCGGCAGCAGGCTGCCACTGTCCTTGACACCGAGGTCGCGCTTGAGCGCCGAAACGGTCACGTCACCGATGAAGCCTGCGACGCCGATCAGCAATCCAGCGAGGAACGACTCCATCAGGGAGAGCGGCGTCAGCCACTCGCCCAGCAGCCCGCCCAGTACGGTCGTGGTGAGTACACCGCCGACCAGCCCCTCGACGGTCTTGCCGGGGCTGACGGTCGGCAGCGCCTTGTGTCGCCCGCAGGCCTTGCCCCATACGTACTGGGCAACATCGTTGAACTGGGTCAGGAAAACCAGGAACAGCACCAGCCCCGCCCCACCGATGCCTGCATTGACCGCCTCGGGCAGTACCAGCAGGTAAGCCACGTGACTGAGGCTGAACACCGTGGCCATCAGCCCCCAATGCAATGTGCCGGCAGCACGCAGGAAGTCGCGGGTCTCGCCCAGTAGCACCATGCGCATGGGCAACAGGAGAAACCCATAGACCGGCACGAGAATCACGAACATCCCGTACCAGGCATGGCCAATCGTCACATACTGCAGTGGAATCAGCAGGTAGGCCCAGAAGATCACCTGCCGATCCACACGACGCGTGGGGATCAGCGACAGGTATTCCTTGAAGGCCAGAAACGACACGAAGGCGAAGAAGGCCAGTGAAACATTGCGCGACAGCACGATGGCTATCGCAAAGATGGTGACCATCACCCACCACGATTGCACACGCTGCCTGAGCTCGCGGTGGGCGGCCTCGTTCAGCCGGTGACGCAGGACCGCCGTGGCCAGCGAAGCCACAACCAGCAGCCCGAGGATGCCAGCCAGGGCGGCAAGTACGGCTGCAGGCACACCGAAGTCGCTCATGAACATCCCCCTTCGTGCAGCGCCTCCCGTGAGCGGTTGAAGATCGTCAGCCCGGCCAATAGCGCGACGACTGCCAGCAGGACTGTCAGCCACGTGCCGGTCGGCCCGCCCAGGCCCAGCCACAGACCCAGGGCGCCGAACGCCACAGCCCGGTCACTCTTGCCCATCGGTCCGTCGTAACGCCGTCGGGCCCCGGCCTGCAAGGCAATCACCCCTGCCATCTCGCTGATAATCGCCAAGGCCACGATCGCCACTAACAGTGCCGGGGGCAACCCTGGCACCAGGGCCAACGGCAGGTAGAGCGCGGCGTCTGACACGACATCCCCCAATTCGTTGAGTACCGCCCCCAGACGCGACTGCATGGCGTGGTCACGGGCCAGCATGCCGTCGATGGCATTCAACGCCATGCGCACGAAGAGAAACAAAGGCACAGCAACAACGGCCAGGCCTCGCCCGGCCAGGCGGCGATACAGGTACCGACCGCCACGGACAGCCCGGCAGCCAGCAGTGTCACGGCGTTCGCGGTCACGCCACGCTGCGCCAGGGCACGCACAGCCGGCCGCAGCAGACGCTGAAACGCAGGTTTCAGTTGATAGATGGAGGGCAAGCGATTTTCCTTCTTCTTCTAGATCAGGCGAGAGGCACTTGGCGCCCACATAGTGAGCCCGGCCCCGAAAGCACCGTAAGCTACGCGGCCGGGAATCGATAAAGAAAGAGGCTTACAAGACGCGTCACGAAAGGACGCGCCATTTATAGCCGATCTCCTACTTCCTTGGGTATCGGCTGCCGCGTTGGCCGCCCTGCCCGTCATCAACGCTTGACCCTCACGCGACGTGAGGCGCCAGCATGCATTGGCGCACTGACCACAGGAGTTATTCGATGCTGTTACGTGTCGGCCAACTGGCTCGTCGCTGCGGACTCACCGTCCGCACCCTGCACCACTACGACACTATCGGCCTGCTCTCGCCCTCGGTGCGCTCGGATGCCGGTTATCGCCTGTACGCCGCCCATGATATCGCCCGTCTGCACCGCATCCTGGCGCTGCGCGAACTGGGTATGCCGCTGGCGGACATCGGCACCGTCCTGGACCGGCCGGAAACGACCTTGCCCGCCGTGATCACCCGCCAGATCGCCGCACTCGACGCAGAACTCGCCCGCAAGACGACCCTGCGCAAGCGCCTGGCCCGGCTCGGTGAACAACTGGCACGCGACGAGGCTCCCGATCCGGCCGACTGGCTGACCACACTGGAGTTGATGACTATGTACGATACGCATTTCACCGCCGATGAGCGCGAGCGCCTGTCCTTTCTCTGCCCCGATAACGCTCGCGAGTCCGAGTGGCAGGCACTGGCTGCTGAGGCGCACGAACTGATGCAAGGCGATATACCACCGCATGACGACGCCGCCCGCGCCCTGGCCCGCCGCTGGATGGTGGCCCTGGAACGGGACACTGCCAGCGACCCGGCCCTGTTAGGCAAGCTAGAGGCCATGCACCGGGAGACGCCAGCCTTGCAGGCCAGACTGGGCATTACGCCCGCCATGGCAGACTACGTGCAGCGCGCCTTCGCCAAAGATCAGTTGTCGATTTACCGGCGCTATTTGTCTGACGAGGAATTCGCCTTTGTCAGTGCCCGTTATCCGCAACAGATGCTCAAGTGGCCGTCGTTGCTCGCGGAGCTGCGCCAGGCCATGCGCGACGGTATCGCCGCACATGCCCCCGAAGCGCAATACTTGGCCAGACGCTGGTTGGCGCTGTTCCGGGCCTACGCCGGTGACGACCCGCGCACTCATGAAAAGCTGCGCCGCGCCCATCAGCAGGAACCGGCGCTGCGCCAGGGTGCCTGGGTGGATGATGAGGTATTGACCTATCTCGGCCAGGCGATGGCCCGCCTGGGCCCGGCCGAATAGCCAGGCAGAAAAAGCCTCGGGGCGCCTGTGAATTGCGCCCCGAGGTTTCGCATGCCCAACAGCGTTGTCAGGTTCGTGTAGCCTTATTCGACGATCAGACGTGCATTCACGGGTTGCAGCGGCCGGTTGTTGGCATGGCCGATGGCCTCCCGAACGGCATCGATCTGCGAGGACGACGCCGACACAGGCGCCTTCATGACTAGCCAGCGCACGCCTTCGGTGCAGGGTGGCGTAGTCAACGAGCCGTTGAGCCGGTAATGCTCGCGCTGCGTCGGTAACCATGCCGTTGGCGACAGGCTCTCCCCTGTCAGGTCACGCTGTTCTCCCTGTGCGGGCAACTCCTTTCCAAGCGCGGCCAAGACCTCGTTAGGCTGGCCTTCCTCGAACAATACGCCAACGACGGCCAGGTTGCCCTGCGCATCCGCATGTACCAGATGCCCCTCCATGGGGTAGGTCTGGCCATCAATGGTGTACTCGCTCGGCGTGTGGAAATGCACTTGCTTCAATGCATAGCGGCGCCCGTCGAGCGTCAGGGCATTGCCTTCGGGATAGGTGATTTTCAGGGTATGGCCGTTATTGACCAGCGTCTCGCCGGACTCGGCATAGTGGAACTGGGGAGTGGGCTGATCGCCCTCGATCATCCCGGCCAGATCCACCGGCGACTGGTTCTTGCCCGAGCCGCAGGTCGCGAACTCCGGCGACAACGAGCCCCAGTGCTGGGGGCCCTGCGGCCCGGAATAGGACCACTCGGTGTCACCCCCTGCGGCAAAGAGCGGCGATGCCAGTGTCAGGGTCACCAGGGCAGTCAGTGACGATATCCTTTTCATGAAGCCTTCCATCGATCATGGGTTGTCAGTAGCGGCCAGGTGGCTTGCCTGGCCGCCCCATGATGCGTCAAATGGCTCAGAATTCCAGGCAGATCTTGCCAAAGTGTTTACCCGACTCCTCGTGGCGGAAGGCATCGGCGATCTCGTCCAGAGCGAACGAGCGGTCGATCACCGGGCGCAGGCCGCCCGCTTCCAGCCCGCGAATCATTTCCTGCTGGTGCGTGCGACTGCCCACGATCAGCCCCTGCAGGCGGGCCTGCTTGGCCATCAGCTTGGCAGTGGGAATCTCGCCGCCACGCCCGGTAAGCACACCGATCAGCGAGATGTGCCCGCCGATGCGTACCGCATCGATGGATTGCGGCAGGGTGCCGGGACCACCGACCTCGATGACGTGATCGACACCGCGCCCCTCGGTCAATTCCTTGACGCGCTTGCCCCATTCTGGCTCGCGCTGGTAGTTGAGGGTGTGCTCGGCGCCAAGCTCCTTGAGCCGTTCGATCTTCTCGTCGGAGGACGACGTGGCAATGACTCGTGCGCCCATCATCCTGGCGATCTGCAGCGCGAAGATCGACACGCCACCGGTCCCTAGTGCCAGCACCGTATCGCCGGCCTTGAGCTGGCCGTCGACCACCAGCGCGCGCCAAGCGGTCAGTCCGGCGGTAGTCAATGTTGCAGCCTCGGCATGGCTGTAGCCCTTGGGCGCCAGGGTAAACCAAGTTGCCGGGCAGACCACCTGCTCGCGAGCATAGCCGTCGATGCCATCACCGGGCGTGGTCTTGAAATCGCCGACACGCGCCGGCCCGTCCTGCCAGTAGGGAAAGAAGCACGACACCACCGCATCGCCCTGCTTGAATTCATCGACACCGTCGCCGACAGCCTCGACCACGCCGGCGCCGTCGGACATCGGGATGCGGCCATCCTCGGTGGGCATGACTCCCGAGACCACTCCGTAATCGTGGAAGTTGAGAGAACTGGCATGCAGGCGCACACGGATCTCGCCGGGGCCCGGCTCGCCAGGGCCATCACGTTCGCTGACCTCGAGACGTTCCAGCCCGCCGGGGCTGCGCAGGGTAACGACCTTCATTACTGTCTCCTTGATCGATGATTGCATGAGCTCTTCAGCGTAGCGTGTTAAGCGTCTTCGGACAGAATTGGGGAGAGGGGCGATGCGAAGGCCATATGAAAAACTATGCGAAGGTCTAGCCAGGGGGCTGACTGCTACACTTTCGTCGTACGATCCAAGGAACAGGAGACTGCCATGGCCACGCCAGACGACCTTTGCCAGGCGCGAGAGCGAAAACGCAGCCTCTACCCTGTGCGCACTCGCTACCGCGACGACCAGGGGGAGCCACTCTATACCAACCGCCTCATTCTCGAGGATTCACCCTACCTGCTTCAGCATGCCCACAATCCGGTCGACTGGTACTCCTGGGGCGACGAGGCGTTTGCCAAGGCCGCCCGCGAGGACAAGCCGGTGTTCCTGTCCATTGGCTACAGCACCTGCCACTGGTGCCATGTCATGGAAGAGGAGAGCTTCGACGACAAGGAAGTCGCCGAAATGCTTAACCGCTACTTCGTAGCCATCAAGGTCGACCGCGAGCAGCGCCCCGATCTCGATACCCTTTACATGACAGGCGTGCAGCTCATCACCGGTCATGGCGGCTGGCCCCTGTCGAGTTTCCTGACCCTTGATGGTCGCCCATTCTTTGGCGGCACGTACTTCCCCAAGGATCATTTCATGGGTCTGCTCGGCCAGGTTCAGGAAATCTGGCACGACAATCGCGAACGGCTGCTCGAGGATGCCGACACGCTTGATACCGCCATTCGACAGCACCTGTCGCCCTCTGCCGTCGCCCAGCTCCCCGACGGGCTGGTCGAGCAGGCCACTGCAACCCTGCTGGACGAGGCCGATCGCGACCATGGCGGTTTTGGCGAGGCCCCCAAGTTTCCCCACGAGCCCAACCTGTTCCTGCTGCTGGAGACGATCCGCCACGACCCGCGCGCGCTGGATGACCAGCCGGCCTGGCAGGTCGTCCGCCAAGCGCTCGATGGCATGCTGCATGGCGGCATTTACGATCAGATCGGTGGCGGCTTCCACCGCTACTCGACGGACCGGTCCTGGCTGATTCCGCACTTCGAGAAGATGCTCTACAACCAGGGCCAGCTTGCCAGCGTTTACCTGCAGGCCTGGCAGCTTTCCGGCCAGCCCGAATACCGCCGCATCGCCGAGGAGACCCTGGATTTCGTGCTGCGCGACATGCGCTCGCCACGCGGCGGCTTCTATTCGGCGACCGATGCCGACAGCGACGGCGTGGAAGGCAAGTACTTCGTCTGGGATTATGCCGAACTGACCCACGAACTGGACGACGAAGATCTGGCGCTGTGCCGCGCGGTGTATGGTGTGAGCCGTACCGGCAACTTCGAGGGCGCCAACGTGCTGCATCTGCCCTACTCACTGGACGAGGTTGCCGAGGCCTTGGGCATGACGCGCGGTGACCTGGACGAGGCACTACAGCGCATCGACCGCCACCTCTACGAGCTTCGCAAGCAGCGCCCTCATCCACTGTGCGACCACAAGCAGATCACCGAGTGGAACGGCATGGTCATTGCCGCCTTGGCGCAGGCTGCATACGCACTGGAACGCGACGATTATCGCCAGGCGGCCATCGCTGCCGCCGAAGATCTCTGGACACACCATCGCGACGCGCAAAGCGGCCGCCTGTGGCGGGCTAGCCTGGGTGGTGTAGCGTCCGTGCATGCCCAACTCGAGGACTATGCGCATTTCATGCAGGCGCTCATCGACCTTTACGACCTGACCCATCAGCGCCTGTGGCTCGATCGCGCACTGGCCCTGCTCGACGAACTGGAAGCCCAGCATGCCGACACCCGCGACGGCGGCTACTACGTCGCGCCCATGGATAACCCCGGCCCTCAGCTAGTCCGCAGCAAGCCGCTGATGGACGGCGCCACCGTGTGCGGTAACGCCCAGATGCTGACTGTTCTCATTGCCCTGCATCAGCGCAGCGGTGATCCCACGCTCCCTGCACGCATCGAGCGTCACATCGAGGCTTTCTCAGGGCGTGTAGTCCAGATGCCGCTGGCAAGTCCGGTCTTCCTGCTAGGATTGCAGCGCTGGCAAACACCCCCCCCCGGCCCGTGCCAATATTTGGCGGGTGGCGCGATCCGCACCGGGTATCGTGTCGTCGAAGCCAGCGAGACCCAGCTACAGGTGATCGTCGATATAGAGCTGGCCCCGGGCTGGCATATCCAGGCCCATGACCTGGAGCGAGCCGAGGCCACACAGCTCAAGGTCGTCAACCGGGATGACTGGCAGGAGGTGGCGATTCACTATCCTTCTCCCCAGCCCATGACGACAGGCGAAGCCGGCTATGCAGGACAGCTTGCCATTGACCTGACCGCCCGGGAGCGCGTCAGCGCGCCGTTGGGTCTCGAACTGCAACTGCAGCCGTGCAACGACACTGCCTGCCTGCCCGTGGAGCGTTGTCGTTTTGTGATTCACTGGAACCACGGCATGGCAGACGCTTAACGCGGCTCATCCTCCCAGTCGTCGCGGGCACGCTCGCGACGATCGGCCTCTTCTTCCAGCGCATTGTCGATCACGGCCATCAGGTCATCGACATTGACGCTGGCAGTGTCATATTCGAAGCGCCCGGTGAGTTTGACGTCCGGGTGCAGCTCACCTGCTTCATACAACGCCCAGATTTCCCTACCGTAGTCGGTATTCAGCAGGTCCGGGGCGAAGTGGCCGAAGTAGGCGCGCATGTTGTCCACGTCGCGCTCGAGCATGCGTGCCGCATTGTTGTTGCCTGCGGCATCGACGGCCTGTGGCAGGTCGATGATCACGGGGCCATGACGGTCGACCAGCACGTTGAATTCGGACAGGTCGCCATGCACCAGCCCGGCATACAGCATGCGCACCACGTCGGCGATGATCCGGCCATGGTAGTCGCGGGCCTGCGCCTCGCTGAGCGTGACGTTGTCCAGGCGCGGCGCGGCGTAACCCTCCTCGTCGGCGATCAGCTCCATCAGCAGTACTCCGTCGACGAAGGCGTAGGGCTGCGGGACACGGACGCCGGCAGCGGCCAAGCGATACAGGGCATCGACCTCGGCGTTCAGCCAGGCCTCCTCCTGCTCGCGCTGACCGTAGCGGGTCTTCTTGGACATCGCCCTGGCGCGACGGCTGTTGCGGACCTTGCGGCCTTCCTGGTACTGCACTGCCTGCTTGAAACTGCGCTGCTTGGCTTCCTTGAAGACCTTGGCGCAACGTAGCGTATCGCCACAGCGCACCACATAAACTTGCGCTTCCTTGCCACTCATCAGTTGAGCCACGACCTCATCGATCATGCCTTCGTCGATCAGCGGCTGTAATCTCTTGGGTATCTTCATCACACTGCACTACCGACTTACGCGACGCGCGCGAAACGACTTGCCCTTCAGTTTGCCCTTGCCGAGCTTCTCGAGTGCCATTCTAGCCACGTCTCGCTCCACGGCGACATAGGCACTGCGCTCGAGTACCTTGATCTTCCCGACCTGCTCGCCGCGTATGCCATCCTCGCCGGTCAGCGCACCGAGAATGTCACCGGGCCGCACCTTCTGCTTCTTGCCGCCATCGATCTGCAGCGTCGCCATGCGAGGCACGAACGCCGCCTGGCCGCGCGATTCACCGGGCAACGGTTCGTCCACGATGTCCTGCCCCAGGTGCTCCGCCAACCGCACCAGGCGATGCCCCTCGTCGGGCGAATACAATGTCAGCGCCACCCCCTGATTGCCCGCGCGTCCCGTGCGCCCGATCCGGTGCACGTGAACGTCGAGATCGCGCGCGATACGATAGTTGAACACGGCATCGAGCGATGCAATATCCAACCCACGTGCCGCCACGTCGGTGGCCACCAGGATCGACACGCTGCGGTTGTCGAACAGGACCAGGGTGCGGTCGCGATCACGCTGATCCAGATCGCCATGCAGCGCCAGCGCGCTGAAGCCGAAGTCGCAGAGGGCATCGGCGACCGCCTGCGTCTCGCGCTTGGTATTGCAGAACACGACGCTGGACTCAGGGCCATGTGCCAGCAACAGCCGGCGCAGTACATCGAGGCGCTGGGCATCGTCATCGATCCGATAGAAGTGCTGCCGGATGCTGGTGTCGTCATGCGTCGAGGCGATCTCGACATGCGCCGGATCAGTCATCAGCCGCTCGGCGACGGGTCGGATGCCCTCGCTATAGGTAGCGCTGAACAACAGCGTCTGGCGTGACCCGGGCGTGCACGCCACGATGGCCTCCAAGGTCGCCTGAAAGCCCATGTCGAGCATGCGATCGGCCTCGTCCAGCACCAGCGTATCGAGCCCATCCAGCACCAGCGCGCCCTTGCGCAAATGCTCTTCAACACGCCCGGGCGTGCCCACGATCACATGCGCACCGTGCGCCAGTGAATTCAACTGTGGGCCCAGCGGCGCGCCGCCGCACAGGGACAGCACCTTCACATTGGGCAGGGTACGCGCCAGCTTGCGTATCTCGCTGGCGACCTGGTCGGCCAGCTCGCGCGTGGGACACAACACGAGCGCCTGGACATGAAACCGGGTCACATCGAGGCGCGACAGCAGGCCGAGGCCGAACGCGGCGGTCTTGCCCGAACCGGTCTGCCCTTGGGCAATCACGTCTCGGCCCTGCAACATCAGCGGCAGGCTCTCGGCCTGGATAGGCGTCATGGCCCGGTACTCCAGCGAGGCCAGGTTCGTCAGCAGTTCGGGCAGCAACGGCAAGGAGGCAAAGGCCTCGGCGCGGATAGGTTCAGACAAGCTCGGAGGTCCTGTAGAAGGCAGATGATGCGATACGGCAGGCAGGAACGGGGCAGGAAAACCGGAACGGGAGGATAGCTGCCGTCGAGATAGGTGAGCAAGGTTACCAGAAATACCTGATAACGTCTGTCATTGTCGTCTTTCTTGTGGATTCAGCCAGGCTGACCTGACATTTGGCTGAACCCACGTCTCCAAGGATTGAAGGAGGCTAGATCATCAATACTTCATCGACGTAGCTTCCATTTTCCAGGGCTTCGACGGTCTGCCTGGCAACATCCTCGGCCTCGATACCACCCAGTTCCCTAGCTTGGTCAATGTACGCCTCGGCTAGCACCTTGGCGTGTGGCGAGTCGCCCAGGATAGCGGCACCTACCCGATTGAAGCTGACCAATGATGCTGCGTACCCAGTATCGCTGGCGTGC
Organism: Modicisalibacter xianhensis; assembly: GCF_900113605.1. Classification (GTDB taxonomy): domain Bacteria; phylum Pseudomonadota; class Gammaproteobacteria; order Pseudomonadales; family Halomonadaceae; genus Modicisalibacter; species Modicisalibacter xianhensis. The sequence continues at coordinate 37,903 of NZ_FOPY01000005.1, forward strand.
CGGGCTTCGGCCGTCGGCTCGGTTGGCTGACTCGCGTCGTCGCGTTCGATGTCGGCGTAGCAGGCGTCACCAGGCGCGTTGCCCTGTGTTTTGCCAATCAGCATGCAGCGCAGCAGGCTCAGGGAGTCGTCCTCGGAATGGCGTTGCTGCGCCGCGTTCACGCTGGCAAGCGCTTCCTCGTATTGGTGGCGATAGAGCTGGATCTGCAGTCTGGTGAGCAAGGCTCCGCCATTATCGGGCGACAGGGCCAGGGCTCGCTCGGCGAGAGACATCGCCCGGGATAACGCCTGGTCATCGTGCCGCTGGATTCCCTGAAGCATGCGTTTCGCCGCCTGGCGCTGGAGTTCCTCGGCGCCTTGGGCATCCGCGGCCAGGCTCGCCTGGCAGGCAAAGGCCATCCACACCGCCGTCAACAAGGCGGGCGTCTTCTGGATCATGAACATTGCTGGCATTACCGGGTTGGTATGGAATGAAAAACACCCACAAGGTAGTGCAGAAAAACTCATGCTTCCAATGACACAAAAAACTAATTTCCTAATACTTAATGAAGCCATGCCTGTTCGGGCCGGCATACTCTGTTCCCGGAAACACGAGCGACCGCCACCTGCACGGGACCAAGCTGGCCATGGCGGAAATAAACCTGCCACACTAGGCGGATGTTGAGTAAAATTCGCGCGTCGATGACAACCTGACAGGACAAAGACATGGGTAGGGCCTTCCAGAACCGCAAGGAATCCATGGCCAAGACGGCCGCCGCCAAGACCAAGGTATACAGCAAGTACGGTCGCGAGATTTACGTCTGCGCCAAGGCGGGTGGAGTCGACCCCAACGGCAACCTGGCGCTACGCAGCCTGATGGACCGCGCCAAGAAGGATCAGGTGCCCTCTCACGTCATCGAGAAGGCGCTCGACAAGGCCAAGGGCGGCGGTGGCGAGGACTATTCTGCGGCACGCTACGAAGGGTTCGGCCCCGGCAACTGCATGGTCATCGTGGAGTGTCTTACCGACAATCCGAACCGTACCTTCGGTGACGTGCGCATGTGCTTCAACAAGACCAAGAGCAAGATCGGCACGCCGGGCAGCGTCAGCCACATGTTCGATCACAGCGCCATCTTCGCCTTCGCCGGCAGTGACGAGGAAGCCACGCTCGAGGCACTGATGGAAGCCGATGTCGACGTCACCGATATCGAGAACGAGGACGGCCACATCACCGTCTTCGCGCCTCACACCGAGTACGCCAAGGCCAAGCAGGCATTGATCGATGCCTTCGGCGAGATCGACTTCGAAATCGATGAGATCCAGTTCCTGCCACAGGCCACCACGCCGATCAGCGGCGACGACGTGGCCCAGTTCGAGAAACTGCTCGACATGCTCAACGAACTCGACGACGTGCAGAACGTCTACCACAGTGCCGAGATCGAAGAGACTGCCTGACGTTTGCCCATCAGCGTTTATCCCGTCGGCCCGCCCTTGTGCGGGCCGATGTCATTTGTGGCTTATCGGGTATTCCAGTAGCGCTGCATCTCCACGAACAGAAACGAGGCTGTCCAGGTCACCAGTACCAGGCCGGTCAGCGACTCGATCCCTGTCAGGTAACGCAGATCACCGTGCGGCTGGATATCGCCGAAGCCCAGCGTGGTGAACGTGGTGAAGGAAAAGTAGGCACAGTCCAGCAGACTGCCATCGAAGTTGCCCTCCAACCGGCCCAAGCCCTCCAGGCGATTCCATACGTAATACACCAGAGCAAATAGCCACACCTCCACGGCATGGGCCACCAGCGCTACGCTTACGCCCAGAATGATGCGAAAGCGATGCCTCAGTCTCATTCGCGGTAGATGTACCGTCAGACGGTACAGGAACTCGTAATGGATGAAGACGGCGAGTGCCACTACGGCACCATTGACGAGAAAGATCAGCAGCATGCTCTGCCTGTCGATTGGTCTTGTAGAAACGGTCGGCCTGCGTCGTCAGCATTGTACCCCGGTCATTGGTGGTCTCACGTCATTTGGCTAGCCTTCCAGGGTCTGACTATGCTGGAGACACAGGCAACGACTTGCCTGTCAGTCAATGGCCCGATGGATTGGTGCCGCAGTCACGGTACCTCGTGAAACAGGAGGTTTGACGATGCCAGCGAAATCCCAAGCCCAGCAGATGGCGGCAGGTGCCGCCCTGGCCGCCAAGCGCGGAGAGAAGAAGGTCAGCGAATTGGAGGGGGCCTCCAAGCAGATGTATGAGTCCATGGACGAAGAAGAACTGGAAAAGATGGCGTCCTCTTCACAGAAGGGCAAACCGGCCCATAACCGAAAGTCCTGACCGACGGCTCTGACCCCGAGAGGTTGCGCCAATCACCGGCGCAGCCTTTCTTTAATGGTTGCCATCGTGGCACGATCGGGCATTCATGACAGGTTTCTTACCGGTACGTTTCTTTCCCTCCTCTGAACGGTGGTCTACCGTGAAGAAGTGCCCTTCGTCCACCTGCCGAGCGAACGCATGAATATCAACGAACGACCGCCCCACCACACTACCCACCCCCAGCTTTCTCCGCGCCGCCAGATGGCTCTCTTCGCCAGGAACTTCTTCAAGCATCCCAAGATGCTTGGATCGATCATTCCCAGCTCGCCCTACCTGGTCCGGCGCATGTTGAATCATGTCGATTGGCAGCGCGCCGAGGTACTGGTGGAATACGGTCCGGGAGTCGGCACCTTCACCAAGGAAATCCTGCGTCAGATGCGCCCCGATGCCGTACTGATCGTTCTCGAGACCAACGGTGATTTCGTCGACTATCTCCAGCAGGCTTATCCGGATCCGCGTCTTCAGGTCGTGCATGGCTCAGCGGCGGATGTTCAGCAGATCATTGAGGAACGTGGCCTGGCATCGGTCGACTATGTGATTGCCGGAATTCCGTTCAGCACCCTACCGGCCGAGGTCGGAGAATCCATCCTGAACGCAACGCGTCAGGTCATCTCGGCCAATGGCGCCTTTCTGCTTTATCAGTTCTCACCCAATCTCTTCTCCACCCTGCGACGGATATTTTCGGACGTATCACGTGAATTCGAGCCATTCAACTTTCTGCCGGCTCATATCTACCACTGTCGGTAGACTCGCCAGGTAAGTGGAAACGACAACAGGCCTGCCATCTGGCAGGCCTGTTGTCGTTTCCGGCATCCGATGCCAGCGCGTAACGATCAGTTCTCGAAACCAGCCAACGCTTCCTTGTACAACTTTCATATCGAGTCCACCCATTCGGTGAATCGCATGACTTTCACGCCCTGAAGCCTGCTCAAACTGCCGACACATAACATTACGCAAGAAATCTTGTTGTCTCGAAGATTTGTGTCTAGTTTTTGTATAGGTCCTGTCGAACGACATGCCTGGTGTCACCACGATCATGTTCGAGGAGCAACACATCATGAAGGCACTCGTCAGCAATACTACCCGCTGGATTGGCGTCGGCATTCTGGGAATGGCGATGGCTGGCGCGGTCCACGCCGATCATCACGGCATGAAGAAGGACATCATCGAAACGGCCAGCGAGGCAGGCAACTTCCAGACACTCGCCAAGGCTGTTGAAGCCGCTGGCCTGACGGAAACCCTCAAGGGCGACGGTCCCTTTACCGTCTTCGCCCCAACCGATGCCGCGTTCGACAAACTTCCCGAAGGCACGGTGGAGGACCTGCTCAAGCCCGAAAATCAGGATCAATTGAAAAGCGTACTGACCTATCACGTCGTGCCCGAAAAAGTGATGGCCGAAGATGCCATGGGGGCGGATAGTCTCACCACGGTACAGGGTCAGGAGCTTTCCATCTCAACCGAGAATGATCAGGTCATGATCAACGATGCCACCGTCACCCAGGCTGATATCAAAGCCAGTAACGGTGTAATCCATGCCATCGATAGCGTATTGATGCCGGAGTAAGCGTCCCGAACGGGAATCATTGCCCGTCCTGTTTGCCGCCCGTTTGGGCGGCTTTTTTATCGGCTGAGTTCCGGTTGGCTAGTCGACCCGCCATATGACATTGCCGACATCATCGGCAACCAGCAAGCCGCCCCGTGCATCGATGGCCACGCCGACAGGACGCCCGAGTGCCTTGCCCCCTTCGCTCAAGAACCCGGTCAGCACGTCTTCCGGCAAGCCGGCGGGTTCGCCATTCTCGAATGGCACGAAGATCACCTTGTAGCCGCTGTGCGGCTTGCGGTTCCATGAGCCGTGCTGGCCAACGAACATGCCGCTGGCAAAGCGTACCGGAAGCGAATTGTTCCCGGCAGACGCCAGGCCCAGCGATGCGGTATGTGGGCCTAGGGCGTAGTCGGGCACGATGGCACGCTCGACCAGCTCGGGGCGCTGCGGTTCGACACGGTCATCCACATGCTGGCCAAAATAGCTGTACGGCCAGCCGTAGAAGCCACCAGGCTGCACGGACGTCATGTAATCCGGGACCAGATCGCTGCCCAGCATATCGCGTTCGTTGACGGCGACCCACAACTCGCCTGTCTGGGGTTGCCAGGCCATGCCCACCGGATTGCGCAGGCCGGAAGCATAGATGCGGTGCTCGCCCGTGACCGGATCGATTTCCCAGATCGCTGCGCGCCCTTTTTCCTTGTCCATTCCTCTCTCGGCCACATTGCTGTTCGAACCAACACCCACGTAAAGGCGCTTGCCATCGGGACTGGCGATCAGGCTCTTGGTCCAGTGGTGATTGATCGGCCCCGCAGGCAGTTCGACGACGGTCTCGCCCGGCGAAGTAATACGTGTCTGGCCTTCTTGATACGGAAAGCGCACCACGGCATCGGTGTTGGCCACATAAAAGTCGTTACCCACCAGCGCCATGCCGAACGGCGAATGCAGTCCCTCCAGGAACACCGAACGCTGATCCGCCACCCCGTCGGCGTCAGTATCGCGCAACAAGGTGATACGCTCGGCGCTTTCGCCGCCCGCCCCCGCCCGCTTCATGAACCAGCCCATGATTCTGGCCTTCAGGCCCCTGGATTCCTTGGGCGGGCGGTTGGTTTCGGCCACCAGCACATCGCCATTGGGCAGCACATAGAGCCAGCGGGGGTGGTCGAGACCGTCAGCGAAGGCGACCACCTCGGTGCCAAAGGTCGCCTGTGGCTTGCCACCGGATGGCCACCCTTGTGCCGGCGCGATATTGACGGTGGGAAACAGTGTCTCGCTGGGCGGTGGCAGGATGGGATCGGGCCCGGTACCCGCCGATACCGGCAGGCGGGCCACATCACCACAGGCCGTCAGCATCGATGTCAGGACTGCTATGGTAGTCCAGCGTACGTTCATCCCAGCGTCTCCCCTCGAAGGGCAATGGCACCTGCGGTGGCCATCGCTTTTATAGCGAGCGTAGCCGGCCTGGGCGTATCGGCCAAGCCAGGTCGCAGTTGCGGAGAGGCGGGTATGCAAAGGGAGGATACACAAAGGGCAGACCATGTTGGCCTGCCCTGAAAGCGGCGACGCGTGGCGTCATCCCGCCTTCTGATTAATATCCTTCTTGGCCAGTTTCGTCAGCTTCTCATCGGTAGCCTTTTCCTCCTTGAGGGTCTCGGCCAGGATGTTCTTGGCTTCGGTGTAGCCCAGTTGCCCGGCCAGGGAAATGACCGTACCGTAGGCGGCAATCTCGAAGTGCTCGACCTTCTGCGCCGCACCGATCAGGGCGGCATCCAGCACAGGTCCCTTCTCACCTGCCTCGATCAATTCCTGACCTTCCTCGATTAGGCTCTCCATCGCATAGCTCTTGATCCGCTTGACGCGAATATCGGGGATCGTATCCACAGCCTGCTCGATGCGCTCCACCTGGCCTCGTGTTTCTTCCAAATGCTCCTTGAATGCCTCGGCCAGTTGAGGATCGTCGGCGGCACGCGCCATCTTGGGCAGTGCACGTGTAATCTGCTTTTCCGCGCTATTGATTTCGGAAAGCAGGCGGATAAACAGATCATTCGGGGTCTTGATAACCATAACTTGCTCCGTCTCGACAGTGATTCCGTTTACTGATCAAGCGATGCCGCTTTCTCAAGCTAGCAGCGGTTTCTTCACTGACAAGCGGGCGACAGCCGGAGCTTTCCTTTCCTTACCAAAGAACACATCAGGCATTTAAAAAACCCATTCTGCTTACCTTTGGCAGAACAAGTTAGCCCAATCGGGCGTCCGAAACGCGCGGATTACCCAGTGTCGCTTTTCGTCACCTGACCGGCCTGTGCACGGATTCGGCAAAGGCTAGACTCATGAAATATTTAGCGGTATGCGCCACGCCGGATGCGTGGTATCGAAACCCTCAGGGAGGAATTCTCATGGCCGACAATCCGTTGCGCCACAAGCACATGCCAATGACCTCGATCAAGAGCGGCGACCTCTTCGAGGTGCTGCCCGATGTGGCCGGCCTCACCGTACAGATCGTCAATGTCTATTTCGTGGGGCTGCCCGACAGCGACGACTGGGTTCTCGTCGATACCGGCATGCCCGACGCCATGGAAGAGATCGTCGATGCCGCCATGCACCGCTTCGGCAAAGACGTCCCCCCCAAGGCGATCCTGCTGACGCACGGCCACTTCGATCATGTCGGGTCGGCAGTGGAACTGGCCGAACACTGGGGCGTCCCGATCTACGCGCACCCCCAGGAGATGCCCTACCTGACCGGCGAGGAACGCTACCCCGATCCCGACTCCGACGTTGAAGGTGGACTGATCGCCAAGCTATCGGGGTATTTTCCCAACACGCCGGTCAATCTGCGCCCCTTCGTCCATCTGCTGCCGGAAGATGGCCGCGTCCCCGGCCTGCCGGGTTGGCGCTGGGTGGCAACGCCAGGGCACACGCCGGGGCATGTCTCGTTCTTTCGCAACGAAGATCGTGCCATGATCGTCGGCGACGCCTTCGTTACCGTGCGCCAGGACAAGCTTTATCAGGTCCTGACCCAGCACAAGGAAATCAGCGGACCACCCCGCTATTTCACGCCTGACTGGGACGAAGCCCGCGAGTCGGTCAAGCGCTTGTCGGCGCTCAAACCCAGCGTGGCCATGACCGGCCATGGCCGGCCGATGTCGGGAGACGAGCTGGTGACTGGACTGGAAACGCTGGCCCTGAACTTCGACAAGCTGGCCTTGCCAGCGCACGGCAAGTATGTCGACGACTCGCAGTGAACGACCGGGCCCGCTCAACTCGAGTGACGGCGGGCCCTGACGATGCTGACTTTTTCAGGAGCTTTTTCCTCATGGCGGCCCGTTGGGGACACGCTATCTTCAAGATAATCGCTCCACGACAAAACAATATTAGCCGCCACGCCCACCAATCCGCTGTCCCTTGCGACAGTCAATTTCACCGACATTTTTTCCTTCGCCTTGGCCGCACATCATGCAGGGCACCCGGCCAAGGCGTCGGGCTCTCTCGGGCAAGGAGTCAATTCATGGATATCGCGGTTACCTTCGAGTCGCTGGATGATGCCTATGCGCCGCCAGCGTTGCAGGCGATTCAGGTCAACGTGATTTTCGATCCGTCACTTGTGCGCCGGCTGGCCTATGCCAAGCTGCGCCTCGATCGCCTTGAGCAGGACCGGGCCTCGCGGGATCTGAGCGCGCTGATGTCCGCCCGGGTGGAATTCGCCCTGGCCTCCCGCGCCTTGGCCGATCACCTGATCGCCCAGCAGTTTCCGGTCGCTCCCGGTCCTGACTGCAGTGGGAGCTTTCCTGCCTGAACCTGCGGAGTGAGCCATAACCCACGGGCTACGCCACACCAACCGAGTGTTACGCCACTATCCTGTGCTGACAGGAAAAAAACAGTATGCTGATATAGCGACAACGTTATTACGGAGTAAAAAGCACGATCGATCACTGACAATCGATACCAGCGCAGGAGGCTCTCATGAAGGTCTACAAACCTGAATGGCGATGCACGTTTAACGTGAACGAAGGCGCAGAAGAATCCGCCAGCTGGAAAGAACGCGTCGCCTGGCGACTGCGGGGATTCGCAGACAAGCTGGACGGCGGCGGAAGAACCTTGAAGATCGACTGCAACGTCACACCGGAAGTGAGCCGTGAAGACATGGACATTTGCCTCGGCAAGGGCTTCGAAGTGACCCAAGGCCTGCTCACCCAGTTCGCTCATCAAGCAGCGTGCGAGCACGTGATGCGGGACGCCAAGTCGGAGCTGTTCGAGGAAGAGCGAGAGTAATTGATGTGACGTATCCCAGTAGTTGCTGCAGAACGCCCCATCAGAAGTGAACCTGATGGGGCGTTTGCATGCTGGCCTACCCCTTGAGCCTGCGCCTCCCATGGCTTCACGACCATCCCGGTACTACGCTTCCTTTCATCGCTTCGCTTTGCACCGACGCGCATCACACCCCGCCGAGACATGGAGCCTGCCATGGCCAACCGAATCCTCGTATTTTATGGATCCTATCGCTCCGACCGTAACGGCATCCGTCTGGCGGATTACGCCGTGCGTACCTTGCAGTCTCGCGGAGTTGAGGCGGAGCTGATCGACGCCAAGCAGATCGATTTGCCGATGCTGGACCGGATGTACAAGGAATACCCGACGGGCGAAGCGCCAGAGGCGATGGAGACGTTGGCGGGAAAGATCCGCGAGGCGGACGGGTTCGTGTTCGTCACCGGCGAATACAACTGGGGCATGCAGCCGGGCCTGAAGAACCTGACCGACCACTTTCTGGAAGAGTGGTTCTGGCGCCCGGCAGGCATTGTCAGCTACTCGGCCGGACGCCTGGGCGGCGCGCGTGCCGGCCTGCTATGGCATGGCACGCTGGCCGAGATGGGCATGGTGGTCATCTCCAGCTCGGTGGCCGTCGGCCAGATCACCAAGACCCTGGATGCCGACGGCCAACCCAGCGGCGAGGCCGGTCAATCACTGGAGAAATCGTTTGCCCGCTTCGCGGACGATCTGACATGGTGGACAGAAGCAGCGCGACAGCAGCGGCAGCGTACGCCACCGCCGTTCTAGCCTGCGTTTCACATCAGCTTTGCGCCTCGAGCTTGTCCTGCGTCCTCAGCTTGAAATCACTGGCGTCGTGGCGCTCATGCAACTGCTCCTCGAGCGGGCCGAAGGTGCGATTGACCATGCGCCCGCGCTGTACCGCCGGCCGCTCGGCAATTTCCTTCGCCCAGCGCTGCACGTTCTCGTAGCTTTCGACCTGCAGGAATTCGCCAGCCTCGTACAGCCGCCCCAGCGCCAATTGCCCGTACCAGGGCCAGTTGGCGATATCCGCGATGGTATATGCGTTACCACCCAAGTAACGCGACTCGGCGAGTCGCCGGTCGAGCACATCGAGCTGGCGCTTGACTTCCATGGTGTAGCGATCGATGGCGTACTCGATCTTGGTCGGCGCATAGTTATAGAAGTGCCCGAAGCCACCACCCAGGAACGGGGCGCTGCCCATCTGCCAGAACAACCAGTTGAGCGCCTCGGTGCGTGCAGCATGGTCTTCGAGGTCGGGCAGCAAGGTACCGAACTTGTCAGCGAGGTAGAGCAGGATCGATCCGGATTCGTACACCCGGGTAGGCTCAGGAGTGCTGTAGTCCACCAGCGCCGGGATCTTGGAATTCGGGTTGATCTCGACGAAGCCACTGCCGAACTGATCGCCATCGCCGATCTGAATCGGCCAGGCGTCGTATTCGGCGTCGAAGTCCTGCGCCAGCAGTTCCTCGAACATGATGCCCGCCTTCACGCCATTCGGCGTGGCGAGCGAGTAGAGCTGGAACGGATGCTTGCCGACCGGCAGCTCCTTGTCATGGGTGGGCCCGGCTATCGGCCGATTGATGCTGGCGAAGTGACCACCGCTTTCCTTCTCCCAGGTCCAGACCTTCGGTGGCGTGTAATCGCTGTCCTGACTCATGACGTCTCCTTGCTGGGGATGATTGGTTCAGGTCAGAACATAGCCTAGTAACGTTTACGCCTTGATGCTCGCCCGTATGTCCATCTGGACCAGTCAATCGCTGTAGATACCCGGTGCGCCGGACTGGAGAAACTCCCAGCATTGATGAATGTCCTCGGCCAGGGTGCGCCCCTCGGAGAGCGGCGGCAGCGCATCCAGCTCGAAGAAATCGGCAGCGTCGGTCTCGTTGTTCGAGACGAACTCGCCGCCCTCGTGATCGCACAGGTAGAACAGTTTGTAGATATGATCCGGCGACACGGGCGTGTAGGGATGCAGGCTGCGATCCTTGAGCATTGCCAGGCGCGGGTTGCTGGCACGATGGCCCGATTCCTCGATAATCTCGCGAAGCACGCAGGACGACGGGGCCTCGTTGACGTCCGCCCAGCCTCCCGGCAGTGTCCAGCGGCCATCCTTGATCTCACGCACCAGCAGCACCCGACCCTGATCGAATACCGCACCGCGCACGTCCACCTTGGGCGTGGCGTAACCTGCGTCGGGAATGATGAAGTTCTCGACCCGGGCAATAGGCACGTCGCCCAGGACCGCAAACATCTGGTTGGTCAGCACCTCGAGTTGGCGGTAACGCTCGAGTTCGTACTTGTTGTCGGTGTAGGTCTGCCCCGTCTGCGCAATGGAGCGAAGCTGCTTGGCAAAAGCGACCCAGTCATGTGACATGACGTTTTATCCTCCTTGATACGCTTAAGCGCCTTTCCGACTCGATGCTACAGTTCCGGAAAGGTCAGGCCGAAACGTTTGCATAGCTCGGGCACGCTATCGAAATCCATGTCGAGCGAGTACTTGGCGTTGATCTGCGCGAAGCGCTCCTTGTCTCCCCAGGCCTCGGCGACTTCCCGGAAATAGTTCTCGAATCCGGCCGGCGATATGACCTCGATGATTCGACAAGGCACATCCTCGGCATTCCAGAAAGTATGCCACTGCCTGCGCGGCTTGATCAGCCACGTTCCCGGCCCGGCTGTCACCACATCGTCACCGAGCAGCGCGCCTAGCGTGCCCTCCAGCACAAAGGAATACTCGTCTTCATTGTGGTGATAGTGCAACGGGGCAGCCAGGGCATGGGGGGCGATAGGATGGTGCACAACGGAGAAGCGTTTGCCGGTAGCGGCACCTTCGAGCTTCCAGTGTACGCCCAGCCCGCCAAAATCGAAGGCATCGCCTTCGTCGGGCAGGATCTTGATTGGCGGGCCAACGTGCCCGGGTGTTGTGTTGTTCATGGGTCCCTCCTGCGGAAGGATGCGCAGTGAAGATTGTGACAATGTAATGGCTTCAGCTCACCATGCTCAGGCGAGATAACGCCGAAACCACGCGATCGTCCGCGCCCAGGCCAGTTCTGCGGCCTGCGCGTCGTAGCGCGGTGTGGTGTCATTGTGGAAGCCATGATTGACGCCCGGGTAGATGTAGGCCTCGTAGACCTTGTCGTGTTCCTGCAGCGCGGTCTCGTAGGCAGGCCAGCCCTCGTTGATCCGGGTATCCAGGCCGGCGTAATGAAGCAATAATGGCGCCTGGATGCGCACCACGTCCTGTGGATCGGGCTGGCGCCCGTAGAACGGTACGGCGGCACCGAGTTCCGGATAGGCCACGGCCGCGGCATTCGCGACCCCACCGCCATAACAGAAACCGGTAATGCCGACCTTACCGGTGGTCGCCTCGTGCGCCATCAGATACTCGACCGCGGCAAAAAAGTCATTCATCAGCTTTTCGGGATCGACCTGCCGCTGCAACTCACGCCCCTCGTCATCGTTGCCTGGATAACCACCGACGGAACTCAGGCCATCCGGGGCCAGAGCGACGAACCCCGCCTTGGCCACGCGGCGGGCGACATCCTCGATGTAGGGGTTGAGCCCGCGATTTTCATGTACCACCACCACACCGGGTACGGGGCCTTCCATCCGCGCGGGACTCACCAGATAACCGCGCACCTCGCCATGGCCATTCGGTGATGGATAAACGATGTATTCCGGCAGGATATCGGGATCGTTGGATTTCACCTGCTGCGCCAGCGCATAGTTCGGGCTCAGGGCGGAAAGCAGGGCGACAGCGGTCATCCCGCCCACCGTGTACTGCCTGGCCCGGTCGAGGAACTCGCGCCGGGAGATCAGGCCGTGAGCGTAACCATCGTAGAGTTCGAGCAATTCGGGCGGGAAATCCTTCGCGGTGAGACGGTTCATCGGGTCAGCCTCCGATCCGTACCCGGGCGATGTGCGCCGAGTCTGAAGAAAATCTGGCACAACTTTATCGCCCGCGCACTGCGCTTCGCCCGACTCAGCTCAGGCAAACCCGCCGTTGGCGCGAAGCACCTGTGCATTGACCCAGGCACCGTCCGGGCCGGCCAGGAAAGCCACCACCCCGGCGATATCTTCGGGCTGACCGAGGCGCTCCAGCGGCGGGAGTGCCGCCAACTGCGCGACCTGGTCCTCAGACTTGCCGGCAAAGAACAGCTCCGTGGCCACCGGGCCGGGCGCCACGGCATTCACGGTGATCTGGCGTCCACGCAGTTCATTGGCCAGCACGCGTACCAGCCCTTCCACACCGGCCTTGCTGGCGATATACGGGCCATAGCCGGGAAACGACTTGGCGATCACGCTGCTGGTTAGCGCGATGATCCGCCCGCCCTCGCTCAGGTGCTGGGCAGCCTGCGCCATGACCAGGTAGGCCCCGCGCAGATTGGTCGCGATGGTCTTGTCGAAGAGGTCAAGGTTATCGCTGGTGATGGTTGCCATGTGCAGTATACCGGCGCTGTTGACCACCACATCGATGCGTCCGAACGTCTCCAGCGTGGTCTGAAAGAGTCGTTCCACGTCCTGCGGGTCGGAGACGTCGCCCTGCACGGCAATCGCCCGGCCGCCGTTGGCCTCGATGGCGGTGACGGTCTCCTCAGCCTTGGCGATGTTGTCAGCATAGTTGACGGTCACGGCAAGGCCTTCCGCCGCCAGACGGAAGGCGATTTCCTGGCCGATGCCGCGCGAGGCGCCGGTGACTATGGCTACCCGCTGTGCTGCATGTTCCATGTCTCGCTCCTGTTTTTTGCTTGGTAGCCACCGCCCCACATGCCCTCGGTAGCGATTTCAGTACGCTGGTTCCCATCGCGACAGTGTAGGGCGTATTTGACAGCAGCAGCCATACCAACAACAATGAGAATCAGTCTCGTTGATATTGGCTGTGATTTTCCCATGACGGCAGAGCGCTCCCAGCTGTATTACACCTGTGTCTTTCTGCAGGTCTCCTTTCAGGCGATCAAGCGCTCCGTGGCGGATTCAGCCCAGGAAGACGACACGCCCTGCTGGCTGGATGCCGCGTTGCTGCGCATGTTATCCGGCGAGTTACAGCGCTGCCGCCGGGAAGCCGCGCCCTTCACGGAGGTCAGCGAGGCCCTGGATACCGCCATCTACCACTGCGGCCTGCTGATGGCGCAATGCCCCGCTGCCGTCAATCGACGGCTCTGTCAGCATCACCTCGAGGCGATCATGTCACCGCTCAAGCTCGCCTCGGACCGCTTGGCAGGCAATGCCGGCCGAGCCACGGCCAGCCCCGCCACCCCAGGCCAATGGCTGCGCAGTTGGTTGGGCTGGTAACACCCGGGTTATTACAGCCCGATGTGATCCTGCCTTCGGCATCACTAGGAAAATGAGGGCTGGCCCCCATTCTCAGCCAAAGCGCATGAACCACTCCGGCTCACCAGTATGGGTATCCTCGCTCTCGCCCACGATGACGAACCCATTCGCTTCATAGAAACGTACCGCCCCGACGTTCTTGCGATAGACATGCACCTCGAGCACGGGCCGCAGCGACTTGGCATGATCCAGCAGCGACCGGCCAATTCCCTGATTCTGGCTCATGGGCATCACGAACAGGGCGGCCAGCGTCGCCTCATGCAACGAGACGAACCCTTTTATGTCTCCTTCTTGCTCGTAGATATAGTTTTCGGCGGACGGCAAATAGGCTTCCTGCATGGCCGACCGTTGGGCATGCCAGAACGAATCGGGCACGAAATCATGGGCCTCGCATGAGGCCTCCAGCCAGAGGGAGGCCATGGCCGGTATATCGCGGGACGTGCCGCCCCGCACCCTGCATTGAAGCGTAGTCATTTTGGTTTTCTGTTAGAGCGGGAGACGCGATCTTGGCGGGCCGGCTCGCGAAGCGCAAGCGCAGCTCCCCGATTGATGCGATAACCGCCCGCCGGAGCGGCGTTTCCTGCCCTCGCGCCGCCCAAGCCTGCGGTTCATTCAGGCCAACATCTCGCCTCGCGCCGGTTGGGCGGCACCAGCCCGTGGCGGCGCATGCGACGGTAGACGGTGGGTCGTGACACGCCAAGCCGGCGCGCCACGAGGCTGACGTTCCAGCCGGTTTCCTGCAGCAACGCATGAAGCGCCTGGGCGTCGTCGTCATCGGCACATGCCGGCTGCGGCGTGGCATCGATGACCTGCGGCGCGATGGCCAGTCCGCCTTGGCACTCCTCGGGCAGGTCGTGGACGGTGATCTCCTCGCCCTCGACCGTGGCCAGGGCGAAGTCCAGCGCATTGCGCAACTGGCGAATGTTGCCCGGCCAGGCATAGGCCAGCAGTGCACTCATGGCATCGGCACGCAGCCTGACGTCGCTGTCTCGCTCGGCCACCAGCGCCTCGTAGACGCTGCGGATCACGTAGTGCCTGTCGGCACGATCACGCAGCGCCGGCAGGCGCAGTTGCGCGCCGTTGAGCCGGTAATAGAGGTCCTCGCGAAAGCGGCCATTGGCGATCAGCTCGCTCATGTCGCGGTGGGTGGCGGTGATGACGCGCAGGTCGACGCGTACGGCCTTCTCGGCACCCAGCGGCATCACCTCGCGCTCGGCCAGCACACGCAGCAGGCGGGTCTGCAACGGCAGCGGCATGTCGCCAATCTCGTCGAGGAACAGCGTGCCGCCATCGGCCTGCTGGATCAGCCCCCGCATGCCCTTGCTGCGCCCGCCGGTAAAGGCTCCCGGCAGGTAGCCGAACAGTTCGCTCTCGATCAACGACTCGGGAATCGCCGCACAGTTGACCGCCACGAACGGGCCGTCGGCGCGGCTGCCGCTGTCGTGCAGGGCACGTGCCAGCACCTCCTTGCCGGTGCCGGTCTCGCCGGTGATCAGCACACTGACCGTCTCGTTGCGTAGTCGCCGCGCCAGCTTGAGCACGCGGTGCATGGCCGGGTCGTCCGAGGCCAGCCGGTCCAGTGCCGGGACCGGCGTGGGCGACGGCGGCACGACCCGCGGCGCCAGGCGCCGGCTGCGCGGCTCGATCAGGGTGACGAAGCACGTCGAGTCGTTGGCGCGCACGCGAAAGGCGCGGATCTGGTCGTCGCGCGTGGCAGGAATACTCAACAAGTCGCCGAGCTCGGCCTCGAAGAGTTGCGTGGCCGACGGCACCCAGCCCGGCGTCCAGGCCGGCCAGCGGCGCAAGTGCGCGTCGAGCAGGGAGCGTCCCTCGCCATTGGCGGCGATCACGCTGCCGTCCTCCTCGATGGCGATCAGTCCCCGGCCGTTGAGATGCACGAACTCGCGGGCGGTATCGAAGCGCAGGATCAGGCAGTCACGGTAGCGATGCAGGAAATAGGCGTCCTCGATCATGCGGGCGTAGAGACTGACCAGCGACAGCCCGAAATTCTGGCTCTCGTGGCTGCGCGGCGATTGCAGCGCCGAGATGTCCAGAACGGCGATGACATTGCCCTGCGGATCGGCGATCGGCGCCGCCGTGCAGGTCAGGCTGATATGCGTGGCGTCGAAGTGCTCGCTCTGGTGGCAGGTGATGGCCTGGGCATCGTGCACGCAGGTGCCCACCGCGCAGGTCCCCGCGTAACGCTCGTCCCAGTCCGCCCCCAGGTAGAGCCCGGCCTTGCGCAGGGCCGGGTCCTGGCCGGGCTGGCCGCGAAAATCCACGGTAATGCCGCGTCGGTCGGTCAGCAGCAGCACATAGCCCAGCGGGGCGATCTGGGCGAAGAGCTGGTCGACGCCGGCGCGGGCCACGTGCAGCAGTTCGTCCACCGGCTCGCGATGCTCCTTGAGCGCCTGCTGGGTCAACACGCGTACCGGCCGGGGCCGCCCCGGATCGAGACGATACTCGCCCACACAGCGCTCCCAGGAGCGCCGGATCACCTCGCGGCAGCCGTCCAGATGCTTTGCCTGCCCTTCACTGAGGCGAATCAGGGTCTCGATATGCTGGCGTTGTTCGTTGCGTAGATTCATCGCTGCCTCTCCGCGTCCGCCTCGTCGAACTATCTATCGTCAGCGCTGGCGGGCCTTGTTGTTGTGTGGCAGTCCCATGTTCAGCCTATGCCGCCCGGGCCGGGAGTCAATCGGCACGCCCTTCGCCCTTGGTCGAGCGTTACACATGTAACGCCATGGCCGGCACGTTACATGACAGGTGTCACATCGATGGCGAGCACGGCCCCCTAGTGCTGTGGTCACTCCCATCTTCTCTTCTGTGAATTTTCAGCCACTTGGCGCGCTTTGCCGGGCCCGCACCGTCGTTGGCACGCTTTCTGCCATGGCAAGGACGTGTCACCCATGAACAATGCGGAGAACAACGATGACGACACGCACGCCAACCCAGCAAGTCCAACACTGGCTGAACGATTTCGAGAGCGCACTGGAGCAACGCGACATCGAACGGGTCATGGGCCTGTTCAACGAGGAATGCTACTGGCGCGACCTGGTCGCCTTCACCTGGAATCTCAAGACCCTGGAGGGCAAGGACGACATCCAGTCGATGCTCAATGCCACGCTGGGCGAGACCCGCCCGTCGAACTGGCGGATCGACGGCGAGGCCACCGAGACCGATGACGTGACCGAGGCCTGGTTCACCTTCGAGACCGGCGTGGCCCGTGGCAAGGGCTTTCTGCGCCTGAAGGACGGCACATGCTGGACACTGCTGACCACCATGCAGGAACTCAAGGACTATCCCGAGCCGCGCGGCCTGCATCGTCCCAAGGGCGCCGAGCACGGTGCCAACAAGTCACGCGAGACCTGGCTGGAGTCGCGCCAGCGCGAGGAGCGCGAACTCGGCTACAGCCGCCAGCCCTACTGCGTGATCATCGGCGGCGGCCAGGGCGGCATCGGGCTCGCCGCGCGCCTGCGCCAGCTCAACGTGCCGACCATCGTGCTCGACAAGCACCCGCGCCCCGGCGATGCCTGGCGCAACCGCTACAAGTCGCTGTGCCTGCACGATCCGGTGTGGTACGACCACCTGCCCTACATTCCCTTCCCCGAGAACTGGCCGATTTTCGCGCCCAAGGACAAGGTCGGCGACTGGCTGGAGATGTACACCAAGGTCATGGAGCTCAACTACTGGAGTTCCACCGAATGCGAGGATGCCAGCTTCGATGAGGCCAGCGGCGAGTGGACCGTGAACGTCAACCGCGGCGGCGAGCGAGTCACCCTCAGGCCCAAGCAGTTGATTCTGGCCACTGGCATGTCGGGCATGCCCAACGTGCCGCACTTCCCCGGGGCCGAGACCTTCGAGGGCGAGCAGCAACACTCCAGCCAGCACCCGGGGCCGGATGCCTATCGCGGCAAGAAGGTGATCGTGGTGGGCGCCAATAACTCCGCCCACGACATCTGCGCGGCGCTGTGGGAAAACGACGCCGACGTGACCATGCTGCAGCGCTCCTCCACGCACGTGGTGAAGTCCGACTCGCTGATGGAACACGCCCTCGGCCCGCTCTACTCCGAAGAAGCGGTGCAGAGTGGCATCACCCACGACAAGGCCGACCTGATCTTCGCCTCGATTCCCTACAAGCTGTTGCCCGACTTCCAGCGCCCCGCTTTCGACCAGATTCGCGAACGCGACGCCGCGTTCTACAAGAAACTCGAGGACGCCGGTTTCATGCTCGACTTCGGCGACGACGACTCGGGGCTGTTTCTCAAGTACCTGCGCCGCGGCTCCGGCTACTACATCGACGTGGGTGCCTGCGACCTGGTCGCCAACGGCGAGATCAAGCTGCGCAGCGGGGTAGGCATCGAGCGCATCAACCCGCGCTCGGTGACGCTCACCGACGGCACCGAACTGCCCGCCGACCTGATCGTCTACGCCACCGGCTACGGCTCCATGAACGGCTGGGCGGCACGCATCATCTCGCAGGAGGTCGCCGACAAGGTCGGCAAATGCTGGGGACTGGGCTCCGACACCACCAAGGACCCGGGTCCGTGGGAAGGCGAACTGCGCAACATGTGGAAGCCCACCCAGCAGGAGGCGCTGTGGTTCCACGGCGGCAACCTGCACCAGTCACGCCACTATTCGCAGTACCTGGCGCTGCAGCTCAAGGCGCGCATGGAGGGCATCCCCACCCCCGTATACGGCCTGCAGGAAGTCCATCACCTGGCCTGAACCGCAAAGGGCCGGCACACAAGCGCCGGCCCGCATCATGACACCAGCGAGGTCATACCATGAACCACGATTCCACCATGCAGGCTGCCGTGTGGTACCAGGCGCGCGACCTGCGCGTCGAGTCGATCGACGTACCCACCCTGCAGGACCCGCATCAGGTCAAGGTGAAGGTTGCCGCCTGCGGCATCTGCGGCAGCGACCTGCACGAATACAGCGCCGGGCCGATCTTCATTCCGGTGGACGAACCCCACCCGCTCAGCGGCCAGCGTGCGCCGATCGTCATGGGTCACGAGTTTGCCGGCGAAGTAGTCGAGGTCGGCGAGGCGGTCACCCGCATCAAGCCGGGCGACCGGGTCGCCATCGAGCCGATTCTCTCGCCGAACCGCGACGGCAAGTACCTGATGGAGCGCTACAACCTGACACCGCTGCTGGGCTTTCATGGGCTGTCGGGCGGCGGTGGCGGTTTCTCGGAATACACAGTGGTCGGCGAGCACATGGTCCACCGGCTGCCCGATGCGTTGAGCTACGAGCAGGGCGCGCTGATCGAGCCTGCCGCCGTGGGCCTGCATGCCGTGCGCCAGAGTTCGCTGAAGGCAGGCGACAGCGCGGTGGTGTTCGGCGCCGGGCCCATCGGGCTGATGGTCATCGAAGCGCTCAAGGCCGCCGGGGCTGCGGCCATCTATGCCGTCGAGCCCTCTGAGGTAAGACGCCAGAAGGCTACCGACCTGGGGGCCAGGGCCCTCGACCCGCAGCAGGGCGAGGTGAGCGCGCAGATCCGCGACCTGACCCAGGGCGGTAACGATTTTGCCTTCGAAGTCACCGGCATTCCCGCCGTGCTGAGCCAGGCCATCAACAGCACCCATGCCGGGGGCGAGACAGTGGTCGTCAGCATCTGGGAAACCGAGGCCGCCTTCCAGCCCAACGACCTGGTCATCAAGGAACGCACCATGAAGGGTATCATCGCCTACCGGCACATCTACCCGGCGGTAATGGCACTGATGCAGCAGGGCTACTTCCGTGCCGAGGACCTGATAACCGGCCGCATCGCCCTGGGCGACATTGTCGAGCAAGGCTTCGAGACCCTGCTCAACGACAAGTCGCATGTAAAGATTATCGTGCAGCCCGGCACATGACGGCCCGAAGCCCCAGAAGGCCGTGAAAGCGCATCAGGCGGTGATTGCCACCGCCTGATGCTTGTTGGGTACCCGCTCGTTCCGACCATTTTGCGCAGGTGAACGTAACGGTCATTGACCGAATGCGCAGCCTTGCATGCAGTGACGCCAGCCATGAGTCAACTACACTCTGCCGAACATACATGGTTTCAGCGCCGGAGAAGGCCCTGACCTCTACCCGCTCGATCAGCACAAGGAGCTTGCCGTGACAGCCACTGCCGAACGAACGTACCGAAGCGGATTGAACCCGCTTCATGCCCTATTGCTTGGCGGTACCTTTTCACTCTTTCTGGGTGCCGCCTTGAGCGATTATGCCTACTCAACGACTTACTTCATCCAGTGGAGCGCCTTTGCGTCCTGGCTGATCGCCGGCGGCCTCGTGTTCAACGGGCTCGCGCTGCTGTGTTCCCTTATTGGCCTGTTCAAGGCCAGTGGCCATCGCGGACTCGCCTTCACTTACTTCGGCCTGCTGCTGGTCACCTGGATACTGGGCTTCTTCAATGCGCTGGTCCACGCCAGGGATGCCTGGGGCATGATGCCCACAGGCTTCGTGCTCTCGATCATCGTCGCCGTGCTGGCACTGGCAGCGGCCCTGCTCGGTTTCTCTCGTTTCGGCGCCGGAGGTCATTCATGAGGTTTTCGCGCATCCGCCATGTTGCTCCGCTCTCAGTACTTCTATTTGCCGCCGGCGCCAATGCGGCGGAATCAGAAGCCGAATACGGCCCCAACCCGGACCTGCCGGAACCGCAGCGCGGACTGTTGCCCGACATGACGATTCCCGAACCGGCGCCCTGGGGCGACCAGAAACCGACCGTGCCCGACGGCTACACGATCACGGCCATCGCCACCGACCTCAAGGTGCCGCGCCAGACCCTGGTGCTGCCCAACGGCGATATCCTGGTGGCCGAAGGTAGCGGCGGCAACGCCCCGAAATCCAAGCCGAAGGATGTGATTGCCGGTTACATCAAGGCCCAGGGGACCACCTCCGTCAAAAGCGGCGACCGCTTGACGCTGCTGCGCGATAGCGACGGCGACGGTACCTACGAGGAGCAGACGGTCTTTGCCAAGGGCCTTAATGCCCCGTACGGCCTGGCCCTGATCGACGATGACCTCTACGTCGCCAATCAGGATTCGCTGGTGCGGTTCGACTATCAGGAAGGCCAGACCCAGGCCAACGGCGAGCCCGAGGTGGTGACGGAGTTACCATCGAGAATCAACCACCACTGGACCAAGGCGCTGACGGCGGGGCCGGATGGGCGCTTTCTCTACGTAGGTATTGGCTCCAACAGCAACATCACCGAGCGCGGCATGGCGGCGGAAGTCAATCGTGCCGAGATCTGGCAGATCGATGCGCAGACCGGCGCCCACCGGCCTTATGCCACCGGCCTGCGCAATCCCACTGCGCTGGACTTCCAGCCCGATACGGACCAGCTCTGGGCAGTGGTTAACGAGCGCGACGAGCTAGGCCCGAATCTGGTTCCCGATTACCTCACCTCCGTTCAGGAGGGGGGCTTTTACGGCTGGCCGTACAGCTACTGGGGCCAGCACGTCGACCCGCGCGTGCGGCCGCAGAAGCCCCAGAAGGTGGAAGAAGCGATCGCACCGGACTACAGCCTTGGCTCGCACCGGGCGCCACTCGGCCTCGACTTCTCGACGCCCCAAGTCGGCAGTGACTACGCCGAGGGGGTGTTCATCGGCGAGCACGGTAGCTGGAACCGCGCGAATCCCGTCGGCTACAAGGTGGTCTTCGTACCCTTCGAGAACGGCCGCCCCGCCGGCGACCCCATCGATTTCGTCACGGGGTTTCTCACCAGCGACGAGAAGACCCGCGGCCGGCCGGTCGGCGTGACCGTTGCCCCGGACGGCGCCGTCATCATCGCCGATGATCTTTCCAACGTGGTCTGGCGGGTGGCGCCGGAAAGCAACCAGCAGAACTGATATCTGCCTAGCGGCGGAGGGATGTCGCTGCCAACGCCGCGTTATCGGGCAGCCATGCAACGAAAAGGGACGCTCATCGCGATGAGCGTCCCTTTTTCGACGGGTTATCGTCCTAGGACCTGCCCTCTCCCGAGGCATCCCCCTCGGAGCTGCCTTCCTGCCTGGTAGTGTCCTGCGCCTCGCTGTCGTTCTCCGAGGAAGACATGCGAGTCGCCGCACTCTCGCCACGAGCAACGTCCTGATGACTGATGACCACGACCTCACGCGGCCACCACTCGGGGTAGTTGTCGCGGATAAATGCCATGAGCCTCTCCCGCACGTTCATTTCCGCCGACCAGCCGGACATGGGGTCGGTGGTCATCATGTAGCAGTTGATACTCAGGGCCGTGCCGGTCTGCCCCGTCACCTGACACAACAGCTTATGGTGCTCGATGACACTGTCTTCTTCCTTGGCGTACTCCATGAACTTCTCACGGATGACCTGGACATCGGCACTCAAGTGAACGGTCATCTCCAGCGTCCGGTATTCCTTGGCACTCTTGACCGAGAAGTTCTCGAAGGGCTTGGAGACGAAATAGGTCACCGGCACGATCAGGCGCCGCTCGTTCCATACGCGCAAGCGAATGAACGTGTAGAAGATGCCTTCCACGTAGCACCATTGGCCTTCGAACATCACCAGGTCGCCGATCCGGATGGGCTTGGCCAGCGACACCTGAAACGACGAGATGATGTTCCCGAGCACGGCCTGGCCCGCGATACCGATCAGCACCGTCAACACACTGGCCGAGGCCAGCAGCGAAAGCCCCAGCGACTCGAAGATCTGGATCTGCCCCAATATGTAGATCGAGACAGCGGTGACCATGATCAGAATGATGACCCGACGCAACGCGTAAAGGGTCGTCAGCAACTTGCGCTCGTCGCGGGGCTTGGTGTCGTCGATCTCCCCCACGAGACGCCGCGTCATGCGCAGCATGATGGTATCGACGAGACGCAGTGCAACCGCCCCGGCTCCCCAGGCCAGAATGGCGATCAGAAAGACGCGAAACGTCGTGGTTATCACGGCCGAGAAAGACACCACGTAATCCAGCAGCGCCTGTGTCACCAGCGACATGACGATGAGTGCCATGGGCCCCTGAATACGGCCGACGAAGATGCTCTGTGCCCCGTAGGGCAACCAATTTGATATCACTCCGACCAGGCTGTAGATCCCCCAGCCCAGCAGGCCCACCGCCAGCAGCACGACCGGAATGGCGATCCACTCCCATATCCTGAGCGGTCCGAATGAGGCCTTGAAGCGATCGGGAATATAATCCTCCAGCATGGAAGGACCATACTCTTCGTACAGCACCGGAATCGATGGCACGATGTCCGGCATGACCAGCCAGACCGGCTCTTCATCATCCACCTTGTACCGGCCCAGGCGCACATCGTAGGTCTCGCCCTTGGCAGTGAGCGAGGCGAGCTGGATATTGCGGCGCGGCTTGCCCATCAGGGGGTTCTGGCTCGACGGGGTCATGATGGCGGCATCCTGGCGTCCCGAGAGGCTGGACACGTTCAGCCACTCGCCTCGCTGGAGCACTTCGGCAAGCTTGCGGGCCAGTTCAGGCCCCCTCTCTTTCTGCTCCGCTGGAGGAAGTTCGGAAAGATTGATCACATGCGCCGCCGCCGCATACTCTCCATCTTCGGTCAGCTTCAGAAAACTGCGGATCGCCTCGCGTGGCGTTCCCCGCTCCAGTCCCTTGGGCACCTCGCCGAGCCCGACGTTGATCGAATCGACGGAGAACCATTGTTGCGTTTCGCTATCGCTTCCCTGCGCCTGCGCCTGCGTGCCGCCCTGCGATTGCGCCACACAGACGCTGGAAACGGTGAGTGTGACTGCGGTTACCAGCCACAGCAGCCATGAGGCAGTTGTCTTCATACGCGTCTTCCTAGGGCCATCCATGTTCGCCACCTGCCGGATCCTCCCGATCCGGACCGGACCTGTACCAGACAGGTTACCCGGGTTAGTGGTTGGTCGCAGTACACCTTACTAAGCACGGTCCCGTCCAGTATTCGACCGCCGCATGCATGAGCCACCTCATCTTGTATAAATTAAAAGGGCCGATGCCTACGTGGCACCGGCCCATTCCCGAACGCGGAGGTACCAAGCGTTACTCCCAGAACTCGTCCAGCGGATACAGATCGAAGATAAACTCCTTACCCCTGACGATCTTGCCATCCTGGAACTCGAAGGCAATGCAGCCATCGACTTCC
This sequence comes from Modicisalibacter xianhensis, assembly GCF_900113605.1. Taxonomy (GTDB): domain Bacteria; phylum Pseudomonadota; class Gammaproteobacteria; order Pseudomonadales; family Halomonadaceae; genus Modicisalibacter; species Modicisalibacter xianhensis. Next base: position 61,503 of record NZ_FOPY01000005.1, read on the forward strand.
AAATGCTTGCCTTTCCGCTCCGCAGTGGCGTGATGGACACTGATGACCTGGCCTTCCGCATCCGTCAGCACGCGCTTCAACGTGACCTTGAAGGTACCGCCCGTCTCGCTCTTGTAGCTGCCGAACAGTTGAAAGACTGCCTCGCGGCCCAGTCGATCGCCGGCAAAGGGCCCTCGCCCCGGTGTATGCCAGGACACGTTCTTGTCGAAAAGCTCGGTGAGCGTGTCCAGGTCATCGGCATTGAATGCCTGATAACCGCGCCGTACGGCGTCTGCGTTCAGTTCTGCCTGGTTCATGATAGCGTGCCTTTAGGATGGCCATTGAGCAGTCTGCAAGGGCGTACCCTGATTTTTTTGCCTGCCTTTAGTGTCAATAGCAGTTGGATTTGACCCAGGCAAGTTGCCAGGCAGCCTCAACCAATCCGTATTGATAGCGCAAATTAAAAATTAGAAAAACACCATGTTTCATGGCGACTTCAGGAGTTCTCGACACCCCCAGAATAACAACCAACCTGCACCAAACGACCTACCCTTAACTCGTTGAGGCATCCATCTTGCGAGCAATCTTTTCACAACAATGGCCTTTAAATACGCCTCAAGGAGCCGACGTCATGCGATATAAGCTGCGAATTTCATTGTTTTTTATCATCTTCATGGCAGTCGGCTTAACTCAGGCTGATGATGACCGGTCAGAGCGGGTAATGGCTCTTTCCTCAAACATGATATTGTGGGTGGTATCGCATACTGAGTACGCCGCGCCTGATCCCCCCTCCGTTGAATTCATTGACCAAATGGCGCTCAGGCAACGCTGCTATCCTGGCCTGGATCTGACCCATGTACCGCAGTTATGGGGTATTTACGACCCCGTAACTGCAACAATTTACCTGGATGATGATTGTCGTCTCGATGACCAGGTCTCAGCCAGTTACCTGCTCCATGAGATCGTTCATCATGTCCAGGTCGCCAACGATGCCCACCTCCATGTGAAATGCCGGGGCAGGCTGGAAGGTGAAGCAGTTACGCTTCAGGCGCAGTGGTTGAAAGAGAAAGGGGTGGAAAATCCGCTGGAGGTGCTTGGCATTGACGAGCGAACCTTGGAGATCATCAGCTCATGCCTGCATTAACCCTCTGTTTGGATAACACCGCAACGCACAAGATTCCTTCGAACTGAGAGCCCACCCGCCCCTTGGCTCGTGGAAAATACAGGTCGGGTACCGTATGCCCTTTACTCCTTGACGTCCATGTAGCGCCGCGCCCACTCGCGATTTTCATCCAGCGTCGAGTAGCGGGTGGAAAGCTCCGAGGCGTTGAGATTGCCTTCGGCGATACCGCGCTGTTCGCGCAGGCAATCGTAGGTCGCCTTGATGGCGGCAAAGTAGGCCGCATGGCCGTTGACCACCACGCGCACCCCGGCCCGCGCCAGCCGCTCGCGGTCACGCAGTTCGGGATTGTCGTAGGTGACCAGCATCAGCGGCACGCTCAAGTGCTCGGCAATGCTTTCCAGATGCTCGAAATCATCAATGCCAACCATGCAGATACCATCGGCGCCGGCCCGTTCATAGGCCTTGGCACGCGCGATGGCATCCGCCGTGCTCAACACGCCGGCATTGGTACGGGCAAAGATCGCCATGTCGGGGTCGATGCGCGCCTCCAGCGCCGCCTCGATCTTGCCGACGCCTTCTTCCAGCGGCACCAGGTCGGTGGACTTGCGCCCGTACTTGGCGGGCAGCAAGGTGTCCTCGATGGTCAGTGCCGCCACACCGGCGCGCTCCAGCTCGACGATGGTGCGCATCACGTTGAGCGCATTGCCATAACCATGGTCGGCGTCGGCGATGATCGGTAACCGCGCCACGCGACCGATGCGGGTGGCCTGCTCGACGAACTCGCTCAATGTGATCAGGGCAAAATCGGGGGCGGCCAGCACCTGCAACGAGGCCACCGAGCCGCCCAGGATGCCCACCTCGAAGCCCAGATCAGCGGCAATGCGTGCCGACATGGGGTCGAAGGTCGATGCGGTGAAAAAGCACTCGTCGCGTTCGAGCAGTTCGCGAAACTGAAGACGCAGGTCGTGCTGTGAGGGGGTCGCCATGACAACTCCGAATCGCCCGGGCCGCAGCTTGCGGCCCCGCTGAATTAAGATGATGATTCTTCACTTTATACGTTCGTCGTGGACGGCACCAACCTCATCTGATACGACGGGTTCGGGGTCGGAGCGTCGTCCTGTGACAAACTGAACGTTCAAAAGACTGGATGAATGCCAAGCGGAACAAAGGCCCTGAACGCGACGCATCGGTCTGGGGTTATCACCTATCTGGACGGGACAGAGAATGACGGTTACCAAACAGGACGAACTCGACGGACTCAAAGAGATCGGTCGCATTGTCGCCAATACCCTGCACGCCATGGCGAAATCGATGGAACCTGGCATGACGACACGAGAGCTGGATGACATCGGTAAAGCGCTGCTGGAACGTGAAGGCGCAGTGTCTGCGCCGCAGTCCAGTTACGATTTTCCCGGCATCACCTGCATCAGTGTCAATGAGGAAATCGCCCATGGAATCCCCGGCGACCGAGTGATCATGTCAGGGGACCTGGTCAACATCGATGTCTCGGCATCGAAGAACGGCTACTTCGCGGATACCGGGGCCACCTTCCATCTTGCACCTATTGACCCTTCGTTGGATCGTCTCTGCCATGACGGAAAGCGCGCCATGCGGATCGGCATTTCCCAGGTGGGCAGTCGAAAGCCGCTGGCGGGCATCGGCAAGGCCATCGGGCGCTTTGCTTCGGATCGGGGGTATACGCTGATCCGCAATCTCGCCAGCCACGGCGTAGGCCGGTCACTGCACGAATATCCCGAGCAAATCGCCACCTGGCCCACTCGCGGCGACAAGCGACGTATCAACAAGGGGCTCGTGCTGACCGTCGAGCCTTTCCTGTCCAGGGGCGGACACTGGGCCACCGAGGGAGACGACGGCTGGACGCTCTACAGCGAGCCCCGTGCGCCTGTCGTCCAGTATGAACATACGGTCGTGGCCACGGATCGCGGAGCTATCGTCGTGACGTTGCCGGGTTGACCAAGGCGTTACGGAAGCTCGCGCCCCCTTACGCGAGCCCTCTTGGCGAACTATCCGGAATTTCCGGATAGTTGCGTTCTCTTCCAGTTCTTCGTCGGCGTGGATTTTCTTGAAGTGAAGGCACTGTGGTAACGGCGATATCCGTGGGCTGACATTTTGACGTAAATCAAACTATCCGAATTACCGTTGTTTATTTAACCGTCCTCTTCCCGAAAGAACCAAAATTCTTCTTCGAAAAAAGCCGGTGCCTTCTACACTGGTTAGTGGTCGCAAACCTATCCAACAGATACAACAAACAATAATCGATAACAACAAACTGTGGCTGTTGTCGATTGCCTAGTGCAGACGCCAAAGAGCCTGGATACCCAAGCCCGCAGGGAAAAAGTCGTTATAAACTGGCTATCAATAAAAGGGGTTGTTTATGACTATTTCCGCAAATGCTTCTTTAACTGTAGCGGTCGGGACGTCCCTTCTGCTTGCTTCCTCCGCCATGGCCCAAGAGATGACCACGATAGGCCCAAGGACGGGAGACAGGGAATTTTCTCTCTCCGGTACCGGTAGCAGCGACAAGGACTTCGACAACAGCAGCTTCGGTCTTTCCGTCGACTACGGCTGGTACCTGTCCACTCAAACTCTGGTGGGTATTCGCCAGAGCGTCAATTATGCTGACGTGGAAGGCGATAACGACGACTTCTGGAATGGCAGTACCCGGGGCTTTGCCGATTACCACTTCGGCCAACATGCGGCTAGACCGTTTGTGGGCGCCTCACTCGGTGGCATTTATGGTGACGGCGTAAACGACACCGGCATCGCCGGCCTGGAAACTGGCCTCAAATACTATATGCTGCCTACCACCTTCATCCAGGCCAGAGCCGAATACCAGTTCCTGTTCGATAGCGGAAACAGTGCCGAAGAAAACTACGACGATGGCGCCTGGGCCTATACCTTCGGCATGGGTATCAACTTCTGATCAGCAATGATCCCATGACCGTGAAATCGCCTACGTAAAGCGAACACCCCGATAAGCTTCAGGATGGAGGCGAGCGGGGTGTTCGTGACCAATGAGAGGCCTAATCCTCCCGACCGCGTCGCAACTCCAGCCCCCTGACGATGACATAGGCAAGCAGCGCCACAATGAACACGACCAGGTACATCCAGGCGATACTCTGGAGTGTCTCGATGACTGTGCGATATATCTCCAGGGTCCAGCGCTCGGCGGTCAGCACCAGCACTTCCGCTTCCCGGTGAGGTGCACTGATGTACCGCTCCAGGTCATAAATCCGCACCCCACCTGACACCCCGACCACGAAGCCGGCGAAGGTGATATACCGGTGCCAGGCGTCACTGATTTCATCCTTCACGATTCGCTTGAGAATCTTGCCGACAGGCTTGTTGAACAGCATCACTGCCCCCGTCGAGACGGCGATCGCGATGCCCAGGGTCGCCAGCAGTAGCGTGAAGAACATCTGAACCTCCAAAAACGCACAGTGATTAAAGACAGGCCATGACAAGATCGAGTGAGTACTCTTCCGTTCGACCTCGTCATTCATCCCGAAGCGTTCTGAAACGTTAAATAATCCTCTGCTGCGATGTTTTCGCCCAAAAAATCCAGAAAAGCACGCACCGCAGGAAGCAGGCCACGACGCGAAGGGAATACCGCATGCAGCACGCCACCGCGGGGTTCCCAGCCAGGCAGGACATCGACCAATGTGTTTCTTGCCAGGTCCTGACCTCCGACCAGTAGCGCCAGTTTGACCACACCGAGCCCCGCCAGGGCGGCCTGGTGCAACGTTTCGGCGCTGTCCGTCACCAGTCGTGGCTGATGCGCAATCTGAGCGGTAGCCCCCTCTGGCCCCACCAGGTCCCAGGTGTGGTGCTTGTCATATTGCTCGAAGTCCAGGCTGGGCAATCGCCCAAGGTCAGCGGGGGTCTGCGGCGCGGGGAAGCGTTCGAAAAGACGAGGCGCTGCCATCAGACGCTGGGGGCTTTTGGCCAGCACCTTCATGTTCAGGTCGCTATCTTCCAGGGGAGGGAAACGGATGCGGATGGCCAGATCGAACCCTTCCTTGATGACGTCTGCCCGCCGGCTCGTGGCCTCGACCTGCACCGCGACCTGAGGGCATTGGACCATGAAGCGCACCAGCAGCGGTGCAATCAGGTGATGCAGCACGCTGGGCGGACAACTGAGCCGCACCGTGCCACGTGGCTCGGCACGATTGCGTTCGATCAACTCCTCGGCAGCCTCCGCCTCGACCAGCATCGCCACACAATGCTGGTAGTAGGCCTGGCCAAGCTCCGTCACCGAGAAATGGCGTGTCGAGCGGTTGATCAGCCGAGTCGCCAGACGTTCCTCCAGTTGGATGATACGACGGCTGAGCTTCGACTTGGGAATGCCCAGTGCTCGGCCAGCGGGGGCAAAGCCACCGTGATCCACGACTTGAACGAAGTAATAGAGATCGTTGAGGTCCTGCATTCCCGTTGTCCTATCCATGGGACGGTGAGTATAAAAACTACCGTCTACCGGCTTCCTCGTCCATGAAATAGCCTTCCTGTCATCAAGGCCGAGTGCCTTCTCACACAGACAGGAGCCTGAGATGAAGACGATTCAGGGAATCTACGGCGCACCGCGAGGCCATTGGGTCGGCAACGGCTTCCCCGTACGCTCGCTCTTTACCTATGAACGCCTGGGAGCGCAACACCTCAGCCCCTTCCTGCTGCTGGACCATGCCGGCCCCCATACCTTTCGGCCCGCGGTAAAGCCGCGTGGCGTGGGGCAGCATCCGCACCGCGGTTTCGAGACCGTCACGCTCGTCTACGCAGGCGAGGTCGAGCATCGCGACTCCGCCGGTGGCGGAGGTCGTATTGCCGAAGGCGACGTGCAATGGATGACGGCCGGGGCAGGCATTCTTCATGAGGAGCTCCACTCCCGAGACTTCACCGCGCGTGGCGGTCGACTGGAAATGGTCCAGCTATGGGTCAATCTTCCGGCTCGATTCAAGAGTGTACCACCGGCTTACCAGGCACTGCTGAAGAACGACATCCCCAGTGTACCGCTGGATGACGACGCGGGTGTGGTTCGGGTGGTGGCGGGCGACTATCTTGGACATCGAGGCCCTGCCCGAACATACACACCGATCAACGTGTGGGACTTGCGGCTCCTGGCGGGTGGCAAGGCGGTCGTCCCCGTGCCTGACGGTCACACCTGTCTGTTGGTGGTTCTGGAAGGAACCGTGCTGATCAATGGCGACACCGTGGTACGCGGTGAAAGCGTGGTGTCGTTCGAACGACACGGTAGTGAACTGCATCTGGAAGCCAATAACCACGCCAAGTTGCTCTTGCTGAGTGGCGAACCTATCGACGAGCCCGTGGTAGGCCACGGCCCCTTCGTCATGAATAGCGTGGAAGAGATCCAGCGTGCATTTACGGAGTTTCAGGACGGCACCTTCGGCGTCCTGAGCGACTAGCGACACTGTCGCTGGCGTAGGCCCCGGCAACCAGGTCCGGTTGCCGGTTTTCCAACCGATAGAACAGGAGTGTGACCATGGCCTTTACCTATAACCGTCTCAACAAGGACGATGTGGCGCTGCTGATGGTGGATCATCAAGCAGGCCTGCTATCCCTGGTAAGAGACTTCAGCCCCGACGAGTTCAAGAACAACGTATTGGCACTTGCCGACATCGCCAAGTTCTTCAACATCCCGACGATTCTCACCACGAGCTTCGAGAACGGCCCCAATGGCCCGATGGTGCCGGAACTCAAGGAAGCCTTTGCCAGTGCGCCCTACATTCCCCGACCGGGGCAGATCAATGCCTGGGATAACCAGGACTTCGTCGATGCCATCAAGGCCACCGGCAAAAAGCAATTGTTGATCGCCGGGGTGGTGACCGAGGTCTGCGTGGCGTTTCCGGTACTTTCCGCGCTGGAGGAAGGCTACGAGGTCTTCGTGGTCACCGATGCCTCCGGCACCTTCAACCAGACGACGCGTGATGCCTCGTGGAAGCGCATGTCACAAGCCGGTGCCCAGCTCATGACCTGGTTTGGAGTCGGTTGTGAGCTGCATCGCGACTGGCGCAACGACATCGAAGGCTTTGGCGGCTTGCTGGCAGGCCACTTGCCCGCCTACGCCAACCTGATGCAGAGCTATTCCCAACAGGCAGCTGTCTGACATGCAAGGCCCGGCCCTTTAGGCCGGGCCTTGTCTACCCATACGAGGAATGTTCCATGAGCACGCTAGTCGCTGACCAAGAGCTGGCATCGTCAATGGATTGTCCGGTGATCGACGGTAAACGCCAGATTCAACACATCCCACCGCGCACCGCCGATGTTGGCGGCATCCCCGTAAACCGGGTGCTGCCTTCCCGGCATCGCCGCCTGGTGGGCGCCTGGTGTTTCCTCGACCACGCTGGGCCCGCCATCTTCAAGGGCAATGCCAAAGGCCTTCAGGTCGGCCCGCATCCGCATATCGGCCTGCAGACTTTCACCTGGATGATCGAGGGGGAAGTCCTGCACCGTGACAGCCTGGGTCATGAGCAGGTCATTCGGCCTGGCCAGGTCAACCTGATGACAGCGGGACGCGGCATCAGCCACACCGAGGAATCGGTCCCCGGCGAGACTCACCTGCATGCGGCCCAGTTGTGGATCGCCCTGCCCGAGTCTGACCGCCAGACCTCACCGCGATTCGATCATTACCCCAGCCTGCCGACCTGGGAAGACCAAAACGCCGTGTTTACGCTGCTCATCGGCGAGTTTGCCGGCCATGGGGCACCGACGCTGGCCTACTCGCCCCTGGTCGGTCTCGATATTGCCAGCCGTGAGGCCTCGAGCGTCACCCTGACGCTACGCGAGGATTTCGAATATGGCGTGCTCCCCCTCGAAGGGGAACTCGACATCGACGGCGACCGGTTCGCTCCCAACGAAATGGCCTACCTCGGCCGCGGTCGCACTGACGTTACCGTGAACCTACCCGCAGGGGGACGCGCCATTCTGGTAGGCGGCAAACCGCTTGGAGAGGAGATATGGATCTGGTGGAACTTCGTTGGGCACAGCAAGGCCGAGATCGTCGAGGCCCAGCGCGATTGGGAAAAGGGAAGCGACCGCTTCGGAACGGTCAAGGGCTATGACGGTGAACGCCTGATGCCGCCGCCCTTGCCCTGGAAAACCCAGGCCGAGTAAGCAGCCATTCTGATAGGGGCCGAGCCCATGACCATTGCCTCGTCACCGCCTCCGCAAGGCGGCAGCGTCACCATTCGCATCCAGCATCGGGTGCAGCCCGATGCCGTCGAGCGCTACGAGACCTGGCTGCGCCGCACCATCGACGCTGCCAGCCGCTATTGCGGGCATCAGGGCGTGCACATCCTGCGGCCCCCGAAAGGCAGTGGCGACTACGAAATCGCGTTACGCTTTGCCAGCGAACAACAGGCGGAGCGCTGGCGCCACTCTGAAGAGCGCCGTCAGCTCATCGAAGAGATCCAACCTGCCCTGCTACAGAACGAGACCATTGAAATCCACTCGGGCATCGATTACTGGTTCACCGCACCGGTTGCCGTCAGCAAACAGCCGGTGCGCTGGAAACAGTGGCTCGTTACCACGGCCGTCATCTGGCCACTCACCATGCTGGTCCCCTTTCTCTGGCAACCGATATTTTCCCTGATCCCCTGGCTTGATACATGGGGGATACGCAACGGCTTCATTGCCGCGACCATTGTGGCGCTTGTCGTCTATGTCGTGATGCCTCGGGTCGTTCGTCTCGTGGCAGGCTGGCTGTTTCGGTAAACAGGGATGGGGGCCGACTCATTTCGGATTTAGGCGAGCGCATCCAACCTGGCCGGGCCTAGTGATTAGCCGCAGTACATTTATTAGCTGCGGGTTCGTTCAACTCCACCAAAGACGACTCGGGATTCACACGGCCGGCCTGTCTCCAGACAGCATATTCATGATCAGCCGAATCATCGTGTCCTTGTTGGACGGATCGGATTCCGCCACCAGCAGGGTGAGCGCTGCCAGGCCGATATCGTTGATTACCGGCTCGCCCTCTGTGTCCAGCAAGCGCCCGTTGCGATGCAGAAAGTCGACGAACAGAAACGCCGCACTGCGCTTGTTACCGTCAGCGAAGGGATGATTCTTGACGACGAAATAGAGCAGATGCGCCGCCTTGGACTCGACGCTGGGATAGGCCGGCTCCCCAAACACCGACTGATCCAGATTCCCCAGCAACGCTGCCAAGCCATCGTTGCGGTCACCGGCAAACAACTCGGTCGCCTCGCCCCGCCCTATTAGCTCTGCCTTCAAGCTTTCCAACGCAGCCCGGGCCTCTTCCAACGACGGCAACCGACCACCCGGCTGCGCCTGCGGCTCGCTCAGCAGGCCCTCGTCATAACGTTGCAGCAACAGAAACGTCTGCGCGTACCTCGCTGCAATATCCACCAGGCCCCGGCCACCGGGCAGGTCCAGCGCTGGGCTGTGGGCGGCCTTGCGCACCAACGCCATCGCCGCTTCCAGCTCCCGCGCATTGGCTTCGAAGCGTTGCTGGTGCAGGGTCCAGCCTTGGGTCAGGTGATCGCGCAGGACGCGTGTGGCCCACTGGCGAAAGCGAACCGCGCGCCGAGAATTGACGCGGTAACCCACGGAAATGATGGCGTCGAGGTTGTAGTGCCTTCGCAAACGTTTAACTTCTCTCCCGCCTTCGAGTTGAACCTGTAAGAAATTCTTACAAGTTCCCTCTTCCACCAGTTCCCCTTCCGCGTAGATATTTTTCAAATGCATGGTGATGTTCTGAGGTTTGACCTCAAACAGTTCGGCCATCTGCCGCTGCGTCAGCCAGACTGTCTCTTGGCCTTCATCCAAGCGAACATCGACAGCTTTGTCGGCATCTTCGTAGATTAGAACCTGCGCCTGTTCCTGGCTCATGTGGCGTGCATTCCGCTGGGGTCGGGTCTGCCTCGACCTTATCACGCTTCGATTCCCTATCGCCGCCCCTATGCACACAGTCGATGCCACGTCCTCGGGTTCCATGGCACACTGCCCGTTTTGGGAGGCAGGATGATCGCCAAGCGAGAACGCGGCAAGATGGAGCGGCAACTCGTCGCCTCACTGACCCAGGCCTGCGAGCAGGCCAAGCCCCTGCTGCCCGGCTTCTGCTGGTTGACCCACCAGGTCGATTACACGCGCTTTCCCGATAGCCTAGTGGTGACCTGGGTATTCGATACCCACGCCAACCTGGCCAACGCGCTCAAGGGCGATGCCCGACGCCAAGTCCTCGCCTTGACCGCCGACGCACTGGCGGACGTCGGCCTTGATGGCAATGACGTCTCGCATCATGTGGATTTCGACAGCGAAGAAGCGTGTCGGCGGGAGCATGGCGGCGACTGGCAACGCCGACTACGAGCAACAGCCGTGAGGCATTGAATGGCCAAGAAGATTGAAAGCCCGTGTGTCTCGATCTGCAAGCTCAAGGGCGACCTGTGCATCGGCTGCGGTCGCTCACTGGACGAGATACGCACCTGGAAAAGCATGAAGCGCCCCGAACGGATGAAGACCCTCAAGCGTGCCGATGAACGCCTGAAAGCCTTGACCTCTCGTTGATGTGGTGCTCATGGAGCATCTCATGGCCTCTCGGCTCTCTATCGCCAACAAGAAGTACTCGTCCTGGTTCATAGCCGCTGGGTGCTGATGACCGCCGGTGATATCGCCTTCGAAGAGATCATGCCCCCGTCGCCGACACTACCGACTATGGTAACTATCTATGCAGTGCCTCGACGCTTTGGCAGGGGCGCGTTCAGACCCGGCAGCCAGCCACGGAAACAAACTCTTTTCATCGCCATGTTTCTGAAAAAACACTCGGCATTATTCCTAAAATACAGGATTAAAATCTTAATTATCAGCACCTGGCCGATTTTCTGGGAAGTATTGATAAACTCCTTTGCATGACGGCTCTGCCCCCAGCGGAGCATCCCGTATCCACTGGCAAGGAGAACTTCATGGCCCGCAATATCATCGTTCTGGGTGCCGGCGTGGTCGGCGTATCCGTGGCCTGGCACCTGGTGCGTCGCGGCCATGACGTCACGCTGGTGGACCGCCGCGAGCCGGGGCTCGAGACCTCCTTCGGCAATGCCGGCATCATCCAGCGCGAGGCCGTGCGCCCCTACGCCTTCCCCAAGGATATCGGCACCCTGCTGCGGGTGCTGCCCAACCGCCAGGTGGACATCCGCTACCGCCCCACCGGTATGATGAGTGCGGCGGGCCCGCTACTGGATTACTGGCTGAACTCGAGTGGTGAGCGCTACGCGCGCATCGTGAACGAGTGGGCATCGCTGATCATGCGCTGCCAGGAGGCCCACGCGCCGATGATCGAAGCCGCCGGTGCCGAGGCGCTGGTGCGCAAGGGCGGCTGGCTGGAGCTTTACCGCACCCGCAAGGAGTTCGAGGAACGCCAGCAAGTGGCCCAGGAGAATCACGAGCGCTTTGGGGTCGAGTATGACGTGTTGGACGCCGAGGCGCTCTACGCCAAGGAGCCGCACCTGGGCAAGGGGCTGATCGGAGCGATCCACTGGACGCAGCCCTGGATGGTCTCGGACCCCGGCGGCCTGGTGCAGGCCTATGCCCGTAGCTTTGCCGAACAGGGCGGCCAGGTGAAGCAGGCCAGCGTCGAGGACGTGCGCCAGGTGGAGGGTGGCTGGCAGGTCAAGACCAGCGAGGGGGATCTGGAAGCCGAGCAGGTGGTGGTGGCCATGGGCCCCTGGACCGGCGAACTGCTGGCGAGGCTGGGCATGAAAGTGCCGCTGTTCGTGAAACGCGGCTACCACATGCACTACTCCGCCGAAAACGAGGCCAAGCTCAACCACTGGGTGATGGACGCCGAGAAGGGATTCCTGCTCGAACCCATGCGCGCCGGGATTCGCCTGACCACAGGCGCCGAACTGGCCGACCTGAACTCGCCGCCCCAGTACAAGCAGCTTGCCGCCGCCGAGAAGGTGGCACGCAAGCTGTTCCCGCTGGGCAAGCGTCGCGACAGTCAGCCCTGGAAAGGCGCCCGCCCCTGCCTGCCCGACATGAAACCGGTAATCGGCCCGGCCCCCGACAAGGCAGGATTATGGCTCGCCTTCGGCCACGGCCACCAGGGCTTTACCCTGGGCCCCGCCACCGGCGAACTGCTCGCCCAGATGATGGATGGCGGAAACCCCGCGGTGGATATGGCCCCGTTCCGCGTTGATCGCTTCTGAAGGTGAGTCAGTACGAAAGCGGGCGCCTTTGAGGCGGCCGCTTAGTGCAAATTTTGTTACTGATTTCACTTGACGAAAGAGTCTCCACGCCGCCCTTCTATTTGGCAACCACCCATTCATGCCTTGCGCACCAGCACGATCGCCGCAGCCAACTCCCGTGCGTTGGCTTCGAAGCGCTGCTGGTGCAGAGTCCAGCCTTGAGAAGATGATCGTGCAGCACACGTGCGTCTACACGCATGGGGGCGAGCCATTCTGGCAGGCGGCGAACCTCTTGGAGAGGAGATATGGATCTGGTGGGACTTCGTTGGGCACAGCAAGGCCGAGATCATCGAGGCCCAGCGAGACTGGGAGAAGGGAGGCGACAGCTTCGGAATGGTCAAAGGCTATGATGGTGAACACCTGATGCCACCGCCCTTGCCCTGAAAACTCCAGGCCGAGTAAGCAGCCTTCCTCGATAGGGGGCCGTACTCATGGCTGATGTCTCGTCAACGTCCTCGTAAGACGGCAGCGTTACCGTTCGCATTCAGCACCGGGTTCAGCCCGATGCCGTTGAACGTTACGAAACCTGGCTGCGCCACACCATCGACGCTGCCAACCGCTATTGCGGGCACACCTTTGCGGCCTCGCAAGGCAGCGGGGGCTATAAGATCGCGTTACGCTTCACCAGCGAAGCACAGGGGGAGCGCTGGCATCACTCTGAAGAGCGCCGTCAGCCCATCGCAGAGATCCAGCCTGCCCTGCAACAGAACGAGACCATGAAGCTCACTCGGGTATCGATTACTGGTTCACCGCACCGGCTGCAGCCAGCAAATAGCCGGTGCGCTGGAAACAGTGGCTCGTTACCACGGCTGTCATCTAGCCACTCACAATGCTGATCCCCTTTCTTGGATAACCTATCCTTTCCTTCTTCCCCGCGCTTGATACCTGGGGATACGAAACGGCTTCATTGCCGCGACTATCGTGGCGCTTGTCGTCTACGTTATGATGCTTCGGGTCGTTCGCCTCGTGGTGGGCTGGATGTTTCGGTAAATTGCATAACTATGTTATGGCCTCCTCAAGGAAACAAGGTATTAAATTTAAAGCTAATCATACTATATACTCAGTGACTCATAGCGCACCCTTTTTCCATCAAAAGATTTTTGTTTTTTATTAACATAACTTTCTAGCTTTTGCTCAATCTCAGCTGTTTCATTAGAGTCAAGTTTAGATAAAACTGAAAGTCGCTTTCCTACACCGTTCATGGACGTTCCAATAGTAATACCACTATCTTCTGACAACCACCAGCGATCGTGTATTGGAAGCTCCCAGTCTAAGCTTGCAGCACCTGCAAAAAGCAACTCAATGTCTGGCATCTCGCCAGTGCTTACATTCTCCTCCCAAAAATCTATAATCCCCTCTGAGATATCCCCCCCACAAGATGAAGCTATATTATTTTTTTGCTTTATGCTCGTCATTATTCTTATGTTAAAATCAGGATCCTTGCTTATTGCATCACCAATAAACCGCAAGTCCTCTAATGAAAAATAAGGATCAAAAACAAAAATTTCATAGCCTTTTAGTCCATTAACCCAACACCTCATAAACTCGATTGCTTTTTCCGTCTCATCAAACCCAACAACAACACTACCCCTTCCTTCATCTTCAAATGCATTGTTCCTTATTGAAACCTCAAAGTTATATATTTTTGAAAACGAAGAAGAGCAGACCTTAAACACTTCAAATATTGGCCTAATAAACTTCTGGGCATTTGCTCTTCCTTGATACTTTTCACCCAGCATATGCACATAATAGCTCAGCAATGGGTACATCTCCTCATAGCCATACTCTGATACACCCTTTAAGAAGTTACTAAACTTATTGGTTTTCACGGGAGGATGGTTTGAGGCATTCAGCTTCCCTAAAAGTTGCCAAGCGAGGTCTGCATATTTTTCAGAGTAGCAATTACTTCCAATTTCAGAAACTTCAGGATCGAATTTTTTCTTTTCCTCTGCAGTCTTTTTCTTTTCCCTAATATTCTTTTCAAGTATTTTTTTTCTAGCGGGATCGTCATTATAAACAGCCGATAAGGTATCAGGAAAATCTTCGTCTATACCATAAGCAGCATCAATCAGTGATAAACGTTTTTGAGTAAACTCTTCAGTATCTTCATAAGAAGAAATCAAAAAAGCATTTTTTAAACTTTTTTTCGCAAAGTTTTTATCTGTCCTTTTTGACAACTCAGCCAAGTATTCATACCTACTAAGCCTGTCAAGGAATGATGGTATTGTTTCAACCAACCTGAAAGACGCTTCAAAAGCGTCCTTCTTGCTTTGAACTAGTGAAGTTGGCATAAACCCAGCAATTTCAGCTATGACAAAAGCGCGGTCAGATATATTCGGGACACTTATGGCCTCTTCCAGCAACTCCTGCCAAGAAGAAGAATTTTTGTTACCCTCTAGGAACAGAACCAACGCCTTTACACATATTGCGTAACCCTCATGCTTAACCCCATGATCTTTAGGAAATGAGGCAACATAGCCACCAAACTTACTTAGCAAGCTATTGTTTTGCGCCTCACTTAAAACCCTCTTTTTCTTTAAATTTTTTACAACTCTCGCGACTTCTCTTAAATGATAGTAAGCCACAGAGTCATCTCTCATCTGAGATATGATATCCAATATACTTTCTACATCTGAGTAAGCAACACTATATTCATAATTTTTTACGGCATCAAAAGGATCGCCAAGGATACAATCGAAAAGGAGATACACTAAGCAGCGGCTTAATATCCTATCACTGAAATATATGTCGCTATGCACAACAGGATCTATCAAGCCTTTAAAAGAAACCTGATTAAAACTATATATAACAGGAGAAGTGTAATAAACACAAACTGCATACTGAGTAGACTGCTTATCTAGGTTGTCTAATAGCGGGTATATGTGGCTTTGTATTATTGATTTGGCCTCACTATCTAAACCGCTTTTTTGAAACACTGAAACTAGCCGGGCAAGGTGCTTTGCCCTTCCTACAACACTTGGCATTTTACTTATTTCATCCAAAAGATGAATTGTATCTTCTTCATCTTGAATGCTGTTTTTAACCAAAAAATACATGGTTCTAATTTGCAAGTCTATAGATGCAGAATAAGCATGCAATACTTCCTCATTATCGATTACAGCTTCACGCCTTAAATTAATTGCAAAATCAATATAGTTGTCAGACAAGCTTTCAGACTTTTTCGATAGGACGCTTGATATCCGAAATGCGTGATCTATTTTTAAGCAGTCCCCGTCTAAGCTAGACCACGCTTGAAACAAGGTTTCTTCTAGTTTTTTTTCTTGTTCAGGCATACTATACCCTGCCTTATGTATAGCATTAATAATTTTAGAGGAGAACTTGCATATATTTGAATTGCTTTTAGTCCTTAATGCTAGCTTAATAACCTTCTTGAAGTCGTTCTTTGAGGCCTGTGCACAGGATTCCAAGTAATTGATTAGCAGATCAATACATTCATCTCTGTATTGAGGAATTTTTATTTTCCTTATTTCCATGCATAGTTCATCAATAGTTATACCTCTATCGCTTGCCCCTAGGTCATTGCAAAAGTTGCTAAGCACAAATCCGATAGCCTCAGAACGACGGTATTCAGTATTGATCTTTTTACACCACAACAAAGAATTTTTAAGGTCAAATTCAGATTCAAAAAGAAGTGCTTCCTTTAAAACATCAAACTGATTAGCAGTATATTCAACCAGATCTAAAAACCATTCTTCTTTTTTATTCTTCAAGGTTTCCTTAAGGCAGCTATCATTAACTTTACTGCTTAAAAGGCATAGTGCGGCAAGAGCAACCGCCTTGTCTTTTACATTCTCACCAATATATTTATATATATAGCCGTGAGTATAGTTTAATATACCAGCCTTTTCTTCAAACTCACTAAGATACATAAGGGTTTCCACTAAGTTAATAGTAGGCCCGATTTTTTTTAAAGTTTCTATCTGCGCGCAAATTTTGTTATAAACCGTCTTGGTTTTTACATTAACCTCTAGATAAGGAAGACACCTGCAAATATCTGAGTAAAATGTTGCATTAGCTGAATAGTCCGTGGTTTTTATTGCCAGGTCAATAACATAATCAATTAAAACATAGTTATTTTCCCGTTGAGGCGAAGATTTTATCCAATTTCTTAGTATAAAAATCTTTTCCCCTGATTTATCTATATGCTTCAAACCCTCTATGATCTTTTCAGCTGGTTTACCTTCTTTAAAAAGACGTATTGTCTCTATTGCCTTTCTTTTTTTATCACCAATATTTTTCACATCTATAAAATCGCTATCAAAAGCATCCGGCTTCTTTTGAAGCGCCTGCATGGTGAATCTAAAAAAAGCATATTCAGACTTATTTTCTCCACCACCCCCCATGGAGTCAATTTTATTAATTAAAGACATAGCCTTTTCAGAGTCAAACGAAAGAAGGTCAATGGCTATATCTAGAGTTTTCTCTACACCCAAATGCTCCGGAGACAGTGTTCTATAAAGATCATCAACCTGAGAACACAAATATTCAGGAAACGGCTTTTCTTTTTCTTTATAATCAGTAGCAATCAGACAAAGCATCTGTAAGCGCTCTTCATTTGAACTCGCGCTATTGGCCAAATCTAGAGCGGACTTAACATCCTCTTTTACTAACAGGCTTTTTAGTTCACTTTTCAACAATGGCGAAGTTTTTATGCCGTTTATCAAAGACTTAAGATAACAAAATCTCAACATTTCAACTTCATTGGAACCAGAGTTCATTACCCCCAAAGCAATCTGTCTAGAAAGATCATTTATACTTTTTGATTCATTTAGAAGAAGTTCAAGATTCTCATTGGAGAGTTGGGAAATTACTGCTTGGGTATCTCCCATTTCCGAATAGTAATCAGCCAGCGAAGAGAGAGACTCTAAGCTTCTTGGATCTTGACACATCAAATTAGTTATGTGCCTCAAAGAAGAAGCTTTTATTTTCTGCATCTTTTTCTTAGCAAATTTTAAATACCCGGCTGAACGAAACTTAACTGTTCCATCCTTAGTTTCAAGAAAGCTAATATTTTCTATTTCTTCAAAGCAAGCTTTGCTTAAAGAAAACTCGTCTAATATTTTAGGTATTTTTATTGGCGTTTTAGCATAAGCAATGACACCTATTAAATACTCATGCTTAAGAATAACTTCATGAGACCTTCTCCATTCTTCTTCAAAAAGCCCTTCTGTACCCTCTATATCCATTTGCAGAATTTCGTCCGCACTCCCACCTTGCTTTATTATTCTCTCAATGGTTAGCAATGTTTCTGGAGTTGCGCTGAATGAATTTATAAGTATCTTTACTTTTTCCTCATCAACTCCTTTAAGAACATACTTAGCTTCTTCTAGTGAAAACAAATCAATATTAATTGCTTTGCTTTTTCTCACCGTTACTGAATTTTCGAGCATACCTTTTTTTGCCGAAAACACAAACCCTATGTTCTTCCCACTAAAGGGGAGAACTGAAAGTATCTCTTTTACATAACTATCATCTTCGTCAGGAATTTGGTCCAGACCATCTATAACAAAGTAGATCCTTTTCCCATTCTTCTTTAAAAAATACTCTACTGTATTGAACGTTCTTATCAATTCCTTTTT
Source organism: Modicisalibacter xianhensis (assembly GCF_900113605.1). Taxonomy (GTDB): domain Bacteria; phylum Pseudomonadota; class Gammaproteobacteria; order Pseudomonadales; family Halomonadaceae; genus Modicisalibacter; species Modicisalibacter xianhensis. Next base: position 79,436 of record NZ_FOPY01000005.1, read on the forward strand.
GTCAATATTTAAACTTAAAGCTTCATCCTCTTCCCCCATGTAAGCCTTAAGCTGTACAAATATATCCCTTACTACTGAGTCCTCATAATAAGAATATTTGCTAATCGGATCGATTACCAATGCAATGCAATCCCCCTCATTTCTTTTAACAAACTCTGCCAGAACAGATGTTTTTCCAAATCCTTCCTCACCATAAACGTAAACCACATCAAAGGTCTTAGCATACATCTCCAAAGTATTAATAAGTCCATCTCTTAACACGTGGCCATCTATGCTTGGGAAAGTATATTTTGAAAATAAAGAAGGAGTTACAATAGCATTCATTAAACCATCCTGAATTTATATTACCTATTTATAACCAATAGCTTATGCTAGGTATAGAGTCTTATACTACCTAGTTATCCAGACACGCTACCGCCCGGGGATGACATCTTTTCCCTGCGACCCCTTACGCATTGTTCTTACCTAGACTTCTTATCGACCGTATCCCCAGCACCTTAACCAAAGTTAGCCTTAGCTTGGTAACCTTTTGCAACAAAAAAGCCTGCCGGTAAAGGCAGGCTTTCGTATGAGTCGTGTGATGCAGCAGGGCTAGGCGGCGCAGGCCTGCCCTACTCGACACTCACTCCCATTCGATCGTCGCGGGCGGCTTGCTGCTGACGTCGTACGTCACGCGCGATACGCCGCGGATCTCGTTGATGATGCGGTTGGAAACCTTCTCCAGCAGCTCGTAAGGCAGGTGGGCCCATCTCGCAGTCATGAAGTCGATGGTTTCCACGGCGCGCAGGGCGATGACCCATTCGTAGCGGCGGCCGTCGCCGACCACACCGACGGATTTCACCGGCAGGAACACAGCGAAGGCCTGGCTGGTCTTGTGGTACCAGTCGGCGTTGTGCAGCTCCTCGATGAAGATGGCGTCGGCTTCGCGCAGGATGTCGGCGTACTCCTTCTTCACTTCGCCGAGGATGCGTACGCCCAGGCCCGGCCCCGGGAAGGGGTGACGGTAGACCATGTCGTAGGGCAGGCCGAGTTCAAGGCCGAGCTTGCGCACTTCGTCCTTGAACAGCTCGCGCAGCGGTTCGACCAGCTTGAGCTTCATGGTCTCGGGCAGGCCGCCGACGTTGTGGTGCGACTTGATGACGTGGGCCTTGCCGGTCTTGCTGGCGGCGGATTCGATCACGTCGGGGTAGATGGTGCCCTGGGCGAGGAAGTCCACGCCCTCGATCTTGGCGGCCTCTCGGTCGAACACGTCGATGAAGGTGTTGCCGATGGCCTTGCGCTTGGCCTCGGGGTCGTCGACGCCCTTCAGCTTGTTGAGGAACTCGTCCTCGGCATCCACGCGGATGACCTTCACGCCCATGTGGTGGCCGAAGGTTTCCATTACTTGGTCGCCTTCGTTCTTGCGCAGCAGGCCGTTGTCGACGAACACGCAGGTCAGCTGGTCGCCGATGGCCTTGTGCAGTAGTGCCGCGACCACCGAGGAGTCCACGCCGCCGGAGAGGCCGAGCAGCACGTGGCGGTCACCGACCTGGTCACGCACGCGGGCGGCGAGGTCTTCGATGATGCGCGCCGGGGTCCACAGGCGCTCGGCGCCGCAGATATCCAGCACGAAGTGCTCGAGGATACGCTGGCCCTGCAGGGTGTGGGTCACCTCGGGGTGGAACTGCACGCCATAGAAGCGCATTTCCGGCCAGGTCATGGCGGCGACCGGACAGCTCGGCGTGGAGGCGGTGACGGTGAATTCTTCCGGCGCCTCGGCGACCTTGTCACCGTGGCTCATCCACACGTCGAGCAGCGCGTTGCCCTCGGCATCGATATGGTCCTTGATGCCCTTGAACAGGTCATCGTCGCCTTCGATCTTGACCTGCGCGTAGCCGAACTCGTGCTTGTTGGAGCCCTCGACACGACCGCCCAGCTGTTCGGCCATGGTCTGCATGCCGTAGCAGATGCCCAGTACTGGCAGCTTCATCTCGAACACGCATTGCGGGGCGCGCGGCGAGCCTTCGGCGACGGTGGATTCCGGGCCGCCGGAGAGGATGATGCCGTTGGGGTTGAACTCGCGGATCTCGTCTTCGGTGATATCGAAGGCGCGCACTTCGGAATACACGCCGATCTCACGCACGCGGCGGGCGATGAGCTGGGTGTACTGGGAACCAAAGTCGAGGATCAGGATCTTGTGGGCGTGAATGTCTTGCATCGTGGGCTCTCTGTTGAGCGGCGACGGGCGAGGTCGCAACAGTGATCCAAAAGCCAGCGGCGGGGTTGCCCCCGCCGCGAAGTTCTTTCAGGTGAGGCGATCAGCCTACCCTGTAGTTCGGCGCTTCCTTGGTAATCTGCACATCGTGGACATGCGATTCCGCGAAGCCGGCACCAGTGATCTGGACGAATTCCGGCTTGGTGCGCATCTCGTCGATGCTGCGGCAGCCGGTGTAGCCCATCGAGGCGCGCAGGCCACCCATCAGCTGGTGGACGATGGCGCTCATCAGGCCCTTGTAGGGCACGCGGCCTTCGATGCCTTCCGGAACCAGCTTCTCGGCGTTGTCGGTCTTTTCCTGGAAGTAGCGATCCGCGGAGCCCTGGCTCTGTGACATGGCACCCATCGAGCCCATGCCGCGGTAGGCCTTGTAGGTACGGCCCTGGTAGAGCTCGACCTCGCCCGGGGCTTCCTCGGTACCGGCCAGCAGGCCGCCGATCATCACGCAGCTTGCGCCGGCGGCGATGGCCTTGGCCAGGTCACCGGAGAAGCGGATGCCACCATCGGCGATCAGCGGGATGTCGTAGGGCTTGAGCGCCTCGGCGACGTTGGAAACGGCGGTGATCTGCGGCACGCCGACACCGGCGACGATGCGCGTGGTGCAGATGGAGCCGGGGCCGATACCCACCTTGACGGCGTCCGCGCCGGCTTCAGCCAGTGCCTTGGCAGCCTCGGCGGTGGCGATGTTGCCGCCAATGACCTGGATGTCGGGGAAGTGTTCCTTGACCCAGGCCACACGGTCGATGACGCCCTTGGAGTGGCCGTGGGCAGTGTCGACCACGATCACGTCGACGCCGGCTTCGGCCAGCGCGGTGATGCGATCCGGCGTCTCGGCACCGGTACCCACCGCGGCACCCACCAGCAGGCGGCCGTCGGAATCCTTGGCGGCGTTGGGGTAGGTGCGTGCCTTCTCGATGTCACGCACGGTGACCAGCCCGCGCAGGCGGAAGGCATCGTCGACGATCAGGATCTTCTCGATGCGGTTTTCCTGCAGCTTGCCTTTGATCACGTCCAGCGGGGTACCTTCGGGCACGGTGACCAGCTTTTCGCGGGGCGTCATGATCGCTTCGACGCTATCGCTGTGGTCCGGCTGGAAGCGCATGTCACGACCGGTGACGATACCTACCAGGGTTTCCCCTTCGACGACCGGGAAGCCGGAATAGCCGTACTCGTCGGCCATGTCGAGCAGGTCCTGCAGCTTGGCCTTGGGCCCCACGGTCACCGGGTCCTTGACGATCACGCTCTCGTGCTTCTTGACCTTGCGCACTTCAGCGGCCTGGGCGGCGACGGTCATGTTCTTGTGGATGATGCCGATGCCACCTTCCTGGGCCATGGCGATGGCCAGGCGCGCTTCGGTGACGGTATCCATGGCGGAAGAGACGAGCGGGATGTTGAGGTTGAGATTGCGGGTCAGGCGGGACTTGAGGCTGACGTCCTTGGGCAGGACATCCGAGTAGCCGGGTACGAGTAATACGTCATCGAACGTAAGAGCTTCTTGCGCCATACGTAGCATGTCGGAAACACCCAATGAGCAGATTGTGGGGAGAAGGGGTGTGGAGAAGTTAATCAACCATTATACGACTTAGGTTGGGCGCTGGGCAAACCGACCAACGCCCTGGCTGCCCTGCCGGGCAGATGATGCGGCAAGCAAAAGGCCCTGCGGGTTTCGCAGGGCCTGCAAGGGCAACAAAGGCGAGCATGACGAACAGCGTACCGACTCCCTGGCGCAGAACGGTGGCGGGTTACTTCGTTTCCAGCCACGCCTGGACCACGGCCTGGGCTTCGGCAGTTTGCGTCGCGGCCTCGTACCAATAACGATGGACTTCACTCATGATCTTCTCTCTCAACTGGCCACTGGCATATCAATTATCGGCCCGCCGGGGAGAGTCTTTAGCCAGCGCTGCCTTACCAGCGGTAACTCACCTTGGCGACGACTTCGCGACCCTGGTTGTAGTAGTCCGCCGTGCCGGAGCCGACCACGTGCTGCTCGTCGAGCAGGTTACTCACGTTGACGGTCAGCTCGGTGTCTTCGATGAACTGGTAGCTGAAGGCCGCATCATAGAGCGTTGTCGCCTCGCTCTTGGCCGAGTTCTCGGCATCGAAGTAGTAGGAACCGGTATAGCGGGCGCCTAGGCCGAAGCTCATGTCCCTGTCTGGCAAGGTATAGTAAGTCCACAGCGACGCCGTGTGCTTTGGTGTTTCGGTAAAGTCATTGCCTTCGATTGACGTCCCGTCCTGAAGCGTGCCGCGTTCTACCTCAGAGTCCATGTAGGAATAACCGCCGACCAGGCTCAGGTTATCGGTCAACTCGGCCTTGGCTTCCAGTTCCAGGCCACGCACGCGGGATTCGCCGATGGTTTCCTGTTCGATGGTGCCATCATCCTGCACGACCGAGGTGGTGACATCGTCCTTGGTCAGGTCATAGATCGCAGCAGAAAAGAGCGCGTTCATACCGAAGGGAGCGTACTTTACGCCGATTTCGTACTGCTCGCCGCGCTCGGGTGTAACACCGACTTCCGGGGGAGCCACCGACTCCACATAGCTGACATAGGTGGAGACTTCATCGGTCACTCGATAGGTCAGTGCGCCACGGACCGAGGTTTCCGAGAAGTCATCCGAAGAATCGGTATTTGCGAGGAAGTCTTTCTCGGTGAGTTCCAGGTCGTCGCTGCGTATCCCCGCCGTGACGATGAATCGGTCGAAGAACGACAGGTTCTGCGTCAGGAAGAGCGACCGGGTCTTGTAGTCCTGTTCGGTATCGCTGTAGGCAACCAGGCTACTCGGGGGACCACTGTAAACGGGGTCGACGATATCGATCGGGCTCGCCGGGGCGTAAACGGACGTCCCTTCACTCGAGGCATCGCGGTACTCGACACCCGCCAGCGTACTACTGTCGACCTCGCCAAAGCGGGCATCGTATTGCAGGATGGCGTTGCCGATCAGTTCCCGGGCTTCGCTGCCGGTGCCGATATAACCGCGGTCCACCACGGTACCTGCCCGGCTTTCGCTATCCGTCAGGTAGACGTAGCCATAGTCGTCGGCCAGATCGCTGTAGCGCAGGTTGCCGCGCAGGGTCAGCCCATTGTCGAAGTCGTGGGTGAGTAGCCCAGTGATACTGGTACGCTCGACATCGTGATAGTTGAAGTCCGGCTCACCGAAGAATTCGTCGCGGTCATATTCCCGGTCGAACGGATAGCCGCCGCTGTTGGGGGTGCTGTCGCGGCTCAGGTAGTCGACGATCAGCGTCGCCGAGGTGGAGTTCGTCGGCTCCCAGGTCAGGCCGCCCATGATGAACTCGTCGTCATCCTGGGAATGGTCGTATTCGCGCTCGCTATCCTTGATCTTGCCGGTAACGCGATAGGCCAGTGTCTCGCTGGCGTTCAGCGTATTGCCTACATCGAGGCCGGCTTCTTTACGATCGAATGAACCATACGCCACATAGCCTTCGCCAAACGACTCGAACCTTGGCCGCTTGCTCACGAAGTTGACCGACCCGCCCGGGTCTGCCGGACCGAACAGGGTGGAGTTGGCGCCCCGCAGCACCTCGACACGCTCGTAGGCGAAGGGCTCCTCGCGAACACCGCGCATCGAGCCCAGCGTCAGCCCGTCACGGTAGGTCGTGGCCTGAAACCCACGGATCTTGAAATAGTCGTTACGGTCGTCGGTGGCGTAATATTCGGTGATGACCCCGGGCGTGTATTGCAGGACTTCCTCGGTGGTATTGGCGTCGCGCTGTTCGATTTCCTTTTCGGTGATGACCGATACGGAGGCAGGGGTATCGAGGATGCTGGTCGCGACCTTGCCGCCCACCCAGAGTTCCTGGGCAACGACCGTGTTCGCGTTGTCGTCGGCTTGCGCCTGCGCATTGACGATGATGGGCGCGAGGCGATACGTCCCCTGCTCGTTCTCGTTGCCGCCACCTGACTCTTGTGCCTTCCCGCTCATGGGAACGGCAACCAGCGGCGTGCAGCATACCAGGGCAGTCGTTGTGCACTGCCACCGTGTCCATGACGCCTTCGGTTTGTTCTTGCTGTCAGCCATGCCTGTCATCCTCGATGATTCGGAAATCCCCTGCGGATCGCCTTGTGCCTTCTCGTTGAGCGAAAGGCGCAGTTTGTAAGCGCGACACGACAGATCCAATGCAGATGATAATTATGATGATAATATTTATCGTTTAATGAAAGTCTGCAAGGCTCGTCATGAGCGACATTCCTTGTCTTGCAAGGTAGGCTGGGCTTTTCTCCGCGACCGAGACCGGCCATGCAGGACAACGCCCCTACCGCCCTTTCCGTGAGCGAACTTAACCGTCAGGCCCGGCTGATGCTGGAACGCGGCTTCGGCGACTGCTGGGTGGAGGGCGAGGTGTCGGGGCTGGCAAGGCCGGCGTCGGGGCATTGCTACTTCACGCTCAAGGACGATCGCGCTCAGGTGCGTTGTGCGCTGTTCCGTACCCGGGCACGCTTCGCTGCACCATTCAACAACGGCGACCATATCCGTCTGCGCGGCAAGGTCTCGGTCTTCGAGCCGCGTGGCGACTATCAACTGATCGTCGAGGCGGTGCAGCCCGCCGGCCAGGGTGCGCTGCTCGCGGCCTTCGAGCGCCTGAAGCACCAGCTTGCCGCCGAAGGCGTGTTCGCCAATGCCCGGCCGCTACCCTGCCCGCCGCGCCACCTGGCGGTAATCACCTCGGGGACCGGGGCGGCGGTTCGTGACGTATTGGCCGTACTGGCCGCCCGCTGGCCGATGCTCGACGTGAGCGTGTTGCCGGTGCCGGTACAGGGCCGCGAGGCGGTGCCGGCGATCATCCGCGCCATCGGCCTGGCCAACCACCTGGCCCGCAGTCAGGGGCGCTTCGATGCGCTGCTGATCACGCGTGGCGGCGGCAGCCTGGAAGACCTATGGGCGTTCAACGACGAGCATCTGGCGCGGGCAATCTTCCATTCGCAGTTGCCGGTGATGTCGGCGGTGGGTCACGAGGTCGACGTCACGCTGGCCGACTTCGCCGCCGACGTGCGCGCCCCCACCCCATCCGCCGCTGCCGAACAGCTGGTGCCGGATCGCCGCGAGCTGACCCGCCGTCTGCAGGACGTGATGCAACGCCTGGCCCGCTGCGAGCTGGCCCGACTCGACAGCGAGTCGCAACGCCTCGATCACCTGCGCGCCCGGCTGCGCCACCCCGGCGAGCGCCTGGACCAGCAGCGCCAGCGTCTCGACCAACTCGAGGCACGCCTCAAGCGCGCCATGCAGCAACGGCTGGCGAGCGCCCGTCAGCAGCACCAGCATCTGGAGCGCTGCCTGTATCGCTTCGTGCCTGCACAGCAGGTCGGCGACGCACGAAATCGACTGGCGCAGGTCAGTGCGCGCCTGCACGCCGCCCTGCCCCAGCGACTGCAGCACGAGCGCAGCCGACTCAACGCTCTGGCTCGCGAGCTCAACGCGGTCAGTCCGCTGGCGGTGCTTGGCCGCGGCTATGCGATTCTGGAGAACGGCGAAGGCAAGGTGATCAAGCGTGCCCACGACACCCAGCCGGGCGAGAAGCTCAATGCGCGCCTGGGCGAGGGCCGCCTGACGGTCGAGGTCAAGCGCCGCTACAGCCGTAATTGATAATCGCTATCATTGATATTTTCGTCGGTTCCGCTACCATCACGCCTGTACTGAGTGCTTGGCGTCAACGCCAGGGCCAATCGCCGTCGCTTACCGGGACAGGCCATGACCTCACGAATCCCCCTGCAGCAGGTAAACGCTTTTGCCGGTTCCGGCTCGCCCCTGGCGAGCCTGTACGTGGGACCGTTGGCCGATAACGCTCCACCCTGGCTGTGCACCATGCCACCTGAACATGCCCTGTCCGGCACACAGCTATTTTCACCTGAGAGGCTCGAACAAGTACTGGCGCGTTTTGCGACGTGCTTTTCTGTCGATGATCGCCGTGCCGTGGCCTCGATGTGGACCAAGTGGTATTTCCACCTCGTGCTACAACCCAGCCTGGCAGCGAACGTCTTGCTGGAACGAGAGTTGCCGCTGGGGCTCGACGAGATGCATGTCGTGCTGGATGCGCATGGCCGTCCCGAGCGGCTGTGCCTGCGCCACGACGGCCTGCCGCTGGCCAGCTTCAAGACCGAGCATCGCTTTGCGGGCATGATGGCCCACCTATCGACGGTGATCGACGTGCTGGCCCAGCTCTCCGGCGCCGCCCCACGGGTATTCTGGAGCAATGTGGGCAGCAGTATCGACTATTACCTGAGCCAACTGGAATCGCATCCGGCAATGTGGCCAGGCATGACCGATGCCTGCTGGCAACTGCTCGAACGCCGCGAACTGGACGACGGCCAACGCAACCCGCTGTTCCAACCGGTGCGACACGTGACGGGCGAGGACGGCACGCTGCAACGCGTACGCAAGCTATGCTGCCTGCGCTACCTGATACCCGAACTCGGCGATTGCGGTGACTATTGTCCGCTGTCCTGCCGGCGCAGGACGCATTGAGGGCGCCGAAGCGGCAAGAGCCACCCCAGCGCGCAAGAAGAGAGAATGAGAGAAACGCTCTATCAGGCGGGGATCAATCAGCTACCTAGACTCGGCAAGCCTTCCTGGGTGGCGTCCTTGAAGGAGACCTGGCCCTGCTGATCGACTTCACAGGTCACGTTATGAAAGGTATTGCCGTGGCCGAGAAAGCTGACTCGCAGTTCGAACTCCTTCCCGGACTCATACTCGGGCAGGTTGCTATCCTTGATCTGCTTGTCCTCCAGATCATGGCCTGAATGCTCCATGGCGAGCTGGCGGCATTTTTCGACCAGCGGTTGATCGTCCCTGGGCGTCCTCTCGATGGCCATGGCCGTGCCGGCGGATGCCGTGGTCGCCATCAGGAACAGGGCCGCTCCCAGCCCGATACGCTGCATTCCATTACGTACTGCCATGTAACGTCTCCTTGTCATGCGTTCCCTGACCACTATAGAGGAGATGTCCAGGGAAGTTCGAGCCCGCACAGTCCGTGGCGGGCCTAAAGACATCGTCTCAGCCGGTCTGCTCGGCACCGGGCTTGAAGGCGCTCGGCTCCAGGTCGTGGCGACCGAGCAACTTGTAGAAGTCGGTGCGGTTGCGCCCGGCGATACGCGCTGCCTGGGTGACGTTGCCCTCGGTGATCTTAAGGACCTTGATCAGATAGCTGCGCTCGAAGCCGGCACGCGCCTCATTGAATGAAGGTAGCGCATTTTCCTCGGCCATCAGTGCCTGCGAGACCAATGCCTCGGGAATGATCGGCGTGCTGGTCAGCGCCACGCACTGCTCGACCACGTTGACGAGCTGGCGCACGTTACCCGGCCAGGCACTGGACGCCAGCAGGTTGAGCGCCTCGGGAGAGAAGCCCTTGACGAACGGCTTGTGGCGCTCAGCGGCCTGGGTGACTAAATGCTTGGCCAGCAACGGCACGTCCTCGGCACGTTCCTTGAGCGGCGGCAGGCGCAGGTTGACCACGTTGAGGCGATAGAACAGATCTTCGCGGAAGTCGCCTTCGCGCATCGCCTTGTCGAGATCGCGGTGCGTGGCGGAAATGATGCGTACATCGATGGGAATCGACGTCGTCGAGCCCAGCGGACGAATCTGGCGCTCCTGCAGGGCACGCAACAACTTGACCTGCAGGGTCAGCGGCATGTCGCCGATCTCGTCGAGGAACAGGGTGCCGCCGTCGGCAGCCTGGAACAGGCCCTCGTGCTGGCTGATCGCCCCGGTAAAGGCCCCCTTGGCGTGGCCGAACAACTCGCTTTCCAGCAACTGCTCCGGCAAGGCGCCACAGTTGATGGCCACGAACGGCTTCTCGGCCCGGGAACTGGCACGGTGAATGGCGTTGGCGAGCAACTCCTTGCCCGACCCGCTGGGGCCGGTGACCAGCACGCTGACATCGGAACCGGCGACCATGCGCGCCTGCTCGAGCACGCGCTCCATGTGCGGGCTGCGCGTGATGATCTCGGCACGCCAGGCATCATCGCCGTCGGCACTGGCGTTGGCCGTCTGGCGCAGGGCATCGTCGATGGCACTGAACAACTCGTCGCGGTCGACCGGCTTGGTCAGGAAGCTGAACACCCCCTGGCGCGTGGCGCTGACGGCATCCGGAATCGAGCCGTGCGCGGTGAGAATGATCACCGGCAGGCCCGGCATGCGCTTCTGGATCTGCTGGAACAGCGCCATGCCGTCCATCTCATCCATGCGCAAGTCGGAAAGCACCAGATCGGGCCGGGTCTGGTCCAGGTTATCCAGCGCTTCGCGCCCACTTTCGGCCGTGGTCACGCGATAGCCACGGCTCTCCAGGCGCATCCCCAGCAATTTGAGCAGGCTGACGTCGTCATCCACTAGCAGAACATGGGCGGCTTGCTTCACGTTTCGACTCCTTGGCGCACTGGTGTGACTCCCTACGGACTGCGTCAGGGTGACTGGTTGCGCAAATTGATGCTTTGTTCGATTTCGGTCAAGGCATCGAGCTTCTGGGCCAGCTCGTCACGCTCGCGGGTGGCCTGGCGGCGTGCGGCTTCACTGTGGTTAGCCTGGTCGACCAGCTCACGACGCGCCTCAAGGCCATTCAACCACTGGCGCAACAGCGGCTGCAGGCGGCTCGGGGCCAGTGCCAGGTCGGCCTTGAACAGGTCCGAGGCCTCCTTCCAGCGGTCGCGATCGCCCCACGCATAGACCACGGCACGTGCCAGGCGTTCATTGGCCAGCTCGCCTTCGGCACGTTCGAGAGTGCGCTGGCGCCAGTCAGCGTCACCGCGCTGGGCGGCCAGCCCGAAATCGACCCACGCTTCGAGCAGGCATTCGTTGTCCTGCAGGGTAGGAATATCGGACAGGCATTCCGAGGAGCTCGACTCAAAGGGCTCGCTGGCGGATGGGTCGAGCGCCTGGCACCCCGCCAATAGCGAAACGGCCAGCATGCTGGCCAATAGTGGCAATGCTTTCATGGTCAGTTCCTTGCGTAGGTACGATCCGTACTCAATGTCGGCGTGGCGTATCCCAGCCGTTTCTCGTTATCGCTGCCACCCTCTCCGTTCCATGGCAGTGTCAGACGGAAGCACACTGCCATTGCATCGTCGTCGACCAGCATCAATTGGCCGTGCTGGGCACGCGCGCAATCGGCGGCGACCGACAAGCCGATTCCCGAGCCCTTGATTGCCCCCTTGCGGCGCGCGCGCCCCTGGTAGAAGGCCTCGAACAGGCGATCGCGATCGGCCGCATCGATCGGCTCGCCGCTGTTGGCGACCTCGATCGCCAGGGTCGGGCCACGATGATAGGCGCGAACCTCGAGCTGGCCGCCATCCTCGCCGTAGGCAATGGCGTTGGACACCAGGTTGTCGATGATACGCGCCGTGCGATCGCGATCCGCACTCCAGTCGATGGGCAACGCCGAAACCGAGACCCGCATGCCCTTCTTGTCCAGTGCCAGGCGGTGCTTGTTGATGACATCCTGAAGCAGCACCGAGACGTCAAAAATATCGTTGCCGATCACCTGATTGTGCTGAAGCAGGTTGTAGTCGAGCAGTTGCTCGATCAGGCGCTGCAGTTCCAGCCCACTGGTGTCGATCAACTCGACGATCTCGAGCTGGCGCGATGTCAGTTCGCCAGCCACGCCGTCGGAAAGCAGCGAGGTGCCTTCGCGCACGCTGGCCAGTGGCGTCTTGAGTTCGTGCGACATGTGGCGCAGGAACTGCTGCTTCTGGGCCTCGAGTTCGGCCAGGCGGGCCGATAGCCAGTCGATGCGCTCGCCCAGGTTGACCAGCTCCGCCGGGCCCTGGATGAGCTGTGCGGAAGCCGGCTCCACGCCCGTGCCGAGATTGAGAATGCGCCGCTCGATCTGGCGGATCGGGCGGATGATCAGCCAGGTGAACAGCAACATCAGCGCCAGGCTGGCGGAGACCAGTGCGGCGGTCTGCAACCACAGCCGCTGCCGCACCTCGCTGGCCTGGGCACTGATGCCCTCGATGCGGTTGTCGATGTACAGGTTGGTGGCATCGCGCACGGCACTGGTCCGCTCGGCAAAGCTGGCGAACTCGCCGAGGCGCTGGGCGATCTCTTCGGTCGACAGGGTCGGCAGGTCGGACAGCGACTGCAGTTGCGCCTGTAGCGCCAGGATGTCCCGGTTGTCGGGAAGCAGGCGCTGCTGGGCATCGAGCAGCGTGGCGAACTCGTCCAGCTTGGCGGAGTAGATATCCATCAGCCCCGGCTGCTCGACCACTGCATATTGCCGTGCGCTACGTTCCATTTCCAGCGCCAGGTTGGAAAGCTCCCGCGCGCGGCGGGTCTGCTCCACTGCCTGGCGGGCACTGATATCGGCCAGCATCGACAGCTCGGACAGGGCCTGGCCTGCCTGGAACATCAGCACGGCGATGGGCAACATCACCACGAGGAATGCCAGCAGCACCAGCTGCAGCAAGGATCTTGGGCGCCAGCGGCGTGAGACCTGGGAGGTCATGATAACGGTTCTATGCAGGAAGAGGGTAAGCGTCATGTCCTATCCGCACAGCATAACAGAGTTATCGCCGGCCCAAGCCGAATGAATGGCATCCTGCGTGACAAAAAGAGGGCCGGCAGAGCCGGCCCAAGGTACGCAGGGAACTGAAGGGTCAAGTGAACTCTCACTGGGCCTGCCTGGACAGACGGTCATGAGCGCTCGAAACGGGCCCTGAAGGCCCCGAAGCCATGAAATCGCGTCGACATCTTCCAGGGACTGGCGATTTCACCTGTGGCGACCACGCCGCCGGCTTCGTTCGTTGGATGCGCCGCTAACGCGTCGCATCGGAACAAGTCCCCCCGAAGGGGGTGGTGGCATCCTTGCCGGGGCATCCTTGCCCTATGGGTACTCTCCATGCCGCTAGGCCGTACCCGTCTCATCGCAACCTAAGTCACACATCGCGTGGAGCAGACGCTACTGGCAGTATCGAAGTCGGCACACGGAACGTGTGGGTCTTCTGCGCTGCACAGTCGGGAAGTGAATCGAGCCGTTTGACCGCTTCCCGCTTGCTCACGCCCTACATGTAGCGAGAGGCGTGCCAGCTTTTGTTATTCACCTTTAAAAACAACAACTTATTTACAAGACATGCATGCCAAGTTGGCAGTATGTTGAGATGAGACGAAAAAATGGTCGCCCAGAGCACTTGTTTCGTCGCCGATTGCCGACGCCAATATGCCTGGTTAAGTCAATCCGCGATAAATCAGTAAGTTACCGTGTGACAGATTGGCGACAATCGTGGCAACAGGGTTATTTGTCGGCGACACTCGGCCACGATGGCGAGTCAGCCCCTCAAGCGAGGGGCTTGCGCAGGATCTTGGATTTGCGGGCATGATTGTAGGCGTCGCGCTTCAAGGGAGGCAGCGCATCGATAGCGGCCAGGCCGAAGCCGTGTTCGAAGAACCAGTGAGCCGTGTGCGTGGTCAGTGCGAACAATGCATTCAGGCCCTGCCGGCGAGCCCGGCGCTCGACTTCCGCAAGCAGCAATGCACCGCGCGAGCCTCCACGATAGTCGACATGCACCGCCACGCAGGCCAGCTCGCCCATCTGCGCCTCGGGGAAAGGATGCAACGCCGCGCAGCCAACGATCATGCCATCGCGGTCGATGACGATGTAGTCATCGATCTGGTGTTCCAGGCGCTCCCGCGAGCGCTCGATCAGCATGCCGCGCTCCTCCAGCGGGCGCAGCAGCTCGAGCAGGCCGGCGACATCGCTGAGCTCGGCGGGTCGCAACTGTTCGTAGCGATGCTGGGTAATCATCGTGCCCACCCCGTCGCGGGTGAACAGCTCACCGAGCAGGGCATCGTGATCGTGCCAGCTCAACAGATGGGTACGCCCCACACCATGGCGTGCCGCCTCGCAGGCCGCACTGAGGTGACGGGCCAGCTCACTGCCCGGTTCGGCGTCGCGCAATAGTGGCTCGGCCTCGGCCGGGGTCAACTGACGCTGAAGCTGGCCGCTCACGTCATGCAGTCCGTCAGCTTCGCCGAGCAGGATCAGCTTGTCGGCCTTCAAGGCAATTGCCGCGTGCTGGGCCACGTCCGAGGCATTCAGGTCGAAGACTTCACCGGTGCTGGAAAAGCCCAGCGGCGGCAGGGCTACCAGGGCGCCCCGGTCGAGCAGCGACTCGATGGCTTGGGAGCGAACCCGACGCACCTCGCCGCTGCGGTCGTAGTCGATGCCGTTGCGCACCCCCAGCGGCTTGGCCATGACCAGGTTGCCCGACACCACCGTGACCTCGACGCCGTGCATCGGCGTGTTGGGCAGCCCCAGCGACAGGCGTGCCTCAAGCCACAGGCGCTGCTCGGCGGCGACCCGTTCGACACAACGCATGATGTCGGCGTCGGCGACCCAGCGGCCAGCGTGGCGCTGCGGCACGATACCCGCCTCTTCCAGCGCCTGGTTCACCTGCGGGCGGATACCGTAGACCACCACGACGCGCACGCCCAGTGTCTGCAGCAGCGCCAGGTCCTGGGTCAACTGATCGCCGCGCCCGTTGGCCATGGCTTCGCCTTCGATCAGCACGACGAAGGTTCGGCCACGATGGGCATTGATATAGGGCGATGAGTTGCGAAACCAGTCGACGAAGGGGAAGCGCGTATCCAAGGCCTGCACTCCGGCAGTACGGTGAACGAACGGGTGAAACGGCGACTATAGCAGAGCCAGCAAAAAGGCGGGACACCCGAAGGTGCCCCGCCCCTGGCCCGTGCGCATGGCGCGCTTAGCTGCCGAACATGCCCTTGAACGTGAAGAAGAACAGGATGGACAGGCCGGCCCCCGCCGGCAGGGTGATCAGCCAGGACATGACGATGGTACCCAGCACGCGCAGGTTGAGCGCCGCCATGCCGCGCGCCAGCCCCACGCCAAGTACCGCCCCGACCAAGGTATGCGTGGTCGAGATCGGCAGGCCGGTACCCGAGGCCAGCACCACAGTCGTCGCTGCAGCCAGCGTGGCGGCAAAGCCGCGGCTGGGCGTGAGCTCGGTGATGCCGGTGCCGACGGTGGCAATGACGCGATGGCCATAGGTGACCAGGCCGACCACGATACCGCCGCCGCCGAGCACCAGGATCCACCAGGGCAGGGCCGCCGAGCCGCCGATCTCGCCATGCGTCTGAACCACGCTGACCACGGCCGCCAGCGGGCCGACGGCGTTGGCGACGTCGTTGGAGCCATGAGCGAAGGCCATGGCACAGGCGGTGAACATCATCAGCACGCCGAAGACGCGCTCGACACCGGAAAAGTTGAAGCTGTCACCGGTCTCTTTCTTGCCGCGGCCGATGCGATTCTCGAGCAGGATGCCCAACACCATGATGATCACACCGATCACGGCCGAGAGCATCAAGCTTTGCAGGAAACCCAGGTCCAGCCCCACATGCTTCAGCCCCTTGACCATGGTGACCATGGCGATGATGAAGCCGACCAGAAAGATGTACCCCGGCACATAACGCTTGGCGGCCGCGAACGGATCGCTGTTTTCGAAGATCAGTACCTGCACCGAGCGAAACAGCACAAAACCGATCGTGCCCGCAAGCAGCGGTGAGACAATCCAACTGGCAGCGATCTGGGAGACCTTGGTCCAGCCGACCGAGTCGACACCCAGCCCGGCGATGGCGAAACCGACAATCGCGCCGACAATGGAATGCGTGGTCGATACCGGCCAGCCCTTGGCCGAGGCAATCAGCAGCCACAAGCCAGCCGCCAGCAATGACGCCAGCATGCCATAGACCAGCAGATGCGGATCATTGGTCAGCAAGGCGGGATCGATGATCCCCTTGCGAATGGTCTCGGTGACCTGCCCCCCGGCCAGCCAGGCACCGAGAAACTCGAAGACTACCGCGATCAGGATCGCCTGCTTGATGGTGATCGCCTTGGAGCCGACGGAGGTACCCATGGCATTGGCCACGTCGTTGGCCCCGACGCCCCAGGCCATGAAGAAACCGAAGACACAGGCGAGAATGATGAATACGTCGCCGTATTGCGCAATGATGGACATAGGCAAGGTTCTTTATGAGTGGCGTGAAAAAACCCGAAGTGCGTACCAGCCCTTCGGGTTCAGCGAGCGGTGAGGATCTGCAGGCGGCTGCCGACACGCTCGGCACGATCCGCCAGGTCACCGATCCAATCGATGATCTTGTAGAGGAACATCACGTCGACCGGCGGCAGTTGCGACTCGAGGTCGAAGAGCTGGCGGCGAATGGCGATCTCCTGCTCGTCGGCCTGGTGCTCCAGGTCGTGAAGCTCACGAATCAGGTTCTGCATCAGGTCCGAGACGTTGCGCCCGAAGCCGGACTCGAGCAGGTCGTCCATTTCCTCCAGCGCCTTGCGGGCCTGGGCGACGGCGGCCACGGCAGTCGCCAGGTAGTCGCGCATCGGCTGTGCCAGTGCCGGCGGCACTTTCATGCAGCGGCCCAACATGATGCCGGTGATGTCGCGCGCCCGGTTGGCAATCTTGTCCTGCACGCTGATCAGTTCCAGCAGGTCGGAACGTGACACTGGCAGGAACATGGTGTTGGGGAGGTTGAGGCGCAGTTGAGTCTTCAACTGATCGGCCTCGTGCTCGAGGTGGGTTACCGCCTCGCGATGCTTGGCGGCTTCCTCCCAGTCCCCGGCCAGAGCGGCATCGAGAAAGGGAAGCAGTTTATCGGCGCATTCGCTGGTCTTGACGATGTGCGCCAGCAGCGGCTGAAACGGCGAACGGCCGAACAGCGAGGAAAACGGATTGGAAGTCACCATAGCGTCATTCGTATGTTAGGAATGGCGGCGTCAGTATAGTGATTGCCCTGACTGCCGTCATGAAAAAATCATCCTATCGTCATCCAACGGACACATACCGCCATGGCTGAAGAAATCGAGATCAAGCTGGCCCTGGGGCCGGGCGAAGCCGACAAGCTGCCCGGCCACCCGGCCTTCGGCGCAATGTCTGCACCTCCTGCCCGCCTGGCCAATACCTATTACGATACGCCGGCCGGCGATCTGGAAGCCGCCAAGGTCGCGCTGCGCCTGCGGCGCACGCCCGGACGCACCCTGCAGACGCTGAAGACCGCCGGCCACGGTAGCGGCGGCCTGTCCGCCCGGGGCGAATGGGAATGGGAAGTCGACGGCGATACGCTGGACCTCGACGGCCTCACGGCACTGCCACCCATGCAGGCATTGGGGCACGACGTGCTTCGAGCCCTCGCGCCTCGATTCACCACCGATTTCGAGCGCCAGGCCTGGCTAATCGATCATGAAGGCGCACGCATCGAAGTGGCCCTCGACAGAGGCGAGATCCGTGCTGGTGGGCGCTCCGTCACCATCGACGAGCTGGAACTCGAGCTCAAGGTGGGCGAGCCTGACGCGTTGTGGCATCTGGCCCGCCGTTTGGCCGAGACCGTGGCTCTGCGCCCGGCCAACGCCAGCAAGGCCGCACGTGGCGGCGCTCTTTGTGAGGGCCGATGGCACGTTCCGGCGGGTGACGACTCGGCAGCGGCTCGTTTCGACCGGGCCATCCTGTGCCTGGATGCCTATACCGACAGCGGCCAGCCCGCGTTTCTCGACCAGGCCCGCACCTCACTGGAGGCGTTGGCTCGACATGCCCCGACCGACGACGTGAGCCAGCATGCGCGTGTTCTGGCAGACGCCCTGACCCGGGAGGAGTGGCTGACGCCGGCTTTCGGGCAACACAGCCTGGCCTTGCAGGCCGCGCTGCATCCCGCTTGAATCGCCAACAACACATCGACGGTAGGCAAAGGAGCCCGTTCTTGTCCCAGATTCGCCCCGCCAAGGCTGGCCCGCGGACCCGACTGTTCCAGATCATCTTCGAATCTGACACGCGCCTGGCCAAGGCATTCGACATCGCGCTGATTCTCTCGATCCTGGCCAGCGTGGCCATTGTCATGCTGGACAGCGTCAACCGCTTCAAGCACTACGGCGATTTCTTCTACATCGCCGAGTGGGGTTTCACGTTGCTGTTCACCGTGGAACTGGGGCTGCGCCTGTATTGCCTGGAGCGTCCGCTGCGCTATCTGACCACGTTCTTCGGCATTATCGATGTGCTGTCGATACTGCCGACCTGGCTGGCCTTGATTATTCCCGGGGCGCAGTCGCTGCTGGTCGTGCGCCTGCTCAGGGTACTGAGGATCTTCCGCATCCTGCGCCTGATGCAGTTCGTCGGCGAGGGACGCCTGCTGGTGGATGCCCTGAAACGTAGCTGGCATCAGATCCTACTGTTCCTGTGCACCGTAATGATGATCGTGATCATCTTCAGCTCGGTGGTCTACCTGATCGAGCCCCGCGAGGCCGGCTTCACCAGTATTCCCAAAGCCGTCTACTGGGGCATCGTGACCCTGACCACGGTAGGTTATGGCGACATTTCGCCGGTCACGCCACTGGGCCAATTCATTTCGGTGATGGTCATGCTTACCGGCTACTCGATCATTGCCATCCCCACCGGCGTGTTTTCCGCCGAGGTGATCCGCTCGATTCGTGCCGAGCGTTATTCCGACGAGGCATGCCCCGGGTGCGGCTACGATCGTCACGAGCGCAACGCCCGTTACTGCCTGCGTTGCGGCACCTGGCTCAACGAAGAAACACCTGATCCACGCAAGGTCCGCAGGGCACTCAGCAAGCCGCCGTCAGACAGGTCCGATACCGATACCTAGCCGGTGAAAGGCGTCGTGTCACCGCGGCCTTCGCGCACGATGGTCGGAGGCTGTTCGCGCAGGTCGACCACGGTGGTGGGCTCCAGTGAGCAGGCACCGCCATCGATGATCAGGTCGAGATGCGCCCCGAAGCGCTCGCGGATATCCTCGGGATCGGTGAGGGGCAACTCTTCTTCGACGGGAATCAGCGTGACGCTCATCAGCGGGCTGCCTAGCGCCTCGAGTAGCGCGTGGGTAATGCGGTGGTCGGGCACACGCACGCCGATGGAGCGCCGCTTGGGGTGCAGCAGCAGGCGTGGCACCTCGCTGGTAGCGTTGAGGATGAACGTGTAGGGTCCTGGCGTGTGGTTCTTGAGCATGCGAAAGACGACGTTGTCGAACTTGGCATACGTGCTGATCTCCGACAGGTCGGAGCACACCAGGGTGAAGTTGTGCCGGTCGTCCAGCGAACGCAGCCACTTGATCTTCTCGATGGCCTTCTTGTCGCCGAGGTGACAGCCCAGGGCGTAGCCCGAGTCGGTGGGATAGGCGACAACCCCGCCATTACGAATGATGGTGACGGCCTGATCGATCAGACGCTTCTGGGGATTCTCGGGATGAATCTGGAAGAACTGGGTCATCGCTGCTCCTGAGGCACGGGTGTTGATCGATGTCACATCGCCAGGCCCGGGATCGCCGAACGGTACCGGGCCTGATGGCTACGCTATAGCCTAGACGACCGAGGCCTTACTGCGCGAAGCGGGCCAGGCGCGGATGACGCCATACCGGCAACAGCGCAGTGCGTGGGATGTCGCTCATGCTCCCCGGGGCCAGCGCCCCGCCGGGCGCGTGGAAGTCGCTGCCCAACGAGCCGAACATGCCGCGCTCCTGCAACTGGCGCGACAGGTCGCGGGTGGTGTCGGGGTTCTGGAAACCACTGACCAGCTCGGCGGCCTCGCCCCCTGCCTCGACGAAATCGTCGAGCAGCAGGCCGCGCTTGCGGCGAGTCATGCCGTAGCGCAACGGATGCGCCAGCACGGCCACCCCACCGGCATCGCGAATCCAGCCGACGATTTCGCTCAGCCACGGCCAGTGCGCCTTGACGTCGCCGCGCTTGCCGGCGCCCAAATGCTTCTTGAACGCGCTGGCCATGTCCGGCACCACGCCGGCGGCGACCAGTGCCCGAGCGAAGTCGGGACGCCCCAGCGGGCGGTCGCTACCTGCCTGCTCGCGGGCCCGGGCCAGCGCCTCGTCGAGCCCGATCGCCTCGAGACGCCGGGCGATCTCCTCGCTGCGCGCCTCGCGCGCCCGGGCCTGGGCGTCCAGGCCCTCGATCAGCGCGCCCTGCGCCCCGTCGGGCAGCAATGCCACCACGTGGATCGTCACGCCACGCCATTGGGCCGACAGTTCGCTGGCGCAGAGCAGTCTCAGCCCCAGGCGCTCGGCTTCGGTCGCGGCCTCGGCAACCCCGGCTATGGTGTCGTGATCAGTCAGGGCCACATGGGTCAGGCCACGCGCATGGCAGAGCTGCATCAGCTCGGTGGGCGACAGGGCGCCGTCCGACGCGGTGGAATGCATGTGCAGGTCTAAGCGGACAGTGTCGTCGAACGTTTCAGGAAGTGGCATCATCGCATGACGCCATCGGGCGTCTTTGTCAGAATAGGCGCAACATGGTGCGCGCCCCGCCCGACCGGGTCAATGCACCGCTGCGACAGGATCCCTGCCCCATGAAGCTTCTTCTCGATTTTCTGCCCATCGCGATTTTCTTCGCGGTCTACCACCTGAGTGGCGATATCGTGCTCGCCACGCTGGTCCTGATTCCCGCCACGCTGGCCCAGGTCGGCTTCCTGTGGTGGCGCTACCGGCGTGTGGAAAAGATGCACTTGATTACCCTGGCGCTGCTGGTGGTCATGGGTGGCGCCACGGTGCTCTTCCATGATGCGACCTTCATCCAGTGGAAGCCCACCGTGGTCAACGCGCTGTTCGCCGTGGCCTTCCTGGTCTCGCCATTGTTCGGCGGCAAGACCCTGGTCCAGCGCATGATGGAGCGTGCCGTGACACTGCCGGGAGCGATCTGGCGCCGTCTGAACAGTGCCTGGGTGGTGTTCTTCCTGGCCATGGCGGCGCTCAATGTCTATGTGTTCAAGACGTTCGACGAGGCCACCTGGGTCAACTTCAAGCTGTTCGGCATGCTCGGGCTGACCCTCGCCTTCGTGCTGGCCCAGGGCGTCTACATGAGCCGACATATGAATACCCAGCCAGCACCCGGTACGGTGGACAAGAATTCATGACCAAGGAGACGACAATGCTCTACGCCATCATCAGTGAAGACGTGAAGGACAGCCTGGAAAAGCGCAAGGCAGCCCGTCCCGACCACCTGGCGCGCCTGGAGACGCTGCGTGACGAGGGCCGCCTGGTACTGGCCGGCCCGCACCCGGCGATCGACGCCGACAACCCCGGCGATGCCGGCTTCACCGGCAGCCTGGTGGTCGCCGAGTTCGCCGACCTCGAGGCCGCCCGCGCCTGGGCAGACGCCGACCCGTACATGAGTGCCGGGGTATATGCCAAGGTCACCGTCAAGCCCTTCAAGAAGGTCCTGCCCTGAGCCGCCACGCTCGTTCCTTTTCCACAGGAAGTTATGCACAACCCAGTTGCTCACACCTCCTGTGGAAAACCCTGTGAAGAGGCGGCGGATGGCCTGCCCAAAGCGCCAGACCAAGCCGCCTCGTCAGAATCGGTCAAAAAATGACCAACCTGTGACCATTCGGAGTCATCCTTGTCGAGCCCGCTTCCCCCGCCCGGTCAGTTGCCCCTGCCGCCATTGACCGCCCTGGAGTGCGCGACGCTGGACTGGCGCGAGGACGCCACCGGCGAGGCGCCACACTCCACTCGCTACGAGGATGTGTATTTCTCGCGCCACGACGGTCGCGCAGAGACCGAACACGTCTTCATCCAGCATAACCATTTGCCCGAGCGCCTGGCCGCCTGGCAGGAAGCACGCCCGTTCACGATCGGCGAGACCGGCTTCGGCACCGGACTCAACATGCTCTGCGCCTGGTCCTGTTTCGAGCGTCATGCTCCAGCCTCGGCCCGCCTGCATCTGGTCTCCACCGAAAAGCATCCACTGACACGTGACGATCTCGAGCGCGCCCTGGCGGCATGGCCGGACTTCCGCCACAAGGCCGCCGTGCTCGTGGCCCAGTGGCCCGAGCCGGTCAGCGGCGTGCATCGTCTCATCCTCGACGAGCGGGTCACCCTGGATCTGCACTTAGGCGACAGTACCGAGCGCCTGTCGCGCCTCGAGGGGCGGGTCGATGCCTGGTTTCTGGACGGCTTTGCCCCGGCCAGGAACCCCGACATGTGGCAACCGGCGCTGTTCGAGGCCATGGCTGCGCACAGCCACCCCGGTGCCACCTTCGCGACCTTCACCTGCGCCGGTTTCGTCAAGCGCGGGCTCAAGGCCGCCGGCTTCGCCTGGGAAAAGGTGCCCGGCTTCGGGCGCAAGCGCGAGATGCTGCGCGGCCACATCGTGACACTGCCTGCCGATATTTCCCGACACACCACGCCATGGTTCATACCACCTGCGTCCTGCCCGGCGCGTCATGTCGCGGTGATTGGTGCCGGGCTGGCCGGGACCAGCATGGCCGAGGCGCTCGCCCGGCGCGGCGTGAGCGTCACCCTGCTTGACCGACAGGCACCGGGAGCAGGCGCCTCGGGCAATCGCCAGGGCGCGCTCTACGTCAAGCTTGCCGCCGAGACCAATCTACAGAGTCGCGTCTATCTTGCCGGGCTGCTGCATACCCGGCGCTGGCTGGCACGTCTCGATCCGGCCCGTGAGTTGTGGCAGGACTGCGGCGTGCTGCAACTGGCCCAGACCGACAAGGAGGCGCGCCGCCAGGCCGCGTTCACGGACGCTCATCGCCTGCCGCCGGGCGTGGTCGAGGGTATCGATGCAGACACGGCCGGCACGCGTGCCGGTACCCCGCTCTCGCGTGGCGGGCTGGACTATCCGCATGCCGGCTGGGTGCGCCCGGCCGCCTTGTGCCAGCGCCTGGCGGCGACTGCGGGCGTTCACTTTCGCCAGGGCGAGGTGACGGCCCTGGCAAAACGCGGGACAGGCTGGCAACTGACGTTGGCCGACGGCGACATGCTCATGGCCGATCAGGTCGTGGTGGCCACCGCCTGGCAGGCGCCGCAACTGGCTCCGCTGGCCTGGCTGCCACTGCAGCCGATTCGTGGCCAGGTCAGTGAGGTGCGTGTGCCGGCGGAGGCGCCGACGCTGTCCCGGGTGGTATGTGCCGGTGGCTATGCCCCGCCGGCCGTCGATGGCGTGCAGTGCTTCGGTGCGACCTTTGCACCCAACGAGACCGGCACCGAGCTGCGCGAGGCGGATCACACCGCCAATCTGGCGGAACTCGAACGCACCCTGCCGGCTCATGTCAGCGCCCTGGCATCGGCTGGGGTCGATTGGAACCCGTCCCGCATGAACGGGCGCGCTGCCCTGCGTGCTGCCACGCCCGACAAGACGCCCTATGCCGGCCCGGCCCCCGACGCCGAACGCTGGCTGTGCGACTATGCCCACCTTGCCAAGGACGCCCGACACATCCCCGCCACACCGGGTCGGCATCATCCGGGGCTGTGGATCAGTGCCGGTCACGGCTCTCGGGGGCTGGCCAGTGCGCCGCTATGCGCCGAACTGATCGCTTCGCGCCTCTGCAATGAGCCGCTACCGCTGGAGCGCGAACTGATCGACCACCTGCACCCGGGGCGGCGGCTGATCGCCGACCTGGTTCGCGGCAAGCATGGCTAGGTCCGAGTCTCAGTGCGTGGGCGCCAATAGCCGCTCCAGTGCAGTGCGGTCGCGACAACGGTAGGTAAACGAGGGACGGCCCACCTGGCCGTAATGGAAGGACTCGGCCAGCACGCCGGTTTCCGCCAGATACTTGAGATACTTGCGCACCGAGACCCGCGACATGCCGGTAACCGGGATCAACGTCTCGGTACTGAAATTGCCGTCCGGCAGCGCCAGAATAGCCTGGGCGACCTGGGCCAGCGAGGTCGCGGTCAGCCCCTTGGGCAGATCGCCGGGGCGGCGCGGCTCGGGCGTGGATACCGGCTGGAACAGGCGGTCGATATCCTGTTGTGCGACCTGCTCGGCCAGCCCCTCGAGGGTAGTGCGCGCCTGACGGCACGCTTCCACCGCATCACGAAAGCGCTCGAAGGTGAATGGCTTGACCAGATAGTCGCTGACACCAAGGCGACGGGCGGTACGTACCGTCGCGGTCTCCGTCGCCGCGGTAATCAGCACCACGTCGGCATCGCGCCCGGTGCGCTGGAGATGGCGGATCACTTCCAGCCCACTGCGATTGCGCAGGTAGACATCGAGCAGCACCAGATCGACGCCCTCCTGGTCGAGCACCTCGATGGCACTCGGCACGCTGTCGCACTGGGCGACCAGTTGCATGTCGTCCAGGCGATTGAGGTAGTCGACGTTGAGGCGCATGACCATGGGGTCGTCCTCGACGATCAGCACACGCATGACAACCCTCGTTGGATGGATTCACTCGGCTGGCGGTCACTCGGCTAGCGGATAGGGCAGCTCGACCTCGAAGAGCGTACCGCGTCCCGCCTCGGAATAGACTGCCAGGCTACCGCCCAGATTATCGACCTGGGTCCTGACAGCCGCCAGCCCCAGGCCACGCCGTTTTCCCTTGGTCGACACACCGGGCTCGAACAGCCGTCCACGCACCGCATCGTCGATGCCGGGCCCGGTATCCTGAACATGCACCGATAGCAGGGACTCGTCGTAGCCCAGCGTCAGCGTCACGCGGCACTCGTGCCGATTCTCCACGGCATCGAAGGCGTTTTCCAGCAGGTTGCCGAGCACCGTGACCAGGGTATGCACCAGCGCCGGCTCGCGAGGGGCGGGAATCGGGCTTTCGACCTCGACCTGCAGGCTCACGTCGCGTTCGCGGGCCTCGCTCTGCTTGCCGAGCAGGAAGCCCGCCAGCACCGGGTCGTCGATCCCTTGTACCAGCATGGTAGATGGCGCCACGTGATGATCGGCCAGGTCGCGCAGGTAGCTGCGCAGCGCGTTCAGATCACCCATCTGGGCCAGGCCGAGCATGACGTGCAGCTTGTTCTTGAACTCGTGGGTCGCGGCGCGCAGCGCCTCGGCATAGCGGCTCACCCCGGTGAGTTGCTCGGCCAGCGCATTGACCTCGCTCTTGTCACGGAAAGTGGCGATGGCCCCGATCACCGTGTCCTGATGGCGGATCGGCAGACGGTTGGCGAGCACGCTGTGGCCGTTGAGGCTCAATTCGTGATCGAGGCGTTCATGGCCGCTGGCGAGCACCTCGGGCAGGCCGCTGCCCGGCAGGTAATCGGCCACACGCATGCCTATGGCAGGCGGCTTCAGCCCGGCATCGACCAGCATCTGTCGTGCCGCTGGATTGACCAGTGTAATGCGCGCCTCGCGATCCACCGCCAGGATGCCCTCGTGAATCGAGGCGAGCATGGCCTGACGCTCCTCGACCAGCCGCGTGATCTGGTAGGGCTCCAGCCCCAGCAGCACACGCTTGATGTAGCGTGCCAGCCAGCTTGCTCCCAGGGCACCGACGATCATCAGCAGCGCCACGCCGAGCATGACGTCACGGCGGTTCTCGGCCAGCAGCGGCCCCAGCGAGGCCAGGGTCACACCCACGGCGACGGCACCGATCACTTCACCGTCCGCGTCACGCACCGGGGCGAAGCCTCGGATACTGGTGCCCAGCGTACCCACAGATCGCGACGCGTACGACTCCCCGGCCAGGGCCGCGCCCTCGTCCTCGCCGCGAAAGTGGCGCCCGATCCGCTCGGGGTCGGGATGCGTCAGGCGAATTGCCTTGCGGTCCATGACCACGATGAAGTCGATGCCGAGCCGCTTGCGCAGCGCATCGATCTCGGCCTGGAGCGGACTGGCGACACGCGGCGCCGATGCCGTGGGCCGCGTGCCGCTCAGGGCTTGGCGCACGCTGGCCTTGCCGGCCACCGTCTGCGCCAGGTCGGTGACACGCGAGGCCTGGGCCTGCTCCAGGGTATCGCGCAGCTGGGCATTGAACAGCCACAGCGCCAGGCCCAACGACAGTATCGCCATGACCGCCACTAACAGGAAAATCAGGCGACTCAGGCGCAACCGAAGGAAGTTCATGGATTCACTCTCCACGACAATGACAGGCAAGCGGCAGACAGGCCACACATTCGACCTTGGTTGCATTCCCAACATCGCGACGCTATGCCGTCAAGCCTCCTGCCACTTTCAATAGTTACGAAACGCTTTAATAACTTTGCCAACCTTGGCCGCGCACGCGCAGGGCTTATCCTCGGCGGCATCACGTCTGCCCGGTCATTCACGCCAGCCAGGCCGGACAGTTTCGATCACCGTCATTGCGTGCCTGGCGGCACGCGACTGACACGTTCGAGGGAGACCGTCGATGAGCTACAGCATGACGGATACAGCCAGTTCGCGAGCCACACTCGGCAGCTCGCTTTTCTCGCAGCGCATCTTCGGCATGAGCCTGCCCATGTTCGCCATTGCCCTGGCGGTGATGGTCGCAGCGATAGCCACAGACACCCTGCCCTCCGGCATGATCGGTGCCCTGCTGGTCATGATGCTGCTTGGCGAGTTGCTCGGTTTCATCGGCGACCGCCTGCCGATCGTCAAGTCCTACCTGGGTGGCGGGGCGATCCTGGCCATCTTCGGCGCTGCCGCCATGGTCTATCTGGAGTGGCTGCCAACGCCGGTGGTGGATAACGTCACCAGTTTCATGAAGGGTGGCGGCTTTCTCAATTTCTATATCGCTGCCCTGATTACCGGCAGTATCCTGGGCATGGATTCTGGTGTGCTGGTCAAGGTCGGCTCGCGCTACGCGCTGCCGCTGCTCTGCGCCGTGCTTTTCTCTGCGCTGTTCGCGGTCATCGTCGGCGCCGCGCTGAGCTTCTCTGTCCAGGATGCCGTCGTGGTCATCGCCATGCCGATCCTGGGTGGCGGCATGGGCGCCGGTGCCGTCCCCATGAGCCAGATCTACCAGGAACTGCTGGGACAGCCGGCCAGCTACTACATCTCGATTCTGGTACCGGCCCTGGCGCTGGGCAACGTATTCGCGATCATCATCGCCGGCCTGCTCAATGGCCTGGCCAACCGCTTTCCCGGGCTGTCCGGTAACGGCCAGATGATGCCGGGCGTGGAAGTCGAGGAGCAACAGCGCACCCCAGACATCGGCAAGCTGGGCGTTGGCGTGATCGCGGCGCTGGCCTTCTTCACCGCCGGCCAGATCCTGGGCGCCTTCATCCCGCTGCATCCCTACGCCCTGATGATCATCCTGGTCGCGGCACTCAAGGTCGCCAACGTGGTGCCGGAATCCATCAACGAGTCCGCCGCGCAGTGGTTCCAGTTCGTGGCACGCAACTGGACGTTTGCCCTGCTGTTCGGCATCGGCATTGCCTACACCGACCTTGGCCAGGTCATCGACGCCATTTCCGTGACCTACGTGCTGATCGTGTTCGCGGTGGTCGCCGGGGCAGCCTTTGGTGCCGGGCTGGTCGGCAAGCTGGTCGGCTTCTACCCCATCGAGTCGGCCATCACCGCCGGGCTGTGCATGGCCAACATGGGCGGCACCGGAGACGTGGCAGTACTTTCCGCGGCCCGTCGCATGTCACTGATGCCCTTCGCGCAGATTTCCTCGCGGCTGGGCGGGGCACTGATCCTGCTGATCTCGAGCGTGGTCGTGCCGCTGTTCTTCGTCTGAATGCTGACTGACAAGCGAAGCCAGGATAACGGCGCCCCACCCGGGGCGCCGTTGTCGTTGCCGGCACGTCTCAGCCTTCCTCGTCGTCCGCAACCTGGCGTCCGAATGAGTGCCACTGCGCCAAGGTCATGACCTCGGTGGTCTCGGTCTGCAGGTCGTGAGCGATGATCAGCTCGCCCCGCTCCAGTTGACGCTTGAGCCCTGCCACCCAACCACGCATGCCCTCGCCGGTATCGGTAGTGTCATAGCCCTGACGGGTGACGAAGGTTTCGAGCAGTGCATCCAACGTCTCACCGGGCAGCATCCGGTAGGGCACCTCGACGAAGCGTCCACTCATCGCATTGTCCTCCCGATCGATTCATTCACCGCTCGTCGACTGGCGAGCGGCAGGTGATCACTCACTTTCCCATTCGGCCAGACGGGCCAGGAAGGTATCCTCATCGAGCACGTCGACGCCCAGTTCCTGGGCCTTGGCCAACTTGCTGCCGGCGCCCGGCCCGGCCACTACCGCTGCGGTCTTCTTCGACACGCTTCCCGACACCTTGGCTCCCAACGCCTGCAGGCGCGCCTTGCCTTCATCGCGGGTCATGTTCTCCAGCGTGCCGGTGAGCACCCAGGTCTGGCCCACCAGCGGCTGGGGGCGAGCGATCACTTCCGCTTCATCCCAGACGACGCCGGCCTCGATCAGTTGAGCGACCGTGTCCCGGTTGTGACCTTCCTCGAAGAAGGCATGGATGTGCGCCGCGACGACCGGACCGACGTCCTCGACCGACTCGAGCACCGCCTGGTCGGCATCCATCAGCGCCTGCAGCGTGCCGAAGTGGCGCGCCAGGTTGGCAGCGGTCGCCTCGCCGACCTCACGGATGCCCAGCGCATAGATGAAGCGCGGCAACGTGGTGTGCCTGGCCTTTTCCAGCGCGGCGATCAGGTTATCTGCCGATTTCCTGCCGAAGCGCGGCAGTTCGATCAGCGATTCGGCCTGGAGGTGGAACAGGTCGGCCGGCGTCTTGACCCATTCGCGATCAACCAGCTGATCGATCAGCTTGATACCAAGGCCGTCGATATCCAGCGCGCGACGACTGGCGAAATGCTTGATCGCTTCCTTGCGCTGGGCAGCGCAGAACAGCCCCGCCGGGCAGCGCACCACGGCTTCGCCCTCGGTGCGCTCGACCTCGGAACCGCACACCGGGCAATGGGTGGGGAATTCAATGGGCCGGGCATCCGCCGGTCGCTGCGCCTCGAGCACACGCACCACCTGAGGGATGACATCCCCGGCACGGCGAATCACCACGCAATCGCCGATCATCACGCCGAGACGGGCAATCTCGTCCTGGTTGTGCAGTGTGGCGTTGGACACCATGGCTCCGGCCACGTTGACCGGATCGAGGCGGGCCACCGGCGTGATCGCGCCGGTACGTCCGACCTGGAACTCGACATCGTTGAGCCGCGTGGTCTGCTCCTGGGCCGGAAACTTGAAGGCCACGGCCCAGCGCGGCGCCCGGGCCACGAAACCAAGTTCTCGCTGCAGGCGCAGATCGTCGACCTTGATCACGGCCCCATCAATGTCGTAATCGAGGTATTCACGCTTTTCGCCGAGATGCCGGCAGTAGTCGAGCAGCGCCGCAGTGCCCTGCACGACGGCCAGTTCGGGATTGGTACGAAAGCCCAGCTCGCGCAGCCCGGCCATCTGCGCCGAGTGACTGTCGGCGACCAGCGTGTCATCGATGCGCGCGACCTGATAGGCACAGAATTCCAGTGGACGCTGGGCGGTGATGCGCGGATCGAGCTGACGCAGGCTACCGGCGGCGGCATTACGCGGATTGGCGAACACCTTGCGCCCGTCCTGGCGGGCCGCCTCGTTGAGTGCCTCGAAGCCCGAGTGACTCATGTAGACCTCACCGCGCACCTCGATCAGTGCTGGAACCGAGTCACCACGCAGCCTGAGCGGAATGGTATTCAACGTCTTCAGGTTGGCGGTAATGCCTTCACCGGTACGTCCGTCGCCCCGAGTCGCTCCGCTGACCAATCGCCCCTGCTCGTAGACCAGCGACACCGCCAGACCATCCAGCTTGGGCTCGCAGCAGAACGCCAGGTCATCGACACTACGCTCGAGTCGCTCGTTGAGTCGCTTGACGAAGGCGGCGATCTCACTCTCATCGAAGGCATTGTCCAAGGACAGCATGGGCACGGCATGACGCACCTCGGGAAAGCCTTCGGCAGGCGAGGCGCCGATGCGCTGGGTAGGCGAGTCCGATGTGATCAACTCTGGGTGATCGGCTTCCAGCGCCTGCAAGCGGCGCAGGCGCTTATCGTAGTCGATGTCGGTCAGCTGCGGATCGTCGAGGATGTAATAGCGGTAATTGGCATCGTCGAGTTCCCTGCGCAGTCGCGCCACTTCATCGACAAGGTGGGGATCGATCTGGCTCATGAAGAGTCTCGAAGCATCGTAAAACGCTATTGTAAGGGGTGGCTGGCTGGCGCCAAAGTGGTGACGAAAAACGGGGCCCCGAAGGGCCCCGCTGCAGCTTAGCAAACAGGTAAGGCTTAGTTGGCCTGGTAGCGATGCAGGCGATTGCGGCGTTCGAATTCCTGCACCCGCTGGCGGGCGAACTCAACGGTCTGTGCCGTCATCACGCTGCGGTTCTCGTCCTTGAGCTCGCCGCCCAGGTTGCGAACCAGCACCATGGCCGTCTCGACCATCGCCTCGAAGGCGGCGGCAGAGTCCTGTGCGCCGGGGAGCGGCATCAGGAAGGTCACGCCGGGCGTGGAGAAGTCGTCCATTGCCTCCAGGTCGAAGGTGCCGGGTTTGATCACATCGACCATGGCGAACTGCAGTTCACTTTCGGCGTCTTCCGTCTCGTAACGCAGGAAGATACCCATCTCGCTGTAACGCAGCCCGCAGGCCAGTACCAGATTGAGCAGGTCGGTGCCCGAGAAGCCTTCCTCATTGCGCGCCATCACGCTGATCACGATGATCTCGTCGGAATTGGACAGCGTTTCACGGGCACGCTGCGCACTGACGTTGTGACGACGCGCTTTCTCGACGACCGGATGCGGTGTCACGACATCGTCGTGCGGCATCTCGGGTTCAGCCTCGTAGTTCACCTCGGCATGCTCGGCGGCCATGTCCTGATCGTGCCCCACCGGCTCGAACGGGGGCTCGAAAGCCGGCGCATCGTCTCGCGCGGCGCGAACCCTGGGTTCGTCTACGGCTTCCTCGGCCCCGGCCGGTTCCGGCTCGCCGACCTGGCCCAGCGACGGCTCGCGATGAGGCGGATGTTCCTCGTCATCGTGACGCTGGAAAGCGGACGACATCCTGCTCATGGCACGTTGGCTGCCGGAACGCAACGCAGCCGCCATACCGGCACGGTTGAAACGCCCTGTCGATGTCTCGTCTGCCGGGGTGTACTGACGCGTCTCGCGAGACTCGGCGGACACTGGTCGCTCGGCATCATGTCGGGATGCTGCGATGCTCTCGCCCTTGTCATGCCGATCGTCACGCTGGTGCGGCGCTGTGCCCACCGGCTTCGCAGCGGCTGGTTTCGTCGCCGTGGAGGTTTGCCGGGATGCAGTGGCATCCTGCTCCTTGGCCATGCGCGAAAATACCTTCGATGGCCCGGGATGCTCCTGCCGCTGAAGCTTGGGCTTCGGTGCGACAGTTGGCTGTGTTGCCGGTCTGACGACCCGCGCCCCTCCATTGGGCAATTCCCAGTTGATTTCTTCCTGACGGGCGGCCTCTTCAGGGTCAACCGCCGCGTCATCGCCCTCGCCACGCTCGACCTGATCCAGGCGGGGGACTTTGCGCTGACGCTGGAGGCGACGTACACCGTCAACGACGATGATCGTGACCAGGACCAGCCCCAGAATTATCAACCATTCTCGTAGTTCCATGGGTCGTCTTGCCTGTTTGCTAAGGCGCCATGCCATATTTATTCATGACTAGCATAGCGCGATTATCAAAAAAAGGGCTACTTTTTTTGAATGTCAAGTTTTTACCTCAGCCCCAGTACAATTACCCTGCATTCCCTGTTTCTTTTTCAGTAAAAGCTGTCGTTAACGTTTTTCTAAAAGACTGATGACAATCATGCCTCGGCGAGTTCCGCCGCTTCTTCGACGCCCACTGCGACCAGGCGGGACACACCGGGTTCCTGCATGGTCACTCCCATCAGACGATCTGCCGCTTCCATGGCGATCTTGTTGTGCGTGATATAGATGAACTGTACCGACTCCGACATGTCCTTGACCAGCTTTGCGTAACGTCCCACGTTGGCATCGTCCAGTGGCGCATCGACTTCGTCGAGCATACAGAACGGCGCCGGGTTGAGTTGGAAAATCGCAAAGACCAGAGACAACGCCGTCAATGCCTTTTCTCCCCCCGACAGCAAATGAATCGTGCTGTTCTTCTTGCCCGGGGGGCGCGCCATGATGGCCACTCCCGTTTCCAGCAGATCGTCCCCGGTCAGGGTCAACCAGGCCGTGCCGCCTCCGAAGACCTTGGGGAAAAGCTGCGAAATGCCTTCGTTGACCTGATCGAAAGTCTGCTTGAAGCGTGTCCGCGTTTCCTGATCGATCTTGCGAATGGCCCGCTCCAGGGTCTCGAGCGCCTCGGTCAATTCTGCATGTTGACCCTCAAGATAGTCCCGGCGTTCCGCCTGCTGGTCATATTCTTCGATTGCCGCCAGGTTGATGGCCCCGAGCCGGCGAACCTTTTCGCCAATCTCTTCCAGGCGTGTCTGCCAGGCCGATTCGGTGGCATTGGCATCCAGCGAGGCTTCGAGCTCCGAGGCGACCAGCCCGAGTTCAGCCAGGGTCTCGTCCTGGGCATCGGCCTTGAGCTTGAGCGCCTGGACCTGCATGCGCCCCTCCTCGAGCCGACTGCGAATGCCCTCCAGGTTGCGCTCATGCTGCTGCCGGGTAATCTCGGTATCACGCAGCACTTCCGCCAGTTGCTGGGCCTCGTCACGACAGGCATTGAGCGAGGTCTCTTCACGGGCACGGCGGTCGAGCAGCTCGTCGAGCTGTTCGCGACTTTCTTCACCGGGCTCGCGCAGTTCCTCGCGCTGCTGCTCGAGTTCGGCGCACTTGTCCTCCAGGCGGGCGCGGGTTTCGGCACTGCGCTCGCGCTGCTGCACCAGGCCAGCCCGCTCGGTAGTCAGGCGCTGGGATTCGAGCGCGAGCTGCTGGGCACGTTCCTGCAACGGGCGCTGGCGAGCCCGAAAGCCGGATAGCGCATCCTGCGTCTCGCGGCGACGCCTGCCAACATCCTCGCGCTGCTGGCTGCTGTGTTCAAGGGACGCCATAGCCGCCTGCCAGCGTTCGCGCGCCTCCTCGAGTTCCAATGCCCGTTCCTCGCGATTCTCCTCGAGACCCACGATTTCCTCATCGAGATCGCGGGCACGAGAATCGGCGTGCTCCAGGCGCGATACCAGGTTGGCTTCCTGCAGCGCGATCTGCTGACGACGCTGGGATAACTCGCGCTCCTCGACCCGACACTGCTCGAGTGACCGCTCGCTTTCGGCATCCCGTGCCTGGGCCTCGGCCAGCTGATTTTCCTGCTCTGTCAGTTGCCGATCCACGCCTTCCAGCTCGGCAACGACCTCGTCACGACGACGCTGCTGGAGCAGCACGCTGTCGGCATTGTCGCCCTGCCCACGACGACGCGCCCACCCCTGCCCCAGCCACAGGCCATCGACAGTCAGTACGCTCTCACCCGGCCCGAGCCGCTCGCTCAACTGCCAGGCGGCCTCATGACTGTCGGCACAATGAATGGCGGCAAGCCACGCCGAGGCGCTACCTGCCCCACTGACCTTGGCGGCCAGGGTATCGGCCGGAGCATGGCTTACGGCATCCGCTGCAAGCGTCGCCAGTTCGCCGCGCTCCAGGCGCTCGGTCAACGCCTCACGCGCCGTTACCGACAGCAGGCGGGCATTGAGCCAGGGTGCCAGCACCCAGGCCGCGGCATCCTCCCAGCCCTGGGCCACGCGGATTCGCTCGGCCAGGCGCGGTGCCGGGGCCAGGCCATGTCGCTCGAGCAGCGCCTCGACATCGCTTTCGCTGTCGCCGAGACTGGCCTGGATGAGAGCCTCCAACGAGGACAGCTCTCCTTGCAGCCGGCTGCGGTGCTGACGCTCCTGCTCGCGGTCGGCCTCGAGCCGACGGATCGCCTCGCGGGCCTGCTCGCGCCCGGACTGCTGCGTCTCCCGACGTGTTTCCAGCGACTCGAGCTGCAGGTCGATCTCGGCCAATTGCTCGCCGACTTCCTCGCGTCGCTCGCGGAGTTCCTGCTGATCGGGCAACTCGCCACGCTGCTGGCGACGCCGCTGGATATCGGCGGCCAGCGATTCGAGGCTGCGCTCGAGATGCCGCACTCGATCCTGGCTGCGCTCGGCTTCATGGCTGGCCTGGCGGTCCGCTTCGCTGAACTGTTCCCAGTGTTGCTGGGCGTCCTGATACGCCTGCTCGGCCTCCTCCAGGGCAGCCTCTAGCTCGGCCAGCGATTCGGCGATCTCTTCCTGTTCGGGCTGCACGGTCTCGAGGCGTTCGTCGAGATCGGCCAGACGCTGGTCGTCCGTCTCGCCAAGACGATCGAGCTCGGCCAACTCGCGACGGGCCGATTCCAGATCGCGTGCCAGTTGCTGTTCCTGGCTGCGGGCGTGCTCGAGACGCTGTTCCAGGCGGGCAATGGCCGCCCCGGTCTCGTAGAAGCGGGCCTGGTGTCCCTCGAGCTGCTCGGCGATGCGGTCATGCTCCAGGCGCGACTCCTCGAGGCGGCTCTCGCACTGGCGGCTGCCGAGGATCTCGCGCTCGACCTGGGTCTCGAGTTCACGCACCCGGGACTCCTGCTCGGTCTGCTGGGCACGCAGGGCACGTCCGCGCAGCAGCGCCAGTTCGCCCTTGAGGCGGTGCTCTTCCTGCTTGAGCGTCTGGTAGCGGCGCGCGGCCTCGGCCTGGCGCTTGAGACGCTCGAGCTGCTTGTCGAGCTCCTCGCGGATGTCGTCGAGACGCTCGAGGTTCTCCTGGGTGCGGCGCATGCGATTTTCGGTCTCGCGGCGGCGCTCCTTGTACTTGGAAATACCCGCCGCCTCTTCGAGCGTCGAGCGCAGCTCCTCGGGGCGCGCCTCGATCAATCGCGAAATCATGCCCTGACCGATGATGGCGTAAGAGCGCGGGCCCAGGCCGGTGCCCATGAACAGGTCGGCGATATCGCGCCGTCGACATTTCTGGCCGTTGAAGAAGTAGCTCGACTGGGCGTCGCGAGTCACGGTGCGCTTGACGGCAATCTCGGCGTACTGGGCATACGGCCCGCCCATGCTGCCGTCGCGGTTGTCGAACAATAGCTCGATGCTGGCCTGCCCCACCGGCTTGCGTCCGGTGGAGCCATTGAAGATGACATCGGTCATCGACTCGCCACGCAGAGTCTTGGCGGATGACTCGCCCATCACCCAGCGCACCGCATCGATGACGTTGGACTTGCCGCAGCCGTTGGGGCCGACGATCGCCGTCATGTTGCCGTCGAACGGCACCGTCACGGGATCGACGAAGGACTTGAAACCGGCCAGGCGGATCGACTTGAGACGCATGCGCTCAGTCCACGATACCGTCGATGACGACGTTCACCGGGCCCTGGACGTCGCCCAGCGTCACCGGTCCGGCCCGGCCGACCAAGTCGCCGGGCTGCGGCATGGCCTGACCCGAGGACGAGATACGCACGGTCAGGTTGACCTCGTCGACCTTGGACAGCGATGCCATGGGTGCCATGGCATCGCTGTCATCGAGGGTCACCTCGAACGGCAGGTCGGAGACTGTGGCACGCTCGATGGCCAGAGGCGGCAATTCCCCCTTCACGTCACGTGCCACCACGAATACCGTGTCGCCCTCACTGACCTGGGAGCGCAGACGCTCGGCCAGGCTGACACTGACATTCAGCGATGGTCCTTCGTTGCCAGATCCTGCCTCTTCGGGCTCGATTCCCAGGCGCTGCTGGGCGGCGGCAATGCCATTGCGCAGGGCCTCGGCAGAGTCGGGATTGTTCATGCCGGCGATGGCTCTGCGCCAGTAGTCGATGGCCTCCTCGTAGCGGCCATGATCGAAGGCCTCGAGCCCCAGCATACTGAGTACCGTGGGCTGACGCGGGTCCTGTTCCAGCACCTCATCGACCAGCATCTGGACGTCGTCGGTCAAGGTGCGATTGGCAACGAAGAACTCCATCTGCGCCAGTTGTGCCAGCAGGTTGACCTGGCGACCTTCCAGCTCGATCAGTTGCTCGAGGGCGGCAATGGCTTTCTCGAACTGACCACTGTCGCGATAGAGCGGAAACAATGACAGCCAGACCTTGGGATTGCCGGGCTGGCGTTCGGCCTGCTCTTCGAAGCGCTCGATCAGCATCGGCAGCGAACCATCGGGCGAATTGGCGACCTCCTGGCGCGCGGCGAACAGCGCCAGATCGCCTTCGGCGCCCTCCCGCTGATACCAGACGAGACTGGTCACCACCAGGGCCACCAACAGCATCGGCACCAGAATGCGTCCCGCCCGCGGCGACTTGAGGGGCGAGTGACGGCGGGCTTCGGTATCCTCGAGCAGGCTACGATCAAGTTCCAGGCGGCTCTCCTCGAAGCGCGTTGCATCGATCTCGCCGCGCTCGCGTGCGGCTTCCAGCGACGCCAGGCGACGCCGATAGACCGCCACGTTCTGCGCCTCGTCACGCTGTTCGGTCTCATAGGCCTGCTGGGCATCATGTACTTCGGCAGCACGCCGCAGCGGCAGCACGACCAGCCACAGGGCTGGCAGCAGCAGCAGCCCCAGCGCGATCCACAGCAGGTTCATCGTGTCCTCTCTCGATTGATCAGTGCCTCCAGCCGCTGGCGCTCCTCGGCACTCAGCGCGCGGTTCGAGGCGTTGCGCCGCGCTCGTACGATCAGGGCAATGACGACTGCCCCGAGCACCACCAGCGCGGCCGGCAGCCCCCACAGCAGCCAGGTACGATCGGTCAGGCGCGGATTGTAGAGTACATACTCGCCGAAGCGGTCGATCATGTAATCCTGGATCTCGCGATCGGAACGGCCTTCCTCGAGCAGCAGGGCGACACGCTCGCGCATGTCACCGGCAATCGGCGAGTCGGAGTCGCCAATGGCCTGGTTGGCACACTTGGGACAGCGCAGCGAGGCGGCCAAGGAATCGTAGCGCTGCTGAAGGACCGGATCATCGAACTGGCGAACCTCGATGGCCGCCGTCACCGCTCCAGCGACGAGCAGGGATAGCGCCAGCAGGGCAACCTTGGCCAATCGCGCCCATATCATTCGCTGCGCCATTTCTTCACCTCCGGCAAAATGGTGCGTTCGACATCCTCGGGCGTGATGTACCCGGTGTGGTGGTAACGAATGATGCCCTCGGCATCGACGAGGAAGGTTTCCGGTGCGCCGTAGACGCCGAGATCAAAGCCCAGGCTGCCTTCGGGATCGAAGACATTGACCTCGAAGGGGTTGCCGAATTCCTCGAGGAAGGCCTGGCCCTTGGCCCGCGTATCCTTGTAGTCGACGCCCACCAGACGTACGCCACGCTCGGCCAGTTCCAGCAACTGAGGCATCTCCTGCTTGCAGGTCGGGCACCATTCGCCCCAGACGTTGACCAGCGTGACCTGGCCGGTCAACAGCGACTCATCCACCGTGGCGTCGGGGTCTTCCAGCGTGCTCAGCTGGAAGGCGGGAAACTCCCGGGCCAGCAATGCCGAGTCGCGGGCGCTGGGATTCAGCGATAGCCCTTGGTAGAGAAACACGGCCAGGATGGCGAAGATCGCCAGGGGAATCAGCAGCAACAGCCGACGCTTCATGCTTGCGCCTCCTCGAACCGCGCCTGCGCGGCAGTTTCGCGCACCCGGCGGTAACGGCGATCGACGACGGCCACGATCCCGCCCAGGGCCATCAGCAGCCCACCGAGCCACAACCAGCGCACGAACGGCTTGTACTGGATACGCAGTGCCCAGGCGCCATCGCCGAGGTCTTCACCCATGGCCACGTACAGGTCACGCAGCAGGCCAGGGCGCAGCGCGACGTCGGTCATCGGCATGCCCCGGGCAAGGTACAGGCGTTTCTCTGGGTGCATGGTGAAAGCATGCTCCCCCGCCTGGCTGACCGCGATAGTGGCAGTATCGGCGATGAAGTTGGGCCCGCGTCGCTCGCGCAGTTCCTGCATGGTAAAGGTGTAACCTGCGACCTCGACGCTGTCGCCCGGGGCCATGCGCACGTTGCGCTCCACGTTGTAATGCGACACGACGGTGACACCGACGATGGTCACCGCCAGCCCCAGGTGGCCGAGCCACATGCCCCAGTAGGCCGGGGTCAGACGTCGCAGACCTGCGCCCGGGGACGAGGCGTTGCGCAGTTTGTCGGTCAAATCGCGCATCAGTGAGAGCACCAGCCACAATGCCGTGGCCAGGCCCAACGATACCCACAGGTTCCACTCGCCGGTGTAGAGCAGCGGCAGCACGGCGGCCAGCACCAGTGCGCCCAGGCCGGCCCAGACCAGGCGTCGGAACAGCTCGCGCCCGGGCATGCGCTTCCAGCGCGCTACCGGTCCGAGCCCCATGACGATGCACAGCAGTACGGTAAGCGGTACGAACAGCGTGTTGAAATACGGCGGTCCGACACTGATCTTGCCCATGCCCAGCGCATCGAGCAGCAGCGGATAGACGGTGCCCAGCAGCACGGTCACGGTCATGATGACCAGCAGAATATTGTTGGCCAGCAGCAGTGCATCGCGAGACAGCCAACTGAAACCGACAATGTGACTGACC
Source organism: Modicisalibacter xianhensis (assembly GCF_900113605.1). GTDB lineage: Bacteria > Pseudomonadota > Gammaproteobacteria > Pseudomonadales > Halomonadaceae > Modicisalibacter > Modicisalibacter xianhensis. The sequence continues at coordinate 117,873 of NZ_FOPY01000005.1, forward strand.
CGTGGCGCCCGCAGGGCGAATATCAGCAGCGACAGCCCCACGGTCAGGCCCAGCAGCACCAGGATGAAGGTGCCGCGTGCCGGGTCGTTGGCAAAGGCATGCACCGAGGTCAATACGCCGGAGCGCACCAGGAAGGTGCCAAGCAGGGACAGCGAGAAGGTGATGATGGCCAGCAGCACCGTCCAGCTCTTGAAGCTGCCGCGCTTTTCGGTCACCGCCAAGGAATGCATCAGCGCGGTACCGGCCAGCCAGGGCAACAGCGAGGCATTCTCGACGGGATCCCAGAACCACCAACCGCCCCAACCCAACTCGTAATAGGCCCACCAGCTACCTAGCGCAATGCCTACGGTCAGGAAGGCCCAGGCGATATTGGTCCAGGGACGCGCCCAGCGTGTCCAGGCGGCATCCAGGCGCCCACCGAGCAGCGCGGCAATGGCGAAGGCGAACACTACCGAGAAGCCGACGTAGCCCATGTAGAGCATCGGCGGGTGAATGATCAGACCGAAGTCCTGCAACAGCGGGTTGAGATCGGCGCCGTCCTGGGGAACATCGGGCAGCAGGCGCTCGAAGGGATTCGAAGTGATCAGAATGAACAGGATGAAGCCGACACTGACCCAGCCCATCACGCCCAGCACCCGAGCCAGCATGTCCCGGGGCAACTGCGCCGAGAAGCGACTGACGGCAAAGCCCCAGCCGCCCATCAGCAGGCTCCACAACAGCACCGAGCCTTCGTGGCTGCCCCACACGGCACTGAATTTGTAGTACCACGGCAACATCGAGTTGGAATTATTGGCAACGTAGGCCACGCTGAAATCGTCGATCATGAAGCTGGCGGTCAGGCACAGGTAGGCCAACAGCAGGAACAGGAACTGGCCGCTGGCCATGGGACGCGCGAAGGCCATCCACAGCGGACGCCGTGTCGCTGCGCCGGCCAGCGGCACCGTGGCCTGCAGCGTCGCCATGAGCAGTGCCAGAATCAACGCAAAGTGGCCGATTTCAGGAATGATCTTGTCCAGCATGGAGTCGCCTCTGCCTACTCGTCGATGGTCCCGGTGGGCATCTTGCCCTTCAGGGCCTCGGCCACCTCGGGTGGCATGTAATTCTCGTCGTGCTTGGCAAGCACCTGATCGGCCCGCAACAGCCCGCTGCCATTCAGTTCGCCGACCACCACCACCCCCTGCCCCTCGCGGAACAGGTCGGGCAGGATCCCGCTGTAGCGCACTTCCAGATCACTCTCGTAATCGGTCACCACGAAAGACACGTCGAGGCTTTCACTGTCGCGATGCACGCTGCCGGCCTTGACCATGCCGCCAGCACGGATCTGGCGATCCTGCGGGGCCTCACCGCTGGCGATCTGCGCCGGGCTGAAGAAGAGGTTGATGTTGCTGCTCAACGAATACAAGGTCAGCCCCACGGCGATCGCCGCCAGGACCACCAGGCCGAGGATCAGGTAGAGTCTTTGCTTGCGTTTAGCGTTCATCGGTCTCTCTTTCGCTCAGGTTGCGCTCCCTGCGATTGCGCCGCTGCAGTTCACGGATCAGCTGGCGTCGTTCGGCACGGGCATGTGCCACGCTGACGATCAGCAGGGCCGCGGCCACCCCCCAGGCGGACCACACGTACGGGGCATGCCCGCCCATGGCAAGCAAGGCAGTCAGCGACTCGAAAGCCATCAACGGCGTCCTCCGGCATGGCCATCGGCCAGGTCGCGCACCCAGCGCTTGGCCGATTCCCGACGCAGTATCTCGCTACGCGTGCGAGTCAGTGTCAGGGCGATGAAGAAGCAATAGAAACCCAGCACCATGACCAGCAGCGGCAGCCACATGTCGGCCGGCATTGCCGGGCGTTCGGTCAGGGTGAAGGTCGCCGGTTGGTGCAGCGTATTCCACCATTCCACCGAATACTTGATGATCGGGATGTTGACGACCCCGACCAAGGCCAGCACCGAGGCCGCCTTGGCACCGCTGTCGCGGCTGGCAAAGGCGCCGCGCAGGGCGATGACGCCGAAGTAGAGAAACAGCTGGATCAGCATCGAAGTCAGTCGGGCGTCCCACACCCACCATGTTCCCCAGGTCGGCACGCCCCACACCGCGCCTGAAAACAGCGCCACGAAGGTCATGGCCGCACCGAACGGGGCAATCACTGCGGCCGCCATGTCGGCGAGCTTGATCTTCCAGATCAGATAGATGCCGCCAGCAACAGCCAGCGCAGCGAAGCATGACTGGGCGAGGATCGCCGCCGGTACATGGACGTAGATGATCCGGAAACTATTGCCCTGCTGGTAGTCGGACGGCGCGAATGCCAGCCCCCAGACCGAGCCCACCACCAGCAGCACTGCCGCGGCGGCCCAGAACCAGGGCGTCAGACGTGCACTGATGGCATAGAACCACTTGGGTGACCCCAGCTTGTGTATGAAGGCCCACATGCCGTTACCTCAACCGTTGATACTGATCCGCAACGCAGCGGCAATGGCCCAGGGCGCCAGCATCAGGGCCATTGCCAGCAAGGCCCCGAGCAGCGCCAGATGCGGTGCGGCGCTGGCCCCCAGCACCGCCGCCTGCACTGCGCCGGCCCCGAAGATGAGAATCGGGATGTACAGCGGCAGGACCAGCAGCGACAGCAATACGCCGCCCCGCGCCAGCCCCACCGTCAATGCTGCACCGATGGCCCCGATCAGGCTCAGCGATGCGCTGCCCAGCGCCAGCGACAGGGCCAGCACGGCATAGCTCTCGACCGGCAACGCCAGCATGATGCCCAGCAACGGCGCCATCACCGCAAGCGGCAAACCGGTCAACAGCCAGTGCACCAGCACCTTGGACAGTACCAGCGCCGGCAGCGGCTGGGGAGCGAGCAGCAACTGCTCCAGACTACCGTCGTCGAAATCGCTGCGGAACAGGACGTCGAGTGACAACTGCGTAGCCAACAGCGCGGCCACCCACAATAGCCCCGGCGCGATCTCGGCCAGAAGTGCCGTATCGGGCGAGATGCCCAGAGGAAACAGCGTGATGACCAGGGCAAAGAACACCAGGGGATTGATCACCTCGCCGCGTCGACGCAGCATCAGCGTCAGGTCGCGCTTGATCGTCGCTCTTACTGCGACTGCCAGACCGGTCCTGGGTTCAACGACTTGCATGCTCTCTTCCGCCGACTCGGCCATTCAGGATACGCCCAGCGCCACACGACGCAATGCCGCCATGGGCGCCAACTCGTGATGCGTGGTGAGGATCACGCTGCCACCCCGAACGACATGGGCCTGCAGTCGCGTCTCGAGTGCGGCCACGCCCTGCCGGTCGATGGCGGTAAAGGGTTCGTCGAGCACCCACAGCGGGCGCGGCGAAAGCAGCATGCGCGCCAGCGCCACCCGGCGTTGTTGCCCAGCGGACAACTGGCCCACGGGCACGTCCTCGAAGCCGCACAGCCCAATCTCGTCCAGTGCCGTCATGCGTGCCGACTCACTGCCCCGCTCGCCGTTCAGGGCCTGATACCAGGCAAGGTTCTCCAACGGACTCAAGGCCGCCTTGACGCCGGGCGCATGGCCCAGATAAAGCAGATTGGCGAGAAAGGTCGTCCGGCTGCGCCGCATCGGTTGCCCGCCCCAGCGCAGTTCACCGTCGTGTTCGGTGAGCTGCCCGGACAAGATCTTGAGCAGGGTCGTCTTGCCACTGCCATTGGGCCCCTCGACACGCAGCATTTCACCCGGCCCCACTGTCAGGTCGAGATTCGCGAACAGCCAGCGGTCGTCGCGCTCGCAGCCCAGGCCGCGCCCTTCGAGGCGGAATGTCACACGCTACTCCCACCATTTCACGATTCGCTCGGCACTTTACACGCAAAGCCCATGAGCGACCAGCCACGTTACTGCGTCAGCCGGTCGCAGACGTTGAACGCATGCCCCACCCTCGACCTGAGTCACATTTGCCCGACCCGTCACGCTTGCTATGATGCTGGCTTCATCGTCAGGAATCGCTTCAAGGATCGATGCTCGTGGTGGCAGCAGGCCCGCACAGGACACCGCTACTTCCGACCCACCCGGCGCGGTTCCCAAGGGGAGAAGGTCATGCCGCAAACGACTCCGCACTACCTGCATCGTCTGCCCAACCTGCCGCTGATCGATGGCGCCTGGGAAGAGATCGACGCCACGGATCTCGTCGAGATTCCCTTGCTGGGCCTGGTCACCGCCGGCCTGCCGATCGAGGCCTGTCCAGACGAAAGCAGCGTCAGGATTCCCTCGCGCATGGTGCGGCGCAACACCTACGCCCTGCGGGTGCGTGGCAACTCGATGATCGACTGCAATATCCATGATGGCGACGTGATCATCATCGAACGCTACGAGTCGGCCGAGAACGGCGAGACAGCCGTGGTAATGATCAACAATCAGGAAGTCACGCTGAAGAAGCTCTACATCGACAAGTCGGGCGTGCGCCTGCAACCGGCCAACGACACCATGGAGCCGATCTACCTGAAGAACGACGACGTTCAGGTGCTGGGGCTGGTGATGGGCGTCATGCGCCAACCCAGCGTTGCCGCCTGATGTCCTATCCCATCCCGCGCCTTGAGGAAGGCGAGCTTCACGTCGCCGACATCGAGATCGAGCGCAGCCGTTTCATCGCCTGGGTGTGCCATGCGCCGGAGACGGCGCATTTCGAGACTCTGCTGGAACGAGCCAGGTCGACCTATCCGGATGCCAGTCACCATTGCAGCGCCTTCGTGGCCGGCCCGCCCGGCGAGCAGACCGCCATCGGCTTCTCCGATGACGGCGAGCCCGGCGGCACTGCCGGCCGGCCAATGTTTCAGGTGCTCGACGGCGCGGCCATCGGCCAGATCGGCTGTGTGGTGACGCGCTATTTCGGCGGCACCAAGCTGGGTACCGGCGGATTGGTACGCGCCTATTCCCAGGCCGTGCAGAAAGCCCTCGAGACCTTGCCGCTGACCGAATACACCGAGCGTCGCCCGGTCAGGCTGCACCTCGACTTCGCCGGCGAGGCAGAAGCCCGCCACTGGCTCGCCGGCCAGGCCATCCCCGTCGACGCCGCCGATTACGACGGCAGCGGCGTCACCCTCACCGTCGGCTGGCCAAGCGACGAGCCGGTCGACCTCACCCCGCTCGAAGCCCGGCTCAAGGGCAATATCGCCCGCCTCGGCTGATACCCTGCAAGGCACGCCCTGCCACGGCCATCACTCGTCATCCCAGGTACTTGATCATGACGCCGGCCGCCACGGCCGAGCCGATGACCCCCGCCACGTTCGGCCCCATGGCATGCATCAGCAGGAAGTTGTGCGGGTGGTATTCCAGGCCGATCTTGTTGGAGACACGTGCCGCCATGGGCACGGCCGAGACCCCGGCCGAGCCGATCAGCGGATTGATCGGCATCTTGCTCACGCGGTTCATCAGCTTGGCCATCAGCACGCCACAGGCCGTCCCGATGCCGAAGGCGACGATACCCAGGCCGAGGATGCCCAGCGTCTCGATGGCCAGGAAACGATCCGCCATCAGCTTGGAGCCCACCGACAGGCCGAGGAAGATGGTCACGATGTTGATCAGCGCATTCTGGGCGGTGTCGGACAGCCGCTCGACCACGCCGCATTCGCGCATCAGGTTGCCGAAGCAGAACATCCCCAGCAGCGGCGCGGCATCGGGCAGGAACAGCACGACCAGGATCAGCAGCACCAGCGGAAAGCAGATCTTCTCGACCTTGGAGACCGGGCGCAGCTGCTTCATGACGATACGCCGCTCATCGTCGTTGGTCAGGGCACGCATGATCGGTGGCTGGATCAACGGCACCAGCGCCATGTAGGAGTACGACGCCACCGCGATCGCCCCGAGCAGCTCCGGTGCCAGCAGGCTGGAGACATAGATCGAGGTCGGCCCGTCGGCACCGCCGATGATGCCGATGGCCGCCGCCTGGGACAGCGTGAAGTCCATCCAGCCCAGGGCCGTGAAGCCCACCGCCCCGAGCAGGGTGGCAAAGATGCCGAACTGCGCGGCGGCACCCAGGAACAGGGTACGCGGATTGGCCAGCAGCGGACCGAAATCGGTCATCGCCCCGACGCCCATGAAGATCACCAGCGGCGCGATGCCCGAGGCGATGGCCACACTGTAGAAGTTGTACAGCATGCCATGGGTAAACCCGGCATCCATGGCCACGTCGTTGGCGGCGCGGATCAGTGCCGGCGAGGTGTCGCCATGCAGTACTTCACCGATCTGGTGACGCCAGGCCTCGAGGCCCGCCGTGGCATCAAGCCCCATCTCGAGCGCGGCCGCGAGCTGTTCGAGCACGGCGGGGCGCCCCAGGTGGGCGGCCTGTTCGGCGGCCGAGAGCGCCAGCCCGGCTTCGGGAATGTTGGCGAGAATGCCACCGAAGCCGATCGGCACCAGCAGCAGCGGTTCGAACTTCTTGTTGATGGCCAGGAACAGCAGCAACAGACCGACGACGATCATCACCGCCTGGCCGATACTGAGGTTGTAGAGCCCCGAGCCGTACCAGAGTGTCAGCAGTTTATCCATGTAGCGGCGTCCTCAAAGCACGATCAGCGTATCGCCCACGGATACACTGTCGCCTTCCTTGACCTTGACCTCGGACACCGTGCCGGCGGCACTGGCACGCACTTCGGTTTCCATCTTCATGGCCTCGAGGATGATCACCACATCGCCTTCGGCGACGCTGTCACCCGGCGTGACGTTGACCTTGAAGATGTTGCCGGCCAGCGGCGCGGTCACCGTCTCGCCAGACGACGGTGCCGAGCCCTCGTCGCGGGAGACCGCCGAGGTCTGGCTGGCGGACTCGCCGCTGGCCTGGACCTGGCTGATGTCGCCGCCTTCCACCACTTCGACCACGTACGCCTTGCCGTTGACGGTGACGGTGTAGGTTTCCAGCCCATGCGCCGGCTCGGCCGGGGCGGTCGAGCGAGCCGATGGCTGCGCGGCGGCCTGCGTGTCGGGCGCCTGGGGCGCCGGCTCGAAGGCCTCGGGATTGTCACGGTTCTTGAGGAACTTGAGCCCGATCTGCGGAAACAGGGCATAGGTGAGCACGTCATCGATCTCGCGTTCGCCCGCTTCCAGGCGGATGCCTTCGTCGCGCGCCTTGCCGCGCAACTCGTCCTGCAGGCGCTCCAGTTCAGGAGACAGGTTGTCCGCCGGGCGCACGGTAATCGGCTCGCCCCCCTCCAGCACACGCTGCTGGAGGTCCTTGTTGAAGGGCGCCGGGGCGGCACCGTATTCGCCCTTGAGCAGTGCCTGGACCTCCTTGGAGATCGACTTGTAGCGCTCGCCCATCATCACGTTCATGACCGCCTGGGTGCCCACGATCTGCGATGTCGGGGTGACCAGCGGGATGTACCCCAGATCCTCGCGCACCTTGGGAATCTCGTTGAGCACGTCGTCGAGCTTGTCGCCGGCCCCCTGCTCCTTGAGCTGGTTTTCCATGTTGGTGAGCATGCCGCCCGGCACCTGGGCGAGCAGGATGCGCGAGTCGATGCCCTTGAGCGAGCCTTCGAAGGCCGCGTACTTCTTGCGCACCTCGCGGAAGTAAGCAGCGATGTCCTCGAGCAGCGCCAGGTCGAGCCCGGTATCGCGCTCGGTCTCCTTCATGATCGCCACCACCGACTCGGTGGGGCTGTGACCGTAGGTCATCGACATCGAGGAGATGGCAGTGTCGACGTTATCGATGCCCGCCTCCACGGCCTTGAGGATGGTCGCCGTGGACAGGCCGGTGGTGGCATGGCACTGCATGTGCACGGGAATCGACAACTGCTGCTTGAGGCGCGACACCAACTCGTAAGCGGTGTACGGTGTGAGCAGGCCGGCCATGTCCTTGATGGCGATGGAGTGCGCGCCCATCGCCTCGATGCGCCGGGCCAGCTCGACCCAGCCTTCGAGCGTGTGCACCGGGCTGACGGTGTAGGAAATGGTGCCCTGGGCATGACCTTCCTGCTTGATCACCGCCTGCAGCGCCCGCTCGAGGTTGCGCGGGTCGTTCATGGCATCGAAGACGCGGAACACATCGACGCCATTGGCGCGCGCACGCTCGACGAACTTGTCCACCACGTCATCGGCGTAATGACGATAGCCGAGCAGGTTCTGGCCTCGCAGCAGCATCTGCTGGCGTGTGTTGGGCATCGCCTCCTTGAGCGCCCGGATGCGGGCCCAGGGGTCCTCGCCCAGGTAACGGATGCAGGCATCGAAGGTCGCGCCTCCCCAGGACTCCACCGACCAGAAGCCGACCCGGTCGAGCTTCTCGGCGATAGGCAGCATGTCGTCCAGGCGCAGGCGCGTGGCGAACAGCGATTGGTGGGCATCGCGCAGCACCACGTCGGTAATGCCCAGCGCACGTCGGTTCTCGGTCATGGCTTTTAGTCCTTGTATCCCTTGAGAAGTGGCTCGGCGAGGATGCACCGCCTCGTCCGAGCGTGAATCCTTGACCTGACTCAGCGCCGGTGGCGCTTGCGGTAGCGATGCACCGCCACACTGATCGCTGCCAACACGTCGTCGTCCGCCCGTGCAGGAGGCGGTGCCTGGCGAGACGGCGCCTCCTTCACCGGTGCTGGCGCGAAACGCATCACCAGGCGGGACATGCCGCTGGTGGCAAACACCAGCAACGTCAGGAATACGAACACGAAGCCCATGCCGAAGGCCATCAGGCTCAGCCCTTCCTGTATCAGTTGCGCGTCACTCATGCCCCGCCCCTCCTGTCTGTCAGCAATCGGTCACCCTGTCTCACCGAACGTCTTGCGATTGCTACAATAACCTGCCTGAATTCACGGCGTTTGCAATCACACCATGGTTGGGTTGTCACGTGGTTAATTTACTACATCCTGGCCGAATCGGCCTGGCCCCCATGGAAGGGGCCATTGACGCGATCACTCGCGACCTGCTGACCTGTCACGAAGGCCTCGACTGGACCGTGACCGAATTCGTGCGCGTGGTCGATGCCCGGCTACCTCCGCGCGTGTTCTACAAGCACTGCCCAGAATTGCGTGAGCCGGTCGTTGCCACGCCCAGCGGCATTCCGGTACACCTGCAGTTGCTCGGCTCCGATCCGCAGGCGCTCGCCGCCAATGCCAGCCAGGCCATCCGCCTCGGTGCCATTGGGCTCGATCTCAACTTTGGCTGCCCGGCCAAGACGGTCAATCGCCATGACGGCGGCGCCTCGTTGTTGCGCGATCCTGAGCGCGTCTATCGCGCCGTGGCCGCGGTTGCCGATGCGGCTGCCGGCACCGTACCGGTCACCGCCAAGGTTCGCCTGGGTTTTGCCGACCGCCGCCTGGCGCTGGCCTGCGCCCAGGCCGCCGAGGCCGGGGGTGCCCATCACCTGGTCGTGCATGCCCGTACACGCAACGAGGGCTACCGACCGCCGGCCCACTGGGAATGGATCGCTCGCATCCGACACCGGCTCTCGATACCGGTCATTGCCAATGGCGATATCTGGACCCTGGAAGAATATTGGAAGGCACGCAGCCTGTCCGGCTGCGAGGATGTGATGCTGGGGCGCGGCATGCTGGCCGACCCCGACCTGGCCCGCCGTATCCGCCACTGGCAACGTACCGGAGAGCGCCTGCCCGAGACGCCCTGGTCACGTCGCGCCAGCGTGTTGACGACCTATGCGCGCCGCCAGCAGGCGCACCTGCCCGACAAGGTCATCGTCTCGCTGCTCAAGCAATGGCTGAACCAGATGCGAGCCAGGGATACCGAAGCGGCACAGCGCTTCGCCGCCCTGCGCCGCGAGACCCGCCTGGCACCGTTTCTGGCTGGCCTGCAGCCCTACGCTCCCGGACGGGCATCCCACGACGAGACCATAGAGGCCGTGCCTGACCGGGCGGCCCTGGCCTGAAAGAAAGAAAAAAGGCGCGCCCAAGGGCGCGCCCGAAACGACCGCCGAACCCATCGCCGACTGGCGGTGCGTTCGTTGCTGTCAAGGAAAACAAAAGCTGTCGTATTAAACAGAACACGCCCTCCACAAGGGAGGGCGTGTTGGAATCTGGCGCGCCCGGGAGGATTCGAACCTCCGACCACCTGATTCGTAGTCAGGTACTCTATCCAGCTGAGCTACGGGCGCATAACGATGTGTCTGTGGCGTGCTTCGTCTTTCGAAGCATGACAGAGTGCGTCGTAACCCTCTGTCATTAGCAAGATGGCGCGCCCGGGAGGATTCGAACCTCCGACCACCTGATTCGTAGTCAGGTACTCTATCCAGCTGAGCTACGGGCGCGTGACTTCATGGTCATCCCATGAACATCATTGCTATGTTGATGCCAATTCCAGTTACTGAATGGCGGAGAGAGAGGGATTCGAACCCTCGATAGGGCTATAAACCCTATACTCCCTTAGCAGGGGAGCGCCTTCAGCCACTCGGCCATCTCTCCCTCATCAACACGGCGCGTAGGTTACCGATTCTGCTGGCCGTTGTCCACCCTCAAGCAGGATTTTTCTGAAAGCGGTAATGACATCAGCCTGAATATTCGAGCTCCCCCGTTCCCGTTCGGTCGTCTAGCGGGGCCCTGGTACCTCTTGTTTTCTTGCTGTCACAACTCCCCGCTACACTTCAACGATTACCGCTATTGTCATCGTCATCGAATCGCTCGCGCTGTATGCGCTGATAGATTTCTTCACGATGTACCGCAACGTCCTTCGGCGCATTGACGCCGATACGCACCTGGTTGCCTTTCACACCTAGCACGGTGACGGTAATTTCGTCACCTATCATTAACGTTTCGCCAACACGGCGAGTCAGGATGAGCATGCTGATCTCCTTTCAGACGTCTTTCCAACGGGGTGCACTGCGCCTATTTGTCCCCGAGCCGGCACGATTATGCGACATGTGCGGCCCGGAGACCAATTTGCGGGCGTATGACACCTGATCGTTTCGTTGAATGAAAGAGCAATTAAACCCTTTCGGTATCCTTACACCCCCAGCGTAGAACGCATGTACAACTCTGCACCCCGTTACTCGCTTTCTACGCTGTCTTTGTCCAGGCCGAAGGCCTTGTGCAGGGCACGCACGGCCAGTTCCATCTGCTTCTCGTCGATCACCACGGAAATCTTGATTTCCGAGGTCGACACCATGCGGATGTTGATGTTTTCTTCAGCCAGAACACGGAACATCTTGGATGCCACCCCAGCATGGGAGCGCATGCCGACACCGACGAGAGACACCTTGGCGATATTGTCATCGCCACGCAGCTCACCACCCCCGAGATCGGGAATGACCTGATCCTTGAGGATCTTCATGGTCTGCTTGTAGTCGCCCTTGGCGACAGTAAAGGTAAAGTCGGTGTAGTCACCTGCCGGCGCCACGTTCTGGACGATCATGTCGACTTCGATGTTGGCGTCGGCGATCGGGCCCAGGATACGCGAAGCCACGCCCGGCACGTCCGGGGTGTTAAGCAGGGTCAGCTTGGCTTCGTTGGCAGTAAAGGCGATGCCGGAAATGAGCGGCTCTTCCATGGAATCCTCTTCTTCATCTGATTCAGCGACGATCAGGGTCCCCGGGCCATCCTCGAAGCTGGATAGCACGCGCAGGGGTACGTTGTACTTGCCGGCGAACTCGACGGCACGGATCTGCAGGACCTTGGAGCCCAGGCTGGCCAGCTCGAGCATCTCCTCGACAGTGATGGTCTCGAGACGCTGGGCCTTGGAACAGACGCGCGGGTCGGTGGTATAGACACCGTCGACATCGGTATAGATCTGGCATTCATCGGCCTTGAGCGCCGCGGCCAGCGCCACGCCGGTAGTGTCCGAACCGCCACGACCCAACGTGGTGATGTTGCCTTCCTCGTCGACCCCCTGGAAACCGGCCACGACGACGACCTTGCCTTCGTCGAGATCCTCGCGCAGCTCATCGGTCTCGATGCGCTGGATGCGCGCCTTGGTGTGCGCACTGTCGGTCTGGATGCCAACCTGCGCCCCGGTGTAGGAAGTCGCCGGCACGCCCAGCTTCTGCAGAGCCATGGCCAATAGCGAAATCGTCACCTGCTCACCGGTGGACACCAGCATGTCCATCTCGCGCGGCGTCGGCTCGTCATTGATCTGTCCAGCGAGTTCGATGAGACGGTTGGTCTCGCCGCTCATTGCCGAAACGACGACCACGACCTGGTGACCCTCGTCACGAAATCGCTTGACCTTGTCGGCCACGGCCTTGATGCGCTCTACCGAGCCCACCGAGGTGCCGCCGAATTTCTGTACGTATAGCGCCATAACATGCCTATCCGTGGTTCGTGAATGAAAACGTCGAAACCCGAACGTCTATTACAAAGCCCGAACGTCAAACACAAAGAAAGGGCCGAGGCGATTGCCAGCCGGCCCTTGACTCGATTCTAGCCCAGTTGCGACGAGACCCAACCAGGAACGCTGTCCAGCGCACCGGGCAAGGCGCCGCTGTCGCTGCCGCCCGCCTGGGCCATGTCAGCACGACCGCCCCCCTTGCCGCCGACCTGCGCCGCAACGTGATTGACCAGATCACCGGCGCGGATGCGTGAGGTCAAATCGTCGGTCACCCCGGCGATCAGGCTGACCTTGCTGCCCTCCGTCGCACCCAGCACCAGGATGCCGGAGCCCAGCTTGTTCTTGAGCTGGTCCATCAGGCCACGCAGTTCCTTGCCGGACACGCCCTCGACCTGCTTGGCCAGCACCTTGACCCCGGCGATGTCGCGGACGTCGGCCAGCATGTCATTGCCCGCCGCACTGGCCAGCTTGCCCTTGAGTCGTTCCAGCTCCTTCTCCAGCGTACGGTTGCGCTCGATCAGCGACTCGACACGCTCCTCGACCTGTTCGGGCTTGGCCTTGAGGCGCTCGCCGATGCGCACCAGGCTGGCTTCCTGATCGCGGAAATAATCGAGCGCCCCTTCGCCGGTCACCGCCTCGATGCGCCGCACGCCGGCAGCGATGCCGGTCTCAGCGAGGATGTGGAAGGCACCGATGTCGCCGCTGCGCATGACGTGGGTGCCGCCGCACAATTCGATGGAGAAACCATCGGCCCCGATCGTCAGTACGCGTACGTCGTCGCCGTACTTGGCCTCGAACAGGGCTGCCGCGCCCTTGGCCTTGGCCTCGTCGAGCGTCATGTGCTCGATGCACGTATCGGCGTTGGCCAGGACCTGCTGGTTGACGATGGCCTCGACTTCGGCCAGTTGTTCGCGGGTCATGGCCTCGAAGTGACTGAAGTCGAAGCGCAGGCGATCGGCGGTGACCAATGAGCCTTTCTGCTGGACATGCTCGCCAAGCACGCGCTTGAGCGCCTCGTGAAGCAGGTGGGTCGCCGAGTGGTTGCGCATGGTCGCGGCACGCAGGCTGGCGTCGACGCGCGGGCGCAACGTGGCGCCCACACTCAGGCGCCCCTGGACGACGACCCCATGGTGCAGATGGTGGCCGGATTGCTTCTGCGTATCGGTGACCTGGAAGCGCACCCCGTCAGCCTCGAGATAGCCGGTATCGCCGGCCTGACCGCCCGACTCACCGTAGAACGGGGTACGATCGAGCACCACCACGCCCTTGGCCCCCTCGTCGAGTTCGGCCAGGGCGTTGCCGCTCTCATCGATTAGCGCGGTGACACGGGACTCGTCCTCGAGCCGCTCGTAACCGGTAAATTCAGTCTTGCCTTCGACATCGACGCTGGCCGAGTAGTCGGCACCGAACTGGCTCGCGGCACGTGCGCGTTCGCGCTGGGCTTCGAGTTCGCGCTGGAAGCCCGTCTCATCCAGCGTCACGCCGCGCTCGCGGCAGATATCGGCCGTCAGGTCGTAGGGAAAGCCGTAGGTATCGTAGAGCTTGAAGACGGTCTCGCCGGGCAATGTGTCACCGTCCAGTTCGCCAAGCGCCGCTTCGAGCAGGCCCATGCCATGATCGAGCGTGCGTGCAAATTGCTCTTCTTCCTTGAGCAGGACCTTCTCGATCTGCGCACGCGCCTTGCGCAGCTCCGGGTAGGCCTCGCCCATCTCGGCATCCAGCGCCGCGACCAGCTTGTGGAAGAACGGCTCGCGAGCACCAAGCTTGTGTCCGTGACGGATGGCGCGGCGAATGATCCGGCGCAGTACGTAGCCGCGCCCTTCGTTGGATGGCAGTACGCCATCGGTGATCAGGAACGCGCAGGAACGGATATGGTCGGCGATAACACGCAGCGACGGCGTCGTGGTGTCCGCATGCCCGATGATCTCGGCAGCGGCCTCGAGCAGGCTCTGGAACAGGTCGATCTCGTAGTTGGAGTGCACGCCCTGCAGCACTGCAGCGACACGCTCCAGCCCCATGCCGGTATCGATGGACGGCTTGGGCAGCGGATTCAGGTTGCCCGCGGCATCGCGGTCGAACTGCATGAACACCAGGTTCCAGATCTCGATGTAGCGATCGCCATCCTCGTCCGGACTACCGGGAGGACCACCAAAGACGTCGGGGCCGTGATCGAAGAAGATCTCCGACGACGGACCGCAGGGACCGGTGTCGCCCATCTGCCAGAAGTTGTCCTCGTCGAGTCGCGAGAAGCGTTCGGGGTCGATACCGATCTCTTCCTTCCAGATCGTCTCGGCCTCGTCGTCACTGACATGCACCGTGACCCACAGCTTCTCGGCGGGCAGGCCCAGGCGCTCGGTAAGAAACGTCCAGGCAAAGCGGATCGCATCGCGCTTGAAGTAGTCGCCGAAGCTGAAGTTGCCCAGCATTTCGAAGAACGTGTGGTGACGTGCGGTATAACCGACGTTGTCGAGGTCGTTGTGCTTGCCGCCCGCGCGCACGCAGCGCTGCGCCGAGGTCGCACGCACGTAGGGACGCGGATCGCGCCCCAGGAAGACGTCCTTGAACGGCACCATGCCGGCATTGGTGAACAGCAGGGTTGGATCGTTGTCGGGCACCAGCGAGCTCGACGGTACGATGGTATGCCCCTGCTCTTCGAAGAAGCTCAAGAAGGCCTGTCTGATGTCTGCGCTTTTCATAGAAAACCCGTGAAAATGAGCGTTTGGGCGCTGCGGGCGAGCGGCCACTACCCAGAACCTGGGCAGCCGATGGCCTGGCGTTAACGAAAAGGCGCCACCCGGGGCCGTAACAAGGCGCATTAGTATAACGCACTTGTCAAGCGACTAAAGGGGCAATAAAGGGGAAGGAGGGAATCAGTCGCGATCCCAGGCATGCGCCAGCGCGTGGCGAACCTGGTCGAAGTCGAAGCCGCGCCCGGCAAGGAAGCGTTCCCGCCGGGCGCGTTCACGTGACCCCTCGCCGGGGCCGGAAAAACGCTTGGCCAAGGTCTCGCAGGCCAGCGCGAACCAATCCACCGCCTCACGGCACTCGGCCTCGGCGAAGGCCTGGCGGGCCTGCTCGGCGGCGATGCCTCGCTCGCCGAGTTCGGCACGAATCTTGATCGGCCCCTGCCCGCGGGCTACACGCGAACGCACGAAGATTTCGGCGAAACGCGCATCGCACTGCAGCCCCTCCTCGGCCAGCGAATCAAGGGCTTGCCCGATGGCTTGCGGTGCATGTCCCTTGGCGGCCAAGCGTCGCTCCAGCTCGGCGCGAGCATACTCACGTCGGGCCAGCAGACGGATGGCATCGTCGCGAGGCGAGTTTGCCTGGGGCGTGGCCGCGTCGGTCATGACGAACCTTAGAGCAGCGTGTCGTCGCTATCGTCGTCGAGGGCCGCCGCTTCCTGGGCTGCCGGCTCGGCATCCTTGGCCTTGGGCTCGACGCTAGCCAGCAGTTGGGCCCGGATCTGGCTCTCGATCTCTTCCATGATCGCCGGATTGTCCTCGAGGAACTGGGCCGCGTTGGCCTTGCCCTGACCGATCTTGTTGCCCTGGTAGCTGTACCAGGCACCCGCCTTGTCGACCAGCTTGCACTGCACGCCCAGGTCAATCACCTCGCCGGCATGATAGATGCCCTTGCCGTAGAGGATCTGGAACTCGGCCTGGCGGAACGGCGGCGACACCTTGTTCTTGACCACCTTGACGCGGGTCTCGTTGCCGGTCACCTCGTCACCCTGCTTGACCGAGCCGGTGCGGCGAATATCGAGGCGCACACTGGAGTAGAACTTGAGCGCGTTACCGCCGGTGGTGGTTTCGGGGCTACCGAACATCACGCCGATCTTCATGCGGATCTGGTTGATGAACACCACCATGCAGTTGGCGTTCTTGATGTTGCCAGTGATCTTGCGCAAGGCTTGGGACATCAGGCGGGCCTGCAGACCAACGTGGGAGTCGCCCATCTCGCCTTCGATCTCGGCACGTGGCGTCAGTGCCGCCACCGAGTCGATGATGATCACGTCGACCCCGCCGGAGCGCACCAGCATGTCGCAGATCTCCAGTGCCTGCTCGCCGGTATCCGGCTGCGAGACCAGCAGGTCGTCGAGGTTGACGCCCAGTTTTTCGGCATAGCTCGGATCGAGTGCGTGCTCGGCATCGATGAAGGCGCAGGTCTTGCCCTGCCTCTGGGCCTGGGCGATCACCGACAGCGTCAGCGTGGTCTTGCCCGAGGACTCCGGCCCGAAAATCTCGACGACGCGGCCCAATGGCAGGCCGCCGATGCCCAGAGCAATGTCTAGCCCCAGCGAGCCGGTGGAAATCGACGGCATCGTCACACGGGGCGTGTCGCCCAAGCGCATCACGGTGCCTTTGCCAAACTGACGCTCGATCTGCGAGAGCGCCGCGTTGAGCGCTTTGGAACGGTTATCGTCCTGTGCCATGAATGTCTCCTGATAGCACGTGTAGGTTGGCGCGATACCCGGCTCTGGGCTCGCATGCCAGCGTCGACTGGCACTCCAATCACTGTATGGCTAGACAGTATTATGACGAAAAATTCGTCACTCGCCTACTCCCGGCACGCATAAATTCTTCTCCTCCCGGAGCGACTCATGCGGCTTCGATCCAGCGGATCAGCCCTTCCAAGGCCACGCGCACCGCCTGCTCGCGCACTGCCCGGCGGTCCCCGGCGAGATGCAGACAAGTCGCCTGCTGGTCGTGAACATCGCCCCAGGCGAACCACACCGTACCCACCGGCTTTTCCGGACTACCGCCGCCTGGCCCGGCAACGCCGCTGATGGCCACGCCGAGGTCGGCACCGCTTTCGCGACAGGCGCCGACAACCATGGCGATCACCGTCTCGCGGCTGACCGCACCGCAGGTTTCGAGGGTTGCCGGCGGCACATTCAGCAAACGCGTCTTGGCGGAGTTGGAATAGGTGACATACCCGGTCTCGAAATATGCGGAACTGCCGGCAATATCGGTAATGGCACTGGCCACGCCGCCGCCGGTACACGACTCGGCGGTGGTCACCGACAGGCGTTGTGCCAGGCAGGCCCGCTGCAGGCGCTCGCTGAGTGCATGCAATTCAGCATCATTAGCCACGTTGTCGCTCACGCGGAGTCCTCGTCAGAAAGCCATGCAGGGAGCTTAACAGAAGCCTGGCCCGCCCTCAGGTTCCTGACGCTGGCTGTGCCATGCGTGACTCGTCGAGCACCTGCTGGCAGCCGGGACCCGCGCCCTCGCCCAGGCCCGGCTCCACCCAGGGTAGGATCGCCAGCGGCGGCGCGACCACAGCCCCCAGCAGGGAAAGCACGCCCCGCGCGATCAGTTCCCCGGACACCACGTCCACCTGGGGTTCAGTGAGCGGACCCTGAACCTGGACCGGTGAGTCGGAGGCCAGCAGGCTGGGGTCCTTGGGGTGTGCCTCGAAAGCCAGGTCCAGCCGCTCGTGATCCAGGTCGATCTCGCCACCACCGGTAATGTTCGAATCCACGGTACTGATGAAAAACTGATCGACCCTGGCAATACCGCTTTCGGCATCGAGACGGGTGTAGGCGCAGCGCAAGGGCACCTTGTCGGCATCGGCCAACGCGGCCATCAGCGCTTCGCCCGCGTCTAGGCCGACACCCTCCAGCAACAGCATGTCCAGCCGCCCGCCGGACATGGCCAATTCCAGCCGGCCGTTCAGGCTCGCCATGACCTCGTCCATCGAGCCGCCAGCGAAGCGCACCTGCCCCTGACCACCCAAGGTACCCGCCGAGTCCTCGGCGACTTCCGACGCCCCGGCACGCCGCAGGACCGGCTTGAGATTGACCTGGCGTACCGACAGGTCGAGATTACCGTCCAGTACCTGACCATGGGCATCCAGCCGCAACTGGGCGACAACCGTTCCGCCCCCGAGTCCCATGCGCAATGGATCGAGAGTCAATACGCCATTTTCCAGCGTCAGATCCAGTGACACGTCGGACAGGGGGACGTATTCGGAGTCCACGTTGTCAGCGCTATAGACGACATGCGCGTCCATCCGGCGCAATCCCTGCAAATCCCACTGGCGATCGGAGAACAGATCTTGCCGGCCTCCTTCCTGGCGAGCCCGAGCCTGCTGGGCGGGCGATGCGGATTCCCCGCTTCCTGTCTCGGGCGGGCTGCCGGTCAGCGGCGCCAGGTCATCCAGGTCCAGGCGTTGCGAATGCAACGTTGCCCAGAGCATGTCGCGCTCCCCCAGTCGCAGTCGCATGTCGCCATTGATATCGCTGTTGCCGAAGGTGCCATCGAAATTCAGCATACGGACCAGATCGTCCCTGACCCGCAGTTCGCCACGCAGCTCGTATGGCGGCAAGGCAGGAAAGTTGAGCCCCGTCAGGGTGTTGAGACGGGCCGGATTGGGCCCGGACAGCTCGAATGACGTTCGAATGCGTCCAAGCTCAAGCGGCTTCTCGATCGTGCCGTCCACGTAAAGCCGGGATTGCTCGGACGTGACCTGCCCCTGGACGGGATACGGCTTGCCGGGGTTGCGCAGGTTGAACAGTGGCCCGACCTTCAGGTCGTATTCGAACGGCTTGCCGTTGTGCCGGCCAC
This sequence comes from Modicisalibacter xianhensis, assembly GCF_900113605.1. Taxonomy (GTDB): domain Bacteria; phylum Pseudomonadota; class Gammaproteobacteria; order Pseudomonadales; family Halomonadaceae; genus Modicisalibacter; species Modicisalibacter xianhensis. Next base: position 136,656 of record NZ_FOPY01000005.1, read on the forward strand.
GGCCTTGCAGACGAACACCCGGCGCCGAAGAGCCGGCCAGGTCGATGGCATCGGCATTGATGTGCAGGAACAGGTCCTGCGAGGGCAGCCGGTAATCCACCGACGTATTGTCGGCTATCAACTCGCCCTCCTCGAGGCGCACATTCAGCCGGCCGTCCAATGTGCCCAGGTCACGATTGCCCAGCGGCGCCAGCGCCTCACCCAAGTCGAACCGGGACAGTTGCGCATCGATATCACCGCCCAGTGTCTGAGGCTGGATGCTCAGCACCCCCTGAGCCGTCAGCGTCCCCTGATCCTGTTCCAGGTGCAGGTTCTGCACGTCCAGGCGCCCCGCTTCGAGACTTCCCTGCAGCGCAACATTGCGCAGTTGGGTGTCGCCGTAGCTCAACCGGTCTATCGACAGGTCGGCCTGGGCATTGAAACGCCGCAGCGGCTCGAGCCCTTCCGCCAGGTCGCGGTCCCAGGCGGCACTGTCTGACGGCGCCTCACCATCCTGGGCTGCCTCTTCATCGGATCCCTGCGTCACGCCCAGTTGCGCCAGGTCCAAGTGATCGATGTCGAGTTGAGCCTCGATGGTCGGACGGTTGCCCTGTGCCGCAGCATCGGGCGGCAATTGCAGGCCGACCTGGCCATCCCAGGTGCCCAGGCCAGCGTAGCCGAACGGTGCCAACGCATCATTCATGTCGACCTGGTCCAACTGAGCCTCGAGGTCGGCGGTGAGCGTACTGTCGCGAATCTCGACCTGGCCCTGGGCGCTCAATTCACCCGGCCCTCTTGCTTGATCCTGAGATTGAGTGGCATGCAGGCGCTCAATGTCCAGCGTGCCTGCCTCCAGGCTGCCCTGCAGCGCCACGTCGCTGAGCTGGCTGTTGCCATAGCTCAGCCGGTCAACCGTCAGATCGATCCGGGCATCGACGCGTTGCAGCGGTGCCAACTGCTGCGCCAGTTGACGATCCCAGGCAGGTTTCTCACCGGTGCCATGCGACGCCTGCGACTCGCCGTCCTGGGGCATGAGACCCAACTGCGTGAGATCGAGATGCCCAATGTCGAGCTGAGCATCGAGCTGCGGGCGGTTGCCCTGCGACGCAGCGTTGGCTGGCAGTGTTACACCGACCTTCCCACTCCAGGTTCCCAGCCCATCATAGCCCAGTGGGGCCAGGGCCTTGTCCATGTCGAGCTTGGAAAGCTGCGCCTCGAGGTCGGCGGTCAGCGTTTCGTCGCGTACCTCGAGCTGGCCCTGCGCTGTCAGCTCCCCCTGACCCTGAGGACGATCCTGGGCGGCATGCAGGCGCTGGATATCCAGCGTTCCCTGATCCAGAGCCCCTTTCAGAGCCACATCCTGAAGCGTTGTATCGGCATAAGCGAGTCGGTCGACCGTCAAGTCGAACTGGGCATCGTACTTCTGCAACGGCGCAAGCTGTTGGGCCAGGCGCTGGTCCCACGGTCTGGACTGGCCCGAGCGCTCCTGGGCAGACTGCCGAGCCTGATCGTTGCCCTCGAACAGGCCCCAGCTCGACAGATCGAGACGATCGGCATGAAGCTGGGCGTCGATCGTGGGCCGCTCTCCTCCCGTGGCGATACTCACCGAGCCCTCTACCTGGGTTTCGCCTAGCTGGGCGGTGGCATTCTGTAGCGACCATTGATCGTCCTGATGGCCAATCTTGCCGTGCAGTTCCAGCGCGGGTAGCTCAAGCGAAGGGCGCCCGAGCATTTTCGCCAGGTTCGCCGCCTGGGGAGCGGACACGTCCAGCTGTCCTTCCAGGCTGGCGGGTTGCGAGATATCACGAAGCCGCCCATCGAAACTTGCCTGTAGTTGGCCGAGTTGGCCTTGCATCATGAGGGGATACGCATTGCCGTTATTGCCTGCCAGGGCCCGGGATGGGGAGCCACCGTGACCACTGAGCTCGAGCGGCAGACCCTGGAAGGTTCCCTGCGCCTCGACCATCAGTTCGCGAGTACCGTCATCGTTGCTGCGGGTTCGGAAGTCCACGCTCAGGTCCGCATCGAGGGTGGGATCCCGGTAGGTCAGGTGACCATCGTCGATTTTGAGGACATCGGGACTGATGCCAAGACCGCCGCCACCCTGCTGATCCTGTTGACCGGTCAGCGCTCCCCAATTCGACGTGCCATCCTCGCGCCTGGCAAGATGGATTTCAGGATGGCTGAGCCCGAGACGCTCCAGTTCGAGCTGGCCCGTCATCAGTGCACCGGGATTCACGGCGATATCCAGCGCCTCGATATCGAGCATCTGGTCGTGGGCTGCCCAGTCGGGATTGGCTACAGTGATGTCCTCGAGATGCACGGTCAGCGGCCATCCCCAGCCGATATCCAGGCTGCCGATCTCGACATTGCGCCCGTTCAGGCGCTGACTGATCTGGCCTTCCAGCCAGCCACGAGCCCACTGCGACTCGAGAAGAAGCATGCCGGCCACCAGCAATACCACGATACAGGCCAGCGTCACGAGGATCCGTCGAGCTGCCTTGACCACGTCCACTCCCTGGTTCAGTTACCTGCGCGTCGAGCGCTCCGCGTTCCTTTTCCCTGTTTATGGAGCGCACCACTTGGAGCGTAGACGACTTGACCGGGAACCACAGGCGTATGTCGACCTGTCGACGCCCCATCGGACTACGATAGAATGGCCGACCAGCAAATGCCCCAGCGTGATACGCCCATAGCCACACGGGAAATGCCAGCCTCATGCAAGACGCGGTCGAGACGAAACGTGCCCAGCACACGCCGATGATGGCGCAATACCTGAAGATCAAGCGCGAGCATCCCGACGTACTGCTCTTCTATCGCATGGGTGACTTCTACGAGCTGTTCTACGACGACGCCCGTCGTGCTGCCCAGTTGCTCGACATTACCCTGACCCAGCGCGGCCAGTCGGGGGGCAAGCCGATTCCCATGGCCGGGGTGCCCTATCACAGCGCCGAGGGTTACCTGGCGCGCCTGGTACGTGCCGGCGAATCGGTGGCGATCTGCGAGCAGATGGGCGATCCCGCGACCAGCAAGGGCCCGGTGGAGCGTAAGGTGGTGCGCATTGTCACTCCCGGCACGCTGCACGATGAGGCGCTGCTCGACGCCAAGCGCGACAATCTGCTGCTGGCGCTTCACTGTCAGGGCGAACGCTGGGGCCTGGCCTGGCTGGAACTGTCCAGTGGCCGCTTCAGCGTGCTCGAGGTCGATGGCGAGGCGGACATGCTCGCCGAGGTGCACCGCCTGGCGCCGGCGGAACTGCTGATCGCCGACGGGCTCGAGCTGGCCCCGGCACTGGCCGACCGTGCCGGACTCAAGCGCCAGAGCGAATGGTTGTTCGACCTGGAGTCCTCGAACCGTCTGCTGTGCGACCAGTTCGGCGTCGCCGACCTGCGCGGTTTCGGCTGTGCCCACCTGGAATGCGCCATCACCGCTGCCGGGGTGCTGGTCGACTATGCCCGTGATACCCAGCGTTCGCGCCTGCCGCACGTCACTGCCCTGGGCGTGGAAAGTCGTGACGATGCGGTCGTGATCGATGCTGCCAGCCGCCGCAACCTGGAAATCGACACCAACCTTGGCGGCACCGGCGACAACACCCTGGCCAGTGTCCTCGACACCACCGCCACGGCAATGGGCTCGCGTCTGCTCAAGCGCTGGCTCAACCGCCCGCTGCGCAACCGCGAGCACGTCGCCGCCCGCCAGGCCGCCGTGCAACTGCTGCTGGCCCAGGAGGGCTTCGTGAGCCTGCGCGACAGGCTCAAGCAGATTGGCGACGTGGAGCGCATCCTGGCCAGGGTCGCGTTGCGCAGCGCCCGCCCGCGCGACCTGGCACGCCTGCGCGATGCGCTCAACGCCCTGCCGGAGCTGCAACACGAACTGAGCGAACTCGACGAAGGTACAGCCCTCGACGAGCTGCGCCGCCACATCCGCCCCTACCCCGAACTCGCCGGCACGCTGACCCGCGCCCTGGTCGACAACCCGCCCGTGGTGATTCGTGACGGTGGCGTACTCGCCGAAGGTTTCGACGAGGAACTCGACGAGTATCGCGGCCTGGCCGAGCACGCCGGCGACTACCTGATCAAGCTGGAAACCCGCGAGCGCGAGCGCACCGGGCTGGCCGGGCTCAAGGTCGGCTACAACCGCGTACACGGTTACTACATCGAGATCCCCCGCGCCCAGGCCCGCGAGGCACCGGCCGACTACATTCGTCGCCAGACGCTCAAGAACGCCGAGCGCTTCATCATTCCCGAGCTCAAGGAGTTCGAGGACAAGGCGCTGTCGGCCAAGTCGCGCGCCTTGGCCCGCGAAAAGCTGCTCTATGAGAGCCTGCTCGACACGCTCAATGCCGACCTCGACGCCCTGCAGGCCACCGGACGCTCGCTGGCCGCCCTCGACGTGCTGGCGGCCTTCGCCGAACGCGCCCAGGCGCTGGATTTCGTGCGTCCGCAACTGCTCGACACACCGGGGCTATGCATCGAGGGCGGGCGCCACCCGGTCGTCGAGCATGTCAGCGACCGGCCGTTCGTGCCCAATGATCTCAAGCTCGACCCGCGCCGCCACATGCTGGTGATCACCGGGCCCAACATGGGCGGCAAGTCCACCTACATGCGCCAGGCTGCACTGATCGCCCTGCTCGCTCATTGCGGCAGCTTCGTGCCCGCCGACCGTGCAGAGATCGGCCCGCTGGATCGTATCTTCACGCGCATCGGCTCCAGCGACGACCTGGCCGGCGGCCGCTCGACGTTCATGGTCGAGATGACCGAAACCGCCAGCATCCTGCACAACGCCACCGATCAGAGCCTGGTGCTTATGGATGAGATCGGGCGTGGTACCAGTACCTTCGACGGCCTGTCGCTGGCCTGGGCCAGCGCCGAGCATCTGGCCCGCGTGAAGGCGTTCACGCTGTTCGCCACACACTACTTCGAGATGACGGCGCTGGCCGAGCAGATGGAGGGTGTGGCCAACGTCCACCTGACGGCGGCCGAGCATCGCGACGGCATCGTCTTCATGCACCGTGTCGAGGAAGGGCCTGCCAGCCAGAGCTACGGCCTGCAGGTGGCGCAACTGGCCGGGGTGCCGCAGGCGGTGATTGCCAGGGCCCGCGAGAAGCTGGCGGGCCTCGAACAGCAGGAAGTCGACCAGGGCCAGCGTAAGCCGGCCCACGGCACGACGCTGGCATCCCCGACTCCCCAGCAACCCGACCTGTTCGCCACGTCGCCTCACCCGGTCGTCGAGGAACTCGCTGGCCTGGCGCTGGATGAGCTGTCGCCGCGCCAGGCACTGGAATTGCTCTACCGTTGGCGCGAGAGCGTCTAGCCTGCATCGGGGCTGCATGAGGCAGGCTATTTCCTCATGCCCAAACGATCATAATGCTCGCTTGCCGATGAATGGCGGGGGACTCTAGAATGGCCCCATTTTAGAATCAAGCCTTATATAGGCTTCGATCACTTATAACTGGCTGATGAGATCCCGGCGCCCGCCGCACCGGAACACCAAGATTGAGGGAGACACCCCATGACGTTCGTCGTTACCGAAAACTGCATTCGTTGCAAGTACACCGATTGCGTCGAGGTCTGTCCGGTCGACTGTTTCTACGAAGGGCCGAACTTCCTGGTCATTCACCCCGACGAGTGCATTGATTGTGCCCTGTGCGAGCCCGAGTGCCCCGCCGAAGCCATCTATTCGGAAGATGAGCTACCGGACGATCAGAAAGAGTTTCTCGAGATCAATACCGAGCTTGCGGAAGTCTGGCCCAATATTACCGAGAAGAAGGATCCGCTGCCGGAAGCCGAGGAATGGGACGGCAAGTCCGACAAGCTACAGTATCTGGAGCGCTGAAACGCCATTCCCTCCCATGCCACCCGGCACGCTGACCAAGTGTGCCGGGAAACCTTTTGGCGAGCATTCAGACACGAAAAAGGCGGCCCGTAGGCCGCCCGCTCCCAGCTCGTCCTTGGACACCTCCCTGTGTCCGATATCCTTTGACCCTGATCCTTGTCCAGAAGCCACTTCCCCGCAGCACCGGACGAGCCTTGATCTGTATCCCTAGCATCCTGCCGGTCGTGGGCTACCCCACTCCCAAATCCCGAGATCATTGTCTCAGTCTTTCGCAGTGCCGCAAAGGGGCCCCTTTATCGGCAGCCAAGCGGCACAACTTGAGCATTGTTTTTTTCCACTTGGAAAACAGATAGATAGAATATAAAGATTCGCTAATTCTCTTTGTACGGGCATTTCCCGTCTGCAAAAGCGACCCCATTCTGTAGGCAATTTCCTACAAGACTTGGAGAATTTGCGGACAAGGATAGCTGCCATGCTCAGGCAACCAGCGGCGGGAAAGGATTGGCGACGAGAGAGCAGGAAAACGGTGCCGGGATCGCCGGCACCGTAACGCGAGGCAGGATCAGCCCTGACCCTTGATGGCCTTGAGGCCGGGATAGACGGCCTTGTCGCCGAGTTCCTGCTCGATGACCAGCAGGCGGTTGTACTTGGCGATGCGGTCCGAGCGGCTCAGCGAGCCGGTCTTGATCTGCCCGGCGGACGTCGCCACGGCCAGATCGGCGATGGTGGTGTCCTCGGTCTCGCCACTGCGGTGCGAAATCACCGCGGTGAAGCCGGCGTCCTGAGCCATCTTGATGGCGTCCAGCGTTTCGGACAACGAACCGATCTGGTTGAACTTGATCAAAATCGAGTTGCCGATGGACTCGTCGATGCCACGCTTGAGGATACGGGTATTGGTCACGAACAGGTCGTCGCCGACCAGCTGCACGCGATCGCCGAGTTTCTCGGTGAGCAGCTTCCAGCCGTCCCAGTCGGACTCGTCCATGCCGTCCTCGATGGACACGATGGGATACTGTGACACCAGCTCGGCCAGATAATCGGCAAAACCCGCGGCGTCATAACGCTTGCCTTCGCCGGCCAGGTTGTACTCGCCGTTCTCGTAGAATTCGGAGGAGGCGCAGTCGAGCGCCAGGGTGATGTCCTTGCCCAGCGTATAGCCGGCATCGGCGATCGCCTGCTTGATGACCGCCAACGCTTCGGCATTGGAATCCAGGTTCGGCGCGAAGCCACCTTCGTCGCCCACCGAGGTGGCCAGACCGCGAGATGCCAGCACCTTCTTCAGGGCATGGAACACCTCGGCACCCATGCGCAGCGCTTCGCGGAAGCTCGGCGCGCCGACCGGCTGGATCATGAATTCCTGCATGTCGACGTTGTTGTCGGCATGCTCGCCGCCGTTGATGATGTTCATCATCGGCACCGGCATGGTGTACTTGCCCGGCTGGCCGTAAAGCTCGGCAATATGCGCATAGAGCGGCACGCCCTTCTCGGCAGCGGCGGCCTTGGCGGCGGCCAGCGACACGGCGAGGATAGCGTTGGCGCCAAGATTGGCCTTGTTGTCGGTACCGTCGAGTTCGAGCATGGCCTGGTCCAGGGCTCGCTGGTCGTTGGCATCCATGCCTTTCAGGCGGTCACGAATCTTGCCGTTGACGGCCTCGACCGCCTTGAGCACGCCCTTGCCCAGATAGCGCGACTTGTCGCCGTCACGCAGTTCCAGCGCCTCGCGGGAACCGGTGGAGGCACCGGACGGGGCACAGGCGCTGCCATGCGCACCGCTGGCCAGGGTCACGTCGGCCTGAACGGTCGGATTGCCGCGCGAGTCGAGGACTTCGAGAGCGCGAATGTCGACGATTTCTGCCATGTCGTATCTTCCTTAATCGGTTGTGTTTTATCGGTAGCGAAGCTAGCTGACCTGAACCTCAGGGAAGCCCTTGACCAGTGCATCGATCTGCTGCATCTGGCTCAAAAACGGCTCCAGCTTGTCCAGCGGCAAGGCACAGGGGCCATCGCAGAGCGCCTTGTCCGGGGCGGGATGCGCCTCCAGGAACAGTCCGGCCAGGCCCACGGCAACGCCAGCCCGGGCCAGGTCGAAAACCTGGGCGCGGCGACCGTCGGCACTGTCGGCACGCCCGCCCGGGCGCTGCAGCGAATGGGTGACGTCGAAGATGACCGGGTAGCCAGTCTGCTTCATCTCGCCGACGCCGAGCATGTCGACGACGAGGTTGTTGTAACCGAAGCTCGATCCGCGCTCGCAGAGAATGATCCGGTCGTTGCCGGCCTCGCGGCACTTGGCAATGATATGACGCATTTCATGCGGCGCGACGAACTGCGGCTTCTTGACGTTGATTACTGCGCCGGTAGCGGCCATGGCGACCACCAGGTCGGTCTGGCGGGCCAGGAAGGCAGGCAACTGAATGACATCGGCGACCTCGGCCGCCGGCGCGGCCTGCCAGGGCTCGTGGACGTCGGTGATCACCGGCACGCCAAAGCGTGACTTGACCTCATCGAGGATCGCCAGCCCCTTGTCCAGTCCAGGGCCACGATAGGAGTGGATGGAACTGCGGTTGGCCTTGTCGAAGCTGGCCTTGAAGACATAGGGAATGCCCAGCCGCGCGCAGACATCGACATAGGTCTCGGCGACCTCGAGCGCCATCTCGCGGGACTCCAGTACATTCATGCCGCCGAACAGCATCAGCGGCAATGAATTGCCGGCACTGAGGCCGGCAAATTCGATGTTGCGTTGGGTATCTGCCATGTCGTCGCTCCTGCGTGGCAATCGACCGATCCTAGCCTTGGGCCTGGGCGCGTGCGCGGGCGGCCTTGTGCTCCAGCGCTGCATTGACGAAGCCTGAGAACAACGGATGCCCGTCACGCGGGGTGGAGGTGAACTCCGGGTGGAACTGACAGGCCACGAACCACGGGTGATCCGGCAGTTCGATCATCTCCACCAGGGAATTGTCGACGCTCTTGCCCGAGATCACCAGGCCGGCCTTCTCCAGGTCGTCGACGAACTGGTTATTGACCTCGTAACGGTGACGATGGCGCTCGGTGACGTCCTCGAGGCCATAGGCCTGGTGCGCCCTGGAACCCGACTTGAGATGACAGACCTGACCGCCCAGGCGCATGGTACCGCCCAGATCGGCGGCCGCGTCGCGCAGTTCGATCTTGCCTTCGGCGTTGACCCACTCGGTGATCAGGCCGACCACCGGGTGGCGGGTATCGTGGGTGAACTCGGTGGAATTGGCATCGTCCCAGCCGACCACGTTACGCGCATATTCGATGACCGCCACCTGCATGCCCAGGCAGATACCGAGATAGGGAACGCCCTGCTCGCGAGCGTAGCGGGCGGTCATGATCTTGCCTTCCACACCACGCTCGCCGAAGCCGCCGGGCACCAGGATCGCATCCTTGCCGGCCAGGCGCTCGGTACCGTGGCGCTCGATGATCTCGGCATCGATGTAGTCGATGTTGATCTTGACCCGCGACTGGATGCCGGCGTGAATCAGCGCCTCGTTGAGTGACTTGTAGGCATCGAGCAGATCCATGTACTTGCCGACCATGGCGATGTTGATCGACTTGAGCGGATTGAGCTTGGCGTCGAGGACGCGGATCCACTCGGACAGATCGGCCTGCGGCGCATCGAGGCGCAGCTTGTCGCAGACGATCTCGTCGAGGCCGAACTCGTGCAGCATCAGCGGGATGCGATAGATAGTATCGGCGTCCTGCAACGGCACGACGGCACGTTCCTCGACGTTGGTAAACAATGCGATCTTGCGCCGCTCGCTCTCCTCGAGTTCGACTTCGCTGCGACAGATCAGGATATCGGGCTGGATACCGATCGAGCGCAGTTCCTTGACGCTGTGCTGGGTCGGCTTGGTCTTGGTCTCTCCGGCCGTCTTGATGTAGGGCACCAGGGTCAGGTGCATGAAGATTGCCCGATTGGCCCCCACCTCGCTGCGCAACTGACGAATCGACTCGAGAAACGGCAGCGACTCGATGTCGCCCACGGTGCCGCCGATTTCCACCAGCGCCACGTCGTAATCCTTGCCGCCCTCGATCACCCGGCGCTTGATCTCGTCGGTAATGTGGGGAATGACCTGGACCGTGCCGCCCAGGTAATCGCCGCGACGCTCCTTGCGCAGCACGTGCTCGTAGACGCGCCCGGTGGTGAAATTGTTGCCCTGGGTCATCTTGGTGCGGATGAAGCGCTCGTAATGGCCCAGGTCGAGGTCGGTTTCCGCGCCATCTTCGGTGACGAAGACCTCGCCGTGCTGGAACGGGCTCATGGTGCCCGGATCGACGTTGATGTACGGATCCAGCTTGAGGATGGTGACCTTGAGGCCGCGCGCCTCGAGAATCGCCGCCAGCGAGGCCGACGCGATGCCCTTGCCGAGAGAGGACACAACGCCGCCGGTCACGAAGATATATCGTGTCATGGAAAACCTGTCGAATCTGAACGGAAGGCCCTGGAGGGAGCCGGGCCTGGATGGGACGCCAGAATAGCAGATTCGGCCGGAGCGCTCAATTTTGCGCCCGGCCCTGGCGCTTCATGTCGCTGCCCTACTCCCACCAACGCTCGATGGGATTGCCCAGCGGGTCGCATGCGGGACGAGAGACCCGACGAATGCGCGCCACGGCAGCATCGTGTTCGGCCGGATCGGCGCGCAGCAGGTCGAGATCGGTCTGATCGACGGGATAGGCCGCCAGAAGCAGGAAATCGTCGCTGGCTTCCAGTGAGCAGTGCCCCGTCCCCGCCGGCAGTACCAGCGAATCGCCAGCATGGATTTCCACATCCTGCCCCGACTCACCACCCAGGCGCAGCCGTCCCCAACCGGAGAGCGCACCGAAGGCCTCATGGGCAATCGAATGGTAATGATGATAATCGTAGACGCCACCACGCCAGCTTGGTGTCCAGCCGTTGGCAGTGAATAGCGCCGAGAAGCGTTCGGCTACTGCCTCGCGATCCAGCGAATCGTCCAGTCCGCTGGAACGGAACAACAGGGTCGCCAGACGCGTATTGGGTATGCCCCCGTCATCGTCGAAGGTCAGGCGCTCGGGCACCACCGAGCCGTCGTGCATGCCCTTCAGCCCCAGCGCTGTCAATTGCTCATCCATGATCGCCTCCCTGGCGGTAAGTGGCCTGCCCCAGTCTAGCCGAGAGACGGCCCCTTAACGCAAACGCCCCGGCATCGGCCGGGGCGCAGGAGGCAGGTCGGGCGTGTCAGACTTCCAGGTAATCGAGGATACCCTCGGCCGCCTGGCGTCCCTCGAAGACCGCCGTGACTACCAGGTCGGAGCCGCGCACCATGTCGCCGCCGGCAAAGACCTTCTGGTTGGAGGTCTGGTAGGCGAACTTGCCTTCGTCCACCTTGGCCTGCTCCTTTGCGATCACCCGGCCGCGCTCGTCGACCTGAATGTCGTGGGTCTCGAACCAGGCGATCTCGCTGGGCTGGAAGCCGAAAGCGATGATGACCTCGTCGGCCGGCACGATTTCCTCGGAGCCCGGCACCACCTCGGCACGCTGGCGACCCTTCTCGTCGGGCTCGCCCATGCGGGTACGCACCAGCTTGACGCCTTCCACCTTGCCTTCACCGACGATAGCCACCGGCTGGCGATTGAACAGGAACTCGACGCCTTCCTCGCGGGCACTGGCCACTTCGCGCTTGGAGCCCGGCATGTTGGCCTCGTCGCGACGATAGGCGCAGGTCACGCTGGTCGCGCCCTGGCGGATCGAGGTGCGGTTGCAGTCCATGGCGGTATCGCCGCCGCCCAGCACCACCACGCGACGGCCCTTCATCGACACGTGCTCGTCGGTCGCCACGTTGAAGCCGAGATTGTGATTGATGTTGTCGATCAGGAAGTCGAGCGCCTTGTGTACCTGGGGCAGGCCTTCGCCGGGGAAGCCGCCTTCCATGTACTTGTAGGTGCCCATGCCCATGAACACGGCGTCATATTCGTCGAGCAGGTCCTGGAACTGAATGTCGCGACCGATCTCGACATTGAGCCGGAACTCGATGCCCATCTCCTCGAAGATCGCGCGGCGGCGCTGCATGACGTGCTTCTCGAGCTTGAACTCGGGAATGCCGAAGGTGATAAGACCGCCAATCTCGGGGTAACGGTCAAAGACCACCGGCTTGACACCGTTGCGCACCAGAATATCGGCACACCCGAGGCCGGCCGGGCCGGCGCCGATCACCGCCACACGCTTGTCGGTCCAGGTGACCTTGGACATGTCCGGCCGCCAGCCCATGGCGAAGGCGGTCTCGGAGATGTACTTCTCGATCGAGCCGATGGTCACGGCACCGAAACCGTCGTTCAGCGTACAGGCGCCTTCGCACAGGCGCTCCTGCGGGCAAACGCGGCCACACACCTCGGGCAAGGTGTTGGTGCGGTGGGACATTTCCGCGGCGGCGAGGATGTTGCCCTGACTGACCAGCTTCAGCCAGTTGGGAATGTAGTTGTGCACCGGGCACTTCCACTCGCAGTAAGGGTTGCCGCAATCCAGGCAGCGGTGTGCCTGGACGGTGGCTTCCTGCGGGCGGAACGGCTCGTAGATCTCGGAAAATTCCTTGACGCGAAGGCGCGCATCCTTCTTCTGGCGATCCTTGCGCGCAACATCGATGAACTGAAAATCGTTATTCAGACGGTTAGCCATGTTCGGTGACTCCTCTTACTCGGGCCGACGACGGGACTCGGCGAGCAGGCTGTTCAGGCTTGCCGCCTTGGGCTTGACCAGCCAGAAATGGCGGATGTAGTCGGAGAAGTTGCTCAGAATCTCCTGGCCCCGTGCCGACTGGGTCTCGGCGACATATTCCTGGATGACTTCACGCAGGTGGCGCCGATAGGCTTCCATGGCCTCGGTATTGATACGGTGGATTTCGACCAGCTCGTGGTTGTAGCGGTCGACGAAGGTCCGATCCTGGTCGAGCACGTAGGCGAAGCCACCGGTCATGCCCGCCCCGAAATTAAGCCCGGTATCGCCGAGCACACAGACCAGGCCACCGGTCATGTATTCGCAGCAGTGATCGCCCGCACCCTCGATGACGGCATGCGCGCCGGAGTTGCGCACCGCGAAGCGCTCGCCGGCCGTCCCCGCGGCAAACAGGCGGCCGCCGGTCGCCCCGTAGAGGCAGGTATTGCCGATGATCGCCGTCTTGTGGCTCTCGAAGCGGCTGCCCTGGGGCGGCGTGATGACGATCTTGCCACCGTTCATGCCCTTGCCGACGTAGTCGTTGGCGTCGCCTTCGAGGTAAAGGTTGATACCGCGTGCGTTCCACACGCCAAAGCTCTGCCCGGCCACACCGGTCAGACGCAGCGTGACTGGCGCATCTTCCAGGCCAGCTTCGCCATAGCGCTTGGCAACCTCACCGGAGACGCGCGCCGGCACGGAGCGGTCGCAGTTGCTGATACGGAACGTGAACTCACCGCCGCTCTTGTTCTCGACGGCCTCGCGCAGCACATCGAGGATTTCCTCGTTCTTGGTCGCCAGGTCGTGCGGCATGTTGCGCTGGACCTCGCAGAAGCGCGGTGCGTCTGCCGGCACCCAGTCATTATCGAGCAGCGAATCGAGCACAAGCTTGCGCTGCGAACTGGTCTCTCCCTCGATCTTCTCGAGCAGGTCGGTGCGCCCGATCAGGTCGGTGAGCTTGCGCACGCCGAGCATCGCCATGATCTCGCGCACTTCCTCGGCAACGAAGCGGAAGTAGTTCTTGACCATGTCGACAGTGCCGCGGAAGTGCTCGTCACGCAGGTAATCGTGCTGGGTGGCGACACCGGTCGCACAGTTGTTCAGGTGGCAGATGCGCAGGTAGATGCAGCCCAGCGAGACCATCGGCGCGGTACCGAAGCCGAAGCTCTCGGCGCCCAGGATGGCCGCCTTGACCACGTCGAGCCCGGTCTTCAAGCCGCCGTCGGTCTGCAGGCGAATCTTGTCGCGCAGGCCATTGATGCGCAGCGCCTGGTGCACCTCGGGCAGGCCAAGCTCCCACGGGCTGCCGGCATGCTTGATCGAGGTCAGCGGGCTGGCTGCGGTGCCGCCATCGTAGCCGGCAACGGTGATCAGGTCGGCATAGGCCTTGGCCACACCGGTGGCGATGGTGCCGATACCCGGCTCGGAGACCAGCTTCACCGAGACCAGTGCATCCTGGTTGACCTGCTTGAGATCGAAGATCAGCTGCGCCAGGTCCTCGATGGAATAGATATCGTGGTGCGGCGGCGGCGAGATCAGCGTCACACCAGGCACCGCATAGCGCAACCGGGCGATCAGGCCGTTGACCTTGCCGCCAGGCAACTGACCGCCCTCACCGGGCTTGGCGCCCTGGGCAACCTTGATCTGCAGCACCTCGGCATTGGCCAGGTAGGCTGGCGTCACGCCGAAGCGCCCGGAAGCAATCTGCTTGATCTTGGAACTGCGAATGGTGCCGTAACGCGCCGGGTCCTCACCGCCCTCGCCGGAGTTGGAGCGCCCCCCGGTCTCGTTCATGGCCTGGGCCAGTGCCTCGTGCGCCTCGGGCGAGAGCGCTCCCAGCGACATGCCGGCACTGTCGAAGCGCGGAATCAGGTCTTCGACCGGCTCGATCTCGTCCAGCGGCAACGGCTCGTCGGCCGGCTTGAGCTTGAGCAGGTCGCGAATGGTCGCTACCGGACGCTCGTTGACCAGGCGGGCGAACTCCTTCCACTTGCCGTAGTCGCCCTGCTGGACCGCAGCCTGCAGGGCGCGGATCACGTCGGGGTTGAAGGCATGGTACTCGTAGCCGTGGACGTACTTGTAGAGCCCGCCCTGGCGAAGCCCCTTACGCGGGATCCAGGCGTCGCGGGCCAGCAGTTCCTGTTGCAACTGCAATTCGGCAAAGCCGGTCCCCTCGATGCGCGAGGCCATGCCCGGGAAGCACAACTCCATCACCTCGGACGACAGCCCCACCGCCTCGAACAACTGGGCACCACGATAGGAGGCAATGTGCGAGATACCCATCTTGGAGAGGATCTTGTAGAGCCCCTTCTGCATGCCCTTGCGGTAGTTCTCGCGGGAATCCGCCGGGTCGCCGAGCAAGTCGCCGGTGCGGTGCATGTCGGCCATGACCTGATAGGCAAGGTACGGGTAAATGGCCGTCGCACCGACACCGAACAGTACGGCCAGTTGGTGCGAGTCACGGGCATAACCAGTTTCCACGATCAGGTTGACGTGGGTGCGCAGCCCCTTGCGACCCAGATCATGGTGCACCGCTCCTACGGCCAGTGCCGGATGGATCGACAACTGCCCCTTGACCAGCCCGCAGTCGGACAGCACCAGCACGACCTTACCGTTATTCGCCGCCTGCTCGGCCTGCTGGCAGAGCGCCTCGATGGCCTGCTTGAGCCCGGTCGACTCGGGGTCGTAGGCCAGGCTCAGCGTCTCGCTGGCGAAGGCCGGGTCGTCGTGCGTGGTCAACGCAGTGAACTTGCGCGGCGACAGGACCGGCGTGGTCAGGATCAGACGATGCGCATGCTCGGGCGTGGCCTCGAAGACATTGCGTTCGGCGCCCAGGCAGGTCTCCAGTGACATCACGATCGCTTCGCGCAGCGGGTCGATCGGCGGATTGGTGACCTGTGCGAACTTCTGGCGGAAGTAGTCGGTGAGCATGCGCGGCTGGCGCGACAGTACGGCCATGGGCGTATCGTCGCCCATCGAGCCGACGGCCTCCTGGCCGGTCTCGGCCAGCACGTGCAGGATCTGGTCACGCTCTTCGTTGGAGACCAGGAACATCTTCTGGTAGACCGCGAGCTCGTCGGGCTCCATGGGCTGGAAGCGGGCCAGCTCGGTCAGCGACGACTCGAGGTAGTTGGCATTCTCGTTGAGCCAGCGCTTGTAGGGATAGGAAGAACGAAGGCGCTCATCGATATCGTCGGTGTGCAGCACTTCGCCGGTGTGGGTATCCACGGACAGGATCTGCCCCGGGCCGATGCGCCCCTTGGCGACCACGCTTTCAGGCGAATAGCCCCATACGCCGATCTCCGAGGCGATGGTGATGTAGCCATTGTCGGTGATCACCCAGCGCGCCGGACGCAGGCCGTTGCGATCGAGCATGCACACGGCATGGCGGCCGTCGGTAACCACGATGCCCGCCGGACCATCCCAGGCCTCCATGTGCATGGAGTTGTACTCGTAGAAGGCGCGCAGGTCGGCATCCATGGTCTCTACATTCTGCCAGGCCGGCGGCACCATCATGCGCACGGCACGGTAGAGTTCCATGCCCCCGGTCAACAGGATCTCGAGCATGTTGTCCATGCTCGAGGAGTCGGACCCGTCGGTATTGACGACCTCATCAAGCTCGGTGATGTCAGGCAGCAGCTCGGAGACGAAGTTCTCCTTGCGCGCATTGGCCCAGTTGCGGTTGGCTTCGATGGTGTTGATCTCGCCGTTGTGGGCGAGGTAGCGAAACGGCTGGGCCAGCGGCCAGCGCGGCGCGGTATTGGTAGAGAAGCGCTGGTGGTAGACGCAGATGGAGCTTTCCATGCGTTCATCGGCGAAGTCCAGATAGAACGTCGGCAGGTCCTCCGGCATCATCAACCCCTTGTAGGAGATGACCTTGGAAGACAGCGAGCTGACATAGAAGTCGTCTTCGTGCTTGAGGCGCTGCTCGGCGATACGCCGGGCCATGAACAGATCGACGTTGAACAGCCGGCTCTCGCTGCGCTGGGCATCGCCCGGCTCGACGAAGATCTGACGAATGCGCGGCTGGCATTCCTGGGCGATCGGGCCACACACGCTGGAGTCGTGCGGTACGGCACGCCAGCCGCGCACACTGAGGCCGCGCTCCGCCAGTGCCGTTTCCAGCACATCGCGTGCACTGGCTTCACGGGTATCGTCATCGGGCAGGAAGACACTGCCCACCGCGTACTGTTCACCGAGTTCGAAACCCAGTTCATCACGCGCCACGGTGCGCATGAAGGCATCGGGCATGGAAATCAGCAGGCCACAGCCATCGCCGGTCTTGCCATCGGAGTTGATACCGCCACGGTGAGTCATGCAGGTCAGCGACTCGATGGCGGTCTTCAGCAGGTCATGACTGGCCTGCCCTTCCATATGGGCTATCAGGCCAAAGCCACAGTTATCGCGAAACTCACCAGGCTGGTGTAGACCTCTCATCATGGGCGTGCCTCACAGAATGCAGAAACTTGTGTCCAGAAAGAAGGCGGGGTATACTAGACGGTTATATTTATGTTGTGCGCGGCGTTTATTGGCCGTCTTTCTGATGTCAAAAGGCCGTACAGCATAGCCACGCCAAGCGCCCAGCGCAATTCCCCTGCCCCGCTTCCCGTCTAAAAAACACTGAAAAATCGCGCCGTTAGCGCCACCCCAAGCTAAAACCGCAAGACGGTCAATGAGTTAGCTCAAGATAACTCGAACAGCCCATTGTCTACAACTTTAGTCGAAACCCTGCCCTGCAAACCATGCCGATTGTGCATAAGACATGCGAATCGTGCAGCACGCGCCTTGTAAATCACAATCCAGCACACACGAAAAAGCCTGCGCCGACGACGCAGGCTTGGAAAGGCCAGGCAAAAAGTATCAGGCGCGCGGGTATTCGCTCAGGAAGTCGTGCAATCGGGCCGGCGGTGTCTCGTCGTGGATACAGGCCTCTCCCAGGCGGCGCAGCAACACCAAGCGAATGCGGTCGTCGAGGTTCTTCTTGTCCAGGCGCATGCGCTCGAGGAAGGCCTCGGCATCCATGGCCGCCGGGGCGGTCAGCGGCAAACCCGCCGACTCGATGACCCGGGCGACGCGTGCCACGTCATCCCCGCTCAACCACCCCAATTGCTGTGATAGCGTCGCTGCCATGAGCATGCCGGCACCGACGGCCTCGCCGTGCAGCCATTGGCCATAGCCCTGATGTGCCTCGATGGCATGGCCGAAGGTATGGCCCAGGTTAAGCATGGCGCGGGCGCCCTGCTCGGTTTCGTCGGCCGCCACCACCTCCGCCTTAATCGCACAGCTGCGCAGGATCGCTTCGCTGAGCAGTTCGCCGTCGCGTGCAAGCAGCCCAGCCATGTTCGCTTCCAACCAACCGAGAAAGACAGGATCACGGATCAGACCATACTTGATCACCTCGGCAAGCCCGGCACTCAACTCACGCGCCGGCAGGGTGTCCAGCGTCTGTGTGTCGATGAGCACGGCCCGCGGCTGCCAGAACGCACCGATCATGTTCTTGCCACGCGGATGGTTGACGCCGGTCTTGCCGCCGACCGAGGAGTCGACCTGCGACAACAGCGTCGTCGGCACCTGGATGAAGGCCACGCCTCGCTGATAGCAGGCCGCAGCATAACCGGCCATGTCGCCAATGACCCCGCCTCCCAGTGCCACCAGCGTACAACGGCGATTGAAGCCGGCCGCCAGCAGTGCATCCCAGATACGTTCCACCGAGGCCAGGGTCTTGGTGTGCTCGCCGTCGGGCAGGATGACCTCGCGCACGTCGAGCTCGCTGCCCAGGCTGCCCTTGAGCCGCTCGAGGTACAGCGGTGCCACCGTCTCGTTAGTCACGACCATGACCTGGCGGCCAGCCAGATAGGGACGTAGGCACTGCGGGTCGTCAAGCAACCCCGGGGCGACATGGATGGGATAGCTGCGCTCGCCGAGGTCGACGGTGAGTGATCGAATCGAGGACGGGGTCGCTGTCATGGGTCAGGCCTTGGTTTGCAGGGGATCGACGAGACGGGTCACTCGCCGCAGGATATCGTTGACCACCGAACGGGGGCCGCGCCGGTCGGTGCGCACGATCAAATCGGCCGTGGCCCGATAGAGCGGGTCGCGCAACTCGAACAGACCACGCAGCACCGCCTCGGGATCCTTGCTACGCAACAGCGGGCGGTTGCGGTCCTTGGCGGTGCGACGCAGCTGCTGCTCGACTGTCGTGTAGAGGTAGACCACCGTGCCGCGCTCACGCAGCGCCCGACGGTTGGCCTCGTTCATCACGGCACCGCCCCCGGTTGCCAGCACGATATCGGTGCGCTGTGTCAACTCATCGATCATCTGCACTTCGCGTTCGCGAAAGCCGGCCTCGCCTTCGACATCGAAGATCCAGGGAATGTCGGCACCGCAGCGCGCCTGGATTTCATGATCGCTATCGACGAAATCGCGCTGCAACTCGGCCGCCAACAGGCGGCCGATCGTGCTCTTGCCCGCCCCCATGGGGCCGACCAGGAAAAGATTGGGAAAATCCTGCATCAGCGAATTGCCAGCCCATCCTCGATGATTTTCGGGGTGATGAAGACTAACAATTCTACCTTCTCATTGCTCTCCTCGGTATAGCGAAACAGATGCCCCAATAGTGGTAGGTCGCCAAGCAACGGCGTCTTGAATAGCTGGCGCAGCTGTTCGGTACGCAAAATGCCGCCCAGTACCACGGTTTCGCCGTCGTTGACCAGCACCTGAGTCTGGATCTCGTTGGTATCGATCGCCGGCGCACCACCGAAGGTGGTGTCGGAAATATCATCGTTGTTGATGTCCAGTTCCATGATGATGCGGTTGTCGGGGGTGATCTGCGGCACCACCTGCAGCGACAGCACAGCTTCCTTGAACTCGACGTTGGTCGCCCCGCTGGAGGTCGCTTCCTGATAGGGTATCTCCTGGCCCTGCTTGATCACCGCCGGCTGCTGGTTGGCGGTGATCACCTTGGGCTGGGAGATGGTCTGGCTCTTGCCCTCGCTCTCTAGCGCGCGCAGCTCCATGTCAAGCAGGATATCGCCTGAGATATAGCCGAAGCTGAAAGCCGACGACGGGTTGGCTCCATCGCCTAGATCCACCGCCAAGCCTCCACGCTGGAACAGGGTCGCATCGGGTTCCTGCCATCGTCCGGCATAGGTGCCTTGAGAAAAGCGCTGCCCATCACTGCTCAGCGGCTGTCCTGATGACGCCCCGCCGAGATTCAGTTTGCCGTTTCCATTCGAAGACAGCCCCCAGTTCACACCCAACTCGCGCGCCACGCTGTCACGGGCAATCACGATGCGCGCCTCGATCTGTACCTGGCGCACTGGAATATCAAGCTGGTCGACAACCGCGATCACCTCGTCGATACGCTCGCGGGTATCCTGGATGATCAACGTGTTGGTGCGCTCGTCGATGCTCACCCGGCCGCGCTCGGAGAGCAGCCCCAGCCCCTCCTCGCCGCGCAGCATCTGGGCGAGGCTTGCCGCCTTGGCGTAACGCACCTGCAGGTACTCGGTCGCCAGCGGTGCCAGTTCCTGCATCTGCGCCTCGGCTTCCAGTTCCTGGCGTTCCATGGACGCCAACTCGCTGGCGGGCGCCACGATCAGCACATTGCCGTTCTTGCGACTGGCCAGGCCATGGCTGCGCAACACCAGGTCGAGCGCCTGATCCCAGGGCACGTCACTGAGATTGAGCGTCACGTTACCCTGCACGCTGTCGCTGGCCACCAGGTTGAGACCGGTGAACTCGGCGATGATCGCCAGTACCTCGCGCACCTCGATATCCTGGAAGTTGAGCGAGATCCGCTTGCCGGTATAAGGGAACATTTCCCGCTGGCGCACCTGCCGCTCGGCATCGGTCACCGGCCGCGCCTCGATGATCAGTTGCCGACCGCTCTGCGTCGAGAGCATGGCGTAATCGCCGCTGACCTGAATCGACAGTGTGGTCCCGTCGGTATTCTCGACGGGTGTAATGCGCTGCATCGGCGTGCCGAAGTCGCTGACGTCGAGGGTCTGGGCCAGCGCGGCCGGCAGGTCGACATTTTCCAGTTCGGCAACGATGCGGCCACGGCCTTGCTCCCTGACCTGAGCGTCCACGCTATCGCGGTCGAAGGTGACGATCAGGCGGCTGGCCCCGACCTCTCCGCGCCGGAAGTCGATGTTCTCGATGCCAGGTGCACGGCTCAGCGACTGACCGGATGCCGGCGCCGCACTCTCCACGGACGGTGCCGACTGCAGGTCGGCGGCGCTCTCGCCCAGGCTGAGCACCAGGTTGTCGCCCCGCTCACGGATCGCATAGGGAATCGGTGCATCGAGATTGAACACCAGGCGCGTCCGGCCACCGGCTTCCAGCGCCACGACATCATTGACGCCGACCAGCCCCAACTCGTAGCGGCGCTGGTCCAGCTGGCTCACGGTATCCATCAGGTCGATGGCCAGCCGCGGCGGCGAGTCGATGCGATAGCCGCGCACCTCAGGCACGCCCCCCGTAAAATTCAGCGTTACCTCTAGCTGGCCGTCGGCACGCTGGCCGAAGTCCAGCGCGCTCAGGGCAGACTGCGCCCAGGCGGTGCCGCAAGCGACCAAGCCCAGCATCGTTACCAGCAGCCTACAAACGTGTCGTGTCTTCAAACCTTTCTTCCCTTGCGAAACAGCCGATCTACCCCTGGCGCTGGTCGGCTTCGTCGTTATTGAGATAGAGCGTCTGACTGCGCTCGACCCAGCCCCGCTGCCCATTGGTGACGATCTCGATAAGCTGCAGCGCCGTGGCACCGATTGCCACGATGCGCCCGAAATCGGTGCCCAGATGATCGCCGACATGCACGCGGTGCACCTCGCCCTCCGGGTCGCGGACCAGCGCGGAATAGGTGCCGTCGATGAACAGCGTCCCGACCAGCGCCAGCGTGTCGAGCGAGTAGGCCTCCAGGGGCTCACGCGGGCGGGTGAGGTCCGGCGCCAGGTCCGCGCCCTGTGCGGCGCTTTCCTGTTCGGGCCGCTCGGGCAGGAAGGGGCTGCGTAGCCCCGCCTGGTCATAGGTCACCGCATGGTACTCGGGAGGCTCGGGTAATGGCGCCACCTTTCCGGTCGGGCTGTCACGCAGCGCGTTCAGACGCTGATCCAGCGAGGTCAGCTCGGCGTCGCTGCAGGCCGCCAGCCACAGCGCACCACTCGCCGTCAGCGCACCGACAAAGCGATTCATGGCGCCTCCTCCTCACGATGACTGTAGGTCTTGGCCAGCATCGACAGCTGCAATGTGCCTGCCTCGTCTACAGGAACCAGCGTGAAGTCATGCAGCGTGACGATTCGCGGCAAGCCAGCCACGCCGGAGAGAAAAGCCGCAATGCGGTGATAGTCGCCACGCACGCGGATATCGAACGGTTGCTCGGTATAGAACTCCTGGGGCACCGGCGAACGCAGGCGAATGAAATCGATAGCTAGCTGATTGTCCAGGGCGGTGTCGCTGATGTTGTCGATCAGGGTGGGAACCTCGGCCCCGGTTGGCAGCATCTGCAGCAGTTCGGCCATGCGCGACTCGAGTTCATCCATCTGCTCGCGCATCATCGGCAGATTGGCGGCCTGGTAGGCCTTGGCTTCGTACTGCCCGAGCAGCTCGCGCTCCTGGGCGCGAGCGCGTTCGAGCGACTCGGCCTGCGGGGCCACCAGGAACCATTGCACCAGCCAGAACACTGCCGCGAACACCAGCAGGCAACTGATCACCTGCAGCGATACCGGCCAGGAGCCGGCCTCGCGCAGGTCCAGCTCGCGCCAGTCGAGGTCGCGCAGGCGGCGAAGTTCGGCACTTAGACTCATGGCGTCACCTCGTCATGCGCTTTCTCTTGCCAGGTGGCTTCGCCGACACTCATGTCGAAGCGGCGATGCCCGCTGGCTTCATCGGCCTGCACTTCGGAAAGCGTCGGCGTGGCGAACACCTCGGTGGCGGCAAGCGCGCGCATCTGATCCGAGACCTGGCGGTTGGTCTCGGCCAGCCCGACGATATCCAGCCGCTGCCCTTGTCGCGATAACTGCGTGTAGTACACCCCATCCTCGAGGCTGGCGGCCAACTGGTTGAATACCCGCACTGTCTGCGGGCGGCTGGCCTGCAGCTCGCCGATCAGTTCGATCTGCGCCAGCATGCGCTCACGCAATGCCTGATAGTCGCGAATGGCCTTGATATCCTTGTCCAGGTGCTGGATCTGCGCCAGGACGTGGTCGTTGCGCCGCTGCTGCGCGTCGAGCGCCTGCTCATACCACAGTGACAAGCCCCAGGCACCCACGGCACCGAGCAGCGCTGCCAGCGACAGGATCATCAGGAAACGACGGCTGCGACGCTCACGCTGCACCTCGCGCCACGGCAAGAGGTTGATATCGATGGTCATGCCCGGGCCCTCATCGCCAGCCCGCAGGCGGTGAGCATGGCAGGCGCGTCACCGGCCAGGGTGTGTACATCGATGCGCGGACTGACCTTCATGCGCAGGAACGGATTGGCGATTTCCACCGGCATGCCGCTATCGGCGGCCAGGCGCTCGCTGAGCCCGGGAATGATACTGGAGCCTCCGGCCAGGATGATCTTCTTGACTTCAGGATTGCGCCCGGCCGTGTAATAGAGTTGCAGAGAGCGTCCGATCTGCTGGATCAAGGTATCCAGAAACGGCGTCAAGACATTGGTCAGATAATCGTCGGGCAACCCGCCACGCTTCTTGGCCAGCCCCGCCTCGTCCAGGCTCAGGCCATAACGGGTGCGGATTTCCTCGGTCAGCTGGCGCCCACCGAACACCGTATCGCGACTGTAAATGATGCGGCCTCCACGCAGCACGTGGAACGAGTTCATGGTGGCGCCGATATCGACCAGTGCTACACACTCGCTAGCGCCGGACTGGCCGGCTGTCCGGCGAAGCTCGCTGCAGGCTCGCTCCATGGCGAAGGTCTCGACATCCACGGCGGCAGGTTCCAGCCCCGCCTGGACCACGGCATCGGTGATCTGGCCAACGTCCTGCTGACGACAGGCAACAAGCAGGACATCCTGCTGGTCGCCGAAGCGCGCATTCAACCCCAGGCGCTGGAAGTCGAAGGCGACCTCGTTGAACGGAAACGGAATATGCTTGTCAGATTCGAGTTGAATGCGAGCCTCGATCTCCTCGTCGCTCAGCGACGCGGGCAGCGTCAGGGTCTTGGTGATGGCAGCACTGGCAGGCACAGCGATCGCGACGCGCCGGCTATGGGGGCGTGCCCGGTCGACGACCCGGCGCAGGACATCGACGACCTCGTCCATGTTGCGAATCCGCCGTTCGACCACGGCGCCTTCACGCAACGGACCAACAGCGTAGCTTTCGACGCGATACTGCTGCCCGCTGCGCCTGAGCTCGATCAGCTTGATCGTGGCAGAAGTGATATCCACGCCGATCAGGCCTTTGGCAGACTTACTGAGCCCAAACAATCAGTTTACTCCTGGTTCCCATGCGCGGCCTGACGCCTTGGTATTATCGGCTGGCGCCCTTGAATCTTGGCTGCTACTAAATCACGAGTCCCTTAATGTTTCCATCGTTTACATACACGCAAGCGAAGCTGACCATCAACGCTGGTCGCTGCCTCGCCAGATTCCTATAATGCGCAGTTCAATGGATTGACCTGCTCCTCGCGGCCGGACCACCACCCGAACACCACGGATACCGCCATTCAATGAAGCTTTTCAGACGTCTGCTGACCTCGGCCTTGTGGCTCATCGTCTCGCTGAGCGCAGCCGCCCTCCTGGCCGTCATCGGTGCCGCCTTGTACTTTGCGCCCGGCCTGCCCGACGTACGCCAACTGCAGAACTACGAACTGCAGACCCCGCTGCGCATCTTCACCCGTGACGAGAAGCTGATCGGAGAGTTCGGCGAGGAGCGGCGCATGCCGGTGTCCTACGACACCATCCCCGAGGACATGGTGCAGGCCTTTCTGGCTGCCGAGGATGCCAGCTTCTTCGACCATCCCGGCGTCGATCCCAAGGGACTGGCGCGTGCCGCCTTCGAACTGGTCGCCAGCGGCGGCGACATCCAGTCCGGAGGCAGCACCATTACCATGCAGGTGGCGCGCAACTACCTGCTGACCCTGGACCGCACCTTCACCCGCAAGATTCGCGAGATCCTGCTGTCCCTGCAGATGGAACAGATCCTCGACAAGGAAGAGATCTTCGAGCTCTACGTCAACAAGATCTTCCTGGGCAACCGCGCCTACGGGATTGCCGCTGCCGCCGAAACCTACTACGACAAGCCCCTGGCCGAGCTGACGCTGGCCGAGAAGGCCATGATCGCCGGGCTGCCCAAGGCACCGTCGGCCTTCAACCCGCTGGCCAATCCCGAGCGCTCGCTGATACGGCGCAACTGGATCCTCTATCGCATGCGCGAACTAGGCTATATCGACGAGGCCGCCTATGAGCAGGCCGTGCAGTCACCGCTCACGGCGCGCCGCCATACGGTACAGGTCGAGGTCGAGGCCGATTACGTCGCCGAGATGGCGCGCCAGTACGCCGTCGAGCAGTACGGCGACGACGCCTATACCGGCGGCTACAGCATCTACACCACGCTCGACAGCGAGCTCCAACCCCAGGCGCGGCAGGCCCTGGTCGAGGGGCTGATCGAGTACGACCGCCGCCATGGCTGGCGCGGGCCGGAGGAAACCGACATTCCGCAGAGCCTGGTCGAGGCCCAGGACCGCACCCAGCGCGAGGGCCTGGAAGAAGAGCTGTCCGAATCGCCGGAAGTCATGGAAACCGCCCGCCAGGCAGCGGAAAGCAGCAAGGCCCAGGTCAGCGGCATCGAGGGCGACGTCAGCAACTGGCTCAAGGTACTCGATCGCACGCCGGTACTCGGCCCGCTGCAGCCGGCCATCGTGGTGTCCACCGAGGGCAAGCAGATGCAGGTGCTGACTCGGGATGCCGAGCTGGTCACCCTGGATTGGGACGCGCTGAGCTGGGCACGCCCCTACCGTAGCCCGAAGTGGCGCGGCGAGGTACCGACGAGCGCCGAGCAGATCGCCGAACGCGGTGCCCTGGTTCGCATCATGCGCGACGGCGAGGATGACTGGCGGCTCTCCCAGCGTCCGGGCATCGAAGGCTCCATCGTGGTTCTCGATCCCAAGACCGGTGCCATTCGGGCATTGCAGGGCGGTTTCAACTTCGAGAACAGCAAGTTCAACCGAGCCATCCAGGCCAACCGCCAGGCCGGCTCGATCTTCAAGCCGTTCATCTATCTTGCCGCCCTGCAGCAGGGCGACATGACCGCCGCCACCGTGGTCAACGATGCGCCGGTGGTCATGAGCGACGTGGGTGGTGACTGGCGCCCGGGTAACTCCGAAGGCGAGTTCCGCGGCCCGACCCGCTTGCGCGTGGGGCTCTACCAGTCACGCAACCTGGTCACCATTCGCGTGTTGCAATCGCTGGGCCTGGACAATGCCCTGACATTCCTCGAGCGCTTCGGCTTCGCCGATGGCCGGCTGCCGCACGGCCTGTCGCTGGCCCTGGGCAGCGCCTCACTGACACCGCTGGAAATGGCCAATGCCTATGCCGTGCTCGCCAACGGCGGGTTCAAGGTCTCGCCGTGGTACATCCAGCGCGTCATGAAAGCCGGACAGGACGAACCGCTGGCAGAGGCAACCCCCAAGGTCGCCTGCCCAGCCTGTGCCGAGGGTGCCACCCAGACGCTGATCGACGGCAAGGCTTATCCGATCGCCGAGCGCGTCGTCGACCCGCAGGCGCTCTACATCCTGCGCGACATGATGCGCGACGTCATCGAGCACGGCACGGGACGCGCGGCACTCGATCTCAACCGTAGCGACATCGTCGGCAAGACCGGTACCACCAACGAGCAGCGCGATGCCTGGTTCTCCGGTTTCAACAACGAGCTGGTGACCACGGTCTGGGTCGGCAAGGACAGCAACGAGAGCACCGGCGAATACGGCGCCCAGGCCGCCCTGCCGATCTGGAAGACCTTCATGCGCCAGGCCCTCGAAGGCACACCGGAGACTGCTCCCGAACGCCCCGAGGGCATCGTCACGGCGCGTATCGACCCGGACACGGGTCGGCGCCTGCATAATGACCAGTCGGGCGGCGTCGAGGAACTGTTCCGCGAAGGCAATCTGCCGGACTACGAACCGCGGCGTATCCAGCGCGAACTGGAAACCAGCAGCGGCTCGCAGGGCACCGGCACCTACGAAGCGATCTTTTGATAGCCGCCGCCCGCCAGGCTCACCGGCGGGCGGCAACGCTTCACCGATCGCATGACGCCTATCCGCATGACGAAGAGAACCGGGAGTTTTCGACATGCCTCGTCCATGGCTTGCGGCCATTATCGCCACCAGCTCAGCGGCATGCCTCGTGCCATCACTGGCCGCAGCGTTCTATGCGCCGCCGGCACCCAGTGAGGATTCACCCGAGTTTACCGGCCAGGCCGAACTGGGCTACACCCACCTGTCAGGCAACACCAACAACGAGACCTTGATCGCCAAGGGACGCTTCACCTGGCTGAAGGATCGCTGGACGCATAGCCTGCGCGGCGAGACACGCAAGGTAGAGGAGAACGACGACACCAGCGCCGAGCAGTATCTGGTCGCGGGACGCGAGCGTTATCAGCTCGATGGTCCACATTACCTGTTCGGCTTTGCGCGCTGGGAAAAGGACCGCTTCAGCGGTTACGACTACCAGTTCACGACGATCGCCGGTTACGGGCGACAGGTGTTTGACGGCCCGATCCACACCCTGTCCATCGAAGCCGGGCCAGGCTATCGTCGCGACGCCCTTGAGTCAGGGGAAAACAAGGATCTCGCCGTCGGCTATGGCGCTCTGGACTATCTCTGGGCGTTTTCCGACAGCTCGGATTTCCAGCAGGAGTTTTCCGTCGAAGGTACCCACGAGAACGTCACGACACGCGCCTTCTCCGCCTTGACCACGCAGCTCAATGCCAGCCTGGCGCTGCGTATTTCCTACGAGCTCAAGAACAACTCCGACCCGCCCGAGGCCGGCGACGAGCATACCGATCGCACCACCGCCGCCTCGCTGCTCTATAGCTGGTAATGCCCGCCGCTGGCATCAATGGGCGTCGATCATTGCCGTCAGGTCCTCGGCCAGGGGGTCTAGCACCTCGGACCATGACAGATAGGGCGTCTTGGCATTGCCATTGACCAGGACACTGAAGCTGCCCCAGCGCCCGCTCCGGGTGCGGAAGTAACCACCGACGGAACGCACGGCAAACGGCTGATTGAGCGTGCCGGTCTTGAGCATGACGTGGCTTTGGAAGGTCTCGCCACCACGCCGGATGAAGCGCATCGGCCCATTGGCGGGCAGTTGCAGGCCAGCCACGAATGTCGGGAACAGGGCCGGGCGCTGGTACATGGCCTTGAGCAGGGCATTCACTCCCTGGGCCGAGGTACGGTTCTCGGTGGTCAGGCCACTGCCACTGAGCAGCGTCGCCGGGCCATGACCCGGTAGGCCTTCGGCAAACGCCTCCAACGCCTGCCCCGCCTCGGCCAGTGACACCCGGGACTCATCCACCAGGTTGAGGCTGAGCACATCGGCCATGAAGTTGTTGGAATAGTTCAGCGTGCGCAACAGCAATTCCTGAAGCGGCTTGCCTTCCACCGAGGCCAGGGGCCGTGCCGTAGCTGGCGGCGGCGTGTCGCTGGTCGAGAAGCCACCACTTACCATCAGCCCGCCCTGCTCGAGCAGAGCCAGCAGGGTATGTCCGGTCTGGCGCGCGGGGTCGGAGCTGGAACGGTATACCGGGTAGGGTACGCTACCGACCGGCACCTGCCCCGACACACGCAACGTATCGACGCCTTCGTGAGTGACCCGCTCGGCATTCAGGCGCACCTTTCCTCCGGCGGCCACGGTCGTGACCTGGTTGTCCACCACCAGGGCCGGCTCGAGCGTATCGCAGCTCACGATGCGTGCCGCCAGTCCCGCCCGCGCTCCGGGCATCACACTGACGCACCAGTTGCCATAGTTGACGGCAGCCGACGATAACCTGGCATCGTAGGCATGAGCCGAGCGCACCTGCGACTCGCAGCGGTCGGTGGTGATGCACTCGACCGGCCCATAGCGCCACTGGCTGATGACCAGCGTGCCGCTCACCGCTGTCACACCCTGCTGGCGCAACCCCTGAACCAGGTGCCACAGGTCTTCGGTAGCCAGCGCCGGGTCGCCCCCGCCCTCCAGCACCAAATCACCCTGCAGGATCCCCTGTGCATCGATATTCCCCGTGGTGACCAGGCGCGTCGTGAAGCGATGCTGAGGCCCCCAGCGCTCCAGAGCTGCCGCCGAAGCGTAAAGCTTGGATACGGACGCGGGCGATAGCTGGCGCTCGGCAGCGATCTCGCCCAACACCTCGCCATTGTCCAGCAGCTGTGCCTGGGCGCCTACCGTGTAGCCCTGGCTTGTCAGCCGGGCGATATGCTCGAAGCCGCCCGCGATGGCGGAATGCGGCAAAACCACGAGCGCAAGGATACTGAACAAAACGACGAACGGGCGCGACATGAAAAAGACCTTACTGATAGCGGTGAAGAGTGCAGCGATGGCGTCAGGTCAATGTGCCGAGACCTTCGAAAACCCTTGGATGACCACGACACCGGCGATGATCAGGACCAGGCCGAGCACGGCAGGCAAGTCGAGCTTCTCGCCGAAGGCCAGCACACCGATCAGCGTGACCAGCACGATCCCCAGCCCGGCCCAGAGGGCATAGGCAATGCCGACCGGCACGGTGCGCAACACGAGCGTCAGCATGTAGAAGGCAAGCCCATAGCCCACCACCACCACGACACTTGGCCAGAAGCGCGTGAACTCCTGAGAGGCCTTAAGCGCGCTGGTCCCTATCACCTCGGCCACGATGGCCACGAAAAGATACACATAGCCCATGGAAGCGCTCCTCAAGGATCGATCATCGCAACGAGGGCGACAGTCTAGCCGCCGCGTGACAGGACGGAAACCGCAGCCGATATTCCTTCAGCGCGGGTCATCTCCCCTCGGCATCAGCGACGGCTGAAAGCGGAGGTCCACGACCAGCCTCCACAGCGACTGGCCACTGGCAAGATACTTGGCCTCGAACGGCGTCAGGCACACCTGCCCCGGGTGATGCTCGCTGAGCTCGGCGCGCTGCCCTGTGGCCTGGGTGACGGCCTGGGCGAATTCCTCAAGGTAGAGGCGCCAGTTGGATCGCACCTCGAGTCGCCCGCCCAGCGCCACGATAGCCGGAAAGACCGGGTGGCCGTGCCAGCGCATCTTGAGATGAGCGGCCTTGGGATAGGGGTTGGGATACAGCAGATAGTGCCTGCGTGGCTGCCAGCCCGCCATCAGCGCCAAGCGCCAGAAATCGACCAGGTCGGCCCGGATTAACAAGGCGTTGGGCGGTGGCTCGCCATGGTCTCGGGAAAGGCGATCCGCACTGCGATCGATCCCGATCACGGCATGTTCGGGATGGTCGAGCGCCAGGCGCCGCGTCGACAGCCCTACCCCGCAGCCGGCATCGAGAATCAACGGCCCGCGCTGTCGCTGCAGCCAGGCATCGGCATGGTCGAAGGCCCGTCGCGTGTGCTCGGCGATCGGCTTGCGCAGCGGATGACTCAGGCTGCGTGCCACCCGGCGCGGCAGTTCATCATGCGGGCCATGCTGGTTGGTGGTGATGGAACGCGAATTGGCTTGCATACTCAAACGAGGTACCGGTCGACAAGTGCCGGCCAGTCTATCAGCAAAGCTCCGCCACTGCGGGAACGCCAGCGAGCTGTCCAGTCCCGTGGCGGTCCAGGTGTTTCGCCCAGGTGCGCGCGGTCGTGGCAACGCTGGCTCGGCGAGGTTCAGGTTCTCCCGCCCGGCATGACGGGACTGTAGCCCGGGTGCTATCATCGCGCCCCAGAATCGATCGGCACTGACTCGTGCCACGTAGGACAGAAACGCGTAGAGACTCACAGCATACGAGGGATGCGGCTTGTCACAGTTACCGGTGATTGTCGGCATGGGCGGTGTCAATGCCGCAGGTAGGACATCAGGCCATCAGGCATTTCGACGTACCGTGCTCGATGCCCTGCCTGCCCAGGAACAGACACGCACCCTGCTTGCCCTGGCGGCGATGATGCATCTCGTCGAGCGCCAGCCGGACGGCCATTGGCTGAATGGCGAAG
The DNA here is from genome assembly GCF_900113605.1 of Modicisalibacter xianhensis. Classification (GTDB taxonomy): domain Bacteria; phylum Pseudomonadota; class Gammaproteobacteria; order Pseudomonadales; family Halomonadaceae; genus Modicisalibacter; species Modicisalibacter xianhensis. Next base: position 167,289 of record NZ_FOPY01000005.1, read on the forward strand.
GCGAAGCTCTCGATGCCGCCGAGGTGGTATCGCGCTATCGCCAACGCATTCTGGAAAAGACGCTGATTCGGCGTATCGAAGCCACGCATTTCGATACCGACGGCATCGTTGCCAACCGTCAGGCCCAGCTCCGCCACGACATGCCGCTGGTCTTTCGCGTACGCCGCCGCCAACTGCCGGAGCCGCTGCCGATAGACTGGGACGTTCGCGAACTGGACAATCGGGAAGTGGAAGTCAGTGTTCCGCCCGGCACGCTCGATGTGCTCATGCCCGAGCGTCGCTCGGCCCAGGTGCGCACTGCCGGCCAGTTGCCCAGCGGCTTCCAGCCCAGCGAGCTGTACCGCAGCGTGCATCATCCACGCGGCCTGTCGATGGCGGTGTTCGGCGCCAGCGACTGCCTGGGCCAGAGCGGGCTGGACTGGGATCGCCTGCGCGACTCCCTGGATCCCGACCAAATCGCCGTCTACGCCGGCAACTCCATCGGCCAGCTCGACGATCAGGGCTGGGGCGGACTGCTCAAGAGCTTCGTCTCAGGCAACCGCGCCACCTCCAAGCAGATGCCACTGGGCTACGGTCAGATGCCGGCCGATTTTCTCAACGCCTATGTGCTGGGTAGCGTGGGAGCCACCGGCGCCATCCAGGGGGCCTGTGCCAGCTTTCTCTATAACCTGCGTCTGGGCGTCGAGGACATCCGCAGCGGCCGGCGCCGCGTGGTGATGGTCGGCACCAGCGATGCGCCGATCACTCCCGAGATCATCGAGGGCTTTCGCGCCATGGGCGCCCTGGCCGACGACGACAGCCTCAAGGCGCTGGACGCCCTGACCCTGCTGACCGATGCCGATTACCAGCGGGCCTGTCGTCCGTTCGCGCGCAACTGCGGTTTCACCATCGCCGAGGCCAGCCAGTTCCTGCTGCTGATGGACGACACGCTGGCCCTGGAGACCGGCGCGAATATCCTCGGCGCGGTCCCCGGCGTGTTCGTCAATGCCGATGGCTGGAAGCGCTCGATTTCGGCCCCCGGCATCGGCAACTACATCACCCTCGGCAAGGCGGTTCGCCTGGCCACGGAGATGCTCGGCGAACGCGCCGTGCGCGAGCGCAGCTATGTGCACGCCCACGCCACCAGCACGCCCAAGAACCGGGTTACCGAGTCGCACGTACTCGACGAGATCGCTCGCGCCAACCAGATTTCTTCGTGGCCTGTCGCCGGCATCAAGACTTTCGTCGGCCACTCCCAGGGCAGCGCCGCCGGCGACCAGTTGGCCAGTGCGCTGGGCACCTTCGCCCATGGATTGATACCGGGTCTGCCTTACCTCGACGCAGTGGCCGACGATGTCCATGCCGAGCGTCTGGCACTGTTCCGGCAGCCGCTGGCCTTCAAGGCCGATGTGGCCTTCATCAATGCCAAGGGTTTCGGCGGCAACAATGCCACCGGCGTGGTGCTGTCTCCCGACGTCACCGAGCGCCTGCTGGTCCAGCGTCACGGCCAAGAGACCGTGACAGCCTGGAGGCATCGCCGTGAAGCGACGCAGGCCGCCAGCGATACCTACCTGCAGCACGCCGACGCAGCGGAGTTCAGTGTCATTTATCGCTTCGGCGAAGGCGTGCTGGAAGGTCCCGAACTGACGATCGACGCCCAGGCTATCCAGATCCCCGGGTATGTCCAGCCGGTCTCGCTGGCGGTAGACAACCCCTACGGCCGCCTCGACGACGACTAACCAGGGGCGGCAATTGTCGCTCACTGGTGCTTCGAGTACCCTATGGCCCCGGCTTCATTGCCGGGACGTCTCGACCCGGCACAGGATGCGCCCATGAACATCGTGGTCTATCCCGGCACCTTCGACCCCATCACCAATGGCCATTTCGACCTGATCGAGCGTGCCGCGCGCATCTTCGACAAGGTGGTGGTCGCCGTGGCGGCTAGCCCCGGCAAGAAACCGACGCTGGACCTGGACACGCGCGTGGAACTGGCACGCGACGTCACCGGCGAGCTCGGCAATGTCGAGGTCATCGGCTTCTCCTCGCTGCTCACCGAGTTGCTCGACCAGCAGGGGGCCCGTATCATCCTGCGCGGCCTGCGCGCGGTGTCCGACTTCGAGTACGAATTGCAGTTGGCCAACATGAACCGGGCCCAGGCACCGCATGTCGAAAGCCTGTTCCTGACGCCCGCCGTCGAGAACTCCTATATTTCTGCCACCATCGTGCGTGAGATTGCGCGCCTGGGCGGCGACGTCAGCCGGCTGGTCCATCCCAGGGTCGCTGACGCGCTGCGCGCGCACTATGCTTCCGATCAGCGTCCTGGCCAGTGATGGTCGCTCACCACGCAGCGAGGAATGAACCATGGCCCTGATGATCACTGACGAATGCATCAACTGCGACGTTTGTGAACCGGAATGCCCCAACGACGCCATTTCGCCCGGGGAGGAGATCTACGTGATCGATCCCAATCGGTGCACGGAATGCGTAGGGCATTACGACGAGCCGCAATGCCAGCAGGTCTGCCCGGTCGATTGCATCCCGCTCGACCCCGAGCGCCGGGAAAGCCGCGATCAACTCATGGAAAAGTATCACATCATTACCGCCGCCTGAGCGCCGTCTCGTCGCTGTTTTCCGCCTGCCGGTCGCCTCCCCTGCAACTCACGGCTCTTGGCGGCGGCCACTGAATTTTCCCACTGGATCGTCCCGGCTCGGACTCGATGAGGCACATTCATGCCCGCCGATGACGGATTCCATCTTTTACTTTACGCAAATTAACACTAATTTACCTCGGGCAGGATGCAGCGAAGCATGGCCAAGGATGGCTCCGCTCGGGACTCGAGCGGTCAGAAGCTATAGGATGCAAACACCTCGAAAAGCTGGGCCGTGTGGTCATTGCCCATGAAACGCTCGTCGGCCCCTTCGCCGGGAAAGGCAACGGCGTAGATGGCCGAAACGAAGAAGCGCTCGGTCACCATCCAGTCGGCATAGAGATTCAACTCCTGCGCGAAGTCCTTGTCGTCGGCGCCCGCGGCATCGCGGTCGTGATAGCGAAACCGGTAGCCGATCAGGCCGGTTTCCAGGTCCTCGCGCGGCTTGATCGAGGCCTTGAGCATATCGATGTCGAGGTTGCTGTTGAACAGCATGTACTCGCCGACAATCTCGCCCATGAACCAGTTACCCCAGCCACCCGCAAAGTCGTAGAACAGCGTGTCATAGCGCTCGCTGAACTCCGCACGCCGATATAGCACCTGGGGCCGCCAGGGCGTGTCGTGAAAGGTGTAGGTGGCCTGGAGATACCAGCCAGTCTCGTCGATGTCCTGCTCCTGGTTGGTCTCATGGACCCACTGGCCGCCGAGCGCCAGGCCGGGCACGCTGGCCAACGGCTGTCCCTTGGCGCGCAGGTTGTAGATGTCCATGCCCTCGCGGGTCGCGATATCACTGTTGTAGGTATGCAGGTAGGCGGCGCCGAACTTGGCCCGGTCGCTCCAGGTGTAATCCACGTTGGCACCATTGGCGCGGGTCTTGCTGATCTCGTCCTCGCCGATGTCCTGATGCGTTTCGAGATGAAACAGGTCGCCGTGCCAGCCGTGGCTGTCCAGCGACACGATCGCGGTATCCGCAAAGCCTTCGCTCGGCCCGATGTAATACGCCGCGTAGCGTCCCGTGTCGGTATAACCGTCGCCGACCAGGAAACCGTCGCCGAAGATGAACTTCTGGTCGCCGAAGGAAAGCGTCACGGCATCCTTGCCCAGGGTATCAGCCCACAGGTCGCCGCTGCGCCATCCCACGTAGGCACGATCGAGGCGGGCCTGTTCGGGATGGCCCGGCGTCGCGCCGGCGGCATCGCCGTAACGGCTGCCACGAGTGAGGTTATAGCTGCCCTGCACACCGGTGAAGAACGTCCCTGCCCGAGTATGCCAGCCCGCCGTCAGGGCAGGCTGGACCACGGCCTCCCACCATGCCGGGTCTTGCTGGGTCGGCACCGCCCCGTCGATGCCGTATGACGAGCCGAAGTTGACATCGTCGGTCACGGCGCCGAACCCATAGAGCGTCAGCCCTGCCTTGACGAAGCGATGCCCGTCGATGCTTTCGTACAGGGTATGCGGTGCCGAGGGAGGCTTGATTCCCGCATCGACATAGCCGATATCGGTGACGGCAGCCAATGCCGGCAGTGGCAGCATGGCAGCGCCAAGCAGCAGGCAGGACGGCATGCGCTGGCGAATCGGCACATGGCGATTCATGGCGGGAACTCCTCTGGTCGCCGGGCTGGATCGCGCCCTGAACGAAAGCCGAGCCGGACGCCACGTACCCTTAACCTTAGAAGACGACCCGCGGATCGAGCCAATGCCATGCCGCCTCGCGAGCCCCGACAATGGTATGCTGCGTGCGAAACAAGCCAACAAGGACGCGGAGTGAGCATGTCCACGTCGGCCGGCCGGCGCGTATGGATGCTGGCATGGCCCATCATCCTTTCCAACATCACCGTACCGTTGCTGGGCTTGGTGGATACCGCCGTGGTCGGCCACCTGCCCGAGTCCCGCTACCTGGCCGGCGTCACGCTGGGCGCCATGCTGTTCAGCTTTCTTTACTGGGGGTTCGGCTTCCTGCGCATGGGTACCACCGGCCTGACCGCGCAGGCGGCCGGCCGCGAGGACGATACGGCAGTCCGCAACCTGCTCGGACAGTCGCTGCTGATGGCCGGGGTCATCGGTACCCTGCTGATTGTCCTCGCCGAGCCACTGGTCGCCTTCGGCCTGTGGCTGCTCGACGGAAGTCCCGAGGCGACGCGTCTGGCAGAAGAGTATGCCCATATCCGCATCCTGTCGGCCCCGGCGGTACTCGCCAACTACGCCATCCTCGGCTGGTTCCTGGGCCAGCAGAACAGTCGCGTGACGCTGATCCTCATGATCACCACCAACAGCGTCAACATTGTACTGGATCTGTGGTTCGTGATCGGTCTGGGCATGACCAGCGATGGCGTGGCCTGGGCCACGGCGATCGCCGACTATACGGCGCTGGCACTCGGCCTGTGGCTGGTCAGGCGCCAGATCGCCTCGCTGCAGGGCCATTTCCTGCGAGCGCGACTGCTGAGACTGGCCGCCTATCGCGAACTGTTGCAGGTCAACGGACACCTGTTCGTACGCACACTAGGGTTGTTGTTCGCCATGGCGTTCTTCACGTCGCAGGGCGCCAGCCAGGGCGACGTCATCCTGGCCGCCAATGCGGTGCTGCTGCAGTTCGTGATGCTGACGTCCTATGGTCTGGACGGCTTCGCCCATGCCGCCGAGGCGCTGAGTGGACGCGCCATTGGCGGTCGCGATTGGCCTGCCTTCACCGCCTTCGTGCGGGCCGCCACACGCTTCTCGCTGTTGACGGCAGGAGCGTCCATGCTGGTCTTCGCCGTGTCCGGCGAATGGCTGATCGCGCTGCTGACCCACCTGGACACAGTGCGCGCCGCCGCCGCGGAATATCTGCCATGGATGGTACTGATGCCGGCCGTGGCGGTATGGAGCTATCTGCTGGACGGTGTATTCATCGGCGCCACGGCCACCCGCGAAATGCGCAACAGTATCTTTGCCGGCCTGGCCGTCTACCTGCCGGCCTGGTGGCTGACGCAGCACATCGGCTCGGGGCTGGGCAACCATGGCCTGTGGCTGGCCTTTACCCTGTTTACCCTGGTGCGTTCAGTCACGCTCGCCGCGTACTATTTCCATTACCGTCGCACTTGCTGGAACGCGGCAGTGGCAACCTGAATGCACAATACGCTACGACCAGAGGGGGAGAGGCAAGGCCACCAACTTACGCTACGTTACTCAAGGACCCGCTCTGTCGAGAACCGCCATGCTCAAGACCCTCTCCAGGCCAGCCGTCAAGCTGGTCGAGCGCTACCTGCCTGATCCCTACATCTTCGTCCTGCTGCTGACGCTGGTTGCCGCCGCCGCTGCCATCGGCGTGGAGCGCCAGACGCCCCTGGCCGTGCTGCGCTACTGGGGTGACGGTTTCTGGAACCTGCTGACCTTCTCGATGCAGATGCTGTTGGTACTGGTCACCGGCTTCATGCTGGCCAGTTCACCGCCGGTCAAACGCCTGCTCACCAGGCTCGCCTCGCAGGCGGACAACGCGGCCAAGGCCATCGTACTGGTCAGTGTGGTGTCGCTTGCCGCCAGTTGGATCAACTGGGGCTTCGGCCTGGTGGTGGGTGCCCTGTTCGCCAAGGAACTCGCACGCCAGATACGTGTCGACTATCGGCTGCTGATTGCCAGCGCCTACTCGGGCTTTATCGTCTGGCATGGTGGACTGGCCGGTTCGATTCCCCTGGTCATCGCCACCGAGGGGCATTTCGCCGCCGATCGTATCGGTGTCATCCCTACCACCGAGACGATCTTCTCGTTGTTCAACCTGGCAATCGTAGCCGTGCTGTTCGTGGTGGTGCCGCTGGTCAACCGGCTGATGCTGCCCGACGAGAACGAGAGCGTATACGTCGAGCGAGACAAGCTGGACGATGCGCCCCGTCCCCGCCACCTGCCGTCGCGTCCGGCCGAGCATCTCGAGAACAGCGTGACGCTGTCCTGGCTGGTGGGCATCCCCGGCCTGCTGTTCCTGCTCGATCACTTCCTGCTGCGCGGTGGCGGGCTCAACCTGAATATCGTCAACTTCCTGTTCCTGTTCCTGGCCCTGGTATTGCACCGTACGCCGCGCCAGCTTCTGGATAGCCTTCAGGAAGCCGTCAAGGGCGGTGCGGGTATCGTCATTCAGTTTCCGTTCTATGCCGGTATCATGGCGATCATGGTGGAGTCGGGATTGGCCGAGACGCTATCGGAGGGATTCGTCTCGATTGCCGATGCCGACAGCCTGCCATTCTGGTCGTTCATCAGCGCCGGTGTACTCAATCTGTTCGTCCCCTCGGGCGGCGGCCAGTGGGCCGTGCAGGCCCCCGTCATGCTTCCGGCAGCGGAAGCGCTGGGCGCCAGTGTTCCCAAGATCGCCATGGCCGTGGCCTGGGGCGACGCCTGGACCAACCTTCTGCAGCCTTTCTGGGCTCTGCCGGTACTGGCCATTGCCGGCCTCAAGGCCAAGGACATCATGGGCTTCTGCCTGATCCAACTGGTCATCACCGGCGCGATCATTGCCCTGGGCCTGAGCTTCCTGTAGAGCGCGCCTAGCGAGACCCAGGCGCCAGCACTTACTGGCGCCTGTCAGGTCTTGTCAGGGGTATAGCCCGGCGGATCACTGGCGGGGAACGAGTCGGCACTGGCCTCGTCGGCGATGGCATCGCTCTCGCCAACGGGCGGTGACGTCAGGATCCGGCTAGTACTCCCCTGTAGCATCAGGCGGTCACTGTCGGCTGCCTCAAGCAGGTCATAAGCGATCCAGCGGAAGGAGTGATCCTCGGCCACGACACGGACATACTTGTCACCGAGGACATCCACCGTGCCGACCTTCTCGTTACCTGAAGTCCATACTTCGGCGCCTACGCGATATGCTGATTCCATACTGTTCCTCCTTCATCGAACCCATCCATTGACTAGCAGTACAGCACAATTCCCGATTGGCATACCAAGCCATGCGCGGGAATTCGCAGGCTCACGCAATCCCCTGCGAAACATGATAAACCTAGTTTAAACCCTCCATCTGACGGAAACCGACCATGACGCCCGACGATCTTCCTCGCCAGCACGAGTTGACCATGACCGTGCTGATGACCCCCGACATGGCCAACTTCAGCGGCAAGGTGCATGGCGGCGCGATCCTCAAGAAACTTGATGAAGTCGCCTACGCCTGCGCCAGCCGTTACTCGGGCAGCTACGTGGTGACCCTGTCGGTGGACCAAGTGCTGTTCAAGCAACCGATTCATGTGGGGGAACTGGTGACGTTCCTGGCCTCCGTCAACCATGTCGGCAGTTCGTCCATGGAAATCGGCATCAAGGTCGTGGCCGAATCCATCCAGCAGAAGGTGATTCGACATACCAATAGCTGTTATCTCACCATGGTGGCCGTGGACGAGAACGGCCGTCCCGCCAAGGTGCCGCCGCTTGAGATGAAGACGCCCCTGCAGAAGTTGCGCTTCGAGAAGGCGGCCCTGCGCAAGAAACTGCGCAAGGAAGCCGAAGAGGAAGCCCGGCGCACCCATGAGAACCACTACGCCGAACAGCCCAGCGGCCAGCAACCCGGCTGAACCGGCACCCACATGCATCGACAAGGAGGTCGCATGACGACTCCCATGCCACAACGCGACCTGCGCCTGGGTAACGAACGCGTGCACCTGGTCTGGGACCTGACCATCATTGTGCTGGTGGTGATCAACCTGGTACTGCTGGTTTTCGATAGCCTGTTTCTGATCCCGGCGCTGAACAATGGCTTCGAGGCAGTGGCACCGCAGGCCTATCGCTTCTATGACGAGACGATCCATGCCAACTTCTTTACCATCGATCTAGTGTTCGTCAGCATTTTCCTGCTCGATGTACTGGTTGGCTGGGCGGTGGCGATTGCCGAACGACGCTACCCACGCTGGTTCTACTACCCCTTCATGCACTGGTACGACGTGCTCGGCTGCATTCCGCTGGCAGGCCTGCGCTGGCTGCGTGCCCTGCGCATCTTTTCGCTGCTCTTCCGCCTGCAGCGCCTGAAGCTGATCGATGTACGACGCTGGCCACTGGCCGAGGGCATCGCCAAGTATTACGACATTTTGCTCGAGGAAGTCTCGGATCGTGTGGCGATGCGACTGATCGGTAGCGTTCAGGAGGAAATCCGTCACAGCGATGACTTTTCTCGGCGTATCGCCCAGGACGTGATTGCACCGCACAAGCAACAGTTGGTCGACGAGATTACCCAGCGCCTGGAGGAGACGCTGAGCGATACCTGCACCCGGAGTCATGCCCTGATTTCCCGCTACGTCAGTGCGCTGGTCGGGCGAACCATGCAGGACAGCCCCGAGATCCAGCGCCTGCGCCGCCTGCCGTTCGGCGATCAGGTCGCCACCGCCCTGGACCACACAATCAGTGACATCGCCAATCGCCTGGTCCGTGAGGCGATCGTCGGCCTGCGCTCTCCCGAGTTCACCCAGTTGATCCGTCAGGTGGCCGATAATGGCTTCGATGCGCTACTGGTTACCGACAAACGCACCGATCGCATCACCGAGCGCGTGTTGATCGATATCTTGGAACTGCTCAAGGAGCAGGTCGCCGTGAAGCAGTGGCAGGATAAGTACGCCGAGCACGGGCTGGCGCCGCCGCAGTGAGCGGCGCCAGGGCGCTCATTCGCGCATGGCAAGCAGGGTGAACGGCGCCTCGCAGGCGTGACGCTCGTCACGTTCGTCGATCGAACCCAGCCCCAGGTGTCGGTCGTTGTCGTAGGCGACGAACAGGCGGGTCTCGTCGATTACCGCCAGCCCTTCGGCCTTGTGCTCGAAGACCAGCGTCTCGCCCTGTTCGTCGCAAACCAGGTCGGGCTCGTGCCCGGCCGCCAGCTCATCCAGGGAGATCATCCATAGGTATCCCCCGATCCGCCCCATGCCCTCTTCCTCGGTCTCGAAACTGGTGAGCAGGTAGAGGCGGTGGTTGTAGGGGTCGTATTCCAGGCTCGACAGGCCGCATACGTGGTTCACGCCGGGATGCACCCCGGGTTCGAAGCCATACAGGCTACGCAGCTCGTCGAGAAACACCAGGTTGCCCTCGGCCGTGATCCGGTAATGAGCCCCGACAATGCGACAGACGTACTCGAAGTCGTCGTGTGCGTTGCCCTGCTCGCGCACGCCGAACATCAGCAGGCCATCGCCCTGCTCGCCAGGAATCGCTGCCAGCCCTTCGATCTTGTAGTAGGGAGTCCCGATGGCCGCATCGAGCTTGGCGCGCAGCTCCAGCGAACCCTCGACCCCATCGCGCGGGTCAGGGTCGACGACCTGAACCCGCTGCGGTTCGCCCAAGGGCCAGATCAGCAGGTGGTTGTAGGCATTGAGGTCATGACTGGCGTCGTCGATCCGGTCGAAGCCGGTAGTGGCAAGAATGTACTGCCCGTCGGCAGTCAGCGCGAAATCCTCATACTTGGTGGCGCGCACGATAGCGTCCGCCGTGAAGTAGGTGAGGGACGAATCGTCTGGAATGCCCCGCTCGTCGATATCCACGGCAAATACCGGCGAACGCCCATGGCCGGGCACCGGCTTGTCGCTCGCCAGGATCAGCCTTCGGCCGTCGTAGACCACGGCCGACACTTCGGCATTGACCAGCCTGTCGCGTTCGTCGCGCAAGCCGGCGGGGAAGCAGTGCAGCGTGCCATGGGAAAGTACTTGCGCTCGGCTCATGTCACCTCCTGTCCGGTCGATATAGCACAACGCTGCCCCGCTTTCGCCGCGAAGGCAAGTCACAAGGTACGCCACGGGCTGGTCGGTGGCGCCTGGAGCAGGGTTACCAGGGTGTCGAGCGCGCGGGCCAGTGCGTCACGGTTCGTCGCGGCGCTGACGCACAGGCGTATCGCCTGAGGCGCCGGCTCGCTGCCGACACAGAACGGCTCGGCACTGGTCACGCGCACCTGGCGTTGCTCGAGCTGCTGGATCAGGGCGGCAGCGCGCACCCCGTGGGGCAGCGGCAGCCAAAGATGAAAGCCGTGCGACCGTCCACGCACCCCGTAGCTCGCCAGGTAACGCTGGGCCAGCGCCTGGCGCGCGGCAACCTCGCCCAACTGCCAGTCGAGCAGGCGTTCGGCGGCGCCGCTCTCGATCCAGCGGCACACCACCTCGGCCATCAACGGCGGCACCATCCAGCTCTGAGCACGCTGCAGGGCGCCGAGCCGCTCGACTATCGACGGCGGCATCCGCAGCATGCCGATACGCAGCCCCCCGGCGATGATCTTGGAGGTGCTGAACAGGTACAAGGTGCGCTCCGGCGCCAGCCGGTACAACGGCGTCCCCCGCTCCTCTGCGGGCAGATATTGCACACCGTCCTCGACGATCCAGAAGTCGTGCTGGCGCGCCAGCGCCACCAGGGCCTGGCGTCGCTCCTCGGACAGGCAGGCCCCGGTGGGATTGTTGAGATCCGGGGTGACGTAGACCAGCCGCGGCGCCTGCTGGGCGCATAGCCGCGCCAATGCCTCGATGTTCATCCCCTCCTCGTCCAGCGGCACGCGCAGCGGTTTCAGATACAGTTGCTGAGCCGCCGCGATCAGCCCCGGATAGGTCAGCGCACTGGCCGCAACTCGCTCGCCGGGCTGGGCCAGGGCCTGCAGGGCCAGGCTGATGCCGTGCTGTCCGCCTTGGGTAACCATGAGTTCCTCGGACTCGACAGGCAGGCCGAGCCCGGTCATCCAGCGTGCCAACGTCTCGCGATGTCGGAACATGCCCTGCTCCGGCTGGTAATCCACCGCCTGGACCAATGCGCTCGGGTCATGACGGATGCTCTCGAGAGCCTCGCCGAGCCCTCGCGGCCGGTCGGGATGCGGCGGTGGCAGGCTGAGGCTGAGGTCGACGCAGGCCGCGTCGGCCTGACCAGCGACCTGGCGGAACGTGGCAGTCGTCTGACGCCCTCGCACGTAGGTGCCGCTGCCTACCCTGGCCTCCACCAGGCCACGCCGTTCGGCTTCGGCATAGGCGCGGGTCACGGTACCTACCGTGACATGCAGGGCATCGGCCAGGCGTCGCTGGGGCGGCAGGCGCATGCCCTCATCCAGCTCGCCGCTGGCGATTGCATCGCCGATGGCATCGGCCAGCGCCCGGTAGCGCACGCCACTGGCCGGCAGTTGAGGAATCCAGATTGTCATGGTGACAATAATCCCGTTGACGCGGTATTAGTACCTATTATGCTCCGATATGGCGAGCGCATGAACGAAAAATCAAAAATTGTATGGATACAAATATGGAAGGATTGGCGTTTCTCGGGCCGGCAGCTCTGTACATGATCTCGATGACCATCACCCCGGGGCCCAACAACCTCATGTTGACCGCTTCCGGCGCCAACTATGGCTACTGGCGTACCCTGCCGCACATTCTGGGCATCATGGGTGGCTGTTTCGTGCTGTTCACGGCGATCGCCCTGGGTCTGGGCCTGCTGTTCGAGCGTTACCCGCTTTTCCAGACCCTGCTCAAGCTGATCGGCAGCGCTTATCTTCTTTACCTGGCCTGGAAGATCGCCACGGCACCGCCACCCGACCTGAGCCTGCGCGGCACGGGCCAACCGCTAACCTTCTGGCAAGCCGCCGCCTTTCAGTTCGCCAATCCCAAGGCCTGGGTCATGGGGCTGGCGTTGATGGCAGGTTTCCTGCCAGCAGGCGGCAGCACGTGGCTCAACGCATTATTGCTGGCCGGCTTTGCAGAGCTCATCGCCCTACCCTGCATCTCGCTATGGGCTGGCTTTGGCATCGCCATCGGTCACCTGCTGCACACGCCACGTAGCTGGCGTGTTTTCAACGTCAGCATGGGCGCTATGACCGCCGCTTGCGTGGCCTTCATCCTGGGCTGAACGGTTCAGCCGCAGCTCAGTTCGCTGATCACGCCCTGTTCATCGAGGTGGATGTTCAGCCGGTCGGGGCGATAGTCCATGGTGTAGACTTCGCCGGGGCGAATCACACGCACCCGTTGCGCCCCGCTCCGGTTGGCGAGAATCTGCTCCAGGGCGGCACGGTATTCCTCGCCGACATAGTCCTGTATCGCCTCGGCCTGGCATTCGCCACTGGCCTGCATGGGGGGCGGGGGCGGCGCCTGGTCGGGAGCCGGAGACGGGGCACAGCCCGCTGCCAGCACGGCGAAGATTCCTGGAAGAACGATCCGTTTCATTAAGCATTTCCTCATGTCTGGCAGTGCGTTGCGCACCGGATAACCCACTGAAAGTAGAGCTTCACCTGCAGAATACGCTAGGCTCTGGATGTCACCGCATGTCATGCCCGGGTAAGGGCCGTTGACACCACGCGACAGGATCGTCGCATCGCAACCAGAGGATGAAAGCATATGACCAGGATGGGCAACGTATTCGGTATCGCGCTCGGCACGGTCCTGACCGTGGGCCAGGCCATGGCCGCCGACCCGATTCGCGTGGCGTCAAAGGTTGATACCGAGGGCGCACTACTCGGCAACATGATGATCGAGTTGTTGCGCGATGCCGGCCACGAGGTCGAGGACAAGCTTCAGCTCGGCCCGACCAACATCGTGCGCACCGCACTGCTCGAGGATCAGATCGACCTGTACCCCGAGTATACCGGCAATGGCGCCTTTTTCACCGGCACCACCGACGACGACGCCTGGAAGGACGCTGAGGCCGGCTACGAGAAGATTCGTCAGTGGGACCGCGAGAACAACGATGTAGTCTGGCTGACCCCGGCGCCGGCCAACAACACCTGGGCCATTGCCGTGCGCAACGACGTGGCTGAAAAGAACAATCTCGAGACCATGGAAGACTTTGCCCAATGGGTCAGCGAGGGTGGCGAGGTCAAGCTAGCCGGCTCGGCGGAGTTCGTCGAGAGCGAAGCCGCCCTGCCCAGTTTCCAGCAAGCCTATGATTTCCAGCTCGACCAGGACCAGTTGTTGGTACTGTCCGGCGGCAACACGGCCGCTACCATCCGCGCCGCCGCCGAGGGCACCAGCGGTACCAATGCTGCCATGGTCTACGGCACTGATGGCGCCATCAAGCCCGCCGGTCTCAAGATCATGGACGACACCCAGGGCGTGCAGATGGTCTATGAGCCTGCCCCGGTGATTCGTCAGGAAACCCTGGAAGCGAATCCTGACATCGAAGGCCTGTTTGCGCCGGTGTTCGAATCCCTCGACCGCGAGACCCTGCAGGAACTCAACAGCCGTATCCAGGTGGAGGGTCAACCCGCCAGCAAGGTAGCACAAGACTACCTCCAGAAGCAGGGCTTTCTGGACTGATGCCACCCGCATCCCGCTCATTCATGATGGAGCCGGCAAATCATGTCTGAAGAGCGCGCCTGGCATCCACGGCGAGCCGGCCCCTTCGTAGCCAACCGGGTCCTGCTGGTCCTGTTGGCCGCCGCCCTGATGGGCGTCGTGCTGCTGCCGTTCGCGGCGATGGCCCCCAACCGACTGATGTCCGGGCAGGGTGTCAACGTGGCAGTAGCGCTACTGCCATGGCAGTGGCTGTCGCTGGCCGGGCTGGCCATGGTGCTGGCGCTGTGCACCCTGGCCCGCCCCTTTCCCTCGCGGCTTGCCCGATGGCTGACGCTGATCATTGCGCCGTTATGGCTATTATTGGCGCTCTATGGCCTGGGGGATTATGCCTTCCGCACTCTTCAGGACGCCTCCCCGGCCGCCCGGGTCTCGCAGGGGGCCGCTTTCTGGATTCTGGTGTTCTGTCCGGTGCTGATGATCATCGACGCCTTCCAGCGCCTGGGTAGCGGTCTCGCTGTGCGCGGCTTCTACACTGCCGCGCTGGTCGCCATGGTCGGTGCGCTGTTTGCCAGTGGCATCTTCGATGGACTGTCGATCATGCAGGAGTATGCCAATAACCGGGATACCTTCGCAGCGGAATTCCTGACCCACCTGCGCCTGGTTGGCCTGGCATTGGGCCCGGCGCTGCTGGTGGGCCTGCCGCTGGGCCTGCTGGCCCGTCGCAGCCCGTCGGCGCGAGGGCCGCTGTTCGGCGTGCTCAATTTCTTCCAGACCATCCCCTCGATCGCCCTGTTCGCGCTGCTGGTCGCTCCGCTGTCGGCCCTAGGCGAAGCCCTGCCGTGGCTCAAGGCGCTGGGTGTCGGCGGGATCGGTGCAGCCCCGGCGATCATCGCCCTGATCATGTATTCCCTGCTGCCTATAGTGCGCAACACCTATGCCGGCTTTGCCGGCGTACCGGCCACGACCATCGAGGCGGCCCGCGGCATGGGCATGACCGCGCGCCAGATCCTGTGGCGGGTCGAAGTGCCGTTGGCCCTGCCGGTGATTCTCTCGGGCCTGCGCATCGTCACCGTACAGGCCATCGGCCTGACAGTGGTGGCAGCATTGATCGGCGCCGGTGGCCTGGGCTCGTTCATCTTCCAGGGCCTGGGCCAGTACGCCATCGACCTGGTCATGCTCGGTGCCGTGCCGACCATCGCGCTGGCCGTGGTAGCCGACTTTTTGCTACAGATCCTGGTCTCACTGAGCAAACCGGCAGGCACGCGATGATGTCATTTCCTTTCCGACCAAGGCGGAGCCGATGATCGAACTCCAGGGCCTGACCAAGATCTATGGCGACAAGACGGTCGTCGACGATATCTCGCTGCGTGTCGACAGCGGCGAATTCGGCGTGCTGATCGGCCCGTCAGGCTGCGGCAAGTCGACCACCCTGCGCATGATCAACCGCCTGATTCCGGCCACGCATGGGCGTATCCTGTTGGGTGACGACGACGTGACCCAGCTGCCCGTCGAGCAGTTGCGGCGGCGTATCGGCTATGCCATCCAGTCGATCGGGCTGTTCCCGCACTGGAGCGTGGCCGAGAACATCGCTGTCGTGCCCGGACTGCTCAAATGGCCAAAATCGCGCATCGACGAGCGTGTCGACGAGTTGATGGGCCTTTTCCATCTGGATGTCGGCGAGTTGCGTGACAAGTACCCGCACCAACTCTCCGGCGGACAGGCCCAGCGTGTCGGCGTGGCCCGTGCCTTGGCCGCCGATCCGGAAGTGCTGTTGATGGACGAGCCGTTCGGCGCCGTCGACCCGCTGACCCGCGAGGTGCTGCAGGACGAACTGCTGCGCGTGCATCAACATACCCGCAAGACCATCGTCTTCGTCACCCACGACATGGACGAGGCGCTCAAGCTGGCCTCACGCATCGCCCTGCTCAACACTGGCCGGCTGGTGCAGTACGACCGCCCCATCGAGCTGCTGACCCGCCCCGCCGACGACTTTGTGCGCAGCTTCATCGGCAAGGCCGATCTTGGCCTCAAGCTGCTCTCGCGGCGCTGGGTCCACCAGTACCAACAGCACGCCACGCTGCAGGGCTCTCCGGCCGCGTCCACGCAGGCCGGCTATACCTGGGAAGTCGACGCCACAGGACGCCCGACCTGCCTGCATGGCGGTCGGCTGCATGCCGAGGATCGCCAGCAGCACACCGAGGTCACCCAGGAATGGAGTGCCACTCCCGACATGACCATGAAGGAAGCGCTGTCGCGCATGGTGTGGTTCCGGGTCATGGTGCTGCCGGTCATCGATGGTGAGGGCCGGCTGATCGGCGAGGTCACCATGCACGGCGTGATGGGGCAACAGCCATGCGCGTAGCCGCCCTGAAGCGCCCCACGTCCCGTGACGGCTTGCTGGCATCCCTGAGCGCGCTGCTGGTGCTGCTGGTCCTGTTCATGGAGGAGTTGGCGCCGCTGTTCCAGGCGCTCTTTCCCGAGCTGGGCAACCCGGTGTATCGCCGCGAGAGCTTCCTGCAGCTGACCCTGGATCATCTGCTGCTGGTGCTGGTGTCGTCGCTGATTTCGGTCAGCGTGGGGGTGGGTGCCGGACTGTTCGTGACACGCCGAAGCGGGCGCGAGTTCGAACCCATGGTGTCGTCGCTGGCCGCCATCGGCCAGACCTTTCCGCCAGCGGCGGTGCTCGCCATTGTGGTGCCGCTGGCGGGGTTCGGCTTCGTGCCGACCATCGTCGCCCTGACGCTCTACGGCCTGCTGCCCGTGGTCCAGAACACCATCGCCGGCCTGGGCACCGTACCGCCTGCCGCACTCGAGGCAGCGCGCGGCATCGGCATGACCCGGGGGCAGATTCTGCGCCGCGTGGAATTGCCCATGGCCATGCGCGTGATCATCGCCGGGGTGCGTGTTTCGGTGATCATCAACATCGGCACGGCGACCATCGGCTCCACCGTGGGGGCACAGAGCCTGGGCACGCCGATCATTGCCGGACTGGTCGGCAACAATATCGCCTACGTGATACAGGGGGCCGTGCTGGTGGGCCTGCTGGCGATCGTCAGCGACCTGATATTCGAACGCCTGGAGCGTCGCTTCACCTTCGGCGACTAGGGCAATAACGAAAAATCCCCGGCGGGTACCAAAGCACCCGCCGGGGATTGGGGAACGTCAGCAGATCAGGCGGCTTCCTGAATTTCCTCGCCACCTTGCTCGATGTCTTCGCCGGCACCTTCCAGGGTGTTGCAGCCAGCCAGCACCGTCGCGGCCATCAGCAGGGTGAAGGTCAGCGTCCAAATCTTCTTCATCATGTCCTCCTTAACGTGATTACCTTTCGATTCGGAAAAGCAGGCGGCAAGGCCACCTAACTGCAGCGTAACAGTTAACCGTCCGTTACGCACACCTTGCCTGTCGGTTACCGGTTGGCGGCCTCTTCGATCTCGGCGCCGACCTTTTCGACATCCCGCCCGAAACCCTGCATGGTGTTACAGCCAGTCAGCACCACCAGCGCCAGCAACACGGATACCCATACGATTCGTTTCATGTCTTTACCCTTGCTCGGTCACAACGTCTCGTTATCCCTCAAGCGAGGTTCCACGGCAAGAGGCAGGTGCATCCAAGGTATCGCACTGCCATCCCGCGCAGAGACTCAGAACAGCAGCAGGCGCACCACAATGGCGACTATTACGGCTATGGTCAGCCATTTCACCCAGACTGCACCGCGCGGCCCCAGATTGACCCTGACCGCCAGCCAGGCCCCGAACATGCTGCCCAGCGCCAACAGCAGGCCGTAGCCCCAGCGCACCTGATCGTTGAGCATGAACATCGCCAGTGCCGGCAGCGTGTAGAGCAGGATGATGAAAACCTTGAACACGTTGACCTGGGCCAGGTCGATGCGCAGCAGGCGATACAGCACGGCGATGAACAACACGCCGACGCCGACCTGGATGAAACCGCCATACAGGCCGATCACGAACATCGCCAGGTACACGACGGGCGTCAGGCGCTCGGGGGTCAGCGTGCGGGTATCCAGGCGAGGCTGGGGCAACAGCATCATCACCGAAGCTATGACCATGGCAGCGACCAGCACCGCCTCGAACAGGGCATCGGGCACCTGCAGGGCCAGCCAGGCACCGAGCAACGACCCGAACACGGCGGGGATGGCCAGTCTCAGGCTGATGCCGATATCGCGCGCACCGGCACGAAAGAAGCCGCCGACCGCCGTCACGCTCTGCAGCACGATGCTCACCCGGTTGGTGCCGTTGGCGGTCTGGGGCGGCAGCCCGAGAAACATCAGCAACGGCAGGGTCAGCATCGAGCCACCTGCCGACAGGACATTGATGAAACCGGCAACTCCACCGATCGCCACCAGAGCCAGGGCTTCCAGCAGGCTCATCGCCACTCCTTGATGGGGTTGGACATTCTGACGTCCGCTCATGCACCATGCACGGGCGGGCGTCGTTCATAGCAGCGCTTGCTTATGCCAGGCGGGGGGTAGATCGTCCCTGTCGGGCGCTCCACAGCAGGACGGCGAGGAAAATCGCCACCCCGGCCAGGTCGATGGCCAGCATACCATGCGGCCACAGCATGAGGGCGCCGATAGGGAACATCAGCAGGCGCAGCCACCAAGGCAGCTCATGCTCCAGGTAGCCTTCCAAGCCGGCAATGATCGCGTAGACGCCGAACAGGGCGAACACGAACACCGTCAGCATTTCCAGAGGCGTCCCGGTGATCAACGGCGACCACACGAACAGCAACGGCACGATGTACAGGCCCTTGGCGAGCTTCCAGGCCGTGAAGCCGGTGCGCATCTGTGGCGTACCGGCAATGGCCGCCGCGGCAAACGCCGTCAGGCACACCGGCGGGGTGACATTGGAATCCTGCGACAGCCAGAAGATCACCATGTGTGCAGCAACCAGCGCCATGGTCAGGAACGCCGGGGACAGCGCCTGCTCGTAGAGCTGGCTGGAGAAGGTATCGGGTACCTTGTCGAGCAGTGCCTTGGCGTCGGCCATGCTCATCGGGCTCGACAACGCCTGCATCTGATCCGGCGCAGCGATCATGAAGATCGCCTGGGCCTGTTCGGGCAGGTTGCCGGCAGCAATCAGGTCGAGCAACTGGGCATGCGCCATGAGGTTGTAGAGCGCTGGCGCCGACAGCGTGGCCAGCACGATATAGGACGCCGTGACCGGCAGGCCCATGCCCAGGATCAACGAGGCGATGGCGATCAGGAAGATGGTAACCAGCAGGCTCCCCCCGGCCCAGTCGGTAATCATCAGCGAAAAGGTGTTGCCGATGCCGGTGGTCGATACCACGTTGACGATCAAGCCAACTGTGATCAGCAGGATGGCAGTGGTGATCATGTTGCGACTGCCCAGGGCGAGCGCATCGATGATGTCGCGTGGCGTCATCGGGTTCTTCGACAGCCAGGAGGCCACGATCACCGAGACAATGGCGATGGCGGCGGCATAAGTCGGCGTGAAGCCGTAGATCAGCGACGCGACCAGCACCACCAGCGGCAACAGGAAGTGCCAGCCACCCTTGAGCACCTCGCCGATCTTCGGTGCGTTGGGATCGGCAAGTTGTTGCGCATTGCTGCGCTTGGCCTCGATGCGCACGAACATTGCCACCGACAGGAAATACAGCAGTGCCGGCAGGGCGGCCACGCCGATGATCGTCAGGTACGACACCTGGGTGTAAGAGGCCATGATGAAGGCGCCTGCCCCCATCACCGGTGGCATCAGTTGCCCGCCGGTGGAGGCCGCCGCCTCGACGCCGGCGGAGAAGCGCGCCGGGAAGCCAGCCTTGCGCATCAGCGGAATGGTGATGACCCCGGTGGACACCGTATTGGCTACGCTCGAACCGGAAACCGAGCCCATCAGCCCGGAGGAAAATACCGCCACGAAGCCGGGCCCACCGACAAAACGGCCCGCGGCGCAGCGCGCCAGCTCGATGATGAAGTCCCCGGCACCGGACTTGACCAGGAAGGCACCGAAGAGAATGAACATGAACACGTAGGTCCAGGAGATCCGGGCAATCGAGCCCAGCATGCCCTCGCCGCCGATATAGCTGCGAAACAGCACCGTCTCCCAGCTCAGGCCAGGAAAGTTGAATACGCCGCCCACGTACTTGCCCCACCAGGCCACGTAGGTCAGCGCAATCAGGCACAGCACCGGAATGAACCAACCCGTGGTGCGGCGGGCGAACTCGAGAACCAGCGCCACGGCAGCGATCGACACGACCCAGTCCGCCGTCGTGAACGTCACACCGCGAGCGTACAGGGCATCCTCGAAGGCCATCAGGTAGATGACGCAGCCGATCGCCGCCACGGCGAGCAGGATATCCACCCCGAGTATCAGGCGCCGGGCACCGTTGCCCTGCGGGCGGGCCAAGGGCACCGACAGTGCGCAAAGCGCACCGAACAGGCCGAAATGCATGGCGCTCGTCCACAGCGTGGAAAGCGTCGAGAAGGTATTGAAATAGAGATGGACGAGGGACACGACGATGGCGAAGCCAAACAGGAATCGTCCCAGCCAGGGATGCTGCAGACGCTCCTCGGCCTCGCTGGCACTCTCGTCGCGGACCTTTTCGATGTTCGGGTCGCTCACGGATCACTCCTCGGAATCGGTAACGAGCCGACCGGCCCTGCCAGACCGGACGGCTCGCTGGTCCCGGCCCCCAACGGGCCGGGCAGGTCGGGACGTTTTACTCGGCGGGTACCGGCTGCAGGCGCTCGGGGATCTCCAGGCCCTGCTCCTTGAAGTAGCGGGCCGCACCTTCATGCAACGGCATCGGCAGGCCGGCAATCGCCTTTTCCAGCGCCATGGCCTTGGTGGCCGGGTGGATGTTGTTGAGGAACGGCAGGTTCTCGTACATCGCCTTGGTCAGCGCATAGACGTGGTCTGCCGGCACATCGGCGCGCACGGCCAGGATATTGGGCTGCGCGATGGTATTGATGGCCTCGGTCTGGTTGGGGTAGGTCTCGGCCGGGATCTCATAGGCTGACCACAGGTCGAATTCGCTGTTGACCTTCTTCAACTGCTCCTCGGTGAAGTCCAGCGTGGTGATGTCGCCACCCATGTTGGCGTAGGCGCGGGTCACCGCCGAGGCCGGCGCACCGGCGGGAATGTTCATGCCCTCGATGGTGCCGTTCTGCAGGGCATCGGCGCTCGGGCCATAGCCGAGGTAGGCCAGGTCCATCTGCTCGGGATCGATGCCCAGCTGGTTGAGTATGTAACGACCGGAGCCCTCGGTACCCGAGTTGCGCGCGCCGATGGAGAACGGCTCGCCATACAGGTTGGTCATGTCCTCGATGGTGCCCGACTCGGCCATGCCGTTGTCGACGACGAAGTGCTCGACATTCTGCCACAGCATCGACACGCTGCGCAGGTTCTTGTACGCCTTGGGTACCGGGCCGGTGCCTTTCCAGGCATAGGCGCCATAGAGCCCCTGCAGGATACCGAACTGGGCCTGGTCCTCGTCCATCAGCTTGAGGTTCTCGCCAGACCCGGCGGAACTGATCGCCGACAGCGAGATGCCGGTGCTCGGTTCCAGCTTGACCTTGACCAGCGTGGACAGGGCGACACCGACCGGATAGTAGGTGCCACCGGTGGTCGCGGTACCCATGATGTACTGGGCGCCCTGGTCCTGAGCCAGGGTGGCGGAAGCGGACAGACCGAGAGCAGCGGCCGTGGCAAGACCCAGCGTGGTCTTGAGGAACTGACGCTTGTGCATGCTTGTTGTCTCCTGAAAGAAGCTGGCGTTTATTGTCTGCGTCAGTCATATTGCAAGTGTCTTGCCAGGTTTTTAATTTCTCTATTTATCAGGGTGTTATACAGGAAAAGGCTGTCGAATACCCACGCCATCGGCAAGATTTCGCCGATGATGCCGAACGCCATAGGCAAGAAGTTGCCTATGCCAACACCTGTCCTAGGAAGAGTGAGAGTGGCGATGAACGATTTCCAGCTCCATCCGCGCCTGGACGCGGACACGCATCATCTGTCCGACCTGCCGCTGTGCCGGGTCTGCCTGATGGACGATATGCGGTTCCCCTGGCTGATCCTGGTGCCCCGCCGTGCCGACATCAGCGAGGTGCACGAGCTGTCGGCGGACGACCAGACCCAGCTCTGGCGCGAAGCAACCTCCCTCGGCCATGGCATGAAGGACGCCTTGGGCGGCGACAAGCTGAATATTGCCACCCTCGGCAACCAAGTCCCTCAACTCCACATCCACGTCATCCTGCGGCGCCGGGACGACGCCGCCTGGCCGGCTCCAGTCTGGGGCTTCGGCGAACGCCAACCCTACGATGCCGACAGCCTCGCCGAGATGCGCGATCAACTGTTGATGCTCGTCAACACCCTGCCCGACGGGCCCAAGTAAGCTCCTTCTTACTTGTATGAATGAGAGGTTGGTGGAATCACTGGATAAATTGGCGAGCGCTGTAAAGCACAAGGCGCCCGGAGCGCAAGAGACGAGACATAACATGCGTTAGGCGAGTCTTTGAGCACCGCGTAACGCAGTGATTCACGCGCGCAGCCATTTATCCTTGATTCCTAGAGAAAGGCCTCGCGACGTAGTCCATACTTCTGCATCTTCTGGTTCAAGGTCCGCCTCGGCAGCTCCAGCTCATCCAGCACCGCCTGGATATTGCCCCGATGCCTGGCCAGGGCGGCGCGCAGCAACGCGGACTCGAATGCCGCGACCTGCTCGCTCAGCGAGCCCTCGCTGTCGCTGGTCGGTTCGGCCAGTTGCGGGACATCCAGCCCCAGCGTGAAACGCGTGGCGACATTGCGCAACTCGCGCAGGTTGCCGGGCCAGGCATGCTGGCCGAGTGCGGCGATAAGCTCGCCGTCGGGGTCACGCGGCGGACGCTGGTGCACTTCCGCTGCCTGGCGACAGAAATGCATGAACAGCAGGCCGATGTCCTCGCGGCGTTCACGCAGCGGCGGGATGGCCAGCTCGGCAATGGCCAGACGGTAGTAGAGATCTTCGCGAAACTCTCCTTGCGCCGCCATGTCCAGCAGATCCACCTTGGTCGCCGCCACCACGCGCAGATCGAGACGAATCACCGCGTTGCTGCCCAGCCGCGAGATTTCGCCTTCCTGCAATGCACGCAGCAACTTGACCTGGGCCGACAGCGGCATGGACTCGATCTCGTCGAGAAACAGGGTGCCGCCACTGGCATGTTCCAGCTTGCCGATGCGGCTTTCCAACGCGCCGGTGAAGGCCCCCTTCTCATGGCCGAACAGTTCGGATTCGATCAGGTCGGGGGCGATGGCGCCGCAGTTGAGCGCCACGAACGGTGCCTGGCATGCCGTGCCGAAATCGTGCAGGCAGCGCGCCACGACCTCCTTGCCGCTACCGGTTTCGCCACGGACCACCACGTTGGCCCGGGTCGAGGCCAGGTTGCCGATCTGGTCACGCAGGCGCCGGATGCCCGGTGACTCGCCGAGCAGGCGCGCCGCCAGGTCGCCTTGGCGCAGTGCCTGGCGTAACCGATCGTTCTCGTGATGCAACTGACGACGCTCCAGGGCACGGCGCACCCGTTCCTCCAGACGCTCGGGCTCGAAGGGCTTCTCGATGAAATCCCAGGCGCCCTCGCGCATGGCCTCGACCGCCATGGGCACGTCACCGTGGCCGGTAATCAGCATGACCGGAAGCCCCGCATCGCTCGCCTGCACCTGGCGCAACAGAGCCAGCCCATCGAGACCGGGCATCTTCACGTCCGAGATCAGCACGCCGCAGTCGGCCCCGGTGGCCAGTTCGGCCAGTGCCGCTTCGGCCGAGTCGAAGGCGCGTACCGCCAGGTCGGACAATTCCAGCCATTGGGTCAACGATTCGCGCACGCCGGGATCATCATCGACCAGCCAGACCGGCAGTTCGCTCATGTCAGGGTCTCCTTGCGGGCAGGCCGGGCCGGCGTTGCCCCCTGCAGCCCGGGCAGTTCGACGCGAAAATGGGCGCCGCCCCCCTGCGACGCCGGGCGATTGTCGGCACGGATGCGGCCATCGAGATCCTGAACGATGCCGTAGCTGATGAACAGCCCCAGTCCGAGCCCGTCGCCGACGCGCTTGGTAGTGAAGAACGGGTCGAACAGGTGCTTGAGCGTCTGCGCCTCGATGCCTGGCCCATTGTCGGTGACCGTCAGCACGACGCGCTCGCCCTCCAGGGCTACCCCGATTTCCAGACACGGAGAATCGACCTCACGCAGGGCATCCAGGGCGTTGCGCAGCAGGTTGGTCAGCAACTGCTCCAGGCGGATATCGTCGCCAGCCACCCAGACCGGCCGCGACGCTTCATCGGGCAGGTCCAGATGCAGTGCGACGTCTTGGCGGGAGAGCCGTTCTCCAAGCAGTTCGAGCACGAAGTCCAGGCGCGCCAGCAGGTCGACCGGCTCGCGCGCACCGCCCTTGCGGGCAAACAGTTTGAGTTGGCGAATCAGGGTCGCCAGGCGATCGGAAAGCGTCTGGATACGCTGGAAGTTATCAGCCGCTGCTGACTGGCGGCCGCGTTCGATCAGGCGGGCCCCGCTGGCGGCATAGGTGCGGATGCCCGCCAGCGGCTGGTTGAGCTCATGGGCGATACCCGCCGCCATGGTCCCCAGCGCGGCCAGCTTGCCGGCCTGGACCAGTTCGGCCTGGGCCGACTCGAGTTCCCGGGTACGCTCGGCGACCCGGATCTCCAGGCGCTCGTTGGCCTCTCGCATGATGCTGGCCTCGCGCAGGCGCAGGCGCAGGCGTTGCTGGCGCTCGCGCAGCCACAGACCGAGCAGCACCAGCGCCAGCCACACGGCGGCGCTGGCAAGCACGGCATTGCGTGCACTGGCATAAAGGGGACGCACCGGAACCAGGTAATGCATCGTCCAGCCCAGTTCACCCAGCGGGCTGGCCTGGGTGAAGAAACGCTCGCCGACCCCGGCCGCGCCGATCAGCAAGGAGCCATCGGCCAGCCGATGCCCCAGCGGAGCCAGCGGGTTGCCGACGAACTGGCGCTGGGCACGGATGGTTTCCAGGGCAGCGGCGTCGAGCGCCCCGAGACGGCGAAACCGCCAGGCCGGGCGGCTGGAGAGAATCACCACGCCGTTGGCATCGCTCAGCAGCACCTTCTCGTCTGCACGGCGCCAGTCCTCCTGCAGCGATTCCAGCGAGATCTTGACTGCCAACGCGCCGATAATGCGCTGGGCATCGCCACTCGCATACACTGGCGCCGACACGAAATAGCCAGGGCGCCCAGTGGTGCTGCCCACCGCGAAGAACTCCCCCTGCTTGCCGCGCATGGCCTCGATGAAGTACGGCCGGTAATGGTAGCGGTGCCCGACGAAGCTCTGCGGCGAATCGTGATTGCTGGCGGCCAGCGTCACACCCCGGTCGTTCATCAGGTAGATGGCTTCGGCGCCTGAACGCTCGGCGACCCGGGCCAGGTGAGCGTTGACCCGTGAGGCCGGGGTAGTATCGTCACCGCTCAGCGCGTTACGCACCAAGGGTTGGCGAGCCAGCAGGTCAGGCAGGTAGGTAAAGCGCTGCAGGGCACCTTCGAGACTGCTCGAGTAGAGGGCAAGGCGGCTTTCGGCATGGTCGATGGCGTCCCGGGTTTCGCGGGTCAGCTGCCAATGCCACACCCACCACAGCGAGGCCACGATGAGTAATGTCAGGCCACCCAGCAGGCCTCGCTGCACACGTCGACGTTGCCCCTCCCTCACCGTGTCGCCTCCAGGCGTGCGGCAATCTCGGCCAGTAACGGATCGAAGCGATGCGGTTCGATGATGCCAGTACCGCGGCGGCCCGAGACAACGAGCCAGGTGCCGCTCTGCGCTTCGCGCACTTCGTAATGAACCACGTAGCCCGGGCGAGCGGCACGCACGGCATCGATGCGCCCAAGGCCGGTATCGGCCATGCGGATCACGAATCCGCGCTCGACCATAACATCCAGCCCCACGGCCAGCGCTCGCTCAGGTGACGCCTCGACCCGCAGCTCGCGCTCGGGCGGTGATGTCGAAGTGGCAGCGCAGGCCGTCAGCGCCAGCAGCAGGCAGACTATCAACAGACGGCTCATTGCAGGGGCCCTTCCACGAGCAGGCGGGATTCGATGGCGGCACTCAGGTCACGACAGAAATCGGCCCGGTTGGCCGAGCGTGCATCGACTACATAGCCGTCGTCGATGACGCGGGTATCCCGGGTCACGGTCACTGCTTCCTCGTCGATGACTACCGACAGGCGCTCGACTTCCACCGGATCGTCGTTGAAATGCACCCCATAGCCTATCGCCACGCCGGAGCGACGCCCGAAACCGCCCCACAGCGAGCCGACACCGAACCAGGGCCGATCCACCGCACCCAGCCCGGGACGACGCGTGTATTGCTCGGCACTGATCACGCCAAGCTCGGTCTCGGTATTGGTAATGGCATAACCCTGCGCCTCGAGTTCAGCCACCGTGGCCCGCATCCAGCGCTCACGGGAAACGTTGTCGCTGCGTGCCCAGCGACACTCTGCCGGCACAGAGGTTGCCCCCGCTTCCGCCAGGGGGTCCTGGGAAGACAGGGACTGGCAGCCGCCAAGCACTACGGCTCCCATCACGATCAGGCTGCTTCGCAAGCTGGGCATGATTCACCTCACGTAGGGTTGTTGCCTGGCAGTTAGCGCCCGGCCTGATTTGAGCGTAGTCACGCCCGGGCGGTCACAGGGAGAGCAATAGTCTATGCCGTTCGGCCTCGGCATGCGCGTTGTCGTTGCCCACGGAGTACGCGATAGTCGCAGGACAACACAACTTACCCCAGCGAGGAATGCATGAGGATCCTGATCGCCCCCGACAGCTACAAGGATGCCCTGCCAGCCAGGGAAGCCGCAGCCGCCATCGCCGGTGGCCTGCGCCGCGCCCTGCCCGAAGCGGAACTCATCGAGTGCCCGATGGGCGATGGTGGTGAAGGCACGCTCGACGCCTTGCTGGCCGCGACCGGCGCCGAACGGCGGACAGCCGATGTGCACGATGCCCTGGGGCGCCAGGCGACAGCTG
This sequence comes from Modicisalibacter xianhensis, assembly GCF_900113605.1. Taxonomy (GTDB): domain Bacteria; phylum Pseudomonadota; class Gammaproteobacteria; order Pseudomonadales; family Halomonadaceae; genus Modicisalibacter; species Modicisalibacter xianhensis. The sequence continues at coordinate 194,095 of NZ_FOPY01000005.1, forward strand.
CCTGGGGCTGGCACGTCGAGACACGCACCGCCTACGTCGAGCTCGCCGAGGCCAGTGGACTCCAGGCGCTGACTACGGAGCAGCGCACCGCCCTGCACAGTACGACCCGCGGCGTCGGTGAGCTGATCCTCGCGGCTCTGGATGCCGGCGCCGAGCGCCTGCTGCTTACCCTCGGCGGCAGCGCCACCAACGACGGCGGTGCGGGAATGCTCGAAGCGTTGGGCGCGCGTTTGCGCGACGCGGAAGGCTGTGCCCTGCCGGCGGGCGGTGCTGCCCTGGCTGCGCTTCAGCGCCTCGACCTTTCGGAACTCGATCCACGCCTGGCACGGCTCCAGGTAGAAGCCGCCGTCGACGTGGACAACCCCCTGCTCGGGCCGCGCGGTGCCAGCGCCGTCTTCGGGCCCCAGAAAGGTGCCAGCGAGGCGGATGTCGAACGCCTCGATGCCGCACTGGCACATTTTGCGGACTGCGCTGCCGACGTACTGGGCGAAGACCATCGCGACCTGCCGGGCGCCGGCGCCGCCGGCGGCATGGGTTTTGCGGCGCGTGCCTTCCTCAATGCCGAGTTGCGCCCGGGAATCGAGCTGGTCATGCAACAGGCCAACTTCGAGCAGCATCTGCATGATGCCGCGCTGGTAATCACCGGCGAAGGCCAGCTCGATGGACAGAGCCTGTCCGGCAAGACCCCCATCGGTATTTCGCGTGCCGCCCGGCGGCATGGCGTCCCGGTGATCGTTCTCGCCGGCCGGCTGGGTGACGGCTGGCAGGCCGCCTACGACGAGGGCGTTACCGCAGCCTTTGCCCTGGCCGACCGGCTGATGACGCTGGACGAGGCCCTGCCGCGCTGTGCCGAACTGCTCGGCGACCGGGCCGAGGGTATCGCGCGCCTGTTTCTGGCCGCAAGGCGATCCTCAGGCGATAGCTCTGCCAATTGACCGTCGGGACATCAGATTTCGCTCCACAGGCGTTGCAGGTTGGCCAGCGACTTGGTGACCAGATCGAACTCGTGGGACTTGCCTTCCCGCTCGAACAACTGCCTGCGTGCCGTATCGAGGTCGAAGAGGATCTCGCGGGCGGCGGGATCGCGTATCTGGCTTTGCACCCAGCCAATCGCTGCCAGGCGGCGTCCACGGGTCACCGGCTCGACGCGGTGCAGCGTCGAGGAGGGATACAGGATCATGGCCCCCGCCGGCAGCTTGTAGCGCTGCTCGCCGGCACTGGTATCCGTGATCAGTTCACCGCCGTCGTAGTCCTCGGGCGATTCAAGGAACAGCGTGAACGACAGGTCCGTACGCAGTGGCTGATCGCCGCCCATGACCGGATCGTCGACATGGTTGCCGTAGTGCATGCCCTGTTGGTAGCGACTGAAGCGTACCGGGGTCATGCGGGCCGGACGTGCGGCCATCTGGAATAGGGGATGACGCCGTATCGCTTCACCGACCTTGTGACGCCAGTCACGGATACCGGGCTGGCTACCGTCGGCCTGCTCGTTGCGTTTGACCTCACGGGCATGCCAGCCGGCCGTCTTGCGTCCATCGACGAACAGGGCGTCGCTGGATAGCTCGCGCGTCAGGTCGGCCAATATTTCGGCATCCAGTACATCGGCAATGCAGATGATCATCCGCGTTCCTCCAATCCATCGCCATCTAACGATTAATGCAAATTACTCTCGCTTAGTTTAACTTATCGCCTCTCGGAAAGATTCAATCACATGCAATTCCCTGCCTAGGAGCAAACAATGACAGAACAGCGCCTCAAGCTATGGGTCGGCATCGGCATGACCTCGTTTTTGACCGCCACCGGCCAGGCAACCTGGGCCGACGAGATGGCGACTGGCTCGGCAGCCAGCGAGCAGCACGGCACCCATCAGCCGCAAGCGGGTGGTGAAGGCGGCGAACACCACGGCGGCGAAGGTGGCGAAGGCGGCGAGCACCATGGCGGCGAAGGTGGTGAAGGCGGCGAACACCATGGCGGCGAAGGTGGTGAAGGCGGCGAGCACCACGGCGGCGAAGGTGGTGAGTCCAGCGATGCAATCTTCAGCCACTTCCCGTCAGCCGGCGGTGGTGAAGGTGGTGAAGGTGGTGAAGGCGGTGAAGGTGGCGAAGGCGGTGGCCCGGCATTGACCGCCATGACCTCCCCTGGCGTGTACTACACCACCCTGGGCTTCATGGAAGGCCACCTGCGTATCGCCCAGGATCTTTATGAGTCCGGCAACGCCCTGCAAGGGACGCCCCACCTGAGCCATCCCTTGGCGGAACACTACCCGGCCGTTGACGAGGCCCTCGAGGCCCGCAACCAGTCCGGCCTGGAGGACGCGCTGCGTGCCCTGTCAGACAAGGCGGGGCAGAGCGACGACTGGGCCCAGATCGAACCAGCCTTCCAACGCGCCCGTGAAGCCATCGATGCGGCCCAGGCCAGCGTCGAGCCGGCCAAGCGCAACGACCCACGGTTCATCAGCGACGTGACCCTGGCCCTGCTCAAGCAGGCCAGCGCCGAGTACGAGGAAGCCGTCGAGGAAGGTCAGTTCGTCAACCGTACCGAGTACCAGGACGGTCGCGGCTTCGTCCTCGTGGCCAAGGACCTGTGGCAGGCCAACGCCGAGACGCTCAAGAACGCCGACGCCAATGCCTACCAGAAGGCGCTCGACGAACTCGATGCCTTGGCCAAGGTCTGGCCATCGCCACAGCCGCCCCAGGCCCCGGTGATGTCGTCCACCGACCTGCACGGCGAGGTCTCACGCTTCGAGCTGGCCACGTCAGCATTCCGCTACTGAAGTCCAGACGCCGCCGGTTGAAAGCCGCCGGCGGCGTCACCATGTCATTGGCTGCAACTATGCCGGCCATGCACTGAACCTGCTGTCTTGGCTCACGGCAATACGCTAGCATCGTGGCAGATCACACGACTCATGGAGGAAGACGCATGACCGACACCAATGCCATCGGCCTCAACGCGGGCAGCGCCAGCCAGTTGGCCGACAAGCTCAATACGCTGCTTGCCAATTACCAGATCTTCTACATGAACGTGCGTGGCTATCACTGGAACGTGAAGGGCCAGCAGTTCTTCGAGCTGCATACCAAGTTCGAGGAGTACTACACCGATCTGCTGACCAAGGTCGACGAGGTTGCCGAGCGCATCCTTACCCTGGGCTTCCAGCCGGTTCATGCCTATAGCGATTACGTCACGCTCTCCTCGATCGAGGAAGCCAAGAACGTGCATGATGGCGAAGCCTGCGTACGCGGCATCGTCAAGGGTTACCAGACCCTGATCGAGCTGCAGCGCGAGTTGCTCAGCGTCGCCTCCGACGCCGACGACGAGGGTACCGCCTCGCTGGCCAGCGATTATATCCGCGAGCAGGAAAAGACCGTGTGGATGCTCAACGCCTACCTGGGCTGAGCCCGATATGCAGCTGCTGCACGACGCCGCCTCTCGAGGCGGCGTTTTTCGTTGCGCCTACCGCGTTCGTTCCTGTTCGTCCCAACTGATGCGCGGACGCTCCGCCTCATCGAGTTCGGCCTCGCGACGCAGTTGCTCGGGCAGCGACTTTTTCATGCGCACACCGAGCCTCTCGAGCTCCACGGCCTGGCTGACCAGGTTGCCCTGCCCGGTCTTGAGCCGGCTCATGGCCTGACCGTAGCTGCCCTGGGCACGCTCCAGGTGCCGCCCCACCTCCTCGAGGCTTTCGGCAAAGCCACTGAACTTGTCGAGCAGCCGCCCTGCACGCTCGGCGATCAGGCGGGCATTCTCGTTCTGGCGCTCCAGGCTCCACAGGCTGGCCACGGTACGCAGGCTGGCCAGCAACGTGGTCGGCGTGACCACCACCACGTGGCGGGCGAAGGCATCCTGAAACAGCAGGTCGTCGTGTTCGAAGGCCACGGCAAAGGCCGGCTCCACCGGCATGAACATGAACACGAAGTCGGGTGAGGTCAGTCCCGGCAGGCGCGCATAGTCGCGCTGGACCAGCGCCTCGACATGGCTGCGTACCGACTGGACGTGCGCCTTGAGTGCCGCGGCCCGCGCCGTATCGTCCTCGGCGTTGACGTAGCTGACATAGGCGTTGAGCGAGACCTTGGCATCGATGATCAGATGCTTGTCGTCGGGCAGATAGATCACCGCATCGGGGCGCTGGCGCCCGTTGTCGCCGTCGATGGAGACTTCACGGCGGTACTCGATGTCACGGCGCAGGCCGGAACGCTCCAGTACCGTTTCCAGCACCATCTCGCCCCAGTTGCCCTGCATCTTCTTGTCACCCTTGAGCGCCTTGGCCAGGTTGGCGGCTTCCTCGCTCATCTGGCGATTGAGGCCGGCCAACTGCTCGATCTGGGCACGCAGCGTGGTGCGTTCACGACTGTCCTGGCCGTGCAGTTCCTCGACACGACGCTGGAAGGTGCCGACCTGTTCGCGGAACGGCTTGAGCAGCGCCTCGAGACTTTCCCGGCTATGGCTGGCGAAGGTCCGTTGCCGCTCGTCGAAGATGCGCCCGGCCAAGGCCTCGAAGTCCTGCTTGAGACGTTCGCGCGCCTCCTCGAGCAGTGCCAGCTTCTCGGCATGGTGGGCGCGCTGCTGGTCGCGCTCTGTCTCGAGGCGGGCCTGCCGCTCACGCAGGGTCACCAGGCGCTCGTTGAGGGTCTCGAGTCGCTGGTCGCGTTCGCCCAGTTGCTCGCGCACGCTATCTAGCTGGGCATCGCTGTGGGCCAGCTCCTGCTCCAGGCGTTGGCGCAACGAATCCTGTTCCTCAAGACGCTGTGCCAGTGCCTGCTGGCGCTGCTGCGCCCGCCGCCATGTTGCCAGCCACAGGCCACCGAGAAGGAACAGCGCCGCCAGCACAACGACCAGCCCGGCCGGTGACGACAACAGGTTACTCACTGCCGCCATGAAGAGAACTCTTCCAAACGTTGTAGGACGCTAATCATCTTCTATCCTTTCAGAGTCGCCCAGCAAGGGCGATGCACTGTACGTTCCGTTACACCCTGTCCCCTTGTCATCGGCTTCGGCCATCCCAACGTCAGGACATGTAGCGATTGACAGGTTTCATGGATTGCCACGAAGGTATCCGGCCGAGCCAGCCGGACCAGGCCCAGTCTACCGGAGTCGGCCTATCGCCGCTTTCGTGGCTGCAAGGAGCAAGGAGCTAGCTATGAGTCAGCAACTCAACGGTAAACAGGTCGCTATCCTCGCCACCGACGGCTTCGAGGAATCCGAGCTTTCGGAGCCCAGGAAAGCCATGCAGGAGGCCGGTGCCACGGTGCACATCGTGGCTCCCGGCAAGGAAGGCATTCGCGCCTGGGCCAAGACCGACTGGGGCGACACCTATGATGTCGACAAGAGCCTCGACGAGGCCAACCCGGCCGATTATCACGCTCTCGTTCTGCCGGGCGGCCTGTTCAACCCGGACAATCTGCGCCAGGACGAGAAAGCGCTGACCTTCACCCGGCATTTCTTCGAAGCCCACAAGCCGGTCGGTGCCATCTGCCACGGCCCGTGGGTCCTGATCAACGCCGGGGTCGTGCAGGGGCGCACTATGACCTCGTTCCCGTCGGTGTCGCAGGACCTGAAGAATGCCGGTGCCGAGTGGGTCGACAAGGAAGTGGTGGTCGACAGCGGGCTAGTCACCAGCCGTACACCCAAGGATCTCGACGCCTTCTGCAGCAAGCTGGTAGAAGAAATCTGCGAAGGCAAGCACACCAATCAGCATGCCTGATTTGATGTATTGATCGCAGCAATGGCCCGCCTCTCGGGGAGGCGGGCATTTTGTGTGCATATACACTGAGAGAACCACCAGCCCGGCCACCGGAGGGCCGTCATGTCACGACACGTTCCGTCGCCGCTGCGCAAGACTGCCCGCCGCCTGCTGCATCTGCTCGCCCGGCCGATGAAATCGGATCGCGGTCGTGGCGGTGTGGTAGTCCATGCCTATCGCGGTTATGGCTCTGCCAAGGAAGTGTTCGTGATGGGTCGGGTATTTCGCCAGCCCAGCCTGGGCCTGCCGTTTCGTGAGGGTTCGCTGCTGCGCGATGTGATCGATGTCGTGCGCCGCCTGTTTCGCTGGGGCGTCAAGCATGTCGAGGTCACGTTGTACCTGAACGGACGACAGAAGACGGTGACTACCGACCGCGACGGTTACTTCGACGTGCACCTGATCAACCAGCCACTGCTGCCGACCGACCGCAGTTGGCACCGTGGCGAACTCAGCGTGATCATGCCCAGCCAACGCACGGTCAGCAGTACCGCGGAAATCTATGTGCCCCCGGCGGCGGTCGATCTGGCCGTGATCAGCGATATTGACGACACGGTGATGTACACCGGTGTCGCCAACAAGCTGAAGATGATGTATCGGCTGTTCTTCAAGAAGGCCCATCAGCGCACCGCGTTTCCGGGTGTCGCGGCGTTCTACCAGGCCCTGTTCGCCGGCCTCGACGGCCAGCGCCGGCGCCCGATGCTGTATGTCTCGCGTGGGCCTTGGAGCATCTACGAGGTACTCGAGGAGTTCTTCCAGCGCAACGGTATTCCCGTAGGCCCCATCCTGTTTCTGCGCGAGTGGGGACTGACCCTGCAACGCCCGCTGCCGCGCCGGGCCACGGAGCACAAGGCACGCCTTATCGAGCAGATGCTGGGGCTGTACAGCGATCTACCTTTCGTGCTGATCGGCGACAGCGGACAGCACGACCCGGAAACCTATGCGCGCATCGTGCATACCTACCCCGGCCGCATCCGTGCGATCTACATCCGTAACGTCAACCACGATGCCTCGCGCGACGACGCCATTGCCCGACTCGCCAAGGAGGTCGCCGAGACCGGCTGCGACCTGATCCTGGCCTCGGACAGTGTGCGCATGGCCGAGCATGCGCGTACCCACGGCCTGATTTCCGCCGCCGGGCTGGAGGCCGTCAAGACCGAAACCCGGCGTGAAAGCCAGTTGCCGCCCTGACGGCGCCTGGCGTCAGGCCGCCTGGCGCTCGGCCAGATCCTCGATCAGGGCGCGCAACAGCTTCCAGAATTCCTCGACCGAGTCGAGTTCGACCCGCTCGTCGGGGGAGTGCGCACCACGAATCTGCGGCCCGAACGAGATCATCTCCAGGGCCGGATACTTGCCACCGAGGATGCCGCACTCCAACCCGGCATGGATCACCTTGACCTCGGGGTCGCTGCCCAGCAGGTGCTGATGCAGACGACGGAAGCGGGCCAGCAGCGGACTTTCGGGATTCGGCGTCCAGCCGGGGTAGGCATTCTCGACGCGCGTCTCGGCGCCGATCAACCCGAACAGGGCACGAAAGCGATCGGCGATATCCGCCGTGGCACTGTCACGCAGCGAGCGTACCAAGGCACAGAGAGTGAAGCGCCCCTGCTCGAGCGCCACCACGCCGAGATTATTGGAGGTTTCGACCACGCCTGGCACCTCGACACTCATCCGCTCGACCCCGCAGGGGGCGACATGCAACGCAGCCACCAGCATATGGCTGGCAGTGCGGGTCAGTGCCTCGCCTGGCGCGTCATCCCGAGCTTCCAGTTCCAGTACCAGACGATCATCGATCCCGGCCAGTTCGGCCACCAACTCGTCCTGTAGTTCGGCAATCCTGGCCTGGGCCGCCTCGCCCTCGTCGGCATCCAGGGCCAGGGTGGCGAAGGCCTCGCGCGGCAGCGCGTTGCGCAGGGTCCCGCCGTGGTAATCGATCAGGCGGGCGCCGTAGGGTTCCAGGGCACGCAGCACGCGCACCAGCAGGCGATTGGCATTGCCCAATCCCTTGTGGATATCGATGCCCGAATGGCCACCTTTCAGGCCGGTCAATGCCAGTTGCCAGACCTGCTCATCGTCGCGCAGGGCACTGGTCGGCAGGCTGGCCGAGACCACCACGTCGGCGCCACCGGCACAGCCGATGTAGACTTCGCCCCGGTCCTCGGAATCGAGGTTGAGCAGCAGGCTGCCCTCAAGCCAGTGTTCGGCCAGCTGGAGCGCACCGCCCATCGACGACTCTTCCTCGACGGTAAATAGTGCTTCCAGCGGTCCGTGACGCAGTGTGTCATCCTCGAGTACGGCCAGCGCGGCGGCCACACCCAGACCGTTGTCGGCACCCAGCGTGGTGTCGCTGGCGTGCAGCCAGCCATCGGCAATGTAGGTGTCGATGGGGTCCGTGGTGAAGTCGTGGGGATGATCGGCATTGGCCTGGGCGACCATGTCCAGGTGGCCCTGAAGAATCACGCCGGGCGCCGACTCGCAGCCGGACGACGCCGGCTTGCGGACCCGCAGATTGCCGGCGGCGTCGCGGTCATGCGGCAGCCCGCGCTCGTCTGCCCAGCGCTCGATGATCGATGCCAGGCGCTCCTCATGCCCGGAGGGCCGCGGCGTATTGCACAGTGTGCGAAAGTGACGCCAGACGATGGCCGGCGACAGCGTATCCAGATGTTCGTTCATGACAGCAACCCTGCTTGAGACTCCGATACCTTACGCCGCGTATCGCAAGACGCAAGCTTTCGATGGCAACGTCTTCCGTCTAGGATGGCGAACCACTCACCGACACGGGAGATGTCATGTTCCGCCCCATCTGGAAAGCGATACCGCTCGGCCTGGGGCTGCTGTTGTGGCTCAGCGGGTGCTCACCGATCCCCGACCTGCCCGGCCCCATCGGCATTCCCGGGCTGTAGGGGCGGCTTCTCGAGCCGTCGAGTTTCCTGCCATGTCAGCAGCCGCGCGGCCAGGTCCCGCCAATGCGCCAGTTGGGCCTTGCGCCCAGCGAACTGTACGCCATTTCCGCCTTGGAATAATGGCCCGACCAGGGCGGACAGCTCGGCATCGTTCCTGGTGCGGGCCGGGTCGCGCCACCAGGCCAGCCAGGCCATCGCCAGCCAGGGCCTGACCGTGGCCAGCTCGCCACCGCCCTGAGCAAACCACGCCACGCGTGCTCGTGTCGTTTCATCGATGACAGGCGGCTTGCCCTCCCGCAGCAACGCTGCTGCGAGCTCGGGCTCGAGCCCCCCCAGCTCGAAGGCCAGCAGGTTGGGCAGCAGGTTGCGGTATTCCTGCCCGAGACACGCCAGTTCGATGGCGGCAGGCGCATCGAGCGCCCGTCCCATCATCAGCGCATGCTCACCGCTCGATGCCTCGCGGGACAACCCCAGCCGCAGGGAGACAAAGCCCAGCGAGCGCCAGAACGCCACCAGCGACACCTCGGCACCGAAGCTCACGCCCAGGCGGGCAATGCCCCGGTCCTGCATCTGCTGCGCCAGTGTCTCGACCAGCGAGCGGCCTACGCCACGGCGGCGCGCTGCGGGGTGCACCGCAATGCGCGTGATCCGGCACCAGCGCGCTTCGGCCGCCGCGACATGCCCGGCATGCGCTGCCAGCGACTGCGCCAGCAGGTGACCGCGCGGACGCCGCTGGCCCAGGGCGATGGCCAGGGCAAGGTCCGCAGGAAAGCCACCCTCCTCGCTTGCCTGGCAGACCCCAACGCAGACCCCGCCTGCGTAGGCAGCCAGCAGATGGGTGCCGGGACCGTCGAGCAGCTGACGCAGGTCGGCCGGCGTGGTGCGGTAGTGAGCCTGCACCAGAAGCCCGAACAGCTCGCTCAGGCAGGCATCGTCGCTGGCCAGCCGGTTCCGGTCGAGCGGAACGATCCGCATGGGATGTGCGAACAATGCCTCGGCAGCCCGCACGTCATCGGCGGGCTCGGCCTCGAGCAACAGCAGATCGCGGGTCACCGCCTCGAGGGGGTCGCCCTCGGCCCAGCGTACCGGCTGGACAAGATGCAGTTCGCGCCAGTCCGGAGTCTCCCGAGCGAGACGTCCACGAAAGCGCAGGGCGAAGCCGCGCCCCGTACCCTCGTAGCCGTGCACGGTGGTGGCAAAGGCGATGCGCGGGAAGGCGTTCAGCCACCGGCCCAGCAGCGGCGCGGGAATCGCCGCCGCCTCATCGACGAACAGGGTCGGCGGCGACCGGGCATCGATATCGGGGGCCTGCAGCGCCTCGAGCAAGACATCCAGGGCCAGAAAACGCACCTCGGCGCTGGCCCCCTCGATCACGACGCGAAACGCATTGCCCTCGCGCCGCCCTTCGGGCAGCAGCGCCATAAGACGCTCGAACAGCGGCTCGACCGCCGCCGGACGCGGCGCGGTGATCCACAGGCAACGCTCGCCATGCTGCAGGCGGCGAGCGGCGGCTATGCCCAGCGCCGCACTCTTGCCACGCCCGCGGTCGGCAGTCAGTACCAGCGGCCGACGACGGCGCAGGCGAGTCAGGCGCCCGACGGCCCGGGCCTGATCATGGGTCAGACAGGCCTGATCGTCCGGCGGCGTCGCCGTTGCCATGACATCGGCTTCGGGCAAGTCAAGCTCGGACAAGTGCTCGCCTGACCACCAGCGCAGCACGTGTGGCGATTCGATCAGTCGCCTTGAAAGACGTGCCAGAAAGCGGGCATTCAGTGACTCCGCCGTATGTGGCCAGGCTGCCAGACGTGCATAGTCGGCATCCGGGCCCGGCGCGCCGAGGCACCAGGTCTCGGGCGTCAGCAGCACCATCAGCCCACCGGCTCGCAGCGTGCCCGAGATGGCGCCGAAGGCGTCAGGGTCGAACCCGGCCTGCGGCGAGACAGCATCGACGATCACCAGGTCATGTTCGCCGCCCAGCCGGGTACGGGCCTTGGCGACCGGCAAGGCCGCAATACCGCTCAAGCCGGGATCCGGCCCCAGCCACAGTGGCGCCTGCCAGCCTCTCGCCTGCCACAGGGCATGGGCACGCGGAATGGCCTGACCCACTGGCGCAGCGATCCACAGCAAGGCGCGGTGACGGCGCGCACTCAGCCGGTCACAAAGGTTGTTGAGAGTCGAGGTGTCAAACATAGCGCCAAGCATGCGCCACGCGAACCGGTTGCGCCAGCCTTGGCCGGCGCAACCCGGTGCGTCAGATATCCAGCAACTTGTCGATGGTGATCGGCAATTCGCGGATACGCTTGCCGGTAGCGTGGTACACGGCATTGGCGATGGCCGGGGCAATGCCGGTCAGGCCGATCTCGCCGACACCGCGCGCCCCGAACTCATTGAAGGCGTAATCGGGATTGTCGAGCAGTTCGACATCAATGTCGGGCATGTCGGCATGGCTGGTGACAATGTAGTCGGAGTAGTTGTTGTTGATCAGCCGGGCATCGCGCGGGTCATAGTCGAGCTTCTCGAACAGGCCCATGCCCATGCCCATGACAATGGCGCCCTCGACCTGGTTGCGCGCCGTGGCGGGATTCACCGCCCGGCCAATATCAATGCTGCTGACCACCCGCGACACGCGCAGCCGGGTGATGGCCGGATCCCAGCGTACCTCGACGAAATGCGCACCGAACGAGCGGAAGCTGTACTGCTGCTGTTCGTCGCCGGGGGCCGCCTGGCCGTCGCCGTTGACGCTGCCCAGTTTCTGGCCGGTGAGCAACTCGTCGAAGGTGACTCGCTTGCCCTGTGCGTCGACCAGCGCCCCGTCACGGAAGGTCAGGCCGTCCGGGTCGGCGCCAGTGAAAGGTGCGTCCTCGTCGGTGGCGACTTCCTTGAGTTCGTCGATGGCGGCGCGCACCGCCGCCGCCACGGCGGGCAGCGTGGTTGCGGTGGCCATCGACCCGCCGGACAGCGGCCCGGCAGGCAGGCTGGACTCACCCAGACGCACTTCGACGCGATCCAGCGGCACGCCGGTCAGCTCGGCAACGGTCTGGGCCACCACCGTATAGGTGCCGGTCCCGATGTCCTGGGTGCCGCAGGCGGCAAGGACGGTGCCATCGGCGCGCAGTTCGACGCGCGCCATGCATGGCTGTCGACCGGCGAACCAGGAACTGGTCGCCATGCCCCAGCCGAGGATCTCGTCGCCTTCCGTCATCGAACCGACGGCGGAATCGCGGCGTTCCCAGCCGAAGCGCCTGGCCGCGCTGTCGTAGCAGGTGTCGAGGTGCTTGCTCGACCACGGCAGGCCCTTGGCAGGGTCCTCGTGATTGTAGTTACGCCGGCGCAACTCCAGGGGGTCCATGTCGAGCGCAATGGCCAACTCGTCCATGGCGCATTCCAGGGCATAGATACCCGAGACTTCGCCCGGGGCGCGCATCGGGCACGGTGTGCCATGATTGACCTCGAGCAGATGCTGGCTGATCGCCGCATTGTCGCAGGCATACAGACTCAGGGTCGGCGAGCCCACCGAGTCGACATAAGGATGAACGAACGAGGTTTCGGTGGTGCTGTCGTGGCGCATCGACTGCAGTCGACCCTGCTCGTCGGCTGCCAGACGTAGGCGCTGCCGGGACGCCGGCCGGTTGCCGCCGCTTTCCATGTCCTGCTGGCGCGGCAGCACGGCCTTCACCGGACGCCCCAGTTCGCGGGCCGCTGCCGCCACGGCCACTGCGTGTGGCCACATGAACAGCTTGTTGCCGAACCCCGAGCCGATGTAATGGGAGATCACCTCGACCTGCTCTTCGGGAAGATCGAAGATGCGTGCCATGGCTTTCTGCTGGTAGATCACGCCTTGGCTCGACTCGTGCACGATGAGCCGGCCGTCGCGCCACTGCGCCAGGGTGGCATGCATCTCCATCTGCATGTGACTTTCGGGGGCAATACCGTAGACATGGTCGATCTTTACCGGCGCACGCTCATAGGCGCTCTCGGGATCGCCGCGCGAGCCGCCTTCGGACTCCAGTGGCCGCCCATCCTCGCGGGTGTACAGCAGGCCCGGCCGCGCGCCATCATCCTGGCGGTAGCGGGCCTGCAGGGCCTGCGCCGCTGCACGCGCCTGTTCATAACGTTCCGCCACTACCATGGCCACGTACTGGCCGTCGTAATGGATGCGCTCGTCCTCGAAAGGCAGGCGCACCTCGCTGACTTGGTCCTGATGGGCCTGGCTGCTCGGCGAGCGATAGAGCCTGGGAAAGTTGCCGTGGTGATAGACCGCCACCACGCCGGGCATGGCCAGTACCGGCTCGATATCCAGTGCCTCCAGCGTGCCATGGGCGATGCTCGCCGGCACCGGATAGCCATGCAGCATGTCCTCGACGTACCAGTCGGTGGTGTAGTCCGCACGGCCGGTCAGCTTGTTCTCGCCATCCACCCGCGGGGTGCGATGACCTATGACTTGGGTATCCATCCGTGGTGATCCTCAGCGTTGCGGGTTGGCGTTCTCGGCATCCTTGCAGGCCTCGCGCAGCGCGCGCACGATCGCCTGACGCGCCAGCGGGATCTTGAAGGCGTTGTGCTCGTGAGGCACGGCGTCCTGCAGCGCCGCCTCGGCGGCCATCTCGAAGGTTTCGATGCTCGCCGGCTGGTCGTGCAGGGCCTGTTCGGCCTCGTGGGCGCGCCACGGCTTGGTGGCCACCCCGCCGAGCGCCAGGCGCGCCTCGCGGATCATGCCGTCCTCCACCGCCACGACGGCCCCCGCGGAGGCCAGCGCGAACTCGTACGAGGCACGATCGCGCAGCTTGAGATAGTGCGCCCCGGCACCCTCGACCGGGGTGTCCAGAGTGACATGCGTAATCAGTTCGCCGGGGCGCAGCTCGTGTTCCTTCTCGGGCTGCTCGCCGGGCAGGCGGTGGAAGTCGTTGAAGGCCATCTCGCGCACGCCCTCGGGCCCTTCCAGGGTCAGGGTCGCGCCGATGGCCGCCATCGCCACGCACATGTCGGAGGGATGGGTGGCGATACACGCATCGCTCACGCCCAGCACCGCATGCATGCGGTTGATGCCGTGCATGGCATCGCAGCCGCTGCCCGGCTCGCGACGATTGCAGGCCGCCGAGGCGTCGCGATAGTAGGGACAACGCGTGCGCTGCATGACATTGCCGGCCGTGGTCGCCATGTTGCGAAGCTGTGTCGAGGCGCCCGACAGCAGCGCCTGGGAAAGCAGCGGATAACGCGCCTTGACCTCGGGATGGTGCGCCAGATCAGTGTTGGTCACGGTGGCGCCGATACGCAGCCGCCCATCGTCGAGCGTTTCCACCTCACTCAGGGGTAAGCGATTGATATCGACCAGTTGCGAAGGACGCATGACGTCGAGCTTGACCAGGTCGAGCAGTGTGGTGCCACCCGCCACGTAGGCGACATGGTCGTCGGCACCATGCGTGGTCACGGCCTGTGAAATGTCCTCGGCCGTGCGGTATGCGAAGGATCTCATGCGCCCTCCCCTGTGCCTGCCGTGACGTCCCGACGTGCGTCCTGAATGGCCTCGAGAATGTTCTTGTAGGCACCGCAGCGGCACAGGTTGCCGCTCATCGCCTCGCGTACCGAGGCGTCATCGGCGGCGATACGCTCGTCCTCGAGCAGGGCGGCGGCGGACATCATCTGGCCGGGGGTACAGTAGCCACACTGGTAGGCATCATGCTCCAGAAAGGCGCGCTGCACGGGATGCAACTGGCCATCTCGCGCCAGGCCTTCGACCGTGGTCACATGCCGGCCCTCGCACATCACCGCCAGACGCAGGCAGGAATTGACCGCCTTGCCGTCGACGTGCACGGTGCAGGCGCCGCACTGGCCATGGTCGCAGCCTTTCTTGGTCCCGGTCAGACGCAGGTCGTCGCGCAGGGCGTCGAGTAGCACCACATTGGGCGTGACCTGCAACTGGCGCGGCTCGCCGTTGACGGTCAGGGACACGGTGACCGTCTCGCCGGCCTGTGCCGACGTTTCGGAAGATTCCATCATGCCGACTCCTCATCCTTGTAAGCGGTACGTCACGGGTACCGACGACGGCGTCCGGGGCCGTCGGGCAGGGTTACCTCACAACCCTAGGAGAGGATGATCGGAACGACAAACCGTAAAGGATGGCGATTTGCGATGGCGGTCGTGCTTCACCTACGTTAAGAACGCTCTGGTTTTTTATCGCGTCAAGAAAAGGAGTTCTTGCCATGATACCGACCTGGCTGCATGTCCTTGCGTGGATATCCGTTCTGCTGGGTATCGCCTGTGCCGCCTATATCGCCCTGGATGTCAGGAAGCACCCCCAGCACATGAGCATCATGAACTACGTCTGGCCGCTGTGTGCGCTGTTCGGCCACGTGGTGATCGTGCCGTTCTATCTGAAGTACGGCCGCCTGGCGGCGCATGAGGTCGCACACCCGGCAATGCAGAACGACGAGACGCCGCCGCACAAGGCCCAGACGCCCTTTCCGCTCAAGGTCGCCAAGGGCGCCCTGCACTGCGGCAGCGGCTGCACGCTGGGCGACATCATTGCCGAAACGCTGGCCTTCCTGATCCCGGCAATTGCCATCTGGTTCGGCTGGCAGGCGATCTTCGGCGAAAAGATCTTCGCCGTGTGGGTCTTCGATTACACCTTGGCGTTCCTGTTCGGGGTGGCCTTCCAGTACTTCACCATCAAGCCGATGCGCGGCCTGTCACCCGGCCAGGGCCTGGTCCAGGCCACCAAGGCCGATTTCCTGTCACTGACCGCCTGGCAGGTGGGCATGTACGGCTTCATGGCCTTCGCGCATTTCTACCTGTTTGCCGTGGTGCTCAACCATAAGCTGCACGTCAACTCGGCGGAGTTCTGGTTCATGATGCAGATCGCCATGTTCTTCGGCTTCATGACCTCCTACCCGATCAATTGGTGGTTGATAAAGAAGGGCATCAAGGAAGCCATGTAACGGCTATTTTCACTACGGCCCCCGGAGCGCGGTAACGATGGTGCAGCCGCTCCCTCGCCATCAAGCGTCGATACGCTTGAGGAACAATACCAGCGGCACACACCCCAGATAGATGAGTCCCAGCCACAGGAAGATGTCGTTGAAGGCCAGCACCTCGGCCTGCTGGGTCACGCGTCGGGCGAGCATGGCAACGCCGCTGTGGTAGGGGTCGGCGACATGCCCCTCGAACAGGGCCTGGTAGCTGGCAAGCTCGCTGACCACGACATCGCGCCCGTTGCCGATGGCCGGGATCAGCTGGTTCCAGTGATAGTCGAGCCGCCAGTCGCGCACTGTATCGAGCAATGCCAGGCCCAGCGCGCCCCCCAGGTTGCGCATCACGTTGTACAGCCCGCTGGCATTGCCCACCTCGTGGGGCGCCAGCGTGCCGAGGGCAATGCGTGAGGCCGGAATCAGGCACATGATCAGCCCCAACCCGCGGATCACCTGCGGCCAGAAGAACTGCCAGAACCCCGACTCCACGGTGAGGTTGGCATTGATCAGCGTACCGATGCCGACCAGCAGCAGGCCGACGAACAGCAGCACGCGCAGGTCGAGGTGATTGGTCAGCTTGCCGACCAGCGGCGCGGAGAAGAACATCGCCACGCCGGTAACGAACATCACCTCGCCGATCTGCAGACTGGAATAGCCGCGCACGTAGCCGAAGAACAGCGGCATGACGTACACCAGGCCGTAGAGCGCGATGCCGATCACGAAGCCCAGCCCCGCGCCCAAGGCAAAGTTGCGGTTGGCAAAGGCATGCAGACCGACAATCGGATGTTCTCGGGTCAGGGTGCGGTGGAAGAACCAGGCCCCGGCGGCCACACAGATCAGCGACGTCGCCAGGATCAGTTCGCTGGCGAACCAGTCCTCGCCCGGCCCCTCCTCGAGCGTGAATTCCAGGGTGCCCAGAAACACCGCCAGCAGGGCCAGCCCGGTGATATCCAACCGTCGCGCGGCCTCGCGGTCGCCCTTGTCGATATCGAGAAACGACCAGGCAGCCCAGGTCACCAGAATGCCCGGGATCACATTGGCCAGGAACAGCCAGTGCCAGCTGGCGAATTCGGTGATGTAGCCGCCGATAGTGGGGCCGATGGACGGCGCCATGGTCACCACCATGCCGATCACCGCCTGCACGCTGCCCATTACCCGGCGCGGGAAGATCGAGAAGCTCACTGCATGGGTGATGGGAATCATCGCCCCACCCATGAATCCCTGGATGGCGCGCAGCACGATCAACTGCTCGATGGAACCGGCCAGCGCGCAGCCCAGGCTGGCCAGGGTGAAGCCGGCACTCGAGATCACGAAGGCGATACGCGTCGAGAGAATGCGGCTCAGCATCCCCGACAGCGGAATCATCACGATCTCGGCAATCAGGTAGGCGGTCTGGACCCAGGAGATCTCGTCGCTGCTGGCCGAGACGCCGGCCTGGATCTCGTTCAGCGAACTGGCGACGATCTGGATATCCAGAATCGCCATGAACATGCCGAACACCGCGGCAATGAAACCGATGCGCTGACGCCAGGGCGGCATGTCGCTGACGACGCCATGGCCGTTGGCGGTCGCGTCGCTCACGAGGCGGAGGGCTCGATGGCCTCACCGGTGGCGACCCGGTGGTAGAAGGTCTCGGTATTCATCTCACGGGTGTCGACCTCGGGTACCACCGAGAGTCCGGCACGCAACCGGCCCAGCGCATCCTGGGGGGCGGTAACGCGAATCTTCACCGGCACACGCTGGACGATCTTGTTGAAGTTGCCGGTCGCGTTGTCATTGGGTAGCAGGCTGAACTCGGTGCCGGTGGCCGGTGCCAGGCTATCCACCACACCTTCGAAGGTCACGTCGGGGTAGGCGTCGATATGCAATTCAACCGGCTGGCCGACGCGCATGCGGGCGGTCTGGGTCTCCTTGAAGTTGGCGATCACGTAGGCGGACTCCACCGGCACCAGCTGCATCAGGGTCAACGACGGCTGGGCCAGGTCGCCGACCTCGGCGGAGAGATTGCCGATCACGCCGTTACGCGGCGCGGTCAGGCGGGTCTTGGCAAGCTGGTTGCGCGCATAGTCGAGGTCGGCACGTGCCGCCTCGAAGCTGGCCTCGGCACTCTCGACGCTGGCCTGGGCCACGTCCAGCTGACGCCGGGCGGAAACCAGCGCAGCGCGGCGCGCGGCCAGTGTCGACTCGGCGATACGCAGGGCCGCCTCGTCATCCTCGCGCTGCTGCTGCGAGGCATACTGGCGCGATTCCAGCGACTGCGAGCGCTGCAGGTGCTGGCGCGCCTGGCGCACGTCGGCCTCGGCGGCATCGATCTGGGCCCGGGCCTCATCGATGGCCGCTTCCTGCAGCGCGACCTGACGCTTGGCCTGGGTGATGTCTGCCGCAGCCACAGCCTGCTGGGCTTCGGCCTGGGCTACCTGGGTTCGGTAATCGCTATCGTCCAGGCGCACCAGCAGATCGCCCTGCCGGACCGGCTGGTTGTCGGTCACGCCCACCTCGGCGATGCGCGCCGATAACTCGGAGCGTACCGCCACATTGTCGGTATGCACGTAAGCATTGTCGGTTTCCTCGATGAAGCGCCCGGTCGTCCACCAGGTCACGCCCCACCAGGCCAGGGCGCCAAACGCCACCATGGCGATCAGCGCCACGACTATCTTGCCGCCCTGCTTCATGCTGCTGCCTCATGTCGATGGTCGGTGCGACATAACTGAAGGGCCGCACACACTAGGCAATAGTGTAATGAATGCTACACTACACTTTCCATGAGTTTTTCGATGTTCTGAACCTATGCCTTCTTCGGACCGATCCTCCTCCCCCGGCGCCGCCACGCTCACCTCACGTGGGCATGCACGCCGCGAACGCCTGCTCGACGCTGCCCGGGACGTGTTTCTCGAGCAGGGCTATGCCAGCGCCAGCGTCAACGAGATCGTGGCCCGTGCCGGGGGCTCGCTGGCTACGCTCTACAAGCAGTTCGGCAACAAGGAAGGCTTATTCATGGCGGCCATGGAGCGTCATGTGGCGACCGCCTGGGCAGCCATCGAGGAAGGCAGGCGCAGCGACCAGCGTATTGAAGAGGTACTCTTCGAGTTGGGTCGGCGCATGCTGGTTCTGGTCTTCGATCCGGCGGTAATACGGCTGTTCCGTGGCCTGGCTTTCGAGGCGGAGCGCGCGCCCGCTCTCGGCGAGCTGTTTCTGCGCCACGGCCCGGATCGAACTCGTAGCCAGCTTGCCGATTACCTGCAGGAACAGTTACGCCAGGGCCGCCTGACGCTGGACAATCCCCGCGAGGCGGCCGGCATGTTCATCGGCATGCTGCTTGGCGAATGGCACGTCGATGCCCTGCTCGGGCGTGACGTCCATCCGACTCGCGACCAGTGCGATGCGCGGGCCCGGCGTTGTACGGCGCTGTTCCTGCGTGGTGCGTCCACCTGAGCCGCTCTACGCTCAAGTGAGTGTCAGTACCTGTCCGTTCAGTGCCCGCCCCGCCCCACCGGCCAGAAAGCGCGCGCAATCGGCCACTGCGGCACTCGACGCGCCCTGTGGGCACAGCAGATTGACCCGCACCCCCGGACCACTGGCATCGGCGAGCTTGCGTACCAGTGCAGCCAGCGCCTCGCGCACCATGCTGGCCGCCTGGGTATCGCCATCCGGCGCCACGGCCACCAGGCGCCCGCCACCGCGACCGTGCATCCAGGCTCGTGCGACCTGCAACAGGCTTGATGGCCCGGCGACCTGCTCGATCAGGCGCCGTTCCAGCGACACGCTGCGGGCCAGCGCCTGTGGCGCGCAGACCAGCACGTCGAGACGCCCCAGTCGGCCCAACAGGGCATCCAGCGCACCCTCCCTCGCTACCAGGCCGAAGCGGTCATCGTGCTCGCCCCCCAGCCCATCGAGCACCCGCTCCAGGCTGGTAGCTTCGGGCGTCAGCAGGGCCACCGTGGCACCCTCCTCCAGGAAGGCTCGCGCCAACGCTTCGAGCAGCTCGTCGCCGCCGGCAATCAATACGCGCTTGGCCATGTGCGCTCCTCACAGCAACCCCGGCAACCACAGCACCAGCGCCGGGAAGGCGATGCACAATATCAGTCCGGTGAGCTGTAGCAGCACGAAGGGAATGATCGAGCGATAGATGGTACCGATGCCGATCTGCCCTTCGGTGATCCCCTTGAGGTAGAACAGCGCATAGCCGAATGGCGGCGTCAGGAAACTGGTCTGCAGGTTGATCGCCACCAGGATGGCGAACCAGATCAGCAACGCCTGACCCGACAGGCCATAGCCGAAATCAAGCACCTCGACCACCGGCGCTACCAGTGGCAGCACCACGAAGCTGATCTCGATCCACTCGAGGAAGAAGCCCAGCACGAAGATTAACAGCATCAGCAACAACAGCAGCCCGTAGGGGCCCAGGCCGGTGCCGGTGACCATCTCCTCGATCATGTAGTCGCCGCCAAGGCGCTTGAAGACCACCGAGAAGCAGGTCGCGCCAATGACCACGAACAGGATCATCGCCGACGTGCGTGAGGTCTCGCGAACCGCATCGCGCAGGGTCGCCCAATCCAAACTGCGCATGATCAGCGCCAGCAACAGGCTGCCAGCGGCACCGATGGCTGCCGCCTCGGTGGGTGTGGCGATACCGGCCATGATCGACCCCAGCACGGCGACGATCAGCACCACCGGCCCGAGCAGATCGCGCAGCAGTGCCAGCGGCAGTGGCGTGGTGTCGGCATCCACTGCATCGGGGTCGGCCAGCGGCGCCCAGTCCGGCTTGAGCCAGGCGGTGACCAGCAGGTAGACGATATACAGCAAACCGAGCAGCAGTCCGGGCAGCAGCGCGGCCTTGAAAAGCGCACCGACCGATACCTGCAGGATCGACCCCATCAGCACCAGCATGATCGATGGCGGAATCAGGATGCCCAGCGTACCCGAGGCAGCGATCACCCCGCAGGCCATCTCGGCGCGGTAGCCCTGTTTCATCATTACCGGCAGTGCCAGCAGGCCCAGCATGACCACCGACGCACCGATGATACCGGTGCTCGCTGCCATCACCACCCCGAGGATCGCCACCGAGATGGCCAGGCCACCGGGGGTACGCCCGAACAGGCGCTGCAGGGTGAGCAGCAACCGCTTGGCGACACCCGAGCGTTCCAGCATCAACCCCATGAACACGAACAGCGGAATGGCGATCATCAGCCAGTTCTCGATCACCCCGCCAAAGATGCGTGAGCCCACCGTCCCCAGAAACGGGATGGGAATGCCGCCGATGAAGGCAAAGGCGATGCCCAGCCCGCCGAGCAGGAACGCTACCGGATAACCGGTGAAGATCCCTGCCAGCAGGGCCACGACCATGGCAATGGCCAGGGCGTACTCGGCCAGAAATTCAGCCATGGATCGGCTCCTTGTCGTGGGTGGGCACGGCCAGGCGGGACGGATCGAACAGGCCGGCCAGATTGTTGAATACCTGCCCCAGTGCCCCGACGGCCAGGAAGACCAGGCCGATCGGCAGCATCGCCTTGATCAGGTAGCGGTCGGTCAGGCCGCCATAATTGGAGCGCTCGCCGGACATGTAGGACATCGCCACGAAGTGCTGCGACAGCCAGGCAATCAACAGACAGAACGGAATCAGCATCAGCAAGTGACCGAGGATATCGACGATGGCCCGGCCACGCGGCGAAAGCTTCTGGTAGACCAGATCGACACGTACATGGGTATCGTGATGCAGCGCATAGGTGCCGCCGAACAGGGTAAGGATGCCGAACAGGTGCCACTGCAGTTCGGTCACGCTGTTGATGGTCAGCGCGTTGCCGAACAGCAGGACATCCGCCTGCCAGCGGGCGATTTCATTGATGCCCAGGGCGTTGAGCGTGACGGTGGTGAGCACGGCCAGCATCACCAGCAGGACCAGCCAGCTGGTGACACGGCCGATGAACAACCCCAGCCAGACCAGGGGCCTGGCCAGGGCGGCACACACCGCCGCACCGCGCTCACGCCAGGGCGCAAGGCGGGCGTCGGTCATCACGCGTCTCCTTCACCCTGAACCGGCGTAGGCTGGTTCTCGCCCTGGATCGGCTTGGGCGCGGGCAGGGCCTGAAGCTCGTACCATTCGTCGATCAGCTTCACATGCTGCATCAACGACTCGTAGGCTTCCTTGAAGTCAGGGTTGTTCTGCATTTCTTCCTGGCGCACCTCGACCCAGGCATCCTGCAGCGCGCTGATGACCTCGTCGGGGAAACGGCGCACCTTGACGCCCTTCTCCTCGAGCTGGTGGATGGTACGCACCTGTTCCGGTGGCGCCTCGGCCATGGCCCACTGCAGGGTGGCACGGCAGGCGGTCTCGAACTGTGCCTTGCGCTCGTCGCTGTACTCATCCCAGACCTGCTGGTTGATCAGCAGCGAGAACCAGCTTGCACTCTGGTGCCAGCCGGGGAAGTAGTAGTACTCGGCCACCTCGTCGAAGCCCATGGCGGCATCGACCTGCGGCACCGAGAACTCGGTGGCGTCGACACGTCCACGCTCCAGGGCCAGGTAGATCTCGCTGCCCGGCACCAGCTGCGTCGAGGCCCCCAACTTGTTGAGCACCTTGGCACCGAGACCGGAAATGCGCATCGACAGGCCTTCAAAATCCTCGGGCTTGTTGATTTCCTTGTTGTACCAGCCACCGGTTTCCTGGGGCGAGATGAAGCACGGCAATACTTTCACGCCGTACGGGTCGTAGGCCTTCTGCAGCAGCTCGGTACCTTCGCCGGCCCACATCCACGACATGAAGGCCTCCGGTGTGGGGCCGAACGGCAGCGCACCGTAGAGATTGGTGATGGGCACCGTCCCGGCCCAGTAGCCGATCCAGTCCCAGCCGGCCTGGACGGCACCCGACGACACCGAGTTGAAGACTTCGAAGGCAGGCACCAGATCGCCGGGCTCGTGGACACGCAGCGAGACTTCGCCACCGGTGGCTTTCTCGAGCTCCTCGGAAAGATGCACGGCGCCTTCGCCGAGGAAGTTCTGGGTCGAGAAGGTACTCGCCACGTCGAGGCGCTTGGGCCCTTCGGCCAGCGCCGGGGCGCTCAGCGTTGCAGTCACGACTGCGCCGACCCCGGCGGCAATCAATGTGCGAGTGAATGGCTTGCTTGCATTGCTTGGCATGGCTGACTCCTTGCTGTTGTTCTTGTCCGGCCCAAAGGGGCTGGATCGACACACGCAAGGGGACTGCCAACCGTACAAGATGTTTTTTACATCAGTTACTTAAACAACTGGCAAGGCAGTAAAGAGCAAGCCAAGGACAGTGCATGAATGATTAATAGCGCAAAAACGTCCGATTTTCCGGACGCTTTTCCGAAGGGCCACCACGCAGGCCAACATGCTGCCGTCCGGATTAACGGACGGTGTCCGACCTAACGGACGCTTGCGGTCGGCGAGGTACCGTCGAGCCCATGGCGCGCCAGCTTCTCGTAGAAGGAGGATTTGGCGATGCCCAGGCGCCGTGCAGCCCGGGTCCGGTTGCCGCCACTCTCCGCCAGGGCATGTTGGAGCGCGTCACGTTCGGCCCGTGCCAGGGTCGCCTTGAGGGAGACGCCCAGCGCCGGAGTGACTGCCGGCTCGCAGCGCAGCGCCTCCGGCAGGTCGTCGACATCGAGCCGATTCCCCCCCAGGTAGAAGGCCGCCTCGAGTACGTTCTCGAGTTCGCGCACGTTGCCCGGCCAGTGATAGCGACACAGGCAAGCCAGCGCCGCCTCGCTGAGCCCCGGGCAGCGCCGCCCACGCTTCTCGGCCAGACGTGCCAGCAGGTGACGGGCCAGGCCGGGAATGTCCTCGCGGCGTTCGCGCAAGGGGGGAATGGTCAGCGGTACGACATTGATGCGATAGAACAGGTCCTCACGGAACTCGCCGCGCTCGACCAGGCTTTCCAGCGGGCGGTGGGTAGCGGCAATGACCCGCACATCGACCGGCACCAGCCGCGTGGCGCCGACCGCCTCGACCTCACGGTCCTGAAGTACGCGCAGCAGCTTGACCTGCATCGCCAGCGGCATGTCGCCGATCTCGTCGAGAAACAGCGTACCGCCATGGGCGAGCTGGAACTTGCCCGGCTTGCCGCCCTTGCGCGCCCCGGTGAAAGCCCCTTCCTCGTAGCCGAACAGTTCGGCCTCGAGCAGGTGCTCGGGAATCGCCGCGCAGTTGAGCTTGATGAAAGGCCCCCTGGCACGTTCCGACAACCGATGCAGGGCATGGGCGTAGAGCTCCTTGCCGGTACCCGATTCGCCTCGGATCAGCACCGAGGCATCGCCTGGCGCGATCTTGCGCACCTTGTCGTTAAGGATAAGGATTGCCTCGCTCTCGCCGACCACGTCGGCCAGCTGCCAGCGGGTGCCGGCACGAGCATCCAGCGCCTGGCGATAGTAGTCCACCTCGGCCTCGAGCGCCTTGACCTGGGCATTCATCTGCCGCCATTCCCAGGTGTCGTGATAGATCACCGTGCCCACGGCCCCGACCACCTTGCCGTCGACCCGGATCGGATAGCGGTGGGCAATCATGTGATGCCCGCGCACCATCTGCAGTTGCGCCAGCTCGGCCTTGCCCGATGCCAGCACCTCGGGCATGCGCGTGTTCTCGATGATCTCTGCCACCGGCCGCCCCACGACGGCCAGCGGATCCACTTCGAGAAAATCGGCATACGGTGCATTGATGTAGACGATGCGTGCCTCGCCATCGACCACCACCAGCCATTCGCCCATGGCATCAAGGCCATGCAACAGCAACGGTGAAGGCAGCGCCTGTGCCGGCGCCGAGGAAAACAGCACGTTGCCCATGGTAATGCTTCCTGCTCGCGGCATGTGGCTCCAGCATTGCGGGACGCGCCAGGTACGGCAAGACGACCTTGGGCGAAGCGTTAAAGGCCCCGCGGAGGCGTGATGAGGCAATTCAAGGCCGGATGTGTCACGATAAATAGGCTGAAGAACTCAGCAATGAAGTGCGGCTTGCTAGCCCGTTTATCGATACAGGAGCCAGGATGTGAGCCCTTCGGAGAGCTGTTTCATTCGCCAGTTCAGCCATTTCGCCCCGCTGTCCGAGCGGGACAAGCACCTCCTTCGAACACTCGAGGCCAACCCCGACAACGTCGTGGCCGGTACTACACTGTGGGAAACCGGGGATCGCGCCGGCCACTTCGGCGTACTATCGCAGGGCTGGGCATTCTCGTGCCGCTACATGGAAGATGGTACGCGACAGATTCTCGACATCCATATTCCGGGCGATGTGATCGGCCTGGGCGAGTATGCGTTCCACCACCGCCTGAATACCGTCATCATGCTGACCGACGGCGAGGTCTGTTATTTTCCGCACAGGAACCTGCAGGAGGTCTTCGACGAATCCTCGACGCTGACGTCGCTGTTCTTCACCATTGCCGGACACCACCAGGCCCTGCTGACCGAACGTCTGATCAACATGGCTCGGCGCAATGCCCAGCAGAAGCTGGCGCACTTTCTCTACGAGACCCTGCAGCGCATGGAGCGTATCGGCCTGTGCACCGAGAACCGCATCCAACTTCCCCTGTCCCAGCAGCTGCTGGCCGACTTGCTGGGCATTTCCACCGTTCACGTCTCGCGGACCTTTGCGGCGTTTCGCGAGCAGGGCTTGGTGTTCCGTAAACGCCAGTGGGTCGAGATTCCCGATGTCCATGCTTTGGCCTGTGTCGCGGAATTCGACGGCAAGTACCTGGACGGCGGCATGTCGCCACCCAGCGAAGCGCCCCGACAATCCTCCACTGTATAACGCTGGCTCGCCCGGATCAGCTCGCCAGCCGAGCCGCGGTATCCTCGGCCCCCATGGCCTGGGCCAGGTCGCGAGCGGTCATGCCGCGGCTCTCCGTGGCCTGCGGGTTGGCCCCGTTGGCAAGCAGGAAATCGACGATATCGACGTGGTTGAACATGGCGGCAAACATTAGTGCCGTCTTGCCGTCCGGTGAGCAGCCATCGACTTTGGCACCATGCGCCAGCAGCAGCTTGACCATTGGCAGGTTGCCCTTGTAGGCAGCGCCTGCCAGCGGGTTCTGACCGTGATCGTTACGCATTTCCGGGTCGGCCCCATGCTCGAGCAACACCCGCGTGGTTTCCACATGGCCGTGGTAGCTGGCCAGCATCACCAGGCTATCGCCCTTTTGATTGCACAGGTTGGGCGGCAGCCCCTTGGGCAGGTATTCCCGGAAGGTCTCGGTATCACCGATACGCGCGCAATTGAACAGCTTGGTCGCCAGCTCGATGGTTTCCTCGTCCGGCACCGGCTTGGCGCTCTGGGGGTCTTGTGACATGGCGTTCTCCGTGCAGTCATTTGATAAGCCTACCTTCTGCCTATCATAGAGACCTTGGGCACCGACCGCAGCGCCACGCAAGCTATCGTCTTCATTGGTCGATTGCATGCGTGGCAGGGCGGCGCCCTGCATCGGTTACTTGCGCGCGTCGGCCGGCTCGGGCCGGGTGAGGTGGGTGGTTGACGATGTCTGGCGGCCCTTCAAGTAGTCGGCCAGGTACTGCCGCTGGGCCTCGCGCAACCGCAGCCCCAGCTTGGTACGCCGCCACAGGACATCCTGGGCATCACGGGCCCACTCGTGATCCATCAGGTAATCGACCTCCGCCCGAGTCAGCCCGGCACCGAAATCCTCGCCCAGTTCGTCGACCGAGCGCTTGCCCGCCAGGAAGCGCTCGCACAGACAGCCGTAGCTGGAAGCGAAGCGTTCGGCCCGGGCTCGCCCAAGGAAGGGATAGCGCTGCACCAGGGTATCGGCATAGGCCAGTCGCCCCGGAATGTCACCACCCGGCAGGCGGGCCTCGCCGGTCCAGGGGCTGCCCATGGCAGGAAAATCCGGCGACAACTGTGACAGTGCCGCCTCGGCAAGCTTGCGATAGGTGGTGATCTTGCCGCCGAAGACCGACAGCATCGGGGCTCCCAGCCCTTCCTTGCCCCGGTCCAGGTTCAGTGTGTAGTCGCGAGTCATCGCCGAAGGATTGTCGGATTCGTCGTCACAGAGCGGACGCACTCCGGCATAGCTCGCCACGATATCGTCCCGTGTGACAGGGTCGCGAAAGTGCTCGTTGACTACATCGAGCAGGTAGTCGATCTCGGCATCGCTGATGGCGATGTCGGCCGGATCGCCCTGATAGCCGATATCCGTGGTACCGACCAGGCTATAGTCCTGCTCATAGGGCAGCACGAAGACGATGCGGTTGTCGCGGTTCTGCAGGATATAGGCACGTTCGTCGGCGTTGATGCGGCGGGTGATGAGATGACTGCCCTTGATCATGTTGATGGCGTAGCGAGACGAGCGCCGGGTTTGGCCGCGAATGAACGACTCGACCCAGGGGCCGGCGGCATTGATCAACGCCCGTGCGCGGCGCATGTGGACCCTTCCACTGGCGAGGTCTTCGAGGCTGATTTCCCAGATGCCATCCTTTTCGGTTGCCCCGGTGCAGCGTGTGCGAACCAGAATCTCCGCGCCCGCTTCACGGGCCTGAATCGCATTGAGTATTACCAGGCGCGCATCGTCGACCCAGCAGTCGGAGTATTCGAACCCCTTGCGAATCCCCGGTTTCAGCGGGCTCTCCGCGTCGAAGCGTAGCGCTCGTGCCCCCGGCAGGTCGTTGCGACGGCTCAGGTGGTCATAAAGGAACAGGCCGGCCCGCAGCATCCATGCCGGACGCAGATGGGATTGGTACGGCAGGATGAAACGCAGTGGCCAGACGATATGCGGGGCCTTCTTCATCAGCACCTCGCGCTCGCGAAGCGCCTCGCGAACCAGGCGAAACTCGTAATACTCCAGATACCGCAATCCGCCATGGATCAGTTTGCTGGACGCAGAGGACGTGGCACCGGCGAGGTCGCCCTGTTCGCAGAGCCCCACGCTCAGGCCGCGCCCTGCCGCATCGTTGGCGATGCCGCTGCCATTGATACCGCCTCCGATGACGAAAAGGTCGAGGATGTCCGTTCGTTGCGAGTTCATGAGTCGCTCCGCTGAGGTCGCGGACCAGGGAGGCCATCCGTCCCCTGGCTCGCCGAGCATGTTCCTTAACGAACATAAACGACGCAAAAACGAACATCAAGCGAAAACTACATCAGCGACGTCCACCGCCTCATTCGGCGATGTGCAACTCGACGTCATGGGCGCGCATCAACTCCTGAACCGGTTGCGGCGGCTCGCGATCAGTGAACAGCGCATCGACCTGACTGAGGTTGCCCTGGCGCACCACGGCATTGCGCGAGAACTTGGAATGATCGGCGGCGAGCAACACCTGACGCGAATTCTCGATGATCGCCTGGGCGACGCGCACTTCCTGATAGTCGAACTCAAGCAGCGAGCCGTCGTCGTCGATCCCGCTGATCCCGATGATGCCGAAGTCGACCTTGAACTGACGGATGAAGTCGATGGTGGCTTCACCGATGATACCGCCGTCACGGGAGCGCACCACACCGCCGGCGACGATGATGTTGAAGTCTTCCTTGCGCTGCAGGATGGCGGCAACGTTGAGATTGTTGGTGATCACCTCCAGGCCACGATGATCGAGCAGCGCCTCGGCAGCCAGCTCGGTGGTCGTGCCGATATTGATGAACAGCGAACTGTGATCGGGAATATGCTCGGCCACACAGCGGGCAATGCGTTGCTTGGCTTCGAGATTGAGCGTCTTGCGGGTGCTGTAGGAGGCATTGACGGTACTCGAGTCGACCAGGCCCGCCCCGCCATGGACCCGGCGTATCAGGTTGTCCTCGGCAAGCTGGTTGAGGTCGCGGCGGATGGTCTGCGGCGTGACGTCGAAATGTTTCGTCAACTGCTCGATGGACGCATACCCCTGGCGCTTGATCAACTCGAGGATGGACGTATGGCGGTGATGCTGAGACATGGCTGAATCCCGTTGATCGGCCTGAATACATGGCAGACAGGCGGTTTCTCGTGGCATGCATCGCGAGCCTCAAACCATGGTCTAAGGCAAGAAGCCCGCAAATCGTTTGTTTTCCCCGACCTGGGGGCATACCTTTGCCAATGTTCGTTAACGAAAAACCGCTAATTAATGATGCATCAATAAGAACAATGACGCACGACGCCCTTCGCGGCAACGACATCGCATTCTACAGTGCGTCGACCGGTTGAGACATTCCGGCACGGGCGTTGCCGGCGTGCCGGAACGTGACCTACGGAACCCAAGGAGGCCCCATGAACAAGAAATATATCCTGGCCATCGATCAGGGCACGACCAGTTCGCGCGCCATTCTGTTCGATCGCGAAGGGCATGCCATCGACTCCGCCCAGCGCGAATTCGAGCAGATATTTCCCCAGCCGGGCTGGGTCGAACATAATCCGCGCGCCATTCTTACCAGCGTGCTGGTGACCGCCACCGAAGTGATCAAGAACACCCAGGTCGATGTGGCGGAGATCGCCGCCATCGGCATCACCAACCAGCGCGAGACAGCGGTAGTCTGGGACCGCCAGACGGGCCAGCCCATCCACAATGCCATCGTCTGGCAGTCACGCCAGACCAAGGACATCTGTGACCGACTCAGCCACGACGGTTTCGAATCGCTGGTGCGCGACAGGACCGGCCTGCTGATCGACCCCTACTTCGCCGGCACCAAGGTCAAGTGGATACTCGATCACGTCGAGGGCGCCCGCGAACGTGCCCAGCGTGGCGAGTTGCTGTTCGGCACCATCGATACCTGGCTGATCTGGAACCTGACCGGGGGCAAGGCGCACGTCACCGATTACACCAATGCCTCGCGGACCATGATGTACGACATTCATAGGCTGCAATGGGATGACGAGTTGCTGGCCATGCTCGACGTGCCGCGCGCCATGCTGCCCGAGGTTCGCGCGTCCAGCGAGGTCTACGGCTATACGCTGCCCCAGCACTTCTTCGGCAGCGAAGTGCCGATTGCCGGCGTGGCGGGTGACCAGCAGGCCGCCCTGTTCGGCCAGGCCTGCTTCGAACCGGGCATGGTCAAGAACACCTACGGCACCGGCTGCTTCATGCTGATGAATACCGGCGATACGGCCGTACGCTCGCGCAATGGCTTGTTGACCACTATCGCCTGCGGTCATGGCGGCAAGGTGGAGTATGCGCTGGAAGGCAGCATCTTCGTGTCGGGCTCGGTGGTGCAGTGGCTACGCGACGGGCTGCGCATGCTCGGCAAGGCCAGCGACTCGCAAGCCTATGCCGAACGCGCCGGACACAACGAAGAGGTCTATCTGGTGCCGGCTTTCGTCGGGCTGGGTGCCCCCTACTGGCGCAGCGACGTGCGTGGCGCCATGTTCGGGCTGTCGCGCGGCACCTCCAAGGAGCAATTCATCCGCGCGGCGCTGGAGTCTATGGCCTACCAGACCCGTGATGTGCTGGACGCCATGGAAAGCGATGCCGGGCTGCAATTGAGGGAGCTGCGGGCCGATGGCGGCGCCGTGGCCAACGATTTCGTGATGCAGTTCCAGAGCGACATCCTCAACGTGCCGGTATGCCGGCCGCGGGTGACGGAAACCACGGCGCTGGGCGCGGCCTACCTGGCCGGCTTGGCCACCGGCTTCTGGGAAAGCTGCGAGGACATCGCACGCCAGTGGACCACCGACCGCCGCTTCGAGCCGACGATGGCCGAAGACGTGCGCGAACGGCTCTACAAGGGCTGGCGCCAGGCCGTGCAGGCGACCATGGCATTCACCGTCGACTGAGGAGAGCGCCTAGTGCGCCTCGTCCCAGTTTTCCCCGGCTTCCGCTTCCACGATGAGCGGCACGCGTAGCTCGGCAGCGTTCTGCATGCGCTGCTTGACTGCACCGATAAAGTCCTCGACCTGTGACTCGCGGACCTCGAAGACCAGTTCGTCGTGTACCTGCATGACCATCCAGGCATCGAATTCTGCGTCGCCTTCGCGCGGGTTGAGCCAGGCATCGACATCGATCATCGCCCGCTTGATGATGTCGGCGGCAGTGCCCTGCATCGGCGCATTGATCGCAGTGCGCTCGGCGGCCTGGCGGCGGGCATGCTGCCGGGAATTGATTTCAGGCAGGTACAGCCGGCGTCCGAACACGGTCTCGACGAAACCATCGTCGGCAGCCTGCGAGCGGGTATCGTTCATGAAGCGCGCCACGCCCGGGTAACGATCGAAGTAGCGATCGATGTAGATCTGCGCCTGGTTGCGCTCGACCCGGAGCTGCCTGCTCAGTCCCCAGGCACTCATGCCATAGATCAGGCCGAAGTTGATGGCCTTGGCACTGCGCCGTTGATCCGGCAGGACGTGGTCCAGCGCCACGCCGAACACTTCGGCGGCGGTAGCGGTGTGGATATCGCGCTCCTCGGCGAAGGCCTCCAGCAGGCCCTTGTCCTCGGACAGGTGCGCCATGATGCGCAGCTCGATCTGCGAATAATCCGCGGCGACGATGCGGTAGCCCGGCCGGGCGACGAAGGCCTGGCGAATCTTGCGTCCCTCGTCGGTGCGGATCGGAATGTTCTGCAAGTTGGGGTCGCTCGAAGACAGCCGGCCGGTAGCGGTCACCGCCTGGTGATAGCTGGTATGGATGCGCCCGGTGGTCCTGTTGACCAGTAGCGGCAGCTTGTCGGTGTAGGTCGACTTGAGCTTGGTCAGCCCACGGTGGGCCATGATCACCTTGGGTAGCGGGTAATCCAGCGCCAGCTCCTCGAGCACCGCCTCGGCAGTGGACGGCGCCCCCTTGGGCGTCTTCTTGATCACCGGGATCTTCTGTTCCTCGAAGAGGATGTCGCAGAGCTGCTTGGGCGAGCCCAGGTTGAACTCGCGCCCGGCAATGTCGAAGGCTTCCTTTTCCAGCTCGCGGATGCGCGCCTCGAGTTCCTGGCTCTGGCGGTGCAGCCGCTCGGCATCGAGCGCCACGCCGGTTCGCTCCATGCGCGAGAGCACCGGAATCATGGGACGTTCGATGGTGTCCA
The DNA here is from genome assembly GCF_900113605.1 of Modicisalibacter xianhensis. Lineage (GTDB taxonomy): Bacteria > Pseudomonadota > Gammaproteobacteria > Pseudomonadales > Halomonadaceae > Modicisalibacter > Modicisalibacter xianhensis. The sequence goes on from NZ_FOPY01000005.1 coordinate 225,612, forward strand.
GCACCTCGGCGAGCCGGCCTTCGGCCTCGACGCGCGGACGCAGCTCGCGATGCAGGCGCAGGGTGACGTCGACGTCCTCGCAGGCGTAGGGTACGGCCTGCTCGAGGGCGATCTGGTTGAAGGTCAGTTGCTTGGTGCCCTTGCCGGCGATCTCCTCGAAGGTGATGGTTTTCTCACCCAGGTATTTGAGCGCCAGCGAGTCCATGTCGTGGCGTGTGGCCGTGGAGTTGAGCACGTAGGACTCGAGCATGGTGTCGGTCAGCGCGCCCGCCACACGGATGTCGTAACGTGCCAGCACGGAAATGTCGTACTTGAGGTTCTGGCCGATCTTGCCCTTGGCAGGGTCCTCGAGCAGTGGCTTGAGCGTGGCGAGCACGGCGTCGCGCGAGAGCTGTGCGGGCGCATCCAGGTAATCATGGGCCAGCGGAATATAGGCCGCCTCGCCGGGCTCCAGTGACAGTCCGATGCCGACGATCTCGGCCTCCATGTAGTTGAGGCTGTTGGTCTCGAGATCGAAGCAGAACGTTTCGGCGCTTTCGAGGCGGGCCAGCCAGGCATCGAAGTCGTCCTGTTCGAGCAGGGTATGGTCGTGACGAGCCGGTTTGGCCAGCGCAGCCGGCTCATCCACGGCGTCCTCGCCTGCCGCCGCCGAAGCGCTCGCCGGCGCATTGCCCGCTGATGCTCCGCCAGCCACGTCATCGACGCCCTTGTCCTGACCGGCCAGCAGTTCGGAGAGCCAGGCCTTGAATTCGAGCTCGCGATAGAGCTCGAGCAGCGCCTCGCGATCAGGGTGCGCGATATCCAGATCGCCCAGCCCCACCGGCAGTTCGCAATCGGTCTTGATGGTCGCCAGCCGGTACGACAGGTAGGCCTGCTCGCGATGTTCGTCGAGCTTCTTGGGCAGCGACTTGGCGCCGCGAATGCTCAGAGTGGTGACCTTGTCGAGATCGGCATAGATGGCATCGAGCCCTCCGATGCCCTGCAGCAGGCCCAGGGCGGTCTTCTCGCCAACCCCGGGCACGCCCGGGATGTTGTCGACCTTGTCGCCCATCAAGGCCAGGAAGTCGATGATCAACTCCGGCGGCAGGCCGAACTTGGCATTGACACCCTCGATGTCGAGCGTCTCGTTCTTCATGGTGTTGACGAGGGTGATATGGCCGTTGACCAGCTGCGCCATGTCCTTGTCACCGGTGGAAATCACTGCATCGCGGCCGGCCTCGGTGGCGTGGCGCGCCAGGGTGCCGATCACGTCGTCGGCCTCGACTCCTTCCACGCACAGCAACGGCAGGCCCAGCGCCCGCACGCACGCATGCAACGGCTCGACCTGCTCGCGCAGGTCGTCGGGCATCGGCGGCCGGTGCGCCTTGTACTGCTCGAAGAGCTCGTCACGGAACGTCTTGCCCTTGGCGTCGAAAACCACCGCCATGGGACTGTCAGGATATTGCTTGATCAGACTCTTGAGCATGTTGAGCACGCCCTTGACCGCCCCGGTGGGCTTGCCCTTGGAGGTGGTCAGCGGCGGCAGGGCATGAAAGGCCCGATAGAGATACGAGGAACCGTCGACGAGAACGATGGGGGTATCGGCCATGGATAAGGCATCCCTGGGAAACGAAAGACAGACGATGCCCCCATGATACGCAAGCTGGCGAGGAGCGTCAGTCGCCGTTGGCGGATAAGCCGCTAGACTGCAGTCATGCCGTCAGGGAGGAACGGATGAGTTACCGCCGCCTGTTGAGGGAACGTCGCGGCTTGCTGGGCATTGCCTTTCTTGCCGTATTTTCGGGCAATCTTGGTCAGAGCTTCTTCGTCGGGCTGTTCCAGCGCCCGCTTACCCAGCACCTGGAAATTGGCGCGGGCACCTTCGGTATGCTGTATTCGCTGGTTTCGCTCGTTGCCGGGTTCATTGTCCTGCGTATGGGGCCCAGTCTCGACTGGGTGCCGCCCCGGCGCTTTGCGTTGGCGGTACTCATCGGGCTGATCGCCGGCGTACTGTTGATGACACTGTCGCCCTGGCTGGTAGCTGCCGCGCTGGGGCTGGGACTGGTCAGGCTGTGCGGCCAGGGCCTGATGGTCCACCTTGGTTTCACCTTGGCCGGTCGCGAGTTCGGCGACCAGCGCGGCCAGGCGGTGGGCGTGGCCAGCCTGGGCATGCCGCTGGGTGAGATTCTGCTGACACCGTTCGTGGCACTGCTGCTGGTGTGGCTGGGCTGGCGTGAAGCCTGGTGGCTGCTTGCGCTGGTTCTGATTGTGGTCTGGCTGTCGCTGATGGCCCGAATCAGTTGGCCGACAGCTCCCCAGTCGCCCACCGACGATATCGGGACACCGGCGGTACGCCCGCTGCGAGATGCACGCTTCTGGCGATTGTTGCCGCTGCTCATGGTGCTGCCTGTCACCATGACCGGCATCTTTCTCTACCAGGCGCAGATGACCGACGACCTGGGTGCAGCGGCGGCGACCTACGCGCTGGCCCTGGCCGGCAAGGGCGTGGCACGCCTGCCCGGCGCGCTGATGGGCGGACATTGGGTCGATCGTCTGGGTGGGCGTCGCCTGGGACGATGGTACCAGCTGCCCTTCGCACTGGCGCTGGTCATGGCCTTGGCCATGGGCGGCGACATTGCTATCTGGGCGCTGATGCTGGGCGGCGGCCTGGTGGTCGGCATGCAGGAGCCGGTCGCCAACAGCCTGCTGGTCAGCCTGTGGGGCAGCGAGCACCTGGGGCGCGCCCGGGCTGCCCTGAGCGCCAGCATCGTGTTCGCCACCGGGCTGTCGCCCGCGGTGTTCGGTATCCTGCTCGATGTGGGCACGGACTTCGCGATCCTGCTCGGCGGCATGCTGGCCTTGCTTGTCGGCAGTTGGCTGCTCGCACAAGGTACGCTGGCCGAGGTGCTGCGCCAGCCCTCGCCCGCGAAGCGGCCGCGCCTGTCCTGAGCGGCCATTCAAGTCGCGGTAACCAACGCCTAGTTCTATTGCCGCGGCGCAATTGTCGCAGTGAGTGCAAGCCCACCGAATTTGCGCATACACTGCCAGTATCATGTCGATCGAAGCCGCTCGGAGGTGGTCATGAACGTGTTCCGTCCCGCCCAGGCCGTGTTGCTCGGCCTCATTCTGCTGGGTTCCCCGCTGCTGGTCCTGGCGCAACAGGACAATTCCGTCCAGCCCGATATCACCGTCCGCCAGGAAGAGGACCGCACCGTGCGTGAGTATCGTGTCAACGGCCAGCTCTACGCCATCGAGATCAAGCCCAAGGTCGGCCCGTCCTATTTCCTGGTCGATGAAGATGGCGACGGGGACTTCCGACGCAGCAACAACGAACGCATTGCCATTCCCAGCTGGGTGCTGATCTCCTGGTAGGCCAGCAAGCCGGCTTTTTCCGGGCCGGCATCGACGACGCCCCTGCAAGGTCGGGCGGCAAGCCGCTACAATAGCGCGCTTGAACCTCAGGGCGAGAACAACATGGCCGTATTCACTCCGCTGAACGACGCTCAGGTGTCCGGCTTCCTCGAGCGCTTCGATGTGGGCAGCCTGGACACTTTCGAAGGGGTTGCCAGCGGCACCGAGAACACCACCTACTTCGTCACCACCGACCGCCAATCGCTGGTGTTGACGCTGTTCGAACAGGGGGAGCACGACGAATTGCCGTTCTTCGTCGACTTGCTCGATTACCTGGCCGAGCATCGCCTGCCGGTACCCGGGCCGGTCCATGACCGCCAAGGCATTGCCTTGCAGAGCCTGGCCGGCAAGCCGGCACTGCTGTTCCCGCGCCTGCCGGGCAAGTCCCCCAAGCAGCCCAACCTGGCCCAGTGCGAAGCGCTGGGCGACGCGCTGGGACGCATGCACTTCATTGCACAGCGCTTCGAGGGCCATCGCCCCAACCCTCGCGACCTGCACTGGCTATTGGCAACTCACCATCAGGTGCTGGGCTATCTCTCGCCGGAGGATCAGGCCCTGATGGGCGACGAGATCGATACCTACCAGGGCGCCTTCGAAAATGCCGATTCCCTGCCGCAGGGCGCGATCCACGGCGATCTGTTCCGTGACAATACGCTGTTCGACGGCGACCGCCTGGGGGGGATCATCGATTTCTACAATGGCTGCACCGGAGATCTGCTGTTCGACCTGGCGATCGTGATCAACGACTGGGCCAGCGACACAGACGGCAGTCTCAACCGCGAGCGCCACGACGCCCTGCTGCGTGCCTATCTGGCACGGCGTCCGTTGACCGCGAGCGAACGCCAGTGCTGGCCGCTGATGCTGCGCATGACCGCGCTGCGCTACTGGCTGTCACGCCTGCTGGTGGTGTACGTCGATCCACCGGCCCATGAGCTGACGCCGCACGATCCCGAGCAGTTCCGCACCATTCTCGTACGCCGTATCGCCGAGGGTGCCCTGCCACTGCCGGGCTAGACGATTTTTACCCCGGGTCTCGATGCATTAGGCTCTAGGACAGTATTCCGCTAGTCATGGAATGACACGGGCCGCATAATGCGGCCCCGTTTTTCGACCCGGAAAAACCGCGCAGGAGAGAGCGCCATGAATTCACCCGCCGCCAAGGCACGTCGCACGTACAACATCGACCAATGGGGCAGTGGCTACTTCGACGTCGACGATCAGGGACATACCGTGGTCCGCCCCCTGGGTAGCGAGACAGAAGGCCCGGCGCTTCCTCTCGATGCACTGGTCGACCAGGTTCGCGCAGCTGGCCTGCGCCTGCCGGTGCTGGTTCGCTTCACCGACATCCTGCACGACCGTGTCGAGCAACTGTGTGCCGCCTTCGACATCGCCATGCAGGAAGAGGCCTACAAGGGGGGCTACACCGCGGTCTACCCCATCAAGGTCAACCAGCAGCGTCGCGTGGTCGAGGAGATTCTCGCCACCCAGGAACGCGGCCACGGTCGTGTCGGCCTGGAAGCCGGCAGCAAGCCTGAATTGCTGGCCGTACTCGCCCTGTCCGCCGACGGCTCGTCGCTGATCGTCTGCAATGGCTACAAGGACCGCGAGTACGTTCGCCTGGCGCTGATGGGCGAAAAGCTCGGCCATCGGGTCTATCTGGTGGTGGAGAAGTTCTCGGAACTCAACCTGATCCTCGAGGAAGCCCAGCGTCTCGGCGTCACGCCGCGCATTGGCCTGCGCGCCCGCCTGGCCTCGGTCGGCAAGGGCAAATGGCAGGACTCCGGGGGCGAGAAGTCCAAGTTCGGCCTGACCGCCTCGCAGGTCCTCGCCGTAGTCGAGCGGCTACGCGATGCCGATGCCCTGGACAGCCTGCAATTGGTCCACTTCCACCTCGGCTCGCAGATTGCCAACATTCGCGATATCCAGCGCGGCCTGCGCGAGTGCGCGCGCTTCTACCAGAGCCTGCGCGAGATGGGCGCGCCGATCGATACCGTCGATGTCGGTGGGGGCCTCGGTGTGGATTACGAAGGCACTCGCTCACGCAGCTTCTGCTCGATCAACTACTCGATGCGCGAGTATGCCAGCAACGTAGTGTGGGCGTTCAGCCAGGCCTGCGAGGCCGAAGGCATTCCCCATCCGCACCTGATCTCCGAGTCGGGCCGGGCGTTGACAGCCCATCACGCGGTGCTGATCACCAACGTCATCGACGAGGAGCGCATCGGTGAAACGGCACCGGCGCGTCGCCGCGCCGAGGACGATCCTCAGGTCGACGAGTTATGGCGCGTCTATGACCGTCTCGAGACCATGCGCGAGCCGCGCGGTCAGGTTGAGGCGTATCACGACCTGGTCCAGGCGATCGGCGAGTTGCAGGAGCGCTTCGTGATGGGCATGGCCGACTTCGACGCCCGCGCCGAAGGCGAGTCGGTCTACTTCGCCGCCTGCCAGCGCCTGCGCTCGCGGCTCGACAGCCGTAACCGCGCCCACCGCGACATTGCCGACGAACTGGCCGAGAAGCTGGCCGACAAGCTGTTCGTCAATTTCTCGCTGTTCCAGTCGGTCCCCGACGTATGGGGCATCAAGCAGGTCTTCCCGGTGCTGCCATTGAGCGGGCTGGACCGCGACCCGACCCGACGTGGCGTAATCCAGGACATCACCTGCGACTCGGACGGCCGCATCGACAACTATGTCGACGGACAGGGGCTGGAGACGACCCTGCCGTTGCCGGAGTGGGACGATGACGACGACAAGCTGCTGGGCATGTTCCTGGTCGGTGCCTACCAGGAAATCCTCGGCGACCTGCACAACCTGTTCGGCGATACCGACTCGGTGGATGCTGCACTCGACGGGGATGGGCAGTGGCGCTTGAGCAATCTGCAGCATGGCGACAGTGTCGGTGACGTGCTGCGTTACGTGAACTTCGATGCCGGCGTACTACGTGAGCGTCTCAAGGCTCAACTCGACGCCAGCGACCTGAGTCGCGACGAGCATGCCGAGTTTCTCGACGATCTGGCTGCCGGCCTGGAGGGCTACACCTACCTGGAGTGATGGCTAGCCGACGACGACCTGACCAGCGCCGCCCATCCGGGCGGCGCTGGCGTTTGGCGATGTGGCCTGGACGTCAGGCGCCAGTTCGGGTCACGAAATCCAGTCCCGCCTGGCTATCGCTTCCCTGCAGGACCAAGTGCAGCTCGGCATTGCGCGGCAGCGGCCCGACACCGGCCGGCGTACCGGTCAGCACCACGTCACCCGGCGATAGCGTAAAGTGACGACTCATCTCGGCAAGCAGCTCGGGCACGGCAAACAGCATGTCGCCGCTATCCCCGGTCTGGCGGCGTTCGCCGTCGATATCCAGGCTGAAGCGCAAGGCGCGCCAGTCAGGCACATCGCGTAACACGGCGAACGACGACAGCGGGCACGCGCCATCGAAGCCCTTGGCGATTTCCCACGGGTGCCCTTTCTCCTTGAGACGCGACTGCACGTCGCGCAGTGTCAGGTCGAGCGCCAGCCCGACCCCGACCACGGCACGTTCCGCGGACTCCGGCGTGGCCTCCTTGAGCGTTTCGCCGATCAGCAGTGCCAGCTCGGTTTCGAAATGCACATCGCCCCGCTCGAAGGGAGCCTCGACGGTCTCTTCCAGTACCGTGGCGCTGGTTGCCGGCTTGATGAAGAGAATCGGGGCACTGGGAACCGGATTGTTGAGCTCCTTGGCGTGCTCGGCATAGTTGCGACCAACGCAGACGATCTTGCCCAGCGGCTGGCCCATCAGTTGGCCATCGGTAAAACGCGGCACGAACGGCATTCGGGACTCCTATGACACGGTAGGCGGTCGGAAGAGTCTACCGCATACCTGGCCTGACATGCAGGATAGCGTGACCCAAAACACATGCGGCCCCTACAGGGGCCGCAATGACGCTTGCTACGCACCGTCTTGCGTTATGCCGGCTTCCATTTTTCGTCCGGCGCGTGGGCCAGGAAGGAGGGGCGACGCCGACGCGCCCCGAAAGGCTCGCGACAAACGTTGTCCACGCGATTGTAGACGAAGAACACGTTGCTGCGCGGGTCGGGCGACATATTGGCATTGGAGCCATGCAGCGTGTTGCAGTCGAACAGTAGCAGGCCGCCGGCGGACCCCGTCGGCGCCTCGATGCCGTTGGCCTCGATCAGGCGCTCCAGTGCCTCAGGGCCAGGGACACCGAACTCCTGGGTCTTCAGCGACTGCTTGTGGTGATCATCCGGGGTTTCGCCCAGGCAAGGCACGAAGACCTTGTGCGACCCGGGAATCAGCATCAGCGGGCCGTTGAAATGGTGGTTGTCGGTCAGCACGATGGACGCACTCACCGCGTGCATGGCCGGCATGCCATCCTCGGCGTGCCAGGTCTCGAAGTCCGAGTGCCAGTTGAAGCCCTTGCCCTGGAAGCCCGGCTTGTAGTTGATGCGTGATTGGTGAACGTACGTTTCGCCACCGAGAATCTGACGGACACGACCGGTCAGGCGCTCGTCATTGGCCAGGCTCGCGAATCGCTGCGACAGGAAATGCACGGCAAACAGCGAACGAATTTCCTGACTGTCGGGCTCGGTGATGCTGAAGTCCTTGCCGCGATAGGCGTCGTTATCGAGCAGTACCTTGAGTTCGTCGCGCAGTATGGCGACTTCATCAGTAGACAGAAAATTGGGCTCGAATAGAAAACCGTTGCGCGCGAAATCGTCGAGTTTTTCCTGACTGAGCGGGCCATCCTCGGCCTTGCCCTTGACCACCGCTTCCTGGCGCTGAAGCCAGGGTAGATCCATGGGACGGGCAAGACGGGTGGGATAGTTATCACGTCGATCGGGTGCTGTAGCGACCCGGGATGGGGATGCGGTCTGTACTGACATCCAATCACCTCCAGAAAAGTTTGTGATCAGGTTCAGGTCCAGTCCGGCATTTGGCACGCTAGGAAAAGCGCGCTGGCGAGTTTTGCGTTACCAGCAGTGTTCATAGGGTGCCATGAACTGCCGTGTCTTGTTTCGATAGAGGATCCTGTGGCTTGAGCGCCATTTATCCTAAATGACAAATAGTAATTTGCAACCAGAGGCGGCTCATCTGATTGCAATATTCTCATGCGATCCTGATAAGGTATTTTCAACCCCAGGCCAACCAGGCGAGCCTTATGTCCATCGCCCTCATCTTCTCGGAATTCTTCAAGCTTGGCTGCATGAGCTTTGGCGGGCCAGCGGCTCATATGGGCTATTTTCATCGCCGCTTCGTCGACGAGACACGCTGGATCGAAGCCCGTGACTATGCGGAGCTGATGGCGCTGTGCCAGTTTCTTCCCGGCCCGGCCAGCAGCCAGATGGGCATGGCGATCGGCTACCGGCGGGCAGGTGTGGCAGGCAGCCTTGTCGCCTTTCTCGGCTTCACCCTTCCCTCCGCCGTGTTGATGCTGGTCGCCGGGCTGTGGCTTGCCCAGGCGGAATTGAATGGTGCACTCGATGCCGCCCTGCACGGCCTCAAGTTGCTTGCCGTGGCTGTGGTCGCGGATGCTGTCAGCAAGCTGTATGCCAGTGGCTGTCCGGACCGCTCCCGACAGGGCATGGCCCTGCTCACGGCAGTTGCGATATGGCTATGGCCAGGCATGGCGACGCAATTGGCAGCTATCGCCCTGGCCGCCGTCATCGGCGCCTCAAGACCCATCACGCCATTGCCACGACAAGGCGCCTCCCAACCCTTGTCCCGCCTCGGCGCCCTGTACTTGCTGCTCTTTGCCGGGCTGCTGCTGCTTTTGCCCTGGTTGAATGCCGATGGCGAGCTGGCGGTCTTCGATGCCTTCTATCGCGCCGGCGCACTGGTGTTCGGCGGCGGTCATGTCGTGCTGCCGCTGCTCGATGCCCAGCCACTCATTCGCGATGGCATGAGCGAGGATACATTCCTGGCTGGTTACAGCCTGGCACAAGCTGTGCCCGGGCCGATGTTCTCGTTCGCCGCGTATCTCGGCAGCGCGCTAGAAGGCTCGCTGCTTTCAGGCCTGGTGGCGCTGATCGCCATCTTCCTGCCCGGGTGGCTGCTGCTGATGGCCATTCTGCCGGTCTGGGAACGCTTGCGGCAGACTCCTCGCCTGGCGGGAGCGCTGGCATGGGTCGTCGCAGCCACCGTGGGCCTGCTTCTTGCCGCCCTATACGCACCGGTGTTCGTCTCGGCGGTGACTGGCCCGGCCACCATGGCGGTTGTCGTGTTCCTCTGGGCGCTGTTGCACCTCGCGCGCCTTCCGCTGTGGGCCGTGGTACTCATCGCTCCACTGACCGGGCTGGTCCTGTCCGAGTTCGGCGTGGCATAGCGCTGTAGCCAATGGTAGAGCCGCAATTGTTACCTATGGCATAACACATGCCTTGTCGCCCAACACTCCTTTCAAGTATTACCTTCATTCATGAGACCACCACGAGATTGGCTCCATGGGAATCTTCGAACGTTTTCTCTCCGTCTGGGTAGGCCTGGGTATTGTTGCCGGGGTATTGCTGGGTAATATCTTCCCGGGGCTCTTCCAGGCACTGGCCGCTATCGAGGTTGCCCACGTCAACCTGGTGGTGGCCGTACTCATCTGGATAATGATTTACCCGATGATGGTTCAGGTCGATTTTGCCTCGATCCGTGACGTCGGCAAACGCCCCAAGGGACTCTTCCTGACCCTGACAGTAAACTGGCTGATCAAGCCTTTCACCATGGCCGGTCTGGGCGTACTGTTCTTCCATCACCTGTTTGCCCCCTTCGTCGATCCCGACTCGGCCAATGAATACATTGCCGGCATGATCTTGCTGGGGGTTGCGCCATGCACGGCCATGGTGTTCATCTGGAGTCAGCTCACCAAGGGCGATGCCAACTACACCTTGGTGCAGGTCTCGGTAAATGACCTGATCATGATCTTCGCCTTTGCGCCCATCGCTGCCTTCCTGCTGGGAGCCACAGACATTACCGTGCCATGGCAGACACTGCTGTTATCGGTAGTGTTATATATCGTACTGCCCCTGGCAGCTGGCGTAATGACTCGCCGCACCCTGACCCGCCAGGGAGGCGCTAGCCGTGTCGGTGCATTTACTGCTCGTCTCAAGCCGTGGGTCATGCTTGGCCTGGTAGGCACGGTCGTAATGCTGTTCGGTTTCCAGGCGGAAACGATACTGACCCACCCCGCTGTGATCGGTCTGATCGCCATTCCGCTATTAATTCAGACCTATGGCATCTTTGCCCTTGCCTATGCGGGGGCCAGGTGGCTTCAACTGCCCCATAGCATTGCCGCACCGGCCTGCATGATCGGGACGTCCAATTTCTTCGAGCTAGCCGTGGCAGTCGCTATTTCCTTGTTCGGCCTGCACTCTGGTGCCGCCTTGGCCACCGTGGTCGGCGTACTTGTCGAAGTGCCTGTCATGCTTTCTCTGGTATGGTTCGCCAACCGTACGCGTCACTGGTTCGCCTGATCTACGGCGGAAGAGCGGCAAAGAGTAGGTATTAACCGCGTGCCTGACACGAACTACGCGATACCTCACGGGAAATGCCTGGCCGTGAGGTCAGCCACTTCTCGGCCCGAGCAGGATCACCGCCGCCCCAACCAGGCATAGGCTGGCACCGAGCAGGTCCCAACGGTCCGGCTGACGCTGCTCGACCAGCCACAGCCAGAACAATGACGTGATAATGTAAATACCGCCATACGCAGCATAGGCGCGTCCTGCATAGTCGCTGTCCACCAGGCTCAGCAGCCAGGCGAACAGGACCAGGCTCGCCATGCCAGGGACCAGCCACCCCATTGACCTGTCCAGGCGCCACCAGGACCAGAAAGCGAAGCAGCCGGCAATCTCGGCAATCGCGGCAGCAAGATAGATCAAGGGTGTCGGCATCATCGGTTCCGAGGGCAGGCTTTCCCGCCAGCCTATCAGGTGGCCTCGGTACTTTCAGTACGGTCTCGCGGCAGCTTCAGGGCCATCAATGCGCTCAGCAGTACCAGTGCTGCCGAGACCCGCAGATACGCCACCAGGCCTTGGACTTGAGACCTCCCAAGGCAGTGCGGAGTCGCCACAGCGACAGGAACAGCACGAGCATAGTTCGTCGTTAAAAAGAAAACCGCTGAGCAGAACAGATCTGCAGCAGCGGCTTTACTGGGTCCTGGTGCCGGCGAGTGGACTCGAACCACCGACCTACGCATTACGAGTGCGTTGCTCTACCAGCTGAGCTACGCCGGCGCGCAAGCGATGATAACGGTCGAACGAGCCATTCAACAAGCCCTGAACCGGGCGTGAACTGGCCGGCTCAATCGGCCTGATCCTCACTTTCCTGACGCAGCTTTTCGGCCAGCTTGCGCAGATAGGCTGGTGTTACCGAGGAAATGCCGGCTTCGCTCATCGCGTTGGCCAGCCGAAGGTAGGCTTCGGCATCAGTCCCCGCTAGCCGCGCTTCCTCCTGCTCAAGCTCCGTCATGATTCCCTGATCTCCATGCTTGCTACTGGTCGCTCTTGTCCCGTAAGGCAGGCAATAGCTTATCAAACGTTGCCACCACGAGGCTTGGCGGCAGGCGATAAATATTTGGCATCAAGGTAACTTAATGCAAGGCTTTGTAATGCCAACGCGGACAAGCGTAGGGCGCCAGCGCTGCTCAGGACGGAACGCAAGCACAAAAAAAGCCGGCCCATGGCCGGCTTTTCATCGTGACTGGGATTATCCAGGCACGTGAGGATCACTCCTCGCTGGCTACCTCACCAGTGACCGGGCGGTCAACCAGTTCGACGTAAGCCATGGGGGCATTGTCGCCAGTGCGGTAACCGCACTTCAGGACACGCACGTAACCACCAGGACGGTTGGCGTAGCGCGGACCCAACTGGTCGAAAAGCTTGCCGACCGCTTCCTTGGAGCGGGTACGGCTGAAAGCCAGACGACGGTTGGCGACACTGTCCTGCTTGGCCAAGGTGATCAGCGGCTCGATATGACGACGCAGTTCCTTGGCCTTGGGCAGGGTAGTCTTGATTACTTCATGCTCGACCAGCGACACGCACATGTTCTTGAACATGGCCTGGCGGTGCGAGCTGGTACGATTCAGGTGACGACCACTCTTACGATGACGCATGGTTGTAGTTCCTTACCAAACTGGGACTCGAGTCGACGCTCACGCAGAGGCCTTATCGTCCTTCAGGCTTGAGGGCGGCCAGTTTTCAAGCCGCATGCCCAAGGAAAGACCACGTGCTGCCAATACATCCTTGATCTCGTTCAGGGACTTCTTGCCGAGATTCGGGGTCTTCAACAGCTCGACTTCGGTACGCTGAATCAGATCACCGATGTAATAGATATTCTCGGCCTTGAGGCAATTGGCACTGCGGACGGTCAACTCGAGATCGTCTACGGGGCGCAGCAGGATGGGATCGATGTGATCCTCCTCCTCCTCGATCTCCTGTTCCTTGTCGGCTTCCAGGTCGACGAATGCTGCCAACTGCTCTTGCAGGATGGTGGCACTGCGACGGATGGCCTCTTCGGGATCCAGGGTACCGTCGGTTTCCAGGTCGATGACCAGCTTGTCGAGGTCGGTGCGCTGTTCGACACGCGCCGCTTCGACGGCATAGGAAACACGACGCACGGGGCTGAAGGTCGCATCAAGCTGCAGACGGCCGATGGCCCGGGTCTCGTCTTCCGCGTCAGCACGGGTATCCGCAGGCTCGTAACCGCGTCCACGGGCGATCTTGAGCTGCATCTTCAGCTCGGCGCCTTCGTTGACGTGGGCGATCACGTGCTCGGGATTGACGATCTCCACGTCGTGGTCGGTAGCGATATCGCCAGCGGTCACGACACTGGGGCCCTGCTTGTTCAGCGTCAGCACGGCCTCGTCGCGGCTATGCATCTTGATAGCCACGTCCTTGAGATTCAGGAGGATCTCGATAACATCTTCCTGTACGCCCTCGATCGCGCTGTATTCGTGATCGACACCGGCGATCTCGGCTTCCACGACCGCACAGCCGGGCATGGAAGACAGCAGGATGCGACGCAGAGCATTCCCCAGGGTGTGACCGAAGCCGCGCTCGAACGGCTCGAGCACGATCTTCGCGTGGTGCGCGTTGATCTCTTCGACCTTGATGTCGCGAGGACGGAGAAACTCTGTCACTGAACGCTGCATATGTACACCTTTCAGGCTGCCAAACGGATACTCGGTACTCTCGGCCGGGCCTGCAGTTCAGGCCCGGCATCACGCGGCGGCGCGATTACTTCGAGTACAGCTCGACAATCAGGTTTTCGTTGATGTCGGCAGACAAATCGCCGCGTTCCGGGACAGCCTTGAAAGTGCCTTCCATCTTCTTGGAATCGACATCGATCCAGGCGATATCGCCACGCTGACCGGCCAATTGCAGGGCATGCTGGATACGTGCCTGGTTCTTGGCCTTCTCGCGCACGGCAACGACGTCACCAGGCTTGACCTGGTAGGACGCCACGTTAACGGTGCGGCCGTTGACGGTGATCGCCTTGTGGCTGACCAGCTGACGTGCTTCCGCACGCGTGGCGCCAAAGCCCATGCGATAGACGACATTGTCCAGTCGGGATTCGAGAAGCTGCAGCAACAGCTCGCCGGTCGCGCCCTTCATGCGGGCCGCTTCCTTGTAGTAGTTGCGGAACTGCTTCTCGAGTACGCCGTAGATGCGACGTACTTTCTGCTTCTCGCGAAGCTGCAAGCCGTAGTCGGAAAGACGCTGACGACGCTGGCCGTGCACACCCGGAATCTGTTCGGATTTGCACTTCTTCTCGAAGGGAGTGACACCGCTCTTCAGAAAGAGGTCGGTACCCTCGCGACGAGACAGTTTGCACTTCGGTCCAATATAACGAGCCATGAGTCTGTCTCCTTAAACGCGGCGTTTCTTCGGCGGACGGCAGCCGTTATGGGGAACGGGCGTCGCGTCGGTGATGCTTTGCACGCGGAAGCCGGCGGCATTCAGTGCGCGCACGGCGGACTCACGGCCAGGACCGGGGCCCTTGACCAGCACGTCTACGTTTTTCACACCATACTCGGCTGCAGCAGTCGCTGCACGCTCGCTTGCCACTTGGGCAGCGAACGGGGTGCTCTTGCGAGAACCACGAAAACCCGAACCACCGGCAGTCGCCCAAGAGAGCGCATTGCCCTGGCGGTCTGTGATCGTCACGATCGTGTTGTTAAAAGAGGCGTGGATGTGGGCAACCGCATCCACGACCTGCTTTTTAACCTTTTTACGGTTACTACGCGGGTTAGCCATGTTGATGTTTCTTCCTGTCTAAACGCCAGAACGTGCGTGTTATTTACGAATCGGCTTACGCGGTCCCTTACGGGTGCGCGCGTTGGTCTTGGTACGCTGACCACGCAGCGGAAGACCACGACGATGGCGCAGACCACGGTAGCAACCCAAGTCCATGAGACGCTTGATGTTCAAGGTCACATCACGACGAAGGTCGCCTTCAACGGTATATTTGCCGACTTCAGCACGCAGCGTATCCAGTTCGTCGCTGGAAAGCTCCTGAATCTTGGTGGTCGGCGCAATGCCGGCTGCTGCACAGATTTCCTGCGCGCGAGTACGGCCAATCCCGAAGATATAGGTCAGCGAGATCGCCGCATGCTTGTTGTCCGGGATATTGACGCCTGCAATACGGGCCATCAGCTTACTCCGAAATTTGAGCGGCTTGCTCGATTGGTCATCTACAAAAGGCGCAATAGCATACCCCTTTGTCCCAATGAGGACAAGGGGGTATGCCGGCGCCCGCTTCAGCCCAGGGTTTAACCCTGGCGCTGCTTGTGCCGCGGTTCGATGCAGATGACGCGAACCGCGCCATTACGTCGAATGATCTTGCAGTTACGGCACATTTTCTTGACGGAAGCTCGAACTTTCATCGTTCTCTCCATTACGCGGCCGGCTGCGCCTTAGCGCATGATGCCGCCGCTACCGTAGCCTTTCAGGTTGGACTTCTTCATCACCGACTCGTACTGGTGCGACATGAGATGCGACTGCACCTGAGCCATGAAATCCATGATGACCACGACCACGATGAGCAGGGAAGTACCGCCGAAGTAGAAGGGTACCTGCCAGGCCACAACGAGGAACTGGGGCATCAGGGAAACCGCGGTGATGTAAAGGGCACCGAACAGTGTCAGACGGGTCATGACCTTGTCGACATAGCGAGCAGTCTGCTCGCCGGGACGGATACCCGGAAGGAAGGCGCCCGACTTCTTGAGGTTGTCGGCCACATCCTTGGGATTGAAGACCAGCGCTGTGTAAAAGAAGCAGAAGAATACCACCGCCGCTGCGAAAAGCAAGATGTACAGCGGCTGCCCTGGAGCCAGCGACTGAGAAGCCGCCTGCAACCACTGGAAGCCTTCCGCCGAACCGACCCACTGGCCGATAGACGCAGGGAACAGCAGGATACTCGAGGCAAAGATCGCCGGAATGACACCAGCCATGTTGACCTTGAGCGGGAGATAGCTGCTCTGCCCGGCATACATCTTGTTACCCACTTGGCGACGAGGATAATTCACCGTGATGCGGCGTTGACCGCGCTCGATGAATACCACGAACGCTACGGTGGCGATCGCCAGCACTGTCAGTGCCAGCAGCGGCAATACGTTCCATGCACCATCATTACGGGCCAGTTCGAAGGACTGACCGATCGCACTGGGCAACCCTGCAACGATGCCCGCAAAAATGATCAGGGAAATCCCGTTGCCGATCCCCTTCTCGGTGATCTGCTCACCCAGCCACATCAGGAACACTGCACCGGCGACGAAAGATACGATCGCCGTGAAGTAGAAGCTGAAATCGCTGGTATAGGTCACGCCTTGCCCGACCAGACCAACTGCCATGCCTGTCGCTTGAATCAGAGCCAGTACCACCGTGCCATAGCGCGTGTACTGACTGATCTTGCGACGGCCGGCCTCACCTTCCTTCTTCAGCTGCTCGAGCTGAGGCGAGGTCGCAGTCAGGAGCTGCATGATGATCGACGCGGAGATATAGGGCATGATGCCCAGCGCGAGGATACTCATGCGCTCCAGTGCACCACCCGAGAACATGTTGAACAGGCTCAGGATGGTGCCCTGATTTTCCCTGAATAAGGCAGCGAGCTGGTCAGGATTGATGCCAGGCACGGGAATGTGTGCACCGATGCGGTACACGACGATGGCCAGGAACACGAAGCGCAGGCGCGCCCAAAGTTCACTCAGCCCGCTTCCCATGGCCGGCATGTTTCCTGACTTAGCCATTTAGTCCTCTACCTTGCCGCCAGCAGCTTCGATCGCGGCACGGGCACCCTTGGTGACCTTGAGCCCACGAACGGTAACCGCCTTGTTCAGTTCGCCGGAGAGGATGACCTTTGCATAGCGAGTGGCATCCTTGAGCACGTTGGCTTTCTTCAGCGTCTCCAGGTCGACCACGTCGCCCTCGACCTTAGCCAGCTCGGCCAGGCGAACTTCCTCGGACTCCAGGGACTTCATGGAAGTAAAGCCGAACTTCGGCAGACGACGCTGCAACGGCATCTGACCGCCTTCGAAGCCAGGCTTGATGCTGCCGCCGGAACGCGAGGTCTGACCCTTGTGGCCACGACCACCGGTCTTGCCCAGGCCAGAACCAATGCCGCGACCGACACGCTTCTCGGCGTGCTTGGAGCCCGGTGCCGGGCTCAGGCTATTGAGTTTCATGGGTTACTCTCCCTCAACACGTACAAGGTAGTTGACCTTGTTCACCATACCGCGTACGGCAGGGGTGTCTTCCAGTTCGACCGTATGACCGATGCGACGCAGTCCAAGACCCTTCATGGTGGCCTTGTGCTTTTCCAAAACGCCGATGGTGCTACGGGTCTGAGTTACCTTGATCTTTGCTGCCATGGTGCCTTACCCCGCGATCTCTTCGACGGACAGGCCGCGCTTGGCGGCGATGTCATCCGGAGACTGCATGGAGGAGAGACCATTGATGGTCGCACGCACCACGTTCACCGGGTTGGTGGAACCGTAGCACTTGGCCAGGACGTCATGGACGCCCGCCAGTTCGAGTACGGAGCGCATGGCGCCGCCAGCGATGATCCCGGTACCTTCGGAAGCCGGCTGCATGTAGACCTTGGAGGCACCGTGACGGGCCTTGACCGGGTACTGCAGCGTGCTGCCCTTGAGGCTGACCTTGATCATGTTGCGACGCGCCTGGTCCATAGCCTTCTGGATCGCGACCGGCACTTCACGCGCCTTGCCACGACCGAAGCCAACACGACCGTTGCCGTCACCAACGACGGTCAGAGCGGTAAAGCCGAAGATACGGCCCCCCTTGACCACCTTGGCGACGCGGTTGACCTGCACCAACTTCTCTTGCAGATCTCCGCCGTTCTGTTCGTTCTTCGCCATCGTAAAACCCTTTAGAATTCCAGGCCGCCTTCACGAGCGGCGTCGGCCAGGGCCTTGACGCGACCGTGGTACTTGAAACCGGCGCGATCGAAGGCTACCTGAGTGATGCCTGCTTCCTTGGCGCGCTCTGCAATCAGCGCACCCACCTTGGCGGCGGCGTCGGAGTTACCGGTACCACCTTCGCGCAGGCTCTTGTCCAGCGTGGAAGCGCTGGCGAGCACCTTGCCACCATCCGGCGAGATGATCTGCGCGTAGATGTGACGCGGGGTACGGTTGACGCACAGGCGATACACGCCCAGCTCGCGAATCTTGGCGCGAGCACGGCGGGCACGACGGAGACGAGATTCTTTCTTCGCGTTCATAACCCTGCCTTACTTCTTCTTGGCTTCTTTGCGACGGACCTGCTCGTCACCATACCGGATACCCTTGCCCTTGTAGGGTTCGGGCGGACGGAAGGCACGAATTTCCGCCGCGACCTGGCCGAGCTGCTGCTTGTCCGCGCTCTTCAGCACGATAATGGTGTTCTTGGGCGTTTCCGCCGTGACACCTTCAGGCAGCGTATATTCGACCGGGTGCGAGAAGCCGAGTGTCAGGTTGAGCGTCTTGCCACTTGCCTGGGCACGATAGCCGACGCCATTGATCTCGAGGGACTTGCTGAAGCCCTCGGAGACACCGGTGACCATGTTCTGGACCAGTGCACGGGTAGTGCCGGCCATCGCCCAGCTCTTGGCGGTCTCGCTCGGCGCGAAGGTCAGCTGACCTTCTTCCTGACCGACCACCACGTCGTGATGGACGGTCATGCTCAGCGTGCCCTGACCACCCTTGACGGAGAGCTGATCGCCGTCGAGCTTGACCTCGACGCCGTTCGGCAATTTAACCGGATATTTGGCTACGCGGGACATTCCAAACTCCTAGAATACGGTGCAGAGGACTTCACCACCGACACCAGCATGACGTGCCGCACGATCGGTCATCACGCCCTTGGAGGTGGAAACGATCGCGACACCCAGGCCATCGGCGACTTTCGGCAGCGCATCCTTGCCCTTGTACTGGCGCAGGGAAGGCTTGGACACACGCTGGATGTGCTCGATGACCGGCTTGCCCTCGAAATACTTGAGGGTGACGGACAGTTCGGGCTTGGCACCTTCGGCGACAGCGAAGTCGCTGATGTAGCCCTCTTCCTTAAGTACGCGGGCCACCTCGACCTTGAGCTTGGAAGACGGCATGGAAACCGCCTCCTTGGTGGCCATCTGCGCATTGCGGATACGGGTGAACATATCCGCTAGAGTATCTTGCATGCTCATTACGTTGCGCTCCTGATTCTCGACGTGGCGTTACCAGCTGGACTTCTTGAGTCCGGGAACGTCGCCACGCATGGCGGCTTCACGCAGCTTGTTACGGGCCAGCCCGAACTTGTTGTAGAAGCCGTGCGGACGGCCGGTTACGCGGCAGCGGTTGCGCCGACGAACCGGGCTGGAGTCGCGCGGCAACGACTGCAGCTTGAGCTGTGCGTCGAAGCGCTCTTCATCAGAAGAGTCAACGCTGTTGATAATGGCCTTGAGCTCGGCACGCTTGGCGGCATACTTGTCGGCCAGCTTCGCGCGCTTGAGCTCACGCTCTATCATGCTTTTCTTTGCCATGATCCCACCCTTATTTCTTGAACGGGAAGTTCAGCGCGCTCAGCAGCGCACGGCCTTCTTCATCGCTGTTGGCAGTGGTGGTGATAGTGACATCCAACCCACGAATCCGATCGATTTTATCATACTCGAGCTCGGGGAAGATGATCTGCTCACGCACACCCATGGAATAGTTGCCACGCCCATCAAACGACTTCGGGTTCAAACCACGGAAGTCGCGTACACGGGGAATCGCGATGTTGACCAGGCGATCCAGGAAGTCCCACATACGCTCGCGGCGCAGGGTCACCTTGATGCCGATCGGCCATCCTTCGCGGACCTTGAAGCCAGCGATGGATTTGCGCGCCTTGGTCACCATCGGCTTCTGACCGGAAAGCTTCTCCAGGTCACCGATGGCATTATCGATCAGCTTCTTGTCGCTGGTCGCGTCGCCGATACCCATGTTCAGGGTCACCTTGGTGATCCGGGGCACCTGCATCACGTTGGCGTAGCTGAACTGCTCTTGGAGTTGAGCCACCACCTCGTTCTGATAACGTTCTTTCAAGTTCGCCATTTTGCTATCCGACTCGCGTTAGGCGTCGATCTGCTTCTGCGTCGACTTGTAGATACGTACCTTGGTACCGTCTTCCGAAATCTGGAAGCCGACGCGATCCGCTTTGCCGGTCTCCGCATTGAAGATGGCCACGTTGGACGCGTGAATCGGAGCCTCGCGCTCGACGATACCCCCCTGGTTGCCCAGCATGGGGTTGGGCTTGGTGTGACGCTTGATCATGTTCACACCCGACACGACATAGCGACCGTCCTTGAGGACGCGCTTGATCGTGCCACGCTTACCCTTGTCCTTGCCGGCGATGACGATCACTTCATCGTCACGTTTGATCTTTTGCATATCCGCCTCGCTCCTTACAGCACTTCAGGCGCCAAGGAAATGATCTTCATGAACTTCTCGGTACGAAGCTCACGAGTTACCGGCCCGAAGATACGGGTGCCGACCGGCTGTTCGTTGGTATTGTTCAACAAAACCGCCGCATTTCCATCGAAGCGAATCAGCGAGCCGTCGGGACGACGGATACCGCTGCGCGTGCGCACCACGACCGCTTTCATGACCTGGCCTTTCTTGACCTTGCCACGCGGAATGGCTTCCTTCACTGTTACCTTGATGATGTCACCCACGCGGGCGTAACGGCGATGTGAACCGCCCAACACCTTGATGCACTGCACCCGGCGCGCGCCGCTGTTGTCGGCGACATCCAGCATTGTCTGTGTCTGAATCATCGGTTTTCTCCAAACCTAATCTGGCTGCACTGGCTCTCGAGGCTGGTAACGAACTCAGCCCTTGGCCTGTTCGACCACCTCGACCAGCGTCCAGGCCTTCTTCTTCGAGAGCGGGCGGCATTCCGCGATGGACACCATGTCGCCCTGCTTTGCCTGGTTCGCCTCGTCATGGGCGTGCAGCTTGGTGGAGCGCTTCACGTATTTGCCATAGATCGGATGACGCTCGCGGCGCTCGATCATAACGACGATGGACTTGTCCATCTTGTCGCTCACCACCTTGCCGGTGAGCGTACGGGCTTTTTTCTCTTCGGCCATCTCAGTCACCTGCCTTCTCGTTGAGCACAGTCTTTACGCGGGCGATATCCCGGCGTACCTGCTTGAGCAGATGAGTCTGGCTCAGCTGGCCAGTGGCCTTCTGCATGCGCAGGTTGAACTGCTCGCGGAGGAGTTCGAAGAGCTGCTCTTGCAGCGCTTCGACCGACTTTTCACGAATTTCCTGGGCTTTCATCACATCACCGTCCGTTTCACAAAGGTGGTGGATACGGGCATCTTCTGAGCGGCCAGGGAGAACGCTTCGCGCGCCAGCTCCTCGGATACGCCTTCGATTTCGTAGAGCACCTTGCCCGGCTGAATCTGGGCGACCCAGTACTCGACGGAGCCCTTACCCTTACCCATACGGACTTCCAGGGGCTTGTTGGTAATCGGCTTGTCCGGGAAGACGCGGATCCAGATCTTGCCGCCACGCTTGACGTGACGCGTGATGGCACGACGACCGGCTTCGATCTGACGGGCAGTGATGCGACCGCGACCCGTGGCCTTGAGACCGTACTCGCCGAAGCTCACCTTGCTTCCGCGATGCGCCAGGCCACGGTTGCGGCCCTTCTGCACCTTGCGGAATTTAGTACGCTTGGGTTGCAACATCGACTACATCTCCCCTTACTTGGAACCTTTCTTCTTGGGCGCGGGCTGGCCTTGCGGCTGCTTCTGCTTGGCACGCACCTCTTCGATGCCCCCGAGGATTTCACCCTTGAAGATCCACACCTTGACGCCGATCACGCCATAAGTGGTGTGAGCTTCATAGGTCGCGTAGTCGATATCCGCGCGCAGGGTGTGCAGCGGCACACGACCTTCGCGATACCACTCGGTACGTGCGATTTCCGCACCACCGAGACGGCCGGACAGCTGCACCTTGATACCACCGGCGCCCAGACGCATGGCGTTCTGGACAGAGCGCTTCATGGCGCGGCGGAACATCACGCGGCGCTCGAGCTGGCCGGCAATGTTCTGGGCGACGAGGGCTGCGTCGAGCTCCGGCTTGCGGACTTCCTCGATGTTGACGTGAACGGGCACGCCCATCATCTCGGTGACTTCGCGACGCAGACGGTCGACGTCTTCACCCTTCTTGCCGATCACGATCCCCGGACGAGCCGTGTGGATGGTGATGCGGGCGTTGTTAGCGGGACGCTCGATGGTGATGCGGCTCACGGAAGCGTTCTTAAGACGCTGCTCCAGGAAGCGACGCACTTCGAGATCGTTGTTCAGCTTGTCGGCATAAGCACCGCGCTCGGCATACCAGACCGAAGTGTGGTCCTTGACGATACCCAGCCGAATGCCTGTCGGATTTACTTTCTGACCCATCTGGTCGACTCCTACTTCTCGGCTACCTTGACGGTGATGTGGCAGGTGCGCTTCAAAATGCGATCCGCACGGCCCTTGGCGCGCGGCTGGATGCGCTTGAGCGTCATGCCCTCATCGACGCAGATGGTCGAGACACGCAGCTCGTCGATGTCCATGCCGTTATTTTCTTCCGCGTTCGCAATGGCGGACTGAAGCACTTTCTTGACCAGCTTGGCAGCCTTCTTCGGTGAGAAGGCCAGCAGGTCGAGCGCCTCGGCGACCGGTTTACCGCGCACCTGGTCAGCCACCAAACGGGCCTTCTGGGCGGATAAACGAGCGCCACGCAGCTTAGCTGTGACTTCCATCTCTCAATCCTCTCTGGCTTACCGTTTGGCTTTCTTGTCCGCCGCATGACCGCGATAGGTGCGGGTAGCAGCGAATTCGCCCAGCTTGTGGCCAACCATTTCCTCGGAGACATGCACCGGGACGTGTTGGCGACCGTTATGGACGGCAATGGTGAGCCCGACCATGTTGGGCAGGATCATGGAACGACGCGACCAGGTCTTGATCGGTTTGCGGTCGTTCTTCTCCACTGCAGTCTCAACCTTCTTCAGCAGATGAAGGTCAATGAAAGGACCTTTCTTCAGTGAACGTGGCACAGCCGTTACCTCTTAAAGTCTGTTACTTGGCCTTGCGGCGACGAACGATCAGCTTATCGGTGCGCTTGTTCTTACGGGTCTTGTGCCCCTTGGTGGGGACACCCCACGGCGTGACCGGGTGACGGCCACCGCTGGTGCGGCCTTCACCACCACCATGCGGGTGGTCCACCGGGTTCATCGCAACACCGCGAACAGTCGGACGCACACCGCGCCAGCGTTTGGCACCGGCCTTGCCGAGTTGACGGAGGCTGTGCTCTGAGTTGCTCACTTCGCCAAGGGTGGCACGGCACTCGGCCAGCACCTTGCGCATCTCACCAGAGCGCAGACGCACAGTGGCGTAGTTGCCTTCGCGAGCGACCAGCTGGGCGCTGGCACCGGCACTGCGAGCGACCTGCGCACCCTTTCCGGGCTTGAGCTCGATGCAGTGAACGGTGGAGCCCACCGGAATATTGCGCAGCGGCAGGCAGTTGCCCTTCTTGATCGCTGCGTTAACGCCTGACTCGAGCTGGTCACCTGCACGCACGCCCTTGGGCGCGATGATGTAGCGACGCTCGCCGTCCAGGTATTTCAGCAGTGCGATGTGCGCGCTGCGGTTCGGGTCGTACTCGAGGCGCTCGACGATGGCGGGAACGCCATCCTTGTTGCGCTTGAAGTCGACCAGACGGTAGTGCTGACGGTGACCACCGCCCACATGGCGGGTGGTGATACGACCGTTATTGTTACGGCCACCGGACTTGGACTGCTTTTCGAGCAGCGGCGCATAGGCGCGGCCCTTATACAGCTCCTCGCCGACGATCTTGACGACGTGGCGGCGACCGGCGGATGTGGGTTTGGTCTTAACTACTGCCATGATCCGTACTCCTGCCCTTATTCGGCGCCAGAGAAGTCTTCGAGGGTTTCACCCGCGGCCAGCGTGACATAGGCCTTGCGGTAGCCCTTGCGCAGACCCGTGCCATGCACGGTGCGCTTGGTCTTGCCCTTCATGTTCAGGACCTGGACCCGATCGACCTTCTTGCCGAAGAGAGCCTCGACGGCCTTCTTGATCTCGGGCTTGGTTGCGTCCTGGGCCACCTTGAACACGTACTGGTTGTTTTCGGCGGCGAATGCGGCCTTCTCGGTCATGTGCGGGCCGAGCAGAACCTTGAATACGCGTTCCTGGTTCATGCCAACTTCTCCTCGAATTTGCGCAGGGCGGAGACGGTGACCAGCACCTTGTCAAAGGCAACCAGCCTCACCGGATCGGCAGCGGCGACATCCACGACATCCACGTTGGGAATGTTGCGAGCGGCCAGATAGAGCTTCTCGTCGACTTCCTCGGTGACGATAAGCACTTTCTCCAGGTCAAGTTCTTTGAGCTTGGCAACCAGCTGCTTGGTCTTCGGTGCGTCGACGGCGAACTCCTCGACGGCCACCAGGCGCTCCTGACGGACCAGCTCGGAGAGAATCGAGCGCATCGCCGCACGATACATCTTGCGGTTGACCTTCTGGGTGTAATCCTGCGGACGTGCCGCGAAAGTCACACCACCGCTGCGCCACAGCGGAGAACGGATGGTACCGGCACGCGCACGGCCGGTGCCCTTCTGACGCCAGGGCTTCTTGCCACCACCGCTGACTTCAGAGCGCGTCTTCTGGGCACGGGTCCCCTGACGCCCACCAGCCAGATAGGCTGTGACCACCTGGTGAACCAGCGCTTCATTGAATTCTTTGCCAAAGGTTGCGTCGGCGACTTCGACGGTACCGCCAGCACCTGCAAGATTCAGATTCATCGGTAATTACCCCTCAGCGAGCTTTCACGGCACTGCGAACGATCACGTCGCTGCCCGGCGCACCGGGAATAGCGCCCTTGACGAGCAGCAGATTGCGTTCGGCATCGACGCGCACGATTTCCAGGCTCTGCACGGTCACGCGCTCGTTACCGAGCTGACCGGCCATCTTCTTGCCCTTGAATACGCGACCGGGGGTCTGACACTGACCGATGGAGCCAGGCGCACGATGCGACAGAGAGTTGCCGTGGGTCATATCCTGGGTACGGAAGTTCCAGCGCTTAACGGCACCCTGGTAACCTTTACCCTTGGACGTACCGGTCACGTCGATCAACTGACCAGCTTCAAAGAGGGATACGGTGAGTTCGCCACCCACTTCCGGAGCTTCCTCGCCTTCGGTCAGGCGAAACTCCATCAGTGAACGACCAGCCTCGACACCCGCCTTGGCGTACTGGCCTGCAGCCGCCTTGGTCAGGTGCTTGGACTTGCGGGAGCCGGTTGTTACCTGAATCGCGCTATAACCGTCGGTTTCGACGCTCTTGACGCGAGTCACGCGATTAGGCTCAACCTCGATAACGGTTACGGGCACGGATGCGCCATCTTCGGTGAAGACACGGGTCATGCCGCTCTTCTTACCGACCAAACCGATAGTCATGTTCAGTCTCCTATAGTGTACGGGGCTATCACCCGCTATGGCTGCCCTTTCCAGAGCATTCCACTAGCACATTGTGTGACGCCATCCCGGCGTGGCGACGATGCTGCCCTTGGCAGCCTGCCGCAAGTGTCTAGTGTGGGTTAGTCGAGCTTGATCTGTACGTCCACGCCAGCGGCGAGGTCGAGTTTCATCAGCGCATCGACGGTCTTTTCCGTCGGCTCGACGATATCGAGCACGCGCTTGTGAGTGCGGATCTCGTACTGATCACGCGCGTCCTTGTTGACGTGCGGAGAAATCAGCACGGTATAACGCTCACGATTGGTCGGCAGCGGGATCGGCCCACGCACCTGAGCACCCGTCCGCTTCGCGGTATCCACGATTTCCTGGGCGGACTGATCGATCAGGCGATGGTCGAAGGCTTTCAACCGAATGCGAATCTTCTGGTTCTGCATTAGCCCTAAACTCCAATGGATGTCGACGGCCTTCGCCGCCTACCCACGCATTTAAAGGATGCGCATTATAGGCATGCAGACTTCGAGAGTCAAACATGCGCAGAAAGGGGGCTCCTTGCGGAGCCCCCTTCGATCATCTGGAAGTCCAGGACTTACTGGATGATCTTGGCGACAACACCGGCACCAACGGTACGACCACCTTCGCGGATAGCGAAGCGCAGGCCGTCTTCCATGGCGATCGGTGCGATCAGGGTGACGGTCATCTGGACGTTGTCGCCCGGCATGACCATCTCCACGCCTTCCGGCAATTCACAGGTACCGGTCACGTCAGTAGTACGGAAGTAGAACTGCGGACGATAGCCCTTGAAGAACGGCGTGTGACGACCACCTTCTTCCTTGGACAGGATGTAGACTTCGGACTCGAACACGGTGTGCGGCGTAATGGAACCCGGCTTGGCCAGAACCTGACCACGCTCGACGTCGTCACGCTTGGTGCCACGCAGCAGGGCACCGATGTTCTCACCTGCACGACCTTCGTCGAGCAGCTTGCGGAACATTTCGACACCGGTAACGATGGTCTTGGTGGTGTCCTTGAGACCCACGATCTCGACTTCATCGCCAGTCTTGACAATGCCACGCTCGACACGGCCAGTAACAACGGTACCGCGACCAGAGATGGAGAACACGTCCTCGATCGGCATCAGGAACGGCTGATCGATGGCACGCTCCGGCTCGGGAATGTATTCATCCAGCGCCTTGATCAGGTTGGCAACGGCGGTAGTACCCATGCCGTTGTCGTCCTTGCCTTCCAGCGCCATCAGCGCGGAACCGATGATGATCGGCGTGTCGTCACCCGGGAAGTCGTACTCGTTGAGGAGCTCACGAACTTCCATTTCGACCAGCTCGAGCAGCTCTTCGTCATCGACCATGTCGGCCTTGTTCAGGAACACGACGATGTACGGAACGCCAACCTGGCGAGACAGCAGGATGTGCTCGCGAGTCTGCGGCATGGGGCCGTCAGCGGCAGAACAGACCAGGATTGCGCCGTCCATCTGGGCAGCACCGGTGATCATGTTCTTGACGTAGTCGGCGTGCCCCGGGCAGTCGACGTGAGCGTAGTGACGAGTCTCGGACTGGTACTCGACGTGAGCGGTCGCGATGGTGATACCACGCTCACGCTCTTCTGGAGCGTTATCGATGGTATCGAACGCGCGCCAGTCACCACCGAAAACTTCGGCGGAAACGCGGGTCAGGGCCGCAGTCAGCGTGGTCTTGCCGTGGTCGACGTGACCGATGGTGCCGACGTTGACGTGCGGTTTGGAACGCTCAAATTTTTCCTTAGCCACTGCTATAACCTCTTTACGTTAGCTAACGGTTAACCGTTCTGGTTGATGACGGCTTCGACGACGCTGGACGGCGCCTCTTCGTAATTCGCAAACTCCATGGTGTAGCTTGCGCGGCCCTGGGTCTGAGAACGCAGATCGGTCGCATAACCGAACATCTCAGCCAACGGAACCGTGGCACGGATGATCTTGCCGGAAGACGAGTCATCCATACCCTGCACAAGGCCACGACGGCGGTTCAGGTCACCCATGACGTCACCCATGAACTCCTCGGGCGTCACGACCTCGACCTTCATCACCGGCTCAAGCAGGACTGCCTTGGCCTTGCGAGCACCTTCCTTGATCGCCATGGAAGAGGCGATCTTGAACGCGGTCTCGTTAGAGTCCACGTCGTGGTAGGAACCGTCGAACAGCGTAACCTTGACGTCGATCATCGGGTAACCCGCGATGACACCGTTCTGCAGCTGCTCATAGGCCCCTTTCTCGACGGCCGGCACGTATTCCTTGGGAACCACGCCACCGACGATCTCGGACGCGAACTTGAAGTGCATCTCCTCGTCCTCGCCCTTGTCTTCGGCCGTCAGAGGCTCGATGCGCAGGTGTACGTGGCCGTACTGACCGCGACCGCCCGACTGACGAACGAACTTGCCTTCCTGCTCGACCGACTGGCGAATGGTCTCGCGATAGGCCACCTGCGGCTTACCGATGTTGGCCTCGACCTTGAACTCGCGACGCATGCGGTCAACGATGATGTCGAGGTGCAACTCGCCCATGCCGGAAATGATGGTCTGCCCGGTCTCCTCGTCGGTCTTGACGCGGAAGGACGGGTCTTCCTGGGCCAGCTTGCCCAGTGCAACACCCATCTTCTCCTGGTCGGCCTTGGACTTCGGCTCAACCGCCACGGAGATAACCGGGTCCGGGAACTCCATGCGCTCCAGAACGATCTTCTCGTTGATATCGCACAGGGTATCGCCGGTGGTGACATCCTTGAGACCGATACAGGCCGCGATGTCGCCCGCCAGAACTTCCTTGATTTCTTCTCGGGAGTTGGCGTGCATCTGGACGATACGACCCACGCGCTCTTTCTTCTGCTTGACAGAGTTATAGACACTGTCACCAGACTTGAGCACGCCGGAATAGACGCGAATGAACGTCAGGGTACCGACGAACGGATCAGTCGCGATCTTGAAAGCCAGCGCCGCGAAGGGGGCATTATCGTCAGCTTCACGCGTGGCGATCGTGCCTTCCTTGTCGTCCAGCTCACCCTCGATGGCCTTGACCTCGGTAGGTGAAGGCATGTACTCGATAACGCCGTCCAACACCGCCTGCACGCCCTTGTTCTTGAACGCAGAACCGCAGGTGATGAGCACGATCTCGTTATCGAGGGTACGACGACGCAGACCAGCCTTGATATCCTCTTTGGAGAGCTCGCCCTCTTCGAGGTACTTCTCCATGAGCTCCTCGGACGCCTCGGCAGCGGCCTCGACCATCTCTTCGCGATACTTCTCGGCAGTCTCCTGCAGATCGGCCGGAATATCGACGAGCTGGTAGTTCATGCCGAAGTTGTCTTCGTCCCAGAGGATGGCCTTCATCTCGATCAGGTCGATGACGCCCTTGAAGTCCTCTTCCGCACCCCAGTTGATCTGGATCGGCACGGTATTGGCACCAAGGCGCTGCTTGAGCTGGTCGACGACCATGAAGAAGTCGGCCCCGGCACGGTCCATCTTGTTGACGAATACCATGCGCGGTACTTCGTACTTGTTGGCCTGGCGCCAGACGGTTTCCGTCTGGGGCTGAACGCCGGAAGAGCCACACAGCACGACCACAGCACCGTCGAGGACACGCAGCGAACGCTCGACTTCGATGGTGAAGTCGACGTGCCCAGGCGTATCGATGATGTTGATACGGTGCTCGTCGAACTGCTTGCTCATGCCCTGCCAGAAACAGGTGGTCGCCGCGGAGGTGATAGTGATACCACGCTCCTGCTCCTGCTCCATCCAGTCCATGGTGGCTGCACCCTCATGGACTTCGCCGACCTTGTGAGACAGGCCGGTATAGAACAGGACACGCTCGGTAGTGGTGGTCTTCCCGGCGTCGACGTGAGCAACGATACCGATGTTACGGTAACGCTTAAGCGGAGTCTTGCGTGCCACGATGGAAATCCCCGTTGGTTAGAAGCGGTAGTGTGAGAAGGCCTTGTTGGCTTCTGCCATGCGATGCACGTCTTCACGCTTCTTCACAGCAGCGCCCTTGCCTTCGGCGGCATCCAGCATTTCGCCGGCGAGACGCTGCACCATGGTCTTCTCGCCACGGTTACGGGCAGCGTCGACCAGCCAGCGCATGGCCAGCGCCTGGCGACGCGAAGGACGTACTTCCACGGGCACCTGGTAGGTCGCACCGCCGACACGGCGAGACTTGACCTCGACCATCGGCTGGATGGCTTCCAGCGCCTTGTCAAAGATGTCCAGCGGCTCGTCTTTTCCACGTTCGGCAACCCGGTCGAGTGCACCGTAAACGATGCGCTCGGCTACAGACTTCTTGCCGCTGATCATCAGGTGGTTCATGAACTTCGCCAGGCGCTCGCTTCCGAACTTCGGATCCGGAAGAATCTCGCGCTTAGCAGCAACTCTTCTTCTAGGCATGATAAGCCCTCGGTTGAAGGGTCCTTCAGGTAAACCCGAGACTCCCGCTCGCTGTGCGAACGACGCTCGACCTTACTCTTATCTGACCATTGTTACGTAGGAATAAAGAACGTCCGGCATCAGGCCTTGGGACGCTTGGTACCGTACTTGGAACGGCCCTGCTTACGGTTCTGTACACCGGAGGTGTCCAGGGCGCCGCGAACAGTGTGATAACGCACACCCGGCAAGTCCTTGACACGGCCGCCACGAATCAGGACCACGGAGTGCTCCTGCAGGTTGTGGCCTTCACCGCCGATGTAGGAAGTGACTTCGAACCCGTTGGTCAGACGAACACGACACACCTTACGCAGTGCGGAGTTCGGCTTCTTCGGGGTAGTGGTGTAAACGCG
The DNA here is from genome assembly GCF_900113605.1 of Modicisalibacter xianhensis. GTDB lineage: Bacteria > Pseudomonadota > Gammaproteobacteria > Pseudomonadales > Halomonadaceae > Modicisalibacter > Modicisalibacter xianhensis. The sequence goes on from NZ_FOPY01000005.1 coordinate 255,776, forward strand.
GGTGCAAACCCCGCGACGCTGCGGACAGGCCTGCAGCGCCGGCACGTCGCTCTTGGCGACGGGGCGCTTGCGCGGCTTGCGCACGAGCTGGTTGATCGTTGCCATAGTCTGTAGCTGACTCCAATGGTTGCCTTGCTTTTCTGCGCCGTGAAGCGCATAGGGGCGCACCGCCCCCACTATCAAAGGCTGGGCATTCTAATGTCTGGTCGCAATCGACGTCAAGGCCGACCCACGAGGGCCGGCCAGGACATTGAGACGCTCTGCCTTAGAGTTCGTCGTCATCCGCATCGAGCGCGGTAAGCTGGGCGCCCAGTTCCGCCTCGACGTCGTAGGCCGACGGATGGAGCGTGCGCTCGGCTTCTTCGCGCTTGCGGCGACGCTCCGCATGGTGGGTCAGGCCGGTACCGGCCGGGATCAGACGTCCCACCACCACGTTTTCCTTCAAGCCACGCAGGTAATCGCGCTTGCCAGTGACGGCCGCTTCGGTCAGTACGCGGGTCGTCTCCTGGAAGGAGGCCGCAGAAATGAACGACTCGGTCGCCAGCGAGGCCTTGGTGATACCCAGCAGCACACGCTCGTACTTGGCCGGGAACTTGTCCTGCTCGGCCAGGCGGCCGTTTTCCTCGAGCACACGTACCAGCTCGACCTGGTCACCCGGAATGAAGCTGGAATCGCCGGAATCGGTAATCTCCACCTTGCGCAGCATCTGGCGCACGATAACTTCGATGTGCTTGTCGTTGATGCCGACACCCTGGAGGCGGTAGACCTCCTGAATCTCAGTGGTGATGTACTTGGCCAGTTCCGCGACACCCAGCAGGCGCAGGATGTCGTGCGGGTTGCTCGGCCCATCGGAGATCACCTCGCCCTTCTCGACGCTCTCGCCCTCGAACACCGCGATCTGGCGCCACTTGGGGATCAGCATCTCGAACGGATCGCCGGATTCCGGGGTAATCGTCAGGCGACGCTTGCCCTTGGTCTCCTTGCCGAAGCTGACCACGCCGCTGATTTCCGCCAGAATTGCCGGCTCCTTCGGCTTGCGCGCCTCGAACAAGTCGGCAACGCGCGGCAGACCCCCAGTGATGTCCTTGTTGCTCGACGCTTCGACCGGGATACGCGCGATGACCTCACCGACACCGATCTGAGCGCCGTTCTCGGCAGAGACGATGGCGCGACCGGGCAACAGGTACTGAACCGGCGTATTGGACCCTGGCAAGGTGACATATTCACCCGCCTCGTCAGTCAGCATGATCATCGGACGCTTGTCGCGACCCGCTGCGGGACGCGAAGCCGCCTCGATCACCTCGATGGACGACAGGCCGGTCATCTCGTCCACACTGCGGTGGATGGTGATGCCTTCATCCATATCGATGAACTGTGCCTTGCCCTGCACCTCGGCGACGACCGGATGGGTATGCGGATCCCACTTGGCCACGGCCTGACCGCCTTCGACGTGATCGCCATCCTTGACCGACAGTTCCGCCCCATAGGGCAGCTTGTAGTATTCGCGCTCACGGCCGTGCTCGTCGGCGACGGCCAGGGCACTGGAGCGGGAAACCACGACCAGCTTGCCATCGGCACGTTCGACATGCTTGATGTTGTGCAGGCGCACCTTGCCGCCATGCTTGACCTGCACGCTATCCACCGCTGATGCTCGCGAAGCCGCCCCACCGATGTGGAACGTACGCATGGTCAACTGGGTGCCCGGCTCGCCGATAGACTGCGCGGCGATAACACCGACCGCTTCACCTGTGTTGACCTGGTGGCCACGCGCCAGGTCGCGGCCATAACAGGCCGAACACACCCCGTGCGGGGTTTCACAGGCAATCGTGCTGCGCACCACGATTTCGTCGACACCCATGGTGTCGAGCTGTTCGCACCAGGCTTCGTCGAGCAGCGTGCCGCGCGGAATGAGCACCTCTTCGGTCGCCGGGTCGATGACATCCTGCGCCACGACACGACCCAGCACACGCTGCGCCAGGGACACGATGATGTCGCCACCCTCGATGACCGGGTGCAAGGTGAGGCCTTCCTCGGTGCCACAATCGGGCTCGGTGATGACCAGGTCCTGCGCCACATCGACCAGGCGGCGAGTGAGGTAACCGGAGTTGGCGGTCTTGAGTGCCGTATCCGCCAGTCCCTTACGTGCCCCGTGGGTCGAGATGAAGTACTGCAGGACGTTCAGGCCTTCACGGAAGTTGGCCACGATCGGCGTCTCGATGATCGAGCCGTCCGGCTTGGCCATCAGGCCACGCATGCCCGCCAACTGGCGAATCTGGGCTGCACTACCACGTGCCCCGGAGTCGGCCATGATGAACACGCTGTTGAACGAGTCCTGCTCGACTTCCTCGCCCTGGCGATTGACGACGGTCTCCTTGGAGATACCTGCCATCATCGCCTTGGCCACCTTGTCGTTGGCCTTGGACCAGATATCGATGACCTTGTTGTACTTCTCGCCTGCAGTCACGAGACCGGAAGAGAACTGGTCCTCGATTTCCTTGACCTCATCTTCGGCCGCATCAACGATGTCTTTCTTCTCGTCTGGAATGACGAAGTCGTTGACGCCGATGGACGCACCGGACCAAGTGGCCAGACGGAAGCCGGTGTACATCAGCTGGTCGGCAAAGATCACCGCATCCTTCAGACCGCTGCGACGGTAGACCTCGTTGATCAGGCGCGAGATTGCCTTTTTCTTCATCGGCTGGTCGACCAGCTCGAACGGCACGCCCTTGGGCAGAATGCGGAACAGCATGGCACGACCGACCGTGGTGTCGTACAGCGAGGTCTTCTCGACCAGCTCGCCACCCTCTTCCTCGGCCAGGTATTCGGTCAGGCGAACCTTGACGCGAGCATGCAATGACACACTCTGAGTACCGAAGGCACGCTCGACCTCATTGAGGTTGGCGAACACCATGCCTTCGCCCTTGGCACCGATGCGCTCACGAGTCATGTAGTACAGGCCCAGGACGACGTCCTGCGACGGTACGATGATCGGTTCGCCGTTGGCCGGTGACAGCACGTTGTTGGTAGCCATCATCAGTGCACGCGCCTCGAGCTGGGCTTCCAGCGTCAGCGGCACGTGGACGGCCATCTGGTCACCGTCGAAGTCGGCGTTGTAGGCGGCACAGACCAGCGGGTGCAGCTGGATCGCCTTGCCCTCGATGAGCATCGGCTCGAAGGCCTGGATACCCAGGCGGTGCAGCGTCGGTGCGCGGTTGAGCAGCACCGGGTGCTCGCGGATGACATCGGCCAGGATGTCCCACACCTCGGGAAGCTCGCGCTCGACCATTTTCTTGGCGGCCTTGATGGTCGATGCCTGACCGCTGGCCTGCAGCTTGGAATAGATGAACGGCTTGAACAGCTCCAGCGCCATCTTCTTGGGCAGACCGCACTGATGCAGGCGCAGGGTCGGACCCACGGTAATGACCGAGCGACCGGAATAGTCGACGCGCTTACCCAGCAGGTTCTGACGGAAACGCCCCTGCTTACCCTTGATCATGTCGGCCAGCGACTTCAACGGGCGCTTGTTCGACCCGGTAATCGCCCGGCCGCGACGACCGTTGTCGAGCAGCGCATCGACCGACTCCTGCAGCATGCGCTTCTCGTTGCGCACGATAATGTCGGGCGCATTGAGGTCGAGCAGACGCTTGAGGCGGTTGTTACGGTTGATCACACGGCGGTACAGGTCGTTGAGATCCGACGTCGCGAAGCGCCCACCGTCGAGCGGGACCAGCGGACGCAGGTCAGGCGGCAGCACCGGCAGCACTTCCATGACCATCCACTCCGGCGCATTGCCGGAATTGTAGAAGGCTTCCAGCAGCTTCAGACGCTTGGACAGCTTCTTGATCTTGGTCTCGGAGTTGGTCTGCGGAATCTCTTCGCGCAGACGCTCGATCTCCTCGCCAAGATCGATGTCCTTGAGCAGCGCCTGGATCGCCTCGGCGCCCATACGCGCGTCGAAATCGTCGCCAAACTCTTCCAGCGCCTCGAAATATTGCTCGTCGTTGAGCAATTGTCCGCGCTCGAGGGTGGTCATGCCCGGGTCGATGACCACGAAGCTTTCGAAATAGAGCACGCGCTCGATATCACGCAGGGTCATGTCCAGGAACATGCCGATGCGCGACGGCAGCGACTTCAGGAACCAGATATGCGCCACTGGCGAGGCCAGTTCGATATGGCCCATGCGCTCGCGGCGAACGGCAGCCTTGGTGACTTCGACGCCACACTTTTCGCAGATGATGCCGCGGTGCTTCATGCGCTTGTACTTGCCGCACAAGCACTCATAATCCTTCACCGGACCGAAGATCTTGGCGCAGAACAGGCCATCACGCTCGGGCTTGAAGGTACGGTAATTGATGGTTTCCGGCTTCTTGACCTCACCATAGGACCAGGAGCGGATCATGTCCGGCGACGCGAGCGTAATCTTGATCGCGTCGAACTCTTCGGACTGTGCCTGCGATTTGAGGACTTTCACCAAATCTTTCATGGGGTCGGCTCCGTTGCGGAGTTGTCATGAGCGGGACCCGGTTTCCGAGTCCCGCGGACCGTCATTCTTCAGCGTCCGGCGTTTAGCCTTCCAGCTCGATATCAATACCCAGCGAGCGGATTTCCTTCACCAGTACGTTGAAGGACTCCGGCATGCCCGCCTGCATGGAGTGGTCGCCGTCGACGATGTTCTTGTACATGCGGGTACGCCCTTCCACGTCGTCAGACTTGACGGTGAGCATTTCCTGCAGCGTATAGGCAGCGCCGTACGCCTCGAGTGCCCACACCTCCATCTCACCGAAGCGCTGTCCACCGAACTGCGCCTTGCCGCCCAGCGGCTGCTGGGTAACAAGTGAGTAGGAGCCAGTGGAACGCGCATGCATCTTGTCATCCACCAGGTGGTTGAGCTTGAGCATGTACATGTAACCCACGGTGACCGGACGGTCGAACTTCTCGCCGGTACGGCCATCATAGAGATCCATCTGCCCCGAATCGGGCAGATCGGCCAGCTTGAGCAGACCCTTGATCTCGTGCTCCTTGGCGCCATCGAAGACCGGCGAAGCCATCGGCACGCCACCGCGCAGGTTCCTGGCCAGGGCAATCACCTCCTCGTCGCTCAACGAGTCGATGTCCTCCTGACGGGTACCGGCGGTGTTGTACACCTTGCTGAGGAATTCGCGAATCTCGGCAACCTGCTGTTCGCGAGCGTCGCGCAGCATGGTGTCGATCTTCATGCCCAGGCCGCGTGCCGCCATACCCAGGTGGGTCTCGAGGATCTGACCGACGTTCATGCGCGAAGGTACGCCCAGCGGGTTCAGGACCACATCGACCGGCTCGCCCTGATCGTCGAACGGCATGTCCTCGATCGGCATGATGGCCGAGATGACACCCTTGTTACCGTGACGACCGGCCATCTTGTCACCCGGCTGGATGCGACGCTTGACCGCCAGGTAGACCTTGACGATCTTGAGCACGCCCGGTGCCAGGTCGTCGCCCTGGGTAAGCTTGCGCTTCTTGTCCTCGAAACGCTCGTCCATTTCCTTGCGACGGCTCTCGAGCTGCTCGTCAGCCTGGGCCAGCAGTTCGTTGAGCGTCTCGTCCTGCAGGCGCAGCTTGAACCACTGCTGACGCGGCAGCTCGTCGAGGTACTCCTCGGAAAGCACGTCGCCCTTCTTGAGCTTGGGCCCCCCATTGACCGCCTGGCCGGACAGCTGGCGCTTGAGACGCTCGAAAGTGGCGTCTTCGGCGATACGGTAGGTTTCCTGCAGGTCCTTGCGTACCTCGTCGAGCTGCATCTGCTCGATGGACAAGGCGCGCGAGTCCTTCTCGACCCCGTCACGGGTGAAGACCTGGACATCGATGACGGTGCCCTTCATGCCGGTCGGTGCACGCAGCGAGGTATCCTTCACGTCGGACGCTTTCTCGCCGAAGATGGCTCGCAGCAGCTTCTCTTCCGGCGTGAGCTGGGTCTCGCCCTTGGGCGTGACCTTGCCGACCAGGATATCACCGGGCCCGACCTCGGCACCGATATAGACCACACCGGCCTCGTCGAGCTTGGACAGCGCCGATTCACCAACATTGGGAATGTCCGAGGTGATTTCCTCGGCGCCCAACTTGGTGTCGCGCGACACGCAGGTCAGTTCCTGGATGTGGATGGTGGTGAAACGATCTTCCTGCACCACACGCTCCGAGACCAGGATCGAGTCCTCGAAGTTGTAGCCGTTCCAGGGCATGAACGCGATGCGCATGTTCTGACCCAGGGCCAGATCACCCATGTCAACGGACGGGCCGTCAGCCAGGATATCACCACGCGCCACGATGTCCCCAGGACGCACGATGGGGCGCTGGTTCATGCACGTGTTCTGGTTGGAACGCACGTACTTGGTCAGGTTGTAGATATCGACGCCGGCTTCGCCGCCGATGATCTCGTCCTCGTTGATTCGTACCACGATGCGCTTGGCATCGACCGAATCGATCACCCCGCCACGGCGTGCCACGGCGCAGACACCGGAGTCGCGAGCCACGAAACGCTCCATGCCGGTACCGACGAGCGGCTTGTCGGCACGCAGGGTCGGCACCGCCTGGCGCTGCATGTTCGAGCCCATCAGAGCGCGGTTGGCGTCATCGTGTTCGAGGAACGGAATCAGCGCTGCCGCTACGGACACCACCTGACGCGGCGACACGTCCATCAGGGTCACCTTGTCGGGCGCCATGAACGTGGTCTCGCCGCGGTGACGCACCTGGACCAGATCATCGATCAGCTTGCCCGACTCGTCGACAGTCGCCGATGCCTGGGCGATGATGAAGTCGCCTTCCTCGATCGCCGACAGGTGGACCACCTCGTCAGTGACCTGGCGATCCACGACCTTGCGATACGGCGTCTCGAGGAAGCCATAGCTGTTGGTGTGGCTGTAGGTCGCCAGTGAGTTGATCAGACCGATGTTCGGCCCTTCCGGCGTCTCGATCGGACACAGGCGGCCATAGTGAGTGGCGTGAACGTCACGCACCTCGAAGCCGGCACGCTCACGGGTCAGGCCACCCGGACCAAGCGCCGAGACGCGACGCTTGTGCGTCACCTCGGACAGCGGGTTGTTCTGGTCCATGAACTGGGACAGCTGGCTGGAACCGAAGAACTCCTTGATCGCTGCCGCCACCGGCTTGGCATTGATCAGGTCCTGCGGCATCAGGCCTTCGCTTTCCGCCATGGACAGGCGTTCCTTGACCGCACGCTCGACGCGTACCAGACCGACGCGGAACTGGTTTTCGGCCATTTCGCCGACACAGCGAATACGACGGTTACCCAGGTGGTCGATATCGTCGACGTCACCGAAGCCGTTACGGATCGCGATCAGCTCCTTGAGCACGTCGAGGATGTCGGCATTGTCGAGCACGCCCGGCCCGGTATCGGAATCGCGACGCAGGCGACGATTGAACTTCATGCGACCGACGCCTGACAGGTCGTAGCGGTCCTCGGTGAAGAACAGGTTATGGAACAGCGTCTCGGCCGCTTCCTTGGTCGGCGGCTCGCCGGGACGCATCATGCGGTAGATCTCGACCAGCGCCTCGAGCTGGGAACGCGTCGTATCCAGCTTCAGGGTGTCGGAGATGAACGAACCGCAGTCAAGATCGTTGGTGTACAGCGTTTCCAGGGACGTGATACCCGCCTGCCCCAGCTTCTCCAGCAGGTCGGGAGTGATTTCGCTGTTGCACTCGCAGATCAGTTCGCCGGTATTGGGATCGACCTGATCCTTGGCCAGCGTCTTGCCGAACAGGTACTCCATCGGCACCTCGAGGCGTTCGAGGCCCGACTTTTCCATCTGTCGGATATGCTTCTGGGTGATACGCCGGCCTTCTTCGACGATCACGCTGCCATCGACATCCTTGATGTCGAAGGTGGCAGTTTCACCGCGCAGGCGCGACGGCACCAGGTCCACCGAGAAGCCGGACTTCTCGATGTTGAAGGTACTGGTGTCGAAGAACGTGTCGAGAACTTCCTCGGCGCTCATGCCCAGCGCGCGCAGCAATACCGTGGCCGGCAGCTTGCGGCGGCGGTCGATGCGCACGAAAACGTTGTCCTTCGGGTCGAACTCGAAGTCCAGCCAGGAGCCACGGTAGGGAATGACCCGCGCGGAATACAGCAGCTTGCCCGAGGAGTGGCTCTTGCCCTTGTCATGATCGAAGAATACACCCGGGCTGCGGTGCAGCTGGGAAACGATGACGCGCTCGGTACCATTGACAACGAAGGTGCCGTTTTCGGTCATCAGGGGGATCTCCCCCATGTAGACTTCCTGCTCCTTGATGTCCTTGATGGCCTTGTTCGAGGAGTCCTTGTCGTAGATGATCAGACGGACCTTGACCCGCAACGGTGCCGAATAGGTGACGCCACGCAGCTGGCACTCCTTGACGTCGAACGCCGGAGTGCCGAAACGATAGCTGACATACTCGAGCGCGGCGTTTCCAGAGAAGCTCTCGATCGGGAATACGGACTTGAAGGCGGCGTGCAGGCCGACATCCAGACGCGAATTCGGCGCCCGGTCCTGCTGGAGGAAGTCGTAGTAGGAGTCAAGCTGGATGGCCAGCAGGTAAGGCACATCCATCACTTGGGGCAGTTTGCCGAAATCCTTGCGGATGCGTTTTTTCTCAGTGTATGAGTAAGCCATCTGTATTCCCCAGCTTGTTCACCATGGGTGACCGATGCGTGGTCGGCGCCACCCGACGAGGCAACCCCGTCAGGCGCTGACGGCAAGCCCCGGTAGAGGCTCGCCGTCGGAATTCGTCTAGCGTCTTATCCAAGCGATGACTTCACGATAGAACGCTAGTGACAACAGAAAAAGGCCGGCAGCGGGCATCCCGCCACCAGCCGTGGAAGCTTACGCAGCGCGTGAAGCCATGGGGCACAAGGGTTACTTGAGCTCCACGGAAGCGCCGGCTTCTTCCAGTTTCTTCTTGGCTTCTTCGGCATCGTCTTTGGACATGCCTTCCTTCAGGGTTGCCGGAGCGCCGTCGACGGCACCCTTGGCTTCCTTCAGGCCGAGGCCGGTGATCTCGCGAACGACCTTGATGACGTTGACCTTCTTGTCGCCAGCGGCGGTCAGAACCAGGTCGAACTCGGTCTGCTCTTCGGCAGCAGCGGCATCGCCACCGGCACCCGGGCCAGCCACGACAGCAGCAGCGGCAGAAACGCCGAACTTCTCTTCCATCGCTTCGATCAGCTCAGCGACTTCCATCACGGACATGTCGGCGACGGCGTTGATGATATCTTCTTTGGTCAGTGCCATGATTGCTTTCCTAAACTTTGCGGAGCGCGCCCTGGAGTGTTTGCGCTCGATAACTGGGTTGACGTTTCAGGCGACGAGGCAAAAAGAGTCGCTTACGCAGCTTCTTCCTGCTTCTTGTCGCGCAACGCGGCGAGGGTACGGACCAGCTTGCCGGCAGAAGCTTCCTTCATGACGGACATCAACTTGGCGATCGCCTCGTCGTACGTCGGCAGGGTTGCCAGACGATCAAGATCGGAAGCCGGAATCAACTCGCCTTCGTAGGCCAGCGCCTTGACTTCGAAGTCCTTCTGTCCCTTGGCAAACTCCTTGAACAGACGAGCTGCAGCGCCCGGGTGCTCGTAGGAGAAGGCCAGCAGGGTCGGACCAGCAAAAGTCTCGTCCAGGATCTCCCAGGGAGTTCCGGACAGAGCGCGACGTGCCAGCGTGTTGCGGACAACACGGATCTGCACGCCATTCTCGCGGGCCTGCTTGCGCAAATCGGTCATTGCGCTGACAGACACACCACGGGAATCGGCAACAACGACGGAGAGAGCTGCCTGAGCGGCTTCACTGACCTCTGCAACAATCGCTTTCTTGTCTTCGAGACCTAGTGGCACAGTGTTCACTCCTTCGTGCCGGGGCATCCGGGGATGCTCCGGTGGTTACCATCTCTCCCAGGCTATTCGGCAAGGGAGGCTTGGGTTGATGGTGCTCACCAGCGAACTGGCGGGGCACACCATCTGCGCAGGCGGTCCAGGCACACAACACGCTCTCAGACCATTAAGCCACTTTCAGATGGCACCTGCGGTCTTTGACGGTGCCCCGCCCGCTTGGCACGGGGACCGCAAAGTTACTGCCTGTTTCCCGACAATCACACGAACGCGCTGTGATCGACGGTAAGACCCGGGCCCATGGTAGTGGACAGGGTCATTTTCTTGAAATACACGCCCTTGGAGGTGCTGGGCTTGAGACGCTTGAGGTCGTTGACCAGCGCCTCGAGGTTGCCGCGAAGTGCATCGGCGGAAAAGTCCACCTTGCCAAGAGTCGTGTGGATGATGCCGTTCTTGTCGGTACGGAAACGCACCTGACCCGCCTTGGCGTTCTTGACCGCGGTGGCGACGTCGGGCGTCACGGTGCCGACTTTCGGGTTAGGCATCAGGCCGCGCGGACCGAGAATCTGGCCCAACTGGCCGACGACACGCATGGCGTCCGGCGAGGCGATCACCACGTCGAAGTCCAGGTTGCCTTTCTTTACCTGCTCGGCCAGATCGTCCATGCCGATCACATCGGCACCGGCTTCCTTGGCAGCATCGACGTTGGCGCCCTGGGTAAAGACAGCGACACGCACGTCCTTGCCGGTGCCGTTGGGCATGACGGTTGCACCACGCACCACCTGGTCGGATTTACGCGGATCGACGCCAAGATTGATGGCGACGTCGACAGACTCCTTGAACTTGACCTTGGACAGATCGCCGAGCAGGGAAATCGCTTCCTCAAGGGAATAAACCTTGGAGGAATCAACCTTCTCACGGATCATCTGTGCACGCTTGGACAGTTTGGCCATGATCAGAGACCCTCCACGTTGAGGCCCATGCTGCGGGCGCTACCGGCAATGGTACGCACAGCGGCGTCGAGATCGGCAGCCGTCAGGTCCGGCTCCTTGGTCTTGGCGATCTCTTCGAGCTGTTCGCGAGTCACGGTCCCGACCTTGGTCTTGTTCGGCTCGCCAGAACCGGACTTGATGCCAGCAGCCTTCTTCAGCAGGACGGCGGCAGGCGGCGTCTTGGTGATGAAGGTAAAGCTGCGGTCGGAGTAGACAGTGATGACCACGGGTGTCGGCAGACCCGGCTCGATGTCCTGAGTCTCGGCGTTGAACGCCTTGCAGAACTCCATGATGTTGACACCGTGCTGACCCAGCGCGGGGCCCACGGGGGGACTCGGATTGGCCTTGCCAGCTGCAACCTGCAGCTTGATATAGGCCTGGACTTTCTTAGCCATGATACTCTCCAGTTGGGTAATAGCGCCTTTCGGCTCCCCGGGTTAACGGCCTTGCAAGAGGCCGATGAACGGTGTCGGCAGCCCCTCACCGGGCGACCGAATCAATCCTTCTCGACTTGAGAGAACTCGAGCTCAACAGGCGTAGCACGGCCGAAGATCAGCACGCTGACCTGCAAGCGACTCTTCTCGTAATTGACCTCTTCGACGACACCGTTGAAGTCGGCAAACGGGCCATCGATGACACGCACAACTTCCCCCGGCTCGAAGAGCGTCTTGGGACGCGGCTTGTCTGCCCCGGACTCGACTCGGCGAAGGATGGCATCGGCTTCCTTCTTGGTGATCGGGGCGGGCTTTTCGGGCGTACCGCCGATAAATCCCATGACGCGCGGCGTCTCATTGACCAGATGCCAGGTCTGATCGTTCATTTCCATCTCGACCAGCACGTAGCCAGGGTAGAACTTGCGCTCACTCTTCCGGCGCTTGCCATCACGCATTTCGACGACTTCTTCGGTAGGCACCAGGATCTCACCGAACTGATCCTCCATGCCATACAGCTTCACCCGCTCGATCAGTGAGCGCATGACGTGCTTTTCAAAGCCGGAATAGGCGTGAACGACGTACCAACGCTTGGACATGGATACTCCTAACCAATGATGCCGGACATCGCCCAGCCCAGAACGGTGTCAATCAGCCACAGCATCAAACCGACCAGCAGTACGGCCACCAGAACGATAGCGGTCGTCTGAATGGTTTCCTGACGGGTCGGCCAGACGACGCGCTGAATCTCCTTGCGTGCACTACGGGCCAGTTCGACGAGGCTCCGCCCCTTGGCAGTCGTCAGCGCTACCGCTGCGGCTGCGGCACACAAGGCCACCACGCCCAGAACGCGATACAGCAAAGCCTGATCGGCAAAGTAACCGTTACCGACCACGGCCAACGCAACAAGAACGACGACAACCGCCCACTTGATCCCGTCGTGGCGCGACTCCTGCACCTCGGCGTTATGTTTCATGACGTGGGACTCCTCAAGGCGCGGCAATCGAAAAAAGACGGAATTATATGAGAAAAGGCCAGCCTGGGGAAGACTGGCAGGCCAGGAGGGAATCGAACCCCCAACCTGCGGTTTTGGAGACCGCTGCTCTGCCAATTGAGCTACTGGCCTGTAACACTTTGCAACCACCTCTTGCAGGCAGCCATGCAACAGCGGGCAAGATGATAACGAAAGCGCCTTGCCCTGACAACCCCTGACCGTCTTGCTATCAGAGAAAGAAAAGGCGAGCATCGGCTCGCCTCGAAACTGGAGCTCATGGACGGATTTGAACCGTCGACCTCACCCTTACCAAGGGTGTGCTCTACCCCTGAGCTACATGAGCTTGAAACCTGGAGCGGGCAGCGGGAATCGAACCCGCATCATCAGCTTGGAAGGCTGAGGTTCTACCATTGAACTATGCCCGCCTGCCCTACTCTTGCTATCGACGCGTAGCGCGGCGACCTTGAAACTTGGTGGAGGGGGAAGGATTCGAACCTTCGAAGCTTTCGCGGCAGATTTACAGTCTGCTCCCTTTGGCCACTCGGGAACCCCTCCAACGTGGCGGCAAATACTACCATCTCCGACCCGCCTGTCAAGTGCTTGTTTCTTTTGCACTTGCGGCGCCAGCCGAAGGCCCCAAGACGCGGCGCATTGTGTCAAAGCAGCGTCGAGAATGCAAGCCCTGCACGAATTCTTTCCAGCGCAGCCGGAGCAGGCACATGCGGCGCGCCTGCCATCCTGCCGGCCCGCTCCGCGGCTGTCAGGGGGAAGCACGCCTCGAGTCCGGCATAGACCATGTCCGGCCAAATAGCATGGGGCATACGGATCCCTCGCGAGACGACGCGAGCATCCCCTCCCGTAAGGAGCAGCGGCAGAGCCACTCCCTCCCGGTCACAGACTTCGGCATAAATACGGTTGACCGCACTGACTGCGGCCATGTAGATGCCGTGATTCACGGCCTCGACGGTATTCCTGCCGGGAGCCAGCAACTCATCGGCTTCGCTGTCAGGATCGATCGCCACGTTGCGTGTGCCCAGCTTGAGACTCTCTTTCATGAGTCGCAACCCAGGGATAATGTACCCCCCCAGGTGTCGCCCGCCAGGCAGGACAAAATCGATCGTGATGGCACTGCCACAGTCGACGCTGCAGCACCCGCCGGTCAACTGGTACCCAGCCAGGGCACCCATCCAACGGTCGACGCCGAGGCGCCCAGGCTCCTCGTAACCGTTGGTCACACCCAACGCTTCACGAACCGAGCCTGCCACGTGCACAGCCCCCACGCGACGCTGCAGCAGCGCCACCGTATCTTCCAGCACGGCACGGCGCGCCACGCTGGAAATACGCACGGCGCCCACCACATCCAGATCGGGAATATCAGCGCCCGGGCGCCACTCCTCGCGCGTCCATACCGCGCCTCGCGAGCGAATCTCGCTGCTCGAGACATCCTTGAGGCGCCACTTGGACAGCGTATTGCCAATATCGAGATCCAGAATCATGGGCGCCCACGCACACTGATTTCTCCACCCACCAGGCGCTGCACTTCGCCATTGCACGTAACAAGAAGATTGCCAGCCTCGTCGACCCGGTCGACCGTGGCTACATAGCTCAACCCGCCCTGGACGATATCGACGTCACGCCCGGCATAAGCATTACGCCGGTTCCATGCCTCCCGCCAGGGCTCGAAGCCCGCCTCTTCGAAGCCATTTAGCAAGCCGAGCAATGCTTCGATCAATTCAGCAGCCAACTGGTTTCTCGATACGCCAGGTGCTTGATCTGCAACGGCTGAGGCGGCCTGGTCGAGCTCCGTGCGCAGCGCCTCGGGCAGCACGACATTGAGACCAATGCCGATCACCACCTCACAAGGCCCCTCGGCATCACCGCTGAGCTCCAGCAGGATTCCGGCCAGCTTGCCATGCCCCTGGCCGGTCACGAGCAATACATCATTAGGCCACTTCAGTGCGACATCGAGACCATGCTTCTCAAGGACCTCAGCGATAACCACCCCCACCGCCAGGCTCAACCCTTCGAGCACCGATGCCCCACCCTGAAACCGCCAGCCCATGGAAAACAGCAGGCTACGCCCCCACGGGCTCATCCATTGGCGACCACGCCGCCCTCTGCCAGCAGTCTGGCTCTCCGCCAGGCACACCTCGGCATGCCCTGCCCCATGCAGGAAGCGGTCACGCAGAAACAGGTTGGATGATGGCAAGGTTTCTTCGACGAACAACCTGACAAGATGACGACGCGACTCCCGTGACAAGGCAGCAATAATCGCTGGCCCATCAATAAGCTCCATGGGCGAAGTCAGCCGATACCCTCGCCCCTTTACCGCCTCTAGCGGTATATCCAGGGCTTCGAGTTTCTTGAGCTGCTTCCAGACAGCCGTGCGGGTCACGCCGAGACGCTCCCCCAACTGCTCGCCTGAATGGTAACCGCCATCACTGAGCAGACGGATCAACTCGCCGATCGTCATGTCTTCCGTCCCGTCGAAAAACCGCCATTCTAGCGGAAGCGCCTACCCGGCGGGAACGATAGCGACCAAAGTGGAGTTAATCGAGGAGACCTGGACCTGACGCGGTCTTGCTGACCCAGCCACACCCCAGCCGCTTGGCTGGGCCGCTCGAAGGGATGTTTGACAATAAACCGGCCTTTGTTCTTGGCTCTCGCATGGAGCGGACTGGCTTCTGAGGAGAGGATCATCATTTCAGACACAAAAAAACCGCCATCAAGGGCGGTTTCTTTTTCAGGCAAGTGCCTGATGGCTCTACAATTTCTATGGTGCCGACACCAGGAGTCGAACCCGGGACCTACTGATTACAAGTCAATTGCACTTTGTAACGAAAAGTAAAACCGACTTGTGACGGCTCAGTACGGACCATAGTAAAGACAGTGACGGCGGGAGGGGCCGGTTGACGGCGCCTGACTGCCCCCTGCACTGCATTGGCGCTTTGAATCATGGCCAACCTCCCGGTAGTTGTCAACCCACTAATGTATTGGTATGACGAGGGAGGTCATCTCCCCCGCCGAGCCCTGTCATCACACCGGTGGCCGGGCATTGAGCGCCCGCCGCATGGCTTCGACATCGGGATGGACGTACTCCATCGTGGTGCGGATGTCGGTGTGGTTGAGGATGTTCTGGGTGAGATGGATATTGCGCTCGGGACTCTCCATCAGGCTCGTGCCCAGGAAGTGCCGGAACCGGTGCGGCGACAGCTTGCAGCCGGTCATCTCCGACAACACCTGGAAGAAGTGCTCGACCTGCCAGGTATCCATGTCCGTGCGCCGATGCCGGTGACTGAACCGGTTCACGTTGAAGAGCTGATCCTGGCGCTTGAAGCCCGAGTTATGGGCCGCGACGATCAGAGTATAGAGGTGCGGGTACAGGCCATCCGGAATCGGCAGGATGCTTTCGGAATGCGTCTTGGAGCCCGCGGCCGAGGCCCGGAAGATGCGCTTCTTGAGATTGACGTCCCCGGCCTGGATATGGAGAAGCTGATTGAGCCGGATTCCCGTGTAGAAGAAAGTCTCCATCAGCACCTGCCAGAACCAGGCCGGATGGATCTTCGAGCACTCGTCGTAGGCGGTCTCGAAGCGCCGGCACACCTCCAGGACCTCGCGCGCGTAGCGTATCTGCAGCGGCTGCAGGGATTTCTTGGGCGCTTTCGGCTGCTTGACCGAGACCTCCAGGAACGGATTGTGGGCGCAGGCAATCAGCTGATGCTTGATGCCGAAGTTGTAGAGCGCCTTGAGATGGCGGACGTAGTTATTCCAGCTCGCCTCGGTGATGCCGTCCGGTCGCGCCGGCGTGCGGATGATCGCCGTGCGCCACTCGATGACCATGGGCCGCGTGACCATGCTGGGGTAGGCCTCGTGGCCCAGGTAGCGGCGAAACAGGCGAACGACGGCGGTATAGGTGCTGACGCTCTTGGGGCGCAGGTGCTTGTCGGCGGCGTAGCGGCTCACCAGTTCCAGAAACGACACGTCATACATGGGACTCTTCCCCTTCTGCGGGGGCGGTCGCAAGCGTCAGCACCCAGTTGTCGGGTGGCAGCGTGCGACTCACCTGGTACGGATCCTCGATCAGGTACCCCATCAGCGTTCGGGTCTTGTTCGGTCCCTGGACGGTGACCTTTTGGATATTCCGTCCCCGGGTTCTGACGTGACGGCCCAGCTTCTGGAAGCGCTGCTGGACGGCTTTCCATTGCGTCTCGTCGTTCAGTGCTTCCCTGCTGAAGCGCTTGAAGATGCCGGGGCTGACCAGGAACCAGGTGCCGTTCACCGTGTGCACCGGTGCCTTCGTGTCATTGATGACCAGGGAATGATTCGCCAGCCCCGTCGTCAGCCACTGCCAGAACCGCTCGCCCAGGTCCAGGGCGTTGTCGGATTGTTGTGTCGCCTTTATTTGAGCGTTTTCTTTTTTAGCAGAAACCGAGAGACAGTTCCTGTCGGCAATCTCTGAAAGTTTTGTCTCCGTAGGCTGATCGCCGCCAGGGCCGATCCGGCCTGGCCCCTGTCCTTGCTCCGCCACTTGGGGGAACAGGCTCAAGATCTCCTCATCCAGGGTCTCCTCCGGGGCAGACTGTGGTGCGTCTGAGGTGGTTGACGTTTCAGGGTTGGGAGCGCTGGGCGGCTCGGCCTGGGCAGGCGGCAGCGCAGCCTCATCTGGTGACGAATCGGTGGCTTCGAAACGGGATGACTCGTGGACGGTGGGGTGCTGTGTAGGGAGCTTATCCGAGGACGAGGCGGGATCATCCAAACGGCCGGCTTCCGAAGCCTCCGTCGCGCCGACGTCCTTAACCGTCAAGGTGCCGCGGAACGCCGGCGGCCTGTCCGCCACGCCCCAGATCAGCGTCGGCGAGACCTTGATCATGCTGAAGGTCTGCTGCCAGTCGCCATCGACGATCTCGCATTGCCAGACGGCCTTGCCCTCGCTGACTTCCTCGATCAGCCCATGCGACTGCAGCTCGCCATAGAGTCGGTTCAGGTCGGCGGGGATGCTTTTAATGCCTTGCGCGTAGAGGTGGGTCTTGAGTTCGTTGACTGCCCGCGGCGAGACCAACCAGAGGGCATCCTCGGTGAGCCACCCCACCCCGCCCTTCTGATTGAGCTTGAACTGCTCGCGGACAAGGTAGCGCAGCCCCTCGGCCAGTTTGCGCTGAAGGGAGTCGGTCGGTGCCGCGAGGGCCTGGACAGGATCGCCACCCAGCGCCCTGGCGACGCTGGCACGATCCGCCTGGTGAACCAG
Organism: Modicisalibacter xianhensis; assembly: GCF_900113605.1. Lineage (GTDB taxonomy): Bacteria > Pseudomonadota > Gammaproteobacteria > Pseudomonadales > Halomonadaceae > Modicisalibacter > Modicisalibacter xianhensis. Next base: position 273,288 of record NZ_FOPY01000005.1, read on the forward strand.
CTCGACAATGATCCCGCCGCGCTCGGTGTGGCCGGCGATCGTGTACATCAGCAGCGCGAAGAGCCTGGGCTGGCTCATCAGCCAGTCCAGGACCCTGGGGCCCAGGACCTGCTGAGCCAGCAGCGGATTGACGGCGCTGTGCAGGTGGTAATCCCGGCCGGCTCGGTAGCGTACCCGGTAGGGCCCCGGAATCGCTCCATGCCATAGGCGCCATTCGCGGCCGTCCTCGAGATGGATCTCGAGGTCGACCAGGACCTTGGCGACGTCGTGCATGAGGGCGCCGTAGATGATGGCCACACTCCATAGCTCGCCGGCCGAGCTCTGGTCCTCGGGTTTGGCGCCCGGTGGCAAAAGATGGCGCTGCCGGAGACGCAATCCATAGCAGGCCATCTCGAGCGCATGATCGAGCATGCCGCCGGGATAGGCGTGGTGATGCGACTCGGAGGCCGGCAGCAGCTGAATGAGCTCCGCGTAGCGCTGGATGGGTGCCAGCAGGTATTCGTCGAAGACGGGCCGCGTCAGGGACGTGGTATCCCAGAGCAGCTTGAGCATGGCCTGGCGACGCGGCGTCGCGAGTAGCTCCGCACCGGACCGAGGGTGATGGAACCCTTTGCCAGTCTGTGAGGCAGCTCCGGACCGTGAAAAAAGACGTACAAGCATAAGTAGGCTCTGTCACCAGGGTTCCTATTGTTGTGACAGAGCTGCGTCTCGACGCGAAGGAAAAACGTTAAGCCGGTCTGATAGGCATTCCAGTCGATACTAAACCAACGACTGGCCGCTCAGCTGAGTTACGTAGCGCATGCGGATTGTAGTGCTTGCCGAGGAAGGCACAGTTGAGGCATGTCTACAGGCGCTCTACTGTATGGCGAGAGAGTAGGGAAAAGCGTATGCTATACACGTATAGCAATCCTAGCGGAGGGCCCAACATGCTGGCCATACGACTCCCCACCGACATTGAGGCCCGCCTCGAGGCCTTGGCCAAAGCCACCGGGCGCACTAAAACCTTTTATGCCCGCGAGGCAATCCTTGAGCACCTGGACGACCTCGAGGATATCTACCTGGCCGAGCAGGCCCTAGAGCAGGTACGCCGCGGCGAGATGACTACCCGTAGCCTGGATGACCTGGAGCGTGAGCTTGGCCTGGCGGATTGAGCTCACGGATGATGCTGTAAAGCAGCTCAAGAAGATGGGACATACGGACGCCAAGCGTATCCGTGATTATCTCCGCTCCCGGGTACAGCCCTTGGAAGATCCTCGGCAGTTAGGCAAGCCCCTGACCGGACAGTTCAGTGAATTATGGCGCTACCGCGTAGGTGACTATCGGATCATCGCCAGTATCGAGGATGAAGAAGTGCGCATCCTGGTCATTCGACTTGGTCACCGCCGCGACATCTATCGTCGTTGATGCACTCATTGGAAAAGCCTTAAGTGTGCCTTTCAAAACCTGCCTTGAAGCTTGTTCAAACAGACCAGTGAGCACCCCAGCAGCGTAAAGGCATAATGAATATCGGTACGTCGCTCATAGCGTATCGCTAATCGCCTCATCCGCCCCAACCAGGCAAAAGTTCGTTCGACCACCCAGCGGTGGCGTCCGAGTCGTTGCCCGTCTTCCACGCCCCGACGAGCGATACGAGGCTGGATACCACGAGCCCGACATGACCGGCGGCAGCGCCGATGATCATAAGCCTTGTCTGCATGAAGCTTTCGAGGGCGACAACGAGGCCGCCCTGGTCGGCCCGATGACACTGGCTGCACGCTATCGAGCAAGGCTGCCAAAGGCACGCTGTCATGCATATTGGCACCCGACAGCAGGACGGCCAAGGGAACGCCCTGGCGATCCGTCAGCAGGTGGCGCTTGGTGCCCGGTCTGCCCCGGTCCGTCGGGTTGGAGCCGATGGCTGAGCCCCCTTTTGCCGGTACGGATGCGCTATCCATACAGGCCCGTTCCCAGTCGAGCTGATCGGCATGGTGAAGGTGTTCCAGTAACGTCTGGTGCAGGCGCTCCCAGACACCGGCCTCCTGCCAATCGCACAGGCGGCGCCAACAGGTGACGCCTGAACCGCAGCCCATCTCCTGCGGCAGCATCTCCCAGGGGATGCCTGAGCGCAGGACGAACAGGATGCCTGTCAGGGCATCGCGGTTGGAGATGGGCGGCCGCCCACCACGCGGCTTGGGCTTCGGCGGTGGCATCAGCGGCTCAATAATGGACCAGAGTTCATCGGATACGATTTTCTTAGCCATACCGAAAATCTAGGCATGGCTGAGGCTGCCTTCAAGGTTTTGAAAGGCACTGTAAAGCCATTCCGGCTAACCCTAGGAGCAACACGGCGATAGCGCTCATTAACTTCTCCCTTGGCTATACGTATATGTTGTTGTTCTGATGGGTTACGTAGGGGGCCTAACTAGTTACCTTAATAATGTCGAGCTGCGTCTACCGCTTTGCCCTTGGTTGCCAGCGCTGATGCCAGCCATCTGTTATGTGGTGGGCACGATCAGTGACGCCTTGGCCTATTATGGCGAATGTCCTTGTTTTATTTAGTAGCGCTATACTCAATCATGACTCGCCTGTATAAGGCATGAAAAAAGACGAAACACCATCTACTCGTGCATCATTGTATAGGCGAGCCTGTGCCCTGTTCAGTCGCGGTGGTAGCGACTCGCCATAATCAATAGCTTCCTCAATCGCTACTACGTACCATTGGCGCTGCTGAACGCGCTGAACTGCAGCCGCTTCAGCAGCCTCATAGTCATCACAGTTCACCCAGACTTCAGCTACAGCATTAGTCATCCCAGCAAGTGCTGGGGAGTCTGGATGTGGTTTGGCATGAATCACAAACAAATACAATGCTTATTAGCCTGCGAGCAAAACATTCTCAAAGGCTAACAGTCCCGTGCGCGTTTAGTTACTGATTATTCATACACCTACTTCCTTCCGTTGGTTGACGCTAACCTTTCCCCCGGAAACCGGTCCAGCCTCAGTGTGAGATTCCCGCTACGTGACCCTGATAGCAGGAGATTTTGCGATGCAGCGTAACCGACATGCTGACGAGCATGACCCTCACTCAATATCAGGACCGGCTATCTCCCGATCAACTCCGCCACCTGGCGGCAACTCTGATATCGCAGGTCGAGGAAAAGGAACAGGCGCTGCGACACAGCGAACAATCAACCAGAAGCTGACCGATGAACTGGCGCTGCTCAAACGCCATGCCTTCGGCAAGCGCAGCAAACAGCTCAACGTGCTGCAGATCAGCCTGCTGGACAAGGTGGTGGATGCCGACATTGCCGCCATCGAGACCGAGATGGAAGATCTAGTCACGCCTGATACACTGGGGATCAAGAACACCCAATCGGCGCCCCTTGCCCCCTGAGCTGCCGCTCATCGAGATCCGCCATGGCCCGGAGAGTGAGCACTGCGCCTGTGGCTGCCAACTGCGATGGCTTGGCGAGGAGACCTCCGAGAAGCTCGATTACACGTCTGCGTGTTCCACGCCGAGCGCCACATCAACGGCAAGTGGGTCTGTGCCAGTGCGAGACGCTGACCCAGCAACCGATGCCGGCGCAGATCATCGAAAAGGGTATCCCTACCGCTGGCCTGCTGGCTCAGGTGCTGATCGCTAAATACGCCGATCCCCCTGCCGCTCTATTGCCAGGAGCAGCCCTTTGCCCGAGCCGGTGTAGCGCTTCCGCGTTCCACTCTAGCCGAGTGGATCAGCATCTGCGGGGTGCGGCTCCAGCCGCTGATCGATGCCTTACGTGACCTGCTACTCAGCGAGCCGGCGCTGCCTGTCGATGAAGCTCCGGTGCCGATGCTCGTCCCGGGCAAGAAGAAGGCCCACCGAGCCTATCTCTGGGCCTATGCCACCACACCCTACGCTGAATTGAAGGCGGTGGTTTATGACTTCAGCGAGGGGCGCGGCGGTCCGCGATCACGCGCGTCTGCCGCCGCCCCGCCTGGTACTTACCGGTTCAGCGCCTGCATCTGTGGCGCGTCGTAGCGGCTGCCGGCAGCAGCGCCCGGCGGCAGAATGGCGTCGATCCGCGCGCGGTCCTCGGCGGTGATGCGCACGTCGAGCGCGCCCACATTCTCGTCCAGTCGAGCGCGTTTTTTGGTCCCGGGGATGGGAACGATGTCCTCTCCCTGCGCCAGCAGCCAGGCCAGCGCGAGTTGGGACGACGTGCAGCCCTTTTCCCGCGCCATCGTCTCGACCTCCTGCACCAGATCAAGGTTCTTCTGGAAGTTCTCGCCCTGGAAGCGCGGCGCGCTGCGGCGGTAGTCGTCCTCGGCGAGATCATCGACGCTGCGGATCTGGCCAGTGAGAAAGCCGCGTCCGAGCGGGCTGTAGGCCACATAGCCGATGCCCAGTTGCCGCACCGTCGGCAGGATCTCCTCCTCCGGCTCACGGCTCCACAGGGAGTATTCGGTTTGCAGCGCAGCGATGGGATGCACGGCATGGGCCCGGCGGATCGTCTCCGGCCCAGCCTCGGACAGGCCGAGATAGCGGACCTTGCCGGCCTTCACGAGCTCGGCCATGGCGCCCACCGTTTCCTCGATCGGCGTGTTCGGGTCGACGCGGTGCTGGTAATAGAGGTCGATGTGGTCGACGCCGAGGCGCTTGAGCGACGCATCGCAGGCCTGCCACACGTATTCGGCGTCCCCGCGAATGCCGAGAAACTCCCCCTTCTCACTGCGGACATTGCCGAACTTGGTGGCAAGCACGACCTGGTCACGGAGGCCCTCGATCGCCTTGCCGACCAGAACCTCGTTGGTGAACGGGCCGTACATGTCGGCGGTGTCCAGCAACGTCACGCCAAGGTCGATGGCGCGGTGGATCGTCGCCACCGCCTCGGCTTCGTCGCGGCCTGCGTAAAAGTCCGACATTCCCATGCAGCCGAGGCCGAGTGCGGAGACCTCGAGGCCCTCTCGGCCAAGCTTGCGCGTATGCATCTGCAGGTTCCTCTTTCAGTTGTCGCCTTCAGGTTAAGCGGTGTTATCCCACAAAAGGATGGACGCAGTTCAGGGTTTTGCAACCATGCGCGAACCGCCCGGTGTAGGAGCGCCATACCCTGGCCTCGTTCACCGCCCCAGTGGACACGCTGCCCCCGGCCATGCTTTCGTGGACCTGGATGACTTCGAAACCATTACTTCACGAGGCCAAACATCTAGTGCCGTTCCGAGCCGTCGACTCGGTTCGCCGGGTCGCTCAACGCCTAGTTGGGACAACGCTCATCCCTGCGGACAGTGCGCTCCGGAATCTATCCAGGCCTGGGTCAGATCGCCGAAGATCTTCTGGGTACCGGGCGCCGGCTGACGGCCTTCGCCCGGGTGCCAGCCCCAGCCGACCAGCGTGTCGGTTGCGTTGTGCTTCTGCAGCTCGGCCAGGGTCTTGTGGCTGCGGTCTTGGTCTTTCAGCTGCTGGCAGATCGCGGCAAGGGATTTGCCTTCCCAGGCTTGCTCGGGTGGCGCCAGGTGCCATTTCGGATGACCGGGGATGGAGCCTTCCTGCGTACTGTAGGGAACATTCTCGGGACCGTGGCAGGTCATGCAGCGCATGCCGGGAGCGCCGATATTGCCCATGCCCCGCACCACCAGCGGCTGGTGCACTTGCTGCTCCATGCCCTGCAGGGGACTGTCACCACGGGGATGGCAGTTGACACAGCGGGGATGCTTGAGCACCTTGCCCATTTCGTTGAACAGGGCAACCGAGCGCTCCTTCAAGTTGTTGATGGAGTCAAAGTCCGCGGGGGACTTCAGGGACTTCGCCTCGGCCGACGCGCTCTGGGCGATCGCTGGGCCCAGGGCAAAGGCCATCGCGACGGCAAGCAGGGCGGCGCAGACGGCATAAAAAAGAATGCGTTTCATGATGGCCCCCCTCAGGCTTCGGATGGAACGAGCGGCAGGCGATTGACTCGCTGACCGGTGAGCCGACGCCAGGCATTGGCGATCGCCGGCCCGACCGGCGGAACCCCGGGCTCGCCAACGCCGGTCGGCGCCTCGGTGGAAGCCATCACGGCCACTTCCACCTCCGGCATTTCGTGGATACGAAGGGAGGGATAGGTATCGAAGTTGGCCTGCTTGACGTAGCCATCCTCGGTAAGCGTGATGGCGTCGTACAGTATCGCCCCGGCCCCGAACCCAATGCCTCCCTCCATCTGCGCACGGATGATATCGGGGTTGACCGCGACGCCGCAGTCCACCGCGCACCAGACCTTGTGCACCCGCGGTGTCCCGTCGCCGTTGTCCGAGACCTCGGCGATTTCGGCGACATAGGTGTTAAAGCTTTTGTGCAGGGCCACGCCGCGCTGACGCCCTGCCGGGGCCTGGCCGGAGGCGTTGGCAATCTGCGCCACTTTCTCCAGAACGGCACGGTGGCGTGGGTACTGATTGCCCAATAGTGCCAGACGCCCCTCAATAGGATCTTTGCCGGCTTTCTCCAACAGCTCGTCGATAAACGCTTCGGTGGCATAGCCGGTATGGGTGTGACCCACCGAGCGCCACCAGAGGGTAGATACCCCGTTGTCCATCAGGTGCTGTCCGACCCGCTGGTTGAGGATGGCATAGGGCAACTCACGGGAACCCTCGATGGCCGTGGAATCGATACCGTCCTGGATCATGCCTTCGAATCCCGCCGTTCCCTTGACGAACGACTGCACCGCGATCTGGTGGTCCCAGGCGGTGATATTGCCGTCCTGGTCCAGGGCGCCACGCAACCGGTGGACGGCCAAAGGACGGTAGCGCCCACCTCGGATGTCGTTCTCCCGCGTCCACATCAGCTTGACCGGACGATCGCTGCCGAGGGCTTTGGCCACCTCGGCGGCTTCGGCGGCAAATTCTCCCCCGGGCTGGGCACGACGCCCGAAACTGCCGCCGGCGAACAGGGTGTGAAGGGTGATCTTGTCCTCTCCGACACCGAACACCTGGGCCAGGGCGCCGAGATCCAGCGTCTGCAGCTGCGAGCCGAGCCAGGCCGTGACCTGGCCGTCCTTGTACTGGACGACCGCATCCAGCATTTCCATGGGAGCGTGTGCCAGGAAGGGAAAGTAGAAAGTCTGCTCGAAAACGCTTTCGGCGGCGGCGAGGCTCTTTTCCACGTCCCCATCGTTCCGTGCCGAAACGCCATGGCTCTGGACCGCCTTGAGGTAATCCGCTTCCATCTCGGCGGATGAACGTTTCTCGGCGTTGTCGCTATTCCATGTCATCTCGAGAGCCTCGCGGCCCTTCAGGGCGGCGTAGGTGTTCTCGGCGTAGATGGCGACGCCGGCAGGCACCATCTTGACGTCAATGACGCCCTTGACGGCCCGCGCCGGCTTATCGTTCACCGAGGCGACCGTCGCGCCGAACTGGGGAGGGTGCAGGATGGTGGCGGTGACCAGATCATCGGGATACAGATCGAGAGTGAAGCGCTGTTGCCCCGTGCTCTTGTCGCGGGAGTCGAGTTTGGCGACATGAGCACCAATCAGGGTGAACTGATCGGGGGACTTGAGCCTGGGCTCGGCCGGTGCTTCTAACTTGGCTGCCTCGGCAGCCAGTTCTCCGAAGCTCGCGCTGCGATTGCTGGCGGCATGGCTGACGGTGCCCTTGGCCACCGTGATCTCGCTGGCATCGACTTTCCAGCGGTTGGCCGCGGCCTGGACTAGCATCGCGCGCGCGGCGGCGCCGGCCTTGCGCATCTGCTGGTAGGAGTTGGCGATGGCGGTGGACCCACCGGTGCCCATCAGACCGAAAATGGTATTGACATAGGTTTCAGTCTCCGCCGGCGCCATCTCGGCGCGCATCTGGCTCCAGTCTGCGTCCATCTCTTCGGCCACCAGCGTCGAGAGCCCGGTGGTGGGCCCCTGCCCCATCTCGATGTGCTTGACCATCACGGTGACGGTATCGTCGGGTGCGATACGGATGAAGGCATTGGGGGCAAAACCGCCCGGGGTCGGGTCGTTGATGACGGCGGCCGCCCCGGATTGGGCCCGCGCCCGCGGTGGCAGGTAAACCCCGATAATCAGGCCGGCGGCGACTGCCGCCGAGCCCTGCAGAAAGCCTCGGCGCGATAGGCCACCGTCGCCCGCCCGCTCCGGCGATGGCTCAAGAGCAGTTTTGGCCACCGCTTCGAGGGACGGGACTCGTTCGTTGAAGATGTCGGTCATCGCTCAATCCTCCAGGGTATCGGCGGCGTTGTGGATCGCCTTGCGGATGCGCACATAAGTGGCGCAGCGGCAGATGTTGCCGGCCATGGCCTGGTCGATGTCGGTGTCGGTGGGCTTGGGAACCTCTCTCAGCAGAGCGACAGCCGACATCACCTGCCCGGACTGGCAGTAGCCGCACTGGGGCACGTCAATGGCAATCCAGGCATCCTGCACCGCTTGGGCCTCCTTGCCGTCCAGCCCTTCGATCGTGGTCACGGAGCCACCATTCACTTGGGAGATCGGCGTGACGCAGGAGCGGCGGGGCATGCCGTTGAGATGCACGGTACAAGCGCCGCACTGGGCGATCCCACAGCCGAATTTCGTGCCGGTGAGTCTGAAATCGTCGCGGATAACCCAGAGCAACGGGGTATCCGGCTCTACACCGGTGGAAACGCTCTTGCCGTTGAGTTTGAAGGTGATTGTCATGCCCTTAGCCTCATTGCGTCCTGGTATGCCTGTGCGGTGGCGAATGAGCGTCGTGCTGCGACTCGCTCCTTTTCTACCCTAGTCCGCTAAGTTTGGGTGAAGCAAATGCAAAGGTCTCGTGTACCGGGACGCCCCAAGTGGCATGTTCTGGCTATAGGATGGTCTGCGTGGCGCGCCTGCCTTAACTCGCCACGGAAGTAGTGGCATTGCCGCCCATGGCGATCGACATGCCCCAGCCGATCGCCACCAGTCCGGCCCAGCCTTGCTGGACACCCACAGGTGGTGTATCGATAACAAGGCAATTAAAGGTGGAACGCAATGCCACAACAGGAAGCAATAGGACTTTTGACCGATCGCCAGCTTAGCGTGTTGGCGGGGAAGGTGGCTGCGACTGCCCGGCCTACGAAGACATCGATTTCTGCAAGCATTGCGTGGCGGCGATCTTGGCGTATCCGGCGGACCAAACTGAGCAAATGCGTCTGACGCAGGGGGATGACACCGACCGGATTCACGCCTACCTGCAGCAAATGGAGAAGGCATCGTTGGTCAAAGCGCTTTAATTCATCACTCGTCGCAAGTGATCCGGTGCTGCATCATCAGTGGTCGCTGCGGGCCGACGCAGTGCTGGGAGTGCTGGATTACAAGTCGCTAAAAAGGGTCATCGCACTTTGCCGGGAAGCGCGGCACGCGCCTGCAGTGCAACAATAAGCCTCAAGAGTTCAAAGCTCGCGCTGGCGTAGCCACTCGTCGAACTCACTGGCGACGATACGCTCGCCGGTGAGACCGTCGCTAGCATCCGAGGCCAGGAACACAATGGAATCGGCCATCACTGCGGGGCTGAGCAGGCCGAATTGAGCCTTGATCGCCTCCTTGTGCTCCTCGGGGATCATGCCGGTCTCGGTGGCGCCGCCCGGCAACAGCATATTGACGTCGACGTTCGCCTCGCGGAGATCCTCGGCCATGATCAGCGAGAGCGACTCGGCGCCGGCACGGGAGGGGCCGTAGGGCACGAAGCCTTGGCGACGCATGGTGGCATGGTTCATCGTAATATTGACGATCTTGCCCTTGCCCTGTTCTAGGAACAGCGCCATGAACGCCTTGGTGACCAGAAAATAGCCGGTCAGGTTGGTGTCGATGAGGTCACGAAAGCCTGCGGCGGAAACCTTGTAGAACGGCTGTGGATCGGTGAGGAAATCGGGGTTGACCGTGCGCATGCCGATGCCGGCGTTGTTGACCAGCAGATCCAGCCCGCCCCAGCGTCGCCGCACCTCGTCCACTGCGGTGGCGATAGACTGTTCGTCACGCACATCCATTACCAGTGCGTGGGCGTCAAGCCGGCGTTGCGCGAGAGAAGCCACGACAGTGTCGAGCTTTTCCGCCGAGCGTGCCGTGAGTATTACCGTTGCGCCCGCCTCCGCCAACGCCTCGGCCATGGCCAGGCCGAGGCCACTCGACGCACCGGTGACCAGGGCGCGCTTGCCTTGCAAAGGCTGTTCCGTCATCGCATCACTCCTTTCATTCATCAATCTTGGCCTCGACATGTCAGCAGTGCCTACCAGAAGCCCGCCATATCGGCGGCGCCTCGAAGGGCTGATGTGTCGCCTCGTTAAGATGCCCGTTTCCCCTGCCTCCCACGTCGCGTTGTCAGAAGATATCCGGCAGCAGCAAGGCCGAGCATGGCGATACTAAACGGCTTTTCGTTCAGTGGCTTTCCGGCGACACGCGGCACTACCTCGGGGAACTCCGCATCGATGCCGCCCGTGTTGGGGAACGCGAAAGCGGATAGCTGGGCAAAGAAGAACGATGCAGGCAGGACAGCCGCGAATGCCATGCTGGTCGGCTTCAATGGCTTTTGGCGAAGAAAATAGAGACCGCCAACACCCGCAAGCGTTCCTAGCATGATGGTCATTGCGTCGTGAAACTTGGCATGTGGTGGCCAATTGGGGTTATACATATGGGTTCTGTTCATGTCGAGGGCCCAGGAACCGACGATTGCGATCGTATTGGTAGCATAGAGCAAGGCTCGGCCTGACTTCATGCAAGTATCGCCATCTGCTTTGTCATAACCCTGTTGTCGAAGGAGCTTTTCATGCTTCATCGCATCCTCTCCATACGTTCAAGAGCATAGCCAGACATTGCCTGCGACCTCGGCGCTGATTTGCTGGATTGTAGTCAATGGTTTTTGGCTCTTCGCAGATCAGCATGAAACGAGCAAGGTCCGTGGGGACAGGCAGAATAGAAAAACGGTGGTAATCCGGATAAGCCGATATTCGCCAAAACGTTAGCCTATGGACATCGTCGTTGCCATGGACGCTACTCCGCTCTGCCTATTCTGGGAAACGTTTCACTCCCCGTCCAACAAACCTTTCTCGCGCCGACACCCTGCTTATTCAGCTAGCAACGTATCCTCACGTGCCCGGTCTGCAGTGACTGTGACCAGGCCTGTCTCCTGACACAGGATGCGCATTACCGGCGTGTTCGCGAAGCGCCACTGTTTCTATCACGTGGTGACTGGGCTTTCCCATGCGACGTCTGCGCTGCCCCGTCTGTGGCCCAATGTGCTGAACGGATTGACTGACTGCCTAACCGATCCTCCGCCACCGATACGCTACGTCAGTGGGTGGAATGTCTGGTGTACTGCAGGGCCCGTCCCGAACTAATTTGGAAGCGTGTAATTAATCATCCGGGACCCGGCACTAGCGCCTGGTCCGGATATTAGGGACCGCTTCAGCCATTCTATGAATCTAGGCAGCTTAAGCGGGGCAACCTGCGCTGCCACGTCGATGTTGGCCCATGCATAGGCAGTCGAAATCACGCTCAGACGCGGTTGAGAAAATATGTCCCTTGCTGGCGACTAACAGGGAGAAGATATGCTTGCCATGCTAAATAACGCCGCATGGCGGAACCGGAGCATGTAAGCCTTCACGTTGCGTGCAAGGTGTAGGTAAATACCGTAGCATTAAAACCGATAACGGATAAAGGCCCCGACATAAGCCTGGGTGACATCACCGATATCATCGACGATAGGGCTGTCCTCGGCGTCCCCCGTCAGTTGTGAGACGCCAGCCAGGCCGGTAATCGACTCCTCGGGCGTCAGCCAGTAGCTCAGGCTGCCGCCTAGGCCGAAACGGAAGTAACCCTCGTCAGGGCCGTAGGCGGACAGGCCGAAACGCGCACTTTCACGCGAAGAGATGCGACTTTCAGCGACCGGCGACGCCGACTTGCCTGGAAGACGACCAAGCGCCTGTCCAGCCTGGTCCGCTGGATAACCCGACAATTGCGGGACGAATGGAGCCCCGAGCAGATCAGTGGCTTCATGGCCAATGCCAATGGCATCCGCGTGAGCCATAAGTGGATCTACTCCCTTATCCGAGACGACAAGGTGCGTGGAGGTAACCTCTGGAAAGCCCTGCGGTTACCGCAGCGACGCTGCTACCACCGTCACTTGGCCAGACGCGCCGGACTCGGCAAGATCCCCCATCGTGTGGGCATTGAGCACCGTCCCGCTGAGGTAGAGGACCGCCTGTACATCGGCCACTGGGAAGGCGATCCGATCCTCAAGGGACATAAGGCGTCCGGCCTGGTAACGCTGGTCGAGCGCCGTAGTGGCTACTTGCTTGCCGCCAGGTTGCCGCACATTACGGCACGAGGCACCGCCAAGGCCATGACCCGGCTGCTGAAGCCTCGTCGGGGTGCCGTGAAAAGCATCACCCTAGATAACGGCTCGGAATTCGCCGACCATCGCCAGGTGGCCCAGGCCGTGAGCGCTGATACCTATTTCTGCGATCCCTACCGCTCCAGCCAGCGGGGGACAAACGAAAACACCGACGGGCTGATTCGGCAATACTTTCCAAAGGGCACCGATTTTCGGAGAGTGAGCGATGCCGAGTTACGACGCGTGGTAGAGAAGCTCAATAACCGGCCCAGGAAGCGCCTGGGTTACCGAACGCCCGCCCAGGTGTTTCTGGGAGAATGTTCAGGCGCATTGAAGACCGCAGGTGCTGCGTTTATTGGTTGAATCAAGAAGGATAGTTGAAACCATATCTACTTATGGGACGGGCACTTGTTCGGCTTTGAAAACCGTCCAGTGATTTACTAGAAGACGAGCATCAGGTGGACAGGGGATCACCCGCCACGAAGCTGAAGAGGTTCGCCGGCCCCAGCTGCAGGCCGCCGGTCAAGCCGGTAATGATCCAGTACCGCAAGCGCGACCTGCATGTGTGCATAGAGCATGTGTGCATAGAGATAGTCGTGGGCGGGCGTATCGGGCGCAATGATACGCCATCCGAGACCCCAGTTCCCGGACCAGTTCGAGAGCGTCTATGGCCTTTGCCCTGCCTCCTCTACGCTGTGCTCTGCGCCATTGTAGCGTCTATGCTGCTCTGCATACATGCGGAGTGTATCAGGCGTTCCAGCTGATTAGGCCGAATAGTGTGTCGATCAGTGCGCCGCCCTCGTCGCGTAATGGGAAGCTCGCAGGGTCGCGCAGCCAGTCGTGGACGAGGCCGCTAAGCATCGATTGCAGCAGCCGGGTGGCGGTCTCGGGAGCCAGGCCGGGGGCGAGCAGCCCTAGGTCATGCGCATGACGTAATTGCTTGTACATGCTTTTCTGGCATTCGCGAACCAGACGATTCTGCATTTCCAACGGATTGATGTCGCTGAAGAACTCGCAGCGATGCAGAAGGATGGCATGGGTCCGCCGGTCACGGGGCCGCTCGATGCGTACCAGGCTGTTATGGCAGGCCAAGCGCAGCGTCTCCAGGGGGGAGTCGATGCCGGAGGTCTCCCTGACCTCGTCCAGCAATTCCTCGAAGGGCAAGCGCACACGATTGAGCAGGGCGTGAAACAGGTCCGCCTTGTCCTTGAAATGCCAGTAGATCGCGCCACGGGTCATGCCGGCATGCCGGGCGATCTGTTCGAGCGAGGCGCGTGCCACGCCCTTGTCGAAGAAGACCTCCTCGGCGGCATCGAGCAAGGCTTCGCGGGTGGCTTCGGCTTCGGCTTTGGTGCGTCTGGGCATGGTAACACTAAGGGGTCCGGACTCTTTGTCGCCATCATACCGTAATGCGCCGATATTTACATTCATTTATGTATGGATGTAGTCTAGGCGTCTTTGTTGACTCGACTAAGGAAGTAGGCGATGCGCGTAGCAGCGAGCAGGCATAGACTATGCCTTGGCATGGCCCTGATGGCGTTGGCGCTGGCCGGATGTGGTGAAGAGGAACAGGCCGGGCAGGGGCAGGGGCAGCAGCCTCCTCCAAGGACTGCGCAGGTCACGGAGATGGCGCCCCGGGACATTCCTCTGGATAAATCCTACTCCGCGATGCTGCGCAGCGACGACGAGGTCAGGCTGGTCGCGCGCGTCGAGGGGACCCTGGAGGCACGCCATTTCGAGCCTGGGGAAATGGTAGAGAAGGGCGATAGCCTGTACACCATCGAGCCCGACGTATACCGGGCCATTGTGCGTCAGCGCGAGGCCGACCTGAAGAGCGCCCAGGCCGAGGCAAACCGTGCACGGCGCGATGCCGAGCGCTTCGAGCGGCTGCTGCGTCAAAACTCCGTCAGCGAGCAGCAACGTGATCAGGCGCTGGCGGAATTGCGTGTCGCCGAAGCCAACGTCGCGCAGGCAAGAGCGGCGCTGGAAAGCGCCCAGATTGATCTTAACTATAGCGACGTTACGGCGCCTGTCAGCGGCCAGATCAGCCTGAGCGAAGTCAATGTCGGCAATTTCGTCGCCTCGGGGACCGAACTGGCAACCATCACACCTCTCGATCCTCTTGAGGTTCGCTTCCAGATGCCACAGGAGGACGCTTTCGAACTGCGCCGACAGCGTCGTGAAGGCCAGAGCGAGATTATTGCTGTTCTCGAATTCCCCACAATCAGCGGAAACGCGGTAGAACCACTGGAAGGTCAGCTCGATTTTCTAGGCGCACAGGTTAGCGAATCTACCAGCACAGTTCAGGCAAGCGCTCACTTCGACAACCCCGAAGGACTTTTCCTGCCGGGGCAGTTCGTGCGTGTGAGGCTCGAAGGCCTCAAGCGCTACGATGTGCTGGCGGTGCCGGAAATCGCCGTGACGCAAGGGCTGATGGGCCCGCAGGTCTTTGTACTGGACGAGCAGAACACAGCGCGCACGCGGAATGTGACGGTCGGTGAGTCCGCCGGGCCCTGGGAGATCATCACCGATGGGCTTGAGCCAGGTGATCGCGTTATTGTCAGCGATCCTGGCGGCCTCGAGGCCGGCACGAGCATCGACCCGCAACCCTTCGGTGGCGACGCCGAGCGGCTCTCCGCGCAGGCGGAGGAAGAGGAGGCTACCGAGCAAGCCGAGGCGCAGGAAGCTGCCGGGCAGGCCGAAGCTGGCCAAGAGGCGTCGGCGGCTGAAGATGGTGAGGAAGGCAACAAATGAACTTTTCCAACTTCTTCATCAGCCGGCCGATCTTTGCCACGGTCATCTCGCTGATTCTCGCCCTGGTCGGGGTGGTGGCGATGCGCGCACTGCCGATCGAGCAGTATCCAAGTGTGGTGCCGCCGACGGTGTCGGTGCGGGCCACCTTCCCCGGGGCTGACGCGGAAACGGTCGCGCAGACGGTAGCAGCCCCGATTGCCGAATCCATCAACGGCGTCGAGGACATGATCTATATGACCTCGACGAGCGCCGACAATGGCAGCATGAGCATGAACGTGGCGTTCGGTATCGGCACCGATGGCGATATCAATACCATCAACGTCAACAACCGGGTTCAGCAGACGCTATCGCAACTGCCCCAGGAAGTGCAGGATCAGGGGGTCACCGTCGAGCTGCGCTCGAGTGATATTCTGATGATGGTCGCGCTGGTCTCACCATCCGGTGAGTACAACAACATCTATATGCAGAACTACGCCACGCTCAACATCCTTGACGAGTTGCGCCAGGTGCCGGGCGTGGGCGATGCCTCGGTGCTGGGAGGGGGCGAGTTTGCCATGCGCATCTGGCTGGACCCGGACAAGTTGGCCCAGTATGACCTGACGCCGGCCGAAGTGGCCAGTACCATTCGCGCGCAGAATACCGAGGTGCCGGCCGGCAGCCTGGCGCAGGCGCCGCAGGGCGACCCGCGTGCCTACACTTATACCATCACCGCCGGTGGGCGCCTGTCAGATGCCGAGCAATTTCGTAATATCTATCTGCGCACCAATCCGGATGGCTCGTCGCTGCGACTCGAGGATGTGGCGCGCATCGAACTGGGCGCTTCCTTCTATGGTATCGATGCGCGTCTGAATGGCGCGACGATGACGCCGATCATCATCAATCAGCAGCCCGGTGCCAATGCCCTGGAAACGGCCGAAACCGTCAAGGCGACCATGGAGGAGGTTGCCGGTCGCTTCCCGCCGGGCATGGAATACGTGGTGCCCTATGATACCACGCTGTTCATCGATGCGTCGGTGGAGACGGTGTTGCATACCTTTATCGAGGCCTTCCTGATCGTCGCGGTGATCCTGTTCGTGTTCCTGCAGAACTGGCGTTTCACGGTCATTGCCATGTCGGTCGTGCCGGTCGCGATTGTGGGCACCTTTGCTGGACTCTTCATGTTCGGTTTCTCGATCAACCTGCTGACGCTGTTCGCGCTGGTGCTGTCGATCGGGATCGTGGTGGACGACGCGATACTTGTAGTGGAGAACGTCGAGCGGGTACTCGAGGAGGACGAGAACATCTCGGTACGTGACGCCACGATCCAGGCGATGAAGGAGGTGGGCGGTCCGGTTATTGCGACGTCATTGATCATGGCCGCGGTGTTCGTGCCGGTGGCCTTCCTGGGGGGCTTTACCGGCCAGATCTATCAGCAGTTTGCCCTGACCATTGCCGTTTCCGTCGCGTTTTCGGCCTTGATCGCGTTGACCTTCACTCCGGCATTCACGGCGATCTTCATCAAGCGCAAGCGGGAGATGGGCGACTCGAAGCTGATGCACGCCCTACATACGCCGTTTCGCCTGTTCGACCGCTTCTTTGCCTGGGTGACGCGAGTCTATATGTGGGTGGTGCGTATCCTGGTCAAGCACTGGGTGTTGACGCTGGCCTTGGCGGTCGCCACCTGTATATTCTCCTACTGGCTCTACGAGCGCACCCCCTCGACGCTGGTGCCCGAAACCGATCAGGGGCTCGTGCTGGCCAGTGTCTCGCTACCCGATGCGGCCTCGGTGGCTCGCACCAGTGCCTATATGCAGGAGCTGAGCGCTGAAATCGAGAAGATTCCCGGCGTACAGTACTCCTCGGCGGTGGCCGGTTACGACATGCTGTCGAGCGCGGTCAATACCGCAAGGGGCATCATGTTCATCAACATGGAGCCGTGGAGTGAGCGAGACCTGACGGCCAACGAACTGATCGGCAAGATCATGCAGATCGGCGCCGATATAAAGGGTGGCACGGTGATGGCATTCAACATGCCGCCGATCATCGGTCTGTCCACGACGGGAGGTTTCACCGGTTACCTGCAATCCTTCGCCGGGGCCAGTTCCCGGGAGCTCTACGAAGCGTCACTGAAGGTCATGCAGGCGGCCAATGAGCGACCCGAGCTGAACCGGGTGTTTACCACCTTCAATGTCAACGTGCCGTCGTACCGGGCCGAGATCGACCAACAGAAGGCGCTGAGTTATGGCGTGGCGATCGAGGACCTTAACGCGACCTTGTCGAATACCTTCGGCAGCGGTTTCGTCAACTATTTCTCCTACCAGAACCGCAACTTTCAGGTACTGCTGCAGAACGAGGATGAATTCCGCAAGACACCTGAAGATCTGAACAAGGTCTTCGTGCGTGGCGGCGACGGCGAGCGAATTCCCTTGTCGGAGTTCGTTACCTTGGAGCGCCAGGCAGGCCCCGCGGTGGTCACGCGCTTCGGCGTCTATAACGGCGCTCAGTTCCAGGGCGGCCCCGCCGAAGGGTACAGCTCGGGTCAGGCGATTGTCGCCATGGAAGAGGTGGTCAACGAGGTGTTAGGAGACAACTGGGGCATGGGTTGGACGGGGACGGCTTATCAGGAATCCAACACTGGCAATGCCGCCACCCTTGCCATCGCCTTAGGTATCGTCATGGTGTTCCTGATCCTGTCGGCCCAATACGAGAGTTGGTCGTTGCCGCTGGCGGTATTGACGGCGGTGCCTTTCGCGTTTCTCGGCGCGATTGGCGGGATCGTGCTGCGCGGCCTGGATACCAGTATCTATGTCGAGGTCGGCATGCTGGTGGTGGTCGGGCTGGCGGCCAAGAACGCCATCCTGATCGTCGAGTTCGCCGAGCTGCAGCGCAAGGAGATGGGCCAGTCGATTCGCGAGGCCGCGATTAACGCGGCGGAGCTGCGCTTCCGCCCGATCGTCATGACCTCGCTGGCCTTCATCCTGGGGACATTGCCGCTGGCCATAGCCACCGGCGCCAGCGAAACCAGCAGTCACCATATCGGCACCACGGTGGCGGTGGGGATGCTTTCGGTGGCGATACTGGCGAGCTTCTTCGTACCCAGCTTTTACGCCATGATCGCGCACGTGTCGCACTGGCTGGCACGCAAGCGCGGGAAGGAGAATGAACCGTCTGGGGATCCTGAACCTGATCGAGGCTGACTGATAGACCATCCTGCAAAGCCAAGGCGAAAGCCTTGGCTTTGCTGTTTAAAGGAGCTGACGATTCTAAAAAAGCCTACCGACAGAACCATCGGATTTGACTATCTTAAAAATAGGACAAGATCAGATTAAATTCATAGCCAAGGAGTCCATTGACGGACCATCGGTATTCAGGAACTCAAACGTCTCTCACTCCTCAACCAGCGTTGCTGTGGAGGTGCGTCATGGAACTTCTCGTTCAGACCGCCCTGAGTTTTCCCCTTATTATCTTGGTAGGTCTGCTGTGTCTGGTTGCCATCTACTGGTTGCTGGTTGCGGTGGGGCTGGCGCCTGTCGAATTCTTCGAGCATGACAGCCTTCGTGACGACCACCTCGCCAGTACCATGGTGTCACTGGGGTTTCGTGGAGTACCGGCATCCATCGCGCTGACCGCACTGTTGCTGTATGGCACGTTGATTGGCTTTGCCTTGGAATGGCTTGTGCTGCGACACCTATCATTAGGCATATGGCGTGCCCCGCTAGGTCTGGTGATGCTTTGGGCGGTCCTGGCCATCGCGGCACCGCTGAGTATGGCAACCTGTCAGGCATTGAAACATCGCTGCCACCAATCCCGTAAAACTGCTACCCGAGCGCTGCTGGGCGAGACAGTGATTGTGCAGGAGGCGCCCGATGAATCCGGCCTCTGTCGGGCCACGTTGGAGGATGATAATGATGTCATCGTAACGCTGCACGGCAAGCGTCGAGATTGCTGCATACCCGATGAGCGGCGTGTATTGGTCAAGTACCTGGCCAGCGAGGATGCCTATCGCTCCGTTCCGCAGCAGGAGTATCTCGATGCTCATACCCGTCTGCGCAAAATGGGCTTGCTGCGAAAACATCATGGGGGACATGCGGCTCATTGATATAGACCGAGCTTCCTTGTCTTATCATCGGGCTCACAACAGCCACTTGATCGGCAGCAGCGATAGCAGGAAGACACCGCTGCGCTTCCGGAAGCCGATATTGGGCTCGCTGTCATGGCAAAGGTGTTTTGCCCCCTGTTGCTCGAGCCGATAGAGCTGGCCTTTCTCGCTCAGACGAACCTCGTAGGCGTAGGCGGGGATTTGGTCGTCGAATGCGGCTGCGATGCTTTGCGCCAGCGTCGGGCTATCGATGACGAAGCCGAGCTCGATGTTGAGATTGGCTGAACGCGGATCGAAATTGAACGAGCCGACGAGTACCCGCTCGCTATCCACCGAGAAGGTCTTGACATGCAGGCTGGAGCCGGAGCTGTCGAAAGGCCCGGGGCGCTCGCTGCCGCGTTCGCTGACAGATGGCAGGCTGCGCATTCCATAGAGGATGACGCCAGCGTCCAGCAGCGCCTTGCGCCGCTTAGCATAGCCGGCGTGCACGGCCACTACATCCGTGGCGTCCAGGAAATTGGTCAGGATGCGGACCTTGACGCCGCGTCTGGCCATCGCGCCAAAGGCCTCGGTGCCTGCCGCCGTGGTCACGAAATAGGGCGAGACCAGCGCCACATCCCGGCTCGGCACGCCGAGGACTTCTTCGAGTTGGTGGATCAGCAGTCCGGCTTCTTCGCTGTCGCCGAGCCCCTTGGCGGGATCATCGCTGACCATGCGGGTAGCGGCCCACTCCAGGGCCAGCTGGCCGGCCAACAGTTCATGTACGAAACCCGACTGGCGTACTGCAATCATGTAGGCCGAGGCGGCGGGGTCGCGTTCGACGCTCGACGCACTCGCAGCCAGTCGATCCAGCCGGTCGCGGTCGGCGGCTGGCAGGATCCGCTCGACAGGATAGGAGGACTCGCTGGCCCAATAGCGGTCGAAGTCGCTGGACACGTTCTTCACCACCGGGCCGACGGCGGTCACGTCCAGATCGGCGAACAACACGCCTTCGGCCGCCCCGAAATAATCATCGCCGACATTGCGCCCGCCAATGAGGGTGGCCTGGTTGTCGGCGGTGAAGGACTTGTTGTGCATGCGCCGGTTAGCCCGCGAGAAATCGGTCAGACATCCCAACCACACTTGGGGCTGCGTACCACAAAGGGGTTGAACAGACGCACTTCAATGTTGGGATGCGTGGCCAGGGCGGCCAGTTCGCTGTCCAGGCCGGAGGTGCCGTTATCATCGAGCAGCAGTCGGACGTGCACGCCTCGCTCGGCGGCGGCATGCAAGGCGCCCAGCAACAGAGTGCCGGTGGTGTCGCCCTGCCAGATATAGTACTGGACATCGAGGGTGCGCTCGGCAGCCTGCGCCAGCAGTACCCGGGCGGCAAAGGCGTCGAGCGGATTCTGTAGCGGATAGATGCCGCTCTTGCCGGGATGCGCTTCCACCCGCGGCGCAATCGCCCGGCCAAGCTGGGTGGCCCTGGCCTCCTCATTGCCCAGCGCGCTGGAAACGCTACGGCCGTCCGGGGCCGGCAGGGTGCACCCCGTCAACAAGCCAAACAAGCAGCACAGCAGAGAGAATCGGAGCCTCCCGCCGTGCCTTATGCGCCAATCCGTCAGGAACTCTCGCCATCGAGTGGAGCGCCGTACAGGACACAAGCCGCCGCGTTAGAACCGATAGCGGATAAAGGCCCCGGCATAGGCCTGGGTGGCATCGCCGATATCTTCGACGATCGGGCTGTCCTCGGCGTCCCCCGTCAGTTGTGAGACGCCAGCCAGGCCGGTAATCGACCACTCGGGCGTCAGCCAGTAGCTCAGGCTGCCGCCTAGGCCGAAACGGAAGTAACCATTGTCAGGGTTGTAGGCGGACAGGCCGGAACGCGCACTTTCTCTTGAAGAGATATCAAACATGTCCTCGGTCCAGTCTGCGCTGCTGTAGGTCAGGCTCGGGCCAAAGGCGGCGGACCATTGCTCGCTGAACTGTTCATTCCAGCGCGCCTTGAGCGCGAGTTGGTAGCCATCCACGTCGCCGCTGAAGGGTGTCTGGGCGGCGGCGCTGTATACCCAGGCGTCGTCGATGTAGGCAACGCGCAGACCTGCGGTGGCACCGCCGTCGACCTCGTCCAGGCGGTGCAGGTCGTCATCATCGTCACGGCCCGGCGTATAGCCGATAAAGGGCGATACACGCCAGTTGCCTTGGCGAACGGCATTCCAGCCGAGCCCATCGCGCAGATTGAAGTAGAAGCGATCACCGTAGCTCAGACTAAGTGTCGGCCAGGCCTTGGTTTCGTAATCGTCACTGCCCAGGTAATCAGGTGCATAGAGTGCCCCGGCGCCGATACTGCCTTCCCATTGCTGTTCAGCCACGCTCGGCGTGGCAACAAGCAATAGGGCAAGCGAAGCGAATGGCAGCCAACCATGAAAGCGTTCTAGCTGCATTTTAGTATCCTCTGATGGAAGAAGCGCCCTGGCGGGCCGGGGTGGGGCGGGGGGCGCTGTTTTTCCATGTCACTTTTTTATCACCTATAGCCAGGTCGAAAGAGTGAGCGACCCGAACTGATCGAAGTCGCCTTGTTCCTCGAATTCGTCGCTGCGCCACACATAGGTGTAAGCCACTTGCCAGCGATCCCAGGTCAGCGCCGCGCCGAGCTGGGCATCGCCGACCCATTCGCGACGATCCACGGAGTGGCTGTCCTCGAAGGTGTTGCCGTCGAGCAGCAGATTATGAGCCATATAGCGGCCTTCGAGATTGGCGAAGACGTACCAGCTGAAGCCGTGACCGGGCTGGAAGGACGATTGCCCGCTATGGGCCGGGGCGACCGCGGGGATGCCGAAGCTGCGATCGAGACCTTCTCCCAGACGCAGCCCCAGGCCGCTGGAAGCAAAGGTGTACAGGTTACCCAGGGCAAAACCCGCAGACGGTCCATATTCGACTTCCAGCCCGGCGAGACGTTGCTGTAATACCCAGGCGCGCTCGTAGGCGAGGTTGACGACCGGCTCGTTGTCGAGCTGATTATCCCAGCCCTCCGGCTCTTCGGCAGCAATCAGGTTGTGAAAGTTGCGCTGGACTTCCTCGGCGCCGGAGGCCGGCCCCACGATACCCGCATCCAGGTGCAGGCTGTCTGCTTGTCGCCAGCCGTCATGCTGCTCGTTGTCGAACAGCGAGACCCCGCCATACAGCAGGCCAGCATAGGGGCGATCGTCCTCGATCAGCTTCTCGGCACCGATCTCGTTGGGCGTATACATCTGTTGCCCGAAGCGGTAGGCCACGCCATCCAGGCTGCCTACCGACCAGCCCGGAAGCGCCTCGGCGAAACGGCGCGTCCAGTGCCCGTCAACGGGCTCGAAGGCCCAGAACCCCTCGATGCCATTGGTATAATGGCCATCGCCGCCGGCGGAGAGCGAGTCGTTTTCCACCTTGAGAGAGAACAGGCCATCGGCGGACGCCGAGGTGGCGAGGGGAAACAGTAACAAGAAGAGCACCCACAGACGTCCACTATGCATATTTCCTCTCCAGAGCTGATAGCTGACAGACCATTAACATACGACAGCGTATGTGAATTTGTGAAGAAAATCTGCCTATTTACTATATATACCCATTTTTAGAGAACATCGGCTGTGTAGGTTCCTTGACGGCGTGTAAGAGCCCCACCCCTTGGCTTTGTCGTTCCATGGCGGCATTCATGTTGCCCATGGAGCCGCTTACGTATGCATAATACCTGCACTGTATTCCATCAGGCTGAGAAAACATGCGCCTTCGTATGTATAATACCGCGCACGTCTAATGAAAGGATAACGTCGATGCCGTCCCAAGGACCTTCCCTGCGTTCCCGCGCCAAGTCTGTCTCGATACGCCGCAAATTGTTGCCACTGCTGGTGGCGGCGGCAATATCGTCACAGGCCCACGCCGCCGATCTGCTGACCATCACCCGCGATGCGCTGGAGAACAGCGCCGAACTGGCCTCGTCACGTTCGATCTACGACAGCGTCAAAGCCGCACGCAACGTGCAGCGCGGCGATTTGCTGCCACAAGTCAACGCGACCGCCAACGCCGCTAACAACCGCACCTACGAGAGCCAGGAAAGTGCGGGGAACGGTGCCGTGGACAGTTTGGGCGATGGCGCGTCCGGCGGTGGGGGCCTGGGCGTCGGCACGCGCGGAGAGGATGACAACTACAACTCGACCAGCATCGGCGTGGAAGCGACCCAAGCCTTGTTCGACGCGACCAACTGGTACGAATTACAGCGCGCCGAGGAGGATATCGACCAGCAGGCCCTGCTGCTGGAAAGCGACCGTCAGCAGCTGCTGTTCAACGTTTCCCAGTCCTATTTCGAAATTCTGCGCGCCAGGGACGTACTTGCCGCCCGGGTGGCCCAGGAGCGGGCCATTGGTCGCCAGCTGGAGCAGGCCCGCGAGCAGTTCGAGGTCGGGCTGATCGCAATCACCGACGTGCACGAAGCACAGGCCGCCGCCGACCAGGCCCGGGCCCAGCGCATCGCCGCGCAGAACGACCTGCAGGTCAGCTTCGAGACGCTGGAGCGGTTGACCGGCAAGCGTTACGAGAGCATTGAAGGCCTGGGCGACGAGTTACCCATCGAAGCGCCGCAGCCTACGTCGCGGGACACCTGGGTGGCATTGGCACTGGAGAACAACCCCACGCTGCTTTCCTCGGGGGAAGCGGTCGACATCGCCAACCGGAACGTGGACATCGCCCAGTCCGGCTATCTGCCGACCCTCGATGCCTATGCCCGCTACGACTATTCCGACAGCGACATCGATTACGTGCGCGGCCACAACTCCGGCAGCGAGGTCGGCCTATCCGTCAGCCTGCCGATCTTCAACGGCGGCAGTACCAGCGCCCAGGTCAATCAGCAAACCTATCTGCTGGAGTCGGCCCAGTATGATTTCGAGGAGCAGCGTCGCATCACCATCCAGCAGGTGCGCTCGCTGTTCACCCAGGTGATCAACGATGTCCAGACCGTAGAGGCACAGCGCCAGGCGATCGTCTCCAACCGTAGCGCGCTGGAAGCCACCCGCTCCGGCTACGAGGTGGGAACGCGCAATATCGTCGACGTGCTTAACTCTCAGCAGAGCCTGTACAATGCCCTCTCCAACTACGCCGAGGCGCGCTATAATTACGTCATCGATCTGATCGCGCTGCGTCAACAGACGGGCGTGCTCGACACCAGCAACATCCGTTCCCTGAATGAATGGCTACGGGAAGAGCACGCGGTCACCCTCGAACTGCCCGAAGGTGGCGGCGCCGACCTCGATGCGGTCATGGATATCGGCGAACCGCCGCAGCCGCCGGAGCAGTAGAATCACCAGGAGCAGGTGAATCGTTCTGCATGAATGCAGGGAATTGGTCGTTAAGGCTGGTTTCCTGTATTTTTTGATTTCCCGAAGAGTAATGGTCTACCACATCAGGCGATAACCGCATGGTGGTTTCCACTTTGGTAGGGGCTTGCTGTGGTCACGCTAATCCCTTGCCTGATGGTGCGCTGGAATTCCATAGGCAGCACGTCGCCCATCGGGCGCATCTGCTTAACGTCCTCGTCTGTTAGCTCCCTGACTTCGCCCTCCTTATCCGCCAGTCGCTTGATCATAGGGCTTAACCTCTCGTGTATTAGCTTTGCGAAAGCTGATGATCCGAACCCCTGTTCTGGTTATCTTCCGGTTCCGGCAAGGCGCCGCCACGAATGTTGACCTGTAGAGACGGCAGGGTCCAGGCATGTAGTCATGCCCCGTAAAGAGCCGGGTATCGTCTGGTAGCGCCAGAACGGCCTGGATGGAGTCCCAGAGCTTATGGGCCCCGGCCCACTGCGCATAGGCATCGGCTTCAAAGAAGCTGACGTGGCACACCGGCGCATTCATGTCGACCGGCACCAGGCCGCCCAAGATATAGTGATGCCAGATTTCATCCCGCTCGACCCAGTAGAGTGGTGCCTTCCAGCCTTCTGCCTTGACCGTCGCCCAACCATCCGATAGCCAGTAGTCAGGTGTGTCGTACCCCCCGCCTTCATGAACGCGAGAAACTCGCCGTTGGTCACCGGACGGTCGGCAATCTGAAAAGCCTCGACAAACTGACGGTGGCGTCCCATCTCATTGTCGTAGGCAAAGCTTTTCTCGGCCTGGTCATGGCCAATGTGCCTCACCCCAGCCGGATAGGCGTGCCAGCCAAGCTCGCCCATGTCACGCGCAGGTGGCGGCGTCAGGTCATTCCGGTAAGCCGGGCACAGCGGGTTCTGGGCCAGGATATGCTTGATATCCATGAACAGCAGTTCCTGGTGCTGCTGCTCATGCGGCAGGCCCAGCTCGAGACGTCGAAGAATCTCGGGCAAGTGTTCCTGCGGCGGGTCGCTAAGCAGCTCTGCCATGGCCCGGTCGATGTGCGCACGATAGCGATACACATCATCCACGGTGGGCCGTGAGATCATGCCGCGATCGGGACGCGGAAACGGCGTACCGTGGGTCTCGTAGTAAGAATTGAACAGGTAATCGTACGCAGGATCGAGGGTCTGATAGGAAGGGTGAAAGGGTTTCAGGATGAAGGCTTCGAAGAACCAGCTGACATGGGCAATGTGCCATTTCGGCGGGCTGACATCCGGCATGCTCTGCACCATGTAGTCTTCCTTGTGCAGAGGCGCACAGATCCTCAGTGGCGGCGCGAACCCGCTGGTACGTGCGCAGCCACTCCTTGGTATGCAGGCTATCAGGCGTGTCGATAGCCAAACCTTGAGCAGATGACATAAGTGACTCCCTCCTAAGTAATACTCCATTGAACTTGCTCAGACAGGCCGCCAGACCTGCCAATACCTACAGTGCAAAGCGTATCGAGTCGGTGAATATCATGAGTGTCTCTACGCCAAGCCCCCCGACAATCAGCAGCAAGCCAGCCACGACCATGGTGGACCGTGCCCATTGTCCCAACAGCACATGCACGATGGGCCGGGCACCGCTAAACATCATCAAGGCCGCGATGCGCAGGTAATAGAAAAGCGAGATAACGGTATTGGCGGCGGCCACGAAGGCCAGCCAGGTGTATCCCCCTTCGATCGTGACGCTGAACAACATGAACTTGCCAAAGAAACCAATCAGCGGCGGGATGCCCACCAGGGATAACAGCGACGCAATCAGTATCATTGCAGCAATCGGTACTTTTCTGGCCAGCCCCTGATAATCGTCCAGTGCGGTACGCCCTCTCAGGTGTGTGACCACGGCGAAGGCCGCCAGGTTGGCAATGGCGTAGCTAGCCAAAAAGAACACCAGAGCCGACAGGGCCTGCTCGCTGGCTCCCATCACCACAATCGCCATCAGGGCATAACCGGACTGGGAGACCGATGACCAACCCAGCAGGCGCCGCACGTCTGTCTGTCGCAGTGCGGCCACGTTACCCAGCGTCATGGTTGTGACCGAAATCATGGCTACAATCGCTCGCCAGGCAACATCCGGAGGGAGTATTGATACAAAACGGGCCAACGCGACGGCAGCACCGATCTTGGGGATCACCGTCAAAAAGGCCGCCGCCGGTGCCGGAGAGCCCTGGGCCACATCCGGCATCCAGGCGTGGGCAGGAAAGGCCGCCAGCTTGAAGGTCAGGCCCAGTACAATTGAAGCCGTGGCGATGGTCAGCGCCAGGTTGTCACTGCCTTCGGCGAATCCTTGAGCAATTTCCGGATAGCCGGTGTTACCGGTCAGGCCGAACACCACCACCACACCGATCGTCAGCAATGCATTGGTCAAGGCACCGATCAGAAAGTACTTCATGCCAGCTTCCAGCGCGGGCGCCCAGCCACGGTGATAGGCGGCCAGCGGGTAACTGGCTACCGAGGACAACAGCACGCCTAGCACCAGCTCCATGGTATCGCTAGCTGACGCCATCATGATGACGCCCAGCAGAGCGAACAGCACCAACGCGTAGTATTCGCCATGTCGGCGATCGGTCCGCATCCACTCAGGAGACATGGCAACGACCAGTGCACCGGCGATCAGTACCACCAGCTTGCTGGAGATTGCCACGCCATCCAGAGCCCACACACCGGAGAACGTCAGCCTTGGCGGTCCACTCCACTGCGCTAAGGTCAGCACTACACAGAGGGCAATCGTGAGCAGGGCCAGCACGGCTGCCCAGTGGTGGTGCTGTTGCCGAGTAAACGCAGCGAACAACACAATAACTACGGCGCCGAGCGTTAGACTGATTTCCGGTAGGACGTCACCGATAGGCATCAGGGCCCCCCCACCAGCAGCGTCGCAGAGGCTTCGATCAGTGTCAGCAAGAACTCCGGCGCTATACCGATGATCACGAAGCCTGCCGATAGCACCGCGAGCACACCCCACTCAACCGCATGAAGATCCTCAAAGTGAGCCCAGCGCTGTGGCAGCGTTCCGAAGAACAGCTTCTGCAGCATCTGCAGGAACAGCGATGCCGTGACCAGAATGCCCAGCACGCCAATCACGGCTAGCCAGGGGTAGACGTCAAAGGTGCCGGCAAAGATGTGAAATTCCGCCACGAAGCCGGCCAGGCCAGGAAGGCCCAGGCTGGCAAACGAGGCGAGAACGGTGAACGCTGTTAGCAGCGGGGCCTGCCGGAGCAGTCCACCATAGCTATCCAGATCGTACTCCTGAGTGCGCTGCCAGAACGAGCCACAGATCAGAAACAACGCCCCGGTAATCAGGCCGTGGGCCACCATCTCTACCGTCGCCCCCACCAGGGCCAGCTCGCGGGCGTACTCTGTATCCTGAATCAGGGCACCGGCCACCGCGATCCCCAGCACCGTGTAGCCCATGTGGTTTATCGAGGTATAGGCAATGCGTCGCTTCAGATTTCTCTGACCCAATGCCACGAAAGCCCCATAGAGAATCGATGCGACAGCAAAGAGAGCGATGATCAGGGCGTAGCGGGCAAAGGTCTCTCCCATCATCGAGTAAGGAATGCGGATAATGCCGTAGGTACCCATCTTGAGCAGCACCCCAGCGAGAACCGCCGAGGCCGGTCCGGGAGCATCGACATGCGCTTGGGGCAGCCAGGTATGCACGGGCACGATGGGGGTCTTGATGGCGAAGCCGATCATGAGGGCGAGGAACACGAGACCAGCGGCCACACCCCCTCCCGCCAATGGCTGCTGCTCGATCAGTACTCGCATATCAAACGTATGCGGCTCGACCGACAGATAAAGCCCGATGATCGCCAGCAGCAGTAGCAGCGAGCCGCAGAAGGTGTAAAGGAAGAACTTGAACGCGGCAAGCTGCGCCTGGCCGTGCCCCCAGCGGCCGATCAGGAAAAACATCCCCACCAGGCTCAGGTCGAAAAAGACATAGAAAAGCAGCAGGTCCAGCGCGAGGAAGACGCCAAGCGACACGGACTGCAGGAAAAGCATCCAGGCATAGTATTGCCGAGGCTGGTTCTGCGTATCGACGGGGTAGGCGATACTGGCCGAGAAGACCAGGGCACTCATCGTCGCGACAGCCAGCGCAATGCCGTCCACGCCTAGCCGGTATCCCATGCCCAGGCTGGGTACCCAGGGTACCTCTTCGACAAACTGAAATAGTGCGCCTTGCGTATCGAACTGCAGCCAAGCCCAGGCCAGCAAGAACACAGGCAACAGGGAAACCCCAACGGCAAACAGACGAGCCGTGGTCTCTGTCCAGCGGCGTGAAACGGCGATGACAAGGGCCCCCAGCATGGGGAGCCCCAAGGTTGCAGTCAAAATCAAAGGAGCGCTCCTATGCCCAGGATTAGCAGGATCACGGCGAGTCCTGACGCGATACCGGTGTAATAATGATGCATCTGTCCGGTGTGGGCCTGGCGCGTTACTTGACCCGCCCAGTCGACGCCTTTCGCCAGCAGGCCCGTTGCGCCATCGAATGCCCCTTCGCCACGTTGATCACCCACCCTGGCCAGCCATACGCCAAAACGGGCGCTAGCACGAATGCCGGCATCCACGGCGCGATCATCGAAGCGTGCCAGGCCATGGCTGAACCGCATGACTGTCTCCACACCCTGTTCCGCCAGAGCCGGCAGACCAATCCAGTTCGCCATAGCGGCACGCTTCTCGCTCTGCCGGCTCTGGCTCGACACTTCACGGCGCACCGCCCAAAACCCAACACCAATGCCCAGCGCCACCAACAGTAGCGACAAGGTCAATTCCCACAATTTGGTTTTAGGAAGCTGGATCGACAGCAGGTCAGCAAGGGTGCTTCCGACACCGGGCCACCAGAGTCCCGACAGCACGAGCGTGCCTGCCGAGAGCAGGTAGAGCGCACCGGCTTCCACCGCAGAGTGCCCTGGTTGGGATGGAGCCGTTCTCGTGCGGCCATGTAGCCCCCGCCCGAATGCCAATAATTGAAAGCGTGTCGCATACAACGCGCTAAGCCCCCCAGCGATGGCGGCGATCACGGCCAGCCAGGACGCCGGATGACCAGCGGCAGTGATGATCTTCTCCTTACTCCACGCTGCACTCAGCGGGATAACCCCTGCCAGCGCCAGACTGGCGACCATGGTCGCCGCTGCAATCCCAGGAAGCAGGCGCCCAAGACGCATCGTATTTA
>NZ_FOPY01000019.1 GCF_900113605.1 Modicisalibacter xianhensis
CTGTTCCTGGGGCGCGGTGCGCATTACCCGATCGCGCTGGAAGGGGCGCTCAAGCTCAAGGAGATTTCCTACATCCATGCCGAGGCCTATCCCGCCGGGGAGCTCAAGCATGGGCCGCTGGCCCTGGTCGACAGCGAGATGCCGGTGATTTCCGTGGCGCCCAACGACGAACTGCTCGAAAAGCTCAAGTCCAATCTGCAGGAGGTGCGGGCCCGTGGCGGCGAGCTGTTCGTGTTCGCCGACGAGCGTGTCCACCTGACGGAGTCCGAGGGCATCCGCGTGCTGCGCCTGCCGCACGTCGACGAGGCGCTGGCACCGATTCTCTACACGTTGCCGCTGCAGTTGCTGTCCTATCACGTCGCCGTGCTCAAGGGCACCGACGTCGACCAGCCGCGCAACCTGGCCAAGTCGGTCACCGTCGAGTAGCCATTGCGCCCGCTCCATCTGGGATTGCCGATGTGGGCCAATGCCGAGTGGCGTGGCGGATTGTATGCCCGCCACGCCCCGGCAGAGGCTTTCCTCGAGGACTATGCCCAAGTCTTCTCCAGTGTCGAGGGCAATACCACGTTCTATAGCGGTGCCCCGCGACAGGCAACAGTCGATGCCTGGGCGCGCCAGGCACCTGCCGATTTTCGTTTCTGCT
The DNA here is from genome assembly GCF_900113605.1 of Modicisalibacter xianhensis. Lineage (GTDB taxonomy): Bacteria > Pseudomonadota > Gammaproteobacteria > Pseudomonadales > Halomonadaceae > Modicisalibacter > Modicisalibacter xianhensis. Next base: position 644 of record NZ_FOPY01000019.1, read on the forward strand.
TCAAGCTGCCCTCCGAGTTGACGCATGAGAGACGTCTGGTCGGCATCAAGGATGATCTCGAGATATTTCTGGAGCGCCTGGCACCGCTGCAAGATCGGCTCGGCCCGGTGATGATCCAGTTGCCACGGGATTTCGGCGCTGAAGAATTGCCGCAGCTCGAGGCATTATTGTGCGACTGGCCCCAGTCCATTCCCTGTGCCGTCGAAGTGCGTGCCAGTGAATTTTTCCACAAGGGGATGGCCGAGCAGCAGCTCAACCGCCTGTTGATAACTCATGGTGTGGATCGTGTGATGCTCGACGTCAGGCCACTGTTTTCCACCACGGCAGAGAACGATACGCGTCTCTATCGAGCCCAGCAGGAAAAGCCGAAACGTCCATTACACGTACTTTCCACGGCATCGAGCCCCATCATCCGCTTTATTGGCCACTTCGATTGGTCGATCAATGAGCGCTATTTTGAACCTTGGATTAACTGCCTTTCCCTGTGGATAAATCAGGGGAAAACCCCTTTTCTTTTTGTGCATACTCCCGACAACCGCCAGGCGCCACAGTTGGCCAGGCATCTTTATTCACGCCTGGCAGCGGCTTCGAGTCTACCGGATTTGAACGAATTCCCCGGCGAACGGCAGAACACACTTTTCTAATCTATTGTCACTATCGGCGTCGAGGCTGGCCATTAACGCAACATTCCGATAGTTTTGTCGGCTTCTTGCGTTTACTTGGCAATTCTTGCTGGAAGGAAAGGGCATTCCTTGTATTTTCCAGTGGCCGGTAGACGTGGTGCATCGTCACAGGCTGTGGTCCCCACCCGGACCAGCGTGAGACGGTGCGACGCGGCGGTGATCCTGCCTGCGGCAGGCAGCCCGACGGGCAATTCGGGGCAAGCCAACCCGCTTTCGTTGACTGAATGCGACCTCTGCCTTGCCTTCGCCCGCGATTTACCGATGACCTCGGGCTGCAGGATCCTGTCATGCCTTGTCCGTATCGCGCGATCCGCGACACGGAAGACGTGACCCAACAAAGACAAGCCGTCATTGCATCCGATCGATCGATGACGTCACGTACTCTCAGGGTGAACTCATGTCGAAACAGCTTCACGCGCACTGGTCCTCACGGCTGGCCTTCATTCTTGCGGTAACGGGGTCGGCGGTTGGCCTGGGCAACATCTGGAAATTCCCATACATGGTGGGGGAGAGTGGCGGGGCCGCCTTCGTGCTCATCTACCTGATCTGTATCGCCTTCATCGGCCTGCCGATTCTGGTCGCCGAATGGCTGATCGGTCGGCGCGGCCAGAAGAACCCGATAAATACCATGGCCGAGCAGGCCCGGCTCAACGGCCGCAGCGGGCTGTGGACCGTCGTCGGTATCAGTGGCGTGCTGGGCGCGTTCCTGATCCTGTCGTTCTACAGCGTGATCGGTGGCTGGTCGCTGTCCTACACGCTGGGCTCGGTAACCGGCAACTTCAGCGGCCAGGACGCCGATGGCATCGGTGCACTGTTCGAAGGCATGCTGGGCAACCCGGGCATGATGCTGGGGTGGCATTCCGTGTTCATGCTACTGGTCATCGGTATCGTCGCCCGCGGTGTCACCAAGGGCCTGGAAGGTGCAGTACGCACCATGATGCCGGCTCTGGCGGTGTTACTGCTGATCCTGGTCGGTTACGGCATGACCACCGGACATTTCGGCGAGGCGCTGGCCTACCTGTTCAATCCCGACTGGAGCAAGCTGACCGGCAGTACCGTCCTGGCCGCCCTGGGGCATGCCTTCTTCACCCTGTCGCTGGGTATGGGCATCATGATGGCCTACGGTTCCTACCTCGGTGAGGATGTCAGCCTGCTCAGGACGGCACGGACCGTGGTGATCATGGATACCGTCATCGCCCTAGGGGCCGGGTTGGCGATCTTCCCCATCGTGTTCGCCAACGGCCTGGACCTGGCCTCCGGCCCGGGGCTGATCTTCGTCACGTTGCCCCTGGCGTTCGGCAGCATGGCCGGCGGCACCATTCTGGGACTGATGTTCTTCCTACTGCTGACCTTTGCAGCACTGACCTCGGCCATTTCGTTGCTCGAGCCAGTGGTCGAGTTCGTCGAGGAGCGGTCTCCGCTGGGCCGTGTCGGATCCGCGCTGGTTGCGGGAGCGGGCGCCTGGGCGCTGGGGATTGCCGCGCTGCTGTCGTTCAACGTATGGAGCGATCCGCTGCTCTTCGGCCTCAACACCTTCGACCTGCTCGATACGCTGACCAGCAAGTTCATGCTGCCGCTGACCGGTCTCGGGGCGATTGTCTTCGCCGCCTGGTGTCTTGATCGCGACAGTGTCCACCGCGAACTGGGCCTCTCCGGGGCCGGTTCGACGATGTGGTCTCTCGCTGCCCGTTACATTGCGCCGCTCGGCGTGATCGTGGTTTTCGTCGGCAGTCTCTAGGGCGATGGCTCAGTGACGCCCCTTGTCTCGGGGCGTCTCGCCCGGGACATCGTCGCTCAGGTCGGCGATGTCCTTTTCCAGCCGCTTGATCTCGTTGTGACGTTCGATGCCTCGTCGGGCCCGCAGGTGGCGCACGGCGGCGTTTTTCTTGCGCGCTTCGTGCTCGGCCACTTGCAGTGACATGAAGATGTCGAGGAGTTCGTGTTTCACGGAGGCCAGGGGTTCGGCGTTACGCATGATCAACTCTCCTGTTCGGCGAAGAGGTGTCGTTGACGACACGTCATTACTTACTATAAACCAGTTGACAAAATCATTACGTTGACGACAAGACGTGCAAAATCTCCCCCTGCCCCCTCATTTTGGGCATACTGCAGTTGCGCCATGCCATTCTAAAGCTTCGGGAGCGAACCGTGAGCCGTGCCCTGTTCGATGAAATGAGACGCCGCATGGAGCACTTTCGTCGCTCCGAGCAGAAAGTGGCGCGCTTCGTACTGCGAAACCCTGAAGAAGTTATCCACATGCGGATCGTCGACCTGGCCACCGAAGCCAAGGTCAGCGAACCTACCGTGGTGCGCTTCTGCCGCGCCCTGGGCTGTAGCGGATTTCAGGATTTCAAGCTGCGCCTGGCCCAGATGCTGGCCACCGGTAGCCAGTTCGCCCAGTTCTCGATGAACGACAGCGACAGCGTGGCCGAGTTTTCCCATAACATCTTCGATTCCACCGTCGGCACGCTGCTGTCGGTGCGTGACCGGCTGGACATCGAGTCGCTGAGCAAGGCGATCAATGCCTTGGCCATGGCCAACCGCGTCGAGTTCTACGGCTTTGGCGCGTCCGGGGCCGTGGCCTTCGATGCGCAGCACAAGTTCTTCCGCCTGCAGATCTCGACCTCGGCCTATGCCGACCCGCACATGCAGAACATGTCCGCGGCGACATTGAAGGAAGGCGACGTGGTGGTGGCTATCTCGCAGACCGGACGCACCCGGGCGCTGGTCGACAGCGTGCGCATGGCGCGCGATGCCGAGGCGACCGTGATCGGCCTGTGCCCGAGTGGTTCGCCACTGGCCGCCGAGGTGACGTTGCCGCTGTATATTGACGTGCACGAGGACACCGAAATCTACACGCCGATGAGTTCACGCATTGCCCATCTGGTCCTCATCGATGTGCTGGCGGTGGGTGTGGCCAAGACCCGCGGGCCGCGGCTGGCCGAACAACTGAAGGCGGTGAAGCGAAGCTTGAACCCGTTGCGTTTCCCTGAGCCCGAGTAAAGCGTGCTGCACTTGCGCTCGGCCCGTCGGGCAATGAAACGGCGTCAGCGTCGAAGAGATGGGTTATGGTAAGCTGAGCGTCCATTTCGACACGCCGACAGCCGTTGCATGAACGACGTATCTCCTGGCGACGTTTCGTCGCTGCTCGACGATCTCAATCCTGCCCAGCGCGAGGCCGTCAGTGCACCGCTGGGCAACATGCTGGTACTGGCCGGCGCCGGTTCGGGCAAGACCCGGGTGCTGGTGCATCGTATCGCCTGGTTGATGCAGGTCGAGCGTCTCTCGCCCTATGCCATCCTCGCCGTGACCTTCACCAACAAGGCGGCCCGCGAGATGCGCACGCGTCTCGAGGCGCTGCTTGGCCTGTCGCTGCGCAATATCTGGGTCGGCACCTTCCACTCCATTGCCCATCGCCTGCTGCGTACCCACTGGCAGGATGCACGGTTGCCCCAGCACTTCCAGATCATCGATGGCGATGACCAGTTGCGACTGATCAAGCGCCTGCTCAAGGACCACAACATCGATGACGAGCGCTACCCGCCGCGCCAGGTGATGTACTTCATCTCCAGTTGCAAGGAGGAAGGATTGCGTCCGCATCAGGTCCAGACTCACGGCGACGCCTACATGGGCCAGATGGTCGAACTCTACGAGCGCTACCAGTTGACCTGCGAACGCGGCGGGCTGGTCGACTTCGGCGAGCTGCTGTTGCGCAGCCTCGAACTGCTGCGCGACAACCCGCGCCTGCTGGCGCACTATCGCGAGCGCTTCGCCCACCTGCTGGTCGATGAGTTCCAGGACACCAACACGCTGCAGTACGCCTGGCTCAAGCTGTTGGCCGGCGACAGTGCCGGGCTAACCGTGGTCGGCGACGACGACCAGTCAATCTACGGCTGGCGCGGGGCGCGGGTCGAGAACATCCGCCGCTTCGAGCAGGAATTCCCCAACACGCGCACGGTACGCCTGGAGCAGAACTATCGCTCGACCAGCGCCATTCTCGACGCCGCCAATACGCTGATAAGCCACAACGCGGGGCGCATGGGCAAGGAACTGTGGACGGCCGGCGCCAAGGGCGAGCCGATCTCGGTGTATGCCGGCTTCAACGACCTGGATGAGGCACGCTTCATCGTCGACACCATCAAGGAAAAGGTCGACGAGGGCTTCAACCGTCGCGAGATCGCCATCCTCTACCGCTCCAACGCCCAGTCACGGGTCATCGAGGAAACCCTGATCCGCCAGGGCATGCCGTACCGTATCTACGGCGGGCAGCGCTTCTACGAGCGCCTCGAGATCAAGAACGCACTGGCCTACCTGCGGCTGTTGCTCAACCGCGAGGACGATGCCTCGCTGGAGCGCGTGATCAACGTGCCGGCCCGCGGCATCGGCACGCGTACCGTGGAGATCCTGCGCGAGCGCGCCCGCGACCGGGGCATCTCGCTGTGGCAGGCGTTGCACGACAGCGTCAGCGACGGCACCTGCAAGGGCCGCGCGGGCAATGCCCTGACCGCCTTCGCCAACCTCATCGAACGGCTCGACAACGACACGGCCGGCATGTCGCTTCACGAGATCATCGATCACATCAACGAGATGTCGGGGCTGGTCGAGCATCACCGCAGCGAGAAGGGCGAAAAGGGCCAGGCACGGGTCGAGAACCTCGAGGAACTGGTCACGGCCGCGCGCGCCTTCACTCAGGGCGATGTCTTCGAATTGCCGGAAGCCGGCGAGGGCATGGCGGCCCTGGAGGCCTTCCTGGCCGAGGCGGCACTCAACGCCGGCGACCACGAGGCCGACGAATTCGAGGATGGCGTGCAACTGATGACGCTGCACTCCGCCAAGGGCCTGGAGTTCCCCGTGGTGTTCATCGCCGGCGTCGAGGAAGGCCTGTTTCCGCACAAGATGTCGATGGAGGAGCCCGGCCGTCTCGAGGAAGAGCGTCGGCTATGCTATGTCGGTGTGACCCGTGCCATGCACAAGCTCTACCTGACCTACGCCGAACTGCGCCGCCTGCATGGCAAGGAAACCTTTCAACGTGCGTCGCGCTTTCTGCGCGAGCTGCCCGAGGAACTGCTGGAGGAAGTCCGCCTGCGTGGCCAGGTCTCGCGACCGGTCACCGCGACGCGTCCCGGGCATGGCCTGTCACAGCAGAGTTCGGTCTCGGCGGGCGACGACCTGCCATCATTGTCGCTGGGCCAGCGGGTCAGCCATCCGCTGTTCGGTGAGGGTGTCATCCTCAATGCCGAAGGGCAGGGGGAACGCGCCCGGGTCCAGGTCAGCTTCGAGGGCGAGGGCGACAAGTGGTTGGTGCTGGGCTTCGCCAAGCTAACTCCACTCTGAGGCGACTGCCATGAGAAAATGGTTTCCCGAACTGCTCGATAGCTGGTCGCAGCTTTCCGGTTATCAACGATTCGAGCGTCTGGTGTCGCTTGTCCTGACCGTGGCCATCAGCGGCGTGGTGCTGGTGGCAATTTATTATCTGGTCCTGCACGTCTTCGACCTGCTGTTCGTCCAGACTCGCGATCCCTTCGATTACCGCGTGTTCCAAGCGGTCTTCGACATGATACTGACCGTGCTGATCGCCATGGAATTCAACAATTCCATCGTGCGAACCATGAGCGAGCGTGGCGGCTTCATCCATGTCGAGATCGTGGTGCTGATCGCGATCATGGCCGTAGTGCGCAAGTTCATGGTCATGGACCTCGATGCCATCGAGCCCATGAAGATATTCGGCCTTGCTGCGGGCGTGCTCGGCCTGGGAGTCTGCTACTGGCTGGTACGCCATGGCAACCGCCTGCGCGACGGCGATAAAAAATCGTCTTGAGCCGATTGCGGCGCCTTGCCGGTCAATTCAGCCTTCACGCATACTGTTCGGCTTGATTGCAGGTTCGGCGAGGCTGTCGCCGGGCGCTTTGGACACATGCTTTCCGTTTCGGAACATAATAAACGCTTGTCAGGAGTCACGTTCGCATGCAACGCCGCAAGTTTCTTTCCGTTCTCGGTGCCGGCGCGGTCGGTGCCGTCGCCGCTCCCTTCGTTTCCACGGCCCGTGCCCAAGACACCATTCGCTGGAAGATGGTCACCTCCTGGCCAAAGAACTTCCCTGGCCTGGGAACCGGCGCCAACGATTTCGCCAAGCGTATCGGTGAGCTGTCCGGCGGACGCATGCAGGTCGACGTGTATGGCGCCGGGGAACTGGTACCGGCGCTCGAGGTCTTCGATGCCGTTTCCAGCGGCACGGCGCAGATGGGCCATTCCGCATCCTACTACTGGCGCGGCAAGGTCCCGGCGGCGCAGTTCTTCACCGCCGTGCCGTTCGGCATGAACACCACCGAGACCAACTCCTGGCTGTACCAGGGCGACGGCATGAAGCTGTGGGACGAACTCTACGCCGAACATAACCTCAAGCCGCTCGCGGTGGGCAACACCGGGACGCAGATGGCCGGCTGGTTCAAGAAGGAAATCAACTCGCTGGAGGACATGCAGGGGCTCAAGATTCGCTTGCCGGGTCTGGCGGGCGAGGTCATGAACCGCATCGGCGCCACGGCGGTGAACATGCCGGGCTCGGAGATCTTCACCTCGATGCAGACCGGTGTGCTCGATGCCGCGGACTGGGTCGGCCCCTACAATGATCTGGCCTTCGGCCTGCATCAGGTCGCCGATTATTACTACACCACGGCGTGGAACGAGCCCAGTGCGATTCTCGAAGGCACCGTCAATCTGGATGCCTGGAACTCGCTGCCCGACGACCTCAAGGCGGTGGTGGCCGAGGCGGCACGTTCGGCGAACCTGGCGATGATCGATGAATTTACCTACCGCAACGCCGAAGCGCTCAAGGCACTGGTCGATGAGCACGGCGTCCAGCTCAAGCAGTTGCCGGACGATGTCGTCAAGGCACTGGCGGAGGCCTCACAGGCGGTTCTCGAGGAGCAGACCGGCAACGACCCCGCCTCGAAGAAGATCTACGATTCCTATCGCCAGTTCCAGCAGTTCGTGAAGGCCTATACCGATGTCGGTGAGTTCGCGTATCTGAAGAACCGCGAAATGGTGAGGTAAGGCAAGCGACGAGCGCCATGCCGGATGGCGGGGCGCTTATCGTGCCGGGACGGCGCGGATGCGCCCGTTGTCGTCCAGCGCCACCATCACGAAGCGTGCCTCGGTGACCTTGTAGAGTTCGTCGGGGCTGCGCTCGTGGGGCGGACGTATCCACACCTCGACATCGATCTTGATCGAGCTGCGGCCGATGTCGCGCACCGCCGTGAAGACATTGACCACGGACCCAACCCGTACCGGGCACAGGAAATCCATGGCCTCGATGGCGACCGTGGCGGTGCGCCCGTGCGCCAGCCGCCCGGCACAGAGTTCGGCCGCCTGGTCCATCTGGTTGACCAGCCATCCACCGGCAATGTCGCCATAGACATTGGTGTCCTGGCCGGTGGCCAGCAGCTTGAGCGTCAGGTCGCCCTGCGGGGCGGGTACGTCATCGAGGTCGGTCATGATCGGCTCGCTTCCCAACGGTTGTTATTGTCACACTGAAATGCGGCCATCTTAACCCTCGCCATGGTCATCGGCCATAGGTCGTCGTGGCGAACCATCTACGGAGGCAATCATGGTCGATCGTCGCTTGCCGGGCTTGTGGGTGCTGCTGGCTTGGCTGGTCGTGTCACTCCCGGCCCAGGCACAGCCCGAGCGCCTGGCGATCGTTGCTGGCAACCTGGACATTACCGGTTCGGATACCCTGGCCGAGCTGATGATAGCCTGGGGGGAACGCTTCGAGCGGCAGCATCCCGGGGTGCGTGTGCAATTGCAGGCCACCGGGTCGGCGACGGCGCCGCCGGCGCTGGTGGAGGGCACCAGCCGGGTTGGCGCGATGTCACGTCCCATGACGTCGAGCGAACGGGATGCCTTCATCGAACGCTATGGCTACGCGCCGTTGGTGGTGCCCGTCGCCATCGATGCCCTGGCCGTCTTCGTGCACCGCACGAATCCACTGGAGGCCATCAGCCTGGCACAACTGGATGCGTTGTTCTCGGACACGCATCGTTGCGGTGCGTCCCGGGCGCTGACGCGCTGGGGAGACCTGGGGTTGACGGGGCGCTGGCGGGATCGACGCTTCGATCTGCATGGCCGAACTGCAGCCTCGGGTACCTACGCCATCTTCAAGCGCGACGTGCTGTGCCATGGTGACTTTCGACCCCAGGTCAACAAGTACACGGGTTCCTCGGCCGTCGTGGCGGCCGTGGCGGAAAGCCCGGCCGGCATCGGCTATGCGGGCATGGGCTACGTGACCGGCGCCGTGAAGCCGCTGGCGCTGATCGATGCCCGGGGCGAACGTGTCTCGCCGACCATGGCGGCGGCCATCAGTGGCCGCTATCCACTGGCGCGTCCCCTCTATCTGTATGTCAACCTGCCGCCCGGCGAACGGCTACCGCCCCTGGAGCGGGCCTTCTTCGACCTGGTGCTGTCGGGCGAAGGACAAGCGCTGGTGCGCGAGGCGGGCTTCGTGCCACTGGCCGAGGAGACACGTGTCCAGGCCCGACATGCGCTGGGCCTGGACACATCACCGGAACCCATGTCATCCGACTGACATGAAATTGTCGTAAAGTGCTGCTCCATGCTTGAGTGACGGACCGCTGAGCCATGATCGATCATTCCACGCCTGCCCTGGGCCTGCGCCGTCGGCTGCGCCAGTCGCGCGACCGCCTGGCGACGCTGTTGATCAGCGCCGGCGGCATCGGCGTCATTGCCGCCGTGCTGGCGATCGGTGTGTTTCTGGCGCTGGAAGTGGCGCCATTGTTCACGTCGGCAAGCGTCGATGCCGAGACGTCACCGCTTGCCTTGAACCGCGAACAGGATGAGGTGGCCTGGATGCAGGTTGATGGCCCGGCGCAGATCACCTTGCTGGATTCGCACGGGACAGTCTGGCAAGGCTCCCCGTCGCAGACACTCGCGCCCGTGGCGAGGCTGGGGCAGGAACAGGCCATTGTCAGTACGGCACACACATCGCGGTGGCTGGCCCTGGGCCTGAGCCAAGGCGAGGTCATCCTGGTGCCGCGTGGCGACGATGCGCGCCCGAGATGGTCGCAGGCGAGCCGCTACGCCCTGTTTGCCGGACAGCCGGTCGACGAGCTGGTCATGCAGGGCAACGACGACGAACGCTGGCTGTTGGCCGGCCGCAGCGACACAGACGACGTCGCCATCATCATGAAGCGCGGTGCGACCGATACGGCACGACGCCATGCGCTGGCGGAACGCGCCTCGCACCTGGCGCTGGGGGGGGATCGTCTGGTGCTCGCCGACGATTCACAATTGTCGGTCTGGTCGTTGGCCGCATCCGAGCCACGGTCGTTGGGGCAACTGACCGCGGTGAGCGCGGATCGACAAATCACTGCGATGACCTACCTGGTCGGTGGCGAGACCCTGCTGGTCGGCGACAGCGGCGGGGGGATACGTCGCTGGCTGAATACGCATGGCGAGGCGGCACCGCTGGTTGCTGCCGAACCTTACCGCGGCATGGACAATGCGCCGGTCATCGGGTTGCTGGCGTTTCCCGAGCGTCGCCTGGCCCTGGCCATCGGTGCCGATGGCGGACTGGCGCTCTATCAGGCCTTGGCCGGTCAGCGCTGGCGAGGCAAGACGCCGGACGGCCTTCCGCGAGCGGTGGATTTTACCGCCGATGGTCGCGCGCTGTGGTGGCTCGGCGACATGGGCCTGACCCGGTTAGCCATCACCGCCGAACATGCCGAGGTGAGCTGGGAAACGCTCTGGACGCCGGTGCTCTACGAAGGCCATGACGAAGCGCTGCATCGTTGGCAGGTCGCGACCGGCGGCGTCGAGAGCGAAACCCGCTTCGGACTGGCGCCATTGGCCTGGGGCACGCTCAAGGCAGCGGCCTGGGCGCTCGTCTTCGCGATTCCGCTGGCCCTGGGCGCCGCCGTGCACAGTGCCGTCTACATGTCGGCGCACTTGCGCACACGCATCAAGCCGACGCTCGAGTTGATGGAGGCGTTGCCCGGCGTGGTCATCGGGTTCGTGGCCGGGTTGGTGTTGGCCCCCTACGTCGAGCGGCACCTGGCCGGGGCCTTGGCTCTGGCCGTGATCCTGCCGCTGGGCATGCTGCTGGCGGGAGCGCTCTGGGCACGTCTGCCGCATGGCCTGCGTGCTCGATTGCCGCTGGGTTGGGCGGGGATCTGGCTGATGCCCTGGCTGGCGCTGCTGGTGTGGCTGGCCATGTACAGCGCACCGAGCCTGGAGGCGCTGGTGTTCGGTGGCGACCTGCGAGCCTGGCTGGAAACCCGGCTGGGGCTCGATTACGCCAGTCGCAACGCCATGATCGTGGGCCTGGCGATGGGCTTCGCGGTGGTGCCCACGATCTATGCCCTGGCCGAGGATGCCTTGGCCGGGGTGCCGCGCAGCCTGGGCGAAGGTGCCCAGGCATTGGGCGCGACCCGCTGGCAGGCGCTGTGGCGCGTGCTGCTGCCGGCGGCGAGCCCGGGCATCTTCTCGGCAGTGATGATCGGTGCCGGGCGTGCCGTCGGTGAAACCATGATCGTGCTGATGGCGACGGGCAACACGGCACTGATGTCATGGAATCCCTTCGAGGGCCTGCGTTCGGCGGCAGCCAACCTGGCCATCGAACTGCCCGAGGCAGCGGTGGGCAGTACCCATTATCGGCTGTTGTTCCTGAGTGCCCTGCTGCTGTTCGTGTTCACTTTCTGCGTCAATACGCTGGCCGAGGTGGTGCGCCTGCGTCTCAAGCGTCGTTACCGTCATCTGGGGAGTGGGACATGACGTCATGGCGCCGGCAGGGTGAAGGAGGCTGGCCATGGCTGGCGGCGGGCAGCGTGGCGTTGTCGCTGCTGGCGCTGCTGGCACTGCTGGTGTTGCTTGGCAGTCGGGGGCTGGCGCATTTCTGGCCGGCGCCGGTCGAGGTCGTCACGCTGGAATCCGGGGAGCGCTTTGCCGGGCAACGGGTGCGCCAGGAACGTATCGCCGGCGATCCCCAGGTTGACGTGCTCTACCGCACCGGCAACCGCGACCTCGACGGCAGCTACTGGCGCTGGGTGGGTGCCGGTGCCATCGACACTCGCCGGTATCCCGACGACCTGCTGGTACTGGAGCGCGAGCACTGGGGAGAATTTCTGGGACGGCTGGTGGCGCTCCGTGCGGCAGGCGACGCGGTGCCGTTGCCTGCGGCAAGCGATGAGGCCTGGCATGTCCTGCGCGAAAGACTGACGCGGGTGGAGGCGCTACGCGAACAACGCCGACAGTTGAGCGAAGACGTGATCGCCCCCTTGGCGAGGCGTCTGGCGGCGCTGCGTAGTTCAGAAGCGCTGGACCCGGCACGGCAGCAGACACTGACCGAGCAGTGGGAGGCGGCCCGCCAACGGCTGGATGCGCTCGATACCGCCCTGGCACGGGATGCGTTGATTCTCGAGAGCGTCGATGGCCAGCGGCTGGAACAGCCATTGGCCGGGGTGCTGGCGGCCTGGCGGCCCAATGCCATGTCCTGGGTCGACAGACTGCTGCACTGGGGGCGCGGCGTGGGTCGGTTTCTCAGCGAGGGACCGCGCGCCGGCAGTCTCGAAGGCGGCGTATGGCCGGCCATCTTCGGCACGGTGATGATGGTGCTGCTGATGTCGCTGATCGTCACGCCCTTTGGGGTGCTGGCCGCCGTCTACCTCAACGAGGTGGCCCGCCAGGGGCCGCTGATCCGCCTGGTGCGCATCGCCGTGCGCAATCTGGCCGGCGTGCCGTCGATCGTCTACGGCGTGTTCGGCCTCGGGGTGTTCGTCTATGGCATCGGTGGCCAGCTCGACAGCTGGTTCTTCAGCGAGCGGCTGCCGTCGCCGACCTTCGGCACCGGCGGCCTGCTGTGGGCATCGCTGACCCTGGCCCTGCTGACCCTGCCGGTGGTCATCGTCGCCACCGAGGAGGGCCTGGCACGGATTCCCGACCAGCAGCGTGAAGGCGCGCTGGCGCTGGGTGCCACCCGCTACGAGATGCTGCGCCGGGTCGTGCTGCCCATGGCCGTACCGGCCATGCTCACCGGTGTGATCCTGGCGGTGGCGCGTGCCGCCGGCGAGGTGGCGCCGCTGATGCTGGTAGGCGTGGCACGGCTGGCGCCCCAGCTACCGCTGGACGGTGAGTTCCCCTTCCTGCATCTTGATAGCAAGTTCATGCACCTTGGCTACCATATCTACAACATCGGCTTTCAGGGCGGCGATGTCGAGCGGGCCCTGCCGCTGGTGTATGCCAGTGCGCTGCTGCTGGTCGTGGTCATCGTGGTGCTTAACCTAACTGCAATATTTCTGCGTCATCATCTGCGGGCACGTCATCGTGCTCCGGAGCGTTAAGAGGTTATTCGACGTTGTCAGCCACCTTGCCATCCCGAGTGACATCGGCATCAGCGGCAGTGACGGACTTTGCCAGCACGGCCAGCTGCTTCGAGATCGAGGGGCTGTGCCTGGCCTACGATGGCAAACAGGCATTGCGCAATCTGACGCTGCGCATCCCGCGCCAGCGGGTAACGGCGTTCATCGGCCCCTCAGGCTGCGGCAAGTCGACCCTGCTGCGTGTGCTCAACCGTCTGCACGATCTCAACGAGGACGTCAGTCGGCAGGGGCGGGTGAGCCTGGAAGGCCAGGATATCCATGCCCCGCAGGTCGACGTGGCGGAATTGCGTCGGCGGGTGGGCATGGTGTTCCAGACGCCCAACCCCTTTCCGATGTCGATCTACGACAACGTGGCCTTCGGTGTCCGTCTGCAGGGCATCAAGCGCAAGCGCGTGCTCGACGAAATCGTCGAGTGGGCACTCGACTCGGCGGCATTGTGGGACGAGGTCAAGGATCGCCTGCACGGGTCGGCCTGGGCCTTGTCCGGCGGCCAGCAGCAGCGTCTGGTGATCGCCCGGACCCTGGCGGTACAGCCCGACGTGCTGCTGCTCGACGAGCCGGCATCGGCGCTCGATCCGATATCGACCCTCAAGATCGAGGAATTGATTCGTTCGCTCAAGTCGCGGCTGACCCTGGTCCTGGTCACGCACAACATGCAGCAGGCGGCGCGGGTCTCGGACTACACGGCCTTCCTGCAGGATGGCGAACTCGTCGAATATGCCGCCACCGACAACCTGTTCACCAACCCCCGGCTACGGCGTACCGAAAACTACATCACGGGCCGCATGAGCTAATCCTGCGGTCGAGGAGTCAGACATGGACATCACCAGCGATACTCACAGCCAGCACATTTCCAAGCAGTTCAACCATGAACTCGAGGAACTCAAGACCCACCTGATGGCCATGGGCGGCCTGGTCGAGAAGCAGGTCCAGGATGCCATCGAGGCCCTGCTCGAAGGCGACAGCCGGCTGGCCGAGCGCGTGCGCGACAACGACCAGGCCGTCAACGACATGCAGCTCAAGATCGACGAGGAAGCGACTCGCGTGCTGGCCCGTCGCCAGCCGGCGGCGTCCGACCTGCGTCTGGTGCTGGCGGTAATCCGCGCCACCTCGGATCTCGAGCGCATCGGTGACGAGGCCAGCAAGATCGCCCGCAACGCCCTGGCCCTGGTGGAAGCCGGACGCAATGCGCGCGGCTTCGTCGAGGTTCGCCACATCAGCGAGCACGTCCGGCGCATGGTGCGCGACGCACTGACTGCCTTCGCGCGTTTCGATATCGAGCTGGCCGTCAAGGTGGCGCAAGAGGACGACACCGTCGACAGCGAATACACTACCGCCATGCGCTCGCTGATGACCTTCATGATGGAAGACCCGCGCTCGATCAGTTCGATCCTCAGCGTGATGTGGATCCTGCGGGCGCTGGAACGCATCGGTGACCACGCCGACAACCTGGCCGAATATGTCATTTACCTGGTCAAGGGGCTCGATGTGCGCCATACGGCGAGCGACAAGCTTGACGATCAGGTCGGCAAGCATAAGAGTTAGGCCTTTTCGCAACGGAAAAGGCTCATATGCTCAACGCGTTTGGCGCCCTGGCGCAGGGAACCCGGCTGGTATTGTCGAAGGGCCTGCGCCGCTACGTCTTCATGCCGGTGCTCGTCAACCTGATCCTGTACGCAGGTACCATCGTCTATCTGCTCAACAATTTCGGTGGCTGGATCGACTACTGGATGCTCAAGGTGCCGGGCTGGCTGGAATGGCTGGAATGGTTGATCTGGCCATTGCTTGTACTGAGCCTGGTCGTGGTGGTGTTCTTCACCTTCACCCTGGTCTCCAACCTGATCGCGGCGCCGTTCTACGGTTTCCTTGCCGAGAAGGTCGAGTTGCGTGTCACCGGGCAGCCGCCCAGCGATGACCGCGGCTTCACGCGCACGGCCATCGACTCGCTGGGCCGAGAGCTGGTCAAGCTGGGGTACATCCTGCCGCGCATGGCGCTGCTGTTCGCGCTCGGTTTCGTGCCCGGCCTCAACCTGATCATGCCGTTTCTGTGGGCGGCGTTCTCCGCCTGGATGATGGCGATCACCTATCTCGATTATCCGATGGACAACAACCGGGTCAGTTTCAAGGACATGCGCCGGCGTCTTCGCGCCCGCTGGTGGCCGACACTGACCTTTGGCGGCTGGGTGCTGGCGGCAACCTGGATACCGCTGGCCAACCTCATCTTCCTGCCCGGGGCGGTCGCCGGCTCGGTGCTGATGTGGCAGCAACATTACCGGCAACTGCCGGTCGTCCGGTAACGTGCGGGCGTTTGTATCGAGAATGGTTTTCATCTAGCATGCATGGGCATTCGCCGATCGGGCCGTGCCCATGCTGCCTTCACTCTCGGCCCTGTTTCAGGGGCCCCTTGCCGTCTTCCATGACCGGGTCCTGCTGACACCACAGGCCCAGGGCGATGTCGTGCCGGTGCAGCAGCTGTTTACCCCCCGCGGACTCGATGGCGTGCTGGACCGCTACGCCGGGGCGTTCACGACGCCGGTCTATCGCCGTCCCGATCGTCGGGCACTGGTGTCACAATGGTCCAAGTATTTCCTGGCTCAGGTGGTCTATGTGCCGGTAGCGGCCAATCTGTTGCTCGACCGGCGCCTGCCGGTGGCATTCGACACGCTGGGTGTCCAACTCGATGAACTGGGGCTGGTGGAACGTCTGGTGATCCCTCACGAGGGCGAGCACGTCTCGGTGCCCAAGGGGGATGTCGAGGCGCGCCTGCGCCCGCTGATGGAGGGACTGCTGTGGCCGGTCATTGCCAGCATGACGGCGCATACCGGGATCGGCAGCAAGGCGCTGTGGAGCAATGTGGGCCATTACTACGCCTACCTGATCGGCCTGCTCCAGGACCTTCCCGCCCCGCCACCCTCGGTCGATGACGGAGCGCGCCTGATGGGCCTGTCCTGTTTCGCCGATGGCGAGCGCAACCCTCTCTATCGCCCGGTGCGTCACGTCGAGAACACCGAGGGTCAAGTCGAGTCGTTGCGGCGTGTCTGCTGCATACGTTACAAGCTGCCCGGTCTCGACTACTGCGGTAACTGCCCGCTGCCGGCGGCCTGTGCCATGCGCCGTGAGCCGGCCTGAGTCGCTTCGTCATCCTGCACGACCAGCCGTTCGGCCGGAAACACGCAGCGGAACAGCGCGCCTTCGCCGGGGCGGGAGTCGATCTCCAGTTGGGCGTCGTGACGCAGCAGCACGTGCTTGACGATGGCCAGGCCCAGCCCGGTGCCGCCGGTTTCCGCGCTACGCCCCTTGTCGACGCGGTAGAAGCGCTCGGTGAGGCGTGGGATGTGTATCGGATCGATGCCTTCACCGTCGTCCTCGACTTCCAGCGCCGCGCCATTGCGGTAGGGGCGCCAGCGTAGCGTGATCGTGCTGTCCGGCGGCGTGTAGCGCACCGCATTGAATACGAGGTTGGAAATAGCGCTGCGAATTTCCTGGGCGACACCGGACAGGCGGGCGCTTTCCTGAATTTCGACACGCAGCACATGCCGGTCGCCGGACAACGATTCGGCATCCTGGCGTACGCTGTCGAGCAGCCCGGGAATGTCGATGGGCTCGGCCTGCTCGACCTGATGATCGGTTTCCAGACGCGATAGCAGCAGCAGGTCGGTGACCAGGTTCTGCATACGTGTGGTCTGCTGCTGCATCTGTCCAATGCCGCGTTGCCAGCGAGGCGGCAACTGGTCCGCGTACTCGCCGTAGGTTTCCAGATAGCCGGCCAGTACGGTCAGCGGGGTGCGCAACTCATGGGATACGTTGGCGACGAAGTCGCGACGCATCTGCTCCAGGCGGTGCAGGCGTGTGATGTCGCGGGCCATCACCAGCCGTTCGTTGTCACCGAACAGCGTGATCTGAAACTGCAGGACCAGGTCGTCGCGAATCGGGGAAGGCAGTGTCAGTGGCTCACGGTAATCGCGGGCGTTGAAGTACGCGATGAAACGCGGGTCGCGCAGCAGGTTGGTAACGTGCTGGCCACGGTCGTGGCGGGTCTGAAGGCCGAGCATGCGCTCGGCGGCGGAATTCCACCATTCCATGTCGCCGCGACTGTCGAGCATGACCACGCTGTCGCGCATGGCTTCCGAGGAGTCCTGCACGCGGCGGATGATGTCGCGCAGGCGTTCCTGGGTCTGGCGCTGGCCCTTCTGGTAGCGATACAGGCGGTCGAACAGATCGCCCCACACCCCCGTTCCTGCCGGCGGTTCCTGCCCCGGGTGCAGGGCCAGCCACACGTAGAGCTGGCGCAAATGGCGCAGGTGAATGAAGACGAACAGGCCCAGGCCGGCAGCCAGCCCCCAGCCCGGTTCGCCCAGCACCCAGCCCAACAGACCCAGGCCGCCGACCAGGTAGGCCAGCCGCCAGAGTTCATTGGTCCAGTAGTACATCGCGAGCCTCAGAGGGTGTTTACAAGATGGGCGAACGAAGGCACGGCAAGGCGAAATTGAGCGAAAAAGCGCAGTTTACGAGAGGTAAATGAGCATTTTGAGAACAATTTCAACGCAGTATTGCCGAGTGCAGCCATTTTGTAGATACCCTCTCAGACCCTGGCCGAGAAGCGATAGCCAGTACCGCGTACGGTCTGGATCATCTGCTGGTGAGGGTCGCCCAGCGCCTTGCGCAGGCGGCGGATATGCACGTCGACGGTGCGTTCCTCGACATAGACGTTGCCGCCCCATACCTGGTCGAGCAACTGCCCCCGGGTATAGGCGCGCTCCTGGTGTGTCATGAAGAACTGCAGCAGGCGATATTCGGTAGGCCCGATTTCCAGTGCCTGGCCATGGGAGGAAACGCGATGGCTGGCAGGGTCGAGCAGCAGGCCCTCGACTTCCACCGCCTCTTCCACGCCGCGTGGCGTGGTGCGACGCAGTACCGCCTTGAGTCGTGCCACCAGCTCGCGTGGCGAGAATGGCTTGGTGATGTAATCGTCGGCGCCGGCCTCGAGCCCCTGAATCTTGTTGTCTTCCTCACCCTTGGCGGTAAGCATGATGATCGGCAACTCGGCGGTGGTTTCCTCGCGCTTGAGGCGCCGGGCGAGTTCGATGCCGCTGGTACCGGGCATCATCCAGTCCAGCAACAGCAGATCGGGTTTCTCGTCGACCACCATGGCATGCGCGGTCTGGGCATTGTCCGCCTCGAGCACGCGATAGTCGGCCATCTCCAGGGCCACGGCGATCATTTCCCGGATGGAGGCTTCGTCATCGACGATCAGAACGGTCTTCGAAGTCATTCACCTGGCCTCGAGCAGTAAACGGATGCTTTCCTTGAGTATCCGCAATGACAGGACAGTGACGATTACACCGCGACGATATGACAACAATATGACACAGCTAGAAGACCGTCGGCCACAGATCCAGCACCAGACCGGCGCATAGCGTCAGCCCGGCCCAGTGATTGTTGAGGAAGGCGCGGAAACAGCGCTCCCGCGAGCGGTCGCGGATCAGCCAGTGCTGATAGGCGAAAATCGCCGCCATGCCGGCCAGCCCCACCCAGTAGAAGCCGCCCAGGCGCAGTTCGCCGCCGACGATCATCAGTAGCAGCACGGTCACGCCCTGCAGCAGGGCTATCATCAGCCAGTCGAGACGGCCAAACAGCACGGCGGTGGACTTGATGCCGATCTTCAGGTCATCGTCGCGATCGACCATGGCGTATTCGGTATCGTAGGCCACCGTCCAGGCCACGTTGGCGAAAAACAACAGCCAGGCCTCCATGGGCACCGACTCGGTCACCGCCCCGAACGCCATGGGAATCGCCCAGGAAAACGCCGCGCCCAGGAACAGCTGGGGCAGGTGGGTGTAACGCTTCATGAATGGGTAGATGGCGGCCAGCACCACGCCGCCGAAGGAGAGCATCACGGTGAACAGGTTGGTGAAGCAGACCAGCACGAAGGCGGCCGCGACCAGCCCGACGAACAGGCCCTTGGCCTCGCGTTCACTGATGCGCCCGGTGGCCAGCGGACGGTCCTTGGTGCGCTTGACGTGGCCGTCGAAATGGCGGTCGGCGTAATCGTTGATCACGCAGCCCGCAGCACGCATCAGGTAGACGCCGACAACGAAGATCAACAGGGTATCGCGTGCCGGCACTCCCCCGGAGGCGATCCACAGCGCCCACAGGGTGGGCCACATCAGCAGCCATGTCCCGATCGGCCGGTCGAGGCGGGTCAGGTGCAGGAAGTCGGGCAGCCGCGCGAGTCCGCGGGGTTGCGTGGCTTGGGCTTGGGTCATGAAGGCCTCCGGAAACGGTCGCGGCCAGTCTAGCGTGAAGGCAGGCCCAATTCATCCGCCATGCGTGCAGTGAAGAACTCCTGGACCAGCACCCGGAAGCGCCCATGGCGAAACTCCGAGCGTCGTCCCCACAGGCTGGGCAGGGTGCAGGGACTCGCCGCGGTCACGCTGATCGGGCCGCGCTCCAGGTCCGGCTGACGGAACAGCCAGGACCCCAGTGACCGATCGCCAAGCTGGCCCAGACGCTGGCCGTGGAGAGCATCGAGGGGAGCCACCGAGCGCGCCATGACCCAGGGGCGCTCACCGGCACACAGGGCCACTTCACGGCACCAGACGTAGTGCGATGGAGAGACGGCCAGGGCCAGCGCCTCGTCGCGGCGTGGCCGAGTCAGGCACTGTGCCAGCAGGCGAACCCGAAAGTCACCGTCGGCGGCCTCGATCAGGCGCGCCGTCAAGGAGTCGGTCGAGGCGACCCAGTGCCACCAGTCGGGACTCATGGCAGGCCGCCAGGCGGCGGCAGGACGCCAGGCAAGCGAAGGCGATGACGTGAAGGCGTGATGCTGCACCATGGGCTCCCGGGCCAAACGACGGGCGGTAGTGTAACATGCCGTTCCAGCACCCCATGAGCCACTTCCAGGAGCGTCATGAGCGCACCCTTGACCATCCTCGGTACCGGCATGGCCGGCCTGGGCCTGGCCCGTCAGTTGCGCAGCCGCGATCCCGAGCGTCCGATCACCCTGATCACCGCCGACAGCGGTGACGAATATTCCAAGCCACTGCTGTCCACTGGCTTCGCCAAGCGCATGCCGCCCGAGCGGCTGGCGACCCGCTCGGCCCTGGCGGTCGCCGCCCAGCTCAATGCCGTGGTACGCACCCACACCCGGGTGGATGCGATAGACACTGCGGCACGCGAGCTGGTGATCGGTGCCGAGCGCCTCGCCTATGGCGAGCTGGTGCTGGCCACCGGCGCCGCTCCCCGGCCGCCGTTCACGATTCCCAAGACACTCGCCTCGCGGGTGTTCACCATCAATGATCTCGACGATTACCGGCGTTTCCATGCCGCGCTCGCTGCCCTGGAGCGTCCCGCCCGGGTCGCCATCGTCGGCGCTGGCCTGGTGGGCTGCGAATTCGCCAACGACCTGCGTGCCGGCGGGCATGCAGTGGCGGTGATCGCGCCCGAGAGCACGCCCCTGCAGCGCTTGTTGCCCGAGCCGCTGGGCAAGGTACTGGGCGACAGCCTGGCCGAGATCGGCATCGAGTGGCAACTCGGGCGCAGCCTGCAGACGCTGGCGGAGGACGGCGGCGACGTTCGGCTGGTACTGGACGATGGCCATGGCCTGGATGCCGATCTGGTACTGGTGGCCACCGGCCTGACCCCCCGCACCGCGCTGGCGGCCGCGGCGGGACTCGAGACCAGCACCGCAGGCGTCCATGTCGACCGCTACCTGCAGACCTCCGTGGCAGGCGTTCGTGCGTTGGGCGACGTGGCCTGCGTCGATGGCGTCAACGCCATGTATGTCCAGCCATTGCAGGCCAGTGCCAAGGCACTGGCGGCGACCCTGAGCGGCACGCCGACCCCGGTCAGCTACGGTGCGTGGCCGATCCTGGTCAAGACACCGGCCTGTCCGGTGGTGTCCCTGCCACCCGGCAAGACACCGGCTCGTTGGCGAATCGAGGGCGAGGGGCAGGCCATGAGTGCCCTTGCCGAGGATGAAGACGGACGTTTGATTGGTTTTGCGTTGACAGGCGACAGCGTGCGGAGGAAAGTCGAACTGGCGCGAGCCGCGCCGGCATTGCTAGTCTAGTGTCGTCTCAACCTTCGTGAGCGTCCTCATGCTGCGAAGGCTTAGCTTTATCCCTTTTGTCGAAGAACAAGAATGGGCGGGCTATTTCCGCCATTGCTACAGCCAAATCAGGAGGCTCCTTTTATGCGTAAGCCAGAACTCGCCGCGGCGATTGCCGAGCGTGCCGATCTTTCCAAGGACAAGGCCAGCCAGGTGCTCAACGTCATTCTCGACGAGATCACCGGTTCCGTGGCCAAGGGCCAGGATGTGTCGTTGATCGGTTTCGGTTCGTTCACCGTACGTGAGCGTGCGGCACGTACCGGCAAGAACCCCCAGACCGGCGAGTCGCTGACCATTCCCGCCAGCAAGACCGTGGCCTTCAAGGCCGGCAAGGCGCTCAAGGATGCGGTAGCCAAGTAAGGTCGATCGATGGCGCCGGAGAGTCAGTCGGATGGCCTCGACTCCCGGCGCATGCCGGCACCCCATCGCCGGCTTTCCTGCCCCTGCCATCCTGCTTACCGATCACGAATCGACCGCGTGGCATGCCAACTGGCAACGGGGCGATTCCGTCAAGCTTGGAGGCTGCATGAAACTTCGCCTGATGCTGTGGATGCTTGGCCTGATGCTGAAGCGTGCCCGGCGCGGCAACCGGCGCTTTCGTGACGCGTTGAACGACCTCCAGCGAATGGATTGGGGGATCGCCACCGAGGATCTGAGCATTGCCCGCCACTACCGCATGACGCCAGCCGCGATCCGCACGGCCCCCGGCCTGCCGGTGGACCTCGATCTGGAACTGCGCTTTCGCGACAGTGAATCGGCCCTGGAAATCCTGCGGCGCCCGACCCAGCGTGCCTTTCTCGAAGGCCTGATGGATGGCCGGGTACGCCTGGTCGGCGACTCCCGCGACCTGACGCGCCTGCAACGGCTGCTCTCGGCCATGCGTTGACGAGTTGCAGCGACGCGGCATTCCAGTCACGCCAAGTGCTGGTTATTATACGAAAGTCGTAGTCGCTCTGACCGGATGTTTGCCTTCGCTTGCCACAAGGGTCGTATTCTCTACGCATGTTGCCTCGCCTGCTTGACCAGCCGCTGAGACGTCTCTGGACACTCGATACCTTCGCCTACAGCCTGCGGGTATTCCTTGCCCTGTCAGGTGCCATGCTGGCCAACTGGCATCTGGGTGATGTCACTCTGCTGATCCCGCTGTTTCTGGGCATCATTGCCAGTGCCCTGGCCGAGACCGACGACAATTGGCAGGGGCGCCTCAAGGCGCTGGTCGTGACCCTGGCCTGCTTCAGCATCGCTTCGCTGTCGGTGGAACTGCTGTTTGGCAATCCTTGGGCCTTTGCCGTGGGGCTGGCGGTTTCCGCCTTCGGCATGACCATGCTCGGTGCGGTGGGCCAGCGCTACGGCACCATTGCCTACGCCACGCTGATCCTGGCGATCTACACCATGATTGCCATTGAGCGTCACGGTGGCGTGGCCTTCGATGACCTATGGCGCGAACCGCTGCTGCTGGTCACCGGCGCCGCCTGGTACGGGACGATCTCGGTCATTTGGAGCGCCCTGTTCTCGCGCCAGCCGCTCAAGCTGAGCATGGCGCTGCTGTTTCGCGAGCTGGGCAAGTACCTGCAACTCAAGGCGACACTGTTCGAGCCGGTGCGCGGCGTCGATGTCGAGGCCCGTCGGCTGGCGCTGGCCGAACAGAACGGCAAGGTGGTCAATGCCCTCAACCAAGCCAAGGAAATGATCTTTCGGCGCCTGGAGGGGCAGCGCAGCGCGCACAAGCTCAACCGCTACCTGCGGCTGTACTTCATTGCCCAGGACATTCACGAGCGGGCCAGTTCCTCGCATTACCCCTATGGCAAGCTGGCCGAAACGTTCTTCCATCACGATGTGCTGTTCCGCTGCCAGCGCCTGCTCGAGCAGCAGGGCCATGCCTGCCGATCCCTGGCACGGGCGCTGCTGATGCGCCAGGCATTCGATCATGGCCAGAGCGAGCAGGCACTCAACGACCTGCATGCCTCGCTCGAGTACCTGCGTGATCAGCGTCGCCCGGAGTGGCAAGGGCTGCTGCACTCCCTTGACGCCTTGGCCGACAACCTGGCGACCCTGGAGCAGCAGCTCTCCCGGGCCCAGAACCCCGACGTGCGCCCCGAACAGGAAGACAACAGCCTGTATGACCGTTCGCCGCAGGGGCTGCGTGACATTCGCGACCGCCTGCAGTCCCACCTGACTCCGTCATCGCCGATCTTCCGTCATGCCGTGCGCCTGGCGGTGACCCTGGTGATCGGTTATGGCGTGCTGCTGCTCGTGCACCCCAAGCAGGGCTACTGGATCCTGCTGACCAGCCTGTTCGTGTGCCGCCCCAATTTCGGCGCCACACGGCGCTTCCTGTGGCAGCGTGTGCTGGGCACGGTGATCGGCTTGATCGCCGGCTGGGCGTTGATCACGCTGTTCCCGAGCCAGTTGGTGCAATTGCTGATCGCCGTGGCGGCGGGGGTGGTGTTCTTTGCCAACCGGGCCCGGCACTACGTGATCGCCACGGCCGCCATCACACTGCTGGTGCTGTGCTGTTTCAACCAGGTGGGCAACGGCTTCGGCCTGATCTGGCCACGCCTGTTCGATACGCTGGTGGGCGGGCTGATCGCCGGCCTGACGGTGATGCTGGTCCTGCCCGACTGGCAGGGGCGGCGCCTGCATCGCCAGGGGGCGGCGACACTCGAGGCCAGCGGTCGCTATCTGCGCGAGATCCTCAGCCAGTATACCGATGGCAAACAGGACGATCTCGACTATCGCCTGGCACGGCGCAATGCCCATAATGCCGATGCCGCCCTGTCGACCTTGCTGGCCAACGTGCGTCTCGAGCCGGGACATTTCCGCAAGGATGCCGAGGTGGGCTTTCGCTTCCTGGGCAACGCCCATACCCTGCTCAGCTACCTGTCGGCACTCGGCGCCCATCGCGGCGAAACCCGGGCGCTGGCCGACGATGCCGAGCTGCGGGCCATGGCGGAAGCCATTGTCGTCGACATCGAGACGATAGCCGAGCGGCTGAGAGCGCGCAGCGTGATGCCGCCACTCGAGGCGGCCGAGGGGCGTGCCACGGCGCTGGAGGCCATGGCAGCCGACGAATCCAGCGACGAGCGCCGCCTGTTGCAGGCGCAGCTGGCCCTGATCAGCCGGCAGTTGTTGCCGTTGCGCGATACTGCCGCGCGTCTGGCGGCCCAGGAGGTCAACATCAGCCCGGTCGCTCTGCTACCGCAAGCGCAATCCAGTCATGCCAAGCCTCAAACCTGACCGTAACGGCCCGCTTCTTCACCCAGCCAGCGGCGGATCAAGCCCTCGCTGGCATCCGGTGCTTCCTCCAGCAACGCCCGTGCCAGCGGACTGACGCGATCGAGCAGGTCACGGTCACGCTCCAGGTCGGCGATCTTCATCTGTGCCAGGCCGGTCTGGCGGGTACCCAGCACCTCGCCGGGGCCGCGCAACTCGAGATCCTTCTCGGCGATGCGGAAACCGTCGGTGGTCTCGCGCATCACACCCAGGCGCTCGCGGGAATGCGCCGAGAGCGGCGGATGATAGAGCAGCACGCAGAAACTTTCGGTACCGCCGCGTCCGACCCGGCCACGCAACTGGTGGAGCTGCGACAGGCCCAGGCGCTCGGGATTCTCGATGATCATCAGGCTGGCGTTGGGCACGTCGACACCGACCTCGATCACCGTGGTGGCGACCAGCAGGTCGAGTTCGCCGCGCTTGAAGGCGTCCATGACCTCGGCCTTCTCGGCCGCCTTCATGCGGCCGTGGACCAGGCCGATGGCGAGTTCCGGCAAGGCCTCGGTCAGGGCGTCGCGGGTCGCCTCGGCGGCCTGGCACTGCAGCGCCTCGGATTCTTCGATCAACGTGCATACCCAGTAGGCCTGGCGCCCGTCGGCGCAGGCGTTGCGGATGCGCGAGACCACCTCGGGGCGGCGCTCGTCGGGCACCGCGACGGTTTGCACCGGCGTACGTCCCGGTGGCAACTCGTCGATCACCGACAGGTCGAGATCGGCATAGGCGCTCATCGCCAGGGTGCGCGGTATCGGCGTGGCGGTCATGATCAACTGGTGCGGGGTGAGCCCGCCGGCCTCGCCCTTCTGGCGCAGCGC
This sequence comes from Modicisalibacter xianhensis, assembly GCF_900113605.1. Classification (GTDB taxonomy): domain Bacteria; phylum Pseudomonadota; class Gammaproteobacteria; order Pseudomonadales; family Halomonadaceae; genus Modicisalibacter; species Modicisalibacter xianhensis. The sequence continues at coordinate 25,911 of NZ_FOPY01000019.1, forward strand.
CAGGCGCTGGTGCACGCCAAAGCGGTGCTGCTCGTCGACGATGGCCAAGCCCAGGCGCTTGAAGTGCACATCGCCCTGGAACAGGGCATGGGTGCCGACCACCACCTGGGCGCGCCCGTCGGCGATGGCTGCCTTGGTGTCCAGGCGTGCCTTGCCCTTGAGCTTGCCGGCCAGCCAGGCCACGTCGATGCCCAGGGGGGTAAACCAGTCACGAAAGTTGCGGAAGTGCTGCTCGGCGAGGATCTCGGTGGGTGCCATTATCGCTGCCTGGCAATCGCCGGCGATGGCCTGCAGTGCCGCCATCGCCGCGACCACGGTCTTGCCCGAGCCGACATCGCCCTGCACCAGGCGCAGCATGGGAACCGGCGTTTCCAGGTCGCGGGCAATCTCGTCGAGCACACGGCGTTGGGCGCCGGTCAGCGAGAACGGCAACTGGGTGACAAAGCGTGCCTGTAGCCCACGCCCCGAGGGCAGCGCCGGCGCGCCGTCGGTCTGGATGCGCAGGCGCACCTGGCGCAGGCTCAGCTGATGGGCCAGCAGCTCCTCGAGGGCCAGACGGCGTTGGGCAGGGTGTGATCCGGCCACTAACCTGTCTATATCGGCGTCCGGCGGCGGCTCGTGCAGGTAGCGCAGGCATTCGTGCAGGCCGGGCAGGCGGAAGCGTTCACGCAGTGGCTCGGGAATACCGTCCGGCAGCGTTTCCGGGGCGTCGACGAGCGCTTTCAGTGCCTGACGGATCAAGCCGCGCAGGCGTGGCTGGGTCAAGCCTTCGGTGGTTGGATAGATCGGCGTGAGGTGCTCGTCGACGGGTGCCTCGCCCTGGCCGAGCAGGCGATATTCGGGATGGTAGAGCTCGAGCCCGGTGGCACCTGCGCGGGCCTCGCCGAAGCAGCGTACATGGACGCCACGCACGAATTGCTTGTGCTGCGCCGGCGAGAAGTGGAAGAAGCGCAGGCTGAGGATGCCCGAGCCATCCTTGAGGCGCACCAGCAGGCTGCGCCGGCGTCCCTTGACGATGTCGGCGGCGGACACTTCGCCGTCGACCACGGCTTCCTGACCGGCGCGCAGTGTGGCGATCGGCGTGATGCGGGTACGATCCTGATAGCGTAGAGGCAGATGGAACAGCAGGTCGGCGACCCGCTCGATACGCAAACGGGCCAGCTTGGCGGCCAGCGCCTCGCCGACGCCGGCAAGGCCGGTGACCGGCTGTGAGAGCAGCGCGTCGGTCATGCCGGGAGGGGAGATGACTGTTCCTGGCGGCATTGTTCGATGGCGTTGATCAGGGCGTCGATGGCCTTGGGGCGCGGGAAGCTGGCCCGCCAGGCGATCGCCACGGCCCGGCTCGGCGCCTGGGGCGTGAACGGGCGGCTCTCGAGCAGGCCGGATTCGTAGTGGCCGGTACCGATCGCCGAGTGCGGCAGCACGGTGATGCCGAGCTTGGAAGCGACCATGTGGCGGATGGTTTCCAGCGAGCCGCCCTCGGCGGTCAGCGTATTGGTCGGGCTGTTGAGATGCGCGCTAATGGCCGGACAGGCTTCGAGGATCTGGTCCCGAAAGCAATGACCCTCACCGAGCAGCAGCAGGCGCTCATGCAGCAGATCCTCCTTGTCGATGGTGGCCTTGGCCGTCCACGGATGGCCGCTGGGCAGCAGCACCTCGAAAGGTTCCTCGTAGAGCGCTCGAGTGACCACATCGGCCTCGGTGAAGGGCAGCGCCACGATGATCGCATCGAGTTCACCACTGCGCAGCTTGCGGCGCAGCTCGGCGGTGAAGTTCTCCTCGATGTATAGCGGCATGCGCGGTGCCGACTGGGCCAGTTCGGGAATCAGGTGCGGGAACAGGTACGGGCCAATGGTATAGATGGCACCGATACGCAGCGGGCTGGACAACTGATCCTTGCCCTCGTTGGCCAGTTCACGGATCACGCTGGCCTGCTCGAGCACGCGCTGGGCCTGTTCGACCACCTTCTCTCCCAGCGGGGTCACCTGGACGGTCGACTTGGAACGCTCGAACAACGCGACACCGAGCTCCTCCTCGAGTTTCTTGACCGCCACGGACAGAGTCGGCTGCGAAACGAAGCAACGCTCGGCGGCTCGTCCGAAATGACGTTCCTGTGCCAAGGTTACGATGTACCTGAGTTCTGTTAGAGTCATGATTGGGCCCGCAAGGGCTTCCTGTCACAAGTATGGATATATGATCGTTTTACCAAGGAGCCAGGTAAAGGTGAAGAATACGACATTGATCCTCGGCTGCGGCGACATCGGAACGTCGCTCGGTCGACAGCTCGTCGACGCCGGCCATCGCGTAGTGGGCGTACGTCGCAATCCGCAATCCCTCGCCGGTACCGGCATCGAGCCGTTGGCGCTGGATTTTACCGATCCCGCCGGGCTGGCTGCCTTGCCCGACGCGGATATCGTCGTTTACGTGGCCAGTGCCGATCGCTTCGACGAGCAGGCCTACCAGTCCGCCTATGTCGATGGCCTGAAGGCGGTGCTCGACGAGTTGAGCGGGCGCAAGCGCAAGCCCACCCGGGTGTTCTTCGTGTCGTCGACCAGTGTCTATGCCCAGAAGGATGGCGAGATCGTCGACGAGAACGCCGAAACCAAGCCGCGCGGCTTTTCGGGCCTGCTGATGCGCAAGGCCGAGCAGGCGCTGATCAAGCATGCGCTGCCGGGCACCGCCGTGCGCTTTTCGGGCATCTACGGCCCGGGGCGCGACCGGCTGATTCGCCAGGTCCGCGAGGGTCGCATGGCAGCGTCCACCCCGCCAATGTACTCCAACCGCATCCATCGCGACGACTGTGTCGGTATCCTGGCGCACTTCATCGACATGGCGCTGAACGACAAGCCGCTGGACGATCTGTACCTGGCCAGCGACTGCGAACCGGTCCCGCTGCATGACGTGATGGGCTGGCTGGCCAAGCGTCTCGAGGTCGAGACCATCGAGACCATCCAGTCGCCGCTACGGCGGCGTTCCAGCAAGCGTTGCGACAACACCCGCCTGTGCAAGACCGGCTATCGTTTCCGCTACCCCACCTACCGTGAAGGCTACGCCCATGTGCTGGCCTGCGAAACACCGCCGGAGCCGGAAAAGGCCTGATGGCAACGGCAGGTGGATGACACCTGCCGGCTTTACCCGAGGCCAGGCTTACAGCGGGTGACGATAGCCCAATGTGACCATGTCCAGGCCATTGTTGGGTTTCTTGATGTCGGCGTTGGAATAGTGAGTAAAGGCCAGCGCCACTTCGCCCCGGCCTACGTGGAGTCCGGCCGCGATGCGATCCTCGAACTGGAACGCAGTGGAAAGGTTGCGCCCCTCGTAGCGGGTATCCAGGAACAGGGCGCCCCCCACCCCTGCCTCGACGAAGGGCTGCGTGGCCGTGTCGGCGAAGGTATAGCGAAAGGCTGGCGTGACGATCAGTGCAGCGTTGTCGTCACTCTCGTCGCCGGGCAGCAACAGCACGCCACCCGCCAGGCGCAGGGATAGCCCCGGCTGCCATTGGGCGAGACTGTATTCGCGGTCGAGTTCGAGTTTCAGGGAGGTCTGGGACTCGTTGTTCTTGCCTACCGCCACGTAGAGATCCGCTTCGGCGAGAGCCGGCATGGCCAGCGAGGCACCCAGCAGAAGACTGCCCAGCAGGGCACGAGAACTGACGGGGTTGTGCATGATTCCGTTCCTTTCTTCTTGGTATTCCTGACGCTACGTTGCCACGATGGCAGGCAGACAGCAGGGCGACAAGCGCTCATTGGTCGGGTGCGTGCGTCTGTGCCAGGGTGACGTAGCGCCGCCCCGTTCCCTCGATGACCGAATGGACCAGGGCGGCACGGCGGTACGGCCAGGCAAGTGGCAGGCTCCCGGTGGCAATGGCCTCGGGGGCACGCCGACGAGCCTGACGGAGTAGCGTCACGTGGGGGCGAAATTCACGGCGTGGTGGTGTGTAGCCCAGCGTGGCCAGGGACACCCAGAGTTCGGCCTGGAAACGCAGCAGCCCGTCGGGCATCGCTTCGCTGCCCGCCCACACGATGCCGCCACGCGGAAAGTGACCGAGTCGATCGAGCGTCCAGGTGCCTTCGGGACCGCTCAGCCGCTGCGTCAGCGCAACAAGCTCGTCGACCCGTGGGGTCGGGACATCACCCAGAAAGGCCAGGGTAAGGTGCAACTTGTCGTCTGTCGTGCGGCGGCCACCACAGCACTGCCGTGCCCGCTCGCCCAGTTCGGCGAGACGGGCACGTACCCCGGGATCGGGCCACAGGGCGAAGAACAGGCGCTGGTTCATGGCCTCGGCGAGGTCAGTCGCCCAGCACCATTACTCCCTCGGCCTCGAACTGGCTGCCCTTGGGCAGGGCCTTGACGCCGACCGCAGCACGCGCCGGATACGGCGCCTGGAAGAACTCTTCCATGACCTGGTTGACGATGGCGAAGTCGCCGAGGTCGGTCAGGTAGAGGTTGAGCTTGACGATGTCCTGCAGCGAGCCGGAGGCCTCCTCGCAGACTGCGCTCAGGTTGGTGAAGACCTGGCGGGCCTGGGCGGCGATATCGCCCTCGACGAGTTCCATGGTCTGCGGGTTGAGAGGAATCTGGCCCGACAGGTAAATGGTATTGCCGGCCTTGATGGCCTGGGAGTAGGGACCGATGGCGGCGGGGGCCTTCTCGGTGTGGATAACGGCCTTGTTGCTCATGGATGGCTCCTTGCGTTGTCGTTGTCCCGGCCGGGCCGGGTTGGTGTATCAATGAAAAACACTCGCCCTGCCGTGAGACTCACGGCAGGGCGAGACAAGGCTTCAGTTGCGGACGCGGTGGATCTTGCCGACGTGGGGCAGGTTGCGAATCCGCTTGATGATCCGGGCCAGGTGCACGCGATCGCGCACCGCCAGGGTCAGGTTGACGATCGACAGGCGAACGTCGCGTTCCTCGATGCCGATACGCTCGATGTTGGCATCGGCATCGGTCACCAGGCTCGCCAGTTCGGCGACCAGGCCACGGCGTGTTTCCATCTCGATGCGTAACCCCACCGGGAAGTCGCCGCTGATCTCGGGCGACCACTCCAAGGAGAAAAGCTTGTCGGGGTCGTCGCGCTTCAGCTCGTCCAGATTGCGGCAGTCGAGTCGGTGCACGACGATGCCCTTGCCCACCGACAGATGGCCGATCACCGGATCGCCCGGCAGCGGATGGCAGCAACGGGCGAAACTGATCACCATGCCCTCGGTACCGCTGATCACCACCGGGCCTTCCATCGGCCCGCCAATGTCGCTGGACAGCGTATCATCGGCCGGGCTCTCGGTCAGGCGCCGGGCCACGGCATAGGCCATGCGCGTACCCAGGCCGATGGACTCCAGTAGATCGTCGGCATGCTTGAGTTCGAATTCCTCGAGCACGCGCGGCAGTCGTCCGTCGGGCAGCTCCTCGAGACTGGTCTCGTAGTCCGCCAGCGCCTTGTTGAGCAGTCGCCGGCCAAGCTGGATCGACTCGGTGCGCTGCTGGTTCTTGAGCGCGTGCCGGATCGCCGAGCGCGCCTTGGCGGTGACCACGAAGCTCAGCCAGGCCAGGTTGGGGCGTGCCCCGGGTGCGGTGATGATTTCCAGGGTCTGGCCGCTTTCCAGGCGCGTCGACAGCGGCGCCAGGTGGCGGTCGATACGGCAGGCAATGCAGCCGTTGCCGATGTCGGTATGCACCGTGTAGGCAAAGTCCACCGCCGTGGCCCCCTGCGGCAGTTCCATGATGTCGCCCTTGGGCGTGAACACATAGATGTCGTCGGGGAACAGGTCGTTCTTGACGTGCTCGATGAACTCCAGCGGATTGCCGGCATGGCGCTGCATCTCGAGCAGGCCGCGCACCCATTCGCGGGCGCGGGCGTGGCTGCCGGCAGCAATGGGGCGCTCGGTCTGGCCGGCCTTGTACAGCCAATGGGCGGCAATCCCGTTGTTGGCCATCGCTTCCATCTCGCGGGTGCGGATCTGCACCTCGATGGGCATGCCGTTGGCACCGAACAGCGTGGTGTGCAGGCTCTGGTAGCCATTGGCCTTGGGGATGGCGATGTAATCCTTGAAGCGCCCCGGTACCGGCTTGTAGAGATTGTGCACCGCGCCGAGGATACGGTAGCAGGTATCGACATCGTCGGTGATGATGCGGAAGCCGAACACGTCCATGATCTCGGCGAACGGCTTGCGCTGGTCGCGCATCTTGCGATAGATCGACAGCAGGTGCTTCTGGCGGCCGATCACCGTGCCGGGCAGCCCATCGTCGTCGAGGCAATTCTGCAGGCTGGTCTGCACCTGGCGAATCATCGTGCGGCGGTTGCCGCGCGCCTTGGAAACGGCACGCTTGATGCGCTCGGCGCGCATCGGGTGGATGGCCTGGAACGACAGGTCCTCTAGCTCGACGCGAATGGTGTTGATACCCAGGCGACCGGCGATGCGCGCGTAGATCTCCAGTGTCTCGCGGGCGATGCGGCGCTTCTTGTCGGGCCTCAGCGCGCCAAGCGTACGCATGTTGTGCAGCCGGTCGGCGAGCTTGACGATGATCACGCGGATGTCCTGCGACATCGCCATGACCATCTTCTGAAAGTTCTCGGCCTGGGCGACCGCCTTGTCCTCGAAGGTGATCTGGGTCAGCTTCGAGACGCCATCGACCAGCTCTGCTACCGGCTCGCCGAACTGCTTGGTCAGGGCGGCCTTGGAGACGCCGGTGTCCTCGATCACGTCGTGCAGCATGGCGGCCATCAGGCTCTGATGGTCCATGTGCATGTTGGCGAGGATGTTGGAGACGGCGAGCGGGTGGGTGACGTAGGGTTCGCCGGAGCGACGGCGCTGGCCGTCGTGGGCTTGCTCGGCGTAATAGAAGGCGCGCTTGACCTGCTGGATCTCGTCTTGGGGAAGGTAGCCGGCCAAGCGGTCGGCAAGGTCATCAATGGTGAACATTCGGCGCGCCTATCCAGAAACCTCGGACCGTATCATCACGTATCCTGCAACCGACCGGCGCGCGCCGCAACCCCGACACGCAGCCGGGGACGGCAGGCAACCGTTGTCATGTCGGCTACGCACGCGTGCGGCTTACGCCTCGTTGTCCGCCGCGGGAGAGGGTTCCGGGCGTGAACGCACCGGCGCTTCGATAGGCTCGTCGAGTACGTTCTCGTCGATCTTGCCGGCAGCGATCTCGCGCAGGGCCATGACCGTGGGCTTGTCGTTTTCCCACGCCAGCAGCGCATCGCGTGAGCCGCGCGCCAGCTGACGTGCACGCTGGGTCGAAATCATCACCAGCTTGAAGCGGTTTTCGACGTGATCAAGGCAATCTTCAACGGTAACTCGCGCCATGGGAATATCCTGATTTGCTGTACAAGCGTAAAACGGCAACGTGATCGGCACCCGTCCGAGAGGACCGGTGTGCATGATCGCGGGGGTAGGACACGGCAGTCTACTCGACGCCTTCGATGCGTGACAAGAGTGCTTGAATGAGCGGACCCTGGCGTTCGCGCACACGCTCGAGCCGCGAACGCTCTGCGATCACCAGCCCGGTCAACTGGGCCAGTGCCTCCTCGAAGTCGTCGTTGACGACCACGTAGTCGTACTCGTCGAAGTGCGACATCTCACTGATCGCGTCACGCATGCGCCGGTCGATCACCGAGGCGTCATCGGTGCCACGCGACGACAGGCGCTCGCGCAGGGCCTCGCGCGACGGTGGCAGGATGAACACCGAGACCACGCCGCTCATCTGTTCGCGCACCTGGCGTGCACCCTGCCAGTCGATTTCGAGGATCACGTCGGTACCCGCAGCGAGCAGGGCCTGGACCGCCGGGCGCGAGGTGCCGTAGTGATTGTCGAAGACCTGGGCATGCTCGAAGAAATCGCCACGTTCGATCATGCGCTTGAAAGTGGCCTCGTCGACGAAGTGGTAGTTGATACCATCGGCCTCGCCGGAGCGCATGGCACGGGTGGTGTGGGATACCGAGACCTGAATGTCGTCGAGGCGCTCGAGCAGGGCGCGCACCAGGCTGGTCTTGCCGGCGCCGGAGGGCGCGGAAACGATGTAGAGAGTACCGTGGGACATGAGCGGGTGTCCGATTGAGACGCTGCGAAGTAAACGCGCATTATCGCATATTGTCGCGCTCGCCCTACACTGTCGCGACCGACTCTTGTCTACTCATGCACAAGGACGCGCCATGCCATCGTTTACGACGCCACCCAGGGCCCCTGCGTCAGGGTGGCTCTTCCTGGGGGTCGCCTTCGCTTTCCTGCTCACCATGCTGGGCACCACGTTGCCGACGCCGTTGTACCCGGTCTATCAGCAGCGCTTCGGCTTTTCCCAGCTGATGATCACGGTGATCTTCGCTGCCTACGCTGTCGGCGTAATAGCAGCGCTGATTACCACCGGGCGCTGGTCGGACCAGGTCGGACGCCGACCCCTGCTGCTCGGCGGGCTGCTCGCCTCGGCGATCAGCGACGTGATCTTTCTCAACAGCGATGGCCTGGCCATGCTGCTGGCCGGGCGCGTGATCTCGGGCGTCTCGGCGGGCATCTTCACCGGCACCGCCACGGTAGCGGTCATCGAGCTCGCCCCCGATGCCTGGAAGCGCACGGCGACCTTCGTGGCGACGGCGGCCAACATGGGTGGCCTGGGGCTGGGCCCGGTAGTGGCCGGCCTGCTTGGCGAGTACGCGCCCTGGCCGCTGCACCTGGCCTTCGCCGTGCACCTGGGCCTGCTGGCGCTCGCCCTGGTCGCAGTGTGGCTGGCCCGCGAGACGGTCGAGCGTCCCGCCCATCCGCGGCTGCGGCTCCAGCGCCTGACCATTCCCCCGGAGGTGCGTGGCGCTTTCCTGCCGGCGGCCATTGCCGGGTTTGCCGGCTTCGCGGTGCTCGGCTTCTTCACCGCCACGGCGCCGGCGTTCATGAACGAGGTGCTGGGCCACGATAACCGCGCGCTGGTGGGCTTCGTCGCCGGGGTGGTGTTCTTCGCCTCGACCTTGGGTCAGCTGATGGTGAATCGCTTTCCCCAGCCGTGGCGACTGCCGATCGGCTGCGCGGTGGTCATCCTCGGCGTTGGCCTGGTCGGGGCCGGTATCGGCCTGGCCTCGTTGGGCGTATTCCTGGGCGGGGCGGTGATCGTCGGCCTGGGCCAGGGCATCGGCTTTCGTGCCGGGTTGGGCATGGTCACCGCGGCGAGCCCGCCGGACCAGCGCGGCACGGTGACCTCGACGTTCTTCTTCGTCGCCTACGTGGCGCTCTCGATTCCGGTGGTGGGTATCGGTCTGACCGCCCGTGCCATCGGCCTGGCGGCGACCGGCATGGGATTTGCCGTGCTGGTGGGGCTACTCTCGGCCCTGGCGCTGGTATTATTGGTGAGACGCCAGGCGCTGGCGCCTTCCGCTTAACCCCAGCCTACGGAGCCCACTATGACAGCCCCCGCCACCACGCTACGCATCCGCCGCCCCGACGACTGGCACCTGCACCTGCGCGACGGCGACCTGATGGCGACGGTGCTGCCCTACACCAGTGGGCTCTACGCCCGGGCCATCGTCATGCCCAACCTGGTGCCACCGGTCACCACGGTGGACGCGGCCCGCGACTACCGGGCACGCATCCTGGCGGCGTTGCCGGCAGGGCACGACTTCACGCCGCTGATGACCTGCTATCTCAACGAGAGCGTGACCGCCGAAACGCTCGAGACCGGCCATGCCGAGGGCGTGTTCACCGCCGCCAAGCTCTACCCGGCGAATGCCACCACCAACTCGGCGCATGGCGTACGCGACGTCAAGGCGGTCTATCCACTGTTCGAGACCATGCAGCGCCTGGGGATGCCGCTGCTGATTCATGGCGAGGTGACCCACGCCGAAGTGGATATCTTCGACCGCGAGAAGGCCTTTATCGACGAGGTCATGGAGCCGATCCGTCGCCAGTTCCCCGAGCTCAAGGTCGTCTTCGAGCACATCACCACGGCCGAGGCCGCCCAGTACGTGTGCGAGGGCAACGAGACCCTCGCCGCGACCATCACCCCCCAGCATCTGGCGCACAACCGCAACGACATGCTGGTCGGCGGCATTCGTCCGCACTTCTACTGCCTGCCGATCCTCAAGCGCGGTACCCACCAGCAGGCGCTGCGCAATGCCATTGCCAGCGGCCACCCACGGCTGTTCCTGGGCACCGACTCGGCGCCCCATGTAATTGCCGCAAAGGAAACGAGCTGTGGCTGTGCGGGGGTGTTCAACGCACCGTCCGCGCTCGAGGTGTATGCCAGTGTGTTCGAGGAGGAAAACGCCCTCGAGCACTTCGAGGCGTTCTGTTCGCTCAACGGCCCGCGCTTCTATGGCCTCGAGCCCAACGAGGACACCGTCGAACTGGTTCGCGAACCGCGTCAGGTGCCGGACATCATCGGCGACGAGCATCGCCTGGTCCCGTTCCGTGCCGGCGAAACGCTGCCCTGGTCGGTCAGGACCGCGTAAGACGCGGCAGGTGAGCGATATCGGCCAGGCCGAGCGGGCGCATTTCCCATTGTGCCCGCGTGTCGGGAGCGACCCATAACGGCTGGGCATTGGCCGTACGCGGGCCCTCCGGCGAGCCACAGGCCATGAAGCGGACTACCCGGATCAGCCCCGAGTGCCCCACCACCAGGGGGGGCGCCGCTTCGTGTGCCAGGATGGTGTTGAGGGTATCGACGACGCGTGCCGCAAACGTTTCCCAGGACTCGCCCCCGTCGGGCTCGAGCAGGTAGGGCATCGGGCGGGGAATGGGCTGGTTTTCGAGGTGGCCCCAATGTCGCTCCTTCAAGCCATCGATCAGCTGATGGGGCATTCGCCCGGTCGCCAGTTCAGCCGTACGCCGGGCCCGCTCCAGCGGGCTGCTGACGATCAGCGGCCAGTCGATGTCGCCGAGCAGGGCAAAGGCCAGGCGTGCCTCGTCCTCGCCCTGAGGCGTCAGTGGCACGTCCTGGCTGCCGGCGATGCGCCCTTCGCGGTTCCAGACGCTCTGGCCGTGGCGCAGGAAGACGAAGGGGCGGCGGATGAGTTCGGGCATGGGCGCCTCGCGCTTGCAGATGAGTCCTGCCTGTCTTGGCATGAAGTTTTTCAATCACGCGATAGGCAAAAGTTCTTTTATACTTTCGTCTTATTCTGAGAATATCCTCGCTTTTTCCGGTGCGCAACGGAATTTCTGCCTGACGGGCCGACCGGATCATCGTTTCGTGTCGTCGGCTCATGGGTCGAGCGCGCCTAAGCATTTCTTTACCTAAAGGGACGTTACATGAACGCTGTCACTCGTGTCATGCGTGCCGCAGCCGCCCATCCCCGCCTGGCTGAACTGGCGCTGGCGCTGGGCGCCTTCGGGATCGGCACCGGCGAGTTCGTGATCATGGGACTCATGAACCGGGTGGCCACCGACCTGCAGGTGGCGGTGCCTGACGTCGGCTATGCGATCAGCAGCTATGCGCTGGGCGTGGTCGTAGGGGCACCGATCATTTCCGCGTTGGCCGCACGCGTGCCCAAGCGGGCGCTGCTGATCGGCCTGATGCTGATGTTCGCGCTGGGCAACATTGCCAGTGCCTTCGCCCCGGGGTTCTGGTCTTTCGTGGCGCTGCGCTTCATCGCCGGACTACCGCACGGCGCTTACCTGGGCGTGGCCGCGCTGGTCGCCGCGGCGGCGGTGCCCATCGAGCAGCGTGCCCGGGCCGTCAGTCGGGTCATCCTCGGGCTCACCGTGGCGATCCTGGCCGGCGCCCCGTTGGCCACCTGGGCCGGCAATCTACTGGGTTGGGAAATCGCCTTTGCCGGCGTGGGTATCATTGCCCTGCTGACGGCGCTGTTGATCGTGCTGTGGGTGCCCTCGCAGCCCGCCGACACCCAGGCCAGTCCCAAGCGCGAGCTGACCGCAATGATCAAGCAGCGCGTGCTGTTCACCCTGGGCGTGGCCTGTATCGGCTTCGGCGGTATGTTCGCGGTGTTCAGCTACGTGGTACCCACACTCACCGAGCAGGCCGGTATGCGCGAATCGCTGGGACCGCTGGTGCTGGCGATCTTCGGTATCGGCACCATCATCGGCAACCTGGTCGGGGCGCGGGCTGCCGACAGGAACCTGCTGCGTGCCATCCCGGTCATCCTCGTGTGGTGCGTCATCGTCCAGGGCGGGTTCTATTTCGCCGCCAACTCGGTGTGGCTGGGCACCCTGTTTGTGGGCCTGGTGGGGACCGGCATGGCCCTGGGACCAGCGCTGCAGACCCGGCTGATGGACGTGGCGGAAGACGCCCAGACCATGGCCGCCTCGCTCAACCACGCAGCGTTCAACTGCGCCAACGCGCTCGGCGCCTGGCTGGCCGGCGTCACGATCAAGCTCGGCTTCGCCTGGTCGACCACCGGCCTGGTCGGGGCGGTCCTCGCTGTGGGTGGCCTGGTGATCTTCCTGGTAGGGCTGCGCATCGAGCGTGCCAAGGCGACAGTGGCTGCCTAAGCTACTCTGCCATGAACGCGAAGCGCTCGCGCAATCTCTCCCAAGTCTCGCGGCTGTTGGCCAGCAGCAGCCGGCCCTGATGGATCGTCGGCTGGTAAGCCCGCCCATCGAGCAGCGCCGAATAGCCGCCGGCCTCCTGATGCACGAGCACCCCCGCCGCATGATCCCACGGCATCAGCGCACCGATCAGGCTGAACTCGCCGAAACCGCTGGCCAGGGTGCGATACTCGTGGCAGGCACAGCCGATGCTCATCATGCGGCTGAAGTCGGGAAAGGTCGTAGCCAGCCGATACTGCAGCTCCTTGGGAAACAGGCGCAGTGACGTGAAGCCGGTCATATCCGCAAGATGCTCACGCGCCGACACCTGTAGCTGCCGCTGGGTACCGTCCGGGCGCACGTAGAATGCCCCCTGGCCGCGATGGGCCATGATCCAGTCGTCCATCACCGGATCGTAGAGCAGACCGAACACCGTCTCGCCCCGGCTGGCCACGGCCAGGATCACACCGAACTGCGTCAGGTTCCTGGCAAAGTTCCAGGTGCCATCGATAGGGTCGATGATCACCGCCATCTCGGCCTCGGCAATACCTTCGAGCAGCGACGCATCCTCAGACGTCGCCTCCTCGCCGACGATCGTCGCCTCGGGAAAGCGCTCGGCGATTTCGCGCTGGATGAAGGCCTCGGCGCGCTGATCGGCGACGGTCACCAGATCTTCCTGCGAGGTCTTGGTCTGGATCGTCTCGGGATCGAGATTACGAAAGCGTGGCAGGATCTCCGCCCTGGCGGCGCGGCGCACGATGTCGATGAGTTCGCTGGCGGTGGCTGAGTCAATGGTCATGATGTCCCTCCCTGGCGATGGCAAGCCTCAACCAGCATAACGGCAATGGGAGCGCTCGGGTAATTTGCGCGAGCTCAGGCCGCTTGGTGCAGAGGTGGCGTCACCCGATGCAGCGCCAGCAACAGACCCATGCCGGCAATCATTACCACGGTCGTCACCAGCAAGGCACCATGATAGCTGCCGGTAAAGGCGACGCTGTAACCGGTCATGGCCGGCGCCACCACCTGCGCCGCGCCATAGCTCAGGGTAAGGCGCGACATGGCGCGTGCCGGGTTGGCCGGGTAGCGGCTGCCGATCAACGTCAGCGTCAGGCTGACGATGCCGACGAAGGTGCCGCCGAAAAGTACGGCGCTGAGCAGGTTGATAAGGGTATCTGCGGTCACCACCGGCAGCACGAACGAGACCGTCTGCAGCCCGTAGGCCACCATCAATGCCATGACCGACCCCAGGTTTCTAGCCACTCGGTCCCAGAGGAAGCTCGACGGCACGGCGGCCAGCCCGGTGATCACCCACACCCAACTGCCTTCGCCCGCCAGCAAGGGCAGTTTTTCCAGGATGGCGACAATGAAGGTGGCACCGACGACGTAGCCGAACCCGCCGCAGAAATAGATCGCAATCATCAAGGCCAGCCAGCGTCTTGATCGCCCTTGGGGCGCTGCGGGACCATGCTTGGCGGACACGGGCGGCGGCGCAGGCATCCAGCGCCACGCCGGTATGAAGAACACGAGACCCAGCAGGCCCAGGCCGATCCACTGTTCGGCCCAGTTCGTCCACTCGACCATGCTCGCCAGCGCCAGGCCGGACACCACGATGCCCAACCCCAGGCCGGTGAAATGCAGCCCCAGTTCCTGCCTATGGTTGTGACGAGTCAGCCAGTTGAGCACCAGGCCCGAAGCTAGCAGCAGCCCGGCGATACTCGAGACACCCGCAACGAAACGCAGAGCGGCCCAGAGCACGACGTTGTCGGTCAGCCCCATACCCAGCGTGGTGGCCACGCCCAGCACCAGGCACACGCGATACAGCGTGAACTTGACCGACAGCCGGCCGATGCAAGAGGCCAGCAGCGCACCGCTCATGTAGCCCAGGTAATTGATCGTCGCCAGCCAACCCCCGGCCACATCAGTCAGCCCGGCGCCATCGCGCATGATGGGCAGCAGGGGCGTATAGGCAAAACGGGCCAGCCCGACCGTCAGGATCAGTGCACTGATCCCGGCAATGATGACCTTGTAACGTGCCAGGTTGGATGTGGTAGGGAGGGGCGACTCCGTGACTGCCATGCGGGCCTCGGTGAGCTGGACTGGCTCAAGGGATAGCCTTATTCGATATTCTGGATCTGCTCGCGCATCTGCTCGATCAGCACTTTCAGCTCTACCGCACAGCGGGTGCTTTCGGCGACGACAGACTTGGACGACAGCGTGTTGGCCTCGCGGTTGAGTTCCTGCATCAGGAAATCGAGGCGGCGGCCGACCGGGCCTTTCTGCTTGAGCTGGCGCTCGACTTCGGTGACATGGGTCTCGAGGCGGTCGAGTTCTTCGTCGACGTCGGCCTTCTGGGCGAGCAGGGCGATCTCGGCTTCCAGGCGCTGGGGTTCGAGTTCAGCTTTGAGCGCTTCCAGGCGCTCGAGCAGTTGGCTGCGCTGACGGGTGAGGATATCCGGCAGCAGGGCGCGGACCTCGGCGACCTGGATGCGTACGCCGTCGAGGCGCTGGCGGATCAGCTCGGCCAGGCGTTCACCCTCGCGGGCACGGCCGGCGATCAGGTCGTCCAGCGCCACGTCGAACAGCGCCATGGCCTCGCGCTGGATGAGTTCCAGGTCGGTACCGTGGCTTTCCACCACGCCGGGGTGATCGAGCAGCTCCAGGGCGTTGGGCATGGCCGCATCGGGCAGTTCGGCGCGTACCTCGTGCAGGGCGCGGGCCAGCTCGGCCAGGCGCGTGCGGTTGACGCTCAGCGATTCGCCGCTGGCTGCCGGCTCGAAGCGCAGGTGGCATTCCACCTTGCCGCGTGCCAGGCGGTTGCGCAGTGCCTCGCGAAAGGCCGGTTCCAGATCGCGCAGGCTGTCGGGCAGGCGAAAGTGCGGTTCCAGGTAGCGCTGGTTCACCGAGCGCAGTTCCAGTTGCAGGCTGCCCCAGTCGGCGTCGCGGGTTTGCCGGGTAAAGGCGGTCATGCTGTGGGTCATGCAGTGTTCCTCGAACCGGGGCGCTGTCGCTCGCCGATCGTTCAGCCAACGCTTACGCTGAGAGAGCGCCCAATGATAAAAACTCCAGTGTAACGGATTTGTCGCCTGACGAGCGCCAGTGGTCGGCATGCCATGTTCGCCCGCGTGAGGGCGCCGGAGTGTGTAGAATGGCGCTCTTTCAATGAAGCGATTGCGAGAGGTGATATGCCCACGGACTTCAAGCGCCCCAGTGGCCGGCAGCCCGAACAACTGCGCGAGATTACGCTGACCCGCGAGTATACCCGCCATGCGGAAGGCTCTGTGCTGGTGGCGTTCGGCGACACCAAGGTGTTGTGCAATGCCAGTGTCGAGCCCGGTGTGCCGCGCTGGCTGCGTGGCAAGGGGCAGGGCTGGATCACCGCCGAGTACGGCATGTTGCCGCGTGCGACGCACACCCGTGGCGGTCGCGAGGCGACCCGCGGCAAGCAGGGCGGCCGTACCCTGGAAATCCAGCGTCTGATCGGCCGTTCGCTGCGCGCGGCGGTGGATCTCAAGAAGCTGGGCGAATTCACCATCACCGTCGATTGCGACGTGATCCAGGCCGATGGCGGCACGCGGACCGCGTCGATCACCGGCGGCTGCGTGGCGCTGGTCGACGCCATCCGCTACCTGCAGCGCAAGAAGCTGATCAAGACCGATCCTTTTCGGGAACTGGTCAGTTCGGTGTCGGTAGGTGTGTTCAAGCAGACGCCGGTGGTCGACCTGGATTATCCAGAGGACAGCGGCGCGGACACTGACATGAACGTGGTGATGACCGAGAGCGGCGGGCTGATCGAAGTGCAGGGCACCGCCGAGGCGCTGGCGTTCTCCCGATCCGAACTCGACGCGATGCTCGACCTGGCCGAGAAGGCCGGCGCGGAACTGTTCGCCCATCAGCGTGAGGCTCTGGGCCTGCGCGATTAAGGGCCTTGGCCTTCAGACACAGAAACGACAACGCCGGCTCGGGCCGGCGTTGTGCGTTGTGCGACGATGAACCTGATTCTTGTCGATCGAGGTTTGTCGTTATAGGTCGAGATCGTATTCGACGATCAGCGGTGCGTACTCGGAGAAGGTCGCTTCACGATCGATCCAGGCGTCGACCACATGGCGACGGAAATTGGGGCCGACGATCTGGTAGTCGATGCGCCAGCCTTCCTGGCGGCTGCGCGGCACGTCCTGGTCGAGCTTCGGCCACCAGGTGTACTCCCCGGCGTCGCGATTGATCTCGCGGAAGGTATCGATGAAGCCGGTCGGGCCGAACATCTGGTCCATCCAGGCACGCTCTTCCGGCTTGAAGCCGGGCGTGGTCTGGTTGTCGGCCCAGTTGGCCAGGTCCACCGTCTTGTGAGCGATGTGCCAGGTGCCGCAGATGATGTACTCGCGGCGCTTGCGAGCCATCTTGCTCAGGTATTCCTGATACTGCGCCATGAAGCTCTGCTTGGCGGCGTAGTCGCTGCCGTCGGGCATCAGGAAGCTGGCGATGCTGAAACGGTCATAGTCGGCCTGCAGGAAGCGCGCTTCGTTGTCGCACTCCGGGAAGCCCAGGCCGTACATGATGGCCTTGGGAATCTTGCGGCAATACAGGCCGACGCCCGAGAAGTTGTCCTGCTCGGCATCGAGGAAGTAGCCCTCGTAGCCTTCGGGGTAGAGGATGCTATCGTCGAGGTCGAAGCTCTTGGCCTTCAGGTTCTGCACGCAGACGACGTCGGCATCCTGGTCGGCCAGCCAGTCGAGAAAGCCCCGCTCGACGGCTTCGCGAATCCCGTTAACATTGATGCTGGCGATTTTCATACATGGTCCCTTTTTCGTCGCGCGTGTATCATACCCGAGCTTTCGACGTTTGGGTAAATGGCCCTGACTAATAAATATGATAGGGAGGCTCTGTGGCCGGTCACATGCAAGCATATCAGCGTGAGTTCATCGAATTTGCCATCGAGCAGGGCGTGCTCAAGTTCGGCGAATTCACCCTGAAATCCGGTCGCGTGAGTCCCTATTTCTTCAATGCCGGCCTGTTCCGCAGTGGTGCTGCCCTGGCGCGCCTGGGACGCTTCTACGCCCGGGCGATCATCGACAGCGGCATCCAGGCCGACGTGCTGTTCGGTCCAGCCTATAAGGGAATCTCGCTGGCCGCGAGTACCGCCGTGGCGCTGGCCGATCAGCATGGCCGCGACATGCCCTTTGCCTTCAACCGCAAGGAGGCCAAGACGCACGGTGAAGGCGGCAATATCGTCGGTGCCGAACTCAAAGGCAAGGTGCTGATCATCGACGACGTGATCACCGCTGGGACCGCCATCGGCGAGGTCATGCAACTGATCGACGCTGCCGGGGCCCAGGCCGCCGGGGTAGTGATCGCGCTCGACCGCCAGGAGCGCGGCCAGGCTGGCGATGAGATCAAGCCCCAGAGCGCCATTCAGGAAGTCGAGGCCCGCTACGGCATGCCGGTGGTCAGTATCGTCACACTCGATCAGGTACTTGAGTACCTCGAGACCCAGGCTGGCGACGAACTCAAGCCCTACGCGCCGGCCATCCGCGATTATCGCGAACGTTATGGCGTTGCCAAGGCGTAGACGTACCCCAAGAGAATGTCCGTAATGAATGCAATCACCTTTCTGGCCGGTGTGGCCACCCTGGCCCTGACGACCTCAATGGCGCAGGCGTCTGGCCTGGACGTGAACATCAACAACGAGGCAGCCCGGTTTGCGGCCAGCGGCGAAGTTTCGCCGGGGATCGAACTGGGCGGCAGCCTGCTCAGCAGCGACGACAACGGTGGTCTCACGGCTGCCGGTATCCAACTGATGGGTACCGAATCCACCCGTACCTACGAAGTGGGTGCAGGGCCGCGCCTGAGCCACTATGACAGCGACCATGGCCAGGGCGGTGGCCTGGGGTTGGGCGGCTTCGGTTACGTTTATCTGCCCGCCGTGCCCAAGCTGTCGGTAGGTGGCTACGGTGTCTATACGCCGGGGGCACTGACCTACCAGGATTTCGATCATGGCTCGGAACTGGGTGCCCGGGCACGCTATCGCGTGGCGCATAACGTACAGGCCTATGTCGGCTATCGCCGGGTCGGGGCCGAGTTCGATGATGGTGATAACGAGACATTGGATAGCGGGCCGCTGGTCGGGGTGAACCTGCTGTTCTGATGCTTGTCCATTAGCCACTTCGATCGGGCCCCTGCCGGGGCCCGATTGCGTTTGACGGAGTCCGCCATGCTTGATGTCGTGCTGTACCAACCCGAAATCCCGCCCAATACCGGCAACCTGATTCGCCTGTGCGCCAACACCGGGTTTCGCCTGCACCTGATCGAGCCACTGGGCTTTACCCTCGACGACAAGCGCCTGCGGCGCGCCGGGCTCGACTATCACGAATGGGCACGGGTCACGGTGCATGCCGACTGGGCGAGCTTCGTACGCGATGTCGCGCCCGAGCGGGTCTTCGCCGTTTCCACCCGCGGACGGACCGGGTACCATGAGCCGGCGTATCGGCCTGGCGATGCGCTGGTGTTCGGTCCGGAAACCCGCGGCCTGCCACAGGCCATGCTCGATGCGCTGCCGCCCGAACAACGCCTGCGCATCCCCATGCTACCCGACAGCCGCAGCCTCAATCTTTCCAACGCCTGTGCCATCCTCGTTTTCGAAGCGTGGCGCCAATTGGGATTTGTTGGGGCCGGCCATCCGGGGGCAAGCCAGCCAGATGCTCAAGACGTGTCCACTCCCCTCGCCCCCAAGCCGGGCACTGAGTAACGCTTATGTCGATCCAGCAACGCCTCGCCAAGCTCAATCCGCGCCAGCAGGAAGCGGTGCGCTACATCGATGGCCCATGCCTGGTACTGGCCGGCGCCGGCTCGGGCAAGACCAGCGTGATCACCACCAAGATCGCCTACCTGGTTCAGGAATGCGGCATGAGCGCACGCAGGATTGCCGCGGTGACCTTCACCAACAAGGCGGCCCGCGAGATGAAGGAGCGCGTGGGCAGCATGCTCAAGGGCAAGGAAGGCCATGGCCTGACGGTATCGACCTTCCACACGTTGGGCCTGACCATCATTCGCGGCGAACTCAAGACGTTGGGCTACAAGGCGGGCTTCTCGCTGTTCGACCCCGAGGACGCCAAGGCGCTGCTGCGTGACCTGATGCAGAAAGATGCCCAGGTCGATGCCGACCAGATCAACCGCGTGCAGGGGCAGATCTCGACCTGGAAGAACGACTTGGTGCTGCCCGGCCAGGCGCTGTCGCATGCCGCCGATGAAGACGAGCAGTACGCGGCGCGTCTATATGAAGCCTACAACCGCCATCTCAAGGCCTACAATGCCGTCGACTTCGACGACCTGATCCTGCTGCCGGTGGTGCTCCTGCAGCGTGACCCCGAGGCGCTGGCGCGCTGGCGGCGCAAGTTCCATTACATGCTGGTCGACGAGTATCAGGACACCAACGTCAGCCAGTACCTGCTGGTACGCCTGCTGATGGCCGAGCGCGAGACTTTCACCGTGGTCGGCGACGACGACCAGTCGATCTACGCCTGGCGCGGCGCGCGGCCGGAAAACCTGGTTACCCTGGGCGAGGACTTTCCGCGCCTGCGGGTCATCAAGCTGGAGCAGAATTATCGTTCCACCGGGGTGATCCTGCGTGCCGCCAACACCCTGATCGCCAACAACCCGCACGTCTACGAGAAGACCCTATGGTCCGACATGGGGCCGGGCGATCCGATTCGCATCGTCGTCAATCGTCACGAGGAAGCGGAGGCCGAGCGCGTGGCCAGCGAGATCCTTACCCGGCGTATCAAGGAGCGTGCCGAATGGCGTGACTTCGCGGTCCTCTACCGCGGCAACTTCCAGGCTCGGCTGCTCGAACTCAAGCTGCAGCACTATCAGATTCCCTACAAGCTGTCCGGTGGCACCTCGTTCTTCTCACGTAACGAGATCAAGGACGCGATGGCCTACCTGCGCCTGTTGATCAACCCGGGCGACGACAATGCCTTTCTGCGCATCGTCAACGTGCCGCGCCGCGAGATCGGTCCGGGCACGCTGGAAAAGCTCGCCAACTACGCCACCGAGCGCAGCATCTCGATGTTCGCGGCCTGTCATGAGCTGGGCCTGGAACAAGTATTGCCGACCCGCGCCGTGGAACGCCTCTCGCGCTTCACTCACTTCGTCGACGGAGTGCGCAAGCGCATGGATCAGGGCGATGCCATCGCCGCCATCCGCGAGATGATGCGCGACATGGACTACGAAGCCTGGCTGCACCAGAACGCCAGTGCCCCGACCGTAGCCGAGCGGCGCATGGCCAATGTCTGGACGCTGATCGATCAACTCGAGAAATCGATGGAGCGGGAGGAGGGCGAGGAGACCGATGATGTGCAATCGGCCATTTCACGGCTGGTGCTGCGCGATATCCTTGAGCAGCAGGCCGAGGAGGACGATTCCGACCGTGTGCAATTGCTGACCATGCATGCCTCCAAGGGCTTGGAGTTCCCGCATGTGTACCTGATGGGGCTGGAAGAGGAGTTGTTGCCGCACCGCAACTCCATCGAAGCTGGCACGGTGGAGGAGGAGCGCCGCCTGGCTTACGTGGGAATCACCCGCGCCCGCCAGACGCTGACGCTGACCCTGGCGCGCCAGCGCAAGGCTTATGGCGAGCTGATGGACTGCGTGCCCAGCCGTTTCCTCGACGAACTTCCAGCGGAAGATCTCGAATGGGAAGGGCGTGCCGACAAGGAAGATCCCGACAAGAAACAGGCGCGCGGCAAGGATGCCATCGCCGGGCTACGTTCGCTGCTCGGTTGAGCCGAGCGAGAGCCCGGCCATGCAATGCAAACGGGGCGCCAGAGGCGCCCCGTTGTGCTGAAAGGCTGAACGCGCCGGACGTTACTGCACGCTAGAGACCAGGTGATCGACCGCTGCCTGAACTTCAGCGTCGGACAGGCCGGGGTTGCCTCCCTTGGGCGGCATGGCATTGAAGCCATTGATAGCATGGTCGTAGAGCGTTTCCATGCCCTTCTCCAGGCGCGGCGCCCAGGCTGTATCGTCGCCCAGCTTGGGTGCGCCGGCAGCGCCTGTGTCGTGGCAGGCCATGCAGATCTGGCCATAGATGGCTGCTCCGTCGATGTCGCTGGCGCCACCGGATGCGGCGGCGACCTGCTGTTCGCCTTCGGCCGGGGCCGCGCCTGCCTGCGCAGCGGGTGCAGCTTCGCCTTCACTGTCACCCGTATCGATAGCGACATCCTCACCACGAACCGGCTCGGTCAGGTAATTGACGGCATCCTTCACTTCACGATCGGTCAGGTTGGGGTTGCCGCCCTTGGCCGGCATGGCATTGAAGCCGTTGATGGCATGGTCATAGAGGGTATCCATGCCTTTCTCGAGGCGCGAGGTCCAGTCGGCGGCTTCGCCGCGCACCGGTGCACCGGCGGCGCCAGTGGCATGACAGGCGGCACATACGCTGGTATAGACATCCTCGCCGGACTGACCACCGCCAGAGGGGCTGGCCTGGGCAACCGCCGCCGCGCCACACTCGTCGCCCTGCAAGCAGAGCTGGCCGACCGGCTTGAGTCGTTCGGCGATGGCTTCACGGGACATGTCGCCTTCTTGTGCCGAGGCCGTCATACCGGCAACCAGACCCAGGGCGGCCAGAGCCCCCATGAACAGTTTCTTGTATGTCACTCTTACCACCTCGCACGGTCCTGTCATCGATATTCTTCTCTTGGCCCGAAGGCGCCGACAGTATAACGACAACCCACAAAGCAAGAAAATGCGACAAACCGCGCCATTCAAGGGCTTGGCCTTGGCGCCAAGACCCTGACTCCGCATGGCGACTGGACAGCGGGAGTGGTTAGCGAGTACGATAATGCGCGTTGCCTGCGCGGTCATGTCGCAGGCGGGCCGGTTTGCCGGCAGTGTCCGCCCTTAGCTCAGCTGGATAGAGCGTTGCCCTCCGGAGGCAAAGGTCATAGGTTCGAATCCTATAGGGCGGGCCAGTCATATCAAGGGCTTGCGAGCAATCGCTGGCCCTTTTTAATGCGCGCTCATCTGACTGTAACCACATACGCTGTAGATTCAAGCCCGTCGGCAGCCTGGAAAAACAATGGCGCCTAGCCAAACGCTACGGCGTGAAGAAGCAGGTAATAGTTGACCTGCTAAGCCCGCATCTTGCTGCCTGCCTCGAGCGTCGTTGTTAACGGCGCCATCACGAAGTGGCGATCCCACTGGCGCTAATTATCGACGAGTCTTGCCGTGAACGACACTGGCCTAGGAGGGGAAAGCATAAATTACGGCTGAGTTCCGCTTTGCTGCCGACTGCCTGGTTGGTGAAGTATGGCTATACAACATGATTATGATTTAACTATTTATCGGCGTATGTCTGACTTACTCAGGTTGAATAAACTTTCAATTAAAACGCCTGTTCGTAATGTCAAAAATAAATACTCCCACAAACGTGTTTTTAACGAACTTGAAATGAACCTTCTGTTATTTTGCGGCTTGATGAATAGAAGGCAGGAGGCCTTTGCATGTTCAACCGTTCACGGAAAGTCACTTGTCCCCATTGCCAAGGCGATAACTTTTGGAAAGGGGATCCTGCTCCAACCGATCAGCTGGTATGCCGGTACTGCCAGTCCGTCGTGACTACCTATGATGATTACATTCATGCTTTTATCCGCTTAGAAGCGGCACGCATGCTGGCCCAATTCATGGAAACGGATTCCGAATGTGACTTGGCCATGCTCAAGTACGCGCTTTCCCAACAGGATTCTATCGGGCCTCGGCATGTGTCGAGGTCTTGCGAGAAAATGCAAGCTAATTAAATAGTTCACTTCACATGTATGACAACCTTGTTTGATCGAGTAGTCATTGGCATGAAATGGTTTAATTTAATTAACGCCTATTTTTTGTGAAATCATTTTTCAGTTAAGAATAACTGCTTACGCTACGCTTTCTTGCAGGAATGTTTGAGAATGAGATTGATACATGCAGGGGCTGCCCCGCAAGCCAATCAGTACTCGATGCCGGAGGAAATCGATTTTCCGGCATCTGATGCACTCCGTAAGTCTTTTCGGAGGCTCCCCGCCTTCCGAAGAAAGCAGGAGCTTGTCAAACAGGGTGAAGCCTTTCATGGCTTGTATATCGTACGCTGTGGCATGTTGAAGCAGAGCTTTCGGGACAAGGGTGGTGGGTACCAGATCACCCATGTCTTTCTTCCCGGAGATGTCATTGGGCTAGATGCCATCGAGGACAGGCGGTACGTGGGCAAGGTCACGGTGTTGGAGACTGCTGGCCTATTGCATATTCCGTTTGATCGGCTCGAGAAGTTTCCAGGCGTTCAGACAGACCATCTACAGCTAGTTTGCTACTTGAGCCGAACCATGCAGCGAGAGCTGACTCGCATGTGGAACATGATGAGCCAACCGTCGGATGTGCGTCTGGCACGCTTCTTTCTGGCCATGTCTTCCAGTTTTCAAGCGCAGGGGTTTTCTCCTTCTTGCTTCAGGCTGCCGATGACGAGATGTGAGATAGCCAACTATTTGTACATGGCGGATGAAACGTTAAGCCGGCTGGTAGGGCGTTTTCAGAGAACCAACATCCTGGCGGCTCAAGGGCGGGAATTCTGTATCAAGGATATGGAGCGTTTGAAATCCATTGCCGAGGCAGCGGAGTAGCCCCAGGCAGCGTGGAAATCGTGTTTTGCAGGAGCCGCTCAAAACCTTGGTTGCTTGCGCCGATAGGCCGGCATTACAACAGTCATGCTCAAGTTACCGTAGTGGCTGTCATCTCGATGCCATTACGTTTCGATCGGCGCCTCGCTGCCAAGCGAGGCCATTCATCGCTGCTCATGCAATTGTTGGTGCAGCGCTTTTACCGTTTCGTCCAGTCCTGCTACCGGCCCTTCGACAGTCACGTTGGGAGCAATAGCCTGAATAGGCAGGGGATGTACCGGGGGTGGAGCGACTCCCCATCCTTGGAGCCAGGACACCAACTGTTCGGCGGAACTGACGTAGACAATGCGACCGAGCCCCACCCAGCCATGAGCAGCAGCGCACATGGGGCAGTGTTCACCGGAGGTATAAACGGTTGCCGCAGCACGCGCTTCTGGCGTCATGTTACTGGCTGCCCAGCGAGCCAGGGCCAGTTCGGGGTGCCGGGTCGGGTCGCCGCCAGCAATACGATTGCGATCTTCGGCCAGTATCGTGCCCTTTTCATCGACGAGGACGCTGCCGAACGGTTCGTCACCGGCCTCCAGCGCTTCCGTTGCCAACGCGATACAGCGTTTCAGATAGTGCATTTCGTCCTTAGTAATCATTTCGACGCCTTCCCTTCATTTGCTGCCAAGCGTGTTTCAGGCCGGCAATGTGTTCCGATACCAGTCATGTACCAAGTCAATCTTAGCGCCTCATACCGACCCTGCATGACTGAGTAAGTACTGGCATTAGTCACGTCGCCATGGGCAGGGTAGGGTTGCCGCGTTTTTGCTTATCTCTGTTTTTCTCTTTTGCCGTGTTGAGGCTGGATACCCGTATGACTGCATCTCGGACATTCAACGTGGGTGAGGATGAGTACCGCACCCGTGAAGAAAAGGACTTGTTAGGTACGCTTCATGTTCCTGCCCATGCCTATTACGGCATCCAGACCTTACGTGCCGTGAATAATTTCCATCTCAGTGGTGTGCCGCTTTCTCACTATCCTCGACTGGTGGTGGCACTGGCCATGGTCAAGCAGGCCGCTGCGGAAGCCAATCATCGCCTTGGGCATCTGGGCGAGGAGCGATTCGGCGCCATCCGTGAAGCCAGCCAGCGCATCATCGATGGCCAGTATCACGAGCAGTTCGTGGTCGACATGATCCAGGGCGGGGCCGGGACCTCCACCAACATGAACGCCAATGAGGTAATCGCCAACATCGGCCTGGAAATCCTCGGCCAGTCCAAGGGCGACTATTGGCATCTGCATCCCAATAACGATGTGAACATGTCGCAGTCGACCAATGATGCCTATCCGACGGCGATTCGTCTGGGACTGCTGTTGGGTCACGACGTCCTGCTCGACAGCCTCGATCAGTTGTGTGGTGCCTTTGCAGACAAGGGCCAGGCTTTTGCGGATGTACTCAAGATGGGGCGCACCCAACTGCAGGATGCCGTCCCGATGATTCTGGGGCAGGAGTTCCATGCCTTCGCGACCACACTCGGCGAGGACCTGGGGCATCTACGCAAGCAGGTTCCGCCTTTGCTTTGCGAGGTCAACCTGGGGGGGACGGCAATCGGCACCGGCATCAATGCGGACCCGAGCTACCAGCGCTTGGCCGTGGATGAACTGGCCAGGATCAGCGGGCAACCCCTGGTACCAGCCACGGACCTGATAGAAGCAACCTCCGATATGGGTGCGTTCGTACTCTTTTCGGGCATGCTCAAGCGCCTGGCGGTCAAGCTCTCGAAGATCTGCAACGACCTGCGGCTGCTTTCCAGTGGCCCCCGCACCGGGCTCAACGAGATCAACCTGCCGGCACGCCAGCCCGGCAGCTCGATCATGCCCGGCAAGGTGAACCCAGTGATTCCCGAAGCGGTCAACCAGGTGGCGTTCGAGGTCATCGGCAACGACCTGGCGCTGACCATGGCTGCCGAAGGCGGACAATTGCAGTTGAACGTCATGGAGCCGCTCATCGCCTACAAGATCTTCGATTCCATTCGGCTGCTCACGCGTGCCATGGACATGCTGCGTGAGCAGTGCATCGTCGGCATTACCGCCAACAAGGATCACTGCCTGGCCTTGGTGGAGGGGTCTATCGGGCTGGTCACTGCACTGAATCCCTATATCGGCTACGAGAATGCCACGCGAATTGCAAAGCAGGCTCTGCATAGCGGTAGGGGGGTGCTCGAACTCGTGCGCGAGGAAAGGCTACTGGACGAGGCGACACTGAACGATATTCTGCGTCCTGAAAACATGATTGCTCCGCGACAGACGCCACGCATCACGCCGGCTAAATGACAAGATAGGTATAACGGCGTTTAGCGAAGTGTGACCGCACCTCGCGGTGCGCTCCCTTGTGGTAGTAGTGGTAGCGAGAGGTACATATGTGAAGCAGCCCAACAACTCGACGGGCTGCTTTTGTTCTACAGTGGCCAAGCTGCCCTGTGGCTTAGTCGCAGGTTTCACCCCAAGCCTAAAGAAGCGCAATGAACCCGTTGCTTGATACTTTTCCAAAAAACTTCAAAGAAGGCTTGTCAGGCCCGATCGGGACGCGTAGAGTACGCATCCGCTGCTGACGACGGGCACACGTCGCTGGCGGTAAAGGTAGCGCAAGGCGCTGTTTTCGTTGGGGTTT
>NZ_FOPY01000012.1:0-58479 GCF_900113605.1 Modicisalibacter xianhensis
TTGCCGGACAGGTGCGCCAGCACGTAGCGCCGCGAATCCACCGCCGGGATCGCCGCGTTGTGCGGCAACGACGTGCCCAGCGACTCGGCCATGCAGGCCATGGTCGAGGCGGTGCCCATGGTGTTGCAGGTGCCGGCGGAGCGCGACATGCCGGCCTCGGCGGCCATGAACTCGTGGATCGAGATCTTGCCGGCCTTGACCTGCTCGGAGAGCTGCCAGACCACGGTGCCCGAGCCGATGTCCTTGCCCTCGTGCTTGCCGTTGAGCATCGGCCCGCCGGTGACCACGATGGTCGGGATGTCGCAACTCGCCGCGCCCATCAACAGCGCCGGGGTGGTCTTGTCGCAGCCGACCAGCAGCACCACGGCGTCCAGCGGGTTGCCGCGGATCGCCTCCTCGACGTCCATGCTCGCCAGGTTGCGGGTGAACATCGCGGTGGGGCGCAGGTTGGACTCGCCGTTGGAGAACACCGGGAACTCCACCGGGTAGCCGCCGGCCTCGAGCACGCCCTTCTTGACGTGCTCGGCGATCTTGCGGAAGTGCGCGTTGCAGGGAGTAAGCTCCGACCAGGTGTTGCAGATGCCGATGATCGGCTTGCCCTGGAACTCGTGGTCGGGAATGCCCTGGTTCTTCATCCAGCTGCGGTACATGAAGCCGTTCTTGTCGGCGCTGCCGAACCAGGCGGCGCTGCGAAGTTGGCGTTTTCCATTAGTCATAAAAGCTCCGTGTAAAATCGCTGCAGAAACCCGCGAAGGACATGAAGCACAAGGCGCACGGCGCGCAAGAGGCGAGACATAACGTGTTGTTAGGCGAGCCTATGAGCACCGCGCAACGCAGTGATTCGGTCCTGCAGCCGTTTATGCAGTGATTTTCAGGCTTTCGCTCGACGGGTCTGCTTCCAGCGATCAAACATCACCGCCAGCAGCAGGATCGCCCCGCGCACCAGGTACTGGTAGAAGGTCGGCACGTTGAGCAGGCCCATGGCGTTCTGCACACAGCCCATGATCAGCACCCCGACGAGCACGCCGGTAATCGACGCCACCCCGCCGGACAACGACACGCCGCCCAGCACACAGGCCGAGATCACGGCGAGTT
Organism: Modicisalibacter xianhensis; assembly: GCF_900113605.1. Classification (GTDB taxonomy): domain Bacteria; phylum Pseudomonadota; class Gammaproteobacteria; order Pseudomonadales; family Halomonadaceae; genus Modicisalibacter; species Modicisalibacter xianhensis. The sequence continues at coordinate 1,096 of NZ_FOPY01000012.1, forward strand.
CCAGCCCCAGCGAGGTGTTGGGATCACCCAGGCCCATGCGCGAGGTGAGCAGCACGCCAGCGATCCCGGCGACCACGCCTTGCAACGCAAACACGGTGATCTTGAGCCGGCGCACGTTGACCCCGGCCAGGCTCGCGGCCTCGGCGTTACCCCCGGTAGCCAGCACGTTGCGTCCGAAGGCGGTCATGTTGAGCAGCACGCCGAAGATCACGAAGCAGACGATCATCGTCCATACCGGCAGGGTCAGGCCCAGAAAGGACGCACTGCCCAGCTCGAAGAACCCCGGCACGGTGATCATGACCGCATCCCCGCCGGAAGTGATGTAGGCCAGCCCGCGCACGAACTCCATGGCTGCCAGTGTGGCAATCAACGAATTGATGCCGAAGCGCGCCACCACGAAGCCGTTGAAGGCACCCACTGCACCGCCGGCGGCGACACCGCCTAGCACACCGATGACCACACTGCCCGAGGTTGAGGTAATGACTGCCGCCACGACACCGGCAAAGGCGACAATCGAGGCCACGGACAGGTCGACCTCACCCAGCGCCAGCACCATCATCATGGTCGTGGCGATGGTGCCGATCAGTGTCACCGAGAGCAGCAAGCCGACGATGTTGCGCCCGGTCAGGAAATCGGGCACCAGCACCGACAGGCCGATGAACAGCAAGATGAAGATGGCAATCAGGCCGGATGTGTCGAGCAGCGTACGCAGCGCCTTGGGCATGCCCAGGCGCCCGGCATCGCCACCGCCCTGGGCGGCCTGCGCCTTGGCGAGTTTTTCGGTAGCCATGGTCGGGTCCTCTTTTGATAACGGGTCAGGCCGGCAGCGCCAGGCCCAGGAGTCGTTCGGGAGTGGCCTCGTCGCGAGGCACGATGTCGATCAGTTCGCCGTCGCGCATCACGCCAATGCGATCGCAGATCGAACTGACCTCGGCGAGGTCGCTGGAAATCACAACCACGCTCTTGCCCTGTTCGGCCAGGTCATAGAGCAGCGAATAGATATCGCGACGGGCGCCGACGTCGATGCCGCGGGTCGGCTCGTCCATCACGAACAGTTCGATCTCCTCTGAAAGCCAGCGCGCCAGGATGACCTTCTGCTGATTGCCGCCCGATAGGGTGCTGATGCGGGTGCGAGGGCCCGGGGTCTTGATGCTTAGTTGGCGAATATAGTCGTTGGCGTTGGCGACTTCCCGCGAGGGGTTACGGAACACGCCCCAGCGCCGGAAGAAGCGCCGGCAACTGATGTTGAGATTGTCGGCGACGCTGGCCACCGGAAAGATACCCTGTGACTTGCGATCCTCGGGGCACATGGCAATCCCGGCACGAATGGCCGCATGCGGGCTGTCGAAACGGCACTCTTCACCCGCAAAACGTACCGTACCCTCGCTGGCCTTCTCGACACCGCAGACCAGGCGCATCAGTTCACTGCGCCCGGCCCCGACCAGCCCGAAAAGGCCAAGTACCTCGCCACGCCGGACTTCGAAGCTGACCGGCTTGCGCACGCCACGCCCGAGCAGGCCCTCGACGCGCATCAGCGGCTCGCCTGACTGGCGCGGCCGGTAGCCGTAGACATCCTCGATCTCGCGACCGACCATCTCACTGACCAGCGTGTCGTTATCGAGCCCATCGAGGGATTCATGGGTACGGATGTGCTGCCCGTCACGGAACACAGTGACGGCGTCGCACATCTCGAAGACTTCTTCCATGCGATGAGTGACGTAGAGCACCACCCGCCCTTCGTCGCGCAGGCGCGCCACGATGCGCTTGAGATGGCGTGTCTCTTGCACCGAGAGACTGCTGGTAGGCTCGTCGAAGGCAATGATTCGCGCATCGCGCAGCAGCGCCCGGCCGATCTCGATCATCTGCTGCTGGCCGATCGACAAGTCACGCACCTTGGTCGAAGGGTGAATGCCTTCCTCGCCCAGGTCGCGCAGTACCTTGACGGCACGTTCGCGCAACTCGCGACGATCGATGAAGCCTCGCCGCTCGGGCAACTGGCCAAGTAGCAGGTTTTCTGCCACCGACAGGTTGGGCGACAGGGTCAGCTCCTGGTAGATGATGGCGATGCCCTGGGCCAAGGCTTCACGTGCGTTGGCGAAGACATGCCGTTCGCCGTCGATCCACAGTGCTCCGGCCGTGACCTTGTTGACGCCACTGAGCACCTTGAGCAGCGTCGACTTGCCGGCACCGTTCTCGCCCATCAGGGCATGCACCTCGCCTGCCTTGACGCCGAAACTGACACCATCGAGCGCGCGCACGCCGGGAAACTCGACGGTGATACCGTCGACTCGAAGATAGGGTTCGCTCATGGAATGGACTCCGCTGGAGTGAGGCAGGCCCCGTCCACGGCCGTCATGCCATGGACGGGGGAGTGCTTACAGGTTCAGGTCTTTGCGAACCTGTTCCCAGTTGTCGCGGGTCATCAGGGTGCCGGAAGTTTCTGTATTGGCCGGAGGCTTCTCGCCTTCGGTGATCCACTGGTAGAGGTTCTCGGCGGTCTGTTGGCCGTGCATGGTCGAGCTTACCGCCACGGTGCCATGGAAGCCGGTCGGCTTTTCGCGTGAGAACTCGGCGAACGCAGCCCCGGAGCCATTGATTCCCACCCCGATGACCTGGTCAGGACTCAGGCCGTACTGCTCGCTGGCCCGAACGCCACCCAGTACGCTCTCCTCGTTCAGCGCGTAGATCACCCAGTGCTCGTAGTCACCATTCTTGGACAGCACCGGCGAGGCCGCCGCGAAGGCGCTGCTGGTGTCGGTGTTCTGCTGCGGGGCGTCGAAGATGTTGGATTTCTTGAACCCCGACTCGAGCAGCGCATCGGTGGCACCGTCGGTACGCTCCTTGGCGGTGGGCAGTTCATAGTTGGTGATTCGCAGCGCAGCGACTTTTTCCGGGTCCCAGCCACGCGCTTGCATTTCCTCGGCAATGGCGTTGCCAACCTGCTGACCGATCTTGTAACCGGACATGCCCAGGTGCGGTACGTCTTCCATGGGCTGGCCGTCAGGACCCACAAAGCGGTCATCGACGGTCACGACCTTCATGCCGTACTGCTTGGCCCGGTTCATGATCGCCGGCCCCAGGCGCACATCGGGAGGGCAAATAATGAAGCCCTGGGCACCCTGAGAGTTGAGGTTATCGATGGCACTAAGGACTTGCTGACCATCTTCACCAGCCAGCCTGACCACCTCGAAGCCCTTCTCTTCACCCAGTTGGGTGGCCGCTTCCTGTTCATTGATGAACCAGGCCTGCTCGGGCTTCTTGACGATGAAGCCCATCTTGACGTCATCGTCGGCGGCCTGTGCCGCACTGAGCGAGCCCATCGCCAATCCGACGCTCAGCACCAGGCGAGAAAGATTATTGAATCGCATCAGGCATGTCTCCTTGCCTTGAGGGCATTGTTGTTTTCGTCGTCAACGCGTCATGTCGTCGTCGATACGTAGAAGACATTAGGGTCTTGCCCGATAACCCACCAATATGCCTTTACCGAATGCAACATATCGATATTTATATCATTCACCCCAAAAGCCTGTTGTCATGCGGCAGCAACGCTATTTTCAGAAAGTTAGCCATGCGACTAAAGTCTTCTTAGCCTTTAGGTGGGCCTAAAAAAGCCGGTGGCATAAAGCGCACCGGCACAAATAAAGGAAAAGCTCATAATCGCTATTTTACAGGCCGTTTCGGGTAGAAAAGCGATATACCGTGTGGGATCGATAGGTTTCTCCCGGATTCAATATCGTCGATGGAAAAGACTCCTGGTTAGGAGAATCAGGGAAATGCTGCGTTTCCAGGGCGAACCCAGAGCGATGCTCGTAATCCGAACCTTGCTTTCCGCTTAAGCTGCCATCAAGGAAATTGCCCGAATAGAATTGCAATCCCGGCTCGGTGGTTTCCACCTCGAGAAGGCGACCGCTATCCGGTTCCCAGACTCGCGCTGCCATCACCAACTCCTCGCTCTGTGGCGCTTCACGCTTGAGTACGAAGTTATGGTCGTAACCCTTGCCCCGGAGAAGTTGTTGATTGTCCTGCTCAATACGCTCACCGATCGGTGTCGGCTCGGTAAAGTCGAACGGTGTCCCGTCAACGGGGCGGATTTCACCGGTGGGAATCAGCATATCGTCCACCGGCGTAAACGCCTCGGCGTTAATCATCAGATAGTGATCGAGGATGCTGCCGCTGCCTTCGCCATCAAGGTTGAAATAGCTGTGTTGGGTCAAATTGACCGGCGTCGGTTTCGTCGTCGTGGCGCGATAGACAATATCCAGTTCATCAGACTCAGTCAGGGTATAGGTTACTTCGGTTTCCAGCTTGCCAGGATACCCCTCCTCTCCATCGGGGCTAATGTATGAAAGGATGACACCAACGCCGTTTTGATTCTCGGAAGGCTTGGCATCCCAAAGCACCTTGTCAAATCCTTGGTCGCCGCCGTGAAGATGATTGCTGCCATCGTTGGTTGCCAACTGGTAGGTCGTGCCATCCAGGCTGAATTCACCCCCGGCAATGCGATTGCCATAGCGGCCAATGAGGGCACCGAAGTAGGGATTGGCCTTTCGATAGGCGTCCGAAAGGTAACCTTCCAGGGAGTCGAAGCCCAGCACGATATCCTCAAAATTTCCCTGAGCATCGGGTGTTTTCAACGATACGATGATGCCACCATAATTGATGATTCGCATCGTGATGCCATTGGCATTGGTGAGTCGGTACACATCAACGGTTCTACCGTCGGGAAGCTGGCCGAACGTCGATTTTTCGACACCCGGTACCGCACTGTTATCATCGCTGGCCTGCGCTACGCTTAGCATGCTAGCTAAGCCTGCCGTCACTGCCAGCAAGGGAAAGGTCGAGGATCTTGGCATGAACAAGGCTCCTGTTTGCCAATCATGTCTTGTTGGTTATTACCGGTTCTTTTGTTGCCCGGGGAGCGTCGACGCTCCCCGGCTTTTACCGTAGACGGCAAGGGTTGACCTCACTAATCACTCTATTGACAAGAACAGATACCACAATGGCTATTGATCCATGACCAGAAAGCAGACGATGGGGGCGCTACCGCCCGACTGGTTCCTTCGCGTAAGACTAAAGTTACGCCACTTGCAGTTATTCCTTGCCCTGGACGAGCACCGCAATCTCCACCGTGCTGCGGCCAGCTTGTCGATGAGCCAGCCGGCGGCCTCGAAGCTGCTCGGCGATCTCGAGAATCAGTTGGGTGTGGCCCTGTTCGACCGCCATTCACGCGGGGTCACACCCAACTGGTACGGCGAGATCATGGTGCGTCACGCTCGCAGCATTCTTTCCGAACTGCACCACACCGGTGACGAACTCAACGCTCTGCGCGAAGGCAACGCCGGCGTGGTCTCGGTGGGTACGGTCATGGCACCCGCCGTGACTCTGCTGACCAGTGCCATCGAGCGCGTGCATCGTGACCTGCCGGGACTCAAGGTTCGCGTCGATGTGGATGTCAGCAAGGCGCTGATCCCGCGCCTTCTGGAAGGCGAGTTCGATTTCGCCATTACCCGCATACCGGAGGGGTTTTCCACGGAGCATTTCGTGTTCGAGGAAATCGGTGAGGAGGAAATCTGTTTCGTCTGCCGAGAGGGACATCCGCTGGCGGGCAAGACGCAGCCGACCCTGGCGGACATGGTGGTCTATCCATGGTCGCTCCAGCCCCCGGGGGCGCTGATGCGTCAGCGGGTCGAGCACCTGCTGATGCAGCACGACATCGAAGCACCGGACAGGATCGTGGATACGCCCGATGTCCTGGTCTCGCTGGCCCTGGTGGCCAAGTCGGATACCCTGACAGTCACCACGCGGCAGGTGGCTGACCTGCTGTGCGCGCCACAGCGATTTCGCATCCTGCCTTTCACCGAGACGCTGAGCGTCCAGCCCTATGGACTGGTCAGCCTGCGCAAGCAGCGCCTGTCGCCCGGCGCCGGCGCGCTGATGAGCACTTTGCGCGAGATTATTGCCCACCAGCGCCAGTTGGCCATTTCCGGCTAGGCCTGATCAGCCCTCGTCGTGGAAGGCCGCTACCGTCTCGCGACGCCCCAGCAGGAAGGCGTCGGCGACATGGCGTAGCGGCGCCACGTCGACGTCGCTCTCGCGACGGGCAACGAGCTCGGCAAAACGCGCGTAGAGCCCCGGATATTCCTGCTCCGGTGCCTCGTGCTCCAACTGGTCATCGACGAACATCTGGCTGCCACCCTTGCGCAGGGCCAGGTTGCCCTCATCGGTCTCAATGTGGATATCCCAGGTCTGGGGGCCGGTCTGCAGGAAATCGAGATCCGCTGTGATTGGCGTATCCTGGCTATCACTGAAGTACAGGTTGGCGGCGATGGGCGCCTGGCAGTTCTCGGGGAACTGGAGCGTACCCTCGTGCAGGAAAAAGCGACGCGGCAGGATTGCAGTGACGATCGACAGCGCATTAATGGCGGGATCGAACACGCCCATGCCGCCCGGCTCCCAGATCCAGCGCTGGCCTGGGTGCCAGACGCGCACGTCCTCCTTCCACTCGATATGGACCTTGCGGATTCGGCGCGAGGCCAGCCACTGCCGGGCGGGCTCGACTGCCGGGGCATACCGTGAATGCCAGGTCGCGAACAGGCTGCCCGGCGAGCTCTCGGCCAGTTGCGCCAGGTCCTCGACCTCGCTCAGCGTGGCACCTGGGGGTTTTTCCAGCATCACGTGCTTTCCGGCACGTAGCGCCTGGCGGGCCTGACCGTAACGCACGGTGGGCGGCGTGCACAGCGAGACGGCGTCGAGTTCAGGCATGGCTTCCAGCATTTCCTCGAGCGTCGCGAAACTGGCGACGCCCTCCTGGGAGGCGTTGCGGCTGGCCACGGCGACGAGGTCGAAGTCGGGATTGGCCGCCAGGGCGGGCAGGTGCTGGTCGCGGGCAATCTTGCCCAGTCCGACGATACCGATCTTGATGGGGGGCATGTCCTGTTGCCTTGTGTGATTGAAACGTCACGACACCATAGCGGCCTAGCGTCGTGAGAACCAATAACTGTTCCGCCATGCGTTCATGACGGAATCGCTATCGCTTCGATGGCGCTGGCGTCAAAGACGTTCGAGATACTGCGTTCCACCCAGTTGACGCATCTGGCGCTGAATCCACTGACTGCGCTGCAGCACATAAGACGAAGGTCGCGAGGCACTCCACTCCCGAGGATTGGGCAGGATGGCCGCCAGGCGGCTGGCCTGGTTGGCATTGAGCTCGGCAGCGGAAACACCGAAGTAGTGTCGGGCGGCGGCCTCCAGCCCGAACACGCCGTTGTCCCATTCGGCAATGTTGAGATAGACCTCGAGAATGCGTTCCTTGGGCCACAACAGCTCGATGAGTACCGTGAACCAGGCTTCCAGCACCTTGCGCAGCCAGTTGCGTCCGGTCCACAGGAACAGGTTCTTCGCCGTCTGCTGGGAGATGGTGCTGGCACCGCGCAGATTGTTCCCGGAACGCCATGCCATCAGTGCCTTGCGCATCTGCCCGAAGTCGAAACCGTGATGCTGCGGGAATTTCTGGTCCTCGGCCGCGATCACCGCCAGCTTGGCCTGGTCGGAGAGACGCTCCCAAGGTACCCAGTCATGGCGGATGTTCAGCGACTCCGCCGAGAACCACGACTGGACCTTGCGCTCGACCATGACCATCGAGCCGAACACCGGCACCACGCGCAACATCAGTACCAGCAGTACCGACACGACGACGAAGCCGACAACGGCAATGAGAAAATAGCGTAGTGCCCGGCGCGGCCAGTCCTGGGTCATGTCTTGGTCTCTTAAGGTTTCGGACACGCCCAGTATAACAATGCCGGCCACGGGTTTCGGCAGAGCCACCCGCAGCCGGCAAAACAGATCGAAACAGTCGGCTAACGATCAGCGCTTCATCAGGTACTTGGCATGATAGCGCAGATGATCCTCGATGAAGGTGGCGATGAAGTAATAGCTATGGTCGTATCCCGGCTGACGACGCAGGGTCAAGGGATGGTCGTGAGTCTTGCAGACCGTTTCCAGGCGCTCGGGCTTGAGCTGCTCCTCGAGAAACTGGTCGGCCTCGCCCTGATCGATGAACAGTGGCTGACGCGACGCGCCCTTGGCCACCAGTTCGCAGGCATCGTACGGTCGCCAGTCGCCGCGCTCGTCGCCCAGATAGTTCTCGAAGGCCTTGTGTCCCCAGGGCACATCCATCGGGTTGACGATCGGTGCAAACGCCGATACCGATGAAAAGCGACCCGGTTGGCGTAATGCCAGCACCAGCGCACCGTGTCCGCCCATCGAGTGACCACTGATCGACTCGCGTCCATTGACCGGGAAATGCTGACGCACCACCGACGGCAGCTCATCATTGACGTAGTCGTACATGCGGTAATGACGTGCCCACGGTTCGCGCTTTGCATTGAGATAGAATCCTGCGCCAGAGCCGAAGTCGTAACTGTCGTGCTCGCCGGGCAGGTCCAGGCCGCGAGGGCTGGTATCCGGGCAGACAATGGCAATGCCCAGTTCGGCAGCGATGCGCTGGGCACCGGCCTTTTGCATGAAATTCTCGTCGGTGCAGGTCAGCCCCGACAGCCACCACAGCAGCGGGACCTTGCTCTCCTCCGCCTGAGGCGGCAGATAGATCGAGAAGGTCATCTCGCAATCGAGCGCCCGGGCGTGATGCTTGTAGCGCTTGAGCCAGCCGCCAAAGCACTTGTTGGCGGAAACCAGCTCCAGCGTCTCGGTCATGGTCATGCGTCCTCCTTGTCTGGCGACGTACCGGGCACTGCACTGGCAGTGCCCCTTCCCTGTTCAGTAGTGAAGCACGGTACGAATGCTCTTGCCCTGATGCAGCAGGTCGAAGGCGTCGTTGATCTTCTCGAAGGGCATGTCGTGAGTGATGAACTCGTCGATCTTGATCTTGCCGTTCATGTAGTCATCGACGTAGCCGGGCAATTCGCTGCGCCCCTTGACGCCGCCGAATGCCGAGCCCTTCCAGACGCGCCCGGTGACCAGCTGGAATGGGCGCGTGGAGATCTCCTCGCCGGCACCGGCCACGCCGATGATGATCGATTCGCCCCATCCCTTGTGGCAGCATTCGAGCGCCGAACGCATGACGTTGACGTTGCCGATGCATTCGAAGGAGTAGTCCACGCCGCCGTCGGTCAGGTCGACGATGACCTGCTGGATCGGGTCGGAATAGTCCTTGGGGTTGACGAAGTCGGTCGCCCCGAACTGGCGCGCCATCTCGAACTTGTCGGGATTGACGTCGATGGCGATGATGCGCGAAGCCTTGGCCATCTGTGCGCCCTGGATGACTGCCAGGCCGATGGCGCCGAGACCGAACACGGCGACGGTGGAACCGGGCTCGACCTTGGCGGTGTTAAGCACTGCGCCAATGCCGGTGGTCACGCCGCAGCCGAGCAGGCAGATCTTGTCCAGCGGCGCCTCGGAGGAAACCTTGGCCAGCGACACTTCCGGCAACACCGTGTATTCGGAGAAGGTCGAAGTGCCCATGTAGTGGTGCAGCATCTTGCCCTCGAACGAGAAGCGCGAGGTACCGTCGGGCATCACGCCCTTGCCTTGGGTAGCGCGTACAGAGCTGCACAAGTTGGTCTTGCCCGACAGGCAGAACTTACACTTGCCGCACTCGGCGGTATACAGCGGAATGACGTGATCGCCCGGCTTGAGGCTGGTCACGCCCTCGCCGACTTCCTGCACCACGCCTGCCCCTTCATGGCCCAGCACCGAGGGGAACAGCCCTTCGGGATCGGCGCCGGACAGGGTGAACGCATCCGTGTGGCAGACGCTGGTCGCGGCCATGCGCACCAGCACTTCGCCGGCCCTCGGCCCTTCGACGTCGATCTCGGCGAGTTCCAGCGGCTTGCCGGCTTCCAGGGCAATGGCGGCACGTGATTTCATCAAGCGCTCTCCTATCAATGGCATAATGACGGCGCCCGCACAGACAGCGCGGGTCGGAAGGCAATGCCTCCAGTCTAGGTGAGATCCGGCACCGCGATAAATGGCGTCGGCGTCACAAGATTATTGCCAGGGAGCAACAATGCAGCGCTGGGATCGTATCGAAGCATTCAGCGAGGTCGTCAGGCTCGGCAGTTTTTCGGCCGCAGCCAGGCATCTGCGCGTTTCCGCCTCGCACGTCAGCCGCCTGGTCGCCCAGCTCGAGAACCAGCTTGGCACCCAGTTGCTCTTCCGTACCACCCGGCGGCTTCGCCTGACCGATGCCGGCACGATCTACTACGAGTATTGCCGTCACGTGTTCGAAGGCTTTCGCGAAGCAGAAGCCGCCATCAACGATTTGCAGTCTTCCCCGCAGGGCGTGCTCAAGCTGACCTCGGCGACCACCTTCGGCGAGCGCTACATCGCCCCCTTGGTCAATGACTTCCAGCGCCTGCATCCCCAGGTGGAAGTGCGCATGCATTTCACCAACCGCCAGGTCGACCTGATCGACGAAGGCTTCGATGTTGCCGTGCGTATGGGCGTGCTCAAGGATTCCAGTCTGATTGCCCGGCGACTATGCGAGCGACGCGAATACGTGGTGGGAACGAGAGAATATTTCGCGCAGGTGCCACGCCCGCACAGCCTGGCGGAACTTTCCAGCCATCAATGCCTGGTGGGGACACGGGATTACTGGCTATTCGAAGTCGACGGCCAGCGTCGCGAGGTGCGGGTCAATGGCCGCTGGCAGGCCAATTCGGGCCCCGCCCTGCTGGATGCCGCGCTCAAGGGGCTCGGCCTGGCACAGTTGCCCGATTACTACGTCGAGGAACACCTGGCCAGCGGCCGGCTCGTGTCGGTGCTGGACAATGTCCAGTTCACCGGCACGGCGGTATGGGCGGTCTATCCGCGCCATCGCCACCTGTCGCCCAAGATCCGCCAGTTCATCGATTTCCTGAGCGACAACTTTTCGCGTTAAAGCGCTCAATCCGCCGAGGCGGCCTTGGACTTTCCCGGCATCTGCTCGTCGCTCCTGGCGGTTGGCCCGGCCAGCATGTGGGATTGCCATTCGCGATCGAAGAACAAGGCAGGCACCGCATCGTTCAGGTAGCCGCCATCGAACTCTGCCAACTGGGCCAGCGCTTCGGGATCGGGCAGCGTAACCCGATGCCGATCGCGTAGCACCAGGCCATCTTCTCGAAACGCCGTGAATGTGCGACTGACATGGACGGCACTCAGCCCGAGGATGTCGCCCAATTGTTCCTGCGATAACGGCAGGCGGAAACGCCCCTCGTCAGCCGCGCCGATACGTCCCAGACGCAGATACATTTCATAAAGGAAATGCGCCAGCCGCTGTTGGGCGGTTCGTCTGGCCAGGTAGATCAGGCGCTCCGTCAGCACCGCTTGCTGGCGACAGGCAATCGCGAAAAGGCCTGCCGTCAGGGCCGTGGAATGGCGAAAGATCTTCAACAAGTGCTCATGGGAAAAATGGCTTACGATCCCTTCTTCTATCATCGCCACGCCGGCCAGGCGATTCGAGAACGCAAAGTCACGCATGCCAATGATATCGCCGGGCAGGTAGACCTTGAGTATCTGCCGGCTGCCATCGCCGAGATTACGGAAAGAGTAGGCCCAACCTTGGCTGATGGTGCAGAATTGATCTACTTTACTGTTTTCTTGCCAGATGATGTCCCCGGCATTCACCTTGAGGGGATTTTGCTCCAATTCGAGCAGGAGAACCTTTTCTTCCTCGGTCAAAGAACAATGCTGCTGGAATTGTTGGACGATAGCACTGTCTTGAAGGTTCACGTTCAGATGATCTCCGGTCAGTTGTCACCACGCAAGCGCGCGTGCGCTTGCGTGGCAGCTCTGACACATTCTGTATCATCTGTATATTTGGTTTAATAACCTAAGTTAGCCAGATACCGATGAGCAACAAATTCAGCGCCGGCAAGGACTTATTTAATCCCTTCAGTCTCGCTGACCAGCCCGCCCACACGGGCAACCCTGCTCCTTTTGCTACCCGCGAGCGCCGGCTTTGCCCATTGAACGAGAATATTAAACCAGATTAATTAGATGGATAATTCACGCCACGGTTAGCATTCAATGGCATTTACCGCGAGTCCGCCCCGTGACGTCTCCTTGTATTTGTCCTGCATGTCGCGTCCGGTATCGCGCATGGTACGAATCGCCTTGTCGAGCGAAATGAAGTGCTCACCATCGCCACGCAGGGCCATTTGCGCGGCATTGATCGCCTTCACCGAGGCGATGGCGTTGCGCTCGATACAGGGAACCTGAACCAGGCCTCCCACCGGGTCGCAGGTCAGGCCCAAGTTGTGTTCAAGGCCGATTTCCGCAGCATTCTCCACTTGGGCCGGCGTGGCACCCATGACTTCGGCCAGTCCAGCCGCCGCCATGGCACAGGCGGAACCGACCTCCCCCTGGCAGCCGACTTCAGCTCCCGAGATCGAGGCATTCTTCTTGCAGAGGATACCCACCGCCCCGGCCGTCAGCAGGAAATCCACCGCGTCCCGCTCGCAGGCACCCGGCTGGAATTTCATGTAGTAATGCAGTACGGCTGGCACGATGCCCGCCGCCCCGTTGGTGGGCGCAGTAACCATGCGACCCCCGGCGGCATTTTCCTCGTTGACCGCCAGAGCGAAGACATTGACCCAGTCCATGGCCGAAAAGGTAGAGGCAATCAGGCTGTTGTCGTCCTCGGTCGCCAGCAGGCGCTGATGCAGCTTGCGGGCACGGCGTCGAACGTTGAGCCCACCTGGCAGGACACCTTCGTGGCTGACCCCGTTGTCCACACATTCACGCATGGCCTCCCAGATCCGCCACAGGCCGGATCGAATCTCCGCTTCGTCACGCCAGGCCTTCTCATTGGCCATCATCAGTTCGCTGATGCGCATGTCGTGCATGCGACACAGGGCCAGTAACTCTTCCGCCGTGTTGAAATCGTAGGGCAGCACGGTGGTATCGGTATCCAGCTCGCCCGCCTGGGCCTGGCGCTCGTCGATGACGAAACCGCCGCCCACCGAATAGAAGGTATTGCGACAGAGTTCGCCGGCATGGCCATAGGCAATCAGTGTCATCGCGTTGGGATGGTGAGGGAGGCTCTCCTCGTGCCACTGCATGTCACGCGCCCAGATGAAGGGGATCGCCCAGCGGTTGTCGAGCATCAGGGTCTGTGCTTCGAGTAATTCCTCGAGGCAGGGGCCGACGATCGCCGGATCGATCTGATCGGGACGTTCGCCCATCAGCCCCATGATCACGGCCCGGTCGGTGCCGTGCCCGGCCCCGGTTGCCGACAGCGACCCATACAGGTGCACCTCGACGCGCGCTACACGCTCCAGCAGATCACTCTCGCGCAAGGCCGTGACGAAATCATAGGCCGCGCGCATGGGGCCTACTGTATGTGAGCTGGAGGGACCGATTCCGATCTTGAACAGGTCGAACACGCTAATGGCCATCTTGTTCTCCTCGCCGTGCCAACGGCCAAATCTGCCGATACATCAAATTGACTAAAGCGTTGCGCTTTACATCGTAATTGACACCTAGAATGACCGTCGGTTATACGAGGAACAACCGAGAATAACTTGTCTTCGATTTAGAATGACTAAACCATGAGCCGCCACCTCAACGCACAGACCCACGCCTGGCTGAAGGTATTCGCCGTCAGTGCCCGCCACCTGTCGTTCACGCGCGCTGCCGAGGAGCTGCATGTCACAACAGGCGCCGTGAGCCAGCAGGTCAAGCAACTCGAGGAACGGCTGGGCTTTCGCCTGTTCCGTCGCTTGCCCCGACAACTCGAACTGACCGACGAAGGCCGGCGACTCGCCAGCGTGGTCGACGAGGCCTACCAGACGGTCGGCCTCGAAGTCAGGCGCCTGAAATCAGGTGTCATGAGCGGGATACTCAGGCTGCGCTCCGTGCCGTCCTTCCTGGCCAAGTGGCTCATGCCGCGCCTGCCGAGGCTGCAGGCGAGGTTCCCGGACATCGAATTGCACATCGCTGCCGAGGACAGCAACCTCTCGTTGCGTGAGGGCGATTTCGACCTGGCCATCGACCTGAACGACGGCCATTACCCGGGCCTGCAGATCACGCCGTTGATGGACGAAGTCATCTTTCCGGTCTGCGCGCCTGGGCTTTTACGTGGCCGCCCTTCCCTGCACCGCCCCGAGGACCTGGCCTACTATCCGTTGCTTCACGACGTGACGGCCTGGCGCGGCAGCCATGACTACGCCGAGTGGGAGCACTACCTGACCGCGATCGAGGCACCCCACGTCAACGTGCGACGCGGCTATACCTTCAACCGCAACCAATTGACCATGGAAGCCGCCATCGACGGCATGGGGGTCGCGATTGCACGACGCACCCTGATTACCGACGAGCTGAGAACGGGCAGGCTGATCGCGCCGTTTTCCCAGCGTGTGGCCACGGGCAAGCGTTACGGCATCGTCTATCGCCAAGGCGCACTGGACGATCGCCGCGTGCAGGCCGTGCATAACTGGATCGTGGAAGAGGCGATGCGCAGCACCGCAAGCCACACGACCTGAGCCGCAACGAAAAACGCCCGCAAGCCTTCAGGCTTGCGGGCGCATCATGCACGAAGACCAGCCTTATTCGTCGAGGAACGAGCGCAGCGGCTCGGAGCGCGACGGGTGGCGCAACTTACGCAATGCCTTGGCTTCGATCTGACGGATACGCTCGCGGGTCACGTCGAACTGCTTGCCGACCTCCTCGAGCGTGTGATCGGTATTCATGTCGATCCCGAAACGCATGCGCAGCACCTTGGCTTCGCGCGCGGTCAGCCCACCCAGTACGTTGCGTGTTGCTTCGATCAACCCTTCGCCGGTCGCGGAGTCGATCGGCAGGATCATCGTGCTGTCCTCGATGAAGTCACCCAGATGCGAGTCATCGTCGTCACCGATGGGCGTCTCCATGGAGATCGGCTCCTTGGCGATCTTGAGCACCTTGCGGACCTTGTCCTCGGGCATCTCGAGACGCTCGCCCAGCTCTTCAGGCGTCGGCTCACGCCCCATCTCCTGCAGCATCTGGCGCGACACACGGTTGAGCTTGTTGATGGTCTCGATCATGTGCACCGGGATACGGATGGTGCGCGCCTGGTCGGCGATGGAACGCGTGATCGCCTGACGAATCCACCATGTGGCGTAGGTCGAGAACTTGTAGCCGCGACGATACTCGAACTTGTCGACAGCCTTCATCAGGCCGATATTGCCTTCCTGAATCAAGTCGAGGAACTGCAGGCCACGGTTGGTGTACTTCTTGGCGATCGAGATGACCAGGCGCAGGTTGGCCTCGACCATTTCCTTCTTGGCGCGACGCGCCTTGGCCTCACCGATCGACAGGCGGCGATTGACTTCCTTGATCTCCGGTACCGGTAACTGGATCAGCTCTTCCTCGAAGGCGATCTTGCGCTGGGCGCGCTGGATATCGCCACGGAACGGCTCGATATTGTCGGCAAACTTCGGATTGTCGGCAAGGAAGCCGTCCAGCCAGCCCTGATTGGACTCGTTGCCGGGGAACGTGCTGATGAAAGTCTTGCGAGGCACCTTGCCGCGCTTGACGAATACCTGCAGGATCGATTTTTCCTGATCGCGAACCTGCTCGACGCTGATACGCACCTGCCCCACCAGACGCTCGAAATGCTTGGGCACCAGCTTGATCGGCGAGAACAGCTCAGCCAGACGCGCCTGCTCGGCGTTGGCTTCCGGCGACCCCAGGCCATGCTTGGCAATGGCGGCCTTGGTCGCTTCGTTCTGCTCGCGAATCTGCTCGAAGCGCGCACGCGCTTCCTCGGGGTCCGGGCCACCTTCGTTGGCGTTGGAATCTTCGTCGTCGCTGTCGTCGGAATCGTCATCGCTGTCGTCGGCGCTATCCTCGGACCCGGAATCATCGAGATCGTCGCTCAGCGCTTCCTCGACGGGCTCGGCCTCAGCCACGCCCGGAATGCCCTCGTCGGGATCGATGAAGCCGGAGAACAGATCGGACAGACGGCCCGGCGCTTCCTCATCCTGGGTAGCATCATAGGCGTCCAGAATGGAATCCACGGCTCCGGGCAGATACGCCAGCGCCGACATCACCTCACGCGTGCCTTCCTCGATGCGCTTGGCGATGGCAATCTCGCCTTCGCGGGTCAGCAGTTCGACGGTTCCCATCTCGCGCATGTACATGCGCACCGGGTCGGTGGTCCGGCCGACATCGCTTTCCACGGCCGCCAACGCTGCCACCGCTTCCTCGGCAGCGGACTCGTCGGTGGAGTGATCGGACATCATCAGGGTATCTTCATCGGGGGCTTCCTCGACGACACTGATACCCATGTCGTTGATCATGCCGATGATGTCTTCCACTTGGTCCGGGTCGGCGATATCCTCTGGAAGGTGATCGTTGACCTCGGCATAGGTCAGGTAGCCCTGTTCCTTGCCGCGTGCGATCAACTCCTTCAGGCGTGACTGCTGCTGAGCATTTCCAGCCATAGAAACCCTATCTCGACGAAGAAGAATGAAGTACCTGAATGCAAGGCGATGAAAAAATTCATAAGCCTGCAATTATAGCGGCTTAGACCTATGATCCGCCAGCACTCTATTTGCGCTGTCATTCAGGTATGTTAGTTTGTTCGGTTACGCTCGCTTGCCGATATCTCTTTAATGGAGATGGTAGGCGACAATTCAACCCCAGCGCCAATCAGCGCGCACCGGCACTCTTGAGCGTCACCAGCAACTCCATGAGCCGCTGCTTCTCTTCCCTGGAGAGCTTCTCGCCGGCTTTCTCCCTGGCCAGCAAGGCATCGAACTCGTTCTGCGGAGAGTACTGAGCCAGACGTTGGCGAAAATGGGCCACCAGCCCATCGAGTTCTGTGGCGCGCGCCGTACGCGGAATCAGCAATTCACGCCGGGCCAATTCGTTCAGACGCTGCCCTTCCTCGGTCCCCTGAAAATGCGCCAGCAGCACTTGCATGCTGCGGTAGCGACCGGCCCGCAACAGACGAATGACCTCGCGACACAGTCGACCGTCACTCTCATTATCGGCACACCAGTCGAGTTCTTCAGGCAACCGCTCCACCAGCTCCGGCTCGTGAACCAGCAGCTGAAGCGTGCGCGACATCAACCCGAGCGCGTTGCCTTGGCGCTTGCGCTGTGGCTGAGCTAGTGGCGGTTCGTCGAAGTATTCCGATTCGCCCGGCGGCATCTCGACCGTCATGACCGGTGCCGCCGGCTCGGGCTTCTTGAGCAGCGCCTTGAAACGCCCCTGCTCGACGCCGGTACGCGACGCGAGCTCACTCAACAGCAATGACTTCAGCACCCCTTCGGGCAGCCGCTCCAGTGCCTTGAGCACCGTCGTGGCAAAGCGCTCGCGCTCCTCGACACGCTGCAGATCGCGACCTTCCGACGCCTGCTCGAACAGAAACTCGGACAGCGGACTGGCACAAACGATGCGATCGGCAAAAGCCTCCGGCCCCTCGCGCCGCATCAGGCTATCGGGGTCCTCACCTTCGGGCAGGAACAGAAAACGCGCCTGGCGGCCATCGATCATCAGCGGCAACACGGTCTCCAGCGCACGTCGCGCCGCCTGGCGGCCGGCATTGTCACCGTCGAAACAGAACACCACTTCACCCACCAAGCGGAACAGCCGATTGAAGTGCTCCTCGCTGGTCGAGGTCCCGAGCGTGGCGACGGCATTGCGAATGCCGAATTGCGCCAGCGCCACCACGTCCATATAGCCTTCGACGATGACTACCCGCTCGAGCTGCCGGTTGGCCTGGCGCGCTTCGTACAGTCCGTAGAGTTCGCGCCCCTTGTGAAACACCGGCGTTTCAGGCGAGTTGAGGTACTTGGGCTTGGCATCGCCCAGCACACGTCCGCCAAAGGCAATGGTACGCCCCTTCCAGTCCCGGATCGGAAACATGACCCGGTCACGAAAGCGATCGTAGCTACGCCCGCTATCCTCACGCTGCACGAGCAGGCCATACTCGACCTGCACCGACTCCGCAATACCCTGCCCAGAAAGATGACGCTTGAGCGATTCCCACTCGTCTGGGGCGTAGCCAATGCCGAAATCACGCACAATGTCCTGCGACAGGCCACGTCGCGCCAGGTAGTCCCGCGCCTTGCCACCCTCGCCCATGACCAGGCGCTCGCGAAAGAACGACGCCGACAGCTCGAGCAGATTCACACCCTGCTGACGTTTCTTCTCGCGCGCCTGGGCTCGTGGATCGTCGGCACCTTCGCGTGGCACTTTCAACCCCTGCCGCGATGCCAGTTGCTCGACCGCCTCGGGAAAGCGCAGGTTGTCGTGCTCCATCAAAAAACGCAGCGCGTTGCCGTGAGCCCCGCAACCGAAACAATGGTAAAACTGCTTGTCCTGACTGACGGTGAAGGACGGCGACTTTTCCTGATGGAACGGACACAGGCCGGAATAGTTCTTGCCGGCCTTCTTCAACTGGACACGCTCACCCACCACCTCGACCACGTCGACACGGGCAAGCAAATCATCGATGAAACGCTGCGGGATCTGACCGGCCATGCAGGGCTCTGACGCGTCGTGGGCAAGAGGGGAACGGTAATACCGAGCGATAGCGGGCCAAAAACAAGCGGCCACCGTATGGCGGCCGCTTGGCGTCCCTCTGAGGTAGACGAACTACCTCAAGTACGGATCAATACAGCCGTTCGAAACGCTTACGCTCACGCTGCAGCTTCTTGGCGTGACGCTTTACGGCCGCAGCAGCCTTGCGCTTGCGCACGGCAGTCGGCTTCTCGTAGTTCTCGCGACGACGAACCTCGGAGAGGATGCCGGCTTTCTCGCAGGAACGCTTGAAGCGACGCAGAGCGACGTCGAACGGCTCGTTATCACGTACTTTGACAGAAGGCATTAAGCACTCACCTACCTTGAAATCATGAGTTCGGTTTGTACGCACACCCTGGCCCCGTGGATCATATCCCGGACCGCCCACGCTGTGGACAGTGACAGGATAAGCATGCAAAGACGGCTGATCTGAGGGAATCCGGGTGCACGACCCAGTCTTGCAGAGTCAGGTATTCTAGTCGCCGTTACAGCCCTTTGCAAATTCCTCGTTGTGCCTCTGCCGTCCTGACGGCATTCGGCGTAAAATAGCGCCCTTTGCCAGGAAC
The DNA here is from genome assembly GCF_900113605.1 of Modicisalibacter xianhensis. Taxonomy (GTDB): domain Bacteria; phylum Pseudomonadota; class Gammaproteobacteria; order Pseudomonadales; family Halomonadaceae; genus Modicisalibacter; species Modicisalibacter xianhensis. The sequence goes on from NZ_FOPY01000012.1 coordinate 20,169, forward strand.
GACGAGCCAACACCATGCGCGTACTGGGGATCGAAACCTCCTGTGACGAGACCGGCGTCGCCATCTACGACACCGACCGCGGCCTCCTGTCCGATACACTCTACAGCCAGATCGCCATGCACGCCGAGTTCGGTGGTGTCGTGCCCGAACTGGCGTCCCGCGACCATACACGCAAGCTGTTACCCCTGATTCAGGAAGTGCTGGATCGCGCCGGCCTGTCCCGCCAGGACCTGGACGGTATCGCCTACACGGCAGGGCCCGGCCTGGTGGGCGCGCTGATGGTCGGCGCCTCGACAGCGCACGGAATGGCCCGCGCCCTGGGTATCCCGGTTCTCGGCGTGCATCATATGGAAGGCCACCTGCTCGCCCCGATGCTCGAGGATGAGCCCCCCGAGTTTCCCTTCGTCGCCCTGCTGGTTTCCGGCGGCCACACGCAACTGGTCGAGGTGCATGGCCTGGGGCAATACCACCTGCTCGGCGAGTCGGTTGACGACGCGGCCGGTGAAGCCTTCGACAAGACGGCCAAGATGCTCGATCTGGCTTATCCCGGCGGCCCCGAAGTGGCACGCCTGGCCGAGCAGGGCGATCCCCTGCGATTCCGGTTTCCACGCCCGATGACCGACCGTCCGGGGCTGGATTTCAGCTTTTCAGGCCTCAAGACCCATACCCTGACCACCCTTAATGCATTGCGCGATAGCGACCAGCTCGACGCGCAGGGCCGTGCCGATATCGCTCGCGCCTTCGAGGAGGCCGTGGTCGACACGCTGGTCATCAAGTGTCGGCGTGCACTCGACCAGACCGGGCTCAAGCGCTTGGTGGTCGCCGGCGGCGTCAGCGCCAACGCACGCCTGCGCGAACGCCTGGGTAACGAGGTAGCCAAGCGCGGTGCCAGGGCGTATTACCCGCGGGGGCGGTTCTGCACAGACAACGGCGCGATGATCGCCTATGTCGGCGCCCAGCGCCTACTTGCCGGCGAGCATGACAGCGAGGCCATGCAGGCCGTACCGCGCTGGCCGCTGGATCGACTCACTCCTCCCGCCGCGTGAATTCGGCGTCCTGCAGGGAAAGTTCTTCGCCGCGCCCCAGGCGCTGAATGTTCCAGACATGGCGCAGCACGACCAGTAAGGCAAAGGCAATGACCACCCACACATAATCCCGGGCCAGCCAGACACTGGCCAGCGGGGCCAGCAGCGCGCTGGCCAGCGAGGCAATGGCTGCAGTGCGCACACGCCAGGCCAGCAGCGCCCAACAGGCGGCGCACAGTAGCGCCACTGTGGGTGTCAGCATGAGCAGGACCCCGAATGCACTGGCGACCGCCTTGCCACCGCGCCAGCGATGCCATACCGGGTAGCTGTGCCCCAGCAGTACGCCCAGCCCGACCACTCCCTGCGCCCAGGCCGGCAGTCCACTGGCCTTGGCCAGCCATAGCGCCGGCGCGGCCTTGCCGGCATCGAAGAGAAGCGTCGCCAGTGCCAGGCGCTTGCCGTAAAGGCGTAGCACGTTGGAAAAGCCGGGATTGAAGGAACCACGCAGGCGCGGGTCCGGCAGGCCGCGCCATCGACACACCCACACTGCCCCCAGACAGGCGCCACACAGGAACGCCATTAGCGTTAGCAGGGCAACATGAGTGGCGAGGGTGAAAAACGGCATCTGGCAGTTCCAGGGCTAGGGGCCAATCCATGATTCTGCCAGCTTGGTGCATTACAATCGAAGTTTTCACCATGACCGAGGGTAGCGTGTGGATCGCGTGCTGATCGAAGGATTGAGCGTAGAGACAGTCATCGGCGTCTACGACTGGGAACGCACCATCCGGCAACGTCTTGAGCTGGACTTGGAGCTGGCTACTGACATTCGCCCTGCCGCGGCAGGCGACGACCTGGCTCGGACGCTGGACTATGCCGCGATCAGCCAGCAGATTGGCGAGTTCGCCGCTTCCAGCCGCTTCGAACTGGTGGAAACCTTTGCCGAACGGCTCGCGGCGATGCTGCGCGAGGAGTTCGGCATTGCCTGGCTGCGCCTTACGCTGCGCAAGCCCGGTGCAGTGGCCAATGCCAGGGCGGTGGGCGTGCGTATCGAGCGAGGTGAGCGCTGATGGCGCTGGTCGTGGTGAGTATCGGTAGCAATATCGAGCGCGAACGTCATGTGCAGATCTGCCTCGATGCACTGCACGCCGAGTTCGGCAAGCTGCTGATATCTCGCGTCTTCGAAAGCGAGCCGGTCGGATTCGAGGACGGACGCAACTTCTTCAACCTGGTCACCGCCTTCGAGAGCGATGCCGGGGTCGGCGAGTTGCAGGCCTGGTGCAAGCGCCTTGAATACGCCAATGGACGGCGCAAGATCAGCCCCAAGTTCAGCCCACGCACACTGGATATCGATCTGCTTACTGTCGGTGCATTGTGCGGCGATATCGATGGCGTTGAACTGCCGCGTGACGAGATCGTCAAGCATGCCTTCGTCCTCAAGCCCTTGGCCGAGCTGCTACCCGAGCACCGCCATCCGATCAATGGCGAGCGCTATGCTGACCTGTGGGCAGAATTCGACGCTGGCGATCAACGCCTGTGGCCGGTGGACTTCGTCTGGCAGGGCCAGCGCATTTCTCGTGCCAGCTAAGGCTCGATGGCTATCGGCCTTCGTTCAGGCTGGCCTCGATAGCTTGTCGGCGGCGTCGAGCCAGCTCCTGGCCCAGTGCCGCGCCCTGATAGCCTTCTTCCAGCAACTGGCGTGGTGCGATCTGCTGCGCCCGCTGCCAGGCGTGCCCAAGCACCCCGGCGAGGGCGGTATCGAACAGTTTTACCAGTCCCAGCAGCGGTTCGACACGTGCCTGGCGCCGCCAGGCATCGATCGCGTTCAGCCAGCCCAGCAATTGGTCACCACTCGGCGCCTGCCGCTCGACCTCAAGACACAACTCACGCGTCAGCGCGACCTGACGTGCCAGATCACGCCAGGCATTGGGAATGCGCAGGCGATCATGCAGTGCCTCGCGCGCCGGCTCACCGAGATGCTCGCACAGCCGTGCCCAACGCCACTGTGGCACGAGTGTCCCGGTCCCCGTGTCAGGCAACTGGTCGAGACGTGACAGCGCCTTATCCAGCGCCGCATCATCCTCTGCCAATTCCGGCATCAGTTCACCCAGAGCATGGCAGGCCTGAAGACACTGAAAATAGGCCTGAGGACTCGGTTCGCCCAGCGCCTTCTCGGTTTCCTGCCAGACCCGCTCGGCGACGAGATGGCGTATCTCACCGCTGTCGGCCAGGCGCTGCATCAACGCCAGTGTCTCGTCGGCGATCCGAAACCCCAGCCCCTGATAGCGCGCCAGAAAACGCGCCGTACGCAGCACACGCAGCGGATCCTCGACGAAGGCCTGCGAGACGTGACGCAGCCGCCGTACCTCAAGGTCTCGCTGGCCGTGAAAGGGATCGACAAGCGCTCCGTCGGGGGTTTCGGCCATGGCATTGATGGTCAGGTCGCGGCGCGCCAGATCCTCCTCGAGGGTCACTTGCGGGCTGGCATGCACCACGAATCCGGTGTAGCCATGCCCCTGCTTGCGTTCGGTACGCGCCAGCGCATATTCCTCATGGGTATCGGGGTGCAGGAAGACAGGAAAGTCGCGCCCAACCGGTCGGAAACCGCGCCGACGCATCTCCTCCGGCGTAGTGCCTACCACAACCCAGTCCTGATCGACCACCGGCCAGCCGAGCCGGGCGTCGCGCACGGCACCGCCGACGCGATAGACCTGCAGACCCTCGACGTGAGGATCGCTCATGACCGGCGCGTCACACGCTGCGGATGACGGTGCTCCCAGTCGGTGAATCCGCCGTCCAGGCTATAAACGTGAGCGAAGCCCTGCCCGGCCAGCCAGGTGGCCGCCTGTTGGCTGGAGTGGCCGTGATAGCACACCACGACCATCGCCTGGTCACGCGGAGCCTGATCGAGCAGGTCGCCGACGGTGGCGTTGTCCAGATGACGGCTGCCGGGGATGTGACCTTGGGCATAGCTCAGCGGATCGCGGATATCCACCAGCGTCAACGGCTTCGCCTCGTCCAGCCAGGCTTTCAGCGTCACGGGGTCGAGATGTTCGTACGCTTGGGTCATGGTCTCTCCGTTGAAGGGCTAGGCGTCGTTCATTGCGGCGCGCGGCAAGGCACGCTGATCCTCCGGCCGCTGTCGAGGTCGAGGTCGAGGTCGAGCGCTGTCAGCGTGCCTCCCCAGACGCAACCGGTATCCAGTGCCTCGGCACGCACCCGGGCACCGGGTATCTGTCCCTGCAGCGCGGCCCAGTGACCGAACACGATACGCGGATCGTCCTGGCGCGGATAGGTAAACCACGGCGCGTAGCCCCCGGGGGCCGAATCGAGGCCTTCCTTGGCCTTGAAATCCAGGGTCCCATCGGCAGCCACGAAGCGCATCCGGGTAAAGGCATTGACGATCGCACGCAGGCGGTCGTTGCCCTCGAGGTCGTCCTGCCAACGTTCAGGTGCATTGCCGTGCATGACATCGAGAAATGCGCCTGCCCCTTCGCTACGCAGGACGGCCTCGACTTCCCGGGCACGCTCGTGGGCCTGGGACAATGACCAGACCGGCAGCAGCCCGGCATGCACCATCAGCGTGCGCCGGTCGCTGGCACTGCCATCATCGACCCACAATGGCTGCGCCTGTAGCCAGTCAAGCAGGCTGGAGCGATCCGGAGCCTCGAGGATCGCCGCCAGAGTATCGGAGCGCTTGGCGGAGACGGCACCGCGTGCCACGGCCAACAGGTGCAAGTCATGATTGCCGAGCACCACGCTGGCGGCATCGCCCAGGGCGTGAACCTCACGCAGGCAGTCCAGTGACCCCGGCCCACGATTAACCAGATCGCCCGCCAGCCACAGGCGGTCGCGACGAGGGTCGAAACTCAACGTGTCGAGCAGGGCCACGAACTCGGCGTGACAGCCCTGCAGGTCTCCAATGGCATAGGTTGGCATAGGCTTCCTTGTTCCGCTGCGTACTACGACCCCGCGCATGCCGGGGCCGACTCAATGCACCTGGTTGGGTCCCGCCAGGCGGAACGGCGCGATAGCGACATCGAACGGCCGCTGCGCCGCTGTCTCGATGCAAGTGTAGGCGCCTTCCATGACCCCGACCGGGCGCTCCAGCACGGCGCGACTGGTGTAGCGGAAGACCTGCCCCGGCGCGATGACCGGCTGCTCACCGACGACACCCTTGCCGCGGACTTCCTGCACCTTGCCGTTGCCCTGGGTGATCTTCCAGTAGCGAGCCAGCAGTTGCATGGTCCGGGTCGACCGGTTGTGGATAGTGATCGTGTAGCTGAACACAAAACGCTGTTCGCCCGGCGACGACTCGTCGGCACGGTAGGCCGGCTCGACATCGACATGGACGGTTGCGGCGAGTTCGCTCATGCCCCCGCTCCTGCCAGGTGATTGGCTATCGATACCAGTTCGGCCACTGTCAGCGTCTGCGGGCGCCGGGCCGGATCGATACCCAGGGATTCCAGCGTCTCGGCCGATATCCTGCCCTTGAGGTTGTTGCGCAAAGTCTTGCGCCGCTGCGAAAAGGCTTCGCGCACGACATCGGCGAACAATGCTTCGTCCACGGCCCGGGCCGGCAACGTCTCGTGCGGAATCAGGCGCACGATGGCGGAATCCACCTTGGGACGTGGCGTAAAGGACTCCGGCGGCACGATGAACAACGAATCCACCCGGCAATGGTATTGCGCCATGATCGACAGCCGACCCCAGTCGGTACTGCCCGGCTCGGCTGCGAGTCGCTCGACCACTTCCTTCTGCAACATGAAATGCATGTCGGCGACTGCCCCACGCTGGGCCAGCAGATGAAAGATCAGGGGGGTGGAAATGTTGTAGGGCAAGTTGCCCACCACACGCAGCGCCGGTCCGTCGCCCTTGAGCTCGGCAAAGCCGAACTTCAGGGCGTCGCCTTCGTGCACGGTGAAGTCAGGGTAATTGAAGAACTGGACGCGCAATCCCGGTATCAGGTCGCGGTCGAGTTCGATGACGTCCAGCGCCCCGGCCGCCTCGAGCAGCGGCTCGGTCAATGCGCCCTGTCCTGGGCCGATCTCGACCAGGCGCTGTCCGGGACGTGGCGCAATAGACCGCACGATACGCGAGATAATGCCCGGATCGCGCAAGAAGTTCTGCCCGAAACGTTTACGGGCCCGATGAACCGGAGGGCGAGAAGACATGCGAAGAAGAATCCTTGATTGAGCGAAAAAATCGCCAAGCCGCCTTTCTGCTACAGGGTAGCAAGGCGACTCAAATGGGCGCCGGTCACGAACGATGCAGGCGGGCGAAGGGGAAGCCTTAGCGTCCCGTCCCCCGCCCGGTCGCCATTTCTGCGGCGACTTCCAGCGCCACGCGCAGACTGCCGGTATCAGCCGTCGCGGTACCCGCCAGATCGAGTGCCGTCCCGTGATCCACCGATGTCCGCACGATGGGTAGTCCTAGGGTAATGTTGGCGGCACGCCCGAAACCGGCATACTTGAGTACCGGCAGCCCCTGATCATGGTACATCGCCAACACAGCATCCACCCCATCGAGATGGCGTGGCGTGAACAGCGTGTCGGCAGGCAGCGGACCGTCGAGATGCATTCCCCCGCTGCGCAGTCGTTCCAGTACCGGGGCGATTACCTCGAGTTCCTCCCGGCCCAGGTGACCGCCCTCGCCGGCATGCGGATTGAGTCCGCATACCGCGATACGGGGTTCGACAATACCGAAGTGCCGCTCGAGATCCGTGGCCAAGATACGCAGCACGCGCGTCAGCCCCTGGCCGGTGATGGCATCGGCCACCTCGCGTAGCGGCAAGTGGGTGGTCGCCAGCGCCACGCGCAGATGCTGGACGCCGGCGGGAGTATCGAGGCGTGTCGCCAACATCATTACGACGTCGTCGACACTGCATGCATCGCGCAGGTACTCGGTATGCCCGGTAAAGCTGGCATGGCCACCTTCGATGATGACCCCCTTGTGCAGTGGCGCCGTGACCATGGCCCCGGCCTCGCCCCGACGACAGGCCTCGATGGCCCTATCCAGGGTGGCCAGGACGTAACCGGCATTGGACGGATCGAGCCTGCCCGGCAAGGCTGGCGCCCGGAGTGCCACCGGCCATACCGGCAATACTCCCGGACGCGCCTCGGGAACGTCCTGCCCCGACTCGAGTACCAGGATATCGATCCCGAGCTTCAGCCTGGCGGCACGCTCGATCAGCATGTCGGGGTCGCCCACGGCCACCACGCGGCCAGGCAGGGGCATCTTGGAAGCGGCCACCATCAACGCCAGGTCGGGGCCGATACCGGCAGGTTCGCCCGTGGTCAGCGCCAGGACGGGAAGCGTCATGAACCGCTCTGCTCCAGCCGGTTGTCGACGTAGGCATCGGCACGAATCTGCTGGGTCCAGGCCTCGAGTTCGTCGTTGACCTTGCGCTGGAAGATCAGTTGGCGCACCTGGTCGCGCTGGGCTGCGCCCGAGCGGTTGCCTCCCTCACGATCCAGCAGCTTGACCAGATGGAACCCGCTGGGGCTACGAATCGGTTCGCTGACCTGCCCCACCTGCATGCCACCGATCACGTCGGTAAAGATCGAGGGCAGTTCACCGGCCTGGCGCCAGCCCAGATCACCGCCTTCCAGCGCGTTGGCGCCATCGGACTCCGCGGCAGCCACATCGGCGAAGTCGGCGCCACCCTGCAGGCGCTCGTACAGGGCCTGAGCCTCCTGACTCGCTGCCTCGACCTGGTCGGGAGACGGCGACTGCGGTACGGCCACCAGAATGTGCCCTAGCCGGTAGCTGACATTGGCATTGCCACCCTGCTGCTCGAGATAGCGCTCCACTTCACGATCGGAAATGTTGACGCGGCTGGCCACACGCCGCTGCTGCAGCTCACGCATCAGCATCTCGCGACGGATCTGCTCGCGAACCACGGCCAGCGACAGGCCATCCGCCTCCAGGGCATCGGCGAACTCGTCGACGCTCATGCCATTGTTCTCGGCGATGGTGCGCACCGCCCGGTTCAGCTCGGTATCGTCCACCGTCAGGTTGGCCTGTTCGGCCATCTGCAACTGGATCTGCTCGACGATCATGCGCTCCAGCACCTGGCGGCGCAGCACCGCCTCGTCGGGCATGGCGATATTGCGACTCGCCAGCTGGGTACGCGCCTGGATCATGCGATCCTCGAGCTCGCTGGCCATGATGGCGTCATCGTTGACGACCGCCACGATACGATCCAGCGGCTCTTCCACGGCCCCTGCCGATGCAGAAACCCCGCTCAGGGAAAGCGCCAGCATCAGGGCCAGGCTCCACGAAGCAAACCAACGTCTGCGCATTAACAAACCTCACTCACTATTGGAATTGGGTCGGCCGATAACCCGGAATGGACTCCTCGAAGAAGCTTTCGGTTCCCTGACCGACGCCTCCCAGGCCCTTGAACACGAAGCGCAGGAAGATCCCACGGTCGGTATAATCGTCGTCGATCGTATTGGCAGTGTCGTTATCTTCGACCCACTCGCGCCATGCGACCTGAACGCCGTAGCAGCAATCGTTCCATTGCACGCCGGCCAGCTGCTCCAGGGCCCGATCGTTGGTGTTGTCGTAGGTGTAACGACCGATCAGGTCCAGACTCGCAGAGGCCCGATAGGCAAACGATACATCGAAGTCCTCGCGGTTGTACCCAAGACGGTCCTCGGCATCACCGGAGGGATCGAAGCCCTGCAACTGCCAGCGATACCCCAGGTTCAGTACATGCCCCTCGGGATGCCGGTAACGCAAATAGGTTGCCGTACGCTCGGTCAGTTCGCGGTGCGTGTCGTAGAACCATTCGTAGCGGGTACTCCAGCGATTGGTCACCTGCCAGTCGAGCTGCGTCACGACCGGAGAACGATCGCGGGTGGCATCGTACCAGGCCTGGTAGTTGCTCTCCCGGTCGGGCAGGTCCAGGTCGCCCTCCATGCCGATGACGCGATCCTCGAGGTAGGCGCTCTGGCCTACACCCAGCGAGAGACGCTCACGACCGTTGTCGTCCTCGATAAAGCGGGTCGCCACGCCATAGGAAAGCTTGTTGACGTCGCCGACCCGGTCGGCACCCGAGAAGCGATAGGGCGTCCACAACTGGCTCCAGGAAAACGCCCGCTCGTCGGTATCGAAGTCGGGGAACTCGCTCTGGTCGCGCTCCGGCACGTAAGCGTAATAGAGCCGGGGCTCCAACGTCTGGCGCCACGCCTCGTCGAACAGGGTCACGTCACGCTCGAAGATCAGCCCGCCATCGAGTGAGCTGACCGGCACGGTACGCGTCAGGCCAGTGTCGAAGCCGGTCTCGCGCTCACCGTAGTCCAAGTCGTAGGCTGTGTAGAGCAGTGCGAAGCGCGGCTCGAGGAACCCCCAGGACTCGTCGCCCCGCCAGCCCACGGCCGGCGCCAGATGCACGCGCGAGCCGGTGGCCGATTCGCGCAGCGGCACTTCGGTTTCGTCCACATCACGCCAGAAGTAGGTCGCGTTGGAGCGCCACTGCTGGTACAAGCCGTTGTCCTGCGCCCAGCTGGCATTGGCGGTCAGGCTGGGCAGGCGATAGAACGGCTTGTCCCGCTCCACGAGGGGGTATTCGAGACGCTGGTACCCCTGGGTCTTGGCTTCGAGATACCAGGTCGTGCCGCTGTAGCTGAGCTGGGCCAGCCGGGACAGGTATTCGGTCTCGGTCTCGCCGAAGTCCCGGCCGAAATCGTCGAAGTAGCGCCCATCGCTGGCCGCACCATAGCGCAGGTTATAGCGCAGGCGGGGCGAGAAACGCCCGCGATGCAGGTAGTCGAAATACCAGCGTTCCTCGCCCTCGAAAGCATCGTCAGGATCGTTGGGGTTATCGCTCTCCCCAGCCTTGTCGCTAGCCAGGTAGGCCCCCTCGATCCGCCCTTCGTCGGTCGGGAGCAGATAGCGGAATTCGCCCCCCATCAGCAGGCCGTGATTGCTGATCCAGCGCGGCGTGATGGTGGCGTCGTAGTTGGGCGCCAGGTTGAGGTAATAGGGCTGAGCGTAATCGAAGGAGTCGCCGGAGATACCGATGGTCGGCCACAGGAAGCCGGACTGACGGCGGTCATCGATGGGGAAGCGTACCCAAGGCCAGTAGAACACCGGCACGTGACCGACTTCCAGGCGTGCATGGGTCGCGGTACCGAAGCCTTCCTCGCGATCCAGCACCACATCGCTGCTGACCAGTCGCCAGAGATCGTTGCCAGGCTCACAGGTGGTATAACTGGCCTCGCGCAGACGGTAGCGACCATCCTCTAGCCGGGCCAGGCGCTGGGCATCGCCGCGCACACGCTGCTGATGCACGACGTAGTGTGCGGTATCGACCTGGGCGGCATCGCTGTCGAGGGCGAGCTGCCCCGAATCGCCTCGCACCAGCAGGCCACGGTCGCGCAGGGTCAGCGGCCCTTCCGCAAAGGCAGTGTCCCGCGCCGCATTGACACGCACCAACGGGGCCTGAAGCTGGCTGGTGTCGCGCCGCAACACGACCTCGCCGCGCAGAATCGTCTCGCCCTGCTCGCCATACTCGGCTCTCTCGGACGATGACAGGATCTGCTCGGGCGTCTCGCCAGGCGCAAGTGCGTAGGGTGGCATAACATAGCGCCCCCGGCAGAGGGCATCGGGAGGAGCATCCGCCCCCCAGGGCTGCCAGTCGAGACGTTCCGCCGGCAGCGACGGCGGCGGTGCCGCCTGGGCATGGTGCGCGGCCAGGCCGGCAAGGGCAGTCCACAACAATCGCTTGCCCATGAATCCTCGGTGTCCTTGACGGTTGGAATCGGTATTATACAGTCCCCGTGCCGCACGTCCTCCCCTTGATCGCAGCGGGTCGAGGGGTTGCGCTGGGATGCCTCAGCATGCGGCGACGAACCGACTCCGTCAACCAAGGAACCCGCATGCCGGACGCCGCTTACGCCTCTCGCCTCGACGCCCTGCGCGACTGGGTCGCCGCACGCCATGACCTGCCCGCAGATCGCCTTCGCCTCGAACTGGCGGCTGGTGACGCCAGCTTCCGGCGTTACTTCCGCGCGTGGCTAGCTGACGGGGCCACCCGCATCCTGATGGATGCGCCGCCCGCACAGGAGGACAGCCGCCCGTTCGTGGCCATTGCCAGCGACTGGCGCGCTGCCGGCCTGCCCGTTCCTACCTTACACGCGCAGGACCTGGATGCGGGCTTCATCGAACTCGAGGATCTCGGCGACACGCCCATGCACCTGTTGCTGGGCGATGAGGACAGCGAGGCCACCTTGGCCTGCGAGGAACGCGCCCTGGCCCTGCTTGACGTATTGCAGAACCGTGCGCCAGCCGCGCCCCTGCCTGCCTACGATGCCCCCCTGTTGGGCCGCGAACTGGACCTGTTTCCCGAGTGGTGCCTGGGGCACTTCCTGAACATTGATGCGCCCCCCGGCTGGCAGAGGCATCGCCAGCGACTGATCGAGACCGCGCTGGCCCAGCCATGCGTCGCCGTGCATCGCGACTTCGACGCCATGAACCTGATGGTGCACGCCAAGCAATTGTGGCTGATCGATTTCCAGGATGCCGTCAGCGGCCCGCTCACCTACGACCTGATCTCGCTGTTGCGGGGACGCTACTGCCGTTTCTCTCGCCCGCGCTTCGTCGCCTGGGTCGAGGCGTTTCGCCAGCGCGCCATTGCTGACGGCCGCCTGCCCGAGCGCGTCGATTGCGACAACTTTCTGCACATGGCCGATGCCATGGCCGCGCAGCGCTCGCTCAAGGTGCTCGGCATTTTCTGTCGCCTGACCTTGCGTGATGCCAAGTCGGGGTACCTCGAACGCCTGCCGCGCTTTCTTGACCACCTGCGTGACAGCTTGGCCCCGTGGCCCGACTACACCGAACTGGTCGATTGGCTCGACAATACCTTCGCACCGGCCCTCACCCGGGCACTGGCCCAGCATGCCCGCCGGGGAACGCCGACATGAAGGCGATGATTCTGGCCGCCGGCCTGGGCACACGCATGCGCCCGCTCACCGACCACTGCCCCAAGCCACTGCTCGAGGCGGGGGGCAAGCCGCTGATCTTGCATCATATCGACCACCTCAAGACATTGGGCATCACCGATATCGTGATCAATGTCAGCTACCTTGCGCAGCAGATCGTCGACGCACTGGGCGACGGGGCGGCCCATGGCGTTACCATCCGCTGGAGCCACGAGCCGACCCCGCTGGAAACCGGCGGTGGCATTCGCCAGGCACTACCGCTGCTCGGTGAGATGCCGTTTCTGTTGGTCAATGGCGATGTATGGTGCGAGCTTGACCCGGCCTGGATGTCGCCGCTTGCCGGCGACCTGGCGCGCCTGGTACTGGTCGACAATCCCGAGCATCATCCCGAGGGAGATTTTGCTCTCGACATGGCAGGCCGGGCCCACACCAGCGGTGAGCCGCGCTTGACCTTCAGCGGCATCAGCCTGATCGACCCCGCCCTGGTCGCCGAGCAGCCTGAGGGAGCCTTCAAGCTGGCCCCGCTGTTGCGCGATGCCATGCAAGCCGGACGAGTCGGTGGCCTCCACCATCGCGGCGCCTGGGTCGACGTAGGTACGCCCGAACGGCTGCAGGCGCTGGATGCCTGGCTTCGGCAGCGTCAATGACACTGGCCGGAGCCGCCGTCCAGCGCTCCGGCAACACAGGCAGGGGCCAACCTGCGACACCACGATACCAACCAGAAGGAAAGCGAATCGATGAAAGCCAGCGTCAAATGGACCGACGGACGCCAGTTCGTGGCGGAGTCCGGCAGTGGTCATAGTGTCGTCATCGATGGCCCGCCCGACCACGGTGGCCGCAATACCGGCCCGCGCCCCATGGAGATGTTGTTGATGGGCATGGGCGCATGCACTTCCTTCGACGTCCTGGAGATTCTCGACAAGTCGCGCGCTCCGGTCAGCGACTGCGTGGCCAGCATCGAAGCCGAACGGGCCGACAGCGTGCCAAGCGTGTTCACCAGGATTCACGTGCGCTTCACGGTGACTGGCAAGGGACTCAAGGAGAACCAGGTCAAGCGCGCCGTAGAACTCTCTGCCGAGAAGTACTGCAGCGCCTCGATCATGCTGGCCAAGGGCGGCGTCGAAGTCACGCACTCCTACGAGATCGTTGACGGCTAGACACGGCGACAAGTGTGCCGACAGCCCGCCTTACAGGCGGGCTTTTTATTGAAGGGCAATGACGGCTACAGCGGCGGTGCGTCGACATGACGCCACAGATAGAGCGCTAGCCACGAGCGATACGGCGCGAACCGTGCGGCGGTGCGCACCGTCTTGCGTCGCGGACTGGTCAGGCGTGTCAGGGTCTTGCGCGCGGCCACGTCGCCATCCGGCCAGACATCCTCGTCACCGAAATAGAAGATGGCGATCATGTCCGCAGTCCACTGCCCCACGCCCCACAGCGCCGTGAGTCGTCGCGAGCGCTCGGCATGATCGAGCGGGCGCAGCGACTCGGCCTCGAGTTCGCCCAGGCGTGCCTGCTCGGCGATGGCGCAGATGGCCCGTGCCTTGGCCGACGACAAGCCACAGGCGCGTAACGCCTCCTCGTTGGCGTCGATAAAGTACTCGGTCAGCGGGGTCTCTCCGGCTGCCGTCAGCACGCGCCCCCAGATGGCCCGAGCTGCTTTCACCGAGAGTTGCTGCCCGGCCACGGAGCGACATAATCGTTCGGCGAGTGGTCGGGAATCATCGAAACTGAACTCTATCGGACCGCCCCGTGCCATGGCCTCGGCCAGTGCGGGGCTCAGTCCTTCAGCGATCGAGACGAAGCGTTCATGGAGGTCCTGCGACATGATCCGACGGGCTCAGATGCGGTAGACACTCTGGGTCATCACCTTCGACATCAATTTCATGCCGAATTTCACCGGCGCGGGAAAGCGCGTACCACCAGCCTCTAGCGCCCAGCGTTCATGGTGCGCCTCGTCCTCACGCATCTGCTCGAGGACGGCCCGCGAGCGCCGGTCGCCGGTCGGCAGTCCTTTGAGGTGCGCATCGAGATGACGACCGACCTGCTCCTCGGTGGCAGCCACGAACCCCAGGCTTAGCCGGTCACCCACGGCACCTGCCGTCGCCCCCAGGCCGAAGGAAGCCGCGTAGAACAGCGGGTTGAGATAACTTGTCCGCCCACCGAGTTCCTTGAGCCGTTCGTCGCACCAGGCCAGATGGTCGATCTCTTCCTGGGCGGCGTGCTCCATCTGCTCTCGCGTGTCAGGCAGCTTCGCTGTCAGCCCCTGCCCCTGGTAGAGCGCCTGGGCGCAGACTTCGCCGGTGTGATTGATACGCATCAAGCCTTCGGCATGGCGACGTTCGGCATCGTCCATGTCTCCATCCCGCGCCTTGAGCGCCGGCGAGGGTCGTGATGGCTGGGCGGCATGAGGCACCAGCGTGCGCAGCACGGTATCGAACTGCTGGATGAGATTATCGGTTCGCGTCAGCTTGCGAAGCATCACTACCCCCTGGAAAACAAACGGGACGAAACCTGTCGGCACCGGGCCTGCCGGACGCTCGGCCAGCGCCCCCAGTCCCATCAGAAGGGCCACACCCGGGAGGTGTGGCCCTGTATGCACCGGATGCATCGTTGCACTTGTCGTGAAGGATCCGTCGCGCGGATCGCTGCTGCGGCTACCCCGCCGGCCAGGTAAAGTGCCGACCGCCCATCAGATGCATGTGTATATGATAGACCGACTGGCCGCCGTCTTCATTGCAGTTCATCACCACCCGATAGCCATTGTCGGCAAACCCCTGCTGCTTGGCCAGCTTGGCCGCGGTGAACTGCAGCCGGCCGATCAACGCCAGGTCCGCTTCCTCGATGTCGTTGAGCGTGGCGATGTGTTTCTTGGGCACGATCAGGATGTGGGTCGGCGCCTTGGGATCGATGTCGTTGAAAGCCAGTACATGCTCGTCTTCGTAGACGATGTCCGGCTCGATCTCACGCTCGACCATCTTGCAGAACAAGCAATCCATGAGTCACTTCTCCTCGATAAGAATTCGCCGTTACCGCGCAACACGACAATGCGGCTGCACGGGAGTCGTGCGCCTAGCGAAAGCGCCGCTGGCCCAGCAGGTGCTTTACCACCGGGCCGAGTATCAGCTCCATCGCCAGGGACATGCGTGCGCCAGGCACCACCAGGGTATGCGGCCGGCTCATGAAGGAATCCTGAATCATTGCCAGCAGGTAGGGGAAGTCCACCGTGGCCGGATCACGGAAACGGATGACCACGAAGGATTCGGCGTCGGTGGGAATATCCTGCACCTCGAAGGGGTTTGAGGTATCCACTGTAGGCACACGTTGAAAATTGATATGGGTACGCGAGAACTGCGGCTGGATGTAGCGCACGTAGTCGTGCATGCGGCCCAGGATGGTATCGATCACCGCTTCCTGCGAGTAGCCGCGCAGCTTTGTGTCACGATCGATCTTCTGGATCCATTCCAGGTTCATGGTCGGCGCCACGCCGATGAGCAGGTCGACATACCGGGCGATATCGTATTCACCGGTCACCAGGCCGCCATGCAAGCCTTCGTAGAAGAGCAAGTCCGTGCCGCAGGGCAGCGATTGCCACTCGGTAAACGTGCCGACCTTGTAGCCGGCCTCGATCATGCGCTTGTCCTCGGCATGGATGTAATGCCGGTAGGTTCCCGAGCCGTGCTCGCCATATTCCTGGAATAGCGCCTCGAGCCGGTCGAGCAGGTTGGCCTCGACGGCAAAATGCGACAGTTCGTCGGTTCGCTCGGGCTCCTCGCGAAAGATACGCGTCAGTTCTTCCTTGGTGTAGCGGTGGAAGGCATCGCCGTCGACGAACGCGGCATGCACGTCCTCACGCGAGAACATGCGCTCGAAAGTGCGCCGGACGGTGGTGGTGCCGGCCCCTGAGGAGCCGGTCACGGCGATGATGGGATATTCGCGCGACATCAGTCGGCTCCCCGCTGCTTGGCCCTGGCCAATGCCTCGCCGAACGCGACGGGCAGCTCGACCGGCTTGCCGGTGTCCGGGTCGAGCAGGACCACACCCACTCGCGCCAGCGCCACGGTGCGCTCGTCGGCTGGCCGCCACAGCCGCTGGTAAACGTGGAAACCACGCCCCTGCGCTGCCGGAATCGCCGAATCCACGATCAGCGCCTCCGGCCAACGCGCCTCGGCGCGATACTGAACCGCCAGGTCAGCCACCACACTGGGGTGACCGACCACATCCCATTCATGGAATCCGAGCGACTCGAACATGTGCACGCGCGCTTCGTGAAGCAGACCGATGGCAGCATCATGCGCGAGGTGACGGCCATAATTCATGTCGCCGATGCGCACCGGCAATCGATGCCGGTGCACGAGGTCCGTCGCGGGAAACTCCAGGCGAACACGTTCCATGTCATGACTCCTGCGCAATACGGCCGATGCCCGGCACTCAGCCTTCTCGGGCAATGGCACGGTAGGCGATGTCGCGCCGGTACAGCGCATCTTCCCAGCGAATCGACGCCACACCGTCGTACGCCCGATTGCGGGCGCTGGAGACCCGTTCGCCCAACGCGGTTACACATAGCACGCGCCCTCCGCTGGTGACGACCCGACCTTGGTCGTCCTCGGAGGTACCGGCATGGAAGACCTTGCAGCCCGCCGCTTCGGCAGCGTCCAGCCCTTCGATGACATCGCCCTTGCGGTAGCTGCCGGGATAGCCGCCAGCGGCCATCACTACACCCACCGCGGCACGCGAGTCCCATTCACCGCTTTCGCGATCCAGGCTCCCCTCGACACCGGCCAGGCATAGCTTGACCAGATCCGACTTTAAACGCAGCAGGATCGGCTGGGTCTCGGGATCACCGAAACGGCAGTTATACTCGATCACCTTGGGCGCGCCGTCGGGGCCGATCATCAGTCCCGCATACAGGAAGCCGGTATAGGGATGCCCCTCTTCAGCCATGCCGCGCACGGTGGGCTGGATCACCTCGTCGAGAATGCGCTGATAGACCGCGTCGGTCACCACCGGGGCCGGCGAATAGGCCCCCATACCGCCGGTATTGGGACCGGTATCGCCTTCGCCGACACGCTTGTGGTCCTGACTGGTGGCCATGGGCAGCACGTGCTCGCCATCGACCATCACGATGAAACTGGCTTCTTCCCCTTCGAGAAACTCCTCGATCACCACGCGGGCGCCGGCATCGCCGAAAGCGTTGGCCTCCAGCATGTCGCGCACGGCAGCCTCGGCCTCGGCCTGGGTCATGGCGACAATCACACCCTTGCCAGCGGCCAGCCCATCGGCCTTGATGACGATCGGCGCGCCCTTTTCGGCCAGATAGGCCAGGGCCGCATCGATTTCGGTGAAGGTGGCGTACTCGGCGGTGGGAATGGCGTGGCGTGCCAGAAAATCCTTGGTGAAGGACTTGGAGCCTTCCAGCTGGGCAGCAGCCTGGGTCGGCCCGAATATTTTCAGCCCCGCAGCCCGGAAACGATCGACCACCCCAGCCACCAGCGGCGCTTCGGGGCCGACGATGGTCAGTCCGACGGCATTATCGCGGGCAAAGGCCTCCAGGCCGGCCAGGTCGTCTGCGGCAATATCCACATTGGTCAGCTTGGATTCACGAGCGGTGCCGGCATTACCGGGCGCCACGAAGACCGACTCGACATAGGGTGACTGGGCCGCTTTCCAGGCCAGTGCATGCTCGCGGCCACCGCCGCCGATGATGAGAACCTTCATCTACAGAACCTTGCTCGGTAGTGGAATTCCAGGGAGCGGCATTATGTCAGAAAGCGCCCCGTCCCGCCTGCCCGATAGCCGGCCACTTTCCGCTAGCGGGACTCGTCGTCATCCTTGTCGAGGGGCGAACGCATCATGGCCTGCTGCCAGAAACGCATGTTCTCTTCGGCCATCTCGCGCATCAGTTCCATGGGCGTGTGGCGCATGGCCTGCTGCCACTGATCCTGCAGGCGCTTCTGCTGCTCCAGCATCAGCCGGGTGCCCTGCTCCAGATAACGCGCCAATGGCAGCGGTTGCGACATGGCGTAGACACGAATCAGCTGTTGCAGCAGGTCATTGGAAAACACTTCGGCATCGCCGTCGGCCTGCTCCTGCTCGATGATGATCGACAGCAGGATAGTGCGCGTCAGATCCACGCCGGTCTTGGCGTCTTCCACCCGGAACGGCTCTTCATCGAGGATCAGGCGACGCAAATCCTCGAGTGTGACGTAACGACTCTGCTGCGTATCGTAGAGTCGGCGGTTGGCATACTTGCGAATCACGCGCACGGCGCGGCTCCTCTTCGATTATATTCGGCATGTCTGCATTGTGCATTGCACTAGACGGCTTGCAAACACTCCGGGGCTTTCGTCGGGTAGAATGCCTGCCTGCACGCTGGAGACGCCATGAACCTGATTCTGCTCGACCCCGACGATATCGCGGCCGACGGCCATGCCCGGGTACGCGACCCACGCCGCCTGCGCCACCTGCACGAGGTGCACCGCGCCGCGCCGGGCGACGAACTGACCCTGGGCGTCGAGAATGGTGGCCTGGGTCGCGGACGCCTGCTGCACCTGTCGAGTGACGAGGCCTGCTTCGTCGTCGAGCAGCTCGACCAGCCGCCCCCGGCTCCCCTGCCGGTTCACCTGGTGCTCGCCCTGCCCCGCCCGCGCATGCTGGCACGTACCTTGGAGCATGTCACGGCACTGGGAGTCAAGCATATCACGCTGCTGCACACACGCCGCGTGGAGAAGAGCTACTGGCAGTCGCCCGAACTGGCCCCTGAGCGCGTCCGCGAGCACCTTATCCTGGGGCTCGAGCAGGCACGCGACACCCGACTCCCCGAGGTGACCCTGGCGACCCGCTTTCGCCCGTTCCTCGAAGATAGCCTGCCCGACTTGCTGAAAGGGCGACGCGGGCTGCTGGCGCATCCGGGCATGGCCACGCCCTGCCCTCGCGGCATCGATACGCCAAGCCTCCTGCTGGTCGGCCCGGAAGGCGGCTTCATTCCCTACGAAGTGGAACGCCTGCTCGAGGCTGGCTGCGAAGGCATCCACCTCGGCGAACGCATCCTGCGCGTCGAAACGGCAGTGACGGCGTTGCTGGCCAGGCTATTCTGAACCGAGCCGCCAATATTCACTCGCGTTCGAAATTGGCCTGGTAAGCCTCGACGAACGCGTTGCGCAGGGTCGCCACGAACGCCTGCCAGGCACTGATATCCTGCTGGACGAGGTTTCCGCGGATTTCGACCTGGGTCGCCAGGCGATCCTCGGGGTGGTTGCGGAACAGCCATCCGGCGCCGGCCACCAGCGCTTCCCAAGCGGCGCTCAGCGGCCCCTTTTCCGCATCTTCCTCGAGATCGAGAATCTCGACATTGTCGAGTAACGGCTTGGCATAGCCCTGCAGCTGTCCATCACTGGCCTCCAGTTCCATGACGAAGTCGCCCGCCCCCGACTGGAAATCGAAGCGTCCGTAGGCCTCGGTCAGGGTATTGAGCCGCGTGAGGTCGATAGCGGTCACCCGCAATCGCAGGTCGAAATCACGCATGTCGCCCAGCGGATCGAGGCTGGCATACAGCTCGGTCGCGGCCTGGTTGAGCATCAGGCCTTCAGCACTGATGCTGGCGACTCGACTGCCTTCGCTGCGATCGGCATTGCTGAGATTGGTGATCACGCCATTGATTTCGGACACTTCCAGGTCGACCGGCGGGCGCGAGGTGAAGTTGCGAAAATGAATACGCCCATCGACGATTTCGATGCGGTTGATATCGATGGGCACCATGTCCTGCATGGCCATCCGCCAATCCGTACCTTCGCCGGACTGGCTGTCACTCGCCTGGGGGGCATCGACAAAATTGATCTCGGGACCGAAGATGGCCGCTTCGGCAACGATGGCGCCCTGCCACAGGGCTCGCCAACTCACCGAGAAGTCGATGGCATCCACCCGCACGAACGGTACCGGCACGTTGCCAGTCGTCTTGACGATCTCCAACCCGCTGATGGCATAGGCGCCACGCCACAGGTGAATGTCGACGTCAGCTACCTGGCCGCGATAATCGCCCACCGCGGCCAGGCGATCGTTGATGTAATTCCTGGCCAGGTCGGGCAGCGCCAGGCGCAGGGTAACCAGCGCGACGACGATCAACGTCAGCCCCACCCACCATGCATGGCGCTTTTCCATGTCCCTATGCCTGCCGCAACACTGCCCTATTGCTCCTAGCGTAGCGGGTTTCGACTACGTAGTTGGGCTTTCATTCTTCGCCAGTCAGGCGCTGCAACAGGGAAAGCGTAGCGAAGCCGTCGGGCACCATGCCCAATGAGCGCTGATAGGCGCGCAGGCCACGACGGGTATTCGGTCCGACCAGGCCATCCGGCTTGCCCACCTCGAAGCCTTTGGCATTCAGCGCCTGCTGGAGCTGCCTGATCTGCGCATGCGACAGTGCCTGCTCATGACGTGGCCAGTCCGCGGCCAACCCTGGCTCTCCCGCCAGGCGTTCGGACAGCAGCGCGACCGCCAGGGCGTAGCTGGTCGAGGCGTTGTAGCGCATGATCGTGCGAAAGTTGTCACCGACGAGAAACGCCGGTCCTTGCGCGCCGGCCGGCGCAATCACCGATGCCGAGGCCAGGTCAGGCAAGGTATCGCCGCGTACCGGCTGGACGCCCATCTTCGCCCAGGCCTGACTGGTGCGGCGTGTGTCCAGTTCGGTCTGGGAATAGTCGAACCCCTGGGGCAGGCGCACTTCCCTGCCCCAGGGCTCTCCTGGCTGCCAGCCGGCCTGAGCGAGATAGTTGGCCGTCGAGGCCATGACATCGGCAATGCTGCCCCAGATGTCACGTCTTCCGTCGCCGTCGGCATCGCGCGCGTAGGCTTCGAAACTCGAGGGTAGGAACTGGGTATGCCCCATGGCACCGGCCCAGGAACCCCGCATGTGGTCGCGGTCGATATCGCCACGCTGCAGGATACGCAGCGCCGACATCAGCTCGCTGCGGGCAAAATCCGGCCGGCGTCCGTCATAGCCCAGCGTAGCCAGCGCATCAATGGTCGAAAAGCTACCGAAATTGCTGCCGTAATTGCTTTCGATCCCCCAAATGGCCACCAGCACTTCGGCCGGTACGCCATAGCGCTCGCTAGCCGCTGCGATGACCCGCCGGTGCTCGGCCAGGCGCGCCTGGCCCTGGGTCACCCGCGCCGGGGAAACGGCGGTGTCGAGGTAATCCCAAACCTGGCGGGTAAACTCGGGCTGCGAGCGATCGAGCTCGATGATGCGCGGTTGATAGCGCACCGGAGCGAAGGCGGCGACCAGCGTGGCATCATCAATGCCCTGCTGGCTTGCCGTACGACGGAATTCACGAATCCAGGTAGCAAAATCCTGGCGCGCCTCGCTCGGCGGTGGTGCCTGCCTGCTGTTATCCGACGCGGAGCGAGAGGGGCTGGTAACCGATTGGGTAGACGTGCCGTCGGTGGCGACGGCCACCGACTGGCAGCCGCTGGCCAGTAGCGTGGCAGCAAGCAGGGAAGAAACGAGACAGGCGTGGCGACGCATAACGATGACGACTCATGAAAACTGAAACCGCGCCATCTTGGACCAAGCCGGGGCGTTCGCCTAGTCCTTTTACCGCACCATCCTCAGCCCAAAAGTGTCAGACGGGCAATGATAGCCAGATGACACAGCACAACCACGGTATTGAGAAGCGTCCTTAGCCCCTGATACCAGCCGGGGAGGCGCTCGGCACTGTCCTGCTGGCGCTCATAGAGCCTTATCAGCCAGAAACCGACCATGAGAATCGCCGCCGCTTCGATATAGTCGAGCATGAGGGCCGGCCAGGAGAGCAGGCCAGGCACGATACTTACCAGCAGGCGGGCATTGAAGTCACGCGTTCCGCTGCGATCCAGGCTGATCGCGACGCCCCAGTGGACCCCTCCCAGGAACGACAACACGATGGCGCCATAGATGACGAACACATCAACGGCCAACGCTTGCCAGCGCATGGGAAGGAGATACGCGCTGACGACACAGACAAGAAAAGGGCCAAGCCCGGCCAGCCCCAGCCACAGGGGCAGCCGAACACGCTGCATTTCTTCAGCTGTCATAAGGGGTGCATCCTTGCAACCGGCTCTTACGAAATAACGAAAAGACGTTACATACTGTAGCGGCTTAGCGACAGTGGCACCAGCGCAAATCGGGTTATTTCGCGTTGCCTTCTGCTAGCGAGGGGCCGGGGGTCATGATAGAGTCGGATGCTGACTTCGAAACGGCAGGAAAAAACTCGGCCCCTTTTTAAAGAAAAATCAGTCAGTTAGCACTGAAAATGGGGATACGCCGTGAAGCCATGACAGGAGAAGACACCATGACGGGCCATCTACCGCGCGGTCGGTTACGCGCGCGCCGCCATATCGGTGCCGGAACTCTAGTGACATCGCCCATCGATCGTACGCCGGCCTGGATGCTGGCCCCACGTGCCGTCAGGCGCCCCTTTCTCACCGACCCGCCCAACCACGCCTCTTGATCGAAGCCGCTCTAACGGCTGAACTGTGATCGAATACCGTACGGCGCCATGCGCGTCGCGACTGCTGGAACGCCCACGACAAGAGTGAGACGCTCATGTCCCTGCTTTTTATCGTGCTGCTACCTTTGCTTGGCAGCCTGGTGCCCCTGCTTGGCTCCAATGACCGGCGCAGCCTGTGTGCCCTGATCACAGCCGTGCTTCCTGCCGTCGCCCTGGGATTGGTGATGACGAATCTCGGTGATGTGCTGCATGGCAACGTGCTGACCTATTCGGTACCTTGGATTCCTCAACTCGGGCTCGACTTCGCCCTGCGACTCGACGGCTTGTCGCTGCTGTTCGCCCTGCTGATCCTGGGGATCGGCCTGCTGATCATCACCTATACCCGTTTCTACCTGTCCGCCAATGACAGCATGCCGCGCTTCTATGCGTACCTGATGCTGTTCCTGACTGCCATGCTGGGTATCGTGATGGCGGACAACCTGCTACTGCTGTGGGTGTTCTGGGAGCTCACCAGCCTGTCATCGTTCCTGCTGATCGGCTTCTGGCACACGCAAACGAATGCGCGTCGCGGAGCGCGTGTCTCGCTGACCGTCACCGCCATGGGTGGCCTGGCCCTGCTCGCCGGCCTGCTGTTGCTAGGCCAGATCGTGGGGTCTTACGACATGCAAACGGTGCTCGAGAGTCGCGATGTCATCCAGCAGGATGCTCGCTACTTGCCCGTCGTGCTGTTGGTGCTGCTCGGTGCCTTCACCAAGTCGGCACAGTTCCCTTTCCAGTTCTGGCTGCCCCAGGCCATGGCCGCGCCGACACCGGTATCGGCGTTTCTGCATTCGGCGACCATGGTCAAGGCCGGGGTCTTCCTTCTGGCGCGTCTGCATCCAGCCTTGGCCGGCTCGGAACTCTGGCTCTACCTGGTCGGCCTGACCGGGCTCGTCACGTTGATCTACGGCGCCTATTTCGCCTTGATCAAGTACGACATCAAGGCCATTCTCGCCTATTCCACGGTCAGCCACCTGGGCCTGATCACCATGCTGTTCGGCCTCGACAGCCGCATGGCCACGCTGGCCGGCCTGTTTCACATCCTCAACCATGCCCTGTTCAAGGCCTCGCTGTTCATGGTCGCGGGCATTGTCGACCACGAGTGCGGCACACGGGACATTCGCAAGCTCAAGGGACTGCGGCGCTACATGCCGATAACCGCGGCCTTGGCCATCCTGGGCGGCGCATCGATGGCTGGTGTGCCACTGCTCAACGGCTACCTGTCCAAGGAAATGATGCTGACCGAGACACTCGAGACCGACCTGCTCGGCGGTCTTGCCTGGCTGGTGCCGGTACTGGCAACCGTGGGCAGCCTGATTTCAGCCGCTTATTCTCTGCGCTTCGTGCGCAACATCTTTTTCATGGGGCCGCCCGAGGCACTGGAGGTGACACCACACGAACCTCCGCTGATGATGCGCGCTCCCGCTCTGCTGATGATTACCCTGGGGGTGGTTATTGGTCTGTTACCGGCCCTCACCGTCACGTCGCTGCTGCATGCCGCTGCCGACGCCGCCCTTGCCGACCCGGTCCCCGAGTTTCATCTGGCCATCTGGCATGGCTTCAACCTGCCTTTGCTGATGAGTGCCATCGCCCTAGGCGGAGGCATTGCGCTATATGCCTTGCGCAAGCATCTGTTTGCCTTCCAGCGCCAGTTCAAACCGCTGGACGCATTGACCATCTACGAAGCCACCATGCAATGTATCGTGCGCGCTGCCCAGACGGGCCTGGGGGCGCTGGAAAACGGCTCGCTGCAGCGCTACATGCTATGGCTGGTGATCACCGTACTGTGTCTGGCCGGGGGCAGCCTGGTCATTACCCCCAGTTTGCAGGGCAGCCTTCAGCAGCAACCGCTTGATGGCGTGCTGATTGCCGGGGCCGCGATCACCATCCTTGCCGGCCTGGCCACGGCGTTCCTGCATCGCCAGCGCCTGATCTCGTTGCTCATGCTATCGGTGGTCGGCCTGATGGTCTCGCTGGCCTTCGCCCGTTTCTCGGCGCCCGACCTGGCCCTGACTCAGTTGGCCGTGGAAGTCGTGACCATGATCCTACTGATGCTGGCACTGTTCTTCCTGCCCCAACGCACCCCCAAGGAATCCTCGGGCTTGAGGATCGTTCGCGACGTGCTGCTGTCGGCCGGCTTCGGCGGAATCCTTGCCAGTCTCAACTATGCGGTGCTGACCCAGCCGATCGACTCGATATCGCAGTTCTTTCTGGATAACAGCGTACCCGGTGGCGGTGGCCATAACGTGGTCAACGTCATCCTGGTGGATTTCCGTGGTTTCGATACGCTGGGCGAAATCACCGTACTGGGCATTGCCGGCATCGGCATATTCAAGCTGTTGAACCGCCTGCGCCTGTTCATGCCATCGAGCGACTTCGAGGGGCGCCCCTGGTCACCCGACAGCCACCCGATGATCCTGGCCATCGTCTCGCAGACCTTGTTACCTCTGGCCCTGCTGGTCTCGGTCTTCATTTTCCTGCGTGGCCACAACGCCCCCGGGGGCGGCTTCATTGCCGGCCTGGTCACCTCGGTGGCACTGATCCTGATGTATATCGCCCGCGGCGTCGACTGGGCCCAGCAACGCCTGGCCTTCCAGTTTCAACCGATCGCCGTGGCTGGGGTGGGCATTGCCGCCCTGACCGGCCTGGGCAGCTGGCTCTTCGGCTACCCGTTCCTGACCTCGGCCTTCGGACATTTCCATATTCCGCTGATCGGTGACGTGGAGCTGGCCACGGCCATGCTCTTCGATCTGGGCGTCTATTTCACCGTCATCGGTGCGACCCTGATGATCCTGGCTAACCTGGGCAAGCTCACCACGCCTCATCGCCCGTCCAAGCAAAAGGAGCAGTCTTGATGGAAGCGCTCTACGCCACGATGACCGGCGCCCTCGCTGCCTGCGGTCTTTATCTGACATTACGCGGACGTACCTTTCCGGTCGTCGTCGGGCTGACGTTGCTGTCCTACGCCGTCAACCTGTTCCTGTTCTCTACCGGCGGACTGACCACGAACGGTGCCGCAGTCATCAAGGAGCATGCCGGACATTATGCCGATCCGCTCCCCCAAGCCCTGGTACTGACGGCCATCGTCATCGGCTTCGCCATGACGGCATTCTCGGTGATCCTTGCCATACGCGTTCGCGGCGAACTGGGCAGCGACGATGTCAACATGGCACGTAGCGACGAGTCGCGTGAGGGCAAGTCATGATGCAGCACTTGATCATCCTGCCCATTGTCCTGCCGATGTTCACCGGCCTGTTCATGCTGTTGAACCGCAATGGCGCGACACACCCCCGACGCCTCTTCGCCATGGTGTCGACCTCGCTTCTGGTGGTCGTCGGCATTCTGCTGCTCATACAAAGTAATGATGACGTCGTTCGCTATTACGCACTGGGCGACTGGCAACCGCCGTTCGGCATCATTCTGGTACTCGATCGCCTATCGGCAATGATGGTACTGCTGACCGCCGTGCTGGCGCTGGGCAGTGTCATCTACGCCTGTGCCGGTGACGATGAACAGGGCTCGAACTTTCACGGCCTGTTCCAGTTGCAGCTGATGGGCGTCAACGGGGCCTTCCTGACCGGCGACCTGTTCAACCTGTTCGTGTTCTTCGAAGTGCTGCTGATCGCTTCCTATGCGCTGCTGATTCACGGCGGTGGCAAGACGCGCATTCATTCGAGCTTTCACTATGTGGCCCTCAACCTGGCAGGGTCGGCTCTGTTCCTGATCGCCGTTGGCACGCTTTACGGCGTAACCGGTACGCTGAACATGGCGGACATGGCACAGCGCATCCCCATGCTCGAGGCCTCGCAGGCCAGCATCGCCCAGGTCGGCGCCATGCTGCTACTGGTGGTATTCGGTCTCAAGGCCGCCATGCTGCCGCTCTATTTCTGGCTGCCACGTGCCTATGCCGCCGCCCCGGCGCCGGTGGCTGCGCTGTTCGTGATCATGAGCAAGGTCGGCATCTACGGTATCCTGCGGATCTATACCCTGATCTTCGGTACTCAGGCCGGCGTGCTGGCCGACATTGCCCAGCCCTGGGCATGGTGGCTGGGCCTGGCCACGCTGGTCCTTGGCTCGGTGGGTGTGCTCGCCGCTCGTGACCTGCGCACCCAGGTGTCTTATCTGATCTTGATCTCGATAGGTACGCTGCTGGCCGGGATCGGCATCAATACCCAGCAGGCAACCAGTGCCCTGCTTTATTACCTGATCCACACCACACTGGTGACTGGTGGCCTGTTCCTGCTTGCCGATGTCATCGCGCGACAGCGCGGCAAGGCGGGTGCGCGTATCGTCCGTTCGCGGGCGGTAACGCAGGTGGCACCTTTGGGCGTGCTGTTCTTCGTCGGAGCCATGGCGGTGATCGGTATGCCGCCCCTGTCCGGAGCGATCGGCAAGACGTTGCTGATGCAGTCGGCCAATGCCCCGGAGTACAAGGTCTGGCTGTGGGCCATCCTGCTAGGCAGTAGCCTGGTGTCGGTCGTCGCCCTGAGCCGTGCAGGATCGACCGTGTTCTGGCGGGCCAATCGCAAGGAGGAAACCAGCGAAACGATGGGAGCCCTGCGAGGTGTTGCCATGGTATTGCTGATCGGCGCATCGCCGCTGATCTCGCTGCTGGCCGGCCCGGTGGCGGAATTCACCGAGGCGACCGCCGCCCAGCTCAGCGACACACAGCGTTATATCCAGGCCATTCTGCCCGCCGATACCGCAGGAGGTGACGCATGATTCGCTCTCGTTCCTGGCTCCCCATTCCGCTGCTGTCGGTGCTGCTGCTCATCGTCTGGCTGCTGCTGCAGCAGAGCGTGGCTTTCGGCCAGTGGCTGCTGGGCGGCTTCCTGGCCATCGTGATTCCCATTGTGATTCATCCGTTCTGGGAACCTCAGCCCTATCTCAAGCGCCCTTTTCTGCTGCTGCGCTACTACCTGCGTGTTCTGGTCGATATCGTGATTGCCAACCTGCAGGTATCGCGGATCATCGTCGACCCACGTCGGCGTCCCAACCCGGCATTCGTGGTCTATCCGCTGGAGCTCAAGGAATATTTCACGATCACCATCCTGGCCAGCACCATCACATTGACACCTGGCACGGTATCGGCCCACCTGCGCCTCGATGGCAAGAGCCTGCTCATCCACACCCTCGACGTGGACGACCCCGATGCGCTGATCAAAGAAATTCACGAGCGCTACGAACGGCCGCTCAAGGAGATCTTCGAATGCTAGATACGGCACTTTGGATCAGCCTGATCCTGTTCGTGGCAGCGATCCTGCTCAACGTTTACCGTCTCGCAGTCGGCCCCAGCCTGCCGGATCGCATCCTGGCGCTGGATACAATGTACGTGAATTCGATCGGTCTGATCGTTCTGTTCTGCATCTGGCTCAACTCGAAGACCTACTTCGAGGCGGCCCTGCTGATTGCCATGCTCGGTTTCATCAGTACGGTGGCGGTCAGTAAATATTTGCTGCGCGGCGATATCATCGAATAAGGGGGAACGCATGATCGGCTTTTATACCGTGATGGAGGCTGTCATTGCCTTCTTTCTGGTGGCGGGCGGGACGTTCGCCCTCATTGGCTCGCTCGGGCTGGCCCGCCTGCAGGATTTCTACATGCGCCTGCATGGTCCGTCGAAAACCACGACACTTGGGGTGGGATGCTCATTGATCGGCTCAATGATCTATTTCAGCCTGACCAATCATACGCTCAGCCTGCAGGAACTGCTGATCACCATTTTCCTGTTCGTGACGGCGCCGGTCTCGGCCCACATGCTGGCCAAGTGCGCCCTGCACCAGAAGCTGCCCCATCATGATCGCACCCAGGGGCACCCCGAGGAGTTCGACGAGGAACTGGAAGACCCCGACACTGGCACGCCCTCATCCACACCCGCCCCCTGAGCCCGGAGGCGGGTGCGCTGCTCACCAGCCTTGCGTGTGCGTCTCGACCAAGCTGGTCAGCAGCGCGATGTGATCGGCGCGGTCGTTGAGGGCTGGAATGTAGCGGTAGACCTTGCCACCGGCATTCACGAAGTTGTCGCGGTTCTCCACCTCCAGCTCCTCAAGCGTCTCGAGGCAGTCAGCGGCGAATGCGGGGCTCATGATGTCGACATGCTCCACTCCGTCGCGTCCCCAGGACTTAAGCGTTTCATCGGTATAGGGTTTCAGCCATTCCTCGCGCCCGAACCGTGACTGGTAACTCATGAACCACTCGTCATCACCAAGTCCCAGTGCCTCGGCAACCAGGCGGCTAGTGGTTTCGCAGTGCCGGGGGTAGGGGTCGCCGTTATCGGCATAGCGCTGGGGAATGCCATGATAGGACATCAGCAGTTTACCCCGCTCGCCACCATGACGCGCCCAGTGGTCACGTACACTGTTGGCCAACGCATCAATATAGGCCGGATGGTCGTGATAGTCACGAATCAGGCGCAGTTCCGGCAGGTGCGGACATGGCTTGAGTGCCTGCGCCAAGCGATCGAACACGGCAGCGGTCGTCGAGCGTGAGAATTGCGGATACAACGGCAGCACCAGAATGCGATCGACACCGGCATCGCGCAGCGCCTTGCCGGCGGTTTCCATGCTCGGCTCGCCATAGGTCATGGCCAGTTCCACGGGAACCTGTTCGCCGAAGTGTTCGGCCAGGCTCGCCTTGAGCGCCTGCTGCTGCAAGCGTCCGAAGACCAGTAATGGCGAGCCTTCGTCCATCCAGATGGATTCGTAACCTTTGGCGACCCGTGCGGGGCGCGTGCGCAGGATGAAGCCGTTCAGGATCAGCCACCACAATGGACGCGGCGCATCGACCACCCGCTCGTCCCACAGGAACTCGGCAAGGTAGCGGCGCACTGCCTCGGGTGTCGGTGCATCGGGGGTACCCAGGTTGGCCAGCAATACACCGAATCGGGCAGTCGTCATCACTCATCTCCTCGCTACACTTCATGTGCAGGGAAGTTTACCAAGCGAGCCGTGTCTAACGTGAATAAAGTTATGCTATCAACAAGATTTGCATAATGGTTGGACAAGTTTTTAATACGCTCACGTGACATCATTTCTGGTCGACTAACACGATAACCGGAGCGCTCATGCCCTCTCCACTCGATGCGCGTGCCCCGATCATGCTGTTCTACGATGGCGGATGCCCGCTATGCCGGCGTCAGGTCGCCTGGGTCAAGCGTCAGCGACGACAGGACTGCGTTCGCTTCATTGATATTCGCGCCCAAGGGTTCGATCCTGCGCCGTGGGGCCGCACCTGCAACGAGCTGATGGGCCGCCTGTTCGCGCTCGATGGCGAAGGCCGCTGGTACTCGGGGATGGACTCGACACGCGCACTGTACGCTGTGCTGGGTTATCGCTGGTGGGCAAGGATATCCAGCCTGCCGGGGCTGAACATGACGCTCGACAGGCTGTATCTAGCAGTGGCGAGGCGGCGTAATCGCATCGGACGATGGATTGACCGCAATTAATGAATGAAGAATCAGAAGACCAGCGGCATGCGCGAGGTCAATGGCTCGTGATAGTTGGCTTCATGGCCAATCATCTCGTCATGAGCCACGAACTGCACGAGATACGCGCGATGAATGCCGGCCCGCTTGAGTTCCAGGTAGGCATCGTCCAGTGAGCGGAACAGCACTGGTTTGCCCTGGCGCATCAACAGGTGGCGCCCACCTTCTACATCTTCCAGCTCGATCTGGTAAAAATTGCTGCCTGCATGGCTGATGATACGAATCTCGTAATTGTCGTGGTGATCTGCAAACTGCTTGAGTTCATTAAAGTTCATGCTCCCCTCCTGGGAAAATCTCTTGGAATGATTGGCTGGGCCCAGCCTGGCCCTTGCCCGATGACAACGTCATGTCCATTCGACGTCGCCTCTGTGACCGTTTTCGATCGAACGAGTTCGCCATCGCGTGACTACTCGTAATTTGATGGAAACTCTGTAATCAACTGTAGCAGACGCCTCGCTACCCCATGCTCTGATAAAACCATCTTTTGGGATGGAAAACGGTTCATTGCAGAGCGGATAACAATGGGCTCAGCCTGGGAAGCCGGATCGAGACAGGAATGGCTCGCTCGCCGTGCCTTGTGGCAATGAAACGGCAAACACACATCGAGACGCTCGGGGCCGATCGTCTCGATGGAGGGAGGATTCGCATGGCCGGCAGTCTTTCTCATGCCACACGTTATGCCCGGTCATGATGTCAGTGTGATGACAGCCGTTCAGTCACGCTGAAAGGTCGAGGGATCGATGGCCACACCCAGCGAGTTGCGATCGACCCATTTGCCAGCCTTGGTCTCCTTGTAGCGGAATACCACATAGTCGCCCACGCTTACCGGCAACTCGGCATCCTCAGTCTGATAGCTGTAGGTCTCGCCGTCGACCACCAGGCTGTAGCGATACAGATCCGGCATGCCCAGCCACTCCTTGAATGGCCCCTCGCGATCCACGCTTTCCAATGTGCCACGTGCCTCGAGCTTTGGGGTACGCTTGTGCTTGCCACGAAAACCGCCCGCCATGGTGCCTCCTATCGTCGTCATGGCCTGTCTGGAGGGACGGCATTATACGGCGCCCCGTGACAGTCTCAAGTGGATCACTCGCCGAAGTGTTGACCATAACTGTCCGGCGCCAGGTCCTCGAAACGCGTGTACTTGCCGATGAAAGCCATATGCACGGTGCCGATTGGCCCGTTTCGCTGCTTGCCGATGATCAGCTCGGCCAGCCCCTTGTTGTCGGGATTGTCCGGATTATAGACCTCGTCACGATAGACGAAGGCAATCAGGTCGGCATCCTGCTCGATGGCACCCGACTCGCGCAGGTCCGACATGACCGGGCGCTTGTTGGGGCGCTGCTCCAGCGAGCGGTTGAGCTGCGACAACGCGATGACCGGACACCCGAATTCCTTGGCCAGGCCTTTCAATGAACGCGAGATTTCGGAGATTTCACCGGTACGGTTCTCGGAAAAACCGGGAATCTGCATCAGCTGCAGATAATCGATCATGATCAACCCGATATTACCGTTTTCGCGCACGATACGCCGAATGCGCGAGCGCATTTCGTTGGGCGACAGCGCCGCCGTATCGTCGATGAAAAGCTGCTTGTCCTTGAGCAGATTGACCGCCGACGTCAGACGCGGCCAGTCCTCGTCCTCCAGCTGCCCTGTACGCACTCGCGTCTGGTCGATCCGACCCAGCGAGGAGAGCATGCGCAGCATCAGCGATTCGGCGGGCATCTCCATCGAGAACACCATCACCGGCTTGTCGCTGGAGATCACGGCATGTTCGACGAGGTTCATCGCGAAGGTGGTCTTGCCCATGGAGGGACGCCCGGCAATGATCACCAGATCCGAGGGCTGCAGGCCCGAGGTCATGTCGTCGAGGTCGCGAAAGCCCGAGGACAGACCGGTCATTTGGCCCTGCATGTTGAACAACTCGTCGATGCGATCCACGGCCTTGGACAGCAACTGGCTCATCCCGATGGGACCACCCGACTTGGGGCGCGATTCGCTGATCTGGAAAACCAGTCGCTCGGCCTCGTTGACCAGTTCGTCGGCCGGCCTCCCTTGGGGGCTGAAGGCGCCTTCGGCGATCTGATTGGCGGCCTGAATCAACTTGCGCAGCGTGGCACGCTCGCGAACGATATCGGCATAGGCCCGAATGTTGCCGGCCGAGGGCGTGTTGCGTGCCAGTTCCGCCAGGTAGGCCAGGCCTCCCACGGTCTCGAGCTGGTCTCGCGACTCCAGGGCCTCGGACAGGGTGACCACATCCAGCGGATGCGCCGCTTCGGCCAGTTGGGTCATGGCATTGAAGACCAGGCGATGCTCGTAGCGATAGAAATCGTCCGCCACCAGCCGCTCGGACACCGTATCCCAGGCGTCGTTATCGAGCATCAGCCCGCCCAGCACCGACTGTTCGGCCTCCAATGAATGCGGCGGTACCTTCAGCGCCGCAGTTTCCTGGTCGAGTTCGAGCGTGTCACTCATGGGATGTTCCGCCGGGATGAATAGCCTGCAGGGACCGTGAATACGGTAGCGTCATTCTACCTCATCGCCTCATGCCACCGTAGCGATGAAACGCTCCGAAAATCACGCTTGTTCGGCCATAAAAAAACGCGGCAGCCGAGGCTGCCGCGTTGGGTATCGCAATGTGCGGCTTATTCGGCCACGACCACGATCCGGATGGTGGCGTCGACTTCCGCGTGCAGGTGCAGCTGAATGTCGTATTCGCCAGTGGCGCGGATCGGGCCTTCCGGCATGCGCACTTCGCTCTTGGCCACATCAATACCGGCCTGGGCAAGGGCGTCGGCCAGATCACGTGGACCGATGGAGCCGAACAGCTTGCCTTCGTCGCCTGCCTTGGCCACCAGCGACAGCTCAATGTCATTGAGCTGTTCGGCACGGGCTTCGGCTTCGCTCTTGCGCTCGGCCGCCTGAGCTTCAAGCTCGGCGCGCTGCGCTTCGAAGGCTTCCACATTATCCTTGGTTGCCGGCACGGCCAGGCCGTAGGGAACCAGATAGTTGCGGCCATAACCGGGCTTGACGGTGACCTTGTCACCCAGACCACCCAGCTTACCGATATTGTCGAGCAGAATGACTTCCATCTCGTTAACCTCTTGTCATTGGCTGCGGGCCAATCGGCCGCGGAAATCCGCAAAGGAATCGATGAAACCCAGCAGCAGCACAATCAGAATCATGGGCCAAGTAGTCAGCAGCAGCACATAGAAGGCCACCAACCACAGCCCGTTCATCCCCTTGAGACCGATCAGTCCGTGTATCAGCGCGACGCCGCTCACCAGCAGCGGAACCCAGGCCAGCATGGTCAGCGCTGGCAGCGCAAAGACCATGCCCAGCACCACCAGGACGACCAGCAGAATCAGTTCCCGCCCCGACAGACGCAAGGCATGGAACTCGTCCCGAAAGCCGCCGGGATTGTACAACCCGGCCTGCCAACTGCGAGCCAACGCCAGGCAGGCCACCGAGGCCAACATGACGATCAACCCGGTCACTCCGCCTATCAGCAGAGCGGCCAATCGCTCGGTCGCCACACCCTGCTCGGTGAGATCGGCGAGCATGCGCTCGATCTCGGGCGAGGACTGGCGCAACTGGACGAGCAGCGGCTCCGCCCCGCCCGGAGGCAGAAAGATGCCCAACTGGACCATCACTGCCCCTACCAGGGCACCGACGATCAGTGTCTCGCTCCAGCGCACGCGCGAACGCAGCACGGTAGCCATCAGGGTTACCAGCAGCAGGCTGGCCAGCGGGATCGTGTCGCCCTGCATCCACCACCAGCCGGTCGGCAGTGCAGCGGCGACGATCACCGGCATGGCCGGCCCCAAACCACGACGCAGAGTTACCAGGGCGGCCACGGCAGCACTGAACCAGAACAGCCAGGGTATGATGGCGGCAAGGGCAGCGGCACCCGCAGCCTGCGGCGTGCCACGCATTACCCAGCGAGCCAGAGGCAGCATCACGCGATACGGCTTACTGGTGGCTGTCGGTGTAGGGCAGCAGCGCCAGGTAGCGAGCGCGCTTGATGGCAGTGGAGAGCTGACGCTGGTAGCGCGCTCGCGTGCCGGTGATGCGGCTCGGGACGATCTTGCCGGTCTCGGTGATGTACGCCTTGAGGGTATCGATATCCTTGTAATCGATGTACTTCACGCCTTCGGCAGTGAAGCGGCAAAACTTGCGGCGACGGAAGAAGCGTGCCATGGATTATCCTCCTGGGTGTGCGAATTAGCTGGCTTCGGCGGTTTCGGAGCGCTCGGAACGCGGACGCTCGGGGCGCTCTTCGCGACGCGGACGCTT
Organism: Modicisalibacter xianhensis; assembly: GCF_900113605.1. Taxonomy (GTDB): domain Bacteria; phylum Pseudomonadota; class Gammaproteobacteria; order Pseudomonadales; family Halomonadaceae; genus Modicisalibacter; species Modicisalibacter xianhensis. The sequence goes on from NZ_FOPY01000012.1 coordinate 54,439, forward strand.
GTCGTCAGCCTGCTTCATCATCGGAGAAGCTTCGGTGACGGCTTCCTTGCAGCGCACGACCAGGCTACGGATGATGGCATCGTTGAAGCGGAAGATGTTCTCGATCTCTTCGAGCGTCTCGCCGCGGCATTCGATGTTCATCAGCACATAGTGGGCCTTGTGGATCTTGTTGATCGGGTAGGCCAGGTGACGGCGGCCCCAATCCTCGAGACGATGCACGGTGCCACCGTTTTCGGTGACGATGCCGGTATAGCGCTCGACCATTGCCGGCACCTGCTCGCTCTGATCCGGATGGACCATGAACACGATTTCGTAATGACGCATGGTGTCTCCTTACGGTTTGACAGCTTCCGGATGGCGGCAAATTCCACCAAGGGGAAGCAAGGAGTCGTGATTTACTGGGTGAGGGTGTTCAAAGAACCGCACAATTGTAGTGATCGCGCCCCGAGCTTGCAAGAAATCCCGGCCGACCTGATCACTTGGCAGTGGGGTGTGCCTGGTGGCGCTGGCGGACGACCTCGTAAAGACAGATACCAGTGGCCACGGACACGTTGAGGCTCGACACACTACCGGCCATGGGCAGTTTGACCAGGCCATCGCAGGCTTCACGCGTCAGGCGACGCATACCCTTGCCTTCCGCGCCCATCACCAGAGCGCATGCCCCGGTGAAATCGGCCTCGAACAGCCCAGCCTCGGCCTCGCCTGCGGTGCCGGTGATCCAGACACCGGCATCCTTGAGCCGCTGCATGGCACGCGCCAGATTAGTGACCTGATAGACCGGCACGCTCTCGGCGGCGCCACAGGCCACCTTACGCACCGTGGCATTGAGCGGGGCGGCCTTGTCCTTGGGAATGATCACGCCATGGGCACCGGCGGCATCTGCGCTGCGCAGGCAAGCGCCGAAATTATGCACATCAGTCACGCCATCGAGGATCAGCAGCAACGGCGGCTCGGGCCGCTGCCAGCCTCCCAGGCGCAGCATCAGGGCTTCTTCGCTCTGCGCCGTCAATGGCAGACAAAAGGCAATGACGCCCTGGTGCGCCGCGTCGCCTGCCAGTTCGTCGAGGACTTCACGCGGCTGCGCCACCAGCCGAGCCCCAGCGTCCCGGGCCTGCGCAACCAGTGTTTCCAGGCGAGAGCCGGCCTGCCCTTCCTGAATCCACAGCTCACGCGGGGCCTCCCCCCGCTCCAACAGGGCACGTACGGCATGCACACCGAAGACGCTATCCAGCCCGCCCGGCACGCTGATCGTCGGCGTCCGCCGGGACGGATTCGGCTTGCCACGCCCGGCCTGGGATTTATGGCGCGAGCGCGTAGAGCCGCCACGACTCATGAGCGCTCCCCGCTCGACTTGCCACCACGCCGGGACTTGCCACTGCTGCGCTGCTGTTCGCGCTCCTTGCGACCGGACCTGGGTCGGCGACGCCGTGGACGCTTCTGGCCTTTATCGTCCTTGCCGCTCTTGTCGTCGTGTCCGCTCTCGAAACCGGCCTTGGGCTTGCGTGGCTGGCGCTGCTTGCGCGGCATTTCGCCGACCAGATCGAAATCGATCTTGCGCTCGTCGAGATCGACACGCGCCACCTGCACCGTGACGCCATCGCCCAGGCGGTAGGAGATCCCCCCACGTTCGCCCTTGAGGCGATGTTTCTCGGGCTCGTAGTGGTAGTAATCGGAAGGCAACGACGTCACGTGGACAAGCCCCTCGACGTAAACGTTATCGAGGCGCACAAAGATACCGAACTGGGTGACCGAGGCGATGGTGCCCTCGAAGACGTCGCCCACCTTGTCGGACATGAACTCGCACTTGAGCCAGTCGGTGACATCGCGCGTGGCATCGTCGGCGCGGCGCTCGGTCATCGAGCAATGTTCGCCGAGCTCGACCATCTGCTCGAAGGTATACGGACACCACGTGCTCGGCTTTTCCACCGGCGCACCCTCGGCACGCTGCACGGTGGCTGTTTGCCGTGGCCCGCGAATGACCGAGCGAATCGCACGATGCACCAGCAGGTCCGGATAGCGCCGGATCGGCGAGGTGAAGTGCGCATAGGCCTGGTAAGCCAGCCCGAAGTGACCTTCGTTGTGCGGCGAATAGACCGCCTGACTCATCGAGCGCAGCATCACCGTCTGGATGATGTCGGCGTCGGGCCGGTCCTTGATGACCTCGCGCAGGCGCTGATAGTCCTGCGGCGTCGGATCGTCGCCGCCGCCCAGCGTCAGCCCCAGCTCATTGAGGAACAGGCGCAGCTTATCGAGGCGCTCGGCCGCCGGCGGCTCGTGGATACGATACAGTGCCGGAAGGTCGTGCTTGTCGAGGAACCGCGCGGTGGCCACGTTGGCCGCCAGCATGCACTCCTCGATGAGCTTGTGAGCATCGTTGCGCGACCGCGGCACGATGGTCTCGATCTTGCGCTCGCTATTGAACAGGATCTGCGTCTCGGTGGTCTCGAAGTCAATCGCCCCACGCTCCTCGCGCGACTCTCTCAACAGCTTGTAGAGTGAATGCAGGTTCTTCAGCGACGGCAGCAACGAGGCGTAACGATCGCATAGCTCACGACCCTCCTCGCTATCCGGCGACTGCAGCATTTCGCCGACCTGGGTGTAGGTCAGGCGCGCATGCGAGCGCATAACCGCCTCGTAGAACTTGTAACGACTGATGGCGCCAGTCTTGGAGATGTTCATCTCGCAGACAAGGGTCAGACGGTCGACCTCGGGATTGAGCGAACACAGGCCGTTGGAGAGCAGCTCCGGCAGCATCGGCACGACCTGACCCGGGAAGTAGACCGAGTTGCCCCGGACATGCGCCTCCTCGTCCAGGGCCGTCCCTGGTCGTACATAGTGCGACACATCGGCAATCGCCACGATCAGCTTCCAGCTTCCCGACTTCGTCTTCCAGGCGCAGACGGCATCGTCGAAGTCCTTGGCATCCTCGCCGTCGATGGTCACCAGCGGAACGTCACGCAGATCGATACGATGGCGTTTGTCACCCTCGACGACCTCCGCCGACATGCCGGCAATCTCGGCCTCGACCTCGGGCGGGAACTCGGCGGGAATGTCATGGCTACGGATGGCGATATCGATCTCCATCCCCGGGTCCATGCGCTCGCCAAGCACCTCCACCACCTCACCGGTCGGCTGGATACGCGTCTCGGGCTGCTGGGTGATGCGCACCGAGACGATCTGACCGTCACGGGCGCCTCCCGTGGCACTGCTGGGAATGATGATTTCCTGGGCGATGCGCGAGTTCTCGGGGATCAGCAGCCCGAACTCGCTGGAACGCTCGCGATATATCCCCACTAGGGTCTGGGTGTTGCGGGCCAGCACCTCGACGATGGTGGCCTCGTCGCGCCCGCGACGGTCTCGCCCGCTGATTCGCACCAGTACATGGTCACCGTGGAATACGCGGCGCATCTGGCGGGGTGGAATCACCAGGTCGGGCTTCTTGCCATCGTCACGGATCAAGAAGCCGATACCGTCGCGGTGCCCGAGCACCTTCCCCTTGATGAGGTCGAGCTTGTCGATCAGGGCATAGGCTCCGCGCCGGTTGCGCAGCACCTGCCCGTCGCGCTCCATGGCCGCCAGGCGGCGACGCACCGCTTCCATTTGGTCCTCATCCTCGAGGCCCAGCATGCGGCTCATGTTCTCGTGCGTGACAGGTTTGCCGTACTCTTCCAGCCGGGCAAGCAGATATTCCCGGCTGGGCACCGGCTTGTCATATTTGTGAGCTTCACGTTCCGCGTTCGGATCGTCGCTTAACGTCCAATGATTCATCTTATGGTGCTTCCTTGTAGATAGAATGGGCGAGCGGCAGCGGGCGTGGAGCGGATTGGTGGCAGTCGATCATGCCCGCAGTATAACGCCCTGAGGTTGACGACCCAACCATGTACGCCCCACCCCGTTTTTTCTCGTTCCCGCCCCGCTTCACCTATTGCAATCCCGCACAGAATCGGTAAGATGCGTGGCCACTTGCCCAGATGGCGGAATTGGTAGACGCGCTAGCTTCAGGTGCTAGTGTCCTTACGGACGTGGAGGTTCAAGTCCTCT
>NZ_FOPY01000012.1:58824-158589 GCF_900113605.1 Modicisalibacter xianhensis
TGGCGGAATTGGTAGACGCGCTAGCTTCAGGTGCTAGTGTCCTTACGGACGTGGAGGTTCAAGTCCTCTTCTGGGCACCATCCCCCCTGCTTCATATTTCTATCCTTGATGCCTCGGCACGACGCCACGCTGCGACGGCACATTCCCATGGCGTGTCGCGTCGCGGTCAGTAGCGTGACGGCAGCCTTGCCACCTTGTCGAGTTCCCATCCCTCAGGACGGATACCGCCTTCAAGCATGTCTTCGATATTGTCGGGTAGCAGGGGAAAGAAGTTCAGCCCCGTGCGCGCCTCTATCTCGTCGATACTGACCAGGAAGCGATCCAGCGGCTCGTTGCCTTGCACCGTCTGCGGCATCAGGAAAGCCAGTGCCCTGGGCTGCTCGCCCGGCACCACAACGATCTTGTAGAACGCCTGCGGCACCTCGACCAGCCCGACCCGATGAAAGACATTGCCGAGCCAGTCCGCTGGAAAGACCGGACCGGTGATGATCTGCACGGCACCGAAGCGCGGCACGAAATGATCGATGACAACTTCCTCGAGCCGCTGCCAGAGGCGGCGATTGAGGTCGGGGCGTTGCGGTGACACATTAGACATCAGGAAGGTATCGCGCTGCGCATCGGCGCCATGCACCCGGGCAATGGCGTAGTTGGGCGCCAGGTGGCCACGGTCGTAGCCACTGCCGAAATAGCTATCGGGAGCGATGGGCCATAACGTTCGCCAGTCACGTTGAAAATCGGGCCGCGGACCGATGCTGGCGTCGTCGACATGATGCAGGCGGTAGCTGACCCACAGCGGATTGACACGCACATCGGACCAGCCGATCAATACGCTTTCGTTGCGCAGGACACGGTGAAAATTGGTCAGCCCGAGTTCGTCCCAGGTAGTCACTCCCATCCAGCTCAGGCGATCCCGTACGTCCTGCTCCTGCCAATACCACAAGCCGCTGGCGACCATCACGAACAACAGAGAAACACCCAGATTGCGCACCTGGCGACGAACGAATGTCATGGAAAGCATCATGCGTGGGGAACGATCCAGCTAGCGGGAAAGCCCTCCCGGCAATCGCGTGGCGGGAGGGCAAGGAAGGTCATCTGGGCCGATCAAAGGCCGACACTGAACATGGTTTCCAGGTCGTGACGGGAATGGACCTGCATGGCATTCAGCGTCTCGGTATCGCGAATGCCCTCGACTCTGGTGAGCCGGCCGGTGACCAGTTCGGCCAGCGACTCGAAATCGCGTGTGCGCGCAATGGCGACCAGGTCATAGCGTCCGCAGGTCGAGTAGACCTCGCTGATGCCCTCCACCTCGGCCAGACGCTGGGCGACGGCCTGGATCTGGCCTTTCTCGGCATTGATCAGAATCACGGCATTCTGCATGAGTCGACTCCTGAACTGACGTGGCGGCCAGTATATCAGCCCTGGCCGGTACAGAGCATGTCACTGCAAGCCGGCAGTACCACATTCCATGTCGAGAAGCCGCTGCTTCAGGGCTTCGCCACCGCTGTAGCGGCCAATTCCCTTGGCGGCGACCAGCCGGTGGCAAGGAATCAGAATCGGTAACGGATTGGCGGCACTGGCACTGCTCACGGCAATTACTGGCTTGCCGCTTCCCAGCCTCTGGGCGACCTCCCCATAAGTGCGCGTCCGACCGTAGGGAATACGCATCACCGCCGCCCAGACTTCGCGCTGCGCATCGCTACCCTCAGGTGCCACATCGACATTGAAGCTGCGTCGACGGCCTACCAGGTAAGCGAGCACTTCCTCGCGCGCCTCGGCCAGCGCCTCGTCGTCGCGTTGCCACTGCGCCGTCTCGGGCGGTGCCGCTCGGTCGTCGAGAAAGCACAGGCGGCGTAGACCAAGCTTGTCCCCCGCCAGAAGCAACTCGCCCACCGGGCTCGCGAAAATCGTGTAATGCATGCCATCTCCTTGCTCGACCAGCAGCGCCGCGACGGATTGCCGCACGACAAGCAGAGGTAGGGTGCTCTCCTCCCCCGCTTCCACTAGGATAGAAGAGTCGGAGAGTAGCGCACTTTGACGGGTCGCTGCAGGTATTACCTGCAAGGCGACATAGACAGTTAGCCTGGATAGCCGAGGTGTCACGCCGGAACGCTTCCAGGCAACGTCAGAACAGAGGCGGAAAACCGCCCGTACCTATCCGTGATCGGCATGACCACCACAATCAAGGAGAAACCATGGCCAAGCAAAGCCGTCGTGACTTCATGCGCCACAGTCTGCTGGGGCTCGCCGCCCTGCCACTGGGTGCCGGCATCCTCTCCCAGCGCGCCTTCGCTCAGGAGCTTCCACCGCTCGACCCGGAAAACCCCCAGGCCAAGGCATTGAACTACGTGACGGATGCCCAGCAGGCCAGCGACCATCCGGCCTACTCCGAGGGCGAAACCTGCGCCAACTGCATGTTCTTCAAGGAAGCCAACAACGGCTGCCAGCTCTTCCCGCAACACAGCGTGGCGCCGGGGGGATGGTGCCAGTCCTGGACCAAGCAGCCCTGACGGGCCTGCCTGATCCAAAGCACGAGCGCCGGCCCAGGCCGGCGCTCTGCCTCATGCCATGCTATCTATCAGTTTCGCTCGCCATCATGCTCGGGCAATGGCCACTGGTAGCGACGTACGACCTCATCCTCCTCGATCGACTCGAGCTTCACCGGGAAGCCCCACAGTTGATGCAAATGGCGCATGACCGGGTAGACACTCTTGGCCAATGGACGCCGCCGGTCCTGCACATGACGCAGCGTCAGTGAGCGATCACCTCGGATATCGGCTTCCCAGATCTGAATATTGGGCTCACGCAGCGACAAGGCATACTGCGTCGACAAATCCTCGCGGATACGCTGGTAGCCACGTTCGTCATGTATCGCCTCGATGGTCAGCATCTCATCGCGATCGTCATCGACCAACGAGAACAGCTTGAGATCGCGGATCACCTTGGGCGACAGGAACTGCTGGATGAACGATTCGTCCTTGAAGTTGCGCATCGCAAAATGCAGCGTCTCCAGCCAGTCGCTACCGGCCATGTCCGGAAACCACTGCCGGTCCTCATCGGTCGGCTCCTGACAGATCCGCTTGATGTCACTGAACATCGCAAACCCCAGCGCATAGGGATTGATGCCGTTGTAATAAGGACTATCGAAGCCCGGCTGATTGACCACGGCGGTGTGCGACTGCAGAAACTCCAGTATCAGCCCCTCGTCGACCAGCCCGTCATCGTACATGCGGTGCATCAGGGTATAGTGCCAGAAGGTCGCCCAGCCCTCGTTCATCACCTGGGTCTGGCGCTGAGGGTAAAAATACTGCGCCAGTTTACGCACGATACGTACGATCTCGCGCTGCCAGGGCGCCAGCAGCGGCGCATTCTTTTCGATGAAATAGAGCAGGTTCTCCTGCGGCTCGGCCGGGTAGCGCCCATGCTGGTGCAGGCCCAACGGGTCTTCCTCGTCGTGCCCCAAGGCGTCACTGTGCTCATGCGGCGAGGGAATGGTCCGCCACAGGAGGTTGACCTGCGACTGCAGGTAAGCCTCGCGCTCGCTCTGGCGACGCGCCTCTTCCTCGGCGGAAATCGGCGAGGGCCGCTTGTAACGGTCGACGCCATAGTTCTGCAACGCATGACAGGCATCGAGCAGTTGTTCAACGGCAGTGACACCGTGACGCTCCTCGCATTCGGAGACGTACTTTCTCGCGAAAACGAGGTAGTCGACGATGGCCGAGGCGTCCGTCCAGGTACGGAACAGGTAATTGCCCTTGAAGAAGGAGTTGTGACCATAGCAGGCATGCGCCATGACCAGCACCTGCATCATCAGCGTATTCTCTTCCATGAGATAGGCGATGCAGGGATCGGAATTGATCACCAGTTCATAGGCCAACCCCATCTGCCCGCGGCGATAGGCCTGCTCGACGGCCAGGAACTGCTTGCCGAACGACCAGTGATGATAGCCCACCGGCATGCCCACGCTGGCATAGGCATCCATCATCTGCTCGGAGGTAATGATCTCGATCTGGTTGGGGTAGGTATCGAGTCGATACTCGTCGGCCAACCGAGCGATCTCGCGCTCGTACTCGGTCAGGATCTCGAAGTTCCAGTCGGAGCCGGTGGCAATCGGGGTACGCTTGATCATGCTGTCTCCTTTCGGGCCGGGCCGGCGCGATCAGCGCCTGCCACGCCTGGGCCCGCTCAAGCCAGAGCTCACTGTTTGGCGCGGCGCCGGAACAGCTCGCGAAAGACCGGGTAGATGTCCCCCGCCTCGACGATCTGCCGCATGGCGAAACGCTCGGGGAACTCGGCCTGCACGCTTTCGTACTCCTCCCACAATGCCTGATGCGCATGGGGAGTGATCTCGACGTAGGTGTAATACTGCAAGCGCGGCATCAGCGACTGTGCCAACAGCTTGCGACAGGTGGTGGAGTCATCGTCCCAATTGTCGCCATCGGAGGCCTGGGCGACATACAGATTCCATTGTGCAGCGGGATAGCGGTCCTGAATGATCTCGTCGACCAGCGACAGCGCACTGGAGACGATGGTGCCACCGGTCTCGCGCGAGTAGAAGAACTCCTCCTCGTCGACCTCCTTGGCTGCCGTATGATGGCGCACGAAGACCAGTTCGACCTTTTCGTAGTTACGCTCCAGAAACAGGTACAACAGCAGGAAGAAACGCTTGGCGATGTCCTTGTGCGATTGGGTCATCGACCCCGACACATCCATGACACAGAACATCACCGCCTTGTTGGACGGCTGCGGCTGGTTGATGAGGTTGTTATAGCGCAAATCGTAGGTATCGATGAAGGGCACCGCCTCGAGACGCTTCTCGAGGCGCTCGATTTCCGCCTTCAACTCGGCAATGCGTGCCGGATTGCGCAGCACCGGATCCTTGCGCTCCTCGGCATTGAGGGCTTCCATGGCCTCGCGCAGGGCCCGCCGGATCGGCGCACGCATGGCGATACGCCGCGCCTGAGCTTCACGCATCGACCGCACGATGTTCATGCGTGCCGGGACGCCTTCCCGTGAAATACCGGCACGCACCGGGCGCACCTCTTCGACATCGACCAGTTGCTTGCGCTCGAGGTGCGGCAGCTCCAGGCCGTCAAAGACGAAGTCGAGAAACTCCTCGCGGGTCAGCGAGAAGGCGAACTCATCGGCCCCTTCCCCCTGGTTCGAGGCATTGCCTTCGCCGGCACCACCACCGCCACCGCCGCCACCAGGCCGGCGCAGGCGGTCACCCTCGACGAACTCCTTGTTACCAGGACTGACGATGGAGCGTTGCCCACCCTGACCATGCTGGAACACCGGCTCGGAAATGTCGCGAGACGGTATCGACACCTTCTCGCCACGCTCCATGTCAGTAATGGAACGCCGATTGACCGCCTCCTCCACCGAGCGCTTGATGTGGGTGCGATAACGATCCAGAAACCGCTGTCGGTTAACCTCGCTCTTGTGTCGGGCGTTCAAGCGACGGTCGATAAAATAGCTCATGTATGCCACCTCCCCTGCGCAGGCTGCGCCACGGGACACGGAGCGACCACCGGGGTCGCTCCGCCCTGACCCGGCCCTGGCCGGTTACTGGGACTTACGAACGCGCAGGTACCACTCGGACAGCAACCGCACCTGTTTCTCGGTATATCCGCGATCGACCATGCGTGCCACAAAGTCCTCATGCTTGCGCTGGTCGTTGGCGGAGGCCTTGGCATTGAACGAGATGACCGGCAACAGCTCCTCGGTGTTGGCGAACATCTTCTTCTCGATGACGCCCTTGAGTTTCTCGTAGGACTGCCAACTGGGATTCATGCCGTTGTTCTGGGCACGTGCACGCAACACGAAGTTGACGACCTCGTGACGGAAATCCTTGGGGTTGGAAATCCCTGCCGGCTTTTCGATCTTTTCCAGCTCCTCGTTGAGTGACTGACGATTGAACAGTTCGCCGGTTTCGGGGTCCCGGTATTCCTGATCCTGTATCCAGAAGTCAGCGTAGGTGACGTAGCGGTCAAAGATGTTCTGACCGTATTCACTGTACGACTCGAGATAGGCAGTCTGGATTTCCTTGCCGATGAAATCGACATAGCGCGGCGCCAGAAATTCCTTGATGAAGCGCAGGTAACGGTCGTGGGTCTCCTTGGGCAGTTGCTCCTGCTCTAGCCGCTGCTCGAGCACGTAAAGCAGATGCACCGGGTTAGCGGCGATCTCATGGGTATCGAAGTTGAACACCTTGGAAAGAATCTTGAAGGCGAAACGGGTCGAGAGCCCGTCCATGCCCTCATCGACCCCTGCCGCGTCGCGATACTCCTGGATCGACTTGGCCTTGGGGTCGGTATCCTTGAGGTTCTCGCCGTCGTAAACCCGCATCTTGGAATAGATACTGGAATTCTCGGGCTCCTTGAGACGCGACAGGACCGAGAACTGCGCCAGCATGCGCAGCGTGTCGGGGGCACACGGTGCCTGGTCCAGCGAGGAATGCTCGAGCAGCTTCTTGTAGATCTTGATCTCTTCGGATACCCGCAGGCAGTAAGGCACCTTGACGATGTAGACGCGATCGAGGAAAGCCTCGTTGTTGCGGTTGTTGCGGAACTGCTGCCACTCGCTCTCGTTGGAGTGCGCCAGGATGATGCCGTCGAAGGGAATGGCCCCCATGCCCTCGGTGGGGTTGTAGTTGCCCTCCTGGGTAGCGGTCAACAAAGGATGCAGCACCTTGATCGGGGCCTTGAACATTTCCACGAACTCCATCAGCCCCTGGTTGGCCTTGCACAGGCCACCGGAGAAGCTGTAGGCGTCCGGGTCGTCCTGCGAATAGAGTTCGAGCTGGCGGATGTCGACCTTGCCCACCAGCGAAGAAATATCCTGGTTATTCTCGTCGCCAGGCTCGGTCTTGGATACGGCAATCTGGTTGAGTCGCGACGGGTACAGCTTGACCACGCGGAACTTGGAAATATCTCCCCCGTACTCCTTGAGCCGCTTGGCCGCCCAGGGTGACATCACGCTCTTCAGGTAACGCTGGGGGATGCCATACTCCTTCTCGAGCAGCTCGCCATCCTCTTCGGGAGAGAACAGGCCCAGCGGTGACTCATAGACGGGCGAGCCCTTGATGGCATAGAACGGCACCCGCTCCATGAGCAGCTTCAGCCGCTCGGCAAGCGAGGACTTGCCGCCGCCCACCGGCCCCAGCAGGTAGAGGATCTGCTTGCGCTCCTCGAGCCCCTGCGCCGCATGCCGAAAATACGCCACGATCTGTTCGATGGCCTCTTCCATGCCGTAAAACTCGGAAAAAGCCGGATAACGCCGGATGACCTTGTTGGTGAAAATACGTGACAGGCGTGGGTCCTTGGCAGTGTCGATCACCTCGGGCTCGCCAATCGCTTGCAACATGCGCTCAGGTGCCGAGGCATAGGCACTGGGGTCCGAACGGCACAGCTCCAGGTACTCCTGAAGACTCATTTCTTCCTGCTGAACCTTTTCATAACGGTTCTGCACATGATCGAAGATACTCATTGAGGCCTCCTTGGATCGCGACCCCCGGTCGCAAGACAATCAGTCTGGGGATTCCGGGCTGGCGTATTTATCAGCGTAGACGGATAAATCGTCCGGCGGAGGAGAGCTGGCCGTGAGCTTTCAACGCAACCTCGCGACACTCCTCGTCTAAAGCTAAGAGCGTCGGGCGTCGCGATGGTTCGCCAAAGCAAATAAGGAAGTTATGTAACGAAACGGATTCAGCTGGCGTCGAGGGCCTGGCGAATGTCCGCCAGCAGGGTATCCAACAGTTCGACCGTGGTATTCCAGGCGCAGACGAAACGCGCTCCTCCGGCACCAATGAAGGTATAGAAGGTCCAGCCTCGTTCGCGCAACTGCGCCAGCACCGGCGGTGGCAATTGCACGAAGACACTGTTGGCCTGGGTCGGGAACATCAGCTCGGCACCAGGTAGGCCGCGCAGGCCATCGGCGAGGTAGCGGGCCATGGCGTTGGCGTGCGAGGCGTTGCTCAGCCAGGCTCCGGTTTCGAGCAGGCCCAACCAGGGGGCAGCAATGAAGCGCATCTTGGAGGCCAGTTGCCCGGCCTGCTTGCAGCGATAGTCGAAGTCCTCGGCAAGCTCGCGATTGAAGAACACCACGGCCTCTCCCATCGGCAGCCCGTTCTTGGTACCCGAGAAGCACAATGCATCGACGCCGACCTGCCAGGTCAGTTCCGCCGGCGTCGCTTCCAGCGAGGCGCAGGCATTGGCGAAGCGCGCGCCGTCCATGTGAACGCGCAGGTCGTACTTGTCGGCGACGGTGCGAATCGCCAGCAACTCCTCGCGATCATAGACGGTACCGACCTCGGTGGCCTGGGTGATCGATACGATCCTGGGTTTGGGATAATGAATGTCGCTACGCCGGGTCACCAGTTGCTCGATGCCTTCGGCATTGAGCTTGCCGTGGCGTCCCGCACTGGTCAGTAGCTTGGCCCCATTGGAAAAAAATTCGGGCCCGCCGCACTCATCGGTTTCGATGTGCGCCAGCTCGTGGCAGATCACACTGTGATAGCTCTGCCCCATGGCGGCCAGGGTCAGCGAATTGGCCGCCGTACCGTTGAAGACGAAGAACACGTCGCAGTCGTAATCGAACAGGCTGCGGAAGCGATCAGTGGCTCGCTGGGTCCAGCTATCGTTGCCGTAAGCGAGATCGTCACAGGCATTGGCTTCAAGCAGATAGTCCAGGGCCTCGGGGCAGATGCCGGAGGTATTGTCGCTGGCCAGAAAGCGCGGGGAACAGTGGGGGGCCATGAGGTTTCCTTTCTCTTCTTGTTCGCTGCAGCGACAGGATGCCGTCGCCGCTCCTCGGTGCGCAGCGGCGGTAACCGCCAACGCCGCAGACAGGGGGCGGATCACGCCCCCTGTGCAGTCTATCACCGTCTGGCGTGGACGAAAGTTGCAGCGCTAATCACAGTGATGCCGCCAGACGCACCCCCTGATCGATGGCACGCTTGGCATCCAGCTCTGCGGCACGCTGCGCCCCGCCAATGACATGCACCGTCACCCCGGCATCACGCAGCGGCTCGAGCAGGTCGACAACCGACTCCTGGCCAGCGCAGACCACGACGTGATCCACTTCGAGCACACTCACCTCACCATCGATGCGCACGTGCAGCCCTTGGTCGTCGACGCCAAGATACTCGCAGCCGGCCAGCGTCTCGACCCCACGATGCCGCAACGACGCCCGATGCACCCAACCGGTTGTCGTACCCAGCCCCTTGCCAGGCTTAGTGGCCTTGCGCTGCAGCAGATAGATCTTGCGTGGCACCGGCGGTGCCGCCGGTGCCGTCAGCCCTCCCTCCCGGATGACCGACAGGTCCACGCCCCACTCACGGTACCAGGCTGCCGGCTCCAGCGTCGGGTGGCCGTCATGCGAGAGCAGCTCGGCCACGTCGAAACCGATGCCCCCGGCGCCGATGATGGCTACTCGCTGCCCGATGCGCTCGGGATGACGGATAGCAGTCGGATAACCAACGATCTTGGCATGGTCGCTGCCCGGCAGCTCGAGCCGGCGCGGACGCACGCCGGTAGCCAGCACGACCTCATCGAAGCCGCTCAGGGCAGCCACGTCCGCCGGGGTATTCACGCGCACCTCGACACCATGGCGGTCGAGCATGACGCGGTAGTAGCGCAGCGTCTCGTCGAACTCTTCCTTGCCGGGAATCCGCCGTGCGTAGTTGAACTGCCCTCCCAGTTCGTCATCCCGCTCGAAGAGCACGACGCGATGCCCCCGGCTGGCAGCCGTGACCGCACAAGCCAGTCCCGCCGGCCCACCACCGACCACGGCCACTGCCTTGGGCGTTGTCGCGGCCTCGATATTCAGCTCCGTCTCGTGACAGGCGCGTGGATTGACCAGACAGGAGGTCAGCTTGCCTTGGAACGTGTGGTCGAGACAGGCCTGGTTGCAGGCAATGCAAGTATTGATCTCTTCGGCGCGCCCGGTCTCGGCCTTGCGCACCCAGTCGGGGTCGGCCAGGAAAGGCCGCGCCATCGACACCATGTCGGCGTGTCCGTCGCCCAGCACCTGCTCTGCGACATCCGGCATATTGATCCGGTTGGTAGTGATCAGCGGGATCGTCAGTTCGGCCCTCATGCGCCGAGTCACCTCGGTGAATGCCGCACGCGGCACGCTGGTGACGATGGTCGGCACCCGCGCCTCATGCCAGCCAATACCGGTATTGATCAGGCTGGCTCCCGCCGCCTCGATGGCCCTACCCAGTACCACGACCTCGTCCCAAGTGCTCCCCTCTTCGACCAGGTCGATCATCGACAGCCGAAAGATGATCAGAAAATCCTCGCCGAGCGCCTCACGGATACGCCGCACGATCTCCACCGGGAAACGCATGCGGTTGGCATACCCTCCGCCCCAGCGATCGCTACGACGGTTGGTTCGTCGGCAGATGAACTGATTGATCAGGTAGCCTTCCGAGCCCATCACTTCGACGCCATCGTAGCCCGCTTGCTTCGCGAGTCGTGCGCATCGCACGTAATCGTCAATTTGCCGCTCGACCTCCTCATCACCCAATTCACGAGGTACGAAGGGATTGATCGGCGCCTGGAGCGGCGAGGGCGCGACCAGCTCGGGCGAATAGGCATAACGCCCGGCATGCAGGATCTGCAGGCAGATACGTCCACCCTCGGCATGTACCGCATCGGTCACCACCCGGTGCCGGTCGGCCTCCATATCCGTGGTCAGCTTGGCCGCCCCCTGAAAGACCGCTCCTTCCGGATTGGGAGCGATGCCCCCGGTGACGATCAGCGCCACGCCCGCCCTGGCGCGCTCGGCGTAAAAGGCCGCTAGCCGTGCAAACCCGTGGGGCGATTCTTCCAGATTGGTGTGCATGGACCCCATAAGAATACGGTTGGGTAGCGTGATGTGGCCCAGCGTCAGGGGGCGGAACAGGGAGGGATAAGCGGTCACGGTCGCCTCGCTAGCGGCTGATTCAAACAAGTGTATGATTGTATCGCCAAGTGTAGCGTAGCCACCACGAGACACAATCCCTTGATCGAACGACAGAGGGCAAGCATGAGCGCCACTTCCGAATGTCATGAAGTCACCCTTAGCCAAGGGGCAGTCCATGTCACCCGCTTTCGACCGATGCCGCCCTGCCGCGGGGTCGTGCTGTGCTGGCATGGCGCGATCGAGTCTGGCCGCATCTTTCACAGCCGCTCGGGCAAGGGGCTGGCTCCTTGGCTGGCCAAGCAGGGATACGATGTCTTCGTTGCCGACCAGCGCGGCCGGCACGCGGCACCGCCGAGACCGGCACGCGGCGTTGACCTGGGCCAGACGGACGTCATTCGTGAAGAGATTCCCGCCACGATCGAGGCTTGCCTGCACCTGGCCAACGCCCGTCGACTGCATGTCATCACCCACTCCTGGGGTGGCGTACTGGTCGCCTCGAGCCTGGGGCGCTACCCGCAGCTGCGCGAAAAAATCATCAGTCAGGCTTACTTCGGCACGAAACGCAGCGTGCGTAGCTGGACGTGGCAACGACTGCTGTACATCGACCTGATGTGGAAGGGCGTCGCGCCGATTGCCCGGCGGCTCTGCGGGTACCTTCCAGCACGTGCCATGCGCTGGGGAAGCGACGACGAATATGCGGGCAGCCATCGTCAAGGGGTCGCCTGGGTGAAACCTTCCGCGTGGGTCGATCTCCGTGACGACTTCGATTATTCAGCCGCCCTGGCTTCCGGTGGACTTCCTCCGACCTTGCACCTGGCCGGTGCCAACGATCATGCACTGGGGCATCCGGACGACGTGGCTCGCTTCGCCCGGGAGTGCGGCCCCCATACGCAGCGTCTTGTCCGGCTGGGTATCGCAAACGGCCTGTCACGTGACTACGGGCACCTGGACATGCTGACGCATCCCCAGGCCATTATCGAAATCTACCCCCTGGTCGATGCCTGGCTCACCGACCATGCCCGCCCAGGCGAGGCATAAACGAAAAACCCCGAGCCATTTGGCTCGGGGTTGAAATCGTATCGATAATGGCGGACCGGACGGGACTCGAACCCGCGACCTCCGGCGTGACAGGCCGGCATTCTAACCGACTGAACTACCGGTCCGCGTGGTGGGTGGTACAGGACTCGAACCTGTGACCCCCAGCATGTGAGGCTGGTGCTCTAACCAGCTGAGCTAACCACCCAACTATCGAAATAACACGACACCAGACAAGATGGCGGACCGGACGGGACTCGAACCCGCGACCTCCGGCGTGACAGGCCGGCATTCTAACCGACTGAACTACCGGTCCGCGACATAGTACCGTGCTATATGCACTGATACGGAACTTGTGACTGGAGCATGGCATTGCCAGGCAACACCGATTGGAAATGGCGGACCGGACGGGACTCGAACCCGCGACCTCCGGCGTGACAGGCCGGCATTCTAACCAACTGAACTACCGGTCCACACTACTTCCAAACTTACGTAAACGAGCCATCCCATAAGGCGATGGTGGGTGGTACTGGGTTCGAACCAGTGACCCCCAGCTTGTAAGGCTGGTGCTCTCCCAACTGAGCTAACCACCCTCGGTCACGTGGCGCTGCATTCTACAGGCCCACGGGGTAATGTCAATGCTTTTTGTCATCACCCCAGCAACCGGGTTTCCGTTTCAAATTCATCGGCTTGCCGCCATGAAGGTGGCAATGTCGGCGGCGCCCTGGCCGATCAATTCACGTTGGGTCAGCCCCGAAGCCTTGCGGGGTTTCCAGTCATGATCGCCATCCTCGATGAACGTGACATGGACGTTATCGTCAAGTGCATAGTCCTCGACCTCGTCCCGCGTGCCGAAGGGATCGCGCGTCCCCTGCAGCACCAGGGCCGGACAGGCGATCTGCGGCCAATGCGCCAGACGCGTCTTCTCCGGCTTGCCTGGCGGATGAAAGGGATAGCCGCACAGGATCAGGCCGACCACCTCCTGGCGGGTGGCAACCAGGCTGGCGACACGCCCACCCATCGACTTACCGCCCAACCACAGCCCCGGTAAATTGCGCTGTGACAGGATGCCGCACCACTCAATCATTTCATCGACGAGACGTTCGATACCCGGCGGTGGACGCCGACGATTTTCGCAGCGCATCCGCTGCATGTAGGAGAACTCGAGCGTCAGTGTCTGAACGCCATTTTCGACCAGGCAATCGACCAGGGTGCGCATGAAGCTCGAGTCCTGCCCCGCCCCGGCCCCATGCGCCAGGAGCAGTCGGCCTGCCCTCGGTTCACCACGCTTTTCCAACGGTCCTATTTGTTCGATAAACAGGCGGGAATCTTGGTCATCGTGCAACGCCTCGGTCATGTCCTCGACGGTCACCTGACGCCAGCCATTTTGCTCGCTGTAAGGCATTTTCTTCCTATGCTTTCGTCGTAACAGGCGGGTTCTGCGTGTTCAGGTTGCGGGTGGGCTGGGCTAGAATCGACAGCACCTTGACCTGCATCATCATGTGGGCGGTCAGCCCGAGGCAAAATGCCTGCCGGGACGTCTCCCCACCACCGCGTTCGATGGGAACCTGACATGAGCACAACATTTGAACACCCGACCTACAATTACAAGGTAGTTCGGCAGTTCGCGATCATGACCGTGGTATGGGGCATCATAGGCATGGGCCTGGGTGTCTTCATCGCTGCACAGCTGGTCTGGCCGGAACTGAACTTTGGTCTTCCGTGGACTAGCTTCGGGCGCCTGCGCCCGTTGCATACCAATGCCGTCATCTTCGCTTTCGGCGGCTCGGCATTGATTGCCACGTCCTATTATGTCGTGCAGCGCACCTGTCAGACACGACTGATCTCCGATGGACTGGCGGCCTTCACGTTCTGGGGCTGGCAAGCCGTCATTGTGCTGGCGGTCATCACGCTGCCGATGGGCTATACCACCTCCAAGGAATACGCCGAGCTGGAATGGCCGATCGATATTCTGATCACTCTGGTCTGGGTGGCCTATGCCATTGTCTTCCTGGGCACCATCAAGCAGCGCAAGACCTCGCACATCTACGTCGCCAACTGGTTCTATGCCGCGTTCATCCTGACCGTTGCGGTACTGCACATCGTCAACTCCGCGGAAGTTCCGGTCGGCTTCATGAAGTCCTACTCGGCCTACGCAGGCGCCATCGACGCCATGGCGCAGTGGTGGTACGGCCACAATGCGGTCGGCTTCCTGCTCACTGCCGGCTTCCTGGGCATGATGTACTACTTCGTCCCCAAGCAGGCCGAGCGCCCGATCTATTCCTATCGCCTGTCGATCGTGCACTTCTGGGCCCTGATCACCACCTACATGTGGGCCGGTGCGCACCACTTGCACTATACCGCCCTGCCCGACTGGGCCCAGTCGCTAGGCATGATCATGTCGATCATCCTGCTGGCGCCTTCCTGGGGCGGCATGATCAACGGCATGATGACCCTGTCCGGGGCCTGGCATAAGCTGCGCACCGACCCGACACTGCGCTTCCTGGTCGTGGCCCTGTCGTTCTATGGCATGTCGACATTCGAGGGCCCCATGATGGCGGTCAAGACGGTCAATGCCCTGTCTCACTATACCGACTGGACCATCGGCCACGTGCACTCCGGCGCCCTCGGCTGGGTCGCCATGATCACCATCGGCTCCATGTACCACCTGATTCCTCGCCTGTTCGGCGGCCAGGCCATGTATTCCGAGAAGCTCATCGCCGTGCACTTCTGGCTGGCCACCATCGGTACCGTGCTGTACATCACCGCCATGTGGGTCAACGGCATCATGCAGGGCCTGATGTGGCGTGCGGTCAACGCCGACGGCACGCTGATGTACACCTTCGTCGAAGCGCTCGAAGCCAGCCATCCCGGCTATGTCGTGCGCTGGCTGGGCGGCTGTTTCTTCGTCGCCGGCATGCTGCTGATGGCCTTCAACGTCTACATGACAGTGAAGCGTAGCGAACGCGAGCAGGCACCGGTCGCCCAGACCGCTTGATCAATCGGGGAACCTGACACTGATGAGACACGAGATTGTAGAAAAGAACGTGGGCCTGCTCTCCGTACTGATCCTGGTGGTGATCAGTTTCGGCGGCCTGGCCGAGATCGTGCCCCTGTTCTTCCAGAAGGAAACGACCCGCCCCATCGAAGGCCTCGAGCCGCTGACGGCACTGGAACTCGAAGGGCGTGACATCTACATCCGCGAGGGTTGCGTGGGTTGTCACTCGCAGATGATTCGCCCCTTCCGCGCCGAAACCGAGCGCTACGGCCACTACAGCGTGGCCGGGGAATTCGTCTACGACCATCCGTTCCTGTGGGGCTCCAAGCGTACCGGGCCCGACCTGGCGCGTGTTGGCGGGCGTTACAGCGACGCCTGGCACCGGGCTCACATGTACAACCCTCGCGACGTGGTACCGGAATCCAAGATGCCGAACTACCCGTGGTTGTTCGAGCGCACCCTGACCGGCGAGAACACCGCCGACAAAATGCGCGCCCTGCGCGGCCTGGGTGTGCCATATACCGACGAGCAGATCGCCAACGCCGCCAAGGATGTACGTGGCGAGCAGGAGATCACGGCACTGGTGGCCTATCTCCAGCAGCTCGGTACCGAACTCAAGGACACGCGCTGAACCATGGATATCGGAACGTTTCGCGGCATTACCACCCTGCTGATCATGATCGCCTTTCTCGGCGTGGTGTTCTGGGCGTACTCCAAGCGCCGCAAGAAGGATTTCGACGAGGCGAGCCGGCTGCCTTTTGCCGATGAGAACGACGAGGCGATATCCCGTGACCGCAGCGGAACACAAGAAAAGACACCGTCCCGCCATGATGAGGGAGACAAGAATTCATGAGTAACTTGTGGGGTGATTCCCTTTCCAGTTTCTGGAGCGTCTGGATCATCGTCATCACCCTGGGCACCATCGTGTTCTGCTGGTGGATCCTGTTCGCCAACCGCAAGACCGACAAGCAGCCCAACGAGTATGGCGAGGTCGAGACCACCGGACACAGTGCCGACGGCATCGACGAATATGACAATCCGCTGCCGCGCTGGTGGTTCATGCTGTTCATCGGCACCATCATCTTCTCGCTGGGCTATCTGCTGCTCTACCCTGGCCTGGGCAATTTCAAGGGGCTGTTCGGCTGGTCCCAGGAGAACCAGTGGGAGCAGGAGATCGCCTACGCCCAGGAGCAATACGCGCCGATCTTTGCCCAGTATCAGGAGATCCCGATTCCCGAGCTGGCCCAAGACGCCGAGGCCATGCGCGTGGCCGAACGCATCTACCTGAACAACTGCGCGGTGTGTCATGGCTCCAATGCCCAGGGCGGCTACGGCTTTCCCAACAATACCGATGACGACTGGCTCTACGGGGGCACGCCCGAAGCCATCACGACCAGCATCGCTGAAGGGCGTAATGGCTTGATGCCGGCCTGGCAGCAGCTCGGCGACGAGAACCTGCGCAACGTGGCACACTATGTGCTGAGCCTGTCGGGTACCGAACATGACGCCGAACGCGCCAGCCAGGGCGAAGCCATCTTCACCTCCGCCTGCGTGGCCTGCCATGGCCAGGACGCCAAGGGGAACCACGCTATCGGCGCACCCAACCTGACCGACGATGTCTGGCTGTACCGCCAGCCTGGCCAGCCGGTGCTGGAGTCGGTGCTCGAGACGCTACGCAACGGCCGTAACGGCCACATGCCGGCGCAGGCAGCCTATATCGGCGAGGACAAGGTGCACCTCGTAGCCGCTTATATCTACAGCCTATCCGACTGAGTTTTCCCGGGTGCGTCCGGCGGTCGCACCCGGTCCTTTCCCTCGCCCCGAAGCGCTAGAATTCCATCAGCAAGAGAAGCGCATCCCAGAAAGCGCTCCCTGCCCCTTGGCGCCTGCCTCACCGTGACTCTTTGGTGGCTTCATGACGGACAAGATCCCGCTCCGGGACGTGACCCCGGACCCAGTCGTGGGGACCCACGATCCCCAGCGCAGCGTATCCCAGGACATGTACGCCAGCCGCAAGCACATTTACGTGCGCGAGATAAAGGGAGTTTTCCAACGACTCCGGCGTAGCGCCAACTGGGTATTAATGGCGTTATATTTCGGTATCCCCTGGCTCTACTGGGGGGACCGTCAGGCCGTGCTGTTCGATCTGCCTTCGCGCGCCTTCCATATCTTCGGCGCGACGTTCTTTCCTCAGGACTTCATGCTACTGTCGTGGCTGCTGATCATCTGCGCCTTCGGCCTGTTCTTCATTACCGTCTTTGCCGGTCGCGTATGGTGTGGCTATACCTGCCCGCAGAGCGTCTGGACCTGGCTGTACATCTGGGTCGAGCATGTTACCGAAGGGTCGCGCAACCAGCGCATGAAACTCGACAAGCAGGGCATGAGCTTCGACAAGGCCCGACGCAAGGGCGCCAAGCATGTGTTATGGCTGCTGATCGCCTTTGCCACCGGCCTGACCTTCGTCGGTTATTTCACCCCGATTCGCGGCCTGGTGGCCGACTTCGCCACGCTGGACGTGGGTGGCTGGGCGCTGTTCTGGGTCGGCTTCTTCACCGTGTTCACCTACCTCAATGCCGGCTGGCTACGCGAGCAGGTGTGCATCTACATGTGTCCGTATGCCCGTTTCCAGTCGGTGATGTTCGACAAGGACACGCTGGTTGTATCTTACGACCAGGCCCGCGGCGAGCCGCGTGGCGCCCGCAAGAGGACAGCGGACCCGCGTGCCGAAGGGCTCGGCGACTGCATCGACTGCGGGCTGTGCGTACAGGTCTGCCCCACGGGTATCGACATCCGCAACGGCCTGCAGTACGAATGCATCACCTGCGCGGCTTGCATTGATGCCTGCGATAGCGTCATGGACAAGATGAACTATCCACGCGGGCTGATCCGCTACACGACCGAACACGCTCTTGAAGGCCGCAAGACGCACCTCCTGCGACCGCGTCTGCTCGGCTACCTGGCGGCCCTATTGGTCATGATCGGGCTATTTGCCTGGACCGTTACCGATCGCCTGCCGCTGGACGTGGATATCGAGCGGGATCGCAATCAACTCTATAGCCTGACGCAGGAGGGTGATATCACCAATTTCTACACCCTGCAGATCCGCAACCTGGATGACCAGACGCATCGCTACCGCATCGTGCCGTCGGGGCTGGAAGGCCTCTACCTGATCGGCGACGACACCGTGACCGTCGGGCCGCGTTCCAGCGCCACCCAGCCGCTTCAACTTGCCGTACCGCCCGAGGCGCTGAGTGCTCCCAGCGAAGCGATCTCGATTCGTGTCGAAGCGTTGGAAGACGCGGACATCACCCTGTTGAAGGAAGCTCGCTTCCTGGGACAAGCCCGGAGATAACGCATGACGACCCCGCGTCCCTGGTACAAAGAGTTCTGGCCCTGGTTCCTGCTCGGCATTCTGGGCATGGCCGTGGTCATGGGCGTGACGTTCCTGGTGTTTTCCATCGTCGCCTTCGATGGCACGGTCGAGGACGACTATTACAAGCGCGGCCTGGCCATCAACCAAGTGCTGGAACAGGACCAGCACGCCGCTGAACTCGACATGCAGGCCAGTCTCACGATCGACGACCTGACCGGCGACGTGGTCGTCGACCTGCAGGGCGAGTCTCGACCCGAGCAGCTACGCCTCGATCTCATCTTCCCTACCCAGGGCAATCGCGATCAGCAGGTAATGCTCGAGCGTGTACGTAATGGCCATTACGTCGGCCAGCTGCCACGCGCCCTGCAGTACCGCTGGTACGTACACCTCCAGCCGGCGGTCGACGACCCCGACTGGCGCCTGCAGGGCGAGATCGAACTGCCACGCAAGGCACCCCTGACGTTGCGAGCCAATAGCCAGACACCATGAGCGCGGTGACCGTCTCGACCAATGATGTGACCTGCTGCTATCACTGCGGAGCCGAGGTGCCACGCGGCGCCCCCTGGCGAATCGACATCGACGATCGCACCCACCCACTGTGTTGCCCGGGGTGCGAGGCGGTGGCCCATGCCATCGTCGAGGGCGGCCTGGGAAGCTATTACCGGTTTCGCACCGAGCTGCCCGAGCGGCCCACCGATCGCGACACCCAGCGAGCCGAGACTTGGGCGGTCTTCGACGATCCGGAGCTGCAACGCGAGTTCGTTCACCCTGGCAGTGACGACGGGCATCGTCAGGTCACCCTGGCCGTCGACGGCATCACCTGCGCCGCCTGTGCCTGGCTGATCGAGCATCGGCTCAACGCGCTGGAAGGACTGGAATCGAGTGCCGTCAATCTCAGCCACCATCGTCTGCATGTCGCATGGGACCCGGCCCGCCTCAAGCTATCGCGCATCCTCGCCGAGCTGGCCGCCATCGGCTACCCGTCACAGCCCTATGAGCCGGACCAGGCCCAGCAGAAGCTGCAACACGAGGAGCGCCAGGCGATCCGCCGCCTGATCGTCGCCGCTGTGGCGATGATGCAGGTCATGATGTTCTCCATTCCGCTGTATGTCGCCGGCCCCGACGGCATGAGCGATGACTTCCTGTCGCTCTTCCACTGGCTGTCGCTGGCCCTGGCCACCCCGGTGGTAGGGTTTTCCGCGCTACCCTTCTTCCGCAATGCGCTTCGCGACCTGCGCACCCGTCACCTGGGCATGGACGTGCCGGTCTCGCTGGCCATTCTTGGCGCCTATATCGCCAGCGCCTACGCCGTGCTGAGTAGCAGTGGCGACGTCTATTTCGATTCTGTGACCATGTTCACCTTCTTCCTGCTGTTCAGTCGCTACATCGAGATGCGAGCGCGTCGCCGCAACGGGCATAGCGGCAATGCGCTGTCCGGCGTGCTCCCGCCCAGCGCGATTCGTCTCGAGAGCGATGGCAGCGAGCGCGTCCTGCCGGCCAACCAGTTGCGTCCGGGCGATCGGGTACGTGTACGCCCCGGCCACGGCGTACCCGCCGACGGTGTCATCGTGGCCGGCCACTCCAGTCTGGACGAATCGATGCTCACCGGTGAGCCGCTGCCGGTGACCCGAGAGGTTGGTGACAGTGTGACCGGCGGCAGCCTCAACGTGGAGAGCGTACTCGAGATCGAAGTGACCCGCGCCGGACGCGATGCCCGCGCCGCCGGCATCCTTGAACTCACCGATCGTGCCTTCGCCAGCCGTCCGCGCATCGCCGAGCAGGCCTCGCGCATGGCTCACCATTTCGTGCTGCGCCTGCTGATCGTCACGCTCGGCGTGATCGTTGCCTGGAGTTTCATCGACCCGACGCGGGTGCTGTGGGTCACGCTGTCGGTGCTGGTCGTGACCTGCCCCTGCGCCTTGGCGCTGGCCACGCCCACGGCGCTCACCGCCTGCCATGGGCAGATGCGCCGTCGCGGCGTGCTGGTCACCCGTGCTCACGCCATCGAAGGGCTGTCACAGGCCACACGGGTCGTGTTCGACAAGACCGGCACCCTGACCGAAGGCCACATGAGCCTCAAGGAAACCCGCGTTCTCGCCGAGACCCTCGATGCCCACCAGGCAGGTACGCTGGCCGCGGCCCTCGAAGCTCACTCTGAGCACCCCATTGCGCGGGCCTTCCATGCCCTGCGCGATCCGTCGCTACGCGCCAGCAACGTCCACAACCATACCGGCCAGGGCCTGGAAGGCACGATCAATGGACAGCAGTATCGACTGGGTCGTCCCGGCTTCGCACTGGCCGAACCACCGGCGCCGCCGGCCAGCACGGGACAGTGGTTGCTGCTGGCACGCAGCGGGGACAATGGACAGGACGAGGCCCTGGCCTGGTTCCAGCTCGATGATGTGCTACGTGAAGATGCACGCGAGACCGTGGCTGCCTTACACGAGGCCGGCCTGTCGGTAGAGCTGCTTTCGGGCGACGGCAGCGCGGCCGTCGAAGCGTTGGCCGATGAGGTGGGAATCGCGACCTGGACCGCCGAAGCCACTCCGGAAAGCAAGCTGGCTCGCATCCAGGCCCTGCAGGCTGCCGGCGAGCGCGTGGTCATGATCGGCGATGGCATCAATGACGTACCAGTGCTCGCCGCTGCCGACGTCTCGGTGGCCATGAACGGGGCTACCGATCTGGCCCGCACCCGGGCGGATGCCGTATTGATGAGTCCCCGCCTGTGGCGTATCGTCGAGGCCATGAAACTGGCCAGCCTGACCCGTCGCCTGATTCGCCAGAACCTGGGCTGGGCACTGTGCTACAACCTTTGCGCCCTACCCTTGGCGGCCATGGGACTCGTACCGCCATGGGCGGCGGCGCTGGGCATGTCGGCCAGCTCGCTGATCGTTATCAGCAATGCCCTGCGCCTCAACCGATCCCGGCTGCCCACGCCCAACCCGATGCCCTTGCACGCCTCATGAGCATTCTCTACCTGCTGATACCGCTGTCGCTGATCCTGCTCGGCTTCGCCGTCTGGGCCTTCTTCTGGGCGGTCAAGAGCGGCCAGTTCGATGATCTGGAGGGTCCAGCGCATCGCATCCTCTTCGACGAAGACGACAACGACCTCACACCGGAGCAACGACGGCAGCGGCAGGCAGCGCGTCGAGGCCCGACCGACGCCGCTGCCGACGGTAGCGCACGCAAGGACACCCCGCCTTCCGACGAGTCGCGCTGATGGATCCCACAGGACTCGACCTGCCCCCGCTGCTAGCGGCATTTGTCTTCGGCCTGCTGGGTGGCGCCCACTGCATCGGCATGTGCGGCGGAATCATGAGCGCCCTGACCTTCGCCGTGCCACCCAGCATGCGCAATCCGGCCCGCCTGGGCGGCCTGCTGCTCGGCTACAATCTGGGACGCATCGCCAGTTACATGCTCGCTGGGGCCCTGGCCGCCAGCCTGGGCACGTTGCTAGGCAGCGCCAATAGCTCGCTGCGCCTGGCCCTGCAGGTGCTTGCTGCAGTGATGCTGATCCTGATGGCCCTGTACCTGGCCAACTGGTGGCGCGGCCTGACTTATGTCGAGACACTGGGGCGCCGGCTCTGGCGCCACCTCGAGCCGATCGGCCGGGGCCTGATGCCCGTCGTCAAACTACCCCAGGCTATCGCCCTTGGTGCCGTATGGGGCTGGCTGCCCTGCGGACTGGTCTATTCGATGCTGGCCTGGAGCCTGGCGGGTGGCGATCCGGGGCGGGGCGCTGCGTTGATGGGCGCCTTCGGGCTCGGCACCCTGCCGGCCCTGTTGGTCACGGGTGTCGCTGCACGCCAGATGTCGGCCCTGATCCGTCACCCCGTCACCCGCCGCCTGGCCGCCGTGCTGATCATCGCCTTCGCGGTGTGGCAACTCTGGCAGCTCTGGCCAGGGGCACATGACATGCCAGCCTCGGCGCCTCATTCGCATGCGCATTGATCTGGATCACAAGGCGGGGGGCGCGCAAGGCGTACCATCGTAGCCATCCTCATCGGCACGAGATCCGCCAATGCCCGCTGTTCCCTGTCCCTCCTGCACGTCGGAGGGGCTGCCGTCCGAGTGGGACGGCTCGCTCATCGCGCGTTACTCGCACAGTGGTCCGCGCTATACATCCTACCCCACCGCACCCGACTTCTCGGCGGCGTTTGGCCCCGCGCAGTATCTCGATGCCCTGACGCGCAGCAACGGCCAGGCGCGCCCCCTGTCGCTCTATGTGCATGTGCCTTTCTGCCGCAAGATCTGCTTCTATTGCGGCTGCAACAAGATAGCGACCAAGGATACGCGCCTGGCCGCGCCATATCTGGCGCGTCTGGATGCAGAGATGCGCCTGGTGACCCAGCACCTGGACACAGCGCGCCCCGTCGAGCAGTTGCACTGGGGTGGTGGTACGCCGACATTCCTGACCCTGAGGCAAATGAGCGAAC
This sequence comes from Modicisalibacter xianhensis, assembly GCF_900113605.1. Classification (GTDB taxonomy): domain Bacteria; phylum Pseudomonadota; class Gammaproteobacteria; order Pseudomonadales; family Halomonadaceae; genus Modicisalibacter; species Modicisalibacter xianhensis. The sequence continues at coordinate 81,572 of NZ_FOPY01000012.1, forward strand.
TGATCGACCAACTGCATGCTCGCTTCGGCCTGTCCGACACCCCGGGACGCGACTACGCCATCGAGATCGACCCGCGCGAGGCCGACGTCCTGACGCTGCGCCACCTGCAGACGCTAGGCTTCAACCGCCTGAGTCTCGGCGTGCAGGATCTCGACCCGCAGGTCCAGCGCTCCGTCAACCGAATCCAGCCACGAGCGCTGACCGAAATCCTGGTCGACGAGGCCAGTCGGCTGGGCTTTACCTCGCTGAACATGGACCTGATCGTTGGCCTGCCCCATCAGACACGGGACAGCTTCGCGGCCACACTGAGTCAGATTATCGAACTGGCCCCGGCCCGCCTGTCGATCTTCAACTATGCGCACCTGCCCGAACGCTTCAAGCCACAACGCCGTATCGACGCTGCCGACCTGCCCGATGGCCAGGAAAAGATCGCCATTCTGACGACCACGATGCAGATGCTCAGCGATGCCGGTTACGTACATATCGGACTCGACCATTTCGCCAGGCCGGACGACAGCCTGGCCATCGCCCAGCGCGAAGGTACGCTGCATCGCAACTTTCAGGGCTACACCACGCACGGCGACTGCGACCTGATCGGGCTAGGCGTCTCGGCGATCAGCCAGGTCGATGACTGCTACGCCCAGAACCCCGCCGGGCTTGCCGATTACGAGGCCGCAATCGACTCCGGCCGCCTGGCCACGCAACGCGGTATCCGGCTGACATTTGGCGATCAGGTGCGCCGTCATGTGATCCACCGGCTGATGTGCGATCTTGCACTTGACCTGGACAGCGTCAGCGATGCGTTTGGCATTGATGCACCTGACTACTTCGCGGCTTCACTGGCCCGCCTGGAGCAGCCGGAACGCGACGGACTGGTGACGCGTCAGGGCAATCGACTCGTAGTGAGTCATCTGGGGCGTTTGCTGGTTCGCCACCTAGCCATGGCTTTCGATGCTCGCCTGCCCGATAGCGATGCACACTTTTCACGCATCCTCTAAAAAACCGACAAGAGTTAACGGAATGGAACGCGTATTTATCGACAGGGACCGGGTCTGCCATAATAAGGTGATTGCCGATGGCGAGGAGACCCGCATGGCCAGCCAAGTTCTTCCGACGCATCGACCACGGTTGCAGGAAGCGCGTTGCCAGACCTGCAGCCTGAGTTCGTTGTGCCTGCCCCTGGCGCTGGAACTGGACGATATCGACAGCTTCGATGCAATCATTCACCGCCGCCCGCCTCTCAAGAAAGGCGAGCATCTGCTGCGCCAGGACGATCCGTTCACCAGCGTGTTTGCCGTGCGCTCGGGCAGTCTCAAGCAGTTGACCAGCGAGGGCGACGGCGAGGAGCAACTGACCAACTTCTACCTGCCCAGCGAGCTGGTCGGTCTCGACGGTATCGACGAACAGACCTATCCGGGCAGCATCGTTGCGCTCGAGACCACGACTGTCTGCGAAATCCCCTTTGACCGCCTCGACAAGCTCTCGGAGAGCCTGCCCGAGTTACGCAACCAACTCTACCGCAGCATGAGCAAGGAGTTGCGTGACGACCGTCGCATGCTGCGCCTGCTGTCGCGAAAGACCGCCGATGAGCGTCTGGCCAGCTTCCTGGTCAACCTCTCCAACCGGTTTCGCCGCCGCGGCTACTCCCCATACAGCTTCCGCCTGTCGATGGCCCGTGCCGACATCGGTAACTACCTCGGCCTGGCGCTGGAGACAGTCAGCCGCATCCTAAGCCGTTTCCAGCAGCAGAAGCTGGTCGCCGTGCAGGGACGCGAAGTGCATATCCTCGACCTGGCAACGCTGGAGTCGGTCGCCGAAGGCGAAGGCTGCCGCTGAGCCCCATAGAAACGGCATAACGAATACACATCGCCCCAGCCATATGGCCGGGGCGATGTGTCATGGATACCGCTTCGCTTCTAAGGTGCAGCCTTCTTCCGGGCTCAGGCTTCTCGGGCCAGCAGGTCGAAGGCATCGATGCGATTGGCCTGCAGCGTATCGCGCTTGGCCTCGAGCCCCTGGAAATCGAACAGGTCGCGGTCGGCGAGCTGCGAGGGAGCCACGTTGGTGACCGCCTTGAACATCGTCTCGAGGCGTCCCGGATGTTTCCTTTCCCAGTCCGCAAGCATCTCCTTGACCACCTGGCGCTGCAGGTTGGGCTGCGACCCGCACAGGTTGCAGGGGATGATCGGAAACTCCATCAGCTGCGCGAATTCGGCGATATCGGCTTCCTTGCAATAGGCCAACGGCCGGATGACGATGTTCTTGCCATCGTCCGAGAGCAGCTTGGGCGGCATGGCCTTGAGCGTGCCACCATAGAACATGTTGAGAAACAGCGTCTCGAGAATGTCTTCGCGATGATGACCGAGGGCCACCTTGGTCGCGCCAATCTCCTCGGCGAAGCCATAGAGAGAGCCGCGGCGCAGGCGCGAGCAGAGCGCACAGGTCGTCTTGCCTTCCGGCGTCTTTTCCTTGACCACGGAATACGTGTCGCGCTCGAGAATATGGTAGGGCACGCCGATACTCTCGAGATACTCCGGCAGGACATGCTCGGGAAAACCGGGCTGTTTCTGGTCAAGATTGACCGCCACCAGCTCGAAATCGACCGGTGCATTGCGCTGAAGATTGCGCAGAATCTCCAGCATGGTATAGGAGTCCTTGCCACCGGACAGACAGACCATGACCTTGTCGCCATGCTCGATCATTCCGTAATCGATGATCGCATTGCCGACCTGGCGACGCAGGCGCTTCTGGAGCTTGTTGAACTCGCGTTTCTGTGTACCGGTGAGTTCCAGCATGATGTGACGACACGCAGTGAAATGAAGGCCGCCTATGCTACCACTGCCACTGTCGACTTGCGACGTCTCCCCGCCGGCTGGCGTTAGCGCCGGCTCACCGGCGCGCGCACTCTCAGCCGTCTCCCAACCGCAATCCCGACGCGACGCTGCAATAAGCCCCGGCGCGCGGACTGGCTAGCCTGCCTCCAGAGCCCCCTTGTTCAACCGCACATACATGAGTGCCGTGGTAGTGGCATCGCCGAGGGCGGTATGGCGGCCCATGACCGGCACGCCGAGAGCCTTGGCGATGCTCTCGAAACCGAGATGCGGCTCCAGATGTGGGCGTATCCGACGCAATTCGCGCTGGTAGACCTGCGCCATGTCGATACTGACATTCGGCAGGTCGAAGCCGAGCAAGGGCCGCAGATGGCGATTGATGACACTGATGTCGTAGTCGACACACCAGCCCAACAGGGGCCGGTTGCCAATGAAATCGAGAAACTTCTCCAGCGCCGCCTGAAGCGATTCGCCTTCTTCGAGATCTACGCCGCGCAGGCGGTGGATGCGGATCGAGTCGCCAGACAGACTATCGGGTTGTTGCAGGCGCAGATCCAGCGCATCGCTGGTCAACACATGATCGCCCTTGATACGCACCGCAGCGATCGATACCAGCTCGGCTGTCTTAGGATCGAGCCCCGTCGTCTCGCAATCGATGGCGACCAGTTCATCGCCGGTATAGGGATTGAACAGCCAGCCATAGCGGCCATGGGCCTGCTTTCGACGGTCGGTTACCCGTCGCAATGATCGAATCATGAATAGGCCTCCTGCCTTTTCGATGCTTCCCTGAGATATCGGCTCGTCAGGTTCATGGGCGAAAGCCCTCAGTATTCGAGATGAAAACGGTGCGACAGGCGCTGCTGGAAGTCCTTGACGATATGCAGGCCTTCGCGCAACAGGTCGCGTTCAAGAGAAGACAATGACTGCACGACGACCAGGTTGGGATCGCTGTCAGTCTTGCCGGTACCATCGAGCCGAGCCAGTTGTTGCTTGAGACGCAATTCGGCGAATAGCGACAGGGCTTCGCCGAGATCGGCGGCAAATTCCTTTTCAAGCCGCCCTTGTGCAGCGAGAGCATCGAGACGCGCCAGAGTCGAGGTTGGTGCCGTTCGGCACTCCAGTGCCAACGTGCGTACGCCGTGCACGATGGGAAAGATGCCGCCTTTCTTGATATCGATGCCGTGAGCCGGACGTTTCAGCGTGCCGAACAGGGTCAGCGGCGTGGCAAAGCGCAGGGCAATCTTGGCGAAATACGAAAGGAATATCTCGTCATGCGAGCAGCTGTCGAACAGGTGCTGGCGAATGCCGTCCAGAAGCTGACCGTTACCGGCCACGGCATGGGCATCGAGCATGATCGCCAGGTTCATCAGTGAGTCACCGTCCCGGCGCGAGGCCCAGCGCGAAATGGTGCGTCGCCACCCCGATTCGCTGTTCACCCATTCGGGGTTGGAAACCATGATGTTGCCGGGGCACGGCGGGTACCCCAACATATAGAGCGTCTCGGTCAAGCGCTGCATGTCATCGCCGCACGTCGGCCAGTCAACGCCGTCCTGAAGGATCAGGGCATTGTCCTGGTCGGTCTTGAGGATCTGCTCGCCACGCCCCTCGCTGCCCATGACGACAAAGCAACTCTGCGACTGCTGCTGCGACGGCACCAGGAACTGAAAGGCCTTGCTGATGATGCGACCATTGAGGGCCGCCAGCAGGTCCATGGCGAAATTCAATTTCACCCCTTGAGACATCAGCGCCCTGACCAGCTCGGGCAAGCGTGCGCTGGCCCTGGCCAAGGCCTCGAGATCGTTTGCCTGCTCGACTTCCAGGCTCACGACATAGGACCGGCTGGAGAAATAGCTCAGCACGTCGGTCAACTCGACTACCCCAATGGCCTGGTCGCCCTCCATCACCACTACCCGCGCCACGTCGTGCCGGGTCATGCTGACCAACGCCTGGAAAAGGTAGTCGTCGGGGCTGGCCGTGACCAGGGTGAAGTGGGCAATGCCCAGCACCGGGCTTGCTCGCTCGTGCCCCTGAAGAATCAAGGCATTGAGCAAATCGGTCTTGGTCACGATGCCCACCTGCCCCACCGCCTGCACCAGCAGGCTATCAGCGTGCTGGTCGTTGAGCATGGCAACCGCTTCAGCCACGGTGGTGGCTTCATTGGCAAGGCAGGGGGCGCGCATGCATTCGGCCACGCGCGCCAGCATGAAGCCGGCCATGGACACCCCGTCAGACGCCCTGCGCTCGACGAGAAGGCGCGCCTTGTTGGCCAGACTCTCGCGGAAAAAGTCCCCGAAGGTCGGATAGGCGTCGCACAGCTGCTCGAAAATGACCTTGGGCAGTAGATAGCAGAGCGTTTCCTGCTCGGTCTTGAAGCGATAGCGGCTCTTGCCGTTGAGAATGCTGATGGCCCCGAACACGTCGCCGGCCGTGTAATGGCCGATTCGAGCCCGAGCATCGGGCAATGTTGTATCCAGTTCCGCGACTTCCCCCTTGTGAATGATGTACATGTACTCGCCGGACTGTCCGGCATCCAGAATGACCTCCCCGGTATCGAAGTAGGCCATGTCCACACCATTCGTCACCCGTGACTTGCCTGCCTCGTCGAGCAGCGAGAAGGGTGCTTGTGAAAGATCGATGTCGACCATCATATGGCCCTCGTCATGACGGCTTCATCCCGCTGACAATCATGAGCAGGCGAGCCATTAATCTTGCCGCGCTGGCCTTCATCGATACGGAGGTTGCTTCGAAACGCAACGTGAAAGCTCGGACTTCCTTGTCGACCTGATACTTTAGTCAAGGCCTCGATCGACCAAAGACAAGAGCATCGGCGTTGGAGTGACATCGCAGGACTCTTGCCTGTCATTTTTAATAACCAAGCTAGGATACCAGCCCCGCTTCTTTCAATTGAACATAGACCAATGTTCTAGGGCGTGTGTCATTAGACCATTGTCCTACCCTTGAATGCCTATACCATCGTCCTATCCCAAACCTCACCTTTCTTACAACGAAGCCATTGAAAAATACAAGCCAATGATTTAAAACACAAAATCAAATAACCGACTACATTACCTTTCTTTCATAAGACCAAAGTATGGGATTTAATTTTTTCCGGTTGTTGACCAATATTGCCTACGAGCCATATAAGGCAACACCACGTGATAAACCGAAACGAAATGGATAACTCATGCGGTGTTACAGCGACTTTAGTCGCGATTTAAAAATGCAGGCAGGGAGACTTTTTCAGCCAGACTTGTCACCAAAATGACGCCGACCTGGCACACAATGGTTCGATAAAAATAGCTGGACCGAAGACAGGTAACCTGCACGACATGCTACCTCTTTCGAGCAATACCTTCTTATAAACAAGCGGAGCAATATCATGGCAGAAGACAAATCCAATGCCGAAGCTTACTGGAAGGCCAATGTACGTCTGATAACCGGATGCCTGATTGTCTGGGCACTGGTGTCATACGGCTTTGCCATCCTGCTGCGTCCATTGCTGTCGGGCATCCCCGTTGGCGGTACCGACCTGGGATTCTGGTTCGCACAGCAAGGCTCCATCCTGACCTTCATTGGCCTGATCTTCTTCTATGCCTGGAAGATGAACCGGCTGGACAAGCAATTCGGGCTCGGGGAGTAAGCCAGCATGAGTCAATTCGCGATTAACGTTCTCTTCGTCGGCGCTTCCTTTGCCCTGTATATCGGCATTGCCATCTGGGCCAAGGCCGGCTCGACCAAGGACTTCTATGTTGCCGGCGGTGGGGTCCACCCCGTCACCAACGGCATGGCCATCGGGGCCGACTGGATGTCCGCGGCCTCGTTCATTTCCATGGCGGGTCTGATCGCCGCAGGCGGCTACGCCAACTCCACCTTTCTGATGGGCTGGACAGGCGGCTATGTCCTGCTGGCCATGCTGCTGGCTCCCTACCTGCGCAAGTTCGGCAAGTTCACGGTGCCGGAGTTCATCGGTGACCGCTTCTACAGCAAAACGGCACGCATGGTGGCCGTCGTCTGCCTGATCGTGGCGTCCGTGACCTACGTCATCGGCCAGATGGCCGGTGCTGGCGTGGCCTTCTCGCGCTTCCTGGAAGTCGATGCGACCACCGGCCTGATCATTGCCGCCGTGGTGGTGTTCTTCTACTCGGTACTGGGCGGCATGAAAGGCATTACCTATACCCAGGTCGCCCAGTACATCGTGCTGATCATTGCCTATACCATTCCCGCCATCTTCATCTCACTCGAGCTGACCGGCAACCCGCTGCCGGCACTGGGCCTGTTCTCCGACCATAGCGCGTCTGGCGAGCCACTGCTGGCCAAGCTCAATGAAGTCGTCACCGCGCTGGGCTTCAATGCCTACACGGCAATGGTGGACAATCAGCTCAACATGGTGCTGTTCACCCTGTCGCTGATGATCGGTACCGCCGGCCTGCCGCACGTCATCATGCGCTTCTTCACCGTCCCCAAGGTCGCCGACGCACGTTGGTCTGCCGGTTGGGCGCTGGTGTTCATCGGCCTGCTCTACCTGACGGCCCCGGCCGTGGCTTCCATGGCACGCTTGAACCTGATGACCACCATCTATCCGGACATGGCGGGTCAGGTCGAGAACTACGAGGAAGCTGCCACCAACCCCATCGCCTACGAAAACCGTCCCGAATGGATCCGTACCTGGGAAGAAACCGGCCTGATCACCTTCGAGGACAAGAACAACGACGGCAACATCCAGTTCTTCAATCCATCTGCCGACTTTGCCGAACGCGGCTGGCAGGGTAACGAGTTGGAGGTCAACAATGACATTCTGGTGCTGGCCAACCCGGAAATTGCCAACCTGCCCGGCTGGGTCATCGGCCTGATTGCCGCGGGCGGCTTGGCTGCGGCCCTGTCCACGGCGGCCGGCCTGCTGCTAGCGATCTCCTCGGCCATCAGTCATGACCTGATCAAGGGGGCGATCAACCCCGGGATCTCCGAAAAAGGCGAACTCTTGGCCGCGCGGATATCGATGTCCGTCGCCATCGTCGTGGCCACCTATCTCGGTGCCAACCCGCCCGGGTTCGCGGCCCAGGTCGTGGCACTGGCCTTCGGTATCGCCGCCGCGTCGCTGTTCCCGGTACTGATGATGGGGATCTTCTCCAAGAAGGTGAACAACAAGGGGGCCATCAGCGGCATGCTCGCCGGCCTGATCTTCACCCTTGTCTACATCTTCGTCTACAAGGGCTGGTTCTTCATTCCGGGCACCAACAACCTGCCGGATACCCCGGACAACTGGGTCCTGGGCATTTCTCCGCTCTCCATCGGTGCGGTGGGCGCCATGATCAACTTCGCTGTGGCCTTCACCGTCTCCAAGGCGAGCGAAGCACCGCCGCAGGAAATCCAGGATCTGGTGGAAAGCGTGCGTTATCCCAAGGGTGCTGGTGGTGCCATCGACCACTAAGCCATAATAGCCTGCGGCCCGGCGGGTCCGGGTCACGGGACACACCTATCGGGCTTCCCTACGGGAAGCCCGATGTCGTTAGAAGGGTTGAATATGCTTTGGCAATTGGTTGCGGCAGTGTTTGCCGGCCTCGGGGCCGCTGGGGTCGGCTTGATCCTGCGCCAGCTCAGTGGCAAGCGCCTACCCCGCTGGATCGTTCCGGCACTGGGCGGCCTGGGGATGATCGGCTATCAGATTCATTACGAGTATGCATGGTTCGACTACAAGCAAGCGCAGTTGCCGGCCTCGGCCGAAGTGGTATCCACTGAGACCGACCGGATGTTCTGGCGCCCCTGGACCTATATCGTGCCACTGACCACCGGCTTCACCGTCCTCGACCAGAGCAATCTCGTCACGCAGGAAGCCGGTGAAGACCGCCTGGTCGAGTTCATCCTGTACCGCTTCGAGCGCCAGCATACCGACATGGTCTCTCATCAGACCTATCTACTGAATTGCGACGCTCGGGAAATGGTGCCGCTCTCGGGGGACAACCGTGAGCCCCGTTATGCGGAGTTGCGCCACGTCGAAGGCTCGACGCCATTGTTTCAGGCAGTCTGCCCCAACGCGTGATCATCGCTGATGGGCGAGGTGTGGCTGCCCTCGCTCTTCGCATTCCCCTAGAATGGCGGCAGACCAAGGGGGAACGCTCATGTTTGCTGGCTGGCTGCTGATTGCCGTCTCGCTGTGTTACATCGCCATTCTGTTCTTCATCGCCTGGCGCGGCGATCGGCGTGCCAAGCTGCACGGCGCCGTGCAGCGTCGGCCGGTAATCTACAGCCTGGCCCTGGCGATCTACTGCACCTCGTGGACGTTCTACGGTGCGGTGGGCCAGGCAGCGACCTCGGGCTGGTCGTTCGCTAGTATCTTCGTCGGCCCGCTGCTGACCTTTCTGCTCTTCTGGCCGATCCTGGCCAAGATGATCCGTGTCGCCAAGCGCCAGAACGTGACATCGATCGCCGACTTCATTGCCTCGCGCTACGGCAAGACCCAGTCGCTGGCGGCGTTCGCCAGCATGGTGGCGTTGATCGGCACCCTGCCCTACATCGCCCTGCAGTTGAAGGCCGTCTCGGCCGCCTTCATGGTGCTGACGGCCTCCTCCGACATGACCCGCGCACCGCTGTTCGCCGATACCGCGTTCTACGTTGCCGCGGTCATGGCCGTGTTCGCCATTCTGTTCGGTACCCGGCACACCGATGCGACCGAGCACCATGAAGGCCTGGTGCACGCCATCGCCTTCGAATCGCTGGTCAAGCTGGTGGTGTTCGTGATCCTGGGGGCCTACGTCACCTGGGGCATGTTCAATGGCCTGGGCGACCTGCTGGGACGCGCCGACAACTATCTCGAACTGCAGCGCCAGCTGGCGGAGCAGGATTTCGGCCAGAGCTTCTGGGCGCAGACGTTGCTGGCGATGCTGGCCGTCTTCTGCCTGCCGCGCCAGTTCCATGTCACGGTGGTCGAGAACACCCACCCCGACGATGCCGCCCGGGCGCGCTGGCTGTTCCCGCTCTACCTGGTGGTGTTTGGCTTCTTCGTGTTGCCCATCGCCGCTGCCGGACTGACCCTGTTCCCGCATGGCAGCGTGGAGCCGGACACCTTCGTGCTGGCCCTGCCCATGGCTGCCGGCAACGACCTGTTGACCCTGCTGACCTTCATCGGTGGGTTTTCCGCTGCCACCGGCATGGTGATCGTCGCGGCTGTCGCGGTATCGATCATGATCTCCAACGAGATCGTCATCCCGCTGCTGTTCCGCATGCGCTGGTTCGACACCAAGGCACGCGACTATGGCCGCCTGGTGCTGCGTGCACGGCGCGTGACGATCGTAGTGATCCTGGCCCTGGCCTACGGCTTCTACAAACTGACCGCCGAGTTCAGTTCGCTGGCCTCCACCGGCATGCTGTCGTTCGCCGCCGCCGCCCAGTTCGCACCCGCCCTGCTGGGCGGACTGTACTGGAAGCGCGGCAACCGTCTCGGTGTCATCGCCGGCATGAATGTGGGTTTCGCGATATGGGCGTATGCCCTGCTGCTGCCGACCCTGGCCAAGGCCGGCGTGGTCTCGGGCGAGTGGATGGCCGGCGGCCCGTTCGGCATCGCCTGGCTGGCACCGACCAACCTGTTCGGCCTGCACTTCGGCGACCCCTTTACTCACGGGGTGATGCTGTCGCTGGGCCTTAATCTGTTCTGCTACATCTTCGTCTCGCAGGTCACACCGCAGCGCGTGGTCGAGCGCATTCAGGCATCGCTGTTCGTCGATAGCGTCGAGACCCGCCAGACCTCGGTCAACCGGCCATGGACCGGTGCCACCACGGTGGGCGACCTCAAGGTGCTGTGCGAGCGCTTCCTCGGCGCCGGCCAGGTGCAGCGCGCCTTCGACGACTATGCCCGGCGCAGCGGCCAACCCTTGGAGTACAACACCCGCGCCTCGATCGACGTCATCCAGTTCACCGAGCGTTTTCTGGCCTCGGTGCTGGGCGCCTCGTCGGCGCGCATCGTCGTCAACTCGGCGCTGCAGGGCCGCGGCATCGGCATTTCCGATGTCATTTCGATCGTCGACGAGGCCTCGCAGGTGCTCGAGTTCAACCGCGCCCTGCTGCAGGCAACCATCGAGAACATCAACCAGGGCATCAGTGTGGTCGACCAGAACCTGCGCCTGGTGGTGTGGAACCAGCGCTATCTCGAACTGTTCCGTTTCCCCGATCACCTGATCCGGGTCGGCGCGCCGATGGACAAGATCTTTCGCTACAACGCTCACAATGGCGAGTACGGTCCAGGCGACCCCGAGGAGCACGTCGATCTGCTGGTCGAAAACATTCGCCAGGGCCAGCCGCACCGCTACGTCCGCTATCGTCAGGATGGCACCGTGCTCGAGGTCCAGGGCAATCCCATGCCCGGCGGCGGCTTCGTCTACACCTACCAGGACATCACCCAGCAGAAGCGCACCGAGGAAGCGCTGATCCGCTCGGAAAACAACATCCGCATCTACACCGACAATGTGCCGGCGCTGATCGCCTACTTCGACAAGGACTGCCGATACCTTTTCACCAACCGTGCCTACGAGCAGGTCTTTAATATCGACCGCAACGAAGTGATCGGCGAGCGTGTGGAAAGCGTGATGTCACCGTCCATCGCCCGGGACCGCGCTCCCTGGATGCGTCTGGCCCTGAGCGGCGAACGGGTCAGCTTCGAGATCTCGCTCGATGATGGCGACGGCGGTACGCGTTACATGCTGGTCACCTACACGCCGCACTTCGGTGATGGCGGCACCATCCTCGGGTTCTTCGCGCTCTATCAGGATATTACCGAACGCCGCCTGGCCGAGATCGCCCTCAAGGAAACCAACGAAAACCTCGAGGAGCGCGTTCGCGAGCGCACCCAGGCCCTGTCGGAAGCCAACGCCGCCCTGCGCCAGGAAAACCGCGTACGCGCCGAGGCCGAGCAGGCCCTGCGCCAGGCCAAGCAGGTCGCGGAAGACGCTAACACCTCCAAGACCCGCTTCCTGGCCGCGGCCAGCCACGACCTGCTGCAACCACTCAATGCGGCGCGGCTGTTCACCTCGGCGCTGTCGCAGCAGGTCGATGCCGAGGATCTCAAACGCACCATCGGGCATATCGACAACTCGCTGCAGGCCGCCGAGGAGTTGCTCGGCACCCTGCTCGATATTTCCAAGCTGGATGCGGGCGCCCTGACCCCGCGCCGCAGCCACTTCGCCCTGGGCGACATCTTCCGCCCGCTGCGTGCAGAGTTCGAGGTGATGGCCGAAGAGCGCGGACTCGACCTGACCGTGGTCGGCACCAAGGCATGGGTAGATAGCGACACCCAGATGCTGCGCCGCATCATCCAGAACTTCCTGTCCAACGCCTTGCGTTACACCCAGCATGGGCGCGTGCTGCTGGGCTGTCGACGGCGCGGCGAGCGGTTGTCCATCGAAGTGTGGGATACCGGCCCGGGGATTCCCGAGTCCAAGCTGACCGAGATCTTCCAGGAATTCCGCCGCCTGGATCAGGCCTCGCGTCACAAGGAGAGCGAGAAAGGCCTGGGCCTGGGCCTGTCGATCGCCGACCGCATGAGCCGGGTTCTCGATCACCCGATCAAGGTGCGTTCCTGGGAGGGGGTCGGTACGGTATTTTCGGTATCGGTGCCGGTGGTGGCGGCACGCGCCAGCGACAAGACAGCAGAGGATGTGCCGGCGCGACGCGCCGGCAACAAGCTGGCCGGCTCTCGCGTGATCTGCATCGACAACGAGACGCTGATTCTCGAGGGCATGAAGGCCATGCTCACCGGCTGGGGCTGCGAAGTATTCACCGCCACGTCGATTGGCGGTGCCAAGTCGATCCTGCGTCACCTCGACACGGACCCTGATGCCATTCTCGCCGACTATCACCTCGACAACGAGGTGACCGGTCTGATGGCGCTGGAAGCCCTGGCCGAACGCTGTCACGGCCCGGTACCCGGCATCGTGATCACCGCCGATCGCACCGACGAGGTCGCCGAGGAGATCAAGCGCGCCGGTTACCAGTTGCTGCTCAAGCCGGTACGTCCGGCGGCCCTGCGCGCCCTGCTGACCCGCACCCTGCAGGCCAACCGCGCTGCCCGCCAGACGTCCTGACCTGCGTCTCGCTCCGTGCCGGCCGTAACGCGGAGCGAGCCACCAGACACCCACGTCACGCATAATCTGCACAATCATTTGCACGCTGATTATCGCTCTCGGGGGTTACGTGTTACTTTTTACATTTTGGTGAGTGACAGAGCCCCTGAATGAATTCAATGCCCAAGCACGAACACTTCAAGCGGGTTCGGCAGGACCACCAGACCGAGTTGGTGGAAGACTATGTGGAAGAAATCGCGCATCTTCACTCCACCATGGGCGAGGCCCGCGCCAGTGATCTCGCCGAACGCTTCGGGGTCAGCACGGCGGCCGTCTCCAAGGTCATTACGCGGCTGAAACGCGATGGCCTGGTGATTGCCCGTCCCTACCGGGGCATTTTCCTGACCGAATCCGGCGAGACCCTGGCCAAGCGCGTGGCGATCCGCCATGCCATCGTGCTCGATACCCTGCGCAGGCTGGGGGTGCCGGAAGAGATCGCACGCGCCGACTCCGAAGGTATCGAGCATCACTGCAGCGAAGAGACGGTCGTCGCCATGCGGCGTTTTCTGGGCAGGCCGGATACATAAAAGCTCATCCAGGCCAGGTCAGAATACAAGAGGCCCACCACGAAGGCGGGCCTGGCAGGATACTTCTTACAACCTGATGTTAGCGCAGCGAGCCTGATCAGCTCTCGACCTTGGGCGGCTCAACCTCGAGTTTCTGGGCAGCGATGACCGCCTGGGTACGCGAATGCACGCCCAGCTTGCGCAGTATGGCCGTCACGTGGGCCTTGATGGTGGCTTCAGAGACGTTGAGCTCGAAGGCAATCTGCTTGTTGAGCAGCCCCTCGGTAAGCATGTTGAGCACGCGGAACTGCTGGGGTGTCAGCGAGGCGATAGCCTCGGCGAAGCGCGCCTCTTCCTCGTTGAAATCCTCGAGCAACTCGGCCATTTCTTCGGGCAGCCAGACCTCACCATCGAGGATTTCCCCGACCGCCTCGGCGATCACGTTGAGCGATGCCGACTTGGGAATGAAGCCGGACGCGCCATAATCGATCGCCCGGCGAACCACATGGGGCTCGTCGCTTCCCGACACGACGGCCACCGGGATATCCGGTGTCTGTCCGCGCAACTGAATAAGGCCGGAGAAACCGTGGGCACCGGGCATATGCAAATCGAGCAGGATTAGATCGGCATCGGGGTGACGGGTCACCACCTCGGTCGTGGCATCCATGGTGTCGGCTTCGACGATCTCGGCCTGCGGTGCCACCTGGCGAAGCGCTTGAGTCAGCGCGGCGCGAAACAGCGGGTGATCGTCAGCGACGATGAATTTCTGGGCAAAAGCCATTGAGTCTCCTCCGGATCCTCCTGCAGCGAATGTTCGCACCGTTGCGGCGGTACTGGACACGATCCGCTTTTTCCTTCCGCATGTTACCCCATGCCTTACAGGATTCCCAAGGTTGGAATATCAGGATCATAAAAAACCATGAAAAAACCGGCCCCTTGAGCCGGTATGAAGATCAGGCCACCATGTAAGTTGGAGTAAATTCCCCATCGTCAGGGAGCGGGCAGCTCCGGATGGAAGGCGGCCTGACGGGTATTGCTGCGATCAGCGGTTGGCGCGATTGGCAATCAAATCCTCGACGACGCTCGGATCGGCCAGGGTGCTGGTATCACCAAGCCCTTCGGTCTCATTGGCGGCGATCTTGCGCAGGATGCGGCGCATGATCTTGCCGGAACGGGTCTTGGGCAGGCTCGGCGCCCACTGGATGACATCCGGCGAAGCGATCGGACCGATATCCTTGCGCACCCACTGGACCAGTTCTTTCTTGAGTTCGTCGCTGGGCTCGTAGTCATCGGCCAGGGTGACGTAGATGTAGATGCCCTGCCCCTTGATATCGTGCGGATAGCCGACCACGGCCGCCTCGGCCACGGCCTGGTGGGCCACCAGCGAAGACTCGATCTCGGCAGTGCCCATGCGGTGACCCGAGACGTTGATGACATCGTCGACACGCCCGGTGATCCAGTAGTAGCCATCCTCGTCGCGACGGCAGCCGTCACCGGTGAAATACATGCCCTTGTAGGTCGAGAAGTAGGTCTGGATGAAGCGCTCGTGGTTGTTCCAGATCGAGCGGGCCTGGCCCGGCCAGGAATCGAGAATCACCAGATTGCCGTCGGTAGCCCCTTCGAGGATGTTGCCCTCGTTGTCGACCAGGGCCGGCATCACGCCGAAGAACGGCAGCGTGGCGGAGCCCGGCTTGAGGTCGGTCGCACCCGGCAACGGCGCAATCATGATGCCGCCAGTCTCGGTCTGCCACCAGGTATCGACGATCGGACAGCGGGAGTTGCCGATCACGCGGTAGAACCACTCCCACGCTTCCGGGTTGATCGGCTCGCCCACCGAGCCGAGCAGGCGCAGGCTGTCGCGCTTGCTGGAATCCATGACGTTGTCGCCATGCGCCATCAGGGCACGGACCGCCGTCGGCGACGTGTACAGGATCGACACGTTGTGCTTGTCGATGACTTCGCCCAGGCGACCATGGGACGGATAGCTGGGCACACCCTCGAACATCAGGGTGGTGGCGCCGTTGGCCAGCGGACCGTAGACGATGTAGCTGTGGCCGGTGACCCAACCGACATCGGCGCTGCACCAGTAGACCTCGCCATCCTGATAGTCGAAGACATACTGATGGGTCATCGAGGCATGCAGCAGGTAGCCGCCCGTAGTGTGCTTGAGCCCCTTGGGTGCCCCGGTGGAACCTGAAGTGTAGAGGATGAACAACGGATCTTCGGCGTTCATGGTCTCTGCGGCGCAGTCAGTGGCCTGCTTCTCGACAACTTCGTGGTACCAGACGTCGCGATCGTCGTTCCAGTCGATGTCTCCCCCGGTGCGTTTGACCACCAGCACGTTGTCGACCACATCGGTGCCCTTGCGGGTCAGCGCCGCATCGACATTATCCTTGAGCGGCACGTGCTTGCCGCCACGCACCGATTCGTCGGCAGTGATCACCAGCTTTGATTGGGCATCGACGACACGCTGAGCCAGGGCATCCGGAGAGAAGCCGCCGAACACTACGGAGTGGATGGCGCCGATGCGAGCACAGGCCAGCATTGCCATGGCCGCCTCGGGAATCATCGGCATATAGAGCGTCACCACATCGCCCTTGCCGACGCCGAGCGCCTTTAGCGAATTGGCCAACTGGCAGGTCTGGGCATGCAGCTCACGGTAGGTCAGGGTCTTGCTCTGGTTGGGATCGTCGCCCTCCCAGATGATCGCCGGCTGGTCGCCGCGCGTCTCCAGATGACGATCCAGGCAGTTGACACTGGCGTTGATCTGGCCATCTTCGAACCAGCGGATGTCGACATTGTGAGTGTCGAATACAGTGTGCTTGATCTTGGTGGGCACCTTGACCCAGTCGAGGCGCTTGGCCTGTTCGGCCCAGAACTGCTCTGGGTCCTCCACCGACTGGCGGTACATGGCCTGATACTTTTCCTTGTCCGCCCAGGCGTTGGCGGCGATTTCCTCACGCACTGGATAGACTTTCTGCTGTTCGGTCATACCTGAGCCCCTGTACCTAGAAAACATGCGTCTGCCGGCCGCAAGACGTGCCGACCCCTGAAAGTGCATTCAGCATATACCTAGACGGGGGGCTGCACCCTATTAGACATTGGTAGAAGCATTTTCCACTTAAATTTCAAAAACTTAAGCAGCCATCTCAGGATTGTTCAATAGCCTTATAGACCAAGGTCTGGCGACATTGTCGACAAAAATAGGCCTGACCGGCGCGTGCACGAGCGTGACGCCTGGCACTGAAGTAATGGCTGCGACAGGCGCATTCGTAACGGTGGGGGGCAGGGCTGGCCGAGCGAGTGTCGAAGCGATGAGTCACGCGCGGCTCGAGGCCATAGAGACGCGTCATGACGCTGCGCCACTCGTGGCCATGCGGCTGGATCCGCTCGCCATCCTCGAGGTGATGCACCAGCCAATGGGCCATCTCGTGAGGGATCACGTCGACGAAGAAGGCCTGGCGATTCTCGCTGAGCAAGACCGGATTGAAACGCAGCCCACCGCGGCCGAAATGCGCCTGTCCGGCACATTTGCCACGAATGTCCAGCCACACCCGGGGTCGAGGCAGTTCGGGATACACCTCGCAAGCCAGTTTCCAGGCAGCATCGACACGCTCGTAGGCACGAGCATGCAGCGCCGACCTGTCGAGGGCAGCGAGTTCATCGGGATCGGGAGTCGGAAGCACAGGGGATTGCATTGCAATGCTAGAATGCCGCTGAATGCCGAGCGCGTCCAGCGCCAGACTCATTTTTTGGTGGAAACGACCATGCAAGAGACACCACGCCCTACTCCCCTGCTCGACGACGACGAACTGGACCGCCTCGACGACTTTCTGGATTCCGATCAGGTCGACGCCGATGCCCTGGATCTGATCGGGGCCCACGGCTTTCTGGTCGCGCTGGCCATCGCTCCCCGCGACGTTCCGGCCGCGACCTGGGTCGGCGAGCTGTTCCACGGCGAGCCCGAGTTTGCCGATGACAGCGAGCGCGACGAGATCCTCGGTCTGCTCGAGCGCCTGCGGCGCAACGCCGTCGATGCACTGGAGCAAGGCCAGCTACCGGAGTTGCCTTTCGAGCTGGAACTCGGCGGTATCGCCGCCGAGGAAACCCCGATCGGGGATTGGTGCGCCGGCTTCATGGAGGGCGTGTTCCTCGACGAGACGGCCTGGTTCGAAGGCGACGAGGAAAGCGCAGCCACCTTGTTGTTGCCGTTCATGGCTCTGTCGGGGCTGTTCGAGGACGAGCCGGACATGGCCGAACTCAGCCGCGATGCCACCCAGGCCGAGCGGCTCGTACAGCAATTGCCCGAGTTGACCCTCGATTTGTATCTGCATTACCGGGTGCCGCCGGAGAGCCCCAAGCCGACGCCGCGCAAGAAGAAGCCCGCCGGACGCAGCGGCAAGCAGCGCCGATAAGCCTTGTCTGTTGGCTACGACCAGCACGCCTGGTGCCGGAACGAGCACGACAAGACATTAGCGCAACCGCGTGACCCACGAATCGAGCGTCCCGAACACCCATTCGCGCAGCCGGTACCAGCGCGGGCGTAGCGCCCATTGGGCAGGCAGTATCTCGCGGCTCAGGGCGAAGTTGCGCTCGAACAGGAGCGCCGTCTCGTCGGCGAAGTCGGCGTTCAGCACTTCCTGGTTGGCCTCGAGGTTCCACTGCAGGCTCCAGTGATCGAAATTGCACGAACCGACACTGACCCAGCTATCGACGAGTGAAATCTTGGCGTGAATGAACCCCGGCTGATACTCGTAGATACGTACGCCGGCGCGCAATAGCCGGCCGTAGAAACGTTGCCCGGCATACCTGACTCCGGGATGATCATGAGCATCGCCGGGTAACAGCAGCCTGACGTCGACGCCGCGCCGGGCCGCCCGGGCCAGGCGACGACGTAATGTCAGGGTGGGCACGAAATACGGCGTACATACCCAGAGGCGCTGCCGGGCGGTGATCACGCGCTGGTGCAGTGAGTGACGGATGGCCTGGTAGCGGTATCCCTGCCCCCACATCACGCGACCAAGCATGTTGCGTTTCTCGCTCGTCTCGCCCCTTGCCTCCGTCAGCCGTTCGACCAGTGCCGGATCGCCATCGCCCCGGGTCGTCGGAGAGACCCACAACCGAGCAAAAAGCGCAAGCCAGTCCGCCACGACAGGCCCCTCGATACGTACCCCGACATCGAACCAGGCCTCGATGAATTCATCCACCGCACCAAAGCCACCGGTAAATGCTACCTGGCCATCGACGATCAGCAACTTGCGATGATCGCGCATCAAGACGTTGCCCAGGTGACGCCAGACCAGGGGATTGAAAAAGCGCAGGGCCACGCCGGATTCGCGTAGCCTGTCACGATCCTTGCCATCGAGCCCCATGGCACCGAAACCATCGAGCAGAACCAGCACGGTGACGCCTCGCTGCACCGCCTCGGCCAGTCGATCGATGAGTCGTGTCGCCAAGCGCCCCGACTCCATCAGATACAATTCGAGAACGATGAACGAGTGGGCCTCGGCGATGGCGCGCTCCATGACCGGCAGGTAACGCCGCCCTTCGGCCAGCAGCGTGAAATGGTTTCCATCCCGCCAGGTGCCGCTCCTGCGCCGACCCGATTTCCTTGCGTACTCCCTCAACGCCTCGACGCTCCAGTTCGTAGGACAAATCGCTATAATGCCGCAATATTCTCTTGCCGGCATAGGATTGGCCTTGCTGACTTTCTTGCTCCAACCGTTGCGTTCGCCATTCCGCAAGCTACTCGCGCGTTGGGTCGACCTGCGCCTGGTCGAGCCCGATCCCCAGACGCTGGGCCTGCATCCCGACATCACGACCCTCTATGTCCTGCCCCATGCCGCTCTTTCCGACAGCCTGTTGCTGGAGGCATTTTGCGCACGACACAACCTGCCACCGCCTGACGCGCGACTGCACCTGGCCAGCCAGCCGCTGAAAGCCTGCGTGCCGTTGCCAAGACCAGGCCGGCGCCTGTGGGGCAGGCTGCCGCCGGCGCCCGCGCCTTTCGCGGGATTGATCGATGACCTCGAGCAGTTTCCTGGACAGGACGTGCAACTGGTCCCGGTGAGCGTGTTCTGGGGCCGGGCACCGGGCAAGACCTTTGGTTTCTGGAAGCTGCTGGCCGCCGACGACTGGCGGCTTACCGGACGCATGCGGCGGTTACTGTCGGTATTGGTCAATGGCAAGGATGTCGAGTTTCACCTGGGCGCCCCGCTGTCGCTGCGCGAACTTTACGATGGACGCTCCCCCGAACTGACCAGCCGCAAGGTGTCGCGCCTGATGCGCGTGCACTTCCGCCGAGTACGTACACGCGTTCTAGGGCCCGACCTGTCGCACCGCAACACACTGATCGAAGGCGTCGTGGCCAGCCCCGAGATCCAGCGGACCATCGAGGAGTGCGCCGCCGCCCTGGGCCAGTCACCACAACGCATGCGCCGCCGCGCGCGACGCTACGGTCGAGAGATCGCTTCCAACATGAGCTATCCGGTGCTGCGCTTTCTGGCCCAGTTGCTGCACCGCCTGTGGAACCAGCTCTATGCCGGTGTTCAGGTCAACGGGCTGGAGCGTGCCAAGGCGCTGGCCGGCGACCATACGCTGGTCTACGTGCCCTGCCACCGTAGCCACATCGACTACCTGCTGCTCTCCTACGTCCTGTACCGCGAGGGCCTGATGCCCCCGCATATCGCTGCCGGCCGCAACCTCGACATGCCGGTGGTCGGGCCGCTGCTGCGACGCGGTGGTGCCTTTTTCATGCGTCGCAGCTTCAAGGACAACCGCCTCTACTCGGCCGTGTTCAACGAATACCTGCATCGCCTGCTGTCGCGTGGCCATCCCGTGGAATACTTCGTCGAGGGCGGCCGATCGCGCACCGGGCGCATGCTGACGCCGCGCCCCGGCATGCTGGCCATGACTCTGCGCTCCTACCTGCGAGGCACCCACCGCGAGCTTGCCTTCGTCCCGGTCTACATCGGTTACGAAAAGGTCCTCGAAAGCAGCAGCTATCTCAGGGAATTGCAGGGCGGCGCCAAGAAGAAGGAGTCACCGTTCGACCTGATACGGGTGCTGGGACAACTGCGCCAGCCCTTCGGCCAGGTCACGGTCAATGTCGGCGAGCCGCTGCGCCTGGGCGAATTTCTCGACGGCTGCATCCCCCACTGGCGTCAGGCGGAGCATGGCACACGCCCGCCATGGATGACCCGTGCCGTACCGGAGCTGGGCAGGGAACTCAGCCGACGCATCAATGCCGCCGCCGCGCTCAATGCCGTCAACCTCACGGCACTGGTACTGCTCGCCACTCCGCATCGCGCCGTCGAGGCTAGCCTGCTCAAGACACAAATGGCGATGCTGGTCGAACTGCAACGTCTGCACCCTGGCGGCGCCCAACTCAGCCTGCCTGAGGGGACACCGGATGAGTGGCTCAACGAGACGCATACGCTGGGCTTCATCGAGCGGCGCGACCAGGCCCTGGG
Source organism: Modicisalibacter xianhensis (assembly GCF_900113605.1). GTDB lineage: Bacteria > Pseudomonadota > Gammaproteobacteria > Pseudomonadales > Halomonadaceae > Modicisalibacter > Modicisalibacter xianhensis. The sequence continues at coordinate 102,490 of NZ_FOPY01000012.1, forward strand.
TGAATTGATCCTGGCCAATAGTGAGCAGGCCACGCTGCTCACCTGGTATCGTAACAACGTGCTGCAACTGTTCGCCCTGCCGGCCTTGGTCGCCTTCGCCTTTCGCAACAACGTGCGTTTCGATCGCGATACGCTCCACGACCTGCTGGCCCCAGCCTGGCCGCTGATCGATCACGAGCTGAGCGTCTCGTTACCCGGCGAATTCCGCCAGGCGCTGGACAATACGCTCGATAACCTAGTGCATCTAGGGCTGCTGCGTCATGACAACGGCACCTGGCGGCGGCCACCCAGTCACGACGCGGACAGCGAACGTCTCAGCCTGCTGGGACGCCTGATCCAGCCATCGCTGGAACGTGGTTATTTGCTGCTCGCTGCCCTGCTGCGCTACCCCAGCGGCAGCCTGACCCGGGAGGCGCTCGAGGAACACAGCCGTCAACTGGCCGAGCGGCTGACCCTACTGTCGGGACTCAACGCACCCGAGTTCTTCGACCGGCGGCTATTCAGCGGGCTACTCGACACCCTAGAGAAAGAGGGCTGGCTATGGCGCGAGGCGCAGCATCTGTGTTTCGACAAGGCACTGGAAGCCGCCCAGTTGCGAGGGCGCGTGCTGTTCGACCCGGTGTTGCGTCACCGCCTGCGCCAGATCGCGCTTCAGTGAAGCCGCGCGATCACTTCAGGGCGCGGTGCACGTAGAGGTCGTAGCGGCTGGTCTTGCCCTCGATCATGTGGCCGGGCCGGGGGCCATCGATAGGCGGCGCCTTGCGGGGGCGCTTGACCACGACACGGTGGGTGGCCACGTCAAGCGCAGCCTCGAGCAGGCGTGGCGCGTCATCGTCGTCACCAGCCAGTTCGCGAAACAGGCGCATGTCTTTCTTGACCAGTGCCGACTTGTCGCGATGGGGGAACATCGGATCGAGATGGATCACCTGCGGTGCGATTCCGCTACGGGCGACGACCGTATCCAGTTCGCGCCCGGCATCGGCATGCATGGCCTGCATGCGCGCCGCGATCTCTCCCGCCTCGTCATCACGCCGGGCACGCCACAGACCATCCTCGAGCAACGCGAAGATGGCCGGCACCCGCTCCAGCAACAGCACCTCGGCACCCAACGTCGCCAGCACGAAGGCATCGCGTCCCAGGCCCGCCGTGGCATCGACGATGCTCGGCGTCACGCCGCCCTTGCCCAGTCCGCACGCCTTGGCTACCAGCTGACCACGCCCGCCGCCGAAGCGACGGCGATGAGCGGCTTTGCCGCCGACGAAGTCGACCTGCAGGGGATTGCCGTAGTGCACTGAATCGCCGGCGATGGCCAGCCCTTCGGGGGTCTCGAGCAGCGCCAGGCCATGCTCGGGCCGGATCGGTGCCCAGGCAATGCCCAGGCGCGCCGCCAAGGACTGCAGTTCATCCCCTACGGCAACGATACCCGAAGAGGCATCGGCCTGGGTCAGGCTACCCATAGCCACAACAGCACGCCCCCCAGCAGCAGGCGGTAGGCCACGAACGGCCACATGCCGATGCGATCCAGTGCCGCCAGGAACAGCTTGATGCACACCAGCGCTGCCACGAAGGAAAGACCGGCACCGATCAGCACATCATGAACCGCGGCGTCCGAGCCCGACTCGGCCAGCTCCAGCCCTTTCAATGCGCCGGCGGCGATGATCAGGGGTATCGACAGCAGGAAGGAAAAACGCGCCGAGCTGAGGCGATCGAAACCCAGCAGCAATGCTGCGGTAATTGTGATCCCCGAGCGAGACGTGCCAGGTATCAGGGCGATGGCCTGGAACAGGCCGATGATCAGCGCTGCCTTGAGGGTCATCGTCGCCAGGTCGCGGCTGCGGCTGCCCCGGGCATCGGCCCACCACAGCAGCAGCCCGAAGACGATGGTGGTGATCGCAATGACCAGTGACGAGCGCAGCGAGGATTCGATGAGATCGTTGAACAGCCCACCGAAGATGACTGCCGGCAAGGTGGCGAGCAGCACCATCCAGCCCAGCCAGCTCGACTCGGTCTGTCGCGAGGCCAACGACCCCGTACCGGCGAACTGTCCAAACCAGCCGGACAGGATGGCCACGATGTCGCGTCGAAACACCAGCATCACGGCGGCCAGCGTACCTACATGCACGGCCACATCGAAAGCCAGCCCCTGATCGGGCCAGCCCAGCACCTGCGAGGGCAGGATCAGATGCGCTGATGATGAGATCGGCAGGAATTCGGTCAGTCCCTGAATCAGGGCCAGCACCACCAGTTGCAACCAGTCCATTGATGTTTCCTGTGTCCGTAGGAGAGAGAACGGCTCGACGACGCCGAGCCATGTTGCCGATCGCGAACGTTGAGGCCTAGCGCTTCTGCCAGGCCACCTGATCACGTAGATAGACGGGAATGACCTCGTGGGCCGCCTGGCCCTCGCCGGCGTCGAACGCCTTGGCAGCGAGCCGCACCATGTCGGCGGCATCCGGCTGCATGTCGGGCAGGCGCTGGCTCAAGGCTGCCTGCACCAGGGTCGGCATGGCCTCCCATAGCGTCCAGCCCGAGCCGACACCGCACCAGTCGGCATCCTGACGATCCGACGGGACGCGCAATCGGTCGGGAGGCATGACCGCCTCGTCGAGTACCCGATTCAAGCTGCCATCCTGACAGTGATAGGCCGCCACATAGATCTCGTTCATGCGTGCGTCCAAGGCGGGAATCACGTAGCGCAGGTGGTACCGGCGGTGTGCTGCCAGCGCCAGCGCCTCGAGGGTCGAGACGCCAAGCAACGGCCGGTCGAGCCCGAAAGCCAGACCTTGGGCTACCCCGGCGGCAATCCGCAGGCCAGTGAACGACCCCGGACCACGCCCGTAGGCCAAGGCGTCCAGATCGTCAGGCTGCAACCCCGCCTCGGCCAGGACCTCATCGATCATCGGCATCAGACGGCGGGTGTGCTCGCGGGGTGTGAGGGCGAAGCGGGAAGTCACCTCGCCCTTGTGCCAGACAGCACAGGAACAGGCACTCGAGGAGGCATCCAGGGCCAGCAGCGTCGACATCGGCGGTTCACGGGGTCATGAAATGGAGTGCGCATTATACGGCCGCGGCCTGCCCCGCAAAACCCGCTCCCCAACGACAATGGCCCGGACTCGGTCCGGGCCATGGCGCGTACGGGTAACGCGGCGTCTGTCAGCCTTCCAGCGCCTTGATGACCTGAGCGCGGATGTCGTCGACGCTACCGATGCCTTCGATGCGGTGATAGACCGGTGCAGCCGTCGGGTCCTGCTCGGCCCACTGCCGGTAGTAGTTGACCAGGGGCTCAGTCTGTTCGTGGTAGACCGACAGGCGGTTGCGGACCGTCGATTCACGATCGTCGTCGCGCTGGATCAGCGCCTCGCCGGTCATATCGTCCTTGCCGTTTTCCTTGGGCGGGTTGTAATCGACATGATATACGCGACCGGAACTCGGGTGGACTCGACGTCCCGCCAGGCGATGGACGATCTCCTCGTCATCGACGGCAATCTCGACCACATGGTCGAGCTTGACGCCGGATTCCTTGAGCGCGTCGGCCTGGGGAATGGTGCGCGGGAACCCGTCGAACAGGAAACCATTGACGCAATCCGGCTGGCTGATGCGCTCCTTGACCAGGGCGATGATGATGTCATCCGACACCAGGCCGCCGCTGGCCATGATCTCCTTGACCTTGAGACCCAGTTCGCTGCCCTCCTTGACCGCGGCGCGTAGCATGTCCCCGGTGGAAATCTGAGGGATATTAAAACGCTCGCAGATGAACTGGGCCTGGGTACCCTTGCCGGCACCGGGGGCCCCCAACAGAATCAAACGCATCAGTGCTGCTCCTTGGAGTATCGAATCAATCGCTTGTTATCGAAATTGGCTGTTGGCCGGCATTACCGGCCAATGATGAAAACGAGGCGTCTGACAATACCGACGGCACGGTTGCCAGACAAGCACACTTAAGTCATGGGTGTCATGATGACGCATGTCGATTACTTTAGCGACCGCACGGCGCCGTGCCACTAGCACTTTGGTTGCGCCTGGAACGAGGTTCCGTCACGCCATGAAAAAGGCGGCCCGCAGGCCGCCTTGTCTGGCAGAGTCACGAATTACAGCAGCAGTCGCCGAATATCGCTCAGTGCCTGCGCCAGGAACGCTGTGAAGCGTGCCGCATCGGCGCCATTCACAGCACGGTGATCGTAGGACAGGCTCAGCGGCATCATCAGTCGTGGCGCGAAGTCCTTGCCATCCCACACCGGTTTCATCTGCGCCTTGGAGACGCCGAGAATGGCCACCTCGGGGGCATTGACGATGGGTGTGAAGGCAGTCCCGCCGATCGACCCCAGGCTGGAGATGGTAAAGCAGCCGCCCTGCATCTCCTCGCGCTTGAGTTTCTTGGCCTGGGCACGCTTGGCCAGATCCACCGACTCGCGAGCCAACTCGTACAGCGACTTCTTGTCGACATCGCGGATCACCGGCACCATCAGGCCATCCGGCGTATCCACGGCCACACCGATGTGCACGTACTTCTTCCACACCAGCTTGTCGCCATCCGGGTGCAGACTGACGTTGAACTGCGGATACTTGCGCAGCGCAAACGCGCACGCCTTGATCAGGAACGGCAGCGGCGTGAGCTTGGCACCCTCGGCTTCGGCCTCGGCCTTCATCGACTTGCGGAAAGCCTCCAGCTCGGTGATGTCGGCCTCGTCGAACTGGGTGACGTGCGGCACGTTCAGCCAGCTGCGATGCAGGTTGGTGGCCCCAGCCTTGAGCAACCGACCCATCGGCTGCTCCTCGACCTCGCCGAACTGGCTGAAGTCGATGGCCGGGATCGGCGGAATGCCGCCACCTACCGTGGCGCTCGCGCCTGCGGCTGCCGGGGCTTCCTTGCGCTGCTTGAGCACTTGCTTGACGTAGGCGTGCACGTCTTCTTTCAGTACACGGCCTTTCGGTCCACTGGGCGTTACTTCGGAAAGCTCGACACCCAATTCGCGTGCCAGCATGCGCACCGCCGGGCCGGCATGCGCCAGTTTACCCTTGCGCGGCTGCTGGCTTGCCATCTGCGCCTCGGGGCTGGGCTTGGCCGTGGCTTCGACGTCGGCGACCTGCTGCGACTTGCCAGCGGGCTTGCGCTCTTCAGTAGACTCACGCTTGGGCGCCTCGGCCTGCTTGGGCTTGGTCTTCTTGGCCCCGGCAACTTCCACGTAGCCGATCAGGTCGCCTTCGGAGACGGTATCGCCTTCCTTGACGGCGAGTTCGACGAGCTTGCCCTTGTAGGGGCTGGGCACGTCCATCGACGCCTTGTCGGACTCCAGCGTGATCAGCGGGTCTTCCTCGTTGATCTCGTCGCCTTCGGCCACCGCCATCTCGATGATCGGCACATTCTCGCTGCCGCCGAGATCGGGAACACGGATCTCCTTGCGCTGGCTCTCTCCCTGTGCCCCGGGGCCTTCGGCTTCCTCGACCTCGCCCTCCTGGGGCTCGTCGGCTTCAGCCGTTTCGCTAACGGCTTCGTCGCTGCTGGCCGCTTCCTCGGGTTCGCCTTCGTCGTCCCCGCCTTCACCGGCGATCTCCATGGTGCCGATCAGATCACCCTCGGAGACGGCGTCGCCCTCCTTCACGGCGAGTGAAACGAGCTTGCCGCTGTGCGGGCTGGGCACGTCCATGGACGCCTTGTCGGATTCCAGCGTGATCAGGGCATCCTCGGCGTTGACCTCGTCACCTTCGGCGACCGCCACTTCGATGATCTCGACATTTTCGCTGCCGCCGATATCGGGAACCTTGATCTCCACCGTGCGCTTGCCGCCGCCGGACTTCTTGGCCGGCTTGGGCTGGGCCTGCTTGTCAGAGTCCTGCTTGGCGGGCTTTTCCTCGGCCTGGTCCTCCTCGGCCGGGGCGCTCTCCTGCTGAGCCTCCTCCTGTTCGGCCTCGTCATCGCCGCCGCCCTCGGCCTCGAGCTCGAGGATGTCGTCGCCTTCAGAGACGGTGTCGCCTTCCTTGACCAGCACCTTGACTACCTTGCCGCCCTTGGGCGCAGGCACGTCCATGCTGGCCTTGTCGGATTCCAGCGTGATCATGGTGTCTTCCGGCGCAATGACATCGCCTTCGGACACCGCGATCTCGATGATTTCGACATCGGTGCTGCCGCCGATGTCGGGAACTTTGATGATTTCGCTACTCAAGGTCGCGCTCCTTCCAAATCGTGCACGGGACGGACAGGCCACGTTCTAAGCGTAGCCTGCCTGCCACCTGATCAGCTGACCAGCGGGTTGGGCTTGTTCGGATCGATGCCGTACTTCTTGAGGGCATCCGCAACGACCTTGCGGTCAATCTCGCCACGCTCGGCCAGCGCCTTGAGCGCCGCCACGGTGACGAAGTAGCGGTCGACTTCGAAGAAGTGACGCAGCTTTTCACGCGTATCCGAACGCCCGTACCCATCGGTGCCGAGCACGTGATAGTCGGTAGGCACCCAGGCGCGAACCTGGTCGGCGTAGAGCTTCATGTAGTCGGTCGAGGCGATGGCCGGCCCCTTGCGACCTTCCAGGCACTGGGTGACGTGCGGCTTGGCAGCCTCGTCGTCCGGGTGTAGGAAAGCCTGGCGGTCGATCTCGAGCGCCTCGCGACGCAGCTCATTGAAGCTGGTCACGCTCCAGATATCAGCGCCGACCTCGTATTCCTCCTTGAGGATCTCGGCGGCCGCCTCGACCTCGCGCAGGATGGTACCCGAGCCCATCAACTGGACGTGTGCCTTGCTGCCCTCGGTCTCGCGCAGCAGGTACATGCCCTTGATGATGTCTTCGGTCGACCCTTCCGGCATCTCCGGATGCGGGTAGTTCTCGTTCATCAGGGTCAGGTAGTAGAAGCAGTTTTCCTTATCCTGATACATCCGCTTCAGGCCGTCCTGCACGATGACCGCGACCTCGTGCCCGTAGGTCGGATCGTAGCTGCGGCAGTTAGGAATGGTAGACGCCTGGATGAGGCTGTGCCCGTCCTGGTGCTGCAGTCCTTCACCGTTCAGCGTGGTGCGGCCGGCAGTACCGCCAAGCATGAAACCGCGCGCCTGCATGTCACCCGCCAACCACGCCAGGTCACCGATGCGCTGGAAGCCGAACATCGAGTAGTAGATGTAGAACGGCAGCAGCGGCATGTGGTGGTTGGAGTAGGACGTCGCCGCGGCGATCCACGCCGACATGGCGCCCGCTTCGGTGATGCCCTCTTCGAGGATCTGGCCGGCCTTGTCCTCGCGGTAATACATGATCTGGCCGGCATCCATCGGCTCATACTTCTGGCCTTCGGAGGTATAGATGCCGAGCTGGCGGAACATGCCTTCCATGCCGAAGGTACGCGCCTCGTCGGGCACGATAGGCACGACCTGCTTGCCCAGCCCCTTGTGCTTGACCAGGCCGTTTAGGATACGCACGAAGGCCATGGTGGTGGAGACTTCGCGATCACCGGAGCCCTTGGTCTGGCTGGCGAACATCTTGTCGTCGAGGCCAGGAATCTCGAGTGCCTCAAAATCGCTCTTGCGTGCCGGCAGGTAACCGCCAAGCTGCTCGCGGCGCAGGTGCATGTACTTCATTTCCGGGCTGTCCTCGGCCGGCTTGAAGTACGGAATGTTGCCGCTGTCGATCTGCTCGTCGGTGACCGGAATGCCGAAGCGGTCGCGGAATTTCTTCAGTGCCTCGGTATCCATCGACTTGATCTGGTGCGCTTCCATGTCGGCTTCGCCGGAACCGCCGCCCATGCCGTAACCCTTGACGGTGTGCGCCAGGATCACGGTGGGCCGACCATTGGAGCTGTTCACCGCCTCGTGATAGGCCGCATAGACCTTGTAGGGATCGTGGCCGCCACGGTTGAGCTTCCAGATGTCGTCGTCGGACAGGTCCTCGACCATCTTCGCGGTTTCGGGGTACTTGCCGAAGAAATGCTCGCGGGTATAGGCACCGCCATTGGCCTTGTAGTTCTGGTATTCGCCGTCGACCGCCTCATCCATGCGCTTTTGCAGGATGCCCTTGGTGTCCTTCTCGAACAGCGGATCCCAGAAACGGCCCCAGACCACCTTGAGAACGTTCCAGCCGGCGCCCCGGAACACGCCTTCCAGTTCGTCGATGATCCGCGAGTTGCCGCGCACCGGTCCATCCAGGCGCTGCAGGTTGCAGTTGACCACGAAGATCAGGTTGTCGAGCTTCTCGCGGCTGGCCAGGTGCAGCGCGCCGAGAGATTCCGGCTCGTCGCACTCGCCGTCGCCGAGGAACGCCCAGACCTTGCGGTCATGCATCGGCTGCAGGCCACGCGAATCCAGGTACTTCATGACGTGCGCCTGGTAGATCGCGGTGATCGGTCCCAGGCCCATGGACACGGTGGGGAACTGCCAGTAATCCGGCATCAGCCACGGGTGCGGATAGGAGGACAGGCCGTTGCCGTCGACTTCCTGACGGAAGTTGTCCATCTGCTCTTCGGTCAGGCGCCCCTCGAGGAACGAGCGGGCATAGATGCCCGGGGACACGTGGCCCTGAATGTAGAGCAGGTCGCCCTTGAACTCACCGTTGGGAGCGCGGAAGAAGTGGTTGAAACCCACCTCGTAAAGTGTCGCGCTCGACATGTAGCTGGCAAGGTGGCCGCCCAGCCCCTTGTGCTTCTTGTTGGCGCGAATGACCTGCGCCGCCATGTTCCAACGGATCAGTGAACGAATGCGCCGTTCCATGAACAGATCGCCGGGCATGCGCGCTTCGCGGTGCACTGGGATCGTGTTGCGATGGGGGGTCGTCACCGAGAAGGGTACCTGCATGCCATCGCGGCGGAAGCGATCTGCCAGACGGCTCATCAGGTACTGGGCGCGCTCTTCGCCCTCACGATCCAGGACCGATTCCAGGGATTCTATCCATTCCGTGGTTTCGATCGGATCGAGATCTTCTCTTGCCTCCAGACTCATAGACGTCTCTCCGAGTGAAGATATTGTGTCAGTCTGCCCTCCCACAACAGGCGAGGGGCGTATGGCGCTCTTCAGTGCGGGCGCGACCTTCTACGGGCCGTGTCTCCGATAAACCGTCTGTAGTTTCTTTACAGATGGGTGCCTCAGGCACGCAAATTCTGCGCACGAAGATACCGCAAACGCTGGCCGCTGCCAATTGAAGCCAATATGGAAAACCATTCCATAGACAATATTGCAGCGCAGCATCAAGCACTTACGTTACCGCGTCGTCCCGGCCAGGCTAACTCTGTCCAGTGTAGCTTGGCTACACACAGGTCAAGTTCGTTCAAGACATTGTCGCAAAAAGGCCCAGTCGAATGCCGGGCCCGGGTCCGTCTTGCGCAGCGGCGCGATGCGCGCATGACTGGTGATGCGCTGCGCATCCAGTGCTGGATAGGACGCCATTAACGCACAAATGACGCTGGCCAGGGCATGATATTGCTGCTCGGTGTAGGGATGAATTTCAACCCCCTCGAGTTCGATGCCGATGCTGAAATCGTTGAGGTTGCTTCGTAGCTTCCCGGCATCGTGCCAGCTCGAACGGCCGGCATGCCAGGCGCGCCGATCGAACGGCACGAACTGGACGCATTCGCCGTCACGCCGGATCAGCAGGTGGGCTGACACCTTGAGCCCGTCCAGGCGCGCATAGTAGGGATGCCCGGCAGGATCGAGCGTGTTGGTGAACAGCTGTTCGATGGCCTCGCCACCAAAGCATCCCGGCGGCAGACTGATCGAGTGCAATACCAGCAATGAGATCTCGTTCTGCGGTCGCTGGTTGGCGTTGGGCGACGCAACGCGCCGGGCATCGCTCAGCCAGCCTTCGTTGATCTGCATGCCTCTCCCCTGCCGAATTTGCATGGCTTTCCCTATAATAACGGCATTGTCGCACATCGAAGAGCACGGGAAGCCATGCATTACTACGAAGCCCTCGCGGAAGACATTCGCACCAGCGCCGCCCGCCTGCTGGCGGAAGACGTCGGCCCGGGGGACATCACCGCCCAGCTAATTCCGGAGCGCCAGTGGGCCACTGCCCGGGTCATCACCCGCGAGGATGCCGTGCTGTGCGGTGTGGCCTGGGTCGATGAACTCTATCGGCGCCTCGACAAGCGCGTCATCCTCAACTGGCATGCCGCCGATGGCGATGCCATAGCCGCCGACAGTGTCTTTCTGGAACTCGAAGGCCCGGCACGCAGCGTGATGACCGGTGAGCGCGCGGCACTCAACCTGCTGCAGACGCTGTCAGGCACCGCCACGCGCACCCGCGACTACGTACGCCAGGTGGCCGATACCGGCGTGCGTCTGCTCGACACGCGCAAGACCCTGCCCGGAATGCGCCTGGCGCAGAAGTACGCCGTTACCTGCGGTGGTGGCCACAACCATCGTATCGGTCTCTACGACGCCTTCCTGATCAAGGAGAACCACATCGCAGCCTGTGGTGGTATCGCCGCGGCAGTCAAGGAGGCACGCAAGATAGCCCGCGATTTGCCGGTGGAAGTCGAGGTGGAAAGCCTTGACGAGCTGGCCCAGGCACTCGAGGCCGGGGCCGACGTGATCATGCTCGACAATTTCACCCTTGATGACATGCGCGAGGCGGTTCGCCTGACCGAGAAACGGGCCACGCTGGAAGCTTCCGGCAATGTCAGCGAAGCGACCCTGGAAGCGATTGCCGCGACCGGCGTGGATTGCATTTCCATTGGTGCCCTGACCAAGGACGTCAAGGCCATCGATCTGTCGATGCGTGTCACCCAGGTGGCTACGCGCTGATTTCGCCCGACGGGGCCAGCGGCTTTTCCAGCACGATACGATTCAGCCGCTCGCCCCGCCGCTCGACCCATTCCTCGCCCCGCCGTACCCAGCCGCGCCGCTCGAGCCCTGGCGCCAGTATCAGGCTGGCTTCGATACGTAACCGCTCGACGCCCTGGGCACGCATCTCATCCTCGGCGTAGTCGAGCAGGCGTCCCCCGATACCGTGCCGGGCCAGCGCCGGCCACACGTACAGCGTCTCGATCCGCCCACCCCCGATATCGAGCTCCACGAAGCCCACGCAGCGTCCGTCACAGGTCGCGACCAGCGTGGTGAACAGGGCCTGGCGAGCCGCCCACGCCGCCGCCTCACGCGGCAAGGCGCTGGCCCAGGCATCGCGCTGTGCCAGGCTGTAATAGCCAGCCGCGCCCTGCATCACGGCGTGATGGAAGACTTCTCCCTGGTCGGCCGCATCGTCGGGCAGAGCGACACGGTAACGAACGCGTTCCAGCATGGCGTCATGTCTCGTCAAGGGTGAGGAATCGACGGGCCCGCTTCACGCCGCCTGTTCGCCACTGAAAGCCTCGTAGCGCGGAAACCGAGACGCGATATCGCTGCCGGTCATCCTCGCCGCCTGGGCCTCGCTGGCGGCGAATAGCCGGATAGCCGTGAAGTTGGGCTCAGGCCCCATGTCGAACCAGTGCGGTGTATCCGCCGGCACCGAAATCAGATCACCGGCCGCACAGCCGATGACATAGACCCGCTGGTTCAGGTGCAGGTAGAAAAGGCATCCCCCACGCACGAAGACATGCATTTCATCCTCGCTATAGCGGTGCTCGTCGAGAAACTCCTGGCGCAACGATGCCTTGTCGGGATGGTCAGGCCGCAGCCCAATCACGTCCGCAACGACAAAGCCGCCTTCGCGCTTGAGACGCTCTATCTCTTCGGCGTAAGCCGTCAGCACACTCTTCTGGTCAGCATCAGGCACCAGTTCGGGATGCGGTTCGCAGCGATCGAAACGCACCCCATGGGCTGCCAATTCCGCAGCGATGCGCTCGCCTTCATGGGTGGACAGGATCGGTTGTTCACCGTCCGCTTCGTGATAGACATGCAGAAAACTCATGACAGCCTCTCCTTAGCTTCGGTTCTCGTTCGGCATGACAGCCCGGCGCCTTCATGTGGCACCGGTAAACTTCCCTGTCACAGGCGCAGACTACACAATGGTGGCTCCCCGGAACAGTTGCAGGAAGACATGCCAAAGGCCTCGCTCGTCCCCTCGATGCACGGCATAATGCCTTGCATGCACGATATCCCACTCTCGTTGCCGGACGCTTTCAGCCTTTCGGCCATCGGCCGGATCGCCAGCGACTACCCCGACAAGTTCGGCATCCCTCGACAACCCGGACTGGTGCCGGCCGGTCGCGCAGTGCTTCACCTACTGCCGCCCTATGACAACCCGCTCGCTGTACGCGGTCTCGAGCAGGTGAGTCATCTGTGGCTGACCTTCGTCTTTCATCGTAGCCCCGAACGCTGGACAGCGCTGGTGCGTCCACCCCGCCTGGGCGGCAATACCAAGATTGGCGTCTTCGCGACACGCAGCACGCACAGGCCCAACCGCCTGGGGCTGTCGCTGGTCGCACTGCAACGAATAGAAACCGACAACGGGGTGCGCCTCTACCTGCAAGGGCACGACCTGGTCGACGGCACGCCGGTCCTCGACATCAAACCCTACCTGCCCTGGGCAGAGGCATTACCCGAAGCACGTGCCGGTTTCGCACCGCACCCCCCACCCCGGCACGAGGTACGCTTCACGCTACAGGCAATCGCCATGCTGGAGGAACGCAGCGACGCCGATTCGCTACGCGAGCTGATCCGTCAGGTCCTAGCGCAGGACCCGCGACCCGCCTATCGGCGGGGTGCCGAGTCGCGTATCTACGGCGTGCCACTACGTGATGTCGATGTGCGCTTTCGTGCCTGCGACGACGGCACGGGAGGCATCGTCATGGAGGTGATAGAACTCGTGCCGCTGGCCTCGCCTCGCGATTGAGGCCAACGACACGGCCAGGCAACGCTTTAGTCGAAGGCGATGCCGATCCGGCGTCCCACTTCTTCGTAGGCTTCGATCACGCCACCCAACCCTTGGCGGAAACGATCCTTGTCGAGTTTCTCACGTGTCATCTCGTCCCACAGGCGGCATCCGTCCGGCGAGAACTCATCGCCCAGCACGATCTCGCCCTTGAACACCCCGAACTCGAGCTTGTAGTCGACCAGCAGCATGCCACCATCGAGGAACAGCTGCTTGAGCACCTCGTTGACCTTGAAGGTCAGTTCCTTCATGCGTGCCAGCTGTTCGGGCGTCGCCCAGCCGAAGGTTTCGGCCAGCGATTCGTTGATCATCGGGTCGCCCTTCTCGTCGTTCTTGAGAAACAGCTCGAAGGTCGGCGGAGTGAGCGTCATGCCTTCTTCCACGCCGAGACGGCGTACCAGGCCGCCTGCAGCCAGGTTACGCACCACGCATTCCACCGGAATCATGTCCAGTTTCTTGACGACGCACTCGGTATCGGAGAGCAGGCCGTCGAAATGGGTGGGAATCCCCGCCGCCTGCAACTTGCCCATAATGAAGGCGTTGAACTTGTTGTTGACCATGCCCTTGCGCGCCAAGGCTTCCTTCTTCTTGCCGTCGAAGGCACTGGTGTCGTCGCGGAAGTGCAGGATCAGGCGGTCCGGGTCGTCGGTGCGGTAGACGGACTTGGCCTTGCCAGCGTAAAGCTCGTCACGTTTTTCCATGGGAGGCAATCTCCGAATGCATCTTGAAATGGGCCGAGAGGATCGAGGCCGCCACAGGCTCCCTGGAACGGCACGGATTGAGTGTGAAAAAACGCTACTGCATACAGCTTAGGCGACCTCTTGCCAATCGAAGCCGTGATCCTGCGCGGCAATCAGCAAGCGCGACTCGTCACCGTCGAGCAGAGGCACCAGTGCTTCCCAGGCCAACTCGGGGCGGTTATTTTGCTCTGACAGGTGCGAGCAGACGATGCGCTGCAGGCGATCCAGCCCCAGCCGTTGCAGCAGGACCTGCGCCTGGGCATTGGCCAGGTGTCCCCAATTACCACCGACACGCCGCTTGAGGCTTGGCGGATAGGGACCCTCGGCCAGCATGCGCGGGTCGTGATTGCACTCCAGAATCAGCGCATCGCAGCTCTTGAAGGCCTCGACGACATGCTCGGTGGGATGGCCCAGGTCAGTCAGCACGCCGAGTTGCCGTCCATGCGCACGAAAGCGGAACTGGATCGGCTCACGCGCATCGTGAGGCACGGTGATCGGGTCGATCTCCAGGCCGGCAATGGCAAAGCGTGCATGCGGCGTCAGCAGATGATGGCGTGGCACCTTGCCCAGGCGCTTCGACAACCAGGTACCGGCACTCAGGTAGACCGGCAGGCCGTGGCGACGCGCCAGCGCCCCTACCCCGGCAATATGGTCGCCATGCTCATGGGTCACCAGCACGCCAGAAAGCTGCCGCGCGTGAATCCCGAAGCGGGCCAGGCGCTTCTCGGTCTCACGCAGCCCGAAACCGCAGTCGACCAGCACATGAGTCTCACCATCACTGACCAGGGTGGCGTTGCCCTTGCTGCCACTGCCCAGCGAGGCAAAGCGTAATCCCGCGCCACTTGGCACGGGAGATACACTGGATGCAGCAGACTCAGTCATTAGCGCAGGGCCGTCGCCAAGGCATCGAGCAGCTCACGCGATTCGGCGCTGGACAGCGGCTCGCCGTCGGTCGGCTCAACAGTGACGCGGGTCGACTCCGGCCCGGCATTGTCGACCTGCAAGCGATAGCGACGCACTGGCGCGTCTCCTTCGAAGAAGCCAAGGAAACCGCCACGATCGGCATCGCGCGGGGCATAGTCGACCAGGAACTCGCCAGTGCTGCGATTCTGGTCGACCAACTGACGTGTCTCGCTATCGAAGCTGTTCTCGAGCTGGTAATGCAGCTCCGACCAAGCCCGATCGAGGCCCAGCGACAGCAGCAACTGCCACTCGCCGGCCTGATTCTCGAGCCGTACGCGATCATTGCGTGACAGGTTCTGGGCAGCCAGTGACACACTCTGTTCCTGAGCGCCCATAGACGTGAGGTAGCTGTTCAGGGCAGTCAGACACTGGTCGTAAGGCGCCGGCGTGCCCGCAGTGGCGGCCACGTTCTCGCAGCGCACCTCACTGGTATTGCCACGCAGTCCCTGACGCACGCGCAGCACGGCCTGATCGGTCTCGATTCGCCCGCTGGCGGGGTCGAGTGCCGTCACCTGCAGGCCACGCTGCTCGACGAACCCCTGCAGGCGTGGCCAGACATTGGCGGGTGCGGCATTGACCAGCAACCAGCGATCCGCGCCGGCTTCACGCATCTCGACGAAGGCGTCTTCCTCCTGGCGACCGGCAGCCAGTGCCTGGGGACGCGGCGCCTCGAACTCGTCACCCGACGCCAGGAAATCGCTGCTGGCGCTGGGTACCGGCATGGCATCCTGGTAGCGGCCCGGCTGACGTGACTCCGGCAAGTCGAGCGGCTCGGTCATGTGGGCGTCACGGTACTCTTCATTGCGATCGTAGTAATAGCCGTCTCGCGCACAACCGCTCGCCAGCAGGGCAATGACGACGGTCAACGGTAACAACTTGGAGGCGGGGTTCATGCGTCTACCTTCTCTTGTACGTGCAAACCGGCACAGGCCTGCCGTGGATCGAAGCCCGGTCACGGCAGGTGGCAACGTGGAGATCAGTCGTTCAGCACGCCGGCGAGCTGCAGCGCTTCTTCGACGGTGGTGTGGTACTTCTCCGACAGCCAGGTCATCGGCAGGCGAATGCCCTGCTCGGCGTACCCCATGCGGTGCAGCGCCCACTTCACCGGGATCGGGTTGGCTTCGACACCCAGCCCGGTATGCAGCGGCATCAGGCGCGTATTGATCTGGTGCGCCCGGTCACTGTCACCGGACACGGCCGCCTCGCACAACTCGTGCATCAGGCGCGGAGCGACGTTGGCGGTGACCGAGATATCACCATGACCGCCCATCAGCATGAAGTCGCAAGCCGTGCCGTCATCACCGGAGTACAGGGCGAAGCCCGAGCCCCTGAGGCGATCGACCAGTTCCTCGGCACGCTCCAGGTTGCCAGTGGCATCCTTGAGCCCGACGATGTTGTCGAGTTCGGCCAGGCGGAACACGGTCTCGTTGTAGAGATCCGAGCAGGTCCGACCTGGCACGTTGTAAAGGATCACCGGCAGATTGGCACCTTCGGCCACGGCCTTGAAGTGCTGGTACAGGCCTTCCTGGGTCGGCTTGTTGTAGTAGGGGCACACGGACAGGCAGTAATCGGCACCCACTTCCTTGGCATAGCGCGCCAGCTCGACCGCCTCGGAGGTGGCGTTGGCGCCGGTCCCGGCGATGACCGGAATGCGTCCGCGCACTTCCTCGACCACCGTGCGGATGACGTCGAAGTGCTCGGCAAACGACATGGTGGTAGGTTCGCCGGTGGTCCCGGCAGCGACGATGGCATCGGTGCCACTGTCGAGGTGGAAATTCACCAGGCGACGCAGCGCCTCCCAATCGATCTCACCCGTGACTTTCATCGGGGTCGCCAGCGCGACGATGCTGCCTGTGATCATCCTGCGATGCTCCTGTGAATCCGGCCCTGGCCGGGCCTGCCCCGGGCCTGACGGCCGTCGGCCTACTCGACATATACGTAAACGCGACGGTGCCGTGCGCTCCGCCGTGATGCATCCTGTTCAGCCTATCGGAAACCGGCCGTCACGACCGGCACATGGCCAGGCCGCCAATGGTACTCAGACGACGAAAGCGTGTACAGGTTCAGCACCGGGCACGCACGGAGACTTTACAGATTCCCCGCGCTTGCGTGTAATCGTGACCTCTCGCAACCACAGCAGGAGGCTCTCCATGAGCGTCAGCATCGGCCAGCCGGTCCCCGACTTCACCGCCCAGGCCACCAGCGACACCACCGTCAGCCTGTCTGAACTGCGTGGCCGTCAGGTGGTGATCTACTTCTATCCCAAGGACAGCACGCCGGGCTGCACCACGGAAGGCGGCGACTTCCGCGACCACATGGCCGACTTCGCTGCCGCTGACACGGTGGTGTTCGGCGTCTCCCGCGACGGCCTGCGCGCGCATGAGAATTTCAAGGCCAAGCAGGGTTTCAACTTCGAGCTGATCTCGGACAAGGACGAAGCCCTTTGCCAGCTGTTCGACGTCATCAAGCTCAAGAAGATGTACGGCAAGGAGCACCTCGGTGTCGAGCGCAGCACGTTCCTGATCGACAGGGAAGGCACGCTGGCCCGCGAATGGCGCAAGGTCAAGGTGCCTGGCCACGTCGAAGAGGTACTCGCTGCAGCCCAGGAACTCAATGCCGCGTCGTGAAATTCACTTCTGCAGGCCGGCGCCTGGCGGCACGGCCTCCTGATCCCGCTTCGCCACGCTGCGTGGCCAGGCCTGGACAAGCGCCTTGAGCAGGGTGGCCAGGGGAATCGCGAAAAATACGCCCCAGAACCCCCAGATTCCACCGAAGAACAGCACGGCAAGGATGATCGACACCGGATGCAGGTTGACCGCCTCCGAGAACAGGATCGGCACCAGCACATTGCCATCCAGGGCCTGCAGCACGCCGTAGGCGACAAGCACGTAGGCAAATTCCTCGCCGATGCCGAACTGAAACCCTGCCACTGCCGCCACCGGCACCGTGGCCACTGCAGCACCGATGTAGGGCACCAGCACCGACAGGCCGACCGCCAGTCCCAGCAGGGCCGAATATTGCAGGCCGAAAAACCAGAACGTCACATAGGCGGCAATGCCGACGATGAAGATTTCGATCACCTTGCCGCGCACGTAGTTGGCGATCTGATCATCCATTTCGTTCCAGACGCGTGTCATCAGCGTACGCTTGGTGGGTAGCAGCGACAGCGTGAAGCGGGTCAGCGTTTCGCGATCCTTGAGCAGAAAGAACACCAGGATCGGTACCAGTACCAGATAGATGATCAGTCCCAGCAAGTTGCCCAGCGAGGCCAGCGACAGCGTCAGTGCCCGCTGCCCCAGCAGCGTGATCTCACGTCCTGCCGTGGCGATCCAGTCCTGCATCTGATCCGGGGTGATCAGGGTCGGATAGCGAGCCTGCAGTTCATCCAGCCACAGCTGGACACTGGCAAGCATGCTAGGGATCTGCTGGATCAGGTCGACGGTCTGGTTCCAGACCAGCGGCATGACGATCAGCGCCAGCGCCAGCAAGGTGCCCACGAACACCAGAAACACCAGTAGCACCGACAGCAAGCGCGGCAGACCGACGCGTTCGAGCCAGGCCACCACGCCTTGCAGCAGGAAAGCGATGACCAGGGCGGTGAAGAACGGGGCCAGCATCTTGCCCAGCCAGATCACGGCAGCGAAGCCGAGCACCAGCACCACCAGCAGCACGACCGCTTCTTCGTCGGAGAAGTAGCGCTCGACCCAGCCCTTCAGGACATCTCTCATCGTCATGCAACGATACCGCCCTTGCGTATCCAATAATGAAATTCATCGCCGGTTTCCTCTCGGGACACCAGCTCGAAATCGCTCTGATCGATGAACGTTTCGAAATCCCGCCAGGAACCGGGATCGGTCGCCAACACATGCAACAACCCGCCTTCATCAAGGCGTGCCAGGGCTTGCTTGGTCTTGAGCAAGGGTAGCGGGCAGTGCAGGCCACGCGCGTCGAGTACATCGTCGGGTTGCAGGGCCATGCCACCTCCCGGGAAAATGGTTGAGTCGCATCGATTTAAAGGCACTTTTCCCTGCGAATCAATGTCGGAGCCTAGGGAGTTTTCCAACGAGGATGGCCATGCTGCGTACACTGAAATCCTGCCTGACGATCGGTGCCCTGGCACTCGTCCCCTGGACCGTGCCGGCGGTGGCCGACGATTATGGCCTCCCCTCGCTGGGCAGCGGCGCCAGCAGCGTCTCGGGCGGCGAGGAGTACCGGCTGGGCCGCGCCTGGTTGCGCCAGTTCCGAGCCCAGACCGATACCTGGCAGGACCCGATCACCCAGAGCTATGTGGATTCGCTGATCGAGCGCCTGGTGCCCTACAGCGAACTCGGCGACATCCGCATCGTCACTACGCTGGTCGACAGCCGCCTGCTCAATGCTTTCGCCGTGCCCGGCGGCGTCGTCGGGGTAAATGCCGGCCTGTTCGCGTTTGCCGAGAGTGAGGACGCCTTCGCCTCGGTACTCGCCCACGAGCTGGGCCATCTCTCGCAGCGGCATTATGCGCGGCGCATGGAACGGGTCGAGGAAACCCAGCTGCCGACCATGGCCGCCATGCTCGCCGGCATGGTAATCGCCGCCGGGGGCGGCGGCAATGCCGGCCTGGCGGCAATGATGGGCTCGCAGGCCGCCTTCATCCAGGACCAGCTCGCCTACTCACGGCGCTTCGAACAGGAAGCCGACCGGGTAGGACTGGAAGCCATGACCCAGGCCGGCTTCGACCCCCAGGCCATGCCCGCCATGTTCCGCGCCATGCAGCGCCTGACCAGTCTGCAAGGCGGTAATCCGCCCGAGTTCCTGTTGACCCACCCGGTCACCGAGTCACGTATCAGCGATACCCAGAGCCGCGCCGATCAACTGCCCGTCTCTGGCCAACGCGGCAGCGACCCGGCCTACGCGATGGTACGTGCCCGCGCCCTGCTGGAGCTCAACGGCGACAACCCCGCGCAGGCCCTGGCCCAGCTTCGCCAGGACGCCCCGCCCGCCAGCGCCGAACGCTACCTGCAAGCCCTGATCGCTGCGCGCCAGGCGCGCCCCGGCGAGGCCCTCGAAACACTCGATGCCCTGGCCCGCGAACTGCCCGACTTGTCGCTGATCCCGGCCACCGCTGCCGAAATCGCGATGGATGCCGGCCGCCGTGGCGATGCCTTGGCCCGCGCCGAACGGATCCTGCGCCTGTCTCCGGAGTACTTCCCGGCCCGCCTGCTGCGCGCCGAGATCCTGCTGCAACAGTCACCCGGCGAAGCCTTTGACGTGCTGCGCGAACTCAGCCAGCGATACCCGGAAACGCCGCAGGTCTTCGCCCTTCTCGCCGAGGCAGCCGGACGCAGCGGCCATGAAACCTGGGGCCATCTGGCGCGTGCCGAGACACTGCAGTTGACCGGCCACATCGACCGGGCCATCAAGCAACTGGACGTGGCCGAGGACGTCGCCAAGCGCAGCGGCGATTTCGGCATGGCCAGCCGGGTCCGGCAACGGCGGGAGGACTTCATGGACTATCGTGAGACATTACAGAAATTCTAGCGATCCCAGCGCTGCGATCCGCATGGCTGTGCCTAACAGCCAGTCGCCGCTCACCTCTCCAAACGATAAAAAAGCGCCCCAGCGAGGCGCTTTTTGCTTCCAGGCCGGGTCTTCCTAGCGCTTGAAGTTGAGCATGCGCTCCAGCGGCTTGAGCGCCCGCTGGCGAAGCTCGGCATCAACGAAGATTTCGCCACTGGTGTCGCGCAACGCACCGGCCAGGTTATCGAGGGCGTTCATTGCCATCCACGGGCAGTGGGCGCAGCTCTTGCAGGTCGCGCCGTTGCCGGCGGTCGGCGCTTCGAACAGGGTCTTCTCGGGCACCGCCTGCTGCATCTTGAAGAAGATGCCACGGTCGGTGGCGACGATCAGGCGCTGATGGGGCAATTCGCGCGCAGTATTGATCAGTTGCGAGGTAGAGCCCACCGCATCGGCGATCTCGACCACGCTGGCCGGCGACTCGGGGTGCACCAGCACCGCGGCGTCCGGGTACAGCGCCTTGAGATCCTGGATGCCCCGGGCCTTGAACTCATCGTGGACGATGCATGCACCATCCCACAGCAGCATGTCGGCGCCGGTCTTGTGCTGGATGTAACCGCCCAGGTGCTTGTCAGGGGCCCACAGGATCTTTTCGCCCCTGGCGTGCAGGTGCTCGATCACGTCCACCGCGATCGACGAGGTCACCACCCAGTCGGCACGCGCCTTGACCGCTGCCGAGGTGTTGGCATACACCACCACGGTACGGTCGGGATGGGCATCGCAGAACGCGCTGAATTCGTCCGCCGGGCAGCCGATATCCAGCGAGCAGGTCGCTTCCAGGGTGGGCATCAGCACACGCTTCTCGGGCGACAGGATCTTGGCGGTCTCACCCATGAAACGCACGCCGGCCACCACCAGGGTGGACGCATCGTGACGAGCGCCGAAGCGGGCCATTTCCAGGGAATCCGCCACGCAGCCGCCAGTCTCCTCGGCGAGGTGCTGGATGGCATCGTCGGTATAGTAATGGGCGACGAGTACGGCATTGCGTACCTTCAGCAGATGCTTGATCTCGTCGACGCGCGCTTCATCCTCGGCGGGAATGCGCGTAGGGCAGTAGGCGCGTGCCAGGTGCTCACGCACCAGGGCGCGGGGTGTCATGGTCGTCATCGTGTCTACCACTGTGACTGGCAGGGGCTCCCCCTGCGTTACAGAAGCGCCGGAGCCGATCGTCTTCGCGCTCTCGACGCACCTGCCGGGATGGTACTGCGCAATGCACGCCTTTCCCAGCCCCGGATACGACCTTGGACAACGGCATGCCGACGACATTCCCGATGCCACTGACAGAGCACACAGAAAAATGCCCTCGCATCCGGGAGATACGAGGGCATCAAGAAGCATGGTGGGTCGTGTAGGATTCGAACCTACGACCAATTGGTTAAAAGCCAACTGCTCTACCAACTGAGCTAACGACCCGCAACAGGCTGACATCGAATCGATGCCTGACCTATGCGGCGGCGGTGATGGTGGGTCGTGTAGGATTCGAACCTACGACCAATTGGTTAAAAGCCAACTGCTCTACCAACTGAGCTAACGACCCTTCCCGACAGGGCGCACATGTTACTTATCGCACCCGATCCTGGCAAGAGAAATTTCTCGATTTATCAATCGTCAGCGTTTCGGCTTGGCATGCTTGGGCTTGCGCATGGCCTGAACGGGGCGACGCTTGTGCTTGTCGCGGCTCCAGCGGTTCTTCTCGTCGGGAGTCAGCTCGGGCACTTTGCGCGTTGCCAGGCCGGCCATGGTGGAAAGATCGTCGATCTCCTCTTGGGAAAGTTCGACCCATTCACCGGCCTTGGCGCGCTTGTCGAGGAAGATGTTGCCGTAGCGCACGCGCTTGAGGCGGCTGACAGTCAGGCCCTGCGATTCCCACAGACGACGCACCTCGCGGTTGCGGCCTTCCATGATGACCACGTGAAACCAGGTATTGATGCCTTCGCCACCGAACTCCTGCACGTCGGTGAAGCGCGCGGGGCCATCCTCGAGCATCACGCCTTCGACCATCGCCACCACGTGCTCGCGCTTGACGTTGCCCATCACGCGCACGGCGTACTCGCGCTCGATCTGCGTCGACGGGTGCATCAGTCGGTTGGCCAGTTCACCATCGGTGGTGAACAGCAAAAGGCCGCTGGTATTGATGTCGAGACGACCGATGGCGATCCAGCGTTCGCCCTTGAGGCGCGGCAGGTGATCGAACACGGTACGCCGGCCCTCTGGATCCTTGCGCGTGCACAGCTCGCCTTCCGGCTTGTTGTACATGATGACCCGGCGCGGTACTTCGCTGACGTCGCGCAGGTTGATCGGCCGGTCGTCGAAGGTGACCTTGTCACGCATCTCGACGCGATCGCCCAGACTGGCGACCTTGCCGTTGACCTTGACGCGACCGGCACTGATCGCGGTCTCCATCTCGCGGCGCGAGCCCAGCCCGGCGCGGGCGAGAACCTTCTGGAGCTTTTCTGAGGCGGGGGGTGTGTTGCTGTTCATGGATCGGACGTGTTCTCGTCGGATGAATTTTCCGCGCCGGCCAGGCCATCATCGTCGCCTTCGCGATCGACGGTCTGTTGCTTGCGGGCGCGTTCGGCCAGGCGGGCTTCGAGATCGGCGAAGCTCAGTTCCGGCCGTGCGGACGCCTTCCCGGCGTGTGTCGTCTCGTCGGCCATCCCGGCCGTCGAGTCCTGCAATGTGTCATGTTGTCCGGCGTCAGGGGCAAGCTCGCCATGCTCTCCCTCGGGCTCGGCGGCGTCGGGGTTCTCGTCATCACCTGGCGCCTCGCCGGCCTGGCGCGCCTGGGCATCAATGTCATCCTCGTAGATCGGAGCCTCGCCCAGGTCGAACTCCTTGAGTTCGTGCATCGGCGGCAACGCATCGAGGGTCTTGAGGCCGAAGTCGTCGAGGAACTGTCTTGTTGTAGCATAGACGGCCGGCCGCCCGGGCACGTCACGATGTCCGACCACGCGGATCCAGCCACGTTCACTCAGCGTGCGCATGATCGAACTGCTTACCGCCACCCCGCGCACGTCCTCGATGTCGCCGCGCGTCACCGGCTGGCGATAGGCGATCAGCGCCAGTGTTTCCAGCAGGGCCCGCGAATAGCGCTGCGGACGCTCGTCCCAGAGCCGCGACACCCAAGGCGACAGGCGCTGGCGAATACGCACCTGGTAGCCGGAGGCGGTCTCGATGAGTTCCAGCGCCGAGCTTTCCAGGCGAGCGCCCAGCATCTCCAGCGCCTCGCGCAGCTCACGACGCGGCGGACATTCGTGGTCGTCGAACAGCCCTTCCAGGCGCTCCACCGGCAACGGCTCGCCCGCCGCGAGCAGGGCCGCTTCGAGAATCTCGT
Organism: Modicisalibacter xianhensis; assembly: GCF_900113605.1. Lineage (GTDB taxonomy): Bacteria > Pseudomonadota > Gammaproteobacteria > Pseudomonadales > Halomonadaceae > Modicisalibacter > Modicisalibacter xianhensis. Next base: position 125,862 of record NZ_FOPY01000012.1, read on the forward strand.
CGAGGCGTACGCTGGCCATCAGGTCGTCTCCTCGAAGGCGCTCTCCCCTTCGCCCTCCGCATCGCTCATCGCGTCGTCGACGGAATCGGCCTCGTAGGCGCCCTCCTCGCTCATAGGCTGACGGGCACGGACATGAATGGGTGTGAGGGGCTCATTCTGCACGATCTCGATCATCGATTCCTTGGCCAGCTCGAGAATCGCCATGAAGGTGACCACCACCCCGGCACGACCCTCCTCGAGGGTGAAGAGCGACACGAACGGCGTGAAGTGCTCATGGCTGAGGCGCTCCATGATACGCAGCATGCGTTCGCGGGTGGAAAGCACCTCGCGGCTGATGGTGTGTGCCTGGGTCAGCTCGGCACGCCGCAGGATGCCCGACAGGGCGCGCAGCAGCTCGTCGAGCTCGACCTCGGGGTGGATGACGCGGGTTTCCAGCGCCGGCAGGCCCGCCTGTGCACCGAACCAGTCACGCCCCACCCGTGGCAGTTCATCGAGGCCTTCGGCGGCAAGCTTGAGCCGCTCGTACTCCTGCAGGCGGCGGATCAGCTCGGCACGCGGGTCTTCGTCGTCCTCGTCGCCGTCGGCCTTGGGCGGGCGCGGCAACAGCGTGCGCGACTTGATCTCGGCCAGCATCGCCGCCATCAGCAGATATTCTCCGGCGAGCTCGATCTCCAACGCCTTCATCAACTCGATGTACTCGATGTACTGGTGGGTGATGGCTGCGACATCGATGGCCAGGATATCGAGGTTCTGGCGGCGGATCAGGTAGAGCAACAAATCCAGCGGCCCCTCGAAGGACTCGAGAAACACCCGCAGCGCCTCCGGCGGGATATAGAGGTCTTCCGGCAACTCGGTAATCGGCTGGTCGTGCAGGCGCGCCAGCACCGCCGCCGTCTGCTGGGCGGCGGTCGACTCGGGCGTTGCGACACTCTCCGACGTTTCACTCACGGATGGCGGGACCTTCGTCACAGGGGCAATGGACAAACGCGTAGTCTACCAAGTGTTGCCGGCCCCTAGCATTCGAAATACCGTCGATCAGGCCAGTGATTCGGCATTATCCGCCTTGCGATAGCGGCCTACATAATCGAACAGCTTTTCGCGCACCTGCCAGTGCCGCCCGACCCGGCGGCCGATCACGAAATCCGGTGCCTTCAGACGACGGCGCTCCTCGATCACTTCGTCGGGCGAAGCCGGCCACCAGACGCTGCCTGGCGCGCGCAGATGATGGCGCAGGAAGGCGGCAGCAAACGCACCGCGCTGGGCCGGCGTTTCCAGCGCGAACCACTCGTCCAGCGTGGCGCCATCCTCGTCGTGGTAGGTGACCTTGAGGCGCGGCAGGCCGCGCCCGTTGACGGTGGCGGCGAGTTGCATGCCACTGACGCGCAGCACCCGGGCGTCCTTGAGGCGCAGCGCGTCCTTGAGCTTGTCGTCGGGGTCGACCAGCCGCTCGCCGCAGCCATGGCAGCTACGCGCGGCGATATCGTTTTCCGCGCCGCATTGCTCACACACCTTGAAGCGAAAACGGAAATCGCATTGTCGGGTACGGCCTGACGCATCCTCGACTAAGCCCTGGCAGCGCCGTCCGTAATGCTCAATGACCAGCTCGCCGTCGCGCTTGCCCCAGAACAGGTTGGCATGACCGCAATCCGGACACTCGACCTGCACCGGCTCGGCATCCGAGGCCGGCTTGGGCGTACCGACCTCGGGGGCATACAGGTCCCAGGGGTTGCCGGCGTAGTCGAGGATCAGGCAATCCTCCTTGCCCGGCGCCAGGCGCAGGCCGCGCCCGACGATCTGCTGATAGAGGCTGACCGACTCGGTGGGGCGCAGGATGGCGATCAAATCGACGTGCGGCGCATCGAAACCGGTGGTCAATACCGCCACATTGACCAGGTACTTGAGTCGCTGTGCCTTGAACGCGTCGATCAGCCGTTCGCGCTCGCGCGACGGGGTCTTGCCGGTGACCAGCGCCGCCTGCCCCTCGGGCAGGTAACCCATGATCTCCTCGGCATGCTCGATGGTGGCCGCGAACACCATCACGCCGCGCCGCTCCTGAGACCGCTCGACGACCTCATCGAGGATGGTCGGCGTGGCGCGGTTGCCACGCACCACCCGGTTGAGCTCTTCCTCGGCGAACAGCCCGCGCACGTTGGGCATGAGCTGCGAGAAATCGTAGCGCGCCACGGCGGCATCCACGCGCTGCGGCGGTGCCAGGTAGCCCTGCTTGACCATCAGGCGCAGCGGCTGCTCGAACACGCAGTCCTGAAAGAAACAATCGGCCTCGCCGCGCACCATGCCAAGGTAATGGCGATGGTAGATGAAACCCTGGCCCAGCCGGAACGGGGTGGCGGTCAGGCCCAGGATCTTGAGGCGGGGATTGGCACGCTGCAGGTGGTCGATGACCTGGCGATAGCTGGCATTCTCGTCCGGCGAGACGCGATGGCACTCGTCGATGACCAACAGGGTGAAACCGCCGTCATAGAAGCTCGCCAGGTTGCGCACCACCGACTGCACCGAGCCGAAGACCACCTGGCGGGCGGCTTCCTTGCGCCCCAGGCCGGCACTGAAGATATCGGCCTCGAGGCCATAGGCCTGGTACTTGGCATGGTTCTGCTCGACCAGCTCGCGCACGTGGGCCAGCACCAGCACCCGGCCACGTGCCAGGCGAGCCAGCTCGGCAATGACCAGCGACTTGCCGCTGCCGGTGGGCAGCACCACCACCGCCGGCGCGTCGCTGGCGCGAAAGTGACCGACGACATGCGATACGGCCTGGTGCTGATAAGGGCGTAGCTCGGGAGGCGACACGGGGCGGGAATCGGCTGGCATGACGTACCGGGATTGAAACAAGCCGCCATTTTAAACTTTTCATGTTACGAACAATACCTCTCCATGCCAGCGACACGGAACTGCAAGCAGGACTGCTAGACTAAGAGGTAAGGCCAGGGAGGGCGCAGGAATTCACTCACCGCAACGAGGAGGGAAACCATGAAATTTCCCGAGAAACTTCCCACCGGCCCCGAATGCCCCGAATGCGGTAGCCGCGAGAAGCGCTTCCCGCCCGGTCGTGTTGGCGCGTATCACGTATTCTGCGACCAGTGCGGCTACGACTTTGGCCGTTTCGACAGCCTCAGCCGCCATTATGAGCACATGCTCGATGACCTGGAGCGCAAGCTGGGCGTCGACTCCACACCCCGCTGAACAGCGAAATCAGCATCTTGCCGGGGCGCCACGATACCGGCCCAGTGTCTCGGAGGGCGACTCGCCGAACAGTCGGCGATAGTCTTGAGAGAACTGACCGAGATGATAGAACCCCCAATCGTTGGCTGCCCCGGTCACCGTGGTCGTGCAATCCGGCTGCGCCAGGAGGCGCCGAACCCGATTCAGGCGTGCCGTGCGCAGGAACTGCACCGGACTGATGCCCAGAATGCTGGTGAAACAATACTGCAGCGTACGTTGACTGACGTGGGTCAGTTCGCAGAGTTCGGCCACAGTCACCGGCGCGTGTTCAGGGTCATCGACATAACGCTTGACCTGATCCACGACCCGCTTGCGATGCGGATAGCTCGGCGGCACGTCGTCACAGGGCATCTCCTTCTGCAACAATTCGACCAGGGCCATCATCAGGATATCGCGATGGATCTGTGGCGCCAGCGGGTCGCGACTGGCTTGCAGCAGCCGCTCGATCAGGAAGGTGACCGAATCCCGCGTTTGTGGTGGCAGGCGCAGACGCATGTACGTAGTGGGAGCCCGCTCCAGCAGGGCCAAACCAGCCTCACCGGCAGCACTCGCCAGCAACCGACGGCTGACCACCAGGCCGTAGATGGTGAAATCCTCAGGGGTGACCAGCTCGAAGTCGCGGTGCCCGGGCTGGCACATCACCTCGGCCTCGCCCACCGGTCGCCCGTTGATGCGGCAGTCCAAAGCCGCAGGAATGCCGATCCACAGCGATTCCGGCCAGACATTGCACTGCTGGCGCAAGGCCTGGCTGGTGTGTTCCCGGAACACCTGCATCTCGTCCAGCTGGACTTCGTCGATGCGTCCGTAAAAGGCCCCGCCGCTGATCTGGTCGTACTCCTGGCACCAGTCGGTCAGGTTATGGGCATGCTCGTCGGCATCCCGCGCCTCCCACATGCACCGTAGTGGTGCAAGATTTCTTTCCTGAGCGTCTACAGGCATGCTGTTCGCCCCTCCCTCGCGCGCCCCGTTACAAGGCCGCGCCATATCTCATTGTTTTTGCTATGAGACTCAGGTTTGCCAAAAATCGATAACGCTGGCAACGAGCGTCTCGCTACCTTGGTCAAGCAAGTTTCGTTCCGTCCCGAGCCGCGGGCTACGTCCGCGAGGGACGTCTTTCGAGGTAGGTACCGCATGGCCGAGGAATACAATTACACGCTAGGTGGCCAACGCTATCGCTTCAAGGGGCTGGCCGAACTGATGGCCAAGGCAACCCCGGCCCGCTCGGGCGACCGCCTGGCCGGAGTGATCGCCGCGTCCGCCGAGGAACGCGTGGTAGCGCAGATGGCGCTTGCCGAGCTGCCACTCAAGACCTTTCTCGAGGATCTGCTGATCCCCTACGAAGCCGACGAGATCACCCGCCTGATCGTCGATACCCACGACGCCGAAGCGTTCGCTCCCATCGCTCACCTGACCGTCGGTGACTTCCGCAACTGGTTGCTCAGCGACCTGGCCACGCCCGAGGTGCTCGCCGGCGTGCGTGCCGGCATTACCCCGGAAATGGCTGCCGCGGTGAGCAAGATCATGCGCAACCAGGACCTGATCCTGGTGGCGCGCAAGTGCCGTGTCTCCACAGCGTTTCGCAATACCATCGGCCTGCCGGGACGACTGTCGACGCGCCTGCAGCCCAACCACCCCACCGACGACGTGACGGGCATTGCCGCGAGCATCCTCGACGGCCTGCTTTACGGCAATGGCGATGCGGTGATCGGCATCAATCCTGCCACCGACAATGTCGCGCAGAGCGTCAAGCTGATGCGCCTGATGGACGAGGTGATCCGCAAGTACACCATTCCGACCCAGTCCTGCGTGCTGACCCACGTCACCAACACCCTGGAGGCCATCGAGCAGGGAGCGCCCGTCGACCTGGTCTTTCAGTCGATCGGCGGCACCGAGGCCACCAACAGCAGTTTCGGCTTCAACCTCAACGTGTTGGCCGAAGCCCGCGACGCCGCCGTGTCGCTGAAGCGCGGCACGGTGGGCAGCAACGTCATGTACTTCGAGACCGGCCAGGGCAGCTCACTGTCCGCCGATGCTCACCACGGCCTCGACCAGCAGACCTGCGAGGCACGCGCCTACGCCGTGGCTCGCCACTTCGACCCACTATTGGTCAACACCGTGGTCGGCTTCATCGGCCCCGAGTACCTGTTCGATGGCAAGGAAATCATCCGCGCCGGGTTGGAAGATCACTTCTGCGGCAAGCTGCTCGGCGTGCCGATGGGCTGCGATATCTGCTACACCAACCACGCCGAGGCCGACCAGAACGACATGGACAACCTGCTCACGCTCCTCGGCGTGGCAGGCTGCAACTTCATCATGGGCATCCCGGGCTCGGACGACATCATGCTCAATTATCAGACCACCTCGTTCCACGACGCGCTCTATGCTCGCCGCGTGCTGGGGTTGGGCCCGGCTCCCGAGTTCGAACGCTGGCTGGCCGAGATGGCGATCTTCGATGACGTCGCCAACCATCGCCTCAATGACCGCCTGCCGGACTCCTTCGCCCGTTCGCTGGCTAACCTTCCCGCCGGAGCCGATCATGACGGATAACCTGCCAAGCAACGGAGTCACGGACAACCCCTGGCGACGGCTGCGCGAGTTTACTGATGCGCGCATCGGCCTGGGTCGTGCCGGCATTAGCCTGCCCACCGACCGGCTGCTGGAGTTCCAGCTGGCACATGCCCGCGCCCAGGACGCGGTACATCTGCCGCTCGACGTCGAGAGACTGTGTCACGACCTTGCCGAACTGACGAATGACGCCCCGCCGTGCCTCGTGCATAGCCGCGCCGCGGATCGCATGACCTATCTGCAACGCCCTGACTGGGGGCGTCGCCTCGACGAGGCCTCCCGCGAGCGCCTGAGTCATGGTGAAGACATGCCCCAGGCGCCTTTTGATCTGGCCATCGTGATTGTCGACGGCCTGTCCTCGCTGGCCGTGCAGCAGAACGCCGTGCCGTTCCTGCGTGAACTGACCGACGCGCTGGAGGACGACAGTCAGTTCGACTGGAATCTGGCACCACTAACGGTGGTCGAGCAGGGACGCGTCGCCATCGGCGACGAGATCGGCGAGCTGCTCAATGCCCGAGCAGTGCTGGTCATGATCGGCGAGCGCCCTGGCCTGAGTTCGCCCGACAGCCTGGGGCTCTACCTGACCTGGGCACCGAAGGTCGGGCTCACCGATGCCTACCGCAATTGCATTTCCAACGTGCGCCCGGCGGGGCTGGCCTATCCCGAGGCCAGCCGGCGGCTACTTTACCTGCTGCGCGAGTCGCGCCAGAAGCAGCTCTCCGGCGTGCAGTTGAAAGACCGCACCCAGGATGACGTGATCGACCACCAGGGCGACGGCATACGCAACTTCCTGATTTCCTGAAATCCCCTTCCGTCCAACAACAACAGGCAAGGAGGTGTCGCATGAGCGGCCCATCAATCGACCAGGATTACCTGGCCAAACGTCAACTGCGCAAGGGCACGGCCGGCTGGGTCCTGCTGGCCGGGCTCGGCGTGTCCTATGTGATTTCCGGTGATTTCGCCGGTTGGAACTTCGGCATTGCCGAAGCCGGCTGGGGCGGTTTCGTCATTGCCGCCGCGCTGATGGGGCTGATGTACTTCGCCCTCGTGCTGTCGCTGGCCGAGATGTCGGCGGCGATTCCCGCCGCCGGTGGTGGCTACAGCTTTGCGCGGCAGGCCATGGGCCCGGCCGGAGGCTACCTGACCGGGCTGGCGGTACTGATCGAGTACGCCCTGGCGCCGGCAGCCATCGTCATCTTCATCGGCGCTGCCATGGAAGAACTGCTGGGAATCAACGGGCCGCTGGTCTATGCCCTGTTCTATGCGGTGTTCATCGGCATTCACCTGGCCGGTGTCGGTGAGGCGCTCAAGGTCATGATGGTAATCAGCGGGCTGGCGGTGTTTGCCATCGTCGCTACCGCCGTGGCCCTGCTGGGCGACTTCGACGCCAGTCGACTGTTCGATATCGCCCCCACCGACGCGGCGGGCGCCAGTGCCTTCATGCCCTTTGGCTGGGCCGGCATCTGGGCAGCGCTGCCGTTCGGCATGTGGCTGTTCCTGGCCGTGGAGGGGGTGCCGCTGGCCGCCGAGGAATCCAAGGACCCGGCCCGCGACATGCCCAAGGGCATCATCGGCGCCATGATCTTTCTGCTGTTCACGGCGGTACTGGTGGTGTTCCTGCTGGCCGGTGCGGCAGGCGCCGACGCCATCGGCGCCAGTGGCGTGCCGCTGGTCGATGCGCTCAACGCCGCCGGCAACGGCACCTTGGCCACGGTGGTCAACGTGCTCGGCCTGGCCGGGCTTATCGCCTCGTTCTTCTCGATCATCTACGGCTACAGCCGCCTGGTGTTTGCCCTATCGCGTGCCGGCTACCTGCCGAAAGTGCTGTCGCTGACCAGCCAGCGCAAGGCGCCAACCTGGGCCTTGGTGGTGCCGGGCGTGTTCGGCTTCCTGGTCTCGCTGAGCGGCGAAGGCGACCTGATCCTGGGCATGGCCGTGGTCGGTGCCACGCTCTCCTACGCACTGATGGCCGCCAGCCACATTTTGCTGCGGCTCAAGCGCCCCGATCTGCCTCGCCCCTACAGGACACCGGGTGGCATCGTGACGTCCTCGGTCGCCCTGGTACTCTCGCTGGTGGCATTGACCGGGGTCTACGCCTTCGACCCACGTGCCTTCAACTACACGATCGTGCTGTTCGTGATCGGCGCGGCGTATTACTTCCTCTACAGCCGCCATAAGCTGGTCGCCAAGACGGCCGAAGAAGAGTTCCAACTGGTCGCCGATGCGGAAAGCAGCCTGAGCCACGAGGTACCGCCCGCCGCGACGCCGACCTGACTCCCTTTGCCCATGAAAAAAACCGCGGCCCAGCCAAGGGTCGCGGTTTCGTTTGAGCCTCTCAGCAGAGCGTCATGCAGCCGAAAGCCGGGGGCAGGGCAAAGCAAGGGTCATTTGCCATGGATGGCAAATGTAGCGCCCATGGATGGGTTTACAGCGCCCTTGCGGCGCCCTGCCCCCGGCTTGCCCATTCGACGTCGAGACGCTTAGCCCACCCACACCCGCCCATTGCGGAACAAGCGCATCCACGCGCCATCCTGCGTCCACTCCTGGGGGCGCCAGGAATTGGTCACGGCACGGGCGACACGCTCAGGGTGCGGCATCAAGATAGTGACGCGGCCATCGTCGTTGGTCAGGCCGGTGATACCCGCTGGCGAGCCGTTGGGGTTGGCCGGGTAGCGCGTGGTTACCTGCCCGTAGTTGTCGACGTAGCGCACGGCGATCTGGCCACTGCCCTGCATGCTGCGCAAATGCGCGCTGTCGCGGAACTCGGCACGGCCCTCGCCATGCGCCACGGCGATGGGCAGGCGCGAACCTTCCATGCCGGCCAGCAACACCGACGGGCTCTTCTCGATCTGGACCATCGACACGCGCGCCTCGAACTGCTCGGACTCGTTGCGCACGAAACGCGGCCAGTTGTCGGTGCCGGGAATCAGTTCCCTGAGTTGCGAGAGCATCTGGCAGCCGTTGCACACACCCAGCGCAAAGCTGTCGTCACGCTGGAAGAACGCCGCGAACTGTTCGCGGGCGCGGGCGTTGAACAGCACTGACTTGGCCCAGCCGCCACCGGCACCGAGCACGTCGCCGTAGGAGAAGCCGCCACAGGCGACCAGCCCCTTGAACTCGTCGAGGGTGACGCGGCCGGCCAGAATGTCGCTCATGTGCACGTCAACGGACTCGAAACCGGCCTTGTCGAAGCTGGCCGCCATTTCGAGCTGGCCGTTGACACCCTGCTCGCGCAGGATCGCCATGCGCGGCCGCGCAGTGTTGACGAACGGCGCGGTGATATCCTCGTCGACATCGAAGGTCGGCTCGGCGCACAGCCCCGGGTCGCGCAGGTCGAGCAGGTCGTCGAACTCGGACTTGGCGCAGTCGGGATTATCGCGCAGTGCCTGCAGGCGGTAACTGGTCTCGGCCCAGGTGCGCTGGGTCAGCGCGCGTGTGGTTTCGAGCAGCGGCTCTTCGAACAGCGTCACGCGGACCTGGTCATCATAGCGCGGACGTGCAATGACGCCACAGGTATCGATGCCCGCTGCGGCGAACTGCGCCAGCACGAACTCGGTGTCCTTGCGGTTGACCTGGATCACCGCACCCAGCTCCTCGGCAAACAGCGCACTCGGGGCGGCATAGCCATCATCGATCAGCCAGTCGAGCTTGATCTCCAGGCCGCCGCGACCGGCAAAAGCCATCTCGAGCAGGGTCACGATCAGGCCACCGTCGCTGCGGTCGTGATAGGCGAGCAGCTTGCCGTCGGCATTCAGCCCTTGGATCACGGTGAAGAACGCCTTGAGGTCCTCGGCATCGTCGAGGTCCGGGCACTCATCGCCCACCTGGCCGTAGACCTGGGCCAGCGCCGAGCCGCCCAGGCGGTTCCTGCCGCCGCCCAGGTCGATAAGGATCAGATCGCTCTCGTCCTGATCCAGGCGCAGTTGCGGGGTCAATGTCTTCAGGGCATCGGTCACCGGAGCGAAGCCGGTGACATTGAGCGTTAGCGGCGCGGTGATCGCCTTTTGCTCGGCGGCGTCGCCCTCGCCGTCCTGCCAGGCGGTGCGCATCGACATCGAGTCCTTGCCCACCGGGATGGCAATACCCAACTGCGGGCAGATTTCCATGCCCACGGCATGCACGGCATCAAACAGTGACTGGTTCTCGCCGGGATGGTCGGCGGCGCTCATCCAGTTGGCCGAAAGCTTGACGTCCTCGATCTTGGCGATCGGCGCCGCGGCCAGGTTGGTGAGTGCCTCGGCAACGGCCAGGCGGGCGCTGGCGGCCGGGTCGATCAGCGCCACCGGCGGACGCTCGCCCATCGCCATGGCTTCGCCGGCGTGGGTATCGTAACTGGCGGTTGTCACCGCCACGTCGGCTACCGGAACCTGCCACGGACCGACCATCTGGTCACGGGCGACCATGCCGGTGATCGAGCGGTCGCCGATAGTGATCAGGAAGCTCTTGGAAGCCACCGCCGGCAGGCGCAGCACCCGATCCAGCGCCTCACGCAGGTCCAGATTGTCGAAATCCGCACTCGGCATCTCGAGGGTCTGGCGTTGGAACTCGCGCTGCATCTTGGGCGGCTTGCCGAATAGCACGCTCATCGGCAGGTCGATGGGCAGGCTCTCGAAGTGCCCGTCATGCACGCTGAGATGATGCTCCTCGACAGCCTCGCCAACTACCGCATAGGGGCAGCGCTCGCGCTCGCACAGCGCATCGAAGGTCTCGAGTTCCTCGGGGGCGACCGCCAGCACGTAGCGTTCCTGGGCCTCATTGCACCAGATTTCCAGTGGACTCATGCCCGGCTCGGCATTGGGCACGGCGCGCAGCTCGAAACGCCCGCCGCGACCGCCGTCCTTGACCAGCTCCGGCAGAGCATTGGACAGCCCGCCGGCCCCCACGTCATGAATGAAGCGGATCGGGTTGCTCTCGCCCAGTGCCCAGCAGCGATCGATGACTTCCTGCGCGCGACGCTCGATCTCGGGATTCTCGCGCTGCACGGAGGCGAAATCGAGATCCTCGCTGGAACTGCCGGAGGCCATGGATGAAGCCGCCCCACCACCGAGGCCGATGAGCATCGCCGGGCCACCCATCACGATCAGCTTGGCGCCGACCGGAATATCGCCCTTCTCGACGTGCCCCGGGCGAATGTTGCCGTAGCCGCCGGCGACCATCACCGGCTTGTGGTAGCCGCGCCGCTCGATGCCCTCGGCGCCCACCGCATCCTGCTCGTAGGTGCGGAAGTAGCCGGTCAGGTTGGGACGGCCGAACTCGTTATTGAATGCTGCACCACCGATGGGCGCCTCGAGCATGATGTCCAGCGCACTCTTGATGCGCTCGGGCTTGCCGTAATCGAAGGCTTCCCACGGCTGAACGAACTCGGGAATACGCAGGTTGGAAACTGCGAAGCCCGCCAGGCCAGCCTTGGGCTTGCCGCCGATCCCGGTCGCGCCCTCGTCGCGGATCTCGCCGCCGGAACCGGTCGCCGCGCCCGGGAACGGCGCGATGGCCGTCGGGTGGTTGTGGGTTTCCACCTTCATCAGGATGTGGATCGGCTCGTGCTCGCTGCGATAGCTCGCCGTCTCGTCCGCCTGGCCGGTCAGCGGCGTGGCGAAGAAGCGCCCCGCCTCGGCCCCCTTGATGACCGCGGCGTTGTCACTGTACGCCGAGAGAATGTCGCCCGGCGAGTGCTGGTAAGTGTTCTTGATCATCTTGAACAGCGAGTGCTCCTGCACCTCGCCGTCGATGGTCCACTCGGCATTGAAGATCTTGTGGCGACAATGCTCGGAGTTGGCCTGGGCAAACATCATCAGCTCGACGTCGCTGGGATTGCGTCCCAGGTCCTGGAAGGACTGCATCAGGTAATCGATCTCGTCCTCGGCCAGGGCCAGGCCCAGTTCGCCATTGGCCGTCTCCAGCGCAGGACGTCCGCCAGCGAGGATATCCACCTGGCCCAGCGGTGCGGGGTCGTGATGGGCGAACAGTTTGACCGCATCCGAGGCATTGGCCAGCACGGACTCGGTCATGCGGTCATGCAGCGTGGCGACGATGGCCTCGAACGCCTCCTCGCTGAGCACGCTGCCCAACTTGACGCGATACGCCACGCCACGCTCGATGCGGCGCACCTGCGACAGGCCGCAGTTACGGGCGATATCGGTGGCCTTGGACGACCACGGCGACAGCGTGCCCAGACGCGGCACGATCAGGAACAGATGGCCCTCGCGGGGCTCGTCGGCATCAAAGCGCCTGCCGTAGGTCAGCAGACTCTCGAGCACGGTGCGGGCGTCGGCATCCAGTTCGCCATCGATATCGACGAAGTGGACATAATCGGCATGCAGGGACTCCACCTCGGGCACCTGGGCACGCAGCGAAGCCAACAGCTTGGCATGACGAAAATCGGAAAGGGCGGGCGCTCCTCGCAGTTCGAGCATTTCGGAAGAAGCCTCTGAAGAAAGCCGAATGGGGGGCCGCGAGCGGCGGCAATGAGCGCCTATGATACTGGAAAGCCGCTCCGGCGAGAAATCGTGGAACGTCGTCAGGTGACAGCCCGGCGACACGCCGGTATGGTGAGATGTCTATTGTTACCGACTGCAACGCATGCTCAAGGCGCTTGCCCGCACTCCGCGCCGGTGGGCTCAACTGGCAACGGCCCTCGTGCTGCTGCTGGTTCCCCACCTCTCCTCACCACCCGAAAGCCCCCTGCTCGAGGATATTCGCGCCCGGGACTTCATTCAGGTGCTGACGCGCAACACACCCACGACCTATTACCAGGGCCGACAGGGGCCGACCGGGTTCGAGTACGAACTGGCCCGGCGCTTCGCCGAGCACCTGGGGGTCAGCCTGTCGCTGGAAACCACCGGCACGATCAGTGATGTGCTGCGTGCCGTACGCCAGGGCAGCGTCGACCTGGGTTCGGCCGCCCTGCCGCTGGACGCGACACGCCGCGGCGTGCATTTCAGCCGCCCGATCCTCGAGCTGCAACCCTTGGTGGTGTTCCGGCGTGGCATGCCCCCCGTGGACACCCCCAAGGAGCTGCTTGGCCTATCCATCGCGGCGATTGCCGACTCGGGGGCCAGCCTGGCCCTGCGTGAACTGCAGAAGCGCTATCCAGAATTGAGCTGGAAGGAGTCCGCCGACCTCGAAGTCGCCGACCTGCTGCACATGATCGAGGCCGGCGAACTCGATGCGGCAGTCATCTATGCCCATCAGTTCAAGCTCAACCGACTGTTCTTTCCCGGCGTGGAGGACGGATTCACGCTCGGCAAGCCACTGAGCCTGGCCTGGGCCGTCCCCGCCAGTGGCGGCCTGGGCCTGCTGCGCGAGGTCAACCGCTTCATCGACGACCTGCGCGAGCAGGGCCTGCTCGACACCCTGGTCGAACGCTACTTCGGCCACGACGATTATCTGGAATACGTGGGAGCGCGCCTGTTCATCCGCCATGTCCATCAGCGCCTGCCAGAGTACGAGGCGCTGTTCAAGGAAGCGGCGCGTCGGACCGGCTTCGACTGGAAACTGCTGGCCGCACTCGGCTACCAGGAGTCGCATTGGGAACCCGACGCCACGTCGCCGACCGGTGTGCGTGGCCTGATGATGCTGACCCTGCCCACCGCCGAGCAGGTCGGCGTCGATAACCGACTCGATCCCGAGCAGAGCATCGACGGCGGGGCTCGCTACCTGCTCAGCGTCAAGGAACGCCTGCAGGAAGAGATCAAGGAACCGGACCGCACCTGGATGGCGCTGGCCGCCTACAATGTCGGGCTGGGGCACCTCTACGATGCCCAGAAGATCGCCGAAATGCGTGGCGGCGATCCTTACGATTGGAATGATGTGCGCGAAGCCCTGCCCCTGCTGCAGAAGCGCGAGTGGTACGAGAAGGTGCGCCACGGCTATGCGCGGGGTGGCGAGCCGGTCATCTACGTGCGCAACATTCGGCGCTATTACGAAGTGCTCAACTACGTCGATCGCAGCCAGCAGCAGTTCTTCCAGCTCAACCAACGCGCGCCGGGCGAAGGCGAGGACGCGCCGCTGTTCGACATCGTGCCGCCGGTCTTGTGACGCGCCGTGAGCCGTCAGGCCTTGCGGCGTACGGCGAAGAACGCCTGTAGCAGCTTTTTCGAGCGCGCGGCCAGCAGGCCACCTTCGACGCACACCTGATGATTGTGCCACGGCTGCGCAATGAGGTTGGCACGCGACTCGACCATGCCGGTCTTGGGTTCGGCCGCGGCATAGACCACACGGGCCAGGCGGGCATGCACGATGGCGCCGCTGCACATCATGCAGGGTTCGAGCGTGACGAACAGCGTGCAGCCGTCGAGACGATAGTTGCCCAGGCGTGCCGCCGCGTCGCGCAGGGCACGTACCTCGGCGTGCGCACACGGATCATGGGACGACACCGGTGCATTGTAACCGGCCCCCACGATCTCGCCGGCGGTATCCACCACCACCGCGCCCACCGGCACCTCGCCGGCCTCGAGCGCCAGCCGGGCCTGATCGAGCGCACGATGCATGTAGAATTCGTCACTGCGCATCGCCATATTCTCCGGTATGCTGCAGACAATGAAACAATCGTATGAATCCGGCAAGGCAATGCCGGTCATGACAGTCGCTGAGGAACGTTCGCCATGACCACCCCACTCAATAGGCTGGTTTCCCTGCTGGGCATGGAGATGCTTGAGGAAAACCTGTTTCGCGGCCACAGCCAGGATCTCGGCTTTCCCCAGCTCTACGGCGGTCAGGTGCTGGGTCAGGCGCTCTCGGCAGCCAGCCAGACGGTCGATCCCACGCGCCGTGTGCATTCGCTGCACGGCTATTTTTTGCGCCCGGGCGACGCCAAGCACCCGGTAGTCTATCAGGTCGACCGCGTGCGTGACGGTGGCAGCTTTACCACCCGACGCATCAGTGCCATCCAGCACGGCAAGACGATCTTCTTCTGCAGCGCCTCTTTCCATGGCGAGGAGCCCGGCTACCACCATCAGCGCAGCATGCCCGACGTACCGCTACCCGACGAGTTGATCGACAACGGCGAAGCCAAGGTGCACCGCTTCGATGGCCACCCGGTGGAGTTCCTGCATCTGCCCGATGACGAGAACATTCCGCCACGCAAGCGGCTGTGGTTCCGCCTTGCCGGGGAACTGCCCGACGAGCCGGCCCTGCATCGCTACCTGCTCGCCTACAGCTCCGACTTCAACCTGCTGACTACCAGCCTGGTGCCCCACGGCACGCGCTTCGGCGATCCCCGGCTGCAGATCGCCAGCCTCGATCATTCGCTGTGGTTCCACCGCGACGTGAAGATCAACGAGTGGCTGCTCTACGACATGGATAGCCCCTGGGCCGGCGGCGCCCGCGGCTTCTCGCGCGGCAGCCTCTACGACACCCAGGGCTATCTGGTGGCGTCGAGTGCACAGGAAGGCTTGATTCGCATGCGGGAGTGAGCGTTCGCTGGACTTGTCATGCAACGAAAAACGCCGCCGTCCCGTTGGGACGGCGGCGTTGCCTTTCAGGCAGCGAAGTTGATCAGGCGGCGTTTTTCATTGATGCCATGTCGATCACGAAGCGATAGCGCACGTCGCCCTTCTGCATCCGCTCCCAGGCCGTGTTGATGTCCTGGATATCGATCATCTCGACATCGCAGGTAATGCCTTTCTCGGCGCAGAAATCGAGCACTTCCTGGGTCTCGGGAATACCACCGATCAGCGAACCGGCCAGCACACGGCGACGAAAAATCAGGTTGGCCCCCATGACCGCCGGTTCCAGCGGCTGCATCTGCCCGACCAGGATATGCGTACCGTCGTACTTCAGCGCTTGCAGGTACGGATTCAGGTCATGCTCGTTGGGCACGGTATCGAGCATGAAGTCGAAGGTCTCGGCGACCGCCGCCATCTGCTCGTCGTCGGTGGATACCACGACATGGTCGGCACCGTTGCTCTTGGCCTCGTCGACCTTGCTCTGCGAACGGGTGAACAGCGTGACCTCGGCACCGAAGGCCTTGGCCAGCTTGACGCCCATGTGCCCCAGGCCGCCCATGCCGATCACGCCGACCTTGTCGCCCGGCTTGACGCCGTAGTGCTTGAGCGGCGAGTAGGTGGTGATGCCGGCACACAGCAGCGGCGCGGCGGACTTGAGGTCGATGCCTTCGGGCATGCGCAGCACGAAACGCTCGCTCACCACCACCTTGTCGGAATAGCCGCCCTGGGTCAGGGTGCCGTCATGACGGTCCTCGCTGCCGTAGGTCATGGTGAAGCCTTCGGCACAGTACTGCTCCAGGCCATCGTTGCACGCCTGGCAATGGCGGCAGGAATCGACCATGCAGCCCACGCCGACGAGGTCGCCTTCCTTGTAGTTCGTCACCTCAGCGCCCACGCCCGTGACGCGACCGACGATCTCGTGGCCGG
This sequence comes from Modicisalibacter xianhensis, assembly GCF_900113605.1. Classification (GTDB taxonomy): domain Bacteria; phylum Pseudomonadota; class Gammaproteobacteria; order Pseudomonadales; family Halomonadaceae; genus Modicisalibacter; species Modicisalibacter xianhensis. The sequence goes on from NZ_FOPY01000012.1 coordinate 142,037, forward strand.
GCACGACGGGGTAGGCCGCCATGCCCCAGTCGTCCTTGGCGAAGTGCAGGTCACTGTGACAGACACCGCAGTAGAGGATGTCGATGGCGACGTCGTCGGCACGCAGTTCGCGGCGTTCGAACGACCAGGGTGTCAGGGGCGACTTGGCATCGTGGGCGGCGTAACCTTTAGCTTCTGACATGCAGAACTCCTTGTAACTCCAGTGCATGGATGCCTACGTGGAAGTGGCATCGGCGAATAACGCCATGCAGTGTGGCCGCCATCGACGTTTCCAGCCATGCCGGATTCTGTGCTATTGCTGCACGATTCTCTGCAATTTCCTGATGCCGGGCGCTCAAGCCGGCAAAATTCATGCACAATCGTCCGATCGGACACGGCTCATTGCAAGAGGCCTGCTCATGGATACATGGCTTGCACCGACCGGCAATACTACCCGTGATACGCCCCAGGTAGCAGATAACCTGGGCCAGCGCATGGCGGCATTGATCGCGCCCCTGGTCAACGGCGAGGGTTTCATTTCCACTGCCCTACCCGGGGTACAGATAGTGGCCTCGCAGTGTGGTCATCCGCGCACGCCGTTGATCTACGAGCCCAGCCTGATCGTGATTGCCCAAGGCCGAAAGACCGGCTATCTCGAAGACCGCGTCATTCACTACGGTGCCGGCAACTATCTGATCCAGGCCCTGCCGCTGCCCTTCGAATGCGAGACACTCGTGTCGCCCGACCAGCCGCTGCTGGGCGTGTCGATCGGCATCGACCGGCTCGTGCTCGATGAGCTGGTCCGCCCCATGCAGGCGCGGCGCATGACGCCACCGGCCAGGTCGCCACTGCCCATGGCGGCCGTGCCCATGAATGCCTCGATGGGTGATGCCGTGTTGCGCCTGCTGGAGTGTCTCCATGATCCACTATGCTGCGAAGCGTTAGGCCCGGGGCGGGTGCGTGAAGTATTGTTCGAGGCCCTGCGCGGGCCGCAGGGCGACTCGCTGTGGCAATTGCTGCAGGAAGCCGGCAAATATTCACGTATTGCCGAGGCCCTCGCCTACCTGCATCGGCATTATGCCGAGCCGATTTCCGTGGAACGGTTGGCTGATGAGGTCAACATGAGCCCGTCGCACTTTCACCATCATTTCAAGCGCACCACCCAGCTCGCGCCCATGCAGTACCTGAAGCGCCTGCGCCTGCTCAAGGCCCGCCTGCTGCTGGGTCAACGTCTTCATAACGTCAATCGCACCGCTGCCGCGGTGGGCTACCAGAGCCCGTCGCAGTTCAGCCGTGACTACAAGCGCTACTTCGGCAATAGCCCGGCCGCCGAACGGGCCGGCTAGGCCCAGCCCGTTCAGGCCAGCAGGAGCCACAGCCCCTGCAGGAAATAGAAGCCGCCGATCACGGTGACGATCCAACGCGTCCAGTAGCGGAAATTGGCATCGGTCAGCCGGCGAAGGATGGCATTGCCCGAGCGGGTCCCGAGGATGGCAAGCGGTATCGCCAGCAGCACGACGCCCCACTGGGAAGCCGTCAGCGCCAGGGTGGCAGTCACATAGAAGATGATCTTGATGGCATGCGAGATAACCTGGATCGCTGCCTTGGTGGCCACGATCTGACGGCGATCCATATGCGTGCGGATAAAGAAGATATCGATGGTCGGCCCTGACACGCCGGCGGCAATGGTCAGCCCGCCTGCAATCAGGCCACAGCCGAAAGCGTGCCCCGGGCGCGAGGCATCGAAGTGGAACCAGCGCTTGGGTATCCATACCAGGATCGGCATCAGCCCGATCAGCAGCGAGACGATGGTCGTGTTCGGCGAATAGTTGACCAGCGCCAGCGCCAGTGCCGCCACGGCCCCACCCGAAGCGATGATCGAGACAATGCGCCAATCGATGTAGCGTCGAGAGAACCAGGCCCTGGAGGCGTTGGAACACAACTGGATCACGCCATGCACGACAATGGCCGAGGTGGCTGGCAACACCAGTAACAGGAACCACAGCAGGATCAGTCCGCCGGCCATGCCGAATACGCCCGACAGGGCTGCGGTGAAGAAGACGACGACAAAGAAGGCAATGGACAGAGGAATTGACACGACAGGCTGCTCGCCAGGCGGAATGAAAGTTAGCATCTTATCATTAAGACCGGTCAGCACGACCCTCGTACTCTCGCTCCGCCAGAGGTCCCGGTAAAACGTAACAATCGTTTAAAAATGCATGCCTGCCTCTCAACTGCAAAAGCCGGTAACCTACCCCTGTCACCGCCCATTGGACAGTCGTTTTTCGCGTGCCGCCGCGCTCATGGGCATCGCCGTTATTGCACAGGTTCCCGTTCATGCCCACGCTTCAGGGCCAGCGCCCGCCCCCCGTCCAGGATGCAACGGCCACTCCCCCTGAGGCGCCACCTCATGCAGCGGCGGCCAAAGCCAGCACACCTCAGGAGCAAGCCGACCAGGCCTTGGCACAGATCGGCCCCGACATCGAGCTGAACCTCAAGCGTGACCTGCACTGGCTGCGTTTCACGCCGGCCCTGGAATCGCTGTTCGAACAGGAAACCGGCAAGAGCCGCGCGCGCCACCTGCTGGTCGGTAGCGTCATCGCCATCGTGATCTACAACCTGTTCCTGTTTACCGATGTGCTCATGATCCCGGACATCGTCATGACCGCCGTCATGGTGCGTTCGGGCCTCATTACCCCGTTGGCGTTGCTGTCGATGGCCGTCATGTGGCGGGGCCTGCCCCCCCTGGCCAGGGAGAGTCTCGAAGCCGGTATTGTCCTGCTCTCGGCCATCAGTTTGTGTTATCTGCTGGCGCTTACCGAAGCGCCACAGTCGCCCTTCTATCATCCGGGGCTGGTACTGGTGATTCTGTTCGGCAATGTCGTGGTTCGCTTGCGGTTCTGGTTCGCTGTCGCGACATCGCTCACGATCATCGTGCTATATGCCCTGCTTCGTCCAGGCCCCGCCACGCTGACCGACGAGGCGGTGATCATCAACGTCGTCATGATGTCGTCCTGTGCCGTGTTCACGCTCTTTGCCAACTACATACTGGAGCGTGACCAGCGCCGGGGTTACCTGCTTGGCCTGCGCGAGCGGGTACGCCGCGCGGAATTGTCGGTCAGCAATGCCGAACTCACCCGGCTCTCCTACGCCGATCCGCTCACCGGCATCGCCAATCGCCGCGAGTTGAATCGCTACCTCAAGAACCTGACCGATAACCGAGGTTTCGAACGCATCGCCTTCATCCTGTTCGATATCGACCATTTCAAGCGCTACAACGACCATTACGGGCACCCGGCCGGCGACCGCTGCCTGACCCAGGTCGCCCAAATCCTGCAGGCTTCGCTGTACCGTACCGGTGATCTGGTGGCCCGTATCGGTGGCGAAGAGTTCATCGTGGTACTGCCCGACGCCGGTCAGCGCACCGCCCTGCTGATCGCCGAACGCCTGCGCGAGGCAGTGGCAGCCGCCGCCATTCCCCATGAGGCATCGCCCATCCGGCCGGTCATCACCCTGAGTGCCGGCGTCTCTGAAGGCGCCATGGATAATGACGTGCTGACCATTCTTTCAGCGGCGGACACCGCGCTGTACCGGGCAAAAGCCGCCGGACGCAACTGCGTCAGCGAGTGACTCGTCCCCACGGCTATCGCCCGCGCCTGGCCTGGCGTGCCTGATGGCGCCGCTTGGCATCCTGATAGGCCGGGTCGCTGCGCACCTGCTGCCAGGCAGCGTGGAAGATACGCGCCGACTCGGCCTTTTCCGGATCCTCCTGGGTAGGGAGCTCATCTCGCGTAGTCTGGGCATACTTGCGCCCCGAGGCGTGCCGGGCATAGCGACGAGAACGGGTATAGCCCATCTGCAGGAACTTGCGTGCCATGTCCATGCCGACAAAATCGTCCTCTGCCGTGTAGGCCTCGTACTTTGCCAGTAATGCCTCGACGGCGTCGCGTGCCATGGCAGGTGTCTTGAAACGCCAGTGCGGCAGCAATTCGCTCTTGTATGGCTCGACCATCAGCACACCCTGCTCGCCCCGTCCGATCCGGTAGCGCTCAGGGTGGAGTCGATAGTCCAGTGTCGGATCGTGCAGTGCCTGCTTGTCTGCCATCCTGGTCCCTTCAACACCGCATTTAACCATCACAGCCTAGTGCAACGTGAGCGCATCCTTGCTCCTGTTTCGATCAGAAAGGTTTGGCCTGTCGCCCCTGGACGAGACGCTGCCCGGCCGGGCACCGGGCAGCAAGGTGTGATCAGGACGCCAGGCGCTGCGTGGGAAGGCATGCCTTGGCAATTTTCTCGATATGGCGGTGATCGGTGCCACAACAACCGCCCAGCACGTTGAGTTGAGGATGGCGCTGGACTAGCTCGGCATATTGCCTGGCCAACTCATGGGGATCGCCGCTGTCGAGTTCTGTCGCGGCATCCAGTTCGGCATGGCTCTTGCGCGAGGCATTGGCGCGCAACCCCTTGATACGTGCCAACCCGCCTTCAAAATCGCCCAGCACTGCCTCGAAATGACTGGGGTGGGCGCAATTGATCATGAAGTAGCTGGGATAGCCGCCGGTTTCCTTGTCGACCTGCTCAATAGCCCCGCGCAGGTGCTGGCCAGTGGGCAGGCAGCCATCGGTTTCGACGGTGAACGAGATCGCGACAGGCATATCCGCCTGTTCGGCGGCCCGGGTGATACCGATCGCCTCTTCCACGTAGTTCATGGTGATGGCACACACCATGTCTGCCGCCGTGGTGGCGAAAGTATCGATCTGGGTACTGTGGTAGGTCGTCGCTTCCCGGGAAGACATGAGGTTCTCGGGCGAGTAGCCATCGCCGCGAGGCCCCAGGCAACCACTGATCACGATCGGCGTTCGCGGCGTCTGGAATGCATCGCGTACGGTCTCGAGCAGGTCGATGGCCTGGCGATTGGCCCGGGCCAGTTCCTCGTCCGTGTAATTGAGCCGGCGTGCCCAGTCGGCACTTGCGCGCCAGGTCGGGCTCTCGAGGATGAGGCCACAGTGGAAATGTGCCGCAATCTCCGCATAGGTCTGAAAATAGCGACGTAATGCCGACTCGCCCTGGCTCGTCTGCAGCAGGTGGAATGCCGCAAAGTACGGCAGGTCCAGGTGGTCATGATAGATCAGAGTGGTTTCGATACCGCCATCGGTGAGAAAGAAGCGGTCGCCGAGTTGCGGCAGGTGGTTGCGATACTTGTTCATGGCCGGTCTCCGGTTGTTACTGTTCCCTGCGCAACCGGATTCAGTCTAGTCCCGAAGCTCCGTGTCGTCCGGACAAGAGGGATTGTATTGATTTCCCTCATGCCCACTAGACCACCTGTTCGGCCTGAGCCGCTTGCTCGCGCCGCCAGGTAGCCGGTGGCAGGCCGGTCTCGCGCCGAAAAGCGCGGCTGAACGCCGCCTCTGATTCATAGCCGACTTCCAGAGCGATAGCGGCCACAGGGCCTGCGGTCTGACGAAGCAGCCCGGAAGCCACCTGCATTCGCCACTTGGTCAGATAGTGCATGGGCGCATAGCCGGTAAAGCGCATGAAGCGCTCGTGCAGGGCCGACCGCGACAACCCGACACGGTCGGACAGGCGTTCGATGGTCCAGGGATCACCAGGGCGCTCGTGCAGCATGGCCAGCGCCCGTCCCACATACCGATCACGCAGGCCGGCGAGCCAGTTCAAATGCTCCTCGGGCATTTCTTCCAGATAGCGACGGATAAGCTCGACGAACATCGCCTCGCTGAGCCGCTCGAGCAGGGCTTCGCCGCCGGGTCGCTTGAACGTCGCCTCCGCCAGCGCAAAGCGGATGAAGTGCGCAATCCAGTCGTCCGCCTCCTGACGCGCCCTGACATGCAACAACTGCGGCAGGCAGGCCAGGAGCGGGTTGAACGGCGAGGCATCGCAACCGAAAAAACCACATACCAGGGTCGTGCAGGCAGGCCCCACGTCCCGGTCCAGCCGGGTCATGGAGAGCTCTTGGCCGCGTCGACTGGCCAGGAAAGGCAACTGTTCCGGGCGAGGCAAGGCATAAGGTGCCATGTCCAACTGCCCTCGCAGGCCGGGCTGGCTGGACATCACATGCGGGTCACCCCGCGGGAAGACCACCACGTCGCCCTGCTGCAGGGCGACCGGTGTCTCGCCGACCACCGTGGCCCAGCACGACCCGTGCGTCAGCACATGATAGGCCATCATGTGTTCGGCCCCAGGCATGATCAGGCTGGCGATATCGCCCGCGGAAGGCGACTCGCTGACCCAGTGGGCCGTCCCTTCGACGTGATAGAACACCGCCCCGTGCAAGCGGACGCTGCGAAGCACCTGGGATAACGTGTCCTGGCTCATGGGAGGCATCCTCCGCACGGAGCGCCCGGCTCCCCCGCCGCCACTCGCGGCCAGTCCCGATAGAGACACTCCTGTCTCTTTGCCTGTTTGCGGTCCCGTCTGGAACGTCCTCGAGCTACGCCCTCCAGACACTGTCCAGTATCGGAAACCCTCGTCCGACTCGCCATCGCAAACGCGGATTTTCGGGCAAGCGCAATGGAGCCCAAGTCAATCGCCGATAGTGGTGCCGACACATACTGGACAGGCAGAGATACCACTCAGGCCCCTTCGCCGCCGAGGGTGCGCGCCCTCGACGCCGAGCTATGGAGACAGCCATGCAACACCTTACCTATCAAACCCTGGAAGGCACGATGGGCGCCCTATCCCACGAGACCCTCGAGGCCTTTGCACAGCACATTCGCGGCGGAGTCCTCACCGAGGCTGACTCGGGCTACGACGAGGCACGTGCCGTATGGAACGGCATGGTCGACCGTCGCCCGGCGCTGATCGCCCATTGCCTGGGCACACAGGACGTACGCCATGCGGTGGATTTTGCCCGCGTCCACCAGATACGGGTCAGCATTCGCGGCGGCGGCCACCATATCGCCGGCAATGCCGTGGCCGACCGCGGCATGGTCATCGACCTGTCACGCATGCGCTCGGTACGCGTGAATGCCCACGAGCACACGGCCCGCGTCGAGGCCGGCGCCCTGCTCGGCGATGTCGACCACGAGACCCAGGCCTTCGGCCTGGCTGTGCCCCTCGGTATCAATTCCACCACGGGAGTGGCCGGCCTGTGCCTGGGCGGCGGTTTCGGCTGGCTGACACGCAAGTACGGCATGACCATCGACAATCTGCTCTCGGCCGATGTCGTTACCGCCGACGGACAGCTTCACGAGATCTCGACCAGCCAGGAGCCCGAACTGTTCTGGGCCCTGCGCGGTGGTGGCGGCAACTTCGGTGTCGTCACTTCCTTCGAGTTCAAGCTGCATCCGGTCGGCCCACTGGTCTACGCCGGCCTGGTCGTCTATCCCATGGCCCAGGCCGAAGCAGTACTGCAGGCCTGGCGCGATCACGCCGAGAAGGCCCCGCGCGAGCTCAGCGTGTGGACCGTGCTGCGCCAGGCCCCGCCACTGCCCTTCCTGCCCGAGTCGGCTCACGGCCAGCCGGTGGTTGTCTTCGCCCTGCTGTACGCCGGCGACCCGGCAGCAGGTGAACGGGAAGCCGCCAAGGTGCTCGATTACGGCACGCCTCTCGGCCACATGCTGGGCACACAGCCCTATGCCGGCTTTCAGACCGCCTTCGATCCGCTGCTGGCCCCCGGGGCAAGGAACTACTGGAAGACCCAGAACTTCCAGCAAGTGTCCAACGATCTGATCGACGAGTTCATCGATGCCGCCCAGGCCCTGCCCGGCCCGGAATGCGAGATTTTCGTCGCCCAGCTCGGCGGTGCCGCTGGCGAGATAGGCAATACCGACACGGCCTATGCGGGACGCGATGCCAACTTCGTGATGAACGTGCATGGGCGCTGGCGCGACCCGGCAGAAGATGAACGTGTGCGCCGCTGGTCACGCCAGGTCTTCGATGCCACCGCCCCCTTTGCCACCGGTGGCGGCTACATCAACTTCCTGACCGAGGACGAAGCCCAGCGCACCGACACCATCTATGGTCACAACTACCCACGGCTGCAGCAGCTCAAGTACCAGTACGACCCGGCAAACCTGTTCCGCCTGAACCAGAACATCCAACCGGCTCCACTGGCCAAGAGCGCCTGAGCAAACGGGCCTGCCCACGGGCAGGCCCTATAAGCCTGTTAGGCCGCCGCCGGACGGATGTCGGTCACCGGCGTCTCGCGAATTGGCCAGTGCAACGCCATGGTCACCAGGCTCAATGCCACCCCGGCCCACCACACCACATCGTAGGTGCCGGTGGTTTCATATAGCCAACCGCCCAGCCACACCCCGGTAAAGCTGCCGATCTGATGGCTGAGGAAGACGACGCCATACAGCGTCGCCATGTAGCGGGTGCCGAACATGGTCGCCACCAGGCCGGTGGTCGGTGGTACCGTGGCCAACCACAGGAATCCCATCACGGCGCTGAAGACCAGTACCGTGGTCAGGCTCAGCGGCAGCAGCATGAACAGGGTAATCGCCACGGCGCGACCGCCATAGATCGTGATCAGCACCAGGCGCTTGGATACCCTGCCGGAGACGACGCCAGCCAGGAAGGCGCCGGCCACGTTGAACAGTCCGATCAGGCTGATCGACCAGGCGGCGACGGACGAATCGAAACCGGCATCCATCAAGAAGGGCGGCATGTGCACGGTAATGAATGCCAGGTGGAAGCCACAAACGAAGAAACCGGCCGTCAGCAGCCAGTACGAGGCATGACCACGCGCCAGTCTGAGCGTGTCGCGAAACGCCTCGGGCGAGACGATCTGGCCATCGGAGGCGGGCCGGTCGCTGGCTGCGAGCGGCATGGCCAGCAGGGCCATGGACAACGACATCAACGCCATTGCATTGAGAGCCCCGCTCCAACCCAGCCAGTCGATCAGGCTCTGGGCCACCGGGGCGAGCAGGAACTGCCCCATCGAGCCCGCTGCCGTACCGATACCCAACACTAATTGTCGCCGGGACTCGTCTACCGCGCGGGCCATGGCCGGCAGCACGATTCCGAATGCCGTGCCCGCCACCCCGGCCCCCACCAGCAGGCCGGCCCCCGCGTTCAACACCCACACGTCGCTGACCCCAGCGGTGAGCCACAGGCCCAGCGCGTACAGCAGTGTACCGGCGATGATGACACGCACGCTGCCAAAGCGATCGGCCAGCCCGCCGGCGATCACCGCGATCACGCCCCAGGCCAGGTTCTGGATCGCCAATGCCAGCCCGATGATATCGCGCCCCCAGCCGTTGGCCGCATCGAGCGGCTGGACGAACAGCCCAAAGCTGGAGCGAAAGCCGAACGAAAGCATCAGGATTGCGCAGGCGCTGAGAATCAGCCCCCAGGTCGCGGCGGAAAGGCGGGCGGAAGCCATGACGGACATCTCCGTGTCGTTAGCAGGGTATCCGCTATGCTCGGTGCTTTCCGGCCAACCGGCAAGCGAGGAATTCTCCGTCATGCGTGAGAAAAACTCAGTCTCTCCACATTCCCTCGCCAGCACCCAGCCTCAGTTGCCCAGCACCACCGTACGTCCTGCATGCAGGAACACGCGCCGCTCCAGATGATAGCCAATCGCCCGCGCCAGGGTCAGGCACTCGATGTCCCGCCCCTTGGCCACCAGATCTTCGGGGTAATGGGCGTGATCGACCGGTTCGACGCCCTGCGCGATGATCGGCCCTTCGTCGAGGTCGTTATTGATGTAGTGTGCTGTCGCCCCGACCAGCTTGACGCCCTTCTCGTAGGCCTGGTGGTAAGGCTTGGCCCCCTTGAATCCGGGCAGCAGCGAGTGGTGAATATTGATGGCGCGTCCTGCCAGCCGCTCGCACATGGCCGGTGACAGTACCTGCATGTAGCGGGCCAGGACTACCAATTCTGCCCCGGTTTCCTCGATGATCTCCTGGACCTGCGCTTCCTGCTGCGGCTTGGTCTCGGACGTGATCGGGCAATGGTAATACGGTAGGCCATGCCAGGCTGCCAGCGACTCGAGGTCCGGGTGGTTGGAAATGACCGCGCGGATGTCGAGCGGCAACTGACCGATGCGGTAGCGATACAGCAAGTCGTTCAGGCAATGGTCGGCCTTGGAGACGAGAATCACGGTCCCCATGCGCTTGCCGGGCGGGGTCAGTTCGAACTCCATGGCGAACTCGGCGGCACGCGGCGCGAAGGCGTCGTGAAATGCCTCGCCACCGAAGCCTTCCACCTCGGGACGAAACTCGGCGCGAATGAAGAAGCGCCCACTCAACCGGTCGTCGAACGAATTGAGTTCAGTGATATAGCAGTGCTGTTCCTTGAGAAAACGCGTCACTACATCCACGGTCCCCAGGCGGCTCGGGCATTGGGCGGCAAGAATCCAGGTATCGGCCGTTCGGCTCATGGTGTCCCCACGTGTTATTGGCTTGTCAGGGATAAGAAAGGCCGGCACTAGGCCGGCCTCGTAGCTCATCGCTCCACGATGACACCATACTCCGCGGCGGCGTCCAACAGCCAGCGGTAACAGTAGTCGGCGAAGCTTCTGCGTATCACCAGCTCCCAGGTGTCCTCGGCTGGCCGGCGCAGCACGACCGTGGCCTTGGCAAACACCGTGGAGACGCCCTTGCCCACCGGAAAGGCCTGCGGGTGGATATCGTAGGGCGTGGACTTCATGAGCACTTCGCGGGCATTCTCGCCGCGCAGCGTCAACACGGTCTGGCCACCGCTGACGTTGACGATGCTGAAGTGTGCCTGACCCAGTGCCTGACGCAGCTGGCTTTCCAGCGCAAACTCCTCGCCGCCGGGCACGATGACCAGCCATTCGTCGGGGGCCAGCCACTGGATCGAGCGCTCGCCGCTGGCATCCTGAACCAGCGCATTGGGGCGGGCCGGCAAGGCCAGCCCCAGCGTCTCGCGCACCGCCTCATCCAGGACGATGGCCCCGCCACGCAGGACCAGGTGGCCGAGAAACGCCTTTTCGCGCAGCGTCACGCCCGGCTTGGCCTCACGGGGTGGTGTGCCCTGGCGCTGGAAGGACCATGCCAGCGGCGACTCGGCACCCGGGCTGCCGGCAGGCCGGGTATTGAACTCTCTGACATCAGACATGCTGGCGCTCTCCTTTGGGATCGACGAAGACAGGGCTGACGATCTCGGCCTCGTGGACCATGCCATCGGCCATCGGCAGGTAGACGGTATCGCCCATGCGCTCGTGCCCGCCCTTCACCACGGCCAGGGCGAAGCCATGACCCAGCGAGGGACTGTAGTAGCTGGAAGTGACATGACCCACCATGACCATGGGAATGCTCTGCTTGGGATCGAAGACGATCTGCGCGCCCTCCTCCAGCACTACCTTGGGGTCCTTGGGTTTCAGTCCGACGAACTGCTTGCGATCCGTGCGCCGGGTATCGGGGCGTGACAGGGCACGCTTGCCGATCCAGGAGAACGGCTTGTCGTAGCCGATGGCCCACTGCATGCCCAGGTCCTCGGGCGTGACCGACCCGTCGGTGTCCTGGTCGACGATGATCAGCCCCTTCTCGGCACGCAGCACGTGCATGGTCTCGGTGCCGTAGGGCGTCAGATCGTACTTCTTGCCGTGTTCGAACAGGGTCTTCCACACGTGCATTGCGTAATTGGCCTGCACATTGATCTCGAAGGCCAGTTCGCCCGTGAACGAGATGCGGAAGACGCGCGCCGGCACGCCGGCGACCGTGCCCTCACGCCAGTCCATGAACTTGAACTGTTCCTTGTCGAGGTCGATGTCTGTGACCTCGGCCAGCAGCTTGCGCGCATCGGGGCCCGTCACGGTCATGGTCGCCCAGTGGTCGGTCACCGAGTTGAAGTAGACCTGCAGCTCCGGCCACTCCGTCTGGTGCCAGAGTTCCAGCCACTCCAGCACACCCGCGGCACCACCGGTCGTGGTGGTCATCAGGAAGTGGTTCTCGCCCAGGCAACTGGTCGTGCCGTCGTCCATGAGCATGCCATCGTCCTTGCACATCAGGCCGTAGCGTACGCGCCCCGGTGCCAGCTTGGCCCACTTGTTGGTATAGACGCGGCCCAGGAATTCGCGGGCATCGGGACCCTGGATGTCGATCTTGCCCAGCGTGGAGGCATCGAGGATACCCACGCCCTCACGCACCGCGAGGCACTCGCGGGCCACCGCCTCGTGCATGCTTTCCTGCTTGCCGTTGACGGTACGCGGGAAATACCAGGGACGCTTCCACTGCCCCACGTCCTCGAACTCGGCGCCATGCTCGACATGCCACTGGTGCAGCGCGGTATAGCGCTCGGGATCGAACAGGTCGCGGCAGTGACGCCCGACGATGGCGCCGAAGGTGACCGGCGTATAGTTGGGCCGGAATACGGTAGTGCCCACCTCAGGAATCGAGCGCTTCAGACAGCGTGCCGCAATCGCCATGCCGTTGATGTTGCCCAGCTTGCCCTGATCGGTACCGAAGCCCATGGCAGTGTAGCGCTTGACGTGCTCGATGGACTCGAAGCCTTCACGAGTCGCCAGTTCGATGCCCGCCGCAGTGACGTCGTTCTGCAGATCGACGAACTGCTTGGGCGCGCGCATGGTCTGTTTCTCGTGCGGCACCTGGTACAGCGCACAGGCCTCGCCGTCCTGGCGCGCAGCGACCTTTGGCAGTGCCGGCGTGTCGGTGTCAGCATCGATACCCGCAGCCTGCGTCGCCCGTACGCCGGCCTCGGCGCCATCGCGGATTACATCGTTGAGGGCATAGATGCCATGTGCACCACCCGCCGGCGTGAGCCCCTTCACCTCGCCGGGCACGAAGCCCAGGATATCGTCGCGCCATGTCGGCCGTGTCCCGGTATGCGACGCCAGGTGAATGACCGGGCTATAGCCGCCGGAGCTGGCCAGGGTATCGCAAGCCAGTTCCTCGACCTTGCCGATGACACTGAACAGCTTGGCATCGATCTTGGCGACCCTGGCGCCGCTGACGCGCTCGGCGCCCTTGGCCTCGATCACGGCACTCTGGGTGATGATGCGGATACCCAACGACTGGGCCTTGGCGACCAGGTCGCCCTTGGGATTGGCGCGCGCATCGACGATCGCCACCACCTCGCGGCCCGCCTCGTGCCAGTCCAGCGCGGCACGGTAGGCATGATCGTTGGTCGCGGACAGTACCAGCTTGCGACCGGGCACCACGCCATAACGGCGGATATAGGTGGACACGGCCCCGGCGAGCAGGTTGCCCGGCACGTCGTTGTTGGCGTAGACCAGCGGACGTTCGTGGGCACCGGTGGCCAGCACGACCTGCCGGGCACGCACGCGATGCAGGCGCGAGCGCACCTGGCGGCGGCTGCCGAACGTGGGTGCGCTGTCGGCCAGGTGTTCGGTACGCCGCTCATGCAGTGTCACGAAATTGTGATCGTGGTAGCCGTTGGCGGTGGTACGCGGCAACAGGGTAACGTTGTCCCGGCTACCGAGCTCGTCGAGCACGCGGTCGACCCATTTCGCGGCAGGTGCCTCGTCGATCCGCTCACGGCTGCCCAGCAGCGAGCCACCCATCGTCTCCTGCTCGTCGCAGAGGATGACGCGGGCTCCACTGCGTGCCGCGGTGCGGGCCGCAGCCAGTCCTGCCGGGCCGGCACCGATGACCAGCACATCGCAGTGCTGGTTGAGGTGATCGTAGATGTCCGGATCGGGCTCAGCGGGACTGCGGCCCAGGCCGGCACCCTTGCGGATGTACTTCTCGTAGGTCATCCACAGCGAGGCCGGCGCCATGAAGGTCTTGTAGTAGAAGCCCGGCGGCATGAACGTGCCGCCCAGCTTGCCGACCATGCCCATCAGGTCGCGCTGTACGTTGGGCCAGCCATTGGTGCTGCGCGCCGTGAGCCCTTCATAGAGCGCCTGTTGGGTGGCGCGTACATTGGGCACTTGGGCCGCCTCGGAAGCACCCAGCTGGACCACCGCGTTGGGCTCTTCCGCCCCGGCGGCAACGATGCCGCGCGGGCGCGAGTACTTGAAGCTGCGATTGACGATATCGACGCCATTGGCGAGCAGTGCAGAAGCCAGGGTGTCGCCGGCATAGCCCACGTATGGCTTGCCATTGAAGGTGAAGTGCAACTGATGGGAGCGGTCGATCCGGCCCCCTTGCGACAGTCGATTGACCTGGCTCATACCCGTGCCCCCTGATTTGATGCGTCGTTCAGTGCTTCGCTTTCAGGCCGGGCACCCACGGTCTGCCAGCCGCCTGAAGCCGCCTGCACACCGGACTGCTTGTCCTTGCCAGGCAGGTTCTGGGCTGTGATCGTGGGCTGCTCGCCCATCTTGTACGTTTCGAGAATTTCGTAGCTCACCGTGTGACGGGTGATATTGAAGAACTTGCGGCAGCCGACGGCATGCACCCATAGCTCGTGGTGAACGCCACGCGGGTTGTCGCGGAAGAACAGATAATCCCCCCAGGCTTCGTCGGAGCATGCCTCGGGATCCTCAGGGCGCTGGATATGCGCCTGGCCCTTGGGATGAAACTCCTCTTCCTCGCGGTGCTCTTCGCAGTACGGGCAATAGATATGAAACATGACGACACCTCCTAGTGCGCGACGCCTGCGGCGCCATGCTCGTCGACGAGTGCACCGGTGTTGAAACGATCGATGGAGAACGGGGCAGCGATGGGATGCATCTCGCCCTTGGCCAGACTGGCGGCAAACACATGGCCCGAGCCCGGTGTAGCCTTGAACCCCCCGGTCCCCCAACCGCAATTGAAGAACAGTCCCTTGACCGAGGTGGCCGAGAGGATGGGACAGGCGTCGGGGCAGGTATCGACGATACCACCCCACTGGCGGTTCATGCGTACTCGCGAGAAGATCGGGAACATCTCGACGATGGCCTGCAGGGTGTGCTCCACCGTCGAGTAGCTGCCCCGCTGGCCGTAGCCCAGATAGCCGTCGATACCCGCACCGATGACCAGGTCGCCCTTGTCCGACTGGCTGATGTAACCGTGCACATGATTGGACATCACCACCGTGTCGAGAATCGGCTTGAGCGGCTCGGAGACCAGCGCCTGCAGGGGATGCGATTCCAGCGGCAGCTTGATGCCGGCCATCTTGGCCAGCACGCCGGAGTTGCCAGCCGCCACGCAGCCCACGGTCTTGGCGCCGATGTCGCCACGGTTGGTATGCACACCGACCACGCGGCCGTCGAGGATCTTGAAGCCGGTGACCTCGGTCTGCTGGAGAATATCGACGCCGCGTGCATCGGCGCCACGAGCGAAGCCCCAGGCCACGGCATCGTGACGGGCCACCCCGGCACGCGGCTGCCAGGAGGCACCCATGACCGGGTAGCGTGCATTCTTGGAACAGTCCATGATCGGCACCAGTTCCTGCACGCCCTTGGCGTCCAGCACTTCACTGTCGATGCCGTTCAGCCGGTTGGCGTTCACGCGGCGCTGGATGTCACGCATGTCCTGCAGGGTGTGGCCGAGGTTCAGCACGCCGCGCTGCGAGAACATCACGTTGTAGTTGAGATCCTGTGACAGCCCCTCCCAGAGTTTCATGGAGTGCTCGTAGAGGGCCGCCGCTTCGTCCCACAGATAGTTGGAACGCACGATCGTGGTGTTACGTGCAGTGTTGCCACCGCCCAGCCAGCCTTTCTCGATCACCGCGACATTGGTGATGCCATGTTCCTTGGCCAGGTAGTAGGCCGTGGCCAGGCCGTGACCGCCGCCACCGACAATGATCACGTCGTACTCTTTCTTGGGCGTGGGGTTGCGCCACTGGCGCTGCCAGTTCTCATGGTGACTGAGCGCGTGCTTGACCAACCCGAAGCCGGAATAGCGTTGCATAGTTTGTCTCCTCGATCGGGCGCCCTTGGCGCCCGCTGACGGTCAGGCTCAGGCCACGGAGGTTGCGTTCTGGGCCGGCTCACTGGGCTGTGCGTCACCATAGACCGGATAGCGCGCGCACAACGCGACCACCTTGTCGCGCACCTCGTCTTCCACCGCCGAGGTATTGCCCTGCTCGGCGAGCACGTCGAGGATGTCGCAGATCCAGCCGGCCAGCTGTTCGCAATCGGCCACGGTGAAGCCCCGCGAGGTGACAGCCGGCGTGCCGATGCGCAGGCCCGAGGTGACAAACGGGCTCTGCGGGTCGTTGGGCACGGCATTCTTGTTGACGGTGATGTGCGCCCGGCCGAGTGCCGCATCGGCGTCCTTGCCGGTCACGCCCTGTTTGATCAGCGAGACCAGGAACAGGTGGTCGTCGGTGCCGCCGGAGACGACGTCGAAGCCGCGTTCGAGGAACACCTGTGCCATGGCGCGGGCATTGTCGATCACCTGGCGCTGGTAGTTGACGAAGTCCTGGCTCATGGCTTCCTTGAAGGCCACGGCCTTGGCCGCGATCACGTGCATCAGCGGGCCGCCCTGCTGGCCCGGGAACACGGCGCCATTGAGTTTCTTGACCAGCGCCTCATCGGCATTCGCCGACAGGATCAGGCCGCCGCGCGGGCCGCGCAGCGTCTTGTGCGTGGTAGTGGTCACCACGTGGGCGTGCGGCAGCGGACTGGGATAGAGTCCGGCGGCGACCAGGCCGGCGACATGCGCCATGTCGACCATCAGGTAGGCCCCGACCTCGTCGGCGATGGCACGGAAGCGGCGCCAGTCGATGACCCGCGA
>NZ_FOPY01000023.1 GCF_900113605.1 Modicisalibacter xianhensis
CGCCGCGGGCGGCGAGCGTCAGCCCAGCGGCAAGCACCGGGTGGACCGGTTCTGTCGCCAGCATGGCATCGACCATCGGCTGATCCCGCCTTACCGGCCACAGACCAATGGCATGGTGGAGCGTTTCAATGGCCGCGTGAGCGACATCCTGAATACGCATCGGTTCGACTCGCGGGAAGATCTGGAAACCACACTCAAACGCTACAACTGGCTTTATAACCACCACATCAATCAAAAGGCCTTGCATCATCAGACGCCGGTCGGTGCAATGAAGCAATGGCAGAAGGACCGGCCCGAATTATTTTGGAAACGCGTAATTAATCATCCGGGCCCCGACACCTAGGCACCAAGCTGTTTCTGCGCGGAACAAGCCTGACGCTGACTGCTGATGGGGAATATCTTTATACATCAGCAAAAAAATGCTTGAAATAAACGATGAGATAATCAACAAAATAAGAGGCGAAAATATTTCCGGCAAGGTCCGCCTGGGCATTCCCAATGACTTTGAACTAGCCTTTTTGCCAAAAGTGTTGCGAAGCTTTTCAAAAACCTACCCCAACATTTCAGTTGAAGTGGACTGTGAAATAAGCAAGGTAATCCAGCAGCGTTATCAACAGCACTTCTATGACATAATTCTGGTCATGGAAAACATAAACCCCACCGACAGCCGCGATAGTCGCGATAGTCGCGATAGTCGCGATAGTCGCGATTATCGCGTCGAGCAGCTGGAATGGGTAATGGCACATGACTACAAACTTGAACTTGAAGATTGCATACCATTGATCACCTACCCACAAGGGTGTGTTTATCGCAGCATGACGGAAACCCTTTTGCTTTCGAAAGGTCTTTCCTACAAGATAGTTTACACCAGCCCCAGCCTGCTGGGGCTATTATCCGCGGTGGAAGCAGGGCTAGGCGTCACCGTAATGGCCCACTCTACGGTCCCGAGCAGGATGAAAAGCTGCAACTACAGCCCTATATTGCCACCACTTGGGCAAGTCTCCATTGGCCTATATTATAAAAAGAATGAACTCGGTGCTGCTGCACAACGCGTGCTTGATTTTCTAAGAGCCGGCATCGCAAACATGGAAAAGAATGAGATATAGCCAAGCTGAACAGCCTGGCTATATTTAAAACCATTTACTCAAATATATTGGAAATCTTGGTTACACATTCCTCGAGGATAATCCCCCCCTTTTCTGCTGTAGAACCAACTGGGGATGACAAGGTACCTGATGAAGGTACCCATGAAGGTTCAGGAGGAAAAACATCATAGGGAGGAAATACCGCTGGTTCAATATGAACGGCTTTGTCCATATTGACAAGCTTAGGATGGATACACAGCATGATCGAGGTCTCTAGAATACCGCCATGCTCAACTGCCCAACCGGTAAAGCCTTCCGGAAATATCTTGGCAATGATTTCCTCGCCCACGAAATCCCAATAAGAAAGCATAAAAACTTTTATATCTATGCCCTTGCCTCCAAAGTGTTTTGCCAACCTGTCCGCAGCCTCGGCAATGAATGCCGAATTTTCAAAATGACCGTTCAACAAGACAATCTCTCGGCAACCATGCTCTACAAAAGCATGCATGACATCATAAACGTAGTTTTCCAATGCGCTGCCAGACACACAGGTTGTGCCAGGAAAAAAGTTACCCCCACCCGACTTTACTTGCGATTTATAGCCATAACTAATGGCTGGCGCAACAAGAACGGAACTTGTTCTTTTCGCGACCTCTTTCGCTATATATTCGGGAATAAGAACGTCGGGATTCAGTGACATATGCGGACCATGTTGTTCTATGGCCCCCACGGGTATTATGATTTTTTTCTCCCCGGTTTTTACCAGATCACGATAGGTCATCCAGTCCATTTCTTCGATTTTAACATTATCCATTTTCAGAACTCCGATTTGTTTCATTCGAAAAAGAGTACTGGTTAACCTCTTCGTTTACTGCCCTATAGATCGAGTATGCCATTAGAAGCATGATGATAGAGAAAGGCAAGGCGGACAGGATCGCTGCTGTTTGCAATGTACTTAATGCCCACGTCCCCCCAGCAAGCAGCAACACAGCCGCGATCACGCCTTGTATCACTCCCCAGAAGACACGGTGGCGAGCCAGAGGATGCGGGTTGCCCTCACTAAGGATCGTCGTCAATACCAGCGTTCCTGAGTCAGAAGACGTTATAAAATAGGTAGCGACCAGTATGGTACCGAAGAAAGCGGCCAAAGTGCCCACCGTCCCGGCATCGACGGCATCGAACGTAGCGTAGAGGGCTAGTGAAAGGTCTTGGCTGACTACTTGGGAGATACCTCCCTGACCAAACAGCTCGACATAGATCGCCGATCCTCCATAGGCAGAAAGCCAGACGAATGACAACAATGAGGATACGCCAACGACACCAAAGATAAACTCACGGATTGTTCTTCCCTTGGATACCCTGGCAACAAAGACACCTACGAAAGGAGACCATGACATCCACCAGCCCCAATAGAAAATGGTCCACCAACCTTGCCACAGATCCTTCCAGGATCCCTGCGCATTATCAGCAACCAGGTTGGCACCGGAATATAGACTCAAGGGGACTAAATTCTGTACATAATCGCCCAGGGAATCGAAGAAACCATTAATAATGTAACGGGTAGGCCCAAATATGAAGAAGAAGGCCAATATCAAGAAGGTAAGCCACATGTTGGCTTCGGAGAGTATTTTTATGCCTCGCTTGAGCCCCGTTAGCACGGAAATGAGCGCCAGCACAGAAATGACGGCAATGAGGATTACCTGTATCTGGCTTGAAACAGGCACACCCCATAAAGAATTAAGCCCAGAGTTAATTTGCTGAACACCAAGCCCCAAGGATGTGGCAATGCCAAAGAGTGTGGCAAAGATAGCAACGATATCGATGAGGTTACCAACCCAGCCATTCACTTTCTCTCCAAATAAAGGATACAAGGTGTAGCGAATGCTCAACGGTTTTCCATATCGATAAGCCATCAGTGCCAAGGCAAGCGCTACAATGCAGTAGATTGCCCAAGCATTAAGCCCCCAATGAAAATAGGCAAGCCGCATGGCAACCGTAGCCGCCTCAGCATTGCTTACCGCCGAAGAAAAAGGCGTACCTTGTGACAAGTGCATGATCGGTTCGGCGATCGACCAGAATATAATGCCTATCCCCTGCCCCGCCGCATAAAGCATTGCGAACCAAGTAAAATAACCAAACTCTGGTTTATCGTCACTGCGACCAAGCTTCAAACTACCATAGCGGCTAAATGCCAAACACAACAGAAAGAAGAGAAAAAATGACGCGAGCCCCACATACCACCAATTGAAATAATAGGTGACATAGGTTCTGCCACGATCAATGACAGCGGTCGTGGCGTCAGGAAACAGGATAGCAGAAACTATGAAGGCCCCCACCACGATCAAAGACATTATGGTCACGAAGATATTCACCCCTTTAAAGGGGCTGGAATGGAGTATCATTGTTTTATTCTCCCTTCTATGTAAAAGGGGAGCTGGGCTCCCCTGGGATATTGCTATTTTACGATATTGTGCTGCGGGCCATACGGGAAGCCGGTAATATTGTCCGCCCCTCCCTCATGAACCACTAAAATATCATGTTCACGATATCCCCCCGCCCCAGGCAGGCCCTCGGGCACCATGATCATCGGCTCCATGGAGACGACCATATTTGGCTCCAGCACTGTCTCGATATCTTCTCGCAGCTCAAGCCCTGCCTCACGACCGTAATAATGACTCAGAGTGCCAAACGAGTGGCCATAGCCAAAGGTACGGTATTTCAACAAATCGTGCTTGGCAAAAATTTCATTCAACTCGTGAGCAATATCACAACAACGCACACCCGGCTTGATCAGCTCCTGACCACGCTTGTGAACCTCGCAATTGACTTCCCACAAGCGCAGGTGCTCATCGGATGCATGCTCGCAGAACAGGGTGCGTTCAAGCGCAGTGTAGTAACCTGAGATCATTGGAAAAGTATTCAGGCTAAGAATGTCGCCAGGCTGTACACGACGAGAGGTCACTGGGTTGTGTGCCCCATCGGTATTGATTCCCGACTGGAACCATACCCAGGTATCCATTAATTCGCTGTTGGGGTAGGTCTTGGCGATTTCACGTACCATGGCCTGTTGTCCGGCAAGCGCCACTTCATACTCCGGCACACCAGCCGCGATGGCGTTTCGCACCGCCACGCCACCGACGTCGGCAATACGAGCGCCTTGCCGAATGAGAGCTATTTCCTCGGCCGATTTCACCATCCGCATTTTCATGGTCGGTACGCCAATATCGACCATTTCAACTTCCCCTAGTGCATCGGCCAACTTGGCCTTATTCTGCAGGGTCAGATGATCGTACTCTACGCCAATGCGCTTCTTGCCCTCACACAACTGCTTGATGGCTTTGAAGAAGTTATCCTTTTGCCAATCAGTGTAAACAATATTGTCTCCCAAACGGTTCCTACGATACGGTTGCCCGCCGTCAATATTGGCAGTGACCGTCGTGAAGCTGTCCTGCGTTACAACAAGGCCGTAATCACGACCGAACTTGCAATAAACAAAATCGCTAAAATAATTAATATTGTGATAAGAAGTTAATGCAATGGCTTCGACATCGTTCGCTGACATGTAGCTTCTAAGCTTGTCGAGACGCCCCCGCATTTCTTCGTCAGAGAATGTCGGAGTAACTTTAGCACCGTTCGGAATTTCGATAAGGGATGGCAGCTGCATTGTTAACACCTTTGTATATTATTACGCAATATTCAGCACAGGCTGATTATCTACCTTTACTGAAACAGTACTTTTATTTTCCGAAACGCTCTTCTCTGAAAACTCGAAAAGAGCTAGAGCGTACTTCTTTTCCAATATCTTGATAACATTGACTATATGGGCAAACTCCTCCTCCTCGACTTCAATATCAAAACCTACTACTCCAACCCCTGATAGACTGGCAGCATAGGTTTTATTGACTCTTAGTGTAGATATGACATCTCTCCTCAGGCCTTTAGGAATCAGGCCTTCGCCTGAGCTTGACTTGACTTGACTTTAAATACCAAAGCGCACAATGCCATATCACGTTCTCTATTCATTGTTGCATTGACTATCGCCATGCGCTGACGGACAAGCAAATAACTAGTCCAAATCAGGTCATTTCCTTTCTTTATGCTTTTATATTTCAAAGACTTAACGAGAAATTTCACAAAAAGATCAACGGGGAGGGGTGGATGCATCTTCACAGCCACCCTCCGGCGTATTGCGGCTAGCCAGCCATTAGCCAAGCATTCACGAGATCATGCGCCAGCCACCCTACCCCGTTATGAGTTCGAATGAGGCAGGTGATAAATAGGATAGATTTACGAGAGATATTATTCTTGGCCTCGATTTATAGAATAATTCAGAATGCCTTGGTCAACTGAAGACGCAGCATGTCGCCACGAGTATCGTTTTCTGACTCGTACTCGTTGTAATAAGCGGCTTTCAGTCCAACCCCTAACTGTGGCCAGAACCGTCCCGCCTCGATGCCGAAAGCATGTACCTCGGCTTTGTTATCGGCAAGCGCAGCAGGGGTACCCTTATCGCTCTCAAGCTGCCAGGCATCGTAGCCCACCAGGCCAAGTTCAACCCCGTTCGCAAAGCGACGACCCAAGCCCCACTCCACGAGCCAGCTATCGCCCGGGGTGATTCCGGTCTCATTTTGTTCGGTCTTTACCTCGTAGCGCGCCAAGGCCGACAGGGACCAGCGACGCGCCTCGTCCAGATGCCATGTTCCGCCCAGCGTCAGCATCGTGGTTCGATGGCCCTTGCCAACTGAAGCCGGCTCGTCCTGGCTGAACTGCGCCGTGTCGAACCACATACCTGCAGCAAACACGGCATCCCATTGTGGGCCGTGCCACCCCAGCACTATCGGCCCCAGATAAATATCTCCGATCCCGCTGTCGTCATCGCTCAGGCCGACCCCATCAAACGCCAGATCTGTTTCGAGCACGGGAATGATCGCTTCGACACCATAATTCGCGCCAACTACGGTCTTATCCGTCACCCACACGAAGCGGCTCACTAGCGCATTGACTGTCCCGGAATTCTCTCCCGGTATAGCTTGTCCTTGCTCATCACGCAGGCTATCTATGTCGTAGTTGACGGCGTACCCGCGATAGTAAAAGCCAGGCGGGGGAAGCACGGGACCTCCCAACCCTTCCACGCCGGGAACATAGTGGCCATTGGCTGCCAGAGCAGTATTACCAGACACAGCGCTAGCCAGTGCGATCCCCAAGCGGGACAACACCATCGTTCTTTTCATCATCGGACTCGTTCGGCTTTATTCTTGGAAAAGGACCCGATGCCGAAAAGACGGCATCGAGCCAATGCGCTCGGTTCAGAAGGGATAATGACGCGGCCGATGCTGGACACTGACCCAGTGGTCGGTAGTGAACTCTTCGATGGCCCAGTCACCGTTGAAGCGGCCCAGCCCCGAATTCTTTTCTCCGCCAAAGGGGACATGTGCTTCGTCATTGACCGGCATGTCATTGACGTGTGTCATCCCTGCCTTGATGTCCTGCGCGAATCGCAAGCCACGCTCAATATCTGCGGTAAAGACGCTGCTCGACAGGCCATATTCACTGGCATTGGCCAGTTCTAGGGCATGCGCCTCGTCACGGGCCTTTTGGATTCCTACCAGCGGGCCGAAGATCTCTTCACGGCTGATCTCCATCTCGGGACTTACGTCACCGAACACATGCGGCGCAACTAACTGCCCCTTGATGGGACCGTCGAGCAGCACCGTGGCGCCTTCTTGCCTAGCGGTAGCTATCTTTGCTTCCAGACCCTCGCGTTGCCTAGCATTGATGACTGGCCCGACCACAGTGGCCATGTCATTCGGGTCACCGACCTGAAGCGCTCTGACCTTGCTGATGAACCGTTCAACGAAGTCATCATAACGAGCCTCGTCGACGATGATCCGGTTGACAGCCATGCAGATTTGGCCTTGATGCAGAAACTTGCCCATGGCAGCCGCATCCACTGCCTGGTCGAGGTCGGCATCGTCCAGCACTACGAAGGGGCTATTGCCGCCCAGTTCCAGGGCAACCTTCTTGATATGTTCCCCGCCGCTGCAGATACTGCCGATACGTCGCCCCACCGGTGTCGAGCCGGTGAAGGAAATCATGCGCGGCACACGGTGCTCGACGAACGCATCGCCGATCTCGCTGCCAGCACCGACTACTACGCTCAACACTCCGCTTGGCAGCCCCGCCTCCTCGAAGATTCTCGCTAGCAACAGTCCCCCCGTCACCGGCGTATCGCTGGCCGGCTTGACAACGACCGCATTACCTAGCGCTAGTGCCGGCGCGATCGAGCGTTGTGAGAGGTGCAGCGGGAAGTTCCACGGACTGATCACCCCGACCACCCCCAACGGCTTGCGATAGACACGGTTCTCCTTACCCGGCACGTTGGAGTCTAGGGTCATGCCATGCACGCGGCTTGGCATACTGGCCGCTTCCTGAGTAATAGCGCGAGCGGCGCCCCATTCTACATTGGCCTTGAGCCGGGTACTGCCGGACTCACGAATCAGCCAGTCGATGATTTCGTCCTTGCGCGCATCAAAGATGGCGACTACCCGATGCATCAATGCGGCCCGCTCGCTCGGCGATGTTGCAGCCCAAGCCGGTTGGACCTTCTCCGCAGTCACATAGGTCTCGTCGAGATCCTCGCGGGTCGCGAGCGGAATGGTCACTAACGCCTCTTGATTGTAGGGGTTGGTAACTGTCAGGTGGCGCTCGCTGCGCCCCTTACGCCACTCACCGGCGATAGTTTGTAGAGAAAAGTCAGTATAATGGACAGTCATTCCGGCTCCTCCATGAGGCCATGACACAGCTGGACATGGCCTCCTTATTCATAAATGTCCAGATCGTTGGCCAACACGAACTCGCCTTCGTAGTAACTCGCCATCTCAGTGCTCAGTTGCTGATCACTCTGGCCAAACAAGAGCGGATGATTCAGTACCAGTAGTTCAGGTTCGACATGCCGACCGATTTTCGCTAGCTGTTGGGCACTGGTGTGGGCGTGGTACATGTAATCCTGCCAATCCTGGGATAGACGGCTGACGCCCTGCTCACTCATCACTTCATGGATGAGAATATCGGCGCCCTCGAAGTATTCGTAGAGAGCCTGGTCGTGGCGGGTATCGCCGCTGATCACCACGGTCTTATCCGGCGCCTCAACCCGGTAACCAAATGCCATCCCATCCGCCCAGCTACCATGGGGCACTTTGAATGCGGTAATGGTTACTCTATCGTCCTGATGAACCACCTGGGTCCCACTGATTTCAGTGACTTCAACCTTGAAACCTTCTGAATTGGCCGGCTGGGTGCCGTGCAGACGGTGTCCGATGTCAGCCTGGTAGGCCTCAAGAACATGAGTAGTCATTTCCTCGGTGCCTTTGGGGCCGACGACCTTTATCGGCTCGCTGCGGCCCATGATCCAAGGACGCAGCATCAGCTCCGGCATGCCCATCACGTGATCGGAATCGAGGTGCGTGAGAAACACCTTGTTCATTGCACCATAGACAGAATCATTGCTGAAATAGATGTCCTCAGGCATGAAGTCCTTGCCAGATAAGGCGTCGAAATTCTTGACGAACCCCGGCCCGGCATCGAACAAGTACATTTCCTTGTCGACTACGATCAGAATGGACTGGCCAGCGCGCTCTTGGTTAAGCACCGGAGTCCCTGTGCCAAGCATGACCACAGTGGTTTCACTTTGGTCAGCCTGATTAGGCTGGCGCTCAGCCATGGCGTGCTGGCCAATCAACGCCCCTGTCAGGATAAGGATTGATAATGATGTAACCGCTTTTCTCATGCTGGGCTCTCCTGCGGTTTCGTTATTGTTCGTCGATTTCCCGTGTCCCGATGGGCTTACAGGCGTATGCCGGACTTGCCGGGTGAGAGAATGCCGTTGGGGTCCAAGGCTCTCTTTAAGGTCCTGTGAACCTCACGCAACGGTTCACCAAAGGTACCGGCGGCCTTTTCCATGAACTCAGTATTGGTGCGATAGATGCCGTAGCCGCGCTTGGCGAACTCATCGATCAGCTCACTGAAGCAGGCATGGGCGCGCTGGGTCTCCTCCGGGTCCTGGCGGTTGTAGAGCAGGTCGATCACATGGTGCATGTCACGCCAGCCGACGATATATTCTGCCACGTAGTCGAAGCCGTACTTGCCGAGGATCTGCTGCGCCAGTTCGGTCTGATCCCTGGTCTCGCTGCCCTTGGCTTGGGATACCGGAGCGAACCACATGGAGCCGCCGCCGCCACGCCAGTTGTAAAGGCCAAACTCCTGCAGGTTCATGTCACCTTTCATCAGCGCCGAGCGATAGGAAAATCCCCCACCCCGCTTCTCGGCTTCCTCGCCATACATGAGCCTGGCCTTGCCACTCGCACCGAAAGCCTGCTCGATGATCTTCCAGTTGACGTCGATTTGCTCCGGCGTGCCGTAGAGTGCTGCATAAACGTTCCATTCGCCGATACCCTGATCAGCCTTGATGCGATCGATAGCTTCACGCGGAATGGAGTCGTTGCCGTCGTAGTACTCCTTGCGCGTGACATGGGTGCCTGCATCCCAGAGGGTATGCACAATAACCACGGCGTTAGGGATAATCTGGGCAATGCGCAACGGGCGCAGCACATCGACGATTTCCTCGATATCCTCGGGATCCTGATACTGGATCAGGAAAGGGCGATAGGCCGGCGGTTCGGGCATTAGCCACAGGCCCATCTTGGTGACGATGCCATAGTTGGACTGGGTGAAGAGACCATCGATATACGGCCCATACCCCCACTTGAAGACCTGCCAGGAGCTGGAATTCTCGATGCCGCCCATCCCGGTGCGTACCACCTCACCGTTGGCCAACACCACCTCCATGCCGCACTGGAACATGAAATGTTCCCCATAGGGCGTGTATCCCACACCACGATCCAGGGTGTTGCCCACCGGGCCGGCAATCGCCGAAGGAGCCGGCGGGTCGAGCCACAGCTTGAGGTCGTTCTCCTTGATGTAGTCGTGGAGTTGCTGATAGGTCACGCCGGGCTCGAGCAGCGCCGTACAGACGTCGGGATCGACATCGAGAATCCGGTTCATGCGATGCATGTCGAGCATCACCTGGCCGGTCTCGCCGGGGGCGGCAGAGCCATACCCCAGGTTCTTGCCGGTAGAGATCGTCCAGATCGGTATCTTGTATTGATTGCAGGTGCGCACAATTTCCTGCACCTGCTCGGTAGTGGTCGGCAGCAACGCTGCTGACGGAATGTAGTCCTGATCATCGCCGGCCATCATGATCTTGGTATAGGGTGCCAGTTGATCGCTCTCGGTCAGGACACTATCGGCGCCAAGTATGTCGCGAAAGCGCGCCAGGGCTGTATCGAAGTCAGCCTCGGCCACGCCCTTGGGGAGAATACGCGGTGATGTACTCATGGATTCATCTCTAGATTGTTGTGATCAGGAGGGTCAGAGCCTGACCAGAAAGCTCAATTCGCTGCCTTTGTCGGTAACGATCTCCAAGCGCGGAAACCGGCGAGCATAGCGGCCAGCAGTACCCGCCAACGCCAGGCGGGCGTATGCCTCGCCCAGCGCGAACTGCCAACTTTCGCCTTCCGTTGCCTGCAAATGCGTAACGGGTCCCCGGTGACTCACCAAGTAGTCACCCCTCGCCTCGTGACGGCCCAAGGCCAGGATTCGGCCTCGCCCGGCCAGCAAACTGGTCAGCAGCACTAGGCCCGCCTCGTCGGTAAAGCCAGTCACCAGAGCGCCGCTGGGCAGGGAGTTCAGGGAAAGTGGATCCAGGTGGCCTTCGTAGCGGGGAGTCCAGCCCTGCTGGCGTAATCCCAACCCCAATTTGGTAGCCGAACTTCCACTACCGTACAGGCCGATCTCGCCATGTCGCGATGCAATACCCGAACTGAGCTGGCTAGCCCAGGCGGCTCCGATGGAAAAAGGAGCGAAACCACCTAATAGCAGGCCATTCTTCAAGAGCTGCCGACGTGTCAGGTTCATGGCGCTACTCCTTAACAATCGGCGCATCATCCAGCTCTCCGCTGACCAGCGCACGAATCAAGCCATTGAGTTCGGAATCGCTGATCTTGGCCTCACGGAAGGCCGGCATGGCGGCACGGCCATTGCGTACCGTCATTCGGATATAGTTTCCTCTCGCCTCCCACGCAGCCTCGGGAAAAGCGATAGTGATCTCGGGGCCAACACCGTACTGCGGAGCATGGCAGTGCGAGCACACCTGGCGATAAATCTCTGCGGGCTCTCGCACGGTTTCTTTAGATGAATCACCAAATACCGGCAAAGAGGCCCCAGCCAGAGCAATCGTCAAGGCAGCAGCCACACTGCCATGCCGACATTGCGGGAACATTGTTCGTGATTTCATGAACGTTCAGCCTTTTCATCAGGGGTTTTCGAGCGGTCCAAGCCACACGACACGGGCCGCCACTTCTTATACTTTCGTATAAATCAAAGACTTAGCATTCCAAACTACTGCTATAGGACTCTCAATAAATGTGCCGAAAAATAAAAATTGCCTGAGGTCAGCGAGTTAGTGGGTTAAATCGACTCGCCCTGGGTTTAAGAGGCAATTGCAGGCAACGAAATGGGTGACGCAAATCATCAAGGCATCACGAAATGGTGAACTGGATTGTCAGTAGACATGGGTTTGCCACTTGGTGGGAGATGATATGCTGACACCTGCGAAGCGACTGATACGCCTGCCGCCCTATGACGACCCAACGCCCACCGCTCTATCCCAGTGTTCAAGACTTGATTGGGGCTCTACGTTTTCTGCCGGAAGATGGCCAAATCTGGTTAGGAGAGCAGCGTATGCTGCTAATGCCGCTTCAGGCTTCGAGTTTCTTTCGGGAAGAACTGGTTACCAACTTGGGTATTGAGCGCGCCAAGGGAATCTTCATGCGGCTTGGGTACTATTCCGGCCTGCAGGATGCCGAACTGGGCGATGCACTACGTGACAGAACACAGCGTCTCGAAGAAAGCTATCTCGCCGGGCCGCAGTTGCATGCGCTACAGGGACACGTTAAGGCCGAGCCCATCTCTCTCGACATCGATCTCGATAATGACCGCTTTTATAGCGAGTTCATCTGGAAAGGCTCCTTTGAGGTCGACGTGTGGCGCTCGGAGGGCCCTCAACCCGCCCCGGTATGCTGGACACTGTTAGGCTATGCCTGCGCCTACGCCACCCACCTCATCGGGCGAGAGGTGCAGTTTCGTGAAGTCGAGTGCCGGGGTTGTGGGGATGCGCAGTGCCGCATCGTCGGCAAATTAGCCCACGAATGGGAGGACCACGAGACGTTTGCCAGCCAGTTCCGGGCAGATCCGTTGATTGATGAGCTGTACGAACTTCAAGAACGTATCGCAACACTGGAGGACGACATTGCCCGTACTCGCGGACGCGCCAGCTGGGAACCCATAGGCACGACACCTGCGTTTCGCGACATGCTGGGCATGCTGGATCGTGTGTCGCCTTCCGAGGTTCCCATCCTTCTCCTGGGCGAGACCGGTACAGGCAAGGAGATCCTGGCCAGACGAATCCACGACAACAGCCCTCGGGTCAATGGTCCTTTTATCGCGATCAATTGCGCTGCGATACCAGCCGAACTCATCGAAGCCGAACTCTTTGGCGTCGAACAGGGGGCTTTCACGGGAGCGACGCGAAGCCGCCAAGGACGCTTCGAACGCGCACATGGAGGAACGCTATTTCTCGATGAACTCGCGGAGTTGTCTCCCCGAGCCCAGGCAGCGCTGCTGAGAGTGCTTCAGGAACACGAGATAGAGCGCGTCGGCGGCCAGGGCCTTATCAATGTCGATGTACGGATCGTCGCAGCCACACACGACAATCTCACTGACCGAGTCGAAGAAGGCACATTTCGCAAGGACCTATACTATCGGCTCAATACTGTCACCCTGACAGTTCCACCATTACGTGAACGGCGCGAAGACATTCCCCACTTGGCCGACCATTTCCTGGCCCATTTCGAATGCCATTATCAACGCCGCACCCTGGGCTTCTCAGACCAGGCCTTGGCTGCAATGAGTTACCATGCCTGGCCAGGCAATATTCGCGAACTCAAGAATGCCATTGAGCGCGGTGTAATCCTGACCGGAGATCACAAGCGTATCACCGAGCGTGCTATCTTCGGACAACAGCCCATCGCGACACCGGATCGTGAGAAAGGGAAACGATTGGCAAGCCACGGCAGGCTGGATCTGCAAGAGGGATCGACTCCACCCTCTCGGCGACACTTGGTACGCTCCTTACTGGAGGCCGGCATACCATTCGAAGAGATCGAGCAGACACTGATCGAGGAAGCTCTCAAGGAGCATGATGGAAACATTGCAGCCGCAGCTCGTCAATTAGGCATGACTCGTGCAGCATTCGCTTATCGACTAAAGAAAACGAGGCGGTGACCTGACATAATAAATCTTAACTTCTTGCGGCGCTTTACCACTCCCTTTTCTTGAATAAATCATTAATTTCCCAGAGTCAATTTTCGATATAAAATACAAAAAATCTAATAAATACAAGACACACACCTTCATAAAAATCCATACTATACAGCAACTTGCTGTATATTAACGTCTCAAGCCGGCTGTTAGTACAACAAAATACGTATCGTTTATTGACGCTTATACTAGACAGACCGCTCATTAATCAGTATTATGCTTAATTGCTCGAAAAGCTTGCATGAAAAATTCTTCGGATAAACCTAGTCTCGCCCTGACGAGGACTGGATCACCGGCGCTTTCGAACGTCCCCGACGCCATCGATAGAGAGGGAATCCATGTCGACACACTTCGCTGCTTGCAGCGCCTCATCATTAGCTTATTCACACCCTAGCGTCCTGTTTGCCTTGCGTAACAAGGGCGATCCTTAGCGTCCTGCCAGCTACCTCACAGTAAGCCGCCTTCCGCACCGCCGGAGCAATTCTCTCGGCATAAAACCAGCCGCCCCTTCATTTTTATTGGAAGGAACGGGGCTGAATTTAACGCGTGCAGGAAAAGATTTCGGCCATCTCATTGGATGGTCAGGCATGACTATGTGCTGATTAAAGGCATGCCTGTTATCAGCACACCGGACCTGGAAAAGACTTTACCATGAACGAATTGTATCAATTCTCCACCATGACGGTGCTATTACTACTGCTCGCCTTTTATGGCGGAACGTATCTATTGACATTAAAGATACGCAAGAAAAAAGAAGATACCGACGCTTTCATGGTATCCAATCATCGAGTCGGATTTGGCATTGGCTCGGCCAGCATGACCGCCACCTGGATTTGGGCAGCCTCCTTCTATGCGGCTGCTACTTCCGGCTACACTTATGGTGTCTCGGGACCGCTGCATTATGGCCTCTGGGGGGCATTGATGATCCTGTTCATCTATCCCTTCGGGCGCCGCTTCCGCAAGCTGGCTCCTAATGCGCATACGTTAGGCGAGTTGATCCATGCTCGCCACGGCTCATCCAGTCAACTGATTCTGGCCTTCTCCAATGTCCTGGGCAGTATCATCAGTCTGATGGTCAACTTCACTGCAGCTGGCGCACTGGTATCGGTATTGTCCCCGCTCTCATTTCAGGCTGGCGTGATCATTGCGGGGCTTGGCGTGCTGGGCTATACGCTATGGTCAGGCTTTCGGGCTTCTGTACTCACCGATTTCGCCCAGTTGGTCGCGCTCATGGCGATTGCCATCGTGATCATTCCTGCAGTGCTGTTCGCCATGGGCGGGCCCAGCGAGATGGTTGCCGGCCTGGACAATCTGACAGCGGAGCAGGCTAACCTGTTTTCCATGGAGGCCATCCTCAACCAGGGGGCGCCTTTCTTCGTCGCCGTGCTGGCCTATGCCATCGGTAACCAGACCATTTCCCAGCGCCTATTTGCAGTCAACGAAGAACATATCAAGCCAACATTTATCACAGCAACCGTAGGCTACGGAGCCATTGTCATCGGGTTGGGCATGATTGGCCTACTGGCGCTGACCCTCGGCGTCGAACCCTTGAACGGCGATATGAACAACCTGATTCCGCAGATGGTTTCCAGCTACCTGCCCCCGGTATTCATTGCGCTATTCTTCATACTGGTTATCGGCTCGCTGTCTTCTACCGCTGACTCGGACCTGTCAGCGCTTTCTGCCATCATGATGGCAGACGTCTATGGCAAGAACATCGCCAAAGATAAGGCCGACCCAGCACGTATGCTTTTCATCGGACGCTTGACCATGATCGTGGCGACAGTTGTCGGTATCGTCTTTGCCAGCTTCTCTCTGGATATCCTGGTGATGCTGGTGTTCGTTGGTGCCTTGTGGGGAGCCATCGTGTTTCCGGTCATTGCCAGCTGCTTCTGGAACCGCGTCACCAATGCTGCTTTTACTATCTCGGTAATCGTCGCCATGCTCCTATTCTGTGTGGCTCGCTTTGAGCTGGTGACCATGTCAGGAGTAACAGGGCTTGCCTTCGAACTGCTTGCCAGCATCGGTGGCGGAGTGATTATCGGCTTGATGGCCTTTGGCTTCTTTGGCCGCACCGTGGGAACCATTACCGGTATCCTCGCTTTCCTCGCCATGGTAACGCTGGCGACTGGATTCCTACGGGACTATACCGTACTGCTCTCCTCTTTGACCGCGTACGGTGCCAGCACCCTTGTCTGTACTGTCATAAGCCTGCTTGGCCAGCAGCGCTTCGATTTCTCTACCATCAAGGAAAAGGTCAGTGACTACGATGACCATCTGGACCAGGATGTCACACCCGAAGGTGCCCTGACCGGAGGTTTGGCTTCCCAGAAATGAATCGATGTGCCTGCGTTGGCGGCGGCTCGCAGGCCTATAACTACACAGGAGTTTCCCATGCAGACCTTGATTTACGGCAGCTACGTACTGATTTGGCCCATCCTGACTTTGGGCGTGCTGACTCTGATCTGTCGCGCCGTGTTGCGTGATATGCGTGTTGCAAGAGAAGAGAAACGTGACTTGGTTTGAGTCCGCTTTACTTAACTAACCGCGACCCACAAGGCTAAACAGAGCGCTGTGCCCCGAAAGGAGCACAGCGCTTAATTAGAAATCCTTGAATTTATAACTCGGTGAAAAAAGACCGTTCGAGCAGTTTGATCACACTTTGCTAACCGAGCAGCCCGACCAGGGCCAGCCAATGGCTGGCCTGTTTCCGTGATAATAACTGCGGGATCACTTCTCTTCGGTGATACAGGCGTCCCGAGCGTCCAGCGCCGCCTCGTAAACATCGCGCCCGGGCAGGCCCCGCCCTTCGAGCTTGCTCAGGTACTGCTCGATGCCCTTCTCCAAGGGCTGCTGCCAGTCGGCATTCTCTAGAGGGTTGTCGATCTCGAGTATGGTATGACCGGCCTCGACGGCTTTCTCCTTGCCCTCGCGATCGAGACGCCCGAAGACCTCGCCGGCATTCTCGGCCCAGGCCATGCCCGAGTGGTCATTGATTACCGCCTGCTGCTCAGGGCCCAAGCGCTCGTAGGTCCGCTTATTCATGGTGACGATCAGACCCAGCGAGTAGAACGGCACCTGGGTATGCTGGGTAGTCAGCTCATTGAGGCGGAAGGTATTAACGCCCTCCCAGGGCAGGCTGACGCCATCGATTACCCCACGCTGCATGGCGGTGTAGATATCCGGGGCCGGCATGCCGACCGGAATGGCACCCATGTCGGTCAACATGTCGCCGACCAAGGCGGTGGGGCGACGAACACGTAGCCCCTGCAGGTCCTCGGGGGTCTCCACCAGGGTCTCCTTGGTATGAAGAAAACCCGGCCCGGTGGTAAACATGAACAGTGGACGGGTATCGCCATACTCCTCGTCCAGGAGGCCTTCGTCGTAGAGGGTCTGTAGCACGCAGGCACCAACCTCGGCTGTGGGTGCCACCCCGGGCAACTCGACAATCTGGCTCAGCGGGAAGCGTCCCGCAGTGTAGCCTTGGACCGTGGAACCGACATCAGCGATGCCGCTGGCGGTCGCCTCATAGATGGATTCAGCCTTGGCCAAGGTGCCTGAGGGGTACAGCTCTACACGTAGCTCCCCTCCCGAAGCCTCCTCCACGGATTTCGCCCAAGCCTGGTAGAGATCCTGATGGACCGCCGAGGCGGCCGGGAAGAAATGCGCGAATCGCAGGGTCGTGGCCGCCTGCGCAGAGACCGTCGTCAGTCCAGTGACGGAGGCTGATAGCAGGCAGGCAATGAGCTTGTATTTCATGATTCCTCCGAGAGGTTCTTGTCGTGTTGTGAAACAGCTTGCACAGCAAACAGTTTTCGCATGACGAAATGAGGTTCCGATCATTCGGCTGTTAGCTCGGCTCCAGCATGAAGCGGGAGAAGAACTGGGTGAGTTCCTCGAAGCCATCGAGTGGCAGCACCAGGGAGACGTACTGGTCCGGGCGTACCACCACTAGCGCACCAGCTCCGCGATCGATGCCGCGTAGATCGAAAATGTCCTGATCCGTGCCCAGCACAGGAGCGTGGATCTTCTGGTAGTCCTGTAGCCCCAAGGGCCCCTTGTGCGGTCGCAGGAAGTCATGCATCTCGGCCCAGTCGACCTCCAGATGGGACTGCTGGATGATGCCGTGGACATCGAAGACTGCATCCGGATCGGCGCCCTTTGGGGTATAGCGGCGAATCGGTGACGCCTCGCTGGCCAGGAAAGCCATCAAGGCATTGAAACGCGAGCCCAGGCTTCGCGGGTCGACCATGTCAGCGAAGGCATACAGCCGCCAGCGGCCATCGGCGCGGTGGACATGGCCGAGGTGGACTCGCTTGGCATCGCCGAGCCGAATCACCTCGGCCGAGTGGAACCGGCATCCCGGCGGAAAACCGGTAGCCAGCCCCAGGTAGGTGTCGTCACCCGTAAGCAAACCGGGCGAGTAGTGAGTAGCGAACCCCGCGGTAAACTCGCTATTGGTGACGAACTGGCGCTGCACCTCGGCCAGCCCTTTCAGGGCGGCCTGCGGGTCGTCGGAGTCCTGAGCTGCGCCAATCGCCCGCGACCAGCGGGTATCCATCTCGATCAGATTCTCGGCGATGACGTGACGCTCGGCATTGTAGGTATGCAGCAGGCTGGCTGGGCTACGCCCCTCCAGCACCGAGATCAGTTTCCAGCCCAGGTTGAAGGTGTCCTGCATCGACACGTTCATGCCCTGACCGGCCTTGGCGGTATGCGTGTGGCAGGCATCGCCCGCGATGAAGACCCGCGGCGTACGATTGTTCACCTGCTCATGATCGACATCGTCGAACTTGTCAGTGACCCGATGACCGACACGGTACACAGAGAACCAGGCCGTCTCCTTTACCTCGAACCGGTAGGGAGCCAGGACAGCCTGGGCCTTTTCCAAGACCTGTTCCTGGGTCAGCCAAGCGTCCGGGGCGATGTTACCCATGTCGACGTACAGCCGGACCATGTAGCCGCCCTCGCGAGGGATCAGCAGGATGTTGCCTGCCTCGGCAGACTGGATGGTGCACTTGAAGCGGATGTCCGGAAAATCGGTCACCGCGAGCACATCCATTACGCCCCACGCCTTGTCTTCGCCGTGCCCTTGGGGCACCCGTCCGATGGACTGACGTACGACGCTGTGCGCACCATCACATCCAACCACATACTTGGCACGCACGGTCTTCTCGCCGTTCGGTGTATTGAGGGTCACGCTGACCCGCTCGTCGGCGGCCTCGGGCACCTCCACCTTGAGCGTTTCGTGGCAGTAATCGACCTGTAGCCGGCTGGATGAGTGGTACATGTACTCCAGCAGAAAATCGAGCAGTCGGGCCTGGTTGACGATCACGTGAGGGAACTCGGAGAGCCCGTCACGCACGTCCTGAACACGGCCGAGCCTTGTGATACGCGACTTGTGCCCAGGATCAGGCCCCCAGAAATGGGTCTCGTTGATCCAGTAGGCCTCGGCGATCATTCGCTCGGCCAGACCAAAGGCCTCGAACATCTCTACCGTGCGACAGGCTACACCATCGGCGCGCCCCACCTCGAGGGGGCCTTCGGCCTTTTCCACGACACGTGTGACGATATCCGGAAAACTGGAGAGCTGTGCCGCCAGCAGCAGCCCGGCGGGGCCGGTACCGACGATCAGCACCTCGACCTCCTCAGGTAGCGGCCCCTGGTCGGTGCTGCGCCCTTCGGCGGCGGGTTGAATCCGTGGATTGCCACTGCGATAGCCGTCGAGGAAATATTGCATTTGTCAGCTCCATCCCGCTAGGTACGGGTTTGCATAGGAGAGGTAAACTGGCGCCATCGGCCTGATTATCACATTAGTGATAGTCAGTATTGTGATCGATTTAGCGCGAAACAATTAGACTTTCTACCAAGCATGCTTCGTTCACTGGTCGCGAGCCCAGGGCATAGCCATGTAATATCGTGAAGTGTTCAGCCATCGCCCTACGCAACGGCACCTACCAGGTTCCGCTGCCAGACTACCGAAACAGGCAAGCTTCATGGCACGTCATTCGTCCTCGGGATCGTCCTACACGCCCACCCCAGCCCCAATCTCTTCTCCACTTTCGGAAGCCAGCGTTCTGCCAGGCAATCTGCTGCGACGCTGCCATCAGATCAGCGTCGCCATCTTCTTGCGCAAATGTGAGGCATATCAACTGACGCAGCTGCAATACATCATCCTGTGCGCCCTCGAGGAAAAGGGGCCAATCGACCAGATCACTCTAGGGGGGGCTACGGCACTGGATCGCAACACGGTCGCGGTCGTCGTACGCAAGCTGGAAGAGCGAGGCCTGGTGACCCGACAGCGCAACCCCAGGGATCGCCGGTCCATGCAGGTCACCTTGACCAAAGACGGCATACGCCTACGCCACGACGTCGAGCCGGCCGTGGCTGAGGTACAGAAAGAGATACTCGCGCCACTGAGCGAGAGCGAGCGCGAAACGTTGTGCAGATTGCTCCAGACGCTGGCCGACGAGAACAATCACTTGAGCCGGGTGCCGATCAATTTCGCTGGGTAATGCGGTGCTGCGCTCACTTACGCCGTCACGCATCAACCATGTCGATGAGGTTTTTCAGGGCCGGTGATTCATTCCCTTGCTTCCAGGCGACCCACAGCGGCATGTCGCACTCGTCGAGTTCGTCCATTCTATGAAAGCGGATCCCCGGCATGGGGTGCCAACTGCTGGCGGCTGGGACGATGGCGATTCCCAGCCCAGCGGCCACCATGCTGAGAATCGCGATGTTGTCGGCGCCATATTGCACTACCCGCGGATGGAAGTGGTGACGCTGGAAATGCGCCGTCACGCGATCGAAGTACCCGGGCGAGACATGGCGAAAGCCCCAGACGAAATCCTCATCGGCAAGCTCCTCGAGTCGCCGGGGTGGAGACGCGGCCCAGGGCGACGTTTCCGGCACCGCCAGGATCAGGTGGTCGCGATGCAGCAGGTGTGTCACTAACCCGGGCTGGGCATCGCTATCGAGATAGAGTATGCCGGCATCCAGCCGGTCTTCCCTGAGACGCTCGAGCTGGGGGCCGGAAAGCAAGGGAAAGACTTCGAAAGCGACACGCGGGTAGCGCTGACGGTAGCGGCCAAGCAGCCTGGCGACATGCGGTACCCACAAGTGTGTCACGGTAATCCCCAGACTCAGCCTGCCGGTCAGGCCGCTACCGAGCGATGACAGGCGTGCCTTGATCTGTTCGCGGCGACCCAGCAACTCGCGGGCATCGTCATAGAGGGCGCGCCCAGCGACGGTCAGTTGCATTCCACGCGCATGCCGATCGAAGAGCGGAGTCTCCAGTTCGCTTTCCAGCAGCTTGATCTGGCGGGTCACGGCCGGCTGCGCCACATGAACCTTCCGGCTGGCTGCCGATACCGAGCCTGCTTCGACCACGGCCACGAAGTAATGCAATTGACGAAATTCCATTCCCTACTCCATGCCGATACGGCATCACTGCCATCGATAAACGATATTTTTTTGATGGGCGGCAGTGTCCCATAGTGGATTGACAACCCACAACAATGACTCGCCGTGGCGAGTGCGGAGCCAACCCATGGCCAAGCGCTACCTTGTCTTACTTACCCAGCACTTCACCTTGTGCACCCTGGCAATGATCTGGCCAGGGGCACTGATCGCCAACCGCATCGAGCCTACCGTGCTCGGGCTGCCCTTCCTGTTCTTCTGGTACGTCCTGTGGATGCTGATCCTGTTCGTCGGCATGTGGCTGGCTTACCTCAAGCAGCACGGAGGTGACCGCCATGACTGATTCCCTCATCGTTACCGGCATGACGCTCGCTTACCTGCTCATGGTGCTGTGGGTTGGCCTGCGCGCTCGAGGACAGAGCAGCTCCAGCCTGGAAGGTTACGTGGCCGGCGGTCGCCACGTCGGCGTGGTCATCCTGTTCTTCATTCTCGGCGCCGAAATCTTCTCGGCCTTCGCCTTTCTCGGCGCACCGGGCTGGGCCTACCAGCATGGGTCACCTGCGTTCTACATCCTCGCTTACCTGGGGCTCATGCCCATCGCAATCTGGGTCATGGGCCCCCGCGTGGCCGAGCTGGGGCGACGCCGCGGCTACCTGACCCAGGCCGACATGATCGCCGATCACTACCGCAGCAAGGGCCTGGGCGTCTTCGCTGGGCTGATCGGCGTGGTCGCCCTGCTGCCCTACCTGACCATCCAGATTGCCGGCGCCGGCCTGCTGTTCCAGGCGGCGACCGATGGGCTGGTGCCCTTCTGGCTGGGAGCCTTCCTGGCCTTCGTCGTCGTGGCGGCCTACGTCTTCTGCAGCGGCCTGAGCGGTATCGGCTGGACCAACCTGGTCCAGGGCATCATGATGATCGCCATCGCCTGGTTCCTGGGACTGGCGGTATCCGAGCGACTGTATGGCGGGGTGGGTGAAATGTTCGCCCGGCTCCAGGTCGAAATGCCGCAGTACCTGACTATGCCCGGCGCTACCGGCATGGGCTGGGGCGCCTTCAGCACGGCCATCCTTATTAGCGCCTTCGGCGGTTCCATGTGGCCGCACCTGTTCATGAAGTTCTACTCCGCCGACAGCGGTCGTAGCCTGCGCAAGGTCAGCGTCTTCTACCCACTCTATGCCTATCTGCTGGTGCCGCTGATGTTTATCGGCTTCGCCGGGATTTTAGCCTTCGCCGACTCGCCCCTGGAGCGCGCCGATACCGTCCTGCTCAAGATCGTGATGGACGTTGCCGACTTTTCGCCATGGGTTATCGGGCTGATGCTCTCCGGTGCCCTGGCCGCGGCAATGTCGACCGGTGCCAATCTCGCACATACCGCTGCCGTGGTGCTGACCCGTGACGTGCTGGGCACCACCGTCATGCGCCAGGCCAGTGACGCACAGGCAGTGAATGTGACCCGCTGGAGCGTGCTGGGCCTGTCGCTGGTGGCCTACGTCATCGCCCTGTTCAATCCCGCCTCACTGGTCCTGCTGTTGCTCGGCGCTTATGGCCTGATCGTGCAGCTGATGCCGATGGTCATGGGAGCGCTGTTCTTCCCGCGTCTCAAGCGGGCCAGCGTAATGGCCGGTGCCGCCCTGGGCAGCCTGGTCTTCCTGTTCTTCCAGTTCCTGGTCGATTCGCCCTTCGGCTGGCATCCAGGCGTATGGGGCCTGTGCCTGAACCTGGCCGCCATTGCCGTATGGCAGTCGGTCTCGGCCAGCACGCCCCAGCAAGACAACGCCACCGCCTGATACGACACAGTGGAGATGACCATGACTTATGCGCGTCCAATTCCCGCTCTGAAAGAGACTATCGACCGGCAGGTCGAGCACGCCTACGACGATGTCTATTGTCTGTATCGCCAGCTGCACCAGTATCCCGAATTACCCTTTCAGGAGCACAGGACCAGTGCCCGGCTCGCCGATAAGTTTGAAGCCTTGGGTTATACAGTGACACGCGGCGTGGGCCGGACCGGGGTGGTGGCGCTGCTACGCAACGGCGAAGGCCCCACCGTGATGCTGCGTGGCGATATGGATGCCCTGCCCATCGAGGAACAAACCGGCCTGGGTTTTGCCAGCCGGGAAGTCGCCGAGACGCCGGATGGAAAGCAGGTACCAGTAATGCACGCCTGCGGCCACGACCTGCACAGCAGTTGCCTGGTGGGCGCCGCTGCCGTGCTGACGAGCCTCCGAGAGCACTGGCGAGGCACCGTAATGCTGGTCTGCCAGCCGGCCGAGGAGATCTTCGGTGGCGCCCGCGCCATGCTTGATGACGGCCTGTATGAACGTTTCGCCCGTCCGGATATCGTCCTCGGCCAGCACAACATGCCGGCCCTGGCCGGCACGGTCGGGCATATTGCCGGCCAGGCGATGGCCGCCGCCACGACCTTGGGCGTTACCATCCATGGTGCCGGCGGCCATGGCTCGATGCCGGCGCAAACCGTCGATCCGGTGGTGATCGCAGCGCATGTCGTCACTCGTCTACAGGCCATCGTCTCGCGTGAAGTGCCACCCGACCAGGCGGTAGTCGTCACGGTGGGCAAGTTGCATGCCGGTACCCAGGGGAACATCATCCCGCACAGCGCCGAAATGGAAATCAACGTCCGAAGCTTCGACGATGAGTTGCATGGTCAGGTCGTGGAAGCGATCCGGCGTATCGTGCGTGCCGAATGCGAGGCCGGGTGCTCGCCCAAGGCACCGGAATTTCATGTGCTCTCCGAGACCATCACGCTCGCCAACGACGCGTCCAGCGTCGCGCGCATCCGCCAAGGCCATGCTGAGGCCTTCGGTGAAGAGAATCTTTTCGACATGCCGCGACTCAACGCCAGCGAGGACTTTGCCTATTTCGGCAATGCCCAGGCGGGCGGTTTCACCGGGGAGGACATTCCTTACGTCTACTGGTTTATCGGTACAATCGACGAGGCGCGCTGGCACGATACGCCGGGCAAGAGCGTTGCCGATAAGATGGCGCACCTGGAAATGCCCCATTCCCCTTACTATGCCCCCGGTCAGATAGCGACCCTGAAAGCTGGCATGAAGGCCATGGCATCCGGGGCATTAACATTTCTTCGCTCGGCCTGATTGTGCCTTGATGAGATGCTCTACCGAGAATTAACCAATAGAGGAAGCTTGAGTGGCAGGATGGATCTACTGGCTGGACCTGGCGGGCGTGATTGTCTTTGCGCTTTCGGGGATCATTATCGCCTGCCGTTCACGGATGGATCCTTTCGGCATGCTGGTGCTGGCGGCCGTGACGGGCATCGGCGGCGGCACGCTGCGCGACCTGCTGCTCGGCGTGCGCTCGGTGTTCTGGGTCAACGATCCAACCTACCTGTGGGTGATCATCGCCACCGTCGCGCTGTCGATCGTGGGCTTTCATTACATTCACCGGCTATCGCGGATCGTGCTACCGGTGCTGGATGCCTTCGGCCTGGCGCTGTTTTCGATCATCGGTGCCCACAAGGCATTGACGCTGGGCCATGCCGGTATCGTCGCGGTACTGATGGGGCTGTTGACTGGCGTTGCAGGTGGCATGCTGCGCGACGTGCTGGCCCGTCGTGTACCGATGGTCCTGCGCCAGGAAATCTACGCCACCGCCTCCATCGCAGGCGCCTGCACCTACGTCGTGCTGAGCGGTCTGGCCATCCATGCCTACCTGACCAGCATCCTGGGTATTCTGGTAATCCTGGGATTGCGCCTGAGTGCAATCTACTGGCACCTTTCCCTGCCGGTGTTTGCCTGGATTACCACGCCATCCGCGCCAGCACCACACCAGGCCGCTGACGACGCGGCCGGAATAGATAGCGAACCGGCCAGCCGGCGCCGCTCGAAAGCCCGCGTGCGCATGATTCCCCCCGGGCGGCGTCGTAGATAACCTCGTCCTGACGGGACATCACGACAAAAGACGCCGCCACCCTCTCGGGTGGCGGCGTCTTTTGTCGATTGCGTCTGAGGATAGTCAGGCCAGGCGCGTCAGCCAGCCATGGGTGTCCTCGCTACGGCCGTACTGGATATCCAGCAGTTGCTTGCGCAAAGAGCGGCCGACCTCGCCGCCATTCTCGGCGGTACAGGTGATGCGCTCGTTTTCGCCGACCAGTTGGCCGACTGGCGTGATGACGGCGGCCGTACCACAGGCAAAGACCTCGGAGATCTCGCCGGAAGCTGCCCCCTCGCGCCACTCGTCGATGCTGATCGGGCGCTCTTCGGGCTTGAGCCCGGCATCCTTGGCCAGTTGCAGCACGGAATCGCGGGTCACGCCCTCGAGGATGGTGCCGGTCAATGCCGGAGTCACGATGCGCCCGTCCTTGAACACGAAGAACAGGTTCATGCCACCAAGTTCCTCGACCCACTTGTTCTCCACGGCATCCAGGAAGGCGACCTGATCGCACTGGTGGGCCTCGGCTTCCTTCTGGGCAGCCAGCGATGCCGCATAGTTGCCGCCGCACTTGGCGAAGCCGGTACCGCCGGGTGCGGCGCGGTTATAGGTCGAGGAGAGCCAGATCGACACGGGCTTGATGCCACCCTTGAAGTAGGATGCGACCGGCGAGGCGATGACGTAATAGTCGACTTCCTTGGACGGCCGCACGCCGAGGAATTTCTCGCTGGCGATCATGAACGGACGCAGGTACAGGCTCGATTCGTCGGCCTCGCTTCCCGGAGTCGGTACCCAGCCGATGTCCTGGGCGACCAGTGCCTTCAGCGAACCGATGAACGTCTCGGTATCGAGTTCCGGCAGGGCCAGCCGACGCGCCGAGGCACGAAAGCGTGCGGCGTTCTTCTCTGGGCGGAAGGACCACACCGAGCCGTCCGCATGGCGGTAGGCCTTGATGCCCTCGAAGATTTCCTGAGCGTAGTGCAGCACCGAGGCGGCGGGGTCCAGTGTCAGCGGGCCGTAGGGACGTACCTCGGCGTTGTGCCAGCCGTCGCTCGCCGTCCAACGCACGTGCGCCATGTGATCGGTGAAGAAACGGCCGAAACCGGGATTGGCCAGGATTTCCTCGCGCACGCGGGCATCGGTCGGGTTGGCATTCGGAATCAAGCTAAAGCCTGCTGTGGCCACGGGTATCGCTCTCCAGTGCAGAATGGCGGAAACGCTGAAATTCGGCGTGCGGTATAGGCGCTAATCATGACACGAATACTTCGTGGCGAGAAAGTCCGTTGCCGCATTCAGCAAGCAGGCTAACAGGCTCGCCGATCAACCTCTCCTGCCATGCAAAAACGCGCCACGACCGGCCGGCCGTGGCGCGTGTCAGCGCATTTCGCCATCGCGCTCAGAAGTCGAAGAACACCGTCTCGCCTTCGCCACGGAGGCGAATGTCGAAGCGATAGCGTACCTTGCCATCCTCGCTTTCCTCGCGCCGGGCAATTAGCGTCCGGCGCCGGCTTTCGGATTCCACCGCATTGAGAATCGGGCAGGCCGCGTTGGCCTCGGCTTCGTCCTCGAAGTACATCCGGGTATTCAACTGCATGTTGATACCACGGGCGAACACCGCCAGGTTGATGTGCGGTGCCATGGGCTTGCCGTTGGCAGCATTGACGATCCCCGGCTTGACGGTGGTCAGCGACCATTCGCC
Source organism: Modicisalibacter xianhensis (assembly GCF_900113605.1). Lineage (GTDB taxonomy): Bacteria > Pseudomonadota > Gammaproteobacteria > Pseudomonadales > Halomonadaceae > Modicisalibacter > Modicisalibacter xianhensis. Next base: position 26,548 of record NZ_FOPY01000023.1, read on the forward strand.
ACCGGATTCCACCGTGGTTGCGCTACGCCCGAAGCTGTTGAACGGCTTCTCGAGATCGAAATCGCACTGGTACTCGCCGTGGGCGTCGGCCTGCCAGGCTTCGATGAAGGTATCCCGCACCAGATCGCCATTACCATCGATCACGCTGCCCACCACCTCGATGGGCTGACCGTCGGCCTCAGGGGTGGCCATGCGGCTCCAGATTTCTTCCTGACGCGGGGGCAGACCGGCAATACTCAGGGCCAGGCCGATGTGCACGTATGGGCCGGCGGTCTGCGAGGCGGTCTCGCGCAGCATGAGGTCGGTGGTCGGCGTTGAATTCGGCTGTTTCATGACATTCCCCTCACACGTTCTCGAAATAGGTCTGCAGTTCGCCACGCGTCACGATATCGAAGCGATAGGCCAGGCAATCCATCGGCCGGCTATGCGCCATGTCGAGACGGCCGACCATGGTCTGCACGGCTTCCGGGTCGTTGAGGGTGCGTACGATCGGGCAGATCGGAATCAATGGATCGCCCTCGAAGTACATCTGGGTAATCAGGCGCGTGGAGACCGACGGCCCCATCACCGAGACATGGATGTGCGACGGGCGCCAGGTGTTGATGCCATTCGGCCACGGGTACGGGCCGGGCTTGATGGTGCGGAAACGGTACCAGCCATCCTCGTCGGTCAGGCAGCGGCCTACCCCGCCGAAATTGGGATCGAGCGGCGCCAGGTACTGATCCTTCTTGTGGCGATAACGGCCACCGGCATTGGCCTGCCACATCTCGACCAAGGTGTGCGGCACTGGCTTGCCGAACTGGTCGGTAACACGACCGAACATGATGATACGCTCGCCTACCGGCAGGCCATCCTGCCCCTTGCCCTCGCGGTAATTGAGCAGCAGGTCGTTGTCATGCGAGCCCATGCGCAGATGCTGGAAGTCGGGCCCGCTGACCTCGGAAATCGATGGCGATTGCAGGCTGACCAGCGGCTGGCTGGGCGAGCGGGCCACGGCGGTCTTGTAACCGGGGGTATAGGCGACGGGATGCCAGGAGCGATCGCGCTCGACGAAACGCTTGCCCTTGTTGAGAGGCATGGGGTTATCTCCTTTCAGTGCCTTTGTTATGCGGCACATTGTCGCCCACGGAGAAGATTAACCAAGTGAAAAGTCACCTAGCCCACATAACCTATAGGTTATGACACATCCTGCCTGGCCGAGTGACGGCGTATTGACGCACTCGACGCATCCAACCTACAACACCGCAACTATTTTCCGAGCCGGTGGTCAGTGACTGGAAACGCCTTCTCCTGCCGGAGCATGCCATGCTGATCAAACCACGCAATCACCTGACCCTGGGCGAGAACGACGTCACTCCCGAGTCGATCTACCTGTCGCGCCGCAAGTTCCTCGGCGGTGTCGCCGGGCTCGGGTTGGCAGCGAGTCTGCCGCGTGCCGCCTGGGCAGGCCCCGATTATGACGATGTCGCCAAGGCCAAGGGGCCCGAGTGGTTCGAGGCCAAGCTGGGCGACACCCGCTGGAACGCGATCACGGCCGAAGACAAGATCACGCCGTCCGATGATGCGACCCATTACAACAACTTCTATGAGTTCGGCAGCGACAAGAGCGATCCGGCACGCCGCGCCGGCCAGCTCAAGACCGTGCCGTGGTCGGTGACTGTCGACGGCGAGGTGGGCAAACCCGGCCAGTACGCGCTCGAGGACCTGATCACGCCGAGCCGCTTCGAGGAGCGCATCTACCGGCTACGCTGCGTCGAGGCCTGGTCGATGGTGATTCCCTGGCTGGGCATTCCGCTGGCCGAGGTGATCAAGCGCGCCGAACCTACCGGCAAGGCCAAGTATGTCTACTTCGAGACCCTAGAGGATCCCAAGCAGATGCCCGGTCAGGCCTCACGCTTCGGACTGATCGACTGGCCCTACCGTGAAGGCCTGCGCCTGGACGAGGCGATGCATCCGCTCGCCTTCCTGGCGGTCGGTATGTACGGGCGCGTGCTGCCCAACCAGAACGGCGCCCCGCTGCGTCTGGTGGTGCCCTGGAAATACGGTTTCAAGAGCATCAAGTCGATCGTGCGCATCTCGCTGGTCGAATCCCAGCCCAAGACATCGTGGAACATGCTGGCACCCAACGAGTACGGCTTCTACGCCAACGTCAATCCCGAGGTTGACCACCCGCGCTGGAGCCAGGCCACCGAGCGGCGCCTGCCCAACAGCCTGTTCAGCCCCAACGTCATCGACACGCAGATGTTCAATGGCTATGCCGAGGAGGTCGCGAGTCTTTATCAGGGCATGGATTTACGGAAGCATTACTGATGGCAGCACAACCCCGACATATCTTCGCCTGGCGCCTGCTGGTCTTCGCGGCTGCGCTGACGCCGATCGGCTGGTGGTCGTACCACGTTGCCGTCGGCGCCGCCGGCCCCGAGCCCGGACGCTACCTGTTGCTCAACCTTGGCCAGGGGGCACTGGTTCTGCTGCTGTGCACGCTGAGCCTGACGCCGTTGACGAAGCTGACGCGCTGGAAGGGCTTCAGCGTGATCCGTCGCCAACTCGGCCTGTGGACGTTCAGCTACGCGTCACTGCATTTGCTCAGCTACCTGCTGTTCATCCTCGGTCTCAACTGGACGGCGCTCGGCGAGGACCTGCAAAAGCGACCTTACATCATCGTCGGGGCGCTGGCCCTGCTGATCCTGCTGGCCCTGGCCGTGACCTCCAACCGCTACGCCATGCGCAAGCTGGGCAAGCGCTGGAAGTCGCTTCATAAATGGGTCTACGCCGCGCTGTGCCTGGTACTGCTGCATTTCCTGTGGGTGGTGCGTGCCGACCTTGCAGAGTGGAGCGGCTATGCCGCGGTCGGCCTGGGACTGATGCTGCTGCGCCTGCCTGCTGTCGCCCAGCGCCTGCCGCGATTCGGCGGGCGACCGAAGCGCGCCCGCGCCTGACACCGTTCAATCAAAGCATTGACTGAAGAGCTGGCGAGCGCAGCCAGCTTTCAGGCAACGCTCAGGGGTCGCGCTGGCCCGCCAGGTCCCGCAACTGCTCGATCAACCGCTCCGCCGCCGGCGACAGGGCCCGGGTGGCATTGATGCACACCCCGACCGAGCCGCCATGCGCCTCGATATCGACGGGCAGACGCACCAGACTCCCTTCGGCCAGATCGCTGCGCACGGCGTCCAATGGCGCGACCCATAGCGCGTCGGTGCGCTGTACGTAGCGGCGGCTCAAGGTCAATGACAATGTTTCCAGTGTTACGGGCGGCGGCGGGCCACCCTGCTCGACCCAGAAACGTTCGACCTGCTCGCGCAGTGTGGTCGGCGCCGGTGGCACCACCCACGGGTAGTCGCCCAGTAGATCGGCACTCAACTGCGCACGTGTCAGGCACGCCAGGGCATGCCCGGCGCGAGCCATCAGCACCAGCGGCTCGTGGTAAAGATGCTCGAAGCTGAACCCCCGGCTCTCCCGCGCCTCGCTCATGCGCCCGAGGACCAGGTCCAGCTCCCCCAGCCCGAGTTGCGACAGGAGGTAGGCACTCGGCCCCGAATGCACCTTAAGACGTATGTCGGGAAAGCGCTCATGCAGTGCCTGAGCGGCCTGCGGCAGCAGCCCCTCCTCCACCGTCGACAGTGCGCCAATTCGCACCACTGCCTCGCCGCTTGCCGGCTGGCGAACAGCGGCCAGTCCCTCCTGGAGCAGGTTGATTGCCGGCCCGGCATGGCGCAGCAAGGCCATGCCCGAGGGCGTGAGCGTCACCCCTCGCGGGCCGCGTTCGAACAGCGATGCGGCGACGGCCTCTTCCAGTTCGCGAATGGTCTTGGACATGGCCGGCTGGGTAATGGCCAGGGTATCGGCCGCCCGGGCGAAACTGCGCTGGCGGGCGACTTCCAGAAAGGCTTGCAGGTGGCGCAACTTGATCCTGGGGCTGAGCATGGTCATCGCGTCGGCGGTTGTCGCATGGCCAGCAAGGCAATGCCTGGACTTTCCAGATTGCCTGCGCCAATCAAGGGGCGGGGCGTCATACCGTGTTCCTTGTCATCAATGAGCGAAGGCCCACCCCACGGCGAACGCCCCATCGGGCGGTTTCAGGGCAGGCGTGGCGGGCTACCCGTCACATTGGCGAGTACCTGGCGGATCGCCTCGGCAACGATATCCGGATGGTCCTCGGGATTGAAGTGCCGGGCACCGGGAATTACCTCGACGCCGGGCGCACCGAGCAGCATGGCCAGTCGCTGCGCCGAGTCGACGCTCAACGGATCCTTCTCGCCCCAGACGATGCGCACCGGCAGTTCCGGCCGGGTTGCCAGGCGTGTGGCAGCCTCCATCGTATCGGCAGCATGCAGGTATCGCGCCTGGTTGGCGAAGCCGGCCGGCCCCGTCGGGCGGCTGTAAGGCTCCCACAACAGCGCCGCAGATTCCTCGCCGCGCCCGGCATCGTCATGACCCAGATCCCGGATGCCGGTGTGAAACAAAGGTTTGAGAACGCCCGGGGGCAGCATGTCGACCAGCGAATGGCTCTGCTGCACCAGCTTCATCATCGGCACCGGCCAGTTGTCGAAGGCCACCGAGTCCACCAACACCAGGCCGGCAAAGCGCTCGGGATGCGCGGCAAGCAGTGCCTGAAGCACGCCGCCGCCGACATCATGGCCGACGAACACCGCACGCTCGATGCCCTGAGCCTCGAGCCAGAGCTGCAGATACTCCGCCTGGGCGGGAATCGAGATGGCTCGTCCCAGCCCTTCGTCGATCGAATAGCCGTAACCGACCATTTCCCAGGCCAGCCGGGGGGTCCCCGTTTCCTCGAGTTGCGGGATCACGTAGCGCCACAGCCGGGGGTTGGTTGGAATGCCATGCACCATGACGATGGGCAGCTTGCCGGGCGACCGTTCGCCGTGCTCTTCCCAGCGCATCAGGATACCTTCCACCAGCGCGCTGCGGGAGAGCGCCGGTGCGACGGGCATGTCATCGGTCCCTGAGCGGCGCGCCTTGAGGGTCTGGCGTTTCTGATAGGCGGCATAGGCAAACCAGGCGACCGTACCCCACAGGGCCAACCGGCCGAGGCCCGACGACTTGCGAGAGCGTGAGTTGTCCATAACGACTCCTGAGCATGACGACGTATCGGAAAGAAAGGCCTCGCCAGATGCGAGGCCTGCCGTCAGCTTAGGCACACTCCTTCATCAGCGCGTAATCTCCCCGCGCCACGCTCAGATCGGGTAATGGCGCGGGCCGAGCTGCATCGTCATCCAGCGCAGCTCGGTGAACGCCTCGATCCCCGCCTTGCCGCCGAAGCGCCCGTAACCGCTGGCCTTGACCCCGCCGAACGGCATCTGCGGCTCGTCGTGCACGGTCGGCGCATTGATATGGCAGATGCCCGACTCGATCTGCCCGGCCACGCGCATCGCCCGTGCCGTGTCGCGGCTGAACACCGCTGCCGACAGGCCGTACTCGCTGTCGTTGGCCACGCGGATCGCCTCGGCCTCGTCGGCCACGCGCATCATCGCCACCACCGGCCCGAAGGACTCCTCGCGGTACAGGCGCATGGCGTCGGTCACGCCGTCGATCAAAGTCGGCTGCATGATCACGCCGTCGGCCTTGCCACCCGAGGCCAGGCGGGCACCCTTGGCCACGGCATCGTCGATCAGCGCATTGAGCTTCTCGCCCGATTCGCGGTTGATCAGCGTGCCCAGCGCATTGCCCTCGCCACACGGGTCCCCGGCGCGTAGGCTGGCGGCCTTGGTCGCCAGCTTGTCGGCGAAGGCATCGGCCACGGCATCGGCGACGATCAGGCGCTCGGTGGACATGCAGATCTGGCCCTGGTTGAAGAACGCGCCGAAGGCGGCTGCCTCGACCGCGGCGTCCAGGTCGGCGTCGTCGAGCACCACGAACGGCGCCTTGCCACCCAGTTCGAGCAGCACCGGCTTGAGCTGGCGCGCCGCACGCTCGGCGATGATCCGCCCCACCTGGGTGGACCCGGTAAAGTTGATGCGCCGCACTGCGGGGTGGTCGATCAACGCGCCGACCACCTCGGCGGCCTGGGCCGGTGCGTTGGTGATCACGCTGACGATGCCGTCGCCGAGGCCCGCCTCGACCAGCACCTCGCCGATCAGGTGATGGGTCGCCGGGCACTGCTCCGAGGCCTTGAGGATCACCGTGTTGCCGCAGGCCAGCGGCGTGGCGATGGCCCGGGTGCCGAGGATGATCGGCGCGTTCCACGGCGCGATGCCCACCACCACGCCACACGGCACGCGCACGCCCATGGCCAGGTTGTCGGGCACGTTGGACGGGATGATGTCGCCGTTGATCTGGGTGGTCAGGGCCGCGGCCTCGCGCAGCATGCCGGCGGCCACCATCACGTTGAAGCCGGCCCAGCCCGGCGTGGCGCCGGTCTCGTCGACCATGCGCTCGATGAACTCGGCCTGGCGGGCTTCCATGCGCTCGGCGGCCCTGAGCAGGGCCATGCGCCGCTCGCCGGGGCCGGTCTTCGACCAGGCCGGGAAGGCGCAGGCCGCGGCGTCGGCCGCCGCCTGGGCATCCTCGACCGAAGCGGCGGCCGCCTGGGTGACGGTCTCGCCGCTCAGCGGGTTGGCGCGCTCGAAGGTGGCAG
>NZ_FOPY01000008.1:0-199712 GCF_900113605.1 Modicisalibacter xianhensis
AACCAAGTCGTCGCTGCGGAAAGTCTGCAAGTGAAGAACCTGCTCAAGAACCGCTCACTGGCGAAAGCCATCAGCAACGTGGGTTGGCATCAGATCACGACGATGCTGGCGTACAAGGCGCAGTGGTACGGGCGTTCTTTTGTCCAGATCGACAAGTTCTACCCTTCGAGCAAGCGTTGCCACGCCTGTGGTCACCTTGCCGACGCCATGCCGCTATCAGTCCGTCAATGGGACTGCCCCGCCTGCGGCACCCGTCACGACCGCGACGTGAACGCGGCGAAGAACATTCTCAAGGCAGGCAAGGCGATTCTCGCCGGCGCTGACAAGCTGCGAGAGCACGAGAACACTACCGCGGGGCACGCGGGAGGTTAAGCCTGTGGAGTCTGTGTCAGTCTCTGCGGGTAATCCCAAGGAGCAACGGACAGTGAAGCAGGAACCTGGACGGCGACAACCAGGAATCCTCGTCTTTCAAGGCGAGGAGGATGTCAAGAAGATTATCTACGTCAGACTCGAAGAAAGCGACAATGACAGGCCTGAGCTTAACGGCCTTGGACAAAGCCGGCCACGCGACCGGGACGTACCAAATTACCGCTGCCGCACGGAAAAAGAGATGTCATGGCTTCAAAGTTCCTTCTGTGGACCATTCGTGTACTGACGTTCTGCATAGCCCTGGTGAGCGTGCTGCCAGAGATCCCCAGCGGTCAGTGGTGGGTCAGGTTGTGGGAGTTCCCACGGCTTCAGCTGGCTTGGGCGCTGCTCCTGCCCTTGGTGCTGCTTGCCGTGCACGCCTGGTGGAAACGCCCACGGAAAGAGCATGCAGTGTGGTTGGGCATAATCCTCGCGGCGGGGATATGGCAGCTATCACATATCCTGCCGTTCACTCCGGTCTGGCAGCCCGAAGTCCCCGACGCTGAAATTCACCCCAACAAGGCCGGGGTGACATTCAAGGTCATGACCGCGAATGTTACCTACACCAACGACCGCTACAGCGAGGTTTTGGAGTTGGTGCAGCATGAGGATCCAGACCTTGTGCTGATGCTCGAAATCAACAGCGAGTGGAACGAGGGGCTGGCACCATTGAATGAACGCTATGCTCATCGGATTGGAGAGGTCCGTGGCGAGGGGCTGGGGATGGTGCTCTGGTCGAAATTCCCGCTACTGAAAAAAGAGATCAAATACCTGGTCTCCGAGCGCCGTCCCTCGATCTTTACGACCCTGGATATACCAGGAATCGGGCCGGTCCGTTATGTCGGTATCCATCCTGTCCCGCCAGGGCTGCGTGACCGGATTGACCGTAACGATCAAACCTCCGAACGTCGCGACAGCCGAGTCCGAGACGCGGAGTTGATGCTAGTCGCCCGTGAGGTTGAAAAGGACGCAGACAACCGCTGGATCGTCACCGGGGACTTCAATGACGTGGCGTGGTCGGATACGACGCAACTGTTCTCTGAACTGACTGACCTGAAGGACCCACGCCGTGGCCGACGGTTGCTGACTACCTATCATGCACAGCGCCCCCTATGGAGATATCCCATCGACCACCTGTTTGTCTCCGATGGCTTCCATTTGGCCGACTTCGGCCGGCAACGGGTGTTCGGCTCCGATCACTTCGCCATTACCGCGACCCTGGCCGTCGCGAATAAGGACATGGCAAAGCCGCGAGCCTCTGATGAGGAAGAAGAGAGGGCGCAGGAAATGGTCGAAGAAGGATTCGAAGACGCTGCTGAGCACGAGGTTAGCTCGTCACCGCGAGATTGAAGCGGTTAGACGGCGAAGGCTGCATTGCTTTATATACAGGTTTATCAAGTGCTCGAAGACGAGCGCGTGATTAAAGTTCTCCGACTATGGAGCCAGGAATAATAGCCGACACGCCTACAGGTCTGTCGAGTCGTGCCGACTATCGACGGAAAGCCAGCGCTACACCTTGCTGACGATCAGCGCGGCATTGACCCCGCCAAAGCCAAAACCGTTGCACAGCACATGCTGTGTCGAGTGTTCGCGTGCCGACTCCGAGACGAAGTCCAGGTCCTGAATATCCTCATCGACGTTTTCCAGATTCAGGGTCGGTGGCAGCCGGTCGTGCATGGTCGCCAGGGCGGAGAAGATGCTCTCCACGCCGCCGGCGGCACCGAGCATATGGCCGGTGGCCGACTTGGTTGCGGAAATCGGAATGCCGGCGAGGGCGTCGCCAAAGGCATTGCGCAGGGCGGCGATCTCGGCCCGGTCGCCGACTGGCGTCGAGGTGGCGTGGGCATTGATATGATCGATTGCCTCGGGAGAGAGCCCTGCCATCTTCAGCGCTGCGCGGATGGCCGCCGCGGCTCCTGAGCCGTCTTCCGGGCCGGCGGTGATGTGATAGGCATCGGCGCTGGTGCCATAGCCACTTAGCACCGCCAGGGGCGTTGCCCCGCGTGCCTCGGCATGGGCCAGGGTTTCGATCACCAGCAGCCCTGCGCCTTCGCCCATGACGAAGCCGTTGCGAGCCTGATCGAAAGGGCGCGATGCCTTGGTGGGGTCGTCCTGTTCGGTGGAGAGCGCCTTCATGGCGTGAAAGCCGGCCAGCGACAGCGGGTCGATACAGGCCTCGGCGCCACCCACCAGCGCCACATCGGCTTCGCCACTACGTATCAGGCGCATGCCATCGCCGATAGCCTGAACACCCGCCGCACAGGCGGTTACCGGGCAGCCCAGCGGCCCGCGAAAGCCATAGCGAATCGACACATTGCCTGCCGCCAGGTTGGCCAGGAAAGCCGGCACGGTGAACGGCGAGAGCCTGCGGTGGCCGCGCGTCGACAGGGTGTTCTGCGCCTGGGTGATGGTAGGAAAGCCGCCGATGCCGGAACCGACAATGGTCGCGGTGGCCAGACGTTCCGCATCGCTGGTCGGAAACCAGTCGGCCTGGGTCAGCGCCTCTTCGGCGGCGGCCATGGTGTAGAGACTGAACAGTTCCAGCTTGCGCCGCTCCTTGGCATCGAGCACACGGTCCGGGTCGAGGCCGGCCTCGGGGTCGTCGGCGATGTCGGGCACTGACCCCGCGACCTTGATCGGCAGGTCACCGGTATCGAAACGAGTGATCGGGGAAATGCCCGAGCGGCCGGCAAGAAGGCGCTCCCAGCTCGCCTTGACGCAACAACCGAGGGGACTGATCATGCCCATGCCAGTGATGACGAGCGGTGATTGCATGGTGGTTTCCTGAACGACTTGGGATCGTGCCACGCTAGCACCCGGCTTTATATGATCAAGGTAATATTCAGCGTGGGAGTGTGAATCGCCATGCCCTACTCGACGAACCACAAGGCCAGATCGCGGGAGCGCATTCTCAAGTCCGCTATCGAGCTGTTCAGTCGTAAAGGCTTCGAGAAAGTCTCCATTGGCCAGATCATGAAGCTGGCCAAGATGACCCATGGTGCCTTCTACGCGCACTTCGCCTCGAAGGAAGCGCTCTACCATGCCTCGGTACAGGAAACCCTGGAGAGCAGCCGTGCAGCCAGGCTGGTGAAAGGGCCCTTGTCGGTAAAACACCTGACGGAGCTGGTATCCAATTGCTGGAACCTTCAGGAGCTGGAACGCAAGCACAAGCCGGGACCGGAGACGGTGTTGTTCAACGAGATTGGCAACGAGAATGCCGAGATCCGTACGCTGTTCGAAGCCTCTTATCTTCGCATGAAGAAGATGCTGGAAACCCGCCTCATCGCCCTGAGCCGCCTCAAGAAGCTACCCTTCGAGCCCGACCGCGACGTCATCGCCGATAAATCCCGTGTCATTCTCGCCTCGCTGGTCGGCGCCGTCGCCATCGCCAAGAGCCTGCCCGGTGAACTGGAGCGACAGCACATCCTCAATGCCGCTCAGCGCAATATTCTGCGGATGCTTGGCGTCAATGAAAGCGAACTGGAAAGCATGCTGGGCGACGTGGGCCAGGCCTAGGGCGCAGGGCAACCTCTTCGATTACTGAGCTCAGGGGAAACGGCATCCCCGTGGTCTCCATCAGCGTCTAAATCAGACACTTTTGAGCAAGCTGTTCGCAGCCTAGGTGGTTGCTCTATAGGCTTTTCCTATCACGCCTAAAGCTTCTCTCTTCTTGACGGAGTTGTGCCTGAAACCTTCACTGTTATTTGAGGGTGTACAGGAATTTCCAAGCCGCCAGCATGGGCCTGAGGGTAGTCCGTCACTTCCTTCTTCGGATATTCCTGCGGGCCACAATCTAGTCGAGGAGAATAACTACGATGTCCGATCTGAAGACGAAACGCCCGGAGTGGGCTGCACGCACGACGCCGCGCCTGCAGGGCAACGAGCATTGGTGGCCCGATCAACTTACCCTTCACATTCTGCATCAGAAGCACCCCGACGCGAGCCCGTTCGGCCCCGAGTTCCGCTACGGCGAGGCCTTCTCGAAGCTCGACGTCGATGAACTCACCGCTGATGTCGACGCGCTGATGACCGACTCGCAGGATTGGTGGCCCGCTGATTGGGGCCACTACGGGCCGTTCTTCATACGCATGTCTTGGCACGCGGCGGGCACTTACCGTGCGCTCGACGGCCGTGGTGGCGGCGGCACCGGTGCGCAGCGCTTCGCACCGCTCAATAGCTGGCCCGACAACGGCAACCTGGACAAGGCGCGCCGGCTGCTTTGGCCGATCAAGAAGAAGTACGGCGAGAAGATCTCCTGGGCCGACCTGCTGGTGTTTGCCGGCAACCGCGCCCTCGAAACGATGGGCTTCCGTACCTTCGGCTTCGGGTTCGGTCGCGCCGATATCTGGGCGCCCGAGGACGACATCTACTGGGGCCCCGAGACCGAATGGCTCGCTACCAAGGACGAGCGTTACACTGGTAGCTGGGAAGGCGGTAACCGCGTCCTCGACAACCCGCTTGCCGCAGTCCAGATGGGCCTGATCTACGTCAACCCCGAAGGCCCCAACGGCATTCCGGACGCGATGAAGTCCGCCCAGGACGTACGGGAAACCTTCGCCCGCATGGGCATGAACGACCGTGAGACCGCGGCGCTGACCATTGGCGGCCATACCTTCGGCAAGATGCACGGCAACGGCCCGGCGGAATCCGTCGGCGAGGCCCCCGAAGGCGCGAAGATTCACCAGCAGGGGATCGGCTGGGCCAACACGCACGAGACCGGTCTGGGTGAATACACGGTGACCTCGGGCCTCGAAGGCGCCTGGACGCCGACACCGACCCAGTGGGACAACTCTTACCTAAATACCATCTTTGCCCACCAGTGGGAGGTCAAGAAGTCCCCGGCTGGCGCCAACCAGTGGGAGCCGGTCGAGGTCAAAGAGGGTTATTGGGTGCCCGACGCCCATGTCAAGGGCAAGAAGAACCCGCCGGTGATGAACACTGCCGACATGGCAATGATCACCGATCCGGCCTACCTGGAGATCTGCAAGGAGTTCCACCAGAACCCGGATAAGCTTGCCGATGAGTTCGCCCGTGCCTGGTACAAGCTGCTGCATCGCGACATGGGGCCGCGTGCCCGCTATCTCGGCCCGCAGGTACCCGACGAGGTGCTGGTCTGGCAGGACCCGGTGCCCGAGCAGCAGGGGCCGCTCGTCAATGAGCAGCAAATCGCCACGCTCAAGCAGCAGATCGCCGACTCCGGCCTTAGCGTCAAGCAACTGGTAGGCACTGCCTGGGCTTCGGCCTGCACCTACCGCCAGACCGACCACCGTGGCGGCGCCAACGGCGCACGCATCCGTCTCGAGCCGCAGGCCAACTGGGACGTCAACGTGCGCTCCGGGGTACCTGAGGTGCTCGACCGGCTCGAGCAACTGCGCAGCGACTCCGGCATCAATATCTCGCTGGCCGACATGATCGTGCTGGCCGGCAGCGTCGGGGTCGAAATGGCGGCCAAGGCGGGCGGGCACGACATCACCGTGCCGTTCACCCCGGGCCGCACCGATGCTACCCAGGAAATGACCGAGGTAGATACGCACGCCTACCTGGAGCCGAGGCACGATGCGTTCCGCAACTACATGCAGCCTCAGGCGACCGCTATCCCGGCCGAGCACTTGATGGTCGACCGTGCCTTCATGCTCAACCTCAGCGTACCGCAGATGGCTGCGCTGCTCGGCGGCATGCGCGTCATGGGCATCACCGTCGGTGACAGCGAAGAGGGCATCTTCACCGACCGGCCCGGGCAACTGACTAACGACTTCTTCGCCAATCTCATCGACATGGGCACCGTCTGGGAGCCGGCCGACGAGAGCGAAGAACGCTTCGTCGGCAAGGACCGGGCAACAGGCCAGCAGAAGTGGACCGCCACCCGCGTTGATCTCATCTACGGCTCCAACTCGCAGCTACGTGCTATCGCCGAGGAGTACGCCGCCGACGGTGGCGAGGAGCGAATGCTCGACCGCTTCGTCAAGGGATGGGTCAAGGTCATGGAAAACGACCGTTTCGACCTGCATCGCTGAGGGTTAGACCCGTAGCGCGAGAAGCCTCTCGCTGATGGAACGAACCCCGAAGGCTGGATTCAGCCTTCGGGGTTTTTCATTTTGCAGATCTCAAGAAAGAGGAATTGCTCAGTACCGCCTAATGCTAATGTTTGCGTTGTTCTTAACGTTACGGCTGGTTACCAAAGTCGCCGCTGTACTTCGGAGATATACAAAACGTTCGTCTTGGCGTACGTACCAATGGGCGTACACTTGATTGAAGTTTGAACACGCAAGAGGCTCGTCATGAGGGGAGTCACAGCAACTGAGGCGCGCAGTAACCTTTGTCGGTTGATTGACGAGACCGCCGAGTCCCATCAACTCATCGTCATCATGGGTAAGCGGAACAAAGCTGTTTTGGTATCCGAGGAAGACTGGTCGGCTATTCAGGAGACACTTTACCTGCTCTCCGTACCGGGGATGCGCGAATCTATTCGTGAAGGGATGGACACCTCCGTGGATGAGTGTAATGAGGAGCTGGATTGGTGACATGGAAGTTGGTTTACACCAAGCAAGCCCAGAAAGATGCAAAAAAGCTGGCCTTCAGCGGCCTCAAACCCAAAGCCCAGGAATTGTTGGCGTTGATTTCAGAAGACCCTTACCGCAAGCCGCCTCCGTTTGAGAAGCTTATTGGTGATCTTGCGGGGACCTATTCACGCCGCATCAATATTCAGCGTCGTCTGGTCTACCAAGTGCTCGAAGAGGAGCGGGTGGTGAAAGTCCTCAGGCTTTGGAGCCGCTACGAATAATGCCTGACCAGCCTCTATTGCCGGACAATTTTTCCGCCGTCATGCGGTGCCTGAATTGCCGCAAAGATTTGTGTTAAATCTCTTTCAGCAAAGAGTCATGACCGTGACGCTCAAAGCCCTCGAGCTAGTTCTTGACCCGGGGCTTTTCGTTTCCGCTACGTACTTATTTAGTCGCCAGCGCCACACCCACCTTTGAGCGGTTCGGTCGCCCAATCGCTTGGGTGATCCAGGTGCCGGTTCCCGCCAGCTTGTCCAGATCGATCCCCGTCTCGATTTCCAGCCCATCCAGCAGATACACCACGTCTTCACTGGCCACGTTGCCGGAGGCGCCCTTGGCGTAGGGGCAGCCGCCGAGACCGGCGACGGAGCTGTCCACCACGCTGATGCCTTCTTCCAGCACGGCGTAGAGATTGGCCAGCGCCTGGCCGTAGGTATCGTGGAAATGGGCAGCGAGTTTGTCCATGGGAATGTCTCGGCTCACAGCCTCGATCATGCGCTTGGCCTTGAGCGGGGTGCCGGTGCCGATGGTGTCGCCGAGCGACACCTCATAGCAGCCCATCTGATACAGCGCCTTCGAGACCTCGGCGACCTTGGCCGGGTCAATCTCGCCTTCGTAAGGACAGCCGAGCACGCAGGAGACGTAGCCGCGCACGCGCACGTTGGCCTGCTTGGCGCGTTCCAGTACCGGTTCGAAGCGTTGCAGTGATTCTGCGATCGAGCAGTTGATGTTCTTCTGCGAGAAGGCCTCAGAGGCGGCGCCGAACACGGCGACTTCCTCGACGCCGCATTCCAATGCGGCTTCCAGCCCCTTGAGGTTGGGGGTGAGGGCGGAGTAGACCACGCCGGGGCGACGGGTGAGGCTGGTCATCACTTCGCGGTGATCGGCCATCTGCGGCACCCACTTGGGCGAGACGAAGCTGGCGGCTTCGATATGCCGGATGCCTGACGCGCCGAGGCGGTCGATCAGTTCCAGCTTGGTGGCGGTGCTGATCGGCTCGGGTTCGTTCTGCAGGCCGTCGCGGGGGCCGACCTCGACCAGGCGGACTTGCTTAGGAAATGCCATCCCATTTACTCCGGTTGTCTCCGCTCAACTGATCCTGTCAACGCGGCTTGTCCGTCGACAGGGCTATGCGGAGGCGCTGTAAATCCTTCCTTGGACGCTACATTTGCCATCCCTGGCAAATGACCTCCGCTTCGCCCTGTCCCCGGCGCCGCTAACCTTGGCGCTCTCAGTTTCGCTTCAGCTTATTCAGAAGGAGCGAACTCCACCAACACATCCCCCTGTCCCACCGTATCGCCGGCCTGGAAGTGGAAGCTCTCCACATGGCCGTCGGCGGGGGCGTTGAGGGTGTGCTCCATTTTCATCGCTTCCATGACCATCAGCGGCGTGCCTTTCTCGACGGTCTGGCCGGGCTCGACGAGCAGCGCCACCACGGTGCCGTGCATGGGCGCGGTCAGGGTGGCATCGACTTCATGGTGGCCATGATCGACGGCGTCGAGTCGGCGCCAGAACAGGCGGGTCTCGCCCTGGGCGTCGCCCAGGATGAGGGTGTCGCCGTGGGTGGTACGCTCGGTGCGGGCCAGCAGGCGTCGGCGATGCCCGTCCAGGGTGATCGCCACGGCGTCGCCGTCCAGGCGTTGCAGGCAACCGCTCAGGGTGTCGTCGCCAATGTGCAGATGCCAGTCATTATTGGTCATCGGTTGCTCGGCCCGTACGGTGACGATAGCGACGCTGTCGGCGTCGTCGCTGGCATGGGCCGGGTGAGTGAGGGCGATGCGGATGGCTGCCGGGGCGTTGAGCCGCCAGCCGTCGCGGCGTGCCCAGGGGGAGTCGGCGTTGGCTTCGTCCTGCAGCCGGTCGATGGCGACCAGGGCCGCTGCCGCGTAGGCCTGGGCATCGAGCCGTGGAGCGGCGAACAGGCTGTCGTGGTGATGCTCGATGAAACGGGTGTCGAGTTCGGCCTGCTTGAACGCGGGGTGGCTGGCCAGGCGCTGCAGGAAGGCGCGGTTGGTAATCACGCCGGCCACGTCGAGCGCGCTCAGCGCCCGGTTGAGGGTGGCCAGGGCCTGGTCGCGGTCGTCGCCATGCACGATCAGTTTGGCGAGCATTGGGTCGTAGTGCATCGAGACGGCGTCACCAGCCTCGACGCCACTGTCGAGCCGCACGCGCTCGGCGTCCAGTCCCGCGCCGGCCAGGTCGAGCCCGAAGCGCTCGAGGGTGCCGGTGGCGGGCAGGAAGTCCTGTTCGGGGTCCTCGGCGTAGAGGCGAGCTTCGAAAGCGTGGCCGCTGATCGTCAGGTCATCCTGCGCCTTGGGCAGCGGCAGGCCGGCGGCCACGCGCAGTTGCCATTCGACCAGGTCCTCGCCGGTGATCATTTCGGTGACCGGGTGCTCGACCTGCAGGCGGGTGTTCATTTCCATGAAATAGAAGCGACCATCGGCATCCAGCAGGAACTCGACGGTACCCGCACCTACGTAGCCGATCTCCTTGGCGGCACGCACCGCGGCCTCGCCCATCTCGCGGCGCAGGGCGTCACTCATGCCCGGGGCGGGGGCTTCTTCGAGGACCTTCTGGTGGCGGCGCTGCACCGAGCAGTCGCGCTCGAACAGGTAGACGCCGTTGCCCTGGCTGTCACAGAACACCTGGACCTCGACGTGGCGGGGCTGGGTCAGGTACTTCTCGATCAGCATGCGGTCGTCGCCGAACGCCGCCTTCGACTCGCGGCGGCAGCCATCGAGGGCGGCCTGGAAGTCCTCGCTGCGCTCGACCACGCGCATGCCCTTGCCGCCGCCGCCGGCGCTAGCCTTGAGCAGTGCCGGGTAGCCGATGCGGTCGGCCTCGGCCTTCAGGTGCTCATCGGCCTGCTCATCGCCATGGTAGCCGGGCACCAGTGGCACGCCGGCGGACTCCATGCGCGCCTTGGCGGCGGACTTGTCGCCCATGGCGGCAATTGCGCTGGCCGGTGGGCCGACGAAGACGATGCCGGCCTCTTCGCAGGCGGCGACGAAGGCGGCATTCTCGGAGAGGAAGCCGTAGCCGGGGTGGATGGCGTCGGTGTTGGTGCGCCGGGCCGCTTCGATCACGGCGTCGATGGCTAGGTAACTCTCGCGTGCCGGGGCCGGGCCCAGGCGAACGGCCTCGTCGGCCTCACGCACGTGGCGGGCGTCGGCATCGGCGTCGGAATAGACCGCCACGCTCTTGAGGCCCAGGCGGCGGGCGGTGCGGATCACGCGGCAGGCGATCTCGCCGCGGTTGGCGACGAGGACCGTCGCAAGCGGCTTGGGGGCGTTGGCGAGGCTCATGCACCCGGCTCCTTGTCGTTGTCTTGTTGGGGCTTCCAGGCGGGCGGGCGCTTGTCGAAGAACGCGCCCAGGCCTTCCTGGCCCTCTGCACTGACGCGCAGCTTGCTGATGACCTGGCAGCAGCGTTCTCGGGTCGCGTCGCTGTCGGGGGCGCGGGCCACCTCGGCGAGCAGGGCCTTGGTGGCGCGGCTGGCCTGGGGCGAGGCGTCGAGCAGGGTGTTCACGTATACCGCGACGCGCTCGTCGATTTCCTGCTTGCCGGTGACTTCGTGGACCAGCCCCAGCGTCTGGGCGGTGGTCACGTCCATGACCTCGGCAGTCAGCGCGTAGCGGCGCATCTGGCGGCTGCCGATGGCACGCTGTACGTAGG
Source organism: Modicisalibacter xianhensis (assembly GCF_900113605.1). GTDB lineage: Bacteria > Pseudomonadota > Gammaproteobacteria > Pseudomonadales > Halomonadaceae > Modicisalibacter > Modicisalibacter xianhensis. Next base: position 10,863 of record NZ_FOPY01000008.1, read on the forward strand.
GGCTGATGACCGCCGGTGACAGGCCGATCCTGACCTCGGAGAGGCAGAAGCGCGCCGCCTCGGAGGCGATGACCAGGTCGCAGCACGCCGCGAGCCCGACGGCACCGCCGTAGGCTGCGCCCTGCACGCGACACACGGTCGGGCAGGGCAGGGTGTCGAGGCAATGCATCAGGCGCGACAGCTCGCGGGAGTCATCGAGGTTGGCATCGACGCTGTACTCGACCATGCGCTTCATCCAGTTCAGGTCGGCCCCGGCGGAGAAGTGTTTGCCTTCCGAGCCCAGCACCACCACACGCACCTCGCCTTGCTCGGCCAATTCGTGCAGGCGTTCGAGATGGCGGTTGAGCTCGGCAATCAGGGCATCGTCGAAGGCGTTGTGCACGTCGGGGCGCGCCAGGGTCAGCCAGGCGACGCCGCGCTCGTCGATGTTCAGCTTGGAATAACTTGATGTATCAGCCATGTTTGTCTCTCTTCCGGCTAGTCCCACTCACAGCGCGCGGCTTACCCGGGAACATGAACCGCGAAGACGCTGTAAATCCTCCCTTGGACGCTCCATTTTTCATCTGACCGCCATGGATGGCGGAAATGCCGGAATAGAAAGGATCATTTTCCGGCCCTGAAAAATGAGCTTCGCTTGTTCCTGTTCCCGGTGCCGCTCACGTAGGCCTTGCTTTCGGGCCTTATGGGCCGGTCACATCCGGAATACGCCGAAGCGCGTCTCTTCCACGTCTGCATTCATTGCCGCTTCCAGCGCCAGCCCCAGCACGTCACGGGTCTGCAGCGGGTCGATCACGCCGTCGTCCCACAACCGGGCGCTGGCATAGTACGGGTGGCCCTGACGCTCGTACTGCTCGCGGATCGGGGCCTTGAAGGCGGCTTCGTCGTCGGCGCTCCACTCGCTGCCGTCGCGTTCGTACTGGTCGCGCTTGACCTGGGCCAGCACGTTGGAGGCCTGGTCGCCGCCCATCACCGAGATTCGCGCGTTGGGCCACATGAACAGCAGATTGGGGTCGTAGGCGCGACCGCACATGCCGTAGTTGCCGGCACCGAAGCTGCCACCGATCAGTACCGTGAACTTGGGCACCTTGGCGCAGGCCACCGCGGTGACCAGCTTGGCGCCGTGCTTGGCAATACCCTCCTGTTCGTACTTCGAGCCGACCATGAAGCCAGTGATGTTCTGCAAAAACACCAGCGGAATCTTGCGCTGGGCGCACAGCTCGATGAAATGCGCGCCCTTGACCGCGGACTCCGAAAACAACACGCCGTTGTTGGCGACGATGCCCACCGGGTGGCCGTGCAGGTGCGCGAAGCCGGTGACCAGCGTGTCGCCGTAGTAGCGCTTGAACTCATCGAAGTCTGAGTCGTCGACCAGCCGGGCGATGATCTCGCGCACGTCATAGGGCTTCTTGAGGTCGGTGCCGACGATGCCGTAGATCTCGCGCGGGTCGAGGCGCGGCGGCTTGGATTCCTTCATCGCTGGCTGGCCGCGCTTCTGCCAGTTGAGGCGCGACACGGCGCGACGCGCCAGTTGTAGGGCATGGGCGTCGTTGTCGGCATAGTGGTCGGCCACGCCGCTGACCTTGGCATGCACGTCGGCGCCGCCCAGGTCCTCGGCGCTGATCGTCTCGCCGGTGGCGGCCTTCACCAACGGCGGGCCACCCAAGAAGATGGTGCCCTGGTTGCGCACGATGATCGATTCGTCGGCCATGGCCGGCACGTAGGCGCCGCCGGCGGTGCACGAGCCCATCACCACGGCGATCTGCGGGATGCCTTCGGCGGAGAGGGTGGCCTGGTTGTAGAAGATACGCCCGAAGTGGTCGCGGTCGGGGAACACCTCGTCCTGGTGGGGCAGGTGGGCGCCGCCCGAGTCGACCAGGTAGATGCACGGCAGGCGATGCTTGCGGGCAATCTCCTGGGCGCGTAGGTGCTTCTTCACCGTGAGCGGAAAGTAGGTGCCGCCCTTGACCGTGGCGTCGTTAGCGACGATCACGCACTCGACGCCGCTCACCCGACCGATACCTGCCACCACGCCGGCGGCGGGCACCTCGGTGCCGTAGACCTCATGGGCGGCCAGCGCGCCGATCTCGAGAAAAGGTGCACCCTCGTCGAGCAGGTGGTCGATGCGGTCGCGCACGAACAGCTTGCCGCGCGATTCGTGGCGTTCGCGGGCCTTGTCGCCGCCGCCCCGGGCAATGCTCGCGGTCAGCGTGTGCAGCCGCTCGACCTCGGCGCGCATCGCCGCCTCGTTGGCCTGGAAGGCCTCGGTGCGCGGATTGATCTGGGTCGTCAGAATAGCCATGTGTCGTCGCCCTTATGCTGATTCCGAAAACAGCTCGCGCCCTATTAGCATGCGGCGAATCTCGCTGGTGCCGGCCCCGATCTCGTACAGCTTGGCGTCGCGCAGCAGGCGACCGGTGGGGTACTCGTTGATGTAGCCATTGCCGCCGAGCAACTGGATGGCGTCGAGCGCGATCTGGGTGGCCTTCTCGGCACAGTAGAGGATCACGCCGGCGGCGTCCTTGCGCGAGGTCCGGCCGCGGTCGCAGGCGCCGGCCACGGCATACAGGTACGCGCGGCAGGCGTTCAGCGTGGTGTACATGTCGGCGACTTTGCCCTGCACCAGCTGGAACTCGCCGATGGCCTGGTTGAACTGCTTGCGTTCGTGAATGTAGGGCACAACCACGTCCATGGCCGCCTGCATGATGCCGATGGGGCCGGCGGCGAGTACGGTGCGCTCGAAATCCAGCCCGCTCATCAGCACCTTGGCGCCGCGATTCTCCTCGCCGAGGATGTTCTCGGCCGGCACTTCGCAATCCTCGAACACCAGCTCGCAGGTGTTGGAGCCGCGCATGCCCAGCTTGTCGAGTTTCTGCGCGGTGGAGAAACCGGCAAAGTTCTTCTCGATGATGAACGCCGTGATGCCCTTGGAGCCCGCCTCGGGGTCGGTCTTGGCGTAGACCACCAGCACGTGGGCGTCCGGGCCGTTGGTGATCCACATCTTGTTGCCGTTGAGCACGTACTTGTCGCCGCGCTTCTCGGCACGCAGCTTCATCGACACCACGTCGGAGCCAGCGCCGGGCTCGGACATCGCCAAGGCGCCGACGTGCTCGCCGCTGATCAGCTTGGGCAGGTACTTGGCTTTCTGCTCGGCATTGCCGTTGAGCTTGATCTGATTGACGCACAGGTTGGAGTGCGCGCCATACGACAGGCCCACCGAGGCGCTGGCCCGCGAGATTTCCTCCATGGCGATGCAGTGAGCGAGATAGCCCATGCCGCTGCCGCCGTCCTCCTCGGGCACGGTGATGCCAAGCAGGCCCATGTCGCCGAGCTTCTGCCACAGGTCGTTGGGAAAGACGTTGTCGTGATCGATCTGTGCAGCGCGTGGGGCAATCTCGTCGCGGGCAAAGGCGTTGACGTGATCGCGAAGCATGTTCAGCTCGTCGGGAAGGCCGAAGTCGAGGGGCGCGTAGGGGGCGTGCATGTTGAAGCTCCTGAGTCTTGTTGATTCGCAAGCCATGGCTGCTGGTGCGGATACGCGGCCTGCGATCCGTCATGTCAGGAGCATAGGAGGGGTTTACGTTAACGTAAAGTAGAGCTTTGGTCGCACGACCAGTCGACCTGTTGCTTGACGAAGGTCAGGTTTGGGAAAGCGGGGTCGATCATCGACCAAGTGTCGAAACTACACTGACGTTGATGGGTGCAAGGCCCATCAATCTACACAACAACATGCTCCGACTTCGCCGGGCCCTGGACGACTCGACTTTCCGTCGGGGGAGGTTTCGATCATGGCACAGGTAGATTGGCGTCTCGAAGGGGAGTGGCTCAAGAACTGCAACTGCGCGTTCGGTTGCCCGTGCGATTTCAATGCCCCGCCGACCCACGGTGAATGCTGGGGGCTCGTGGGCATGCACATCACCAAGGGGCATTACGAAAGCACCCGCCTGGATGACCTGTTCTTCGCCGTCGTGGTGCAGTTCCCTGGGCCTTTGCACGAAGGCAACGGCCAGGCACAGCCGATCATTGATGAACGCGCCAGTCCCGAGCAGCGTGAGGCGTTGTTCGAGATCATGTCGGGAAAGCACTCTGCAGAGGGAACGCTATTCCATATCTTCAGCATTATCGTAAGCACCATGCACGACCCGATATTCGCACCGGTGTCGTTCGAGTTCGATGAGGAGGCTCGGACCGCCCGCCTGTCGATTCCTGAAGTACTCGAGACAGAGGTAGTGCCGATCCGCAATCCGGTGACCGACAAGCCTCACCGTATCCAGGTCGTCATGCCGGAAGGGTTCGAGCACATCAAGGGCGAGGTTGCCAGCGCCACTATCAAGAGCAACGGGGCAATTGCGTTCTCCACCCAGGGGTCACATAGCACGCTGGCGCATGTCGTGCAGACGCCCGAAGGGGTTGAGGCCTAGCCCAGGCGAGATCGGCCATGGCGATATCGGTAGTCGAAAGGGCGCTGCGGCACGATCGTGTCCTCATGGCATCCGCGCTGTTGATCGTCGTCGTCCTGTGCTGGGCCTATCTGCTGTCTGGCGCCGGGGTGATGACGGGGATGGCGGACAGGATGGGCATGGCGCCAGTCGCGTGGACGCCGGCTCACGCACTGATGATATTCGTGATGTGGGCGATCATGATGGTGGCGATGATGCTGCCTGGCGCGGCACCGATGCTCCTGCTTTTCTCGAGCGTAGCTCGAGCGCGGCAGTCCCCGGTGCGGCACATGCTACTGTCGGGGACGTTTGCGCTGGGTTACGTCGCGGTCTGGTCGGCGTTCAGCGTGGCCGCTGTTGGTCTGCAATTCATTCTGGAGCGCGCCGCGCTACTGTCGCCGATGATGCAAACCACGAGCACCTTGATGGCGGGGGTGGTACTGGTCGCGGCGGGCGTTTACCAATGGACGCCGCTCAAGCAGGCCTGCCTCAGGCACTGTCGTTCACCGCTGGAATTCGTGCTCACGCAGTGGCGCGAGGGGCCGCGTGGCGCGTTAATGATGGGCTTGCATCACGGTGGGTACTGTCTCGGCTGTTGCTGGGTGCTCATGCTGTTGCTGTTCGTCGGCGGCGTCATGAACCTGGCCTGGATCGCCGGGCTCGCGCTGCTGGTGCTGGCAGAGAAGCTGCTGCCTGCCGGGACTTGGGTGGGTCGGGCAACCGGGGCTGTACTGGTACTGTGGGGCGGCGGCGTGCTGTTCACGCTCCTTTGAGAAACCAACGAACTGGCCCCGATGCAGTCACCGGGGCCAGCCAGACGAGAGAGTGGATCAGACGTCGTTACGCATCGACTTTTCGCTGTGCGGCAGGATCAGGTTGAGCACGATGGCCACCAGCGCGCCCGGGATCAGGCCGGACTCAATGATTGCCTTGACGTTATCGGAATAGCCGGCGTACAGCCCTTCCTGGGCCGGCAGGCCGAGCGCGGTGGCCAGTGCCAGGGCCAGGATCAGCATATTGCGCTTGTTGAAGTCGATGCCGCTGAGCATCTTGATGCCGGCGCTGGCGATCATGCCGAACATGATCAGCACCGCGCCGCCGAGCACCGCATTGGGAATGCCCGAGATCAGCCCGCCCAGTTTGGGGAACAGGCCGGCAATCACCAAAAAGGCACCGCCGATGGCGACCACGAAGCGGCTGACGACACCGGTCAGTGCCACGATGCCCACGTTCTGGCTGAAGCTGATCTGCGGAAAGGCGTTGAAGATCGCCGCGAAGACACTGGCCAGGCCGTCGGCCATCACGCCGCCGGAGAGTTCCTTCTCGGTGGGTTCGCGGTTGGCACCGCCGACCGTGGTGCCGACGATGTCACCGATCGACTCGGCGCAGGTGACCACGGCGAGCAGCACCACCGGCAGGATGGCGCTCAGGTGAAATTCCACACCGATGGCGAAGGGCACCGGCAACGAGAACCAGTCCGCCTTGCCCACACTGGAGAAGTCCACGTAGCCGAACACCACGGCGACGATGAATCCCACCACCAGACCGACCAGTGGCGCGGTTTCCGACCAGATGCCGCGTCCGAACTGGTGCAGGCCGATGGTGATCGCCATGACCAGACCGGCCAGCAGCAGATGGTGCAGGGCGCCGAAATCCGGAGCGCCAAAGCCGCCGCCGACATACGCAAAGCCCACCGGCATGAGCAGCGCGCCGATCATGATCACGAACGCGCCGGTCACCACCGGCGGGAACAGGAAGCGCACATAGGGCAGGAACAGTCCCACCAGGGCCATTGCCACACCCCCGCACAATGCCGCCCCCAGCGCGGCCGGCACACCCATGCCCACGGCGATGGGAATCAGCACCGGCACGAAGCCGAAGCTGGTGCCCATGACGATCGGCAGGCGGGCGCCGATCGGGCCGAGGCCCAGCGATTGCACCAGCGTGGCGACCCCGGCGACGAACATCGCCGCCTGGATCATCATCGTCGTCTGGGCCTCCGACAGGCCTGCCGCGCCAGCGATGATGATCGGCACGGTAACGTTGCTGACGAACATCGCCAGGACATGCTGGATCCCCAGCGGAATGGCGCGCCCCACGGGCGGCATGGCATTGACGTCATGGGTACTGCGGACCCTCGGGGGATCGGCCTGCAGCTGCTCGGAGGCGGGAGTGGACATCGTGACTCTCCATTGTTGTTTTCAAGGCGTTGTTGAAGTGGGTCGCAATGCAACATTCAGGCCGCATCGCGAAACTACAGGGCGGCGCGCAATCGGCGTGCCGCCTCGTCATGCTTGGCCATCAATGCCTCGAGATCGATATCGCAGGGCAGGGCGTCGATCACTCGCCAGCGCCCGGCGACCATCACCCGGTCGGCACGATGCGCCCCGCACAGCAGCAGGGCAGCCAGGGGGTTTTCCGCGCCAGAAAAGCGCAATTCGTCCAGCCGGAACAGCGCCAGGTCGGCCTGCTGGCCGGGCTCCAGGCCGCCGATGTCGTCACGCCCCAGGCAACGCGCGGAACCTCGCGTGGCCCAGCGAATCACGGCTTCGTGAGTCAGCTCGCCCGGCGAGTAGCGCAGACGGCCGAGTAGCATGGCCTGGCGCATCTCCTCGGCCAGGTTGGAATGGTCGTTGGAGGCCGAGCCATCCACCGCCAGCCCGACCGGGGCGCCGGCCGCCTCGAGTTCCAGCGTGCGGCACATGCCCGAGCCCAGCACCATGTTCGATGACGGGCAATGCGCGATGCCGGTGCCCGCGCGGCCCAGGCGCTGCACCTCGTCGTCATTGAAATGGATGCCATGGGCCAGCCAGGTGCGGTTCGACAGCCAGCCGCAATCTTCCAGGTAATCCAGCGGGCGCATGCCGAACAGGCGCTGGCAGTAGCCGGTCTCGTCCTCGGTTTCCGCCAGGTGGGTATGCAGGCGCACATCATGAGAGTCGGCCAGACTGGCACTTTCCTGCATCAACTCGCGGCTGACCGAGAACGGCGAGCAGGGCGCCAGGGCCAGGGTGACCATCGCCCCCTCGCCACGCTCGTGGTAGCGCTCGATCAGGCGCTGGCTGTCGTCGATGATCGTTTGCTCGTCCTGCACCACCGACTGGGGCGGCAGCCCGCCGTCGTCGCGTCCGACACTCATCGAGCCCCGGGTCAGCGCGGCGCGCACGCCCAGGCGCCGGGCCGTCTCGACCTGCTGGTCGATGGCGTTGAGCAGCGCGCCCGAGAACACATAGTGATGGTCGGCCACCGTGGTGCAGCCGGACATCAGCAATTCGACCATGGCCAGTTCGCTGGCCAGCGCCAGTTGCGACTCGTCCAGGTTGGCCCATACGTCATAGAGCGTGGTCAGCCAGGGGAAGAGTTCCTTGTTGAGCGCAGGGGAGTAGGCGCGGGTCAGCGTCTGGTAGAAGTGATGATGCGTATTGACCAACCCCGGCAGCAGCACGTGCCGCGACGCATCGAACGTCGCATCCACTGGCTGGCTGGGCTGCCCTCCGGCGGGAACGGCCTCGACGATGCGTGATCCGGCCACCACTACGCCGCCAGCGGCGCGTTCGTCGGCGCAGGCCAGCGGGTGGCGGATCCATAGGGTCTGTGCAGTCTCGGTCATGGGGCCTCCTCGGCATGGTAACGGTGACACCTCCTTCATGCTTTCAATGCCGAAGGGTTACCCGCTTGACTGCGGTTCAGGTGCCTTGCTGGATGCCGGAGGTGTATTGTTTTGTGTACTGAAGTTGTATACCAAAATTGTCCATCATGGTATCGATTGTCAATAGATACCCGGCATTTGCCGATGCAACTTACGTAGGGGGCACTTTTTCTTTAAGCTTCATGACTGCCACGAAAAAGAAGGAGGAGCCATGCGCCCGCTTTTACTGATTGCCGCAGTACTTTCCCTGGGTATTGTCGTGAGTGGTTGCAGCTATACCCCAGCGCGTATCGATCCTGAACCGATCATCGAGGTAGGTGACGGGCATCATGACCATCGCGACTATGACCATGACAGGGGCGGTTTCTGTCCGCCGGGCCAGGCCAAGAAAGGACGTTGCTGAACGGTGTCGTTGAGCTGACCCGGGGCGGCCGGGCTGGCCGCCCCGCATGAGGCTTTCGCTCTGCGGTTTCTCGGCGTATGGTTGAGAGAACGCATCTCAACGGCCATCGATAACAACAAGATCATGTCCTTCTTCAATTTGCGTGCCTGCAACCTGATGCAGCAATACATTGCCCACGAGCACCCTTACCACCAGTTGATCCTGGCGACCTCGGGCGTTACCGAGCTGCAGATCGAAGGGCGGGGCGAACGCATCACGCGCGAGCGGGGCTGCCTGATCCCCTCGACCTACCACCACGAATACATTGGCGATGGCGCCAATCGCACCTTGGTGCTGGATATTCCGCTCGTCAACCTGGCGATGACGTCGTGTGCCGATGAGGTGGGTCGGCTCTTCGAGCGGCCACGCTTCTTCGAGGTACCTACCTCGCTCTACCAGTTGGCCAGTGGCCTGCTTCCGCAGGTGGAGCAGCACTCGGCGCTGCACACCGAGATCGCCACGCTGATCCTGCGGGCCATCTACCTCAACCTGCACGACGAGGCGCTCACCCTGGCGCCACCGCAACCGCGCGAGCATGCCCGGCTCGATCTCGAGCGCCTGGATGGCTATATCGATGCCCACCTGGCAACGGTGATCGTGGTCGAGGATCTTGCCGCCCAGTGCGCCTTGAGTCCGGGGCATTTCCATGCCTGCTTTCGCGAACTGACCGGCATGACACCGCTGGCCTACGTGCAGCAGCGCCGGCTGGCCCGTGCGCGTGAGCTGGTCGAGTCCAGCGCCCAGCCCATGGGGCACATCGCCTCGCTGGTCGGCTTTCGCGACCAGGGCAGTTTTTCCCGGGCGTATCGGCGCGCCTTCGGTGTCACGCCCTCCCTGCACCGCCGTGGCCTTCATCTCTGACAGGCTCTGACAACGCGTCGGGTGCATCTGGCATGGCGCATCGTCATTGCCGAGCCTGGGGCAAAAACGCCTGAGCTTGGGGCAAGCGCCTTTCCAGCGGTCGGCTTAGGCTCAAGGGCATGCTGCTTTGATCCGTACAACGATAAGGAAGGAAAGGCACATGCATCCGAAGACGCTCCTCACGGTCACTGCCGTCGCGGCGGTGCTTCCGTTGTCCTTTGGCGCCGCGCAAGCCGAGGCCCAGGAATACGAGATGGCCATCGCCACGCTGATTCCCGAAAACCTCACCAACAACAGCATCTATCCGGCCCTGGTCCACTTCAAGGACCTGGTCGAGTCGCGTACCGATGGCGATGTCGCGGTCACTATCTTCGGCGGTGGCCAGTTGGGCTCCGAGGTGGAAACCGGCTCGCAGGTCCAATCCGGCGGACGCGCCTTGCAGTCGACGATCCTCACCTCTGGTGCCATGTCCTCGTTCTACCAGGACTATCAAGCCGTCACGGCGCCATTCTTGTTCGACAACTGGCGCCAGGCCTGGGCGTTCTTCGATGGCGAGTGGTTCGCGAACTTCATGAAGGGCACCATCGATGCCGCCAACATGCGCTACCTGGGTACCTTCGATGACGGTGGCGGTTTCGTGGCCTTCACCAACAACGAGCACCTGATCGAGACCGTCGACGATCTCGAGGGGCTGAACATCCGCACCGAGGAGAACCCGGCCCACGTCGCCACCATGCGCGCGCTCGGCGCTTCCGCCACGCCGCTGCCCTGGGGCGAGCTGATCACGGCACTGGAGACGGGCCTGGCCGACGGCCAGTTCAACGCGCCGGTGATCAATACCACCTACGGCCTGGACGAGGTCACCGACTACACCACGCTGACCGGGCACGTCTACAACAGCGCCAGCTGGGTGGTCAGCGAGGACTGGTACCAGTCGCTGCCCGAGGAGTACCAGCGTGTGATCACCGAGTCCGCGCGCGAGGCCATTGCGCTGAGTCACGGCGCTTCCGGGGCACTGGCGACGGCCAGTTGGCAGAAGTCCTGCGAGCTGTTCGAGAAGTGCTACATCATGCCCGCCGACGAGCGCGCCAAGATGGCCGAGATTGCCCGCCCGGCCTGGAAGGAGTGGATCGTCAACGAGTTCGGCATGGACGAGCAACTGGTCAACGACCTGCTCGCCGAAGTGCAGACGCTGCGTGAAACACTCCCTGAGCAGGCCTACCAGCGCTACGGCCAGTAAGGCTAGCCGCCGCTGTGCCGACCGGCGCGGCGGCGTTTCCCGGACATTTTCCAGGACCGAGCCATGTCGCTATTGAGTGCCGCCCGTCAAGTGAGCGATGGCGTCAATCGGGTCGCCATCGTGCTGTGTGTCGGCTGCGTGCTGGCCATGCTGGCCATCTCGTTCACCGGCTTCCTGTATACCCTGTTCACCGGCGATGCGCTGAGCTGGACCTACTCGCTGGCGCGCCTGTTCCTGCCCTGGATCGGGCTGATATCGACTACCATCGCGTTGCGCTCCGGCGAACACGTGGCCATGACGCTGCTGGTGCGCCTGCTGCCGGCGCCGCTGGTCAAGCTGGCCGCCATCGCCACGCTGCTGGTCATGGCGGGCTTTGCGCTGCTGCTGATCTGGTATGGCTGGGGCTTCTTCCTGAATGCCTCGCAGGTCTACATGGTCTCCGACAACATCCAGATTTCCCGGCACTGGACGGCCATCACCGTGCCGTTGACCGGGGCGATCTTCCTGCTGCATCTCGTGCATGGCTATGACCTGCTCGAGCACTTTGACAACGAGAACGCCCTGATCGACGAGGCGCTCGGCGAGCCCCGGGAGAGCCACTCATGACGCCTGCCATCGTTGCCTTTGTCGTCGTCCTGCTGATTGGCGCGCCGGTCGCCGTGGTCATGGCGGTCTCCGGGGTTGCCGGCAGTTATGCCCTGGGCGGCGAGCGTCTGGTCGGCATCATTGCCGACCGCATGTTCTCCGGCGTCTCGGGCTACATGCTGATTGCCGTACCATACTTCATCTTCACCGCCGAGCTGATGAACCAGGGCGGCCTGACCCAAAAGCTGATCACCTTCAACAACGCCTTGCTGGGGCGCGTGCGCGGTGCGCTGAGTCATGTCAACGTGACCGTATCGCTGTTCTTCGCCGGCCTGACCGGCGCGGCGATCACCGATACCGTGGCCATCGGCAAGATCATGATTCCTGAGATGAAGAAGCAGGGCTACGACGCCGAGTATGCCGCCGCCGTGACCGCCTGCTCATCGATCATCGGGCCGATCATTCCGCCCAGCGTTGTGATGGTCGTCTACGCCACGCTGCTGCGCGATATCTCGGTCATCGACCTGTTCGCCGGCGGCATCCTGCCGGGGCTGCTGATGGCGTTGACGCTGCTGATGACCAGCGTGGTGTTGGCCTGGCTGCGCGGCTATCCCAAGCAGGGTGCGACACCGATCAAGGTAGCGCTGATGGCGTTCTTCTCGGCGCTGCCTGCGCTGCTGGTGCCGTTGATCATTCTCGGCGGCATTCTCTCCGGCATGACCACCATCACCGAGGCCTCCGGTTTCGCGGCGGTGTATGCCATTGCCATCGGCTTTGTCTTCTACCGCAACCTGACACTGCGCAAGGTATGGGACGCCCTGGTGACCACGGTGCGCTTTTCCGGGGTAGTGTTCTTCCTGCTCGCCACCTCGGCGGTGCTCGGCTGGTTCGTCACCCGTTCGGGCATCGCCCGCGACGCGGCGGAACTGATCACCACCATCAGCGATGTGCCGTTCATCCAGATCATGCTGGTGTGCTTGCTGCTGATCGTCATCGGCACGGTCATGGACGTGCTGCCGGCATTGGTGGTCATCGGCCCGGTGGTCGTGCCGGCCATGGTCAGCCTGGGGTTCGATCCGCTGCACTTCGCCATCGTCATGATCGTCACCCTGAACATCGCCAACGTGACGCCACCGGTGGGCATGACGCTGATGACCGCGGCACGTATCGCCCAGGTGCCGTACGAGCGGGCCATCGTTGCCTCGCTGCCGTTCTACGCGGCCTTCATTGCGGTGATCGTGCTGCTGGCGCTGTTCCCGGCGCTGTCGACCTGGATTCCCGGCCTGCTGGATTGAGGTGCCCATGCAATGCTTCTATTCCCCGGCGCAGGATCGCCATGCGCCAGCCACGTTTCTGCTTCGCGGTGCGCCGGCACCCTCGCCGGAACGGCCGGAGCGCGCCGAGCGCCTGGCCGAGGCCCTAGGCGGCCTGGGGCTGCGGCTTTCATCACCCGCGTCCATCGATAGCCCTGGGCTGCGCCAGCGCCTGGAGACGATCCATACTCCGCGCTACCTGCAGTTCCTCGAGACCATCCACGCCCGCTGGCGCGCCATGCCCGGCGCTGCCGAGCTGGTGGCGCCTAACGTGCATCCCGCCGGCGGGGGGCATCATTACCCCGAGCACCCCATCGGGCAGGCCGGCTGGCACCTGCACGACATGGCCTGCCCGATCGGGGCGGACAGTTTCGCCGGCATCTTGGCCAGTGCCGCCAGCGCCGAGGCCGCGGCGGATGCGGTGAAGGGCGGCGAACGTGCGGCCTATGCGCTGTGCCGGCCGCCGGGCCACCATGCCGGCCCCGAGCGGGCGGGCGGCTTCTGCTTCCTCAACAATGCCGCGCTGGCTGCCTGCATCCTTCGCGAACGCTACGCGCGCGTGGCCATCGTCGATGTCGACCTGCACCACGGCAACGGCACGCAGGACATCTTCTATGCGCGTGGCGACGTGTGGACCGGTTCGCTGCATGCCGACCCCAGCGAGTTCTACCCGTTCTTCTGGGGCGGTGCCGACGAGCGTGGCAGTGGCGACGGTGAAGGCGCCAACCTAAATATACCGTTATCTATCGATAGCAATGGCAGAGGTTTTATCGAGGCCCTCGACCGGCTTCTAGAAGGCATGGCCGCATTCCGGCCCGAGGCGCTGATCGTCGCGCTGGGGCTGGATGCGCACAAGGACGATCCGCTGGCTGGACTGGCGCTGGACACCGAAGACTTCACGCCGATCGGCGCACGACTGAACGCGCTCGACCTGCCCACCGTGCTGGTGCAGGAGGGCGGTTACCCAACGCCAAGCCTGGGCAACAACCTGGCGGCGTTCCTGCGAGGCTTCGGTACCACTTGACCCCGCAAGACACATCATCAAAAGGAGACCACGCCATGGGCGTTATTCACTACACCGACGCCGGCAAGCGCATGAGCCAAGTGACCGTGCACAACGGCACCGTCTACCTGGCAGGCCAGGTGCCCCACGATCCGAGTGCCGACATGCAGGGCCAGACCCAACAGGTGCTCGAGACCATCGAGCGACTGTTGGATAACGCCGGCTCCGGCAAGGACCGCCTGTTGTCGGCGACGATCTGGGTCACCGACATGGCCGAATTCGACGCCATGAACGCCGCCTGGGATGCCTGGGTCGCGCCCGGCCGGCCGCCGGTACGTGCCTGTGTCGAGGCACGCCTGGCCAGGCCCGAGTGGAAGGTCGAGATCATGGTGGTGGCCGCGCTGGCGGAGGGCTGACATGCGCATCGTTTCCGCGGAGGAAGTCGCCGCGTCGCTGCCCTGGCTGGCGCTCGTCGACCGGCTCGGGGACACGTTCCTCGAAGGTGTCGAGGCACCGCCGCGCCATCACCATGCCATGCATCGCGACGATGGCGAGGCCACCATGCTGCTGATGCCCGCCTGGGAGCCGGCGGGCTATATCGGCATGAAGATGGTCAACGTCTTCCCGCAGAATGCCGAACAGGGCCTGCCGGCGATCTCGGGGCTCTACGTACTCTGCGAAGGCCGTCATGGCCGGCCACTAGCCTGCATCGAAGGCAGCGAGCTGACCCGACGGCGCACCGCGGCGGCTTCGGCGCTGGCGTCGCGCGCCCTGGCCAGGGAGGACGCCGAATCGCTGCTGATGGTGGGTACCGGCAAGCTTGCCCCGATGCTGATCGAGGCGCATGCCGCCGTTCGCCCGTTACGCCGCGTCCGGATCTGGGGGCGCAACCCGGACAAGGCCGCCAGGCTGGCCCGCGAGTATGCGGATCGCTTCGACTGCGCGGCGGTCGATGACTTGCAGGCGGCGGTGGGCGAGGCAGATATCGTCAGTTGCGCGACGCTTTCCCGTGAGCCGCTGATCCATGGCGACTGGCTGCGGCCCGGCACGCACCTGGACCTGGTCGGGGCGTTCCGGCCCGACATGCGCGAGAGCGACGCCGAGTGCCTGGCCCGCGGCGAGGTGTTCGTTGATACCTATGCCGGAGCGCGTGGCGAGGCGGGCGACATCCATCAGGCTGTTGACGAAGGCCGGTTCCGCTTCGAGGCGATTCGTGCCGAACTGGCTGAACTGCTGCGTGGCGAGCAGCCGGGACGCGACGCCGCCGAAGCTATCACGGTGTTCAAGTCGGTAGGCGCCTCGCTGGAGGACCTCGCCGCCGCCGTCGAGGTCTGGGAGCGGCTTCAGGACAAGAGCCAGGGCAAGGACCCAGGGAAGGATCAAGGCAAGGACGAGGAGACGGCATGACCTCACGCAGTTGCGGCTTCTACTGGCATGAGCGCTGCTTCTGGCACGATCCCGGCGCGATCGGCGTATTCTCGGCGCCCGGCGAGTACCTGCAGCCGCAGCCGGCCTCGGAGAGCCCGGAGAGCAAGCGGCGCCTGAAGAACCTGCTGGAAGTCTCGGGGCTCATCGATGAGCTGACGGTCAGCAAGCCACCGGCGGCGACCCGCGACGACCTGGCGTGCTTTCATACCCCGCGCTATCTCGACGAGCTCGAGGTGGGAAGCCAGCGCGGCTGGGGCGATGCCGGTGAGGGCGCGCCCTACACGGCGGGGAGCCTGGCGGCAGCGCGCCAGTCGGCGGGGCTGGCGATTGCCGCCATCGACGACGTGGCCCATGGGCGCCACCGCACGGCCTACGCGCTGTGCCGCCCCCCGGGGCACCATGCCGAGGCCGATCGCGGGCGCGGCTTCTGCCTGCTGGGTAACATTCCCATCGCACTCAGGCGCCTTCAGAAACACCGCAGCGAATCGACACCACGACGCATCGCCGTGATCGACTGGGATGTTCACCACGGCAACGGTACCCAGTCGGCCTTCTACGACGATCCCGAGGTCTTCAGCGTGTCGATCCACCAGGCGGGCAACTACCCGCTGGATACCGGCGAGTTCGAGGAACAAGGGCAGGGCGATGCCCTTGGCACCACGCTCAACCTGCCGCTGCCACCCGGTTGCGGCATCGGTGCCTATCGCCATGCCCTGCAGCGCCTGGTGTTGCCGGCCGTGACCGCCTTCCAGCCCGAGATGATCGTCATCGCCTGTGGTTACGATGCCTGCGGCAAGGACCCGCTGGGCAAGATGCTGCTCAATAGCGCTGCCTTCGCCGAGATGACCGCCCAGTTCCAGGCACTAGCGGACCAGTTCTGCCAGGGGCGCCTTGTCATGATCCACGAAGGTGGCTATTCGGAGGGCTATGTGCCGCTGTGCGGCCATGCCGTGATCGCGACCCTGGCTGGCAGCCGTACTAACGTTCACGACCCGCAAAATGCCGAGATCGCGGCGTGGAAGTATCAATCCCTGCAGCCGCATCAGCGTGAGCTGATCGAGTCGTGGCGACAGGGCTGGGCACGTTACGGCAGCTTGAGCGAGGCCGATGCCCAGGTGGCATCATGTTGTGATATACACACGCGTTGACGACAAGGATAGCGTATGCGGATAGCCGTGATCGGGGCAGGCGTGGTGGGCGTGACCACGGCATACGCCCTGGCTCGCCGGGGCCATGACGTCGTCGTCATCGAGCGCCACGCTGCCCCGGCGGAAGAAACCAGCCGGGGCAATGCCGGCCAGCGCTCCTATGGCTACGTATATCCCTGGGCCTCTCCGGCTATGCTCAAGAAGGCGCTGCCCTGGCTGGTCAAGGCCGACGGCCCGCTGAAAATGTCGCTGCCACCGTCGCCCTGTACCCTGCAGTTCCTGCTGGCGACATGGCGCCTGGCCAAGACGCCGGGCCTGTTCGATAAGAACAAGCGGGCCATGCTCAGGCTGGGCGCCTATAGCCGGCAGTGCTTTCTCGAACTGCAGGACACGTTGTCGCTGGCATTCGATGGCGGGCACGGCGGGCTGATCGACCTGGCCAGCGACGCTGCTACCGCGGAAGGGCTCAAGGCCAGCACCGGGCTGCTCGACGAGCTGGGCATCGATGCCCAGTGGCTCACGCCCGCCCAGGTCTACGATTACGAGCCCGGGCTCACGGGCGAGGCCCCGCTGTTCGGCGCGTTGCGCATGGCCCAGGACGGCACTGGGGATTGCCAGGAGTTCACCCGGTCGCTGGCCGAGCAGTGCCGCGCCATGGGCGTCGAGTTCCGCTGGCACACCGAGGTCGATTCGGCCACCACGCAACAGGGCCGCGTGACCGGCCTGACGTTGCGGCCCGCCACCCCTGCCGTGGCTCAGATCAAGGGCGCACCGGCAGGGCAGGCCGAGACGCTCGAGGCCGATGCCGTCGTGCTGTGCGCGGGCTGTGACTCACGTACGCTGGGCAAGCGTTTGGGCCTGCGCCTGCCGATCTACCCGGTCAAGGGCTACTCGCTGACCGCGCCCATCCTGGACGATGCCAAGGCACCATGCTCCACGGTGATCGACGACCGCTACAAGGTCGTGGCGACACGCCTGGGCGACCGCCTGCGTGCGACTGGATTCGTCGAGCTGGCCGAGTTGAATAGAAATATACCGTTATCTCGTTTGGCAACCATTCGCAAGGCCATTATTTCTCGTTTCCCTGGCGTGGCCAACCTCGACCGGGCCGAAACGTGGACCGGTTTTCGGCCCATGCTGCCTGACGGGCCGCCGGCCATCGGCAGGGGGCGCCAGGAAAACCTGTTCATCAACACCGGTCACGGCACCTTCGGTTGGACGCTCTCCGCCGCCAGCGCCGAGCTGACCGGGCAGTTGATCGACGGTGAAACGCCTGCACTCGATCTGGAAGCGTTCCATCCCCTGCGATTCGAGCGATGACTACACACCCACAACAAGAAGGGCAGACCATGGAATCGATCAGCGACCGCGACGGCTGGTTCTGGCTGAACGGGGAGTTCATTCCCTGGCGCGAGGCCAAGACGCACCTGCTCACGCATACCCTGCATTATGGCATGGGCTGCTTCGAGGGCGTGCGGGCGTATGATGGGCCGAACGGTGCGCATCTGTTCCGGGTCGAGGCCCATACGCGGCGCCTGCTAGACAGCGCACACTCGCTCGACATGGGGCTGGAGACCACCGCGCCTGTGCTGATCGAGGCCCAGTGCGAGGCATTGCGGCGCAATGGGCTGACCAATGCCTATCTCAAGCCGACCGTGTACTTCGGGGCTGAAGGGATGGGCCTGCGCGCCCAGGGACTGAGTACGAACGTGATGATTCCCGCCTGGTACCTGGATCATTACATCTCCGCGGACGCCGCCGAGCAAGGCCTGCGCGTGCTGACCTCGTCGTGGAGCCGGCATCACGTCAACATCAGCCTGTGCCGTGCCAAGACCAACGGCCACTACGTCAACTCGATGCTAGCGCTGAATACGGCCGTGAAGGCGGGCTTCGATGAAACCCTCATGCTCGATCCCGAAGGCTATGTCGCCGAGGGCTCGGCGGAAAACATCTTCCTGGTGCGCGACGGCGTGCTGCATACACCCGAGGTGACTTCGTGCCTGCAGGGTATCACCCGCGATACGGTCATCGTGCTGGCACGCGAACGGCTGGGCATGACGGTGCATGAGCGTCGCATTACCCGCGACGAAGTCTACACCGCCGACGAAGCCTTCTTTACCGGGACCGCAGCAGAAATCCTGCCGATCCGCGAACTGGACGGGCGCCAGATCGGCCGGGGCGGGGAGCGCCCCGTGACACGCGAGATCCAGCGGCTCTACCGCAGCCTGGTGCGTGGCGAGCGCGACAACGGCCTGGCGGCCTATAGGGACTGGCTGCATCCTGTATGATAGGCCATCTTTGATTGTCGAACTTGTCACAACCAAGTTGGAGAGTCATAATGTGTATCTACATCTGTAGATACATGGGTGGTGGGGATGAAAACCGAAATCAAGAAATGGGGCAATAGTGCTGCGCTACGGTTGCCCCGGCATCTGCTGACGCAAGCTCATATTGATGTGTCGAGCGCCGTCGAGGTCACGGTGGAGAACGGTAAGATCATCGTTCAGGCATCTGTCGATAAGCGAGGCAAGGCACGTTTTCCCTATTCGGAAGACCAATTGTTGCAAGGGCTGGATGCAAGCACAGCTCATGCCGATGAGATTGCGTCAGTATCGCAGCGCGAGCTGGGTGAGTGATGGCCCGATACGTACCCCAGCGCAATCATATTGTCTGGCTTGATTTTGAACCTACCAAAGGGAAGGAAATCGGAAAGTATCGCCCAGCCTTGATCCTGTCTTCCCAGCGCTACAATCAGCAGACAGGCTTGGTCATTTGCTGCCCGATCAGTACCAGCATCCGAGGTGGCCTGACTGAAGTGCCGGTTCATGGGCTGGATAAGGCCTCGGTCGTGGCTGCCAGCTTGATTCAGACCCTCTCGTGGAAAGAGCGAAAGGCATCGTACGTGTGTGAAGCAGGTGAGGGCGTAATGGAAGAGGTTCTGGCCCGGATCATTCCGCTGATTGGTGTCGATCAGGTCATTGACCGCTTTCTTGATTGACGTCTTGTCTCGACAAGTATACTTGCCACATTGAAGCACTCCCTACGCATAAAGAAATGCCATGGAGGGGCTCCATGGCAAAATCTCTTCGTCATCCCTGGTCAGCGTCCTGCTGCTCGGCCGTGGCCTGTCATCCCTGGGCACCTCCTGTGCCTGCCTTTCCCCTCTTTCTTTCCCTCTTCGTGTCCCTACACGCTGAACGACATTATCCCTTGTCTCGAGGGGGTGTACGGTAGCCCGTCAGCGCTATCCGGCAGATTCAGAGTGACGTTTCCTCATGACAACGACATTAACGTTGGGTGAAGAAATGTCGCCTGACGCTTGGCCGCTCACTGGTCGGGGTCGAGAAACCAGGCTTTCATCACCGAGGTGATCTGGCGCATCTCATCGGGCGTGGTGACATAGGCCGGCATGGTATACAGCCAGCGACCGAACGGGCGTAGCCACACACCGTGCTGCCTGGCAAAGGCCTGAACCCCTTCGAGGCATTCCGCTGCCTTGGCCTCGATGACGGCCGTCGCGCCCAGCACGCGCACGTCATCCACGTCAGAATGCTGGCGCAGGGCCGTATCTTCGAGCAGTTCATGGCGCAGGACGTCGTTCAGCGTGGCGATCTTGCCCAGGTAATCTTCCTCTTCGAAGATCGCCAGGCTCTCCAGCGCCAACCGGCAGGCCAGCGGGTTGCCCATGAACGTGGGGCCGTGCATGAAGGCATGGCCCGGGTCGTCGCTGAGAAAGGCCTCATAGACGCGACTCGTCGCCAACGTGGCAGCGTGACCCAGATACCCGCCAGTCAGTCCCTTGGAGAGCACCATGATGTCCGGTGTCACGTCGGCATGTTCCGCCGCGAAGCACTTGCCGGTGCGCCCGAAGCCGGTCGCGACCTCATCGAAAACCAGCAGTACGCCGAATTCGTCACACAGCTTTCGTGCGGTGCGCACGTAGTGCGGCGAGGTCATGTTGAGCCCGCCGGCGGCCTGCAGCAGCGGCTCCATGAGCAGGGCGGCGATTTCATGATGGTGGCGCTCGAGTGCCTGGCGTAGCGCGGCAATATCCGCCTCGACTGCCTCGCGTGGGGCATCGAACGGGGCCGTCGGGGCCGGGGCGAAATGATGACGGGGCAGGAATCCGGCAAATAGCGAATGCATGCCTTCCTCAGGGTCGCAAACCGCCATGCACCCCGTGGTATCGCCATGATAAGCGCGCATTAGCGACAGCATCCTGTGCTTCTCGGGATGGCCACGTTGTACCTGGTACTGCACGGCCATCTTCATGGCCACTTCCATGCCCACCGAGCCACTGTCCGAAAAGAACACATGGTTGAGCCCCTCGGGCGTGATGCGCACCAGGGCATCGGCCAGTTGCTGGGCCGGGTCGTGGGTCAGTCCGCCGAGCATGACATGGCACAGGGTATCCGCCTGGGCCTTGAGCGCATTGACCAGGCGAGGGTGGCCGTAACCGTGGATCATGCACCACCAGGAACAGGTGGCATCCAGCAGGGCCTCATCGTCTTCGAGGTGCAGCCAGGCGCCCCGGCCACCGACGACTCGCGGTGCCTTCGGCTGGGTCTGCATCTGGGCATACGGGTGCCATAGCGTCGGGTAGGGGTGGGGCATGCTTCATACTCTTTGTTAACCATTAACTTTAGATTAGGTTAACACGTCTTGCCGGGCGGAGGAGAGAGACCGCTATATATGCCAAGGGCACACATCCAAATCACACGTAGGCAGAGATGGCTTGGCAGGCGAAATGACAACAACAATAATGAGGCGCAGCGACCCCTCATCAAAGGCAACGACCGCATGTCCCTGCTAAGCGAATATCTGCTCAAGGAGCAGCAGCTCAAGGAACTCGACGACGAGCTGAGGGCCATGGAGCGCGACACGCAACTCCAGGCCGACCTGGCTTTCAAGACCCGCCTCGACACCCTCATGGCGGATTTCGACAAGCACACGGCCGACGTGGTGGCGCTGCTTGAGTCCCTGCCTGAGCCGATACCCACGCCGACAGTTCCGACCGCCTCACCAGACACGCCTGCAGCCCCCAGCGATGGCCGCCGCAAGCGCAAGACGCGAGTGTATGAAAACCCGCATACCGGCGAACGGATCGAGACCCGTAGCGCCAACCACAAGACGCTCAAGGCCTGGAAGGCAGAACATGGGGCCGAGACCGTCGAAGCATGGGTCTTGCCGGCCGAGAGTTGATCGCTGTGTCGTTAGCGTTGAAAGCAGTCAGGCGAAATGTAATGAAGTGTTACGCAACGTAAGATAAGATAACCCTGATATCTGATTCCAGACTGAATCCGGTATTTCCCTGTTTTTGCAGCCCGACCTATGGTCGGGCTTTTTTTGTGCCTTTCTGCCAAACATTTGCCAAATCGCTGGCATCAGGCTTGACGAATGTGCAGGGGTTGAGTTTCCATCCGTTAACTGCATAAATGCACAGCTACCTTCAGGCTCGTCAGCCCGAACACGCCACCCGACGGCGCGCGTCTGAGAAGAATCGTGGGTTCCCGCAACAGGAACCAACACCCGGCCACACCGAATGGTCAATTTCACACTCGTTTCGTTGAATAACCCGTGGTTACCTTGATACATGAAATCTTCCAGATCCCAGTCTCGTCAGATGGACGAGAGAGAAAAGTTACGCAAGTTTCGTGAACTCGATGATGCCTTCGCCCAGGCCCTGAGAGAACTCGACAAGAGCAGCCCCAAGCCTGAACCTGAGGCCGAAGAAGTTCCGAGCCAGGAAGACCCCCAGGAATTCGAACGCCGCCTGCGCGCGCTGATGGCCGACTTCCAGCAGACCGATACCAGCGTCGATACCTTGCTGCGTACCATGCTCAAGCTCGGCAAGATCGCCTGAACGCCAGCGTCGCTTGCGCTAAGCCTTCAATTTTGCAGAAATTTCTTCGCTAGCGTTAAGTTTCATGAGCTAGTGCCGATAGGTCCCTTGCATTACAATCCCGTGTCAGCACGGCATGGCACCGTGCGTTTGACTGAATACTAGAAAGACGTCGCGATGATGACGTCCTCTGCAGGGACCGATGATGAATAGCTATTCCCCTTCATCCAGCGATGAGATTTCGCTGGTAGATCTCGTCGTGCTTCTGGTCAGGCGCTGGAAGCTGATGCTCGCCGTTTTTGCGATGACCCTCCTGGCCGCCATTGCAGTGGCGCTCATGTGGCCGACCACCTATACCTACACTTCGCTGTATGCCATTGCCGAGACGCAAGACGACGAAGGGAAGGCCAAGCCCCTGGAAGCAGCGAACGCATTACTTGCCCGGCTGCGCCTCCAGATACAGCCCAGTGAGGTGCGCCAGCTATTGGCGGATAAGCGATGGCACCAGTTGCCTTTCGACCTGTCATTCAGCCAGCCGCAGGGAACCGGGCTGATTGCCCTGACGACACAGGCCCAGGAAAGCCAGCAAGAGGCGGTAGAGCAATTGCATCGCGAGCTGCTGGACGCCTTGGCACACACCCAGCAGACACTCGTTGAACGTACCGAGCGGTCGTTGACGTACCGGCTCGAGGCGCTGCGCTCAGCCATCCAGCAGGTCGGGGTCGTCGACGGCAATTTGACAGCAGCCGTGAGCCGGCTCGAGGCGCAACTGACAGCATTGCAGGCAGGTGAGGTATCGCAGCTCGCGGTACGCAGCCTGGAGCCCCAGGGGGTTTCCGCCTGGCTTGTCGTCGTGGCAGGCGTTCTTGCAGGGTTGGTATTGGCTATCGTTGCTGCGTTTGGCAGCCATTTTTCCGGTGCCGTTAGACAACGGCTTACGCACGGTTAACCTGTCGCTTACATGCGACGCAGCACACACAAAATTCATACGCCCGAAACCTAGAGGAGGGCAGAGGCCTCCTCTAAAATACCCGCTTGGCAAAATAACAGCGTGTAACAGAGCGAAAACACTGCACCAACGGCTCGGGAAAGTAAGCAAAGGGACGATCCGTTTATCCCGACCAAGGGCATCACGCTCGCGATATTTCAGGGCCTTGGGAAGCTGCCCGGAACAATCTCCGGGCGGTAGCGTGCCCAAGCATTATTTGCGTTCAAGGATAGCGCCTCTCTATGACCCCTCAAGACAACTCCACCTATCGTCAGTACGACGACGAAATCTCCCTGGTCGATCTCGCTACCATCCTGGTCCGCCGTTGGAAGGCGATGGCAATCATTTTTGTCATCATCGTCGGTCTGGCGCTTGCCTATGCGATACTTGCCCCGCGCTCCTACAGTTACTCCTCCATCTATAACGTCGCTGAAAAGGCGCCTGGAGCACCGCTCGAATCGCCGGAGTCGCTAGTGGCCAAGGCCAAAAACCTCTATCTCGGCCCGGTAACACGAGAACTCCTGGCGAAGACAGGACTCGTCAACCTGCCTTTCGACGTACGTATCGAGAACCCGGAAGAAACGCTGCTGGTGACGTTATCCTCGCAAGCCAGCGAAGCCGACCAGGAGATTGTCGCCCAACTCCACGAAGGGGTGCTGGCTCGTCTGCAGCAGGGGCAGCAAAGCATGGTGGAGCGTCAAACCGAAGCGTTAAAACGTCAGCTCGAGAGTGCCAGGCAGTCACTGGAAACGATACGTGGCTCGGAAAGCCTGGGGGCGGCTGAAGTCACGGCGAGCATCATGGGGCGAATCGCCAATCTCGAAGCCGAGCTTGAAGAGTTAACGGGCGGAGACGTTGGGCAAACAGCGGTACAGAGTCTGGAGCCCGCAGGGACGAGTCGCATCATAATTGTTGCCCTAGCTATTGTACTGGGTGCCATTCTGGCCATTACCGGTGCCTTCCTGTTGCAGTTCAGCTCTCTCGTTCGGTCGAGCTTGAAAGAAAACGGTTAATCAAAAACGAGGAGCACGCTATGAACGTGACGGTATTCGGGACTGGTTATGTCGGCCTGGTACAAGGAGCAGTGCTAGCGAACGCAGGCCACAACGTTGTCTGTGTCGATGTCGATAGCCACAAGATCGAGCGCCTGAAGGAGGGGTTCATCCCGATCTATGAGCCGGGGCTGGAGTCACTGGTCAAGGAAAACTACAGCGAAGGCCGGCTCGACTTCACGACCGATTCTTCCCAGGCCGTGACACATGGCGATATCCAGTTCATTGCCGTCGGTACCCCGCCTGACGAAGATGGCTCTGCCGATCTCAAGTACGTGCTGGCCGTGGCCGAGACCATTGCACAGCATATGGACCGCCATCAGATCATCATCGACAAATCCACCGTGCCGGTCGGCACCGCCGACAAGGTCAAGGCCAGGATTGCCGACACGCTGGCAGCCCGCGGAAGGTCCGATCTCACCTTTGATGTGGTGTCCAACCCGGAATTCCTCAAGGAAGGTTCCGCCGTTGCGGATAGCCAGAAACCTGATCGCATCGTCATCGGCACGGATAGCGAGCATGCCGAGGAAGTGATGCGTGAACTCTACGCACCATTCAACCGTATCCATGAAAAGATCATCGTCATGGATGTGCGTAGTGCAGAGCTGACCAAGTATGCCGCCAACTGCATGCTGGCCACCAAGATCAGCTTCATGAACGAGATGGCCAACCTGGCCGAGCGCTTGGGCGCCGATATCGAAATGGTCCGACAGGGCATCGGCTCCGATCCCCGCATCGGTTATCACTTCATCTATCCTGGCGTCGGGTATGGTGGCTCCTGCTTTCCCAAAGACGTTCAGGCCCTGATTCGCACCGCAGACGGTATCGACTTCGATGCCAAGGTGCTCAAGGCCGTGGAAGCACGAAACTATGAGCAGAAGACGACGCTGTTCCAGAAGATCCAGAGCCACTACGGTGACGAGCTGAAAGGCAAAACCTTCGCCCTCTGGGGTCTGGCCTTCAAGCCTAACACAGATGACATGCGCGAAGCCCCAAGCCGCGTGCTGATGGAAGCGTTGTGGCAGGCCGGCGCCAAGGTTCAAGCTTATGACCCCGAAGCCATGGAAGAAACCCAGCGCATCTATGGCAGCCGGGACGATTTGTCGTTGTGCGGCACCAAGGAGGCCGCGCTCAAAGGGGCTGATGCCTTGATCATCGTGACCGAGTGGAAATCCTTCCGAGCGCCGGACTTTGAGCTGATCAAGCAGCAGCTAAGCCTACCGATCATTTTCGACGGGCGTAACTTGTATGAGCCCAAGCGGATGAGTAAGAAAGGAATTACCTATTACTCGGTTGGCCGGCTATGAAACCATGAGAGTCTTGTTGTATTTCAACAAGATTGGATTTAGTAAATAAATAGTAGAGATTATGATTAAAACTTTGTGTGTATTCGGAACAAGGCCGGAAGCGATAAAAATGGCACCGTTAGCCTTGTCCTTGGCTGCTGACGGGCGTTTCGATGCCAAAGTATGCGTCACTGGACAGCATAGGGAAATGCTCGATCAGGTGCTGAATTTGTTCGAGCTAGTACCGGATTATGATTTAAATATCATGAAGCCTGGACAGGATCTGTCAGACGTCACGACTGCCATTCTTCAGGGCATGAAGCACGTACTCAAGGAAGTCAAGCCAGACATCGTACTTGTCCATGGTGATACGGCGACCACATTTGCCACAACACTAGCGGCTTATTACGAGCGTATACCTGTAGGCCATGTGGAAGCAGGGCTGAGAACGGGCAATATCTATTCACCCTGGCCTGAAGAGGCGAACCGAAAGCTGACTGGCACACTGGCCGAGTTGCACTTCGCTCCGACAGAGCGATCACGGCAGAACCTGCTGGAAGAGGGGACGGCGCCAACCAAGGTGCATGTGACAGGTAATACGGTGATTGACGCGCTTTTGGATGTCGTACGTAAGTTGAAAGATAGCGGTACCTTCCAAGCGCGCTTTTCGTCACAGTTCGATTTTCTGGATGCTGAGCGCAAGCTGATTCTCGTTACCGGACATCGCCGGGAAAGTTTCGGAGGAGGGTTTGAGAGAATCTGTCAGGCGCTTAGGGAGACTGCAATAGCACATCCAGAAACGCAAATCGTCTATCCGGTTCATCTCAATCCCAACGTAAGAGAGCCCGTACAGCGGCTATTGTCGGATATCGACAACGTTCATTTGATAGAACCCCTCGATTATCTTCCCTTCGTTTACTTGATGAATCGAGCCGAGATCATTCTTACCGACTCCGGTGGCATACAGGAAGAAGCGCCTTCGCTCGGGAAGCCTGTGCTAGTAATGCGTGAAACCACCGAACGACCGGAAGCAGTTATAGCAGGTACAGTCAAGCTTGTAGGTACAAGCCAAGAAAAAATAATTACTGAAATTGAGCAATTGCTAACGGACAAGAAAGCATATCAAGAAATGAGCTATGCACATAATCCATATGGTGATGGTAAAGCTTGTTCTCGAATAAAAGAACATATTTACAATATGTTTAATATATAGGTATTTGTGCATGGTCTTTTTTTTATTGCTCGCCGTTGTGATAATTTTTTCGTTCATACATTTAATTGAAGTAGCATCTTTTTTTGCAAGAGTGGCGGGAGTGAAAAAAGGAAATACTGCTTTTGGCTATGCGCTTCAGAATTCAGTCTTTATGTTTACTCGTGTCTTTACAATGTTGTTGCTGCCTTTGTTAGGTTATTTAGTGGACTTAAAGATTAGCGAAGATTTTTATCTGGGTATGGTCGCGCTATCGTTACTTTCTGCTAGTTTTTTTGGTTATGTTGTTATAACTCACAAGGAAAGAGTGATAGCAGCTTTTCAAAAAATTATAACTGCTTACGAAGAAAATGGAAAATTGTTTTTTAAGATGATTTCTTTCCCTGTGCATTTTATGAGAACGTCAGGAGTTATAAAGAATAAGCCATCACTATATACTTTAAAAAATTATGTTAGAAACAGTTTTTTTTGGGGGGGGGCAATAATATTCGGCATTTATTCTATATCAGTGTTAATGTCTTTCTATTTTGGTTTGGTTTTTTATGAGTACAGAACAACAATATCACAGCTTTCTGGGATTAGTAATGCGTTAGCCACAGTTATTTTAACATTTTACATCGAACCAAGAATGTCAGGGATTATTGATAATAATAAAGAGAGCGCTGTTGATAGTATAGAGTGCTTAATGTATGGAAGAGTAATAGGCACATTTGTGTGTTTTGTGTTCTTTTGTTTGTATATTGTTTACAATTGAAGACTTATAGTTGAGGCTTGCGTGAAAATATTGGTGATGTGTCAAGACTACCCTAGCGATAAAAACAAGTACGCGATGTCCTATGTGCATACAAGGAATATTAATTATCAGTTTTATGGACACGAAGTTTACGTGTTAAGTTTTAGCGCTGAAAGAAGCTATAGCTATCAAGGAGTAAAAGTTTTTTCTGAAAAAGATTTACCTAAAAAGGAATTTTCAGAAGCAGAAGTGGTTTTATCTCATGCCCCTAATTTAAAAAATCATGTTAGGCTTCTATTGCAAATTAAAAATCAGCAGGTTGTTTTTTTCATACATGGGCATGAGGTCTTGAAAAAATATAAGGATTATCCTCAAGAGTATCCTTGGAAAAGATCCAACAAGCTTAAGGAATTTTTGCATAGGGCATATGATGAAATAAAAATTAGCTCATTAAAATATTTATTCAAAATAATAGGGTTGAGAAATGATGTAAAATTTGTTTTTGTAAGCAAGTGGATGAAGCAGCAATTTGCTAAAAATGTTGACTTTAAATTTGAAAATAAGTATATCTCCACTATTATCCCCAATGCTTCACATAACTCTTTTTTGACAAAATCCCATAGAAAAATTGAAAATTGTTTAGGCGATTTTATTACGATAAGGCCATTGGATGACTCTAAATACGGTGTTGATTTAGTAGTTAATTTTGCATTGGCTAATCCGTGCTATCAAATCCACTTGTATGGTAAAGGAAATTATTTCAAACATAACGAAAAGCCAAGAAATATTGTTTGGCATGATTGTTTTATAGAGCAATCAGAAATACCAGGCTTGCTGGATAAATATAAAGCAGCATTAATGCCTACACGATATGACTCGCAAGGAGTTATGATGTGCGAGATGGCCTGTTATGGAATACCATTAGTTACCACTGACATGGAAATAACGAAAGAGATGCTGTTGGGTTTCGATAATGTCTATCTTTTAAAAGAAAGTGATTTCAGTAAAAAATTTAATATCAAAGTTGAGGAAATGATAGAAGAAAAAAGATCAACAGCCAAACTTAGGTTCGATGCAAAGACACTTATTGGTCAAGAGATTCAATTTTTTACAGACGGTCAAGTAAATTAAAGATGACCTTAGAGCTATTGTCATATTTGTATTTATGCGCATTATGCTTTGTTCTCATAAAAATAAAAGACAAGGTGAGGTCGGTTACATATGTGTTCATTTCGCTTTTATTTTACTCAATAATTGTTAGAATCTCTGGCTTTGATGTTGATATGAAGGTTTATACAGACGTCTTAAAAAAAGACGATCTGGATGGTTTTTATTACCTGAAAGAGCCAGTATACTGGTATTTTTCACATTACTTATATAAGGTAATAAATTCTGAAACTTGGACGTTTGTTATTATTGATAGCATGGTGTTTTTTTTAACAATTAAAAGCGTAAAAAATCTAAAACTGCCTGTTTATACAGCTCTCGCATTGCTATTGTTTTTTCCTTACTTGCTGGGCCTGCAAAACGTATATAGACAGCTTTTAGCAACTGTTTTATTAGTTTATTTTTATAGCATTTGTTATAAAAATAGTAGCAATGGCCATAAGCTTTTTGTATTTATAATTGCTGGCTTGACGCATAATGTCGCGTTATTATTTTTCCCTATTTATTTTCTTTTCAAAAGTAAAGTGTCGCTAATATTTTTTGTTTTATCTGGCGCACTAATATTAATCTTGCTTCCCTATGTTGTTTCTTATAAATCAGTATCAGAGACTGGTCTCGAATTAAAATGGTTTTATGTTTCAATTATTGGGATAGTTTGTATCATATCAGCGTTTTTTTACTTTACTTATGACCTCTTAAAGATAAATATTTTCTTATGCAACCTTTATTTGTTTGTTATTTCGTTATATGCATCGTTTATTTTGGGAGGTGCGCAGTCTGAGAGGCTTAGTATGATTTGTTTGGTTCTATTATTGTGTAATTTATTCGTTCAAATAGAAAGTAGATTTAAAGAAAAGAAAACAATTGCATTTATTACCTGCGTTGCATTGTTTTTACCTTCTTTTTTATTTTCTAGCACTTTTTACTTTTTAACCACCTGAAGTTTTCCAAAGTTGGAATAGAATTGTCACATGGCTAAAGTTTCAATAATTATGCCTCTGTATAAATCAGGAAATTACTGTTTTGAGGCTATAGAAAGCGTGTTGAACCAAAGCTATCAGGATTGGGAGTTAATTTTAGTTGATGATGCTTCGGGAGATTCAACTTTACATATAATTAAAGAAAAGTATAACGATAAACGCATTTTGACATATGAGCTTGAAAAAAACAGTGGACCAGCGGTGGCTCGAAATCACGCTCTTTCAAAAGCCCATGGGCGTTATATAGCTTTTTTGGATTCGGATGATTTATGGAGGCCTAAAAAGTTAGAAAAGCAGTTAAAGTTTATGATATCAAACGATATCGAGTTTAGCTACACTGCTTATGAGAAAATTAACTATAAGGGGGAGCACATGGGTTTCGTTGGCGTTCCTGATTCAGTCAACTATAATGTTTTGTTAAAAACATGTGTAATAGGTTGCCTAACCGCAATTTATGACTCTGCCAAACTGGGTAAAGTCAACATGCCCGAAATAAGTAAAAGACAAGATTTTGCACTTTGGCTGAAATTGTTAAAGAAGACTAAGTTTGCCTATGGAATTCCAGAGCCGCTAGCAATATATAGAGTTCATTCCGATGGAATATCTTTCAATAAAAGAAAGGCTGCCATATATACGTGGAAAGTATATAGAGAGGTGGAAGGTTTTAGCGTATTAAAAAGCACATATTATTTTTTCCATTATGCGATACGTGGCTTAATCAGGGCGAAGTGGCCAACTTTAGCAAGAAAGCTTGGTGTCATGCATAAGTGAAATTCTTTAATACTAGTAGATACAGGTGGGGCTGTGGATATAAGTTATGAGCGCCGTCATTCGAGATGGTATGAAAAAATTCTTTTAGGTATGTCTTTTCAATTGCTAATAGGGCTTCCAGTAATAATCTGCGCTCCCGCTATTAATCGCTGGGGATGGGATTTCTGGATGTATTTACCTGATGTGCGGGTAAATACTTTGGCTGCTATAGGTGGGGCTTTTTTAATAATAGTTTTTTCATTAAGAAGGCTTCTAAAATTTCCTGGTGTTAAAGTTGTAGCTTATATCGCTCCTACGGTAACAATATGCTTCTTAATTTCTATGGCTATACTTTTTTTTGCTAGAGAAAGGTACTCTAGGCAAGTTTTGTTTACTGGATATTTGCTCAGTATGCTCTGGTTTTTTTCTGGTTATTTTATTGGCTTACGTTACCGTAGATTAAAGCTTGCAGTTATCCCTGTTGGTCAAGCACTAAATTTGTTGCCGACTTCTAATATAGAGTTGCGCTATCTTAAACAACCTACATTAAATAGAGTTCGAGTGGATGGTATAGTTGCTGACTTACATGATGAAGGTCTAACTGCAGAATGGGAAAAGTTTTTAGCAAAGTGCACGCTTTCTCATATTCCCGTCTATCATATTAAGCAAATTAAAGAATCAATTACTGGAAGAGTTGAAATCGAACACCTTTCTGAAAATGCGTTTGGAACTCTATTGCCATCACCTATGTATAGTTTTTTTAAAAGGGTTGCAGATATCGCACTTGTGTTGATTATTCTTCCGCTAACCCTTCCTGTAATGTTAATAACAGCTATAATTATCAAATTAGATAGCCCCGGTCCTGTCTTCTTTACACAGGATAGAGTTGGTCAAGGTAATCGTAGTTTCAAAATATACAAGTTTAGGAGTATGGCCAAAGATTCAGAAAGTAATGGTGCTCGCTTAGCTCAGTCGAACGATATGCGAATTACTCGAATAGGTAGGTTTATCAGGAAAACTAGATTAGATGAGTTTCCTCAGTTTTATAATGTTCTTAGAGGAGATATGAGCCTTATTGGACCTAGGCCTGAGCAGAGAGCTTTTGTAGATTTGTTTGAAGAGCAAATACCATTTTACATATATAGGCATGTAGTTAAACCTGGAATTACTGGTTGGGCACAAGTAGTTCATGGTTATGCGAGTGATGCTGATGATACACGGATAAAAATTCAGCACGACTTTTATTACATAAAAAATTTTTCATTCTGGCTTGATGTGCTTATTGTTTTTAAAACTATAAAGACTTTGCTTACTGGTTTTGGTGCTAAATAAGGTGTCTGTGATGAATGTGCTTGTTACTGGTGGGTGCGGATATATTGGGTCTCATATGACTCTTTCTCTTATTGAAAACGATTACGAGGTGGTTGTTTTAGATAATTTTTCAAATTCCTCACTTGAGTCGCTAAAGCGTGTTGAAGTATTAACTGGCAAAAAAGTGAATTTTATTGAAGGGGACGTATGCGACAAGGTTTTGTTAAAACATATTTTTTCGCAGTATAATATAGACCATGTTTTACACTTTGCTGGTCTCAAGTCAGTAGGTGAAAGTGTCAATAAACCACTTCAATATTACGAAAATAATGTTTTAGGTGCCCTGTCCTTGTGTCATGTCATGGATCAAGTAGGGGTACGAAATCTTATTTTCAGTTCTTCAGCTACCGTCTACGGTGATGCTAAGATAATGCCTATCCATGAAGGAATACCTACGGGTAGCCCTACTAATCCTTATGGTCGGTCGAAACTTATGATAGAAGAAATTCTTAATGATCTAGTTAAAGCCGACCTTGGCTGGTCAGTAGGTATACTGAGGTATTTTAATCCAGTCGGGGCTCACCCAAGTGGAGTGATCGGAGAGGATCCAAATGATATTCCCAATAACCTCGTTCCCTTTATTTCACAAGTTGCTATTGGTTTGAGAAAAGAGTTATCTATATTTGGCAATAATTACGACACTTTCGATGGCACAGGCGTTCGTGATTATATCCATGTTATGGATTTAGTTGATGGGCACTTGAAAGCCATGAAAAAGATTTCTAATAAAACAGGTTTGGAAATATGGAACCTAGGAACAGGAAACGGCTACTCTGTATTGGAAATAGTTAAAGCATTCGAAAATGCTTCGGGAAAAAAAGTCCCCTTTAAGTTTGTGTCTCGTCGTGAAGGTGATGTGGCCTCTTGCTGGGCAGACGCTACAAAGGCTGAAAGAGAGTTAAACTGGAAAGCGAAGTGCTCTTTGGTTGAGATGATGGAAGATACATGGCGTTGGCAAAGCAATAACCCAAATGGTTACAAGACAAGTTGATTCCGGTATTAATGCTAAGAGTATTAGCCTGTAAATAACTGCTTTGTTACAGTGTATAGTGTTACCAAAAGGCCTTAAGGTTGAGTATAAATTATTCATTGCAGTCACCCTATACACCTTTTAGTTGTTGTCCAAGGATTATTTGGTGCTTAGGGAGTATAGGGTTATTTTTTTACGCTTTATTCTTAGTCCTATTCCCCGTCATAGGCGGGCCAGCAGAAACCTTCATGGCAGTGCTTGGCTTGTTTTCTTTGCTCCTCTGGGGAGGGAAGCTTCGAAAAGGCGCAGCGTTGTGGCTCTTACTAACCGTTATTTTTTTACAAGTGCTTTCTTGGTGGCTTGGCTATTTGCATCATCCGCAATGGGTCGAAGAAAACCCTAAAATTGACCGCCTCGCGAAGCTTTTTATATTCATAAGTGTTGCTTGGTGGCTTGGAGGAAGTACTGTTCGTACTTTCTTTATTTGGGGAGTTGCGTTGCTTGGCTTTTTTACTGCGCTATTTTTTCACGGGGACGGATATATTGAATGGTTTAAAGGTGTAAGTGGGTATCGGGTGGATTTCGGTATTCGTAATGCTCAGCATACTTCCATGTATTTCGGTGCAGGACTCTTGGGGTTGCTAGCCTTTGCAAGACGCAGCTTGTTTGGAGGCAGGTGGTTAATATTTCGCCGTTTGGTTTGGGCAATTTTTTCAACAGTTTTCATTACCGGTGTAATAATTACACAAACCCGTGGAGTATGGCTGGCATTGATTTTCGTGCTGCCAATAATGGCTGGCCTTTTCTTTTGGTGGTATTTGCATACATTTCCTCAAAAAAACTCTCGACGGGTACTCTTTGCTGGATTTATAGCTATTTTTGCAGTGGCAACTGTTATCGGTAACATTGGCTATGACACCCTCGCAAAGCGTCTTGAAACGGAGAAGCCAGCGATAGAAAGTATTCTAACTGGAGATTTTTCTAAGATTCCTTACAGCAGTGTTGGGGTTCGTATTCATACATGGCGCGCCGCTGCGGAGTGGATCGCTGAACGTCCGATCGTTGGTTGGGGGGCTGATGGCCGTAGCCTGGCCATTGACGAGACGGAATGGATGCCACAACGGATCAAGGACCAGTACGGCCATCTTCATAATTACTTTCTTGAACTATGGGTCGCCTACGGCTTGCTAGGTGTTGCAGTTTTCGCTGCCTTGGCTTTCTGGGTAGGACGTGGCACGTGGCTGGCCTGGCGTAGTGGGGTAATGCCGAACGACATGGCTTTGTTCGGTGTCTCGTTCTTTATCTACTGGGTCATCGTCAATCAATTCGAGTCGTACAATTCCTTTTGGACGGGCGTGTTCGTGCACAATCTTGTCGTGGGTGGGTTGGTTACCCATTACTGGCGTTGGCAATTGACCCGTGCACGAGATGACGATAGCCAGCCGCAACCTACCAGTCAGCCGGAATAAGGGACTTATTGTGCACACCCTGGTGATCGTACGCAGCCTGAAGATGGGCGGCATGGAGCGGGTGGCTTGTAACCTCGCTGACGCCTTTGCCGAAGCCGGCCATGATAGCCATATGTTGGTGTATCGCAAACGCGACCAAGGGCTGGCGCCGGAGCATCCCGACGTCAGGGTGCATGTCTTTCCGCTGCGCTGGTGGATCCGTGCCACCATCGTTGGCTTCTTTCTGGAACTGTTGGCACGTTTGGTCATGAATCCCTTGATCCCTCGTTCGTATTTTGTATGGACAGGATGGCTAGGCGGTCAACTGCTGCGCCTGTGGCTGTGGCGGTTCGAGAAGCGCCATGGGCGGCTGGATAGAATTGTATTCCGAGGGGTGGGTACCTTCGAGTTGGTCTGGAGCTATCGCGATGTACGGGCCCGCTTTGTTTTGGAGAACAACCTGCCAATCAAGAAGGATGCCTGGCGTTATCGGCTGTGTGCCAAGTGCCTGTATCCCGGTAAGCACTTAGTGGCTGTGTCGCAGGGCGTGGCGGAGACAGTTCGCCAGGCCCAGGCCAAGTGGTCGTTTCAACCGGCGTCGTTGCAGGTGATCGTCAATCCTTGCCCGGTGGGGCGCATTCGCGAGTTGATGCTCGAGGAAACACCCGATTTGCCTGACGAACCTTATATCGTCAACGTGGCGCGCCTGGTGCCACAGAAAGACCATGAACTGTTATTGCGTGCCTATGCCCAGGCACAGCCCGAGCTACCCTTGGTCATTGTCGGCGATGGCCCTTTACGGCAATCGTTGGAGGATTTGGCAACGAACCTGGGGATTGCCGATAGGGTGCATTTTGCCGGTCATCGAAACAACCCTTACCCTTGGATGCATCATGCCCGGTTGTTTGTGCTGAGTTCCCGGGTCGAGGGGATGGGCATCGTGCTCACGGAGGCGTTGGCCTGCGGCACGCCGGTCATATCCGTCGATTGCCCTGGGGGAATTCGTGAAGTGCTGAAGGGGGAGCTGGAATCTGCCATCGCCCCCCATGACATCCCCGGTCTAGCTGACAAACTGAAAACCGCTCTCAACGGGCCTAAGCCTGCTATAAGTGATAAGTGGCTGCATGATTTTTTACCGGGTCGCGTTGTAGATCGCTTCCTTGAGTAACGAGGTCATGTGATTCCTATCTGTGCGGGCGCTGAAGCACTATGGCTAGGATGGCTGTCGACAAACAGGACCTTTCGAATCCGCGCATTGGGCATCTGGTGAGCCTAAAGAACCTTGGCGGGATAGAGCGTTACTTCACGCGATACTATGCCCGTTTCGCTGCCGAATATGACCAGCACATATTGAAGCAGACCGATGGCATTCATCCATTACTCTCGCCTTATTACAAACAGCATGCGGCTGGGCGTATCCACAGCATCAAAGGGCCTGGAATCATCAAGATACCCCGTGCCTTCCCAGGCCTTCGCTTTCGCTATCAAAAGGCGCTGCTCGTACGGCTGAGGATAGAAGCGATTCTGGTCTGGGGAAAGATTGTCAATCACCCGCTGAGCTTTCCGGACAACATGCCAGTCGTTCATTTCGAGCGGGGCAGTGCCTGGCTGGTGAATGATCAGCCCGCCTTGCATACCTATCTGAAGCGTCTCGACGGAGCGCTATGCAATTCCCATGCGGCGCTGCGTATGCTGCATTTGAAGTGGGAGTTGAGCACCGACTTGCCTTCACGTGTTCTTTATAACTCCATTGAGTTACCGGCCAACCATGCGGTACATCCCGAGGGGCGTTTTCGTCTGGGCTTTGCAGGCCGTCTGGTGCCGTTGAAGGCACCCATGGTAGCGCTGGAAGTGTTTGCCGAGTTGAAAACCCAACATCCCCACGCGGAGTTCTGGATAGCCGGGGAAGGGGCGTTGGAGGATACGCTGCGCAAGCAGGCCAAGCAGTGGGGGTTAGAAGACAGCGTGCGCTTCTGTGGGTTGGTCGATGACATGGCGTCGTTCTATTCGTCGTTGGATGCTTTTATTTGCCCCTCCTGGCGTGAGCCATTCGGCAATGTGGCGCAAGAGGCCTTGGCTTACGGCGTGCCTACTCTGGTCGGCGCTGTCGACGGGCTGGCGGAACAGGTGCGGGATGGCGACAACGGTGCCGTGCTATCGCCCAGGCGTGAACGTCGCGAGCTGGGCAAATACGGCCAGGCATGTCTGCAGGGGCCTGACGAAGTCTATTCCCCGGAGCAGGATGCCATCGTCCAGGCGGGCATTCTCGAGCCGGAAGAGGCGGCGCGGGTATTGGGAGAATGGGCCGAAAACCCTGCCCTTCGCCGCGAGATGGGCGCCAAGGCGCGAACGAGGATTCGCGATGAGTTCAATATCGATCAGTACGGCCAGCAACTGGTCGGCTTCATGAGCGAAGTTATTGCCAGACGACGGTGACGTTTAGTTTCCAACCGCCGGTTCCCGCCACTTAGCCATGCGTCTCATGAAGTGCGCCCATTGGCGCTCGACCTTGCTGCGCCCCAGCATGGGCACGATAGCTGCCAGCTTGATGAAGTCATGATCGCCCAGCCCATCGATGAGATATAGGCGTGGGCTGTCGGCGCGAGTCATGTCACAGGCGATGTTGCTGTCCCGCAGGTCGCTGGTGAAGATCCGATTATCCAGCAAGTAGCGGTGAAATCGTTCCAGTGCCGGAGCGATGTCCGCATAGTGTATCTCCCGCCGCGCCAATAGGTGCTTCAGCGTGTCGAGCGGCTTGCCGTCTCGATCCTGCATCAGGTCGAATACCAAACCTTCCCCCCGGTCCGTCATTACCCAGCCGTGCATGCGCGGTAGATATGTCCAGGCAATGTCGCGCTTCTCCAGTTTCCGGTAATACGCATGATCCCTGGCATTCTGGCTGCGGCGGCTCTTGTTTCGATGAGTGATCTTGATGCACAGCCCATCGTCGTTCGGGTGCCTGAAGCAGGCGCGCTCTGAGCCTTGGCCAATCAGCAGGCTGTCGTCGAGGTCGAGTAGGTCGTGTAGCACTGGTTTTCTTCTTGTCACGTGGCAATTCGTTCCGGCTAGTCAGTCGTCAGGCTTCTGAATGATACTTTGAGCTTTTCGTATTGGCGCTCATGGGAATAGTTCTTGGCCAACTCGGCCAACTGTTGACCAAGTGTTTCTCGTTCAGGCGATTCAAGGAGCTGAGCAATACGTTCCGCCCAGCTCTGCATGTCCATGTCGAGCACCAGCTCAGGGTGCAAGTCTCGTATCAGCTCCGAGGCGCCAACCCAGTCCGACACGACGCTGGGTGTGGCGCAGGCCATGGCTTCCAGCGCGACACGGCCGAACTCCTCGATGTGCGCGGGCAGCACGAAGACATCCAGCGCGCCATACAGGCGTTCGACGTTAGGCTCGGTACCGCGCCAGATGATCAGGCTATCGATGCCCAAGGCCTCCGCCTGTTTCCGGTAGGGCGTGGTGTCGTCCTTGCCGACCACCAGAAAGCGGCATCGCTGCGGAAGCAGGTGGTTGAGGTGGGCCGCGATCTCGAGAAAGCCATCGAGGTTACGCTTCTTGAAGTTGCCGGAGGTGATCAAGCCGACCAGAAAGGTCTCATCGTCGGCTCCGAATTCTCTACGTGTGGTTTGCCGGTCGCGCCTTGCCATATCGGGGTTGAACTGTTGCGGATCATAGCC
Organism: Modicisalibacter xianhensis; assembly: GCF_900113605.1. GTDB lineage: Bacteria > Pseudomonadota > Gammaproteobacteria > Pseudomonadales > Halomonadaceae > Modicisalibacter > Modicisalibacter xianhensis. The sequence continues at coordinate 48,448 of NZ_FOPY01000008.1, forward strand.
CGGGTAGCTGACCTCGATCTTGTCGGCGCTGATGGCGTAGCGCTGCATGAAGTCGTCCGCCATCATCTGCGAGTTCACCGCCACGCGTTTGAAGCCACCCTGCATCAGGACATGATCGTGAATCGCGGCGACTTCATGATCCTTGGGCAACGCTTTGCCGTGGATTCGCTGGCTGGCCAGATGAACACAGTTATGCATGTAGACGACATCATTGCTGACGGTGTCGCCATGGCTGACGAGCAGATCGGGGCGATGGCGCTTGCACCAGGCCTGGACGCGACGATTGAACCAGAAACGCCGGAACTTCCCCTTGAACGGCCAGCGCGGCAACTTGACGAAGGTGGCGCCGGCCCGTTGCGCCAACTCAGCCTTGCCACGCTCGGCCAGGATGACGACACGGTAGCCAAGCTCTTGAAGGGCAGCGGCCTGTTCGAAGGCATTGCGGCTGGCACCGGTGTTCTTCTCGACCTGGCGAATGGCGATGGCTGCCAAGGGGGCTTGTCGCGAAGTGGGCGAAGTCATGGCGTTTTCGTTGCGACCTGGATCAAAGTTGACAGGGGTGCATAGGCTACGCTGAGAAATACCTTGCGGCAACTTGACACTAGGCATCCGCGGAAAGCTGCTATAGGGTGCAGCGCTGCGCTTATCCTGGCTCGTGGCGTCAGCGTAACCGCGTTATACTAATTAACAGACTAATAAATTTGCAGAGGAACATCGTCAGGCCTGCTATGTCGGCACCGAAAAAAATGCCACGGACCCCGTCCGGCGAAGCCTTGTCAACGGACTTGTACGATCCCAGGCTGCGTTGGTCCATGTGGCGCGCACGCTGGACCTCTACGACTCGCGAAGCGTTCGAACGTCGTGTCATTCGCCCGCTGGAGGATCGTCTGTTCCAACGTTGGCTGACCAACGGCTTTCTGGCCGACCAGGTCGAAGAGATGGGGCTGCCTTACCGTAGTGTCGATGACTATCTTGGCGAAAGCTTGGATTTGCGTATCGATCCTCGCCAATTGATCTGCTCTCTGTCGATGAAGAAGTCCTTCCCGAAATCGAACCAGCGCAACAAGGCGAAGAATCTCTTCATCTGGAAAGGTGACTGGGATCTCGTTCGCTACGATTTTCATAAAGGGCAGCGCTATACGTTCATCAACGATATCTGGCTGAACCGCCATGCGCTGGAGCAAAGCCAGGCCTATCGCGAGCTAGTATCGCTGATTGAAAAGGGCAAGCCGTTCACGTCGCATCAGAAAGGATTGTTGCTTAACACGCCGGACAAGGTGCTTGCTTATCTGGAAACCTATGTCGGCTACATGAACGAGATGGCGCGTACCGGTTTCGATAACAGCCTAGGTAAGGATCGGCTGGGCGTGGCAATCGATCGCCACGGCGGTATCGTGAAGATCAATCGTGGGCTGCATCGCCTGGCCATGGCGCAGGTGCTAGGCCTTGAGGAGATCGTCGTCCGCGTGCGAGCCGTGCACGCCGACTGGTGGCGTGATGTCATGCAGGGCGAAACCGGCGAGAAGGCGTTGCAGAACATGGCCGAGGCACTACGGGAATCTAAACCGGCGGGTCTGGAGCCGGGGAAGACGGCAGACAGAGCGTAAAGATCAAGTAGATTCAGGCCAGCTTTACCACTCGCTTGGCGTAGTCAAGCAGATCATCCGTATGCTTTTGGATGATGGCGATCACGATTGGCAAATGTACCGCTTGATAGTCATGCACTGCGATATTCCTGAAGCCAGTCATCTGCTTCATGACGGTGGCGAGTCGCGTGTCGAGAAGTTGAGCCTTGGCAAGAATGTCGAATACGTCTCGGGCGCTCTGGGGTAAGCCCAACTGTTTCAATCGAATTAGGCGGTTTCCGGCATCGATAGCCGCCTCGCAGGCACGCTGAAGGTTGAGGATGGCGGCATCTTGGCGTGTCTGATCGTTTTCGAACGTTTCGGGGTGCTTGTCATACTCTTCCCGTGCGCGGAATACGCAGCGCTCTATCGTAGCGGCCTTGTTCAGCAGGACATCATCTGCCATGGACGTGCCCACGCTGTTTGATATCCGCGATCAACTCCCGCCGCTGAATGGCAAGATCCCAGTACTGGCTCATGGTAGCCAGTTCGAACTCATCGGCCTCGAGATCCCGGCTCCATAGCCGTTGGCCTTCCGATACGATCTGATGCTGCATGACGGTCGAGGCACTGCGCAAATCGACTAGGTCGACGTCACGATTCAGTAGGTCTGCCAATTGCCCTGTCAGTTCCCAGCGAAGAGTGCCGGCGAGCGGGGAGGGAAGCAGCGCCGCCAAGTCGACATCACTTATTGCATTGGCGTTGCCTTTGGCCTGGCTGCCAAAAAGGTAGACGGCTTGAAGGTCTGGCAAGGCATCTTTCAGATAATCAAGGCAGCGTTTCAGCTCGGGTCGTGCCGTTTTCATGAAGCGCTCCGCTGAATGACAGAATCTGCACTTTACGATTTGCCCTCAATCCTGGCAAACGTCGATTCCTAACCCGCTCGACTTGCCGGTCCTGGATTGGGGGCGAAACGTTCTCCCGCGATCCGAAAAACAATCCCGGCATTGAGCCGGGATTGAGCGTGACCGACAGAACCGGGGATCTGACTCAACCGGCGCCCATGCGCTGCGAGAGGTCCTCGATGTCCTTGACCTGATCGAGGACGAACTGCTCGAACTCCTGGCCTTTCATGGTGAAGGGCATCAGGCCATTGCTTTCCATGGCCTGCTTCCACTCGTCGCTCTGGGACAGTTCCTGGATGGTGGATATCCAGAACTGCTTGGCCTCATCCGACACGTTGGGCGGAATGTAGAAGCCGCGCCAGTTGGGCGCCAGCACATCGATGCCTTGCTCCTTCGCGGTGGGAATGTCCGCCAGGTCGCCTTCCAGGCGCTCATCGGAGAGCAGGGCCAGGATGCGCAGATCCCCCGACTCCCTGAAGCCCTTGGCTTCGGAAATGTCGCCACTGAACACGTCGACGTGCCCACCGACTACCTGGGTCAGTGCCTCACCACCCCCTTCATAAGCCAGATAGCGGATCTGGCTCAGGTCTTCCACGCCTGCCTTGTCGGCAAACATCAATACTTTCAGATGATCCCAGCTCCGCTTGGCGTCGCCGCCGGCAAAGATGACCGAGCGCGGGTCGTCGTTAAGTGTCTTGGTCAGATCGTCCAGCGTCTTGAATTCGGAGTCCTTGGGCACGGCGATCACGCCGTAGTCGGCGCCCAGCGCGGCGACCCAGTTGACCTGATCGGCGGTCATACCCTGGAACAGGCCTTGGGCCAGGCCAGCCGAGGTCACGGTGGAGGCGGCGACCAGCAGCTGTTCGTCGGCGGGGCGCTTGCTGATGACGTGGGCGTAGGCGACCCCGCCCGTCGCGCCAGGCATATTGATGGTCTGCACGGCCTGGGGAACCATGTCGAGCTCCTGCAGGATCCTGCCTACGCTGCGGCAGGTGAAGTCCCAGCCGCCCCCGGGGTCGGAGGGAGCGATGCAGTCGACCTTGCCGTCAAGTTCGAAACTCATCGCACTGGATGCGAACGTCAGCGCGACACCGGCTGCGGCGAGCAGGGCTGTGCATTTGCGTTTCATGGACGACTCCTTGTTTGTTGTATGTGTCGTAATACAGCGGCGTGTCTGCCTTGCACCGTATCCCAAGGCTTACGGGGCTAGAAGTAGCATTTCAGAAAGTGAGGGTTCGTCGGGCGCGAAGGATGCGGAGCAGGTTAATCGCCGGCTCTTCCCGTCAGGTGATCCACCAGATGGCGCGCTGTTACTGGAAGCGCATCGTACTGGCGCATGCCGATGACGGTTTCCCGCGTGGCCCAGGTATCGCTGAGCGGGATGCTGCAGAGCTGCAGGTCGCCCAGTTCGCGGTAGATGGTCTGCTCGGGGAGGACGCCTATGCCCATGCCATGGTGGATCATGCGGCATATGGCATCGAAGCTGCGTACCTGGATGCGCATGTGCAAGGTCCTGCCGGCCCGGCTGGCGTGTTCGTGCAGCAGGTCCTGTAGCGAGGAATCCTGTTGCAGCCCGATGAAGTCTTCATCGGCCGCCTCTTCCAGATAAATAGATTTGCGGCCGGCGAAGGCATGATTTATCGGCGTGACCAGAACCAGGCGGTCGCTGCGGTAGGGCAGAACCTGCAAGCCCTCGTAGGGAACATGGCCGGCGAAGATGCCGATGTCCGTCAAGCCTTCGCGCAGTGCGCTGATGGCTTCCGAGCTGACGCGCTCCTGCAGGTCGAGCTTGATCTGCGGGTAGCGCTGCGAAAAGGTGCTGAGGTCCTCGGGCAGGAAGGCGATGATCGCCGAGGTGTTCGAGTGGATCCGCACGTGCCCCTTGATGCCGGTGCCGTACTCGCTCAGGTCGGCTTGCAGGCGTTCGATGTTTTCCAGGATCTTGCGCGCGTGATGCAGGAAGGCATGGCCTGCGGGGGTCAGCTCGACGCCGCGCGGGCGACGGTAAAGCAGGACGGTGTCCAGTTGCGCTTCCAGGTCGCTGATGCGCTTGCTGGCCGCCGCCAGGGCCAGATGCTCGCGTTCCGCCGCGGCGGTGAGACGGCCTTCGTCGGCCACCGACACGAACAGCTTCAGCGTGACGAAATCGAACCGCCCCATACGGCATTCCCCTCGATACGGTATCGTTGAAACGCCATCTTACTCAAGCCTTCGCCGGAGGCGAAAGCTAACTTGTTCAATGCCTAATTGTTCCTGCCAGGAGCGCGACGCATCCTGAGCCTCATCTAGCTAAGGAGTGAGCCGATGAACCCCACCGATTCCCGACGCCTGCCGCTGGAAGGTCTCAAGGTACTCGAGCTTGGCCAGCTAATCGCCGGCCCCTTCGCCACCAAGATGCTGGGGGAATTCGGCGCCGACGTGATCAAGATTGAACCGCCCGGCACCGGCGATCCCCTTCGCAAGTGGCGAATGGTCGAGGAGGGCACGTCGCTGTGGTGGCACGTGCAGACGCGCAACAAGCGCTCCGTGTCTCTGGATCTGCGTTCCACCGAAGGGCAAGAAATCGTGCGTCGGTTGGTCAAGGAGGCCGACGTGCTGGTCGAGAATTTCCGCCCCGGCACGCTGGAAGGCTGGGGGCTGGGCTGGGACGTGCTATCCGAGCTGAACCCAAGCCTGATCATGGTGCGCATTTCCGGCTATGGGCAAAGCGGCCCCTATCGCGACAAACCCGGCTTCGGGGTGATCGGCGAGGCCATGGGCGGCCTGCGCTACCTGACCGGCCATGCGAGGCAGCCCTCGGTGCGCGTGGGGGTCAGCATCGGCGACTCGCTGTCGGCGTTGTACGCGGTGATCGGTACGCTGCTGGCCTTGCAGGAGCGCCTGCGAAGCGGCCGCGGACAGGTTATCGATGTAGCGCTGTACGAGTCGGTGTTCGCGATGATGGAGAGCCTGATCCCCGAATATGATGCCAGCGGCAAGATTCGTGAGCCCAGCGGCAGCTCGCTGCCCGGCATCACGCCGTCCAACGCCTATCTGTGCCGGGATGACGATTACGTGCTGATTGCCGGTAACGGCGACAGCATCTTCAAGCGCCTGATGGGAGTGATTGGTCGCCAGGACCTGGCGACGGACGAGCGCTTTGCGCACAACGACGGGCGCAGCCGGCATGCCGAGCTGATCGATGGGGCCATTGCCGAGTGGACCCGCAAGCGCTCGCGCCAAGAGATCCTCGAACGACTCGACGAGGCCCGGGTGCCGGCGGGCTATCCCTACACGGCGGCGGATATCGTCAATGACCCGCACTATCTGGCGCGGGAGATGATCCAGACCATTACCACGCCGGCCGGGCGTTCGCTCAAGGTTCCCGGCGTACTGCCGAAGCTCAGCGCCACCCCCGGGCGGCTCGGCCAGGGCGGCCCCGACCTGGGGCAACATACCGAACAGGTGCTCGATGAGCTGGGCATCGACGAGGAAACGCGCCAGAAACTGCGCCAGGGCGGGATCATTTGAGCGAGAATACCTTTATCAAGAGTACCGAGCATGTCACGTATCTACATCAATGAAGTGGCGCCGCGCGATGGCCTGCAGATCGAAGCGGCGTTCGTGCCCACACCGGACAAGATCGCTCTGATCGACAAACTCTCGGCGACCGGCCTGGCCAGGATCGAAGCCACGTCGTTCACCTCGCCCAAGGCGATTCCCAACCTGCGCGATGCCGCCGAGGTCATGCAAGGCATTCGCCGCCAGCCGGGGGTGATCTACACGGCGCTGGTGCCCAATCTCAAGGGTTGTCAGCGCGCGCTGGAATGCGGCGTGGAGGAAATCAACCTGGTGATGTCGGCCAGCGAGTCGCACAGCTTGGCGAACCTGCGCATGACGCCCGAGCAATCCCTGGCGCAGTTCGCGGAGATCGTGGCTCATGCCCGGGGCAGCGGGGTGTTCAACAATGCGTCGCTTTCGACCACGTTCGGTTGTCCGTTCGAGGGCCATGTGGATGAGGGTCGGGTCATGACGTTGATCGAGCGGCTGCTCGAGACAGGCGTGCAGGGCATCACGCTGTGCGATACCACCGGGGTGGCCAATCCGGCCCAGGTCAAGCGGCTCTGTCAGGGCGTGGTGGCACGCTGGCCCGATGTGCCTTTTACGCTGCACTTCCACGATACGCGTGGGATGGGGCTGGCCAATGCGCTGGCCGCCTGGGAAGCGGGCATCGTGCACTTCGATGCCTCGTTGGGTGGGCTGGGTGGCTGTCCTTACGCACCGGGCGCCACGGGCAACGTGTGTAGCGAGGATCTCGTACACATGTTCGAGCAAATGGGCGTGCACACCGGCGTCGATCTGGATGCCCTGATGGCGGTATCGGCAACGCTGCCCGACCTGGTGGGGCACGACACGCCCGGGCATGTGGTCAAGGCGGGCAAAGCCGACCGGCGGTATGCAATGCCGGAACGCGGTTAGAGGCTAGGCAGAGCGAGAATGCCACGAAGTCTGCCGTGATGCTGACGCTAAAGGCACACCTCCGCTGGGAGCTGTGCCTAAAAGGCCTGTTATGGATTGGTATTGCATCAGGTCGGGAAGACCTGCCGGCGCAACTAACATTGGCCGGCAGGTCATCAGGGCTCAGCTGAAAAACCAGGGGTCCAGGAGGCCGCTGGGATAGGTCAGCGTCAGGAAGTGCGCCATGCCGACAAGGAAGGCAACCACGCCAATAGCCATACCCGCTGCTGTCCACAGCTTCAATCGGGCGATGCCCAGCAGGAATACCAGACAGAACAGGGCAGCCGTACTGATGAAACCCAGGCCGAGGATGACCGCGATCAGCGCGCAGAAGCCTGTCAGCCAGACCAGCTCTTCCCGGCAGGCCTGGTGTTGCCACTGTGGCCGGCGCAGCGCATAGCGTGCCGCCTCGGCGAGACAGCCCAATGCCATGATGGCAATGGCCAGCATGGGAAACACACTGCCCAGCATCGAGAGGCCGGCGACATCGCTCCAGGCGAAGGCCGCCAGACCCAGCAATCCAGCCAGTAGCAGAACGTCTACCGCACCGATCATGGGGGATTGCTCGGCTGCCTTCGCCGTCTCGGGACTGGCGGTGACGCCGCTTGTCTTCGATTGGCGGCGCTTCACCCATAGCGCCTTGAATGCAGGAATGAACAGTACCGCCAGGATCAGTGCGCCGATAATCAGCACGCCGGGACGGGCAAACGCCGCGCTGCCCTGGAACTGGACTGCTTGATAAAAGTAGGTCTCGGCGCCTGGCGCTAGAACGAAGCCAATCAGGAAGGCCGGACGAGACCAGTTGGCCTTCTTGAACAGCACGCCTATGGCTCCGACCACGGCCAGGGCGACCAGATCGCCCGTGGCCCGGGTCGCCTGATAGGCGGCAAACAGGATGAGGACGGTGATCAGCGGTGCGAGGATGGTGAAGCGCACTCGGGTGAGGCTGGCTACGGGGCCGGCAAGGCCCAGGCAGAGCCCGGCACCGACGATGTTGGCCAGGGCGAGCGACCAGATGATGGTATAGGTCAGGTCGAGGTGGGTCTCGATCATGCTGATGCCCGGCTGTAGGCCGAGCAGAAGCAGGCCGCCGAGGAAAACCGCTGCACTGCCCGAACCAGGCACGCCGAACAGGAGCGTAGGTACCATCGCGCCGCAGGCGCAGGCGTTATTGGCCGACTCCGGTGCAATCACGCCGCGGATGTCACCCTGGCCGAACTCGCCCTTGTCCTTGGCGCTCTGCACGGCGTGGCCGTAAGTCATCCAATCGACGACGGAACCGGCCAGCCCGGGAATAGTGCCGATCAGGCTACCGAACCCCGCACAACGCGCTACCAGACCGCGTTCCCGGCGTACATCCCGAAAGCCCTGGCGCCATCCTTGACCAAGCCGGCAGGGTTCGTTGGCGATGGTCCCTCGTTGCACCAGGAGTTCGATGATTTCGGGCAGGGCGAAGATACCCAGCCCCACTACGACCAGGGGCAGGCCATCGTAGAGGTAGTCGAGGCCGAAGTTTAGGCGAAACTCGCCGGTAGCCGGCGCCATGCCCATGCCGCCGACCAGCAGGCCCAGCCCGCAGGCGGCCAGTCCCTTGAACAGGTCGCGTCCCGAGAGGACGGCGACCATCGATAGCCCCAGCAGGGTCAGCATGAACAGCTCTGATGAAGAGAACGCCAGGACCAGTGGCTGGGCTATGAGAATGAAGCCAGTGAGTACCGCGGCGCCGATCAGGCCGCCAGCCATGGATGACAGGAAGGCGCTGGAGAGGGCCCGGGCCGCCTGGCCGCGCTTGGCCAGTGAGAAACCGTCGATTACCGTCGCTTGCGAGGCACTGGAGCCCGGGATGCCAAGCAGCACTGAGGCAAAGGTGTCGCCGGTAGGAATCACGGCCACTAGGCCCATCAGCATGCCCAATGCCACCGAGGGGTCCATGCCATAAAGGAAGGGCAGCAGTAGTGACATGCCGGCGATTCCACCGAGGCCGGGAATGATGCCGACCACCAGGCCGACGATGACCCCAAGCATCATGTAGAGGAGATGGGAGAGGGTGAAGACCTGCCCCAGACTGGAGAGAAGGATGTCGAACATGGCGTGGTTCTTCGCGTTGTCGTGTCGGAATCGAGCCGGCTCCGTCGCTAGGCGACGGAGCCGAAGAGATCAGCGCGTGGCCAGGTGGACGTCGAACTTGTCCGCCAGCCAGGTGATTAGCCACTGGCGCGTCTCGTCCTTGATGGACATGGCATCTTCGAGGTGAGCCGAGACCGTATCACCGATGATGGGTGTATAGGGGCCGAGCTGAGCTGCCGATTCCTCCTTGAACTTGTCGGTCTTGATGAAGTCGCGGGCCGCCTGTCGGTAGGCCTCGGTAAGTGCCTCCGGGGTATCGACCGGCACCATCACCAGTTTCTGCAGGGCGTAGCCCGAGGCAAAGAACTTGCGATAGGCCTCGTAGGCATTGCCAGACGGTGCCTCGCCCTTGGTCTGCTTGTAGACCTCGTTGAAGGTCGGCAGGTCCGGGAAAGTCGGGTCGCGGACGATCTGGCCTTCGTCGTTGAGCACGCCCAGGCTGAACAGTGGGATCGCCTTGCCGTCGTCGACCAGCGGTTGGACATTGCTCAGGTAGGCCGAGGTGGTTTGGAAGTCAATGTTCGCCTCGCCACGCTCGAAGGCCAGTCGACCCTCACCGCGGCTACGCATCCCGAACACCGGGTCGACATCGACGTCCAGCATATCGAGAGCGATCAGCACTGGCAGTTCGACCCCGGTAGGCGATTGGGCGGCCAGCTTGACCGGCTGCTTCAAGAGGGCTTGCAGGGCGCTGTCGGCATCCTGACCCATCTCGGGCGAGGCGTAGACAACGCCACCGGTCGGCGTGGCGAGTATCGGTTTCCAGTCGGCATAGTCGTAGCGTACACGGGGGTCGCCGAGCATGGCCGGATACTGGGTCGATGCCGATGTGCCCAGCCACTGGCTGCCATCGGACTTGGCGCGTACCGCGAACAGGTTGGCACCATTGATCGAGCCGCCACCAGGTACGTTGTCGATCATGATGGTCGGCTCGCCAGCGAGAGACTCGCTGAACCAGGGCGCGAAGAAGCGTGCCCAGACGTCGGTCCCTCCACCTACGCCAAAGGGAATGGTCCACTTGATGGTGTCGGGCACGTCGGTATCCGCGGCATTGGCCGTGGCGGGGAGCATCAGTGTGCTCAGTCCGGCACACAGCAAGCCGAGCCTGGCAGCGTGCTTCAGGCGGGTGTTGAGTGTCTGTTGGGAGGTTAAAGGGCGCATGGCGTGACTCCTTGTTGTTGTGTGGCTCTGGTTGTTTTACTGGGGTTAATGCGATTTAGCAGGCCTTCGCCTCAGTGGCACTGGCCGATAGGTTGCCGGTTACTGTGCCGGGGTAATACAGCGTGCCGGCCATGATCTTGCGTGCCGTACGCACTAGCGAGACGCGGGCGACGTCATGCGGGTTCTGTCCACGATGCTCGATGTCGAGATCGATATAGCCTGAAGGATGCTCGAGGCGAGCATGGTCCAGTGAGTCACCGTCAATCAGTCGTCCGCTAGTGACAGCAATACGGTTGGCAATCGTGCCCGGGACGCTGACCGCCGTCGCCAGGGCGATGGCGCCGGTAACGGCGAGTGCCTTGTGGCAGCGATGCGGCACGAAGTAACGGGCGCGTAGCGTCGCATCGGCCTCGCTTGCTGCCGAAAGTAGAATCGGCTTGGGCAGGACGCCTTGGCTGACGTCACCCAGCCCCATACGTTGTCCGGCTTCGCGACGAATGGCTTCGAGCCGAGCGAGCAGGAGGGCATTAGCATCAAGTTCAGCGGGCGTTTCGTTTCCCGTCAGGTCGAATGCCCTGGCATCAATCAGCACGGTGGGTGTCGCGGCATCGAGGCAAGTCACTTCGACACCGTCGATGACTTCCTGCGCCTGGCCGGTAGGCAGCAAGGCGCCGGTCTTGGTGCCCACAACGTCGAGGAAGCTCAATTGGATGCCTGCTGCAGTACCCGGAACGCCACTGATCCGGGTATCCCCTTCATAGAGTATCTGTCGTGCAGGGGTGGGGACGTGACACTCGATGAGTCGCTGCGTATTGAGGTTGCGAACCCGCACCACGGTCATGCCGTCAAGCGCCTCGACCAACCCGGTTTCTATTGCGTAGGGGCCAACGGCAGAAAGCATATTGCCACAGTTGGGATTGAAGTCGACGCGACGACCAGGACCATCGACCTGAGCGAACAGGTAATCGACGTCGGCTTCTGGATGCTGGGAGCGTTCGACGATAGCCACCTTGCTGGTCAACGGATCGCTGCCACCGATGCCGTCGATCTGCAGAGCATGTCCGGCACCCATCAGGTTGAGCAGGGTCTCCGTCCGTGCCTCTGGCGATTCAGGCAGGTCGTTCATGCGCAGGAAGGGGCCTTTGGAGGTGCCACCGCGCATGATGATGCAAGGAATGCTATTGATCATTGCCGTTTCACTCTTTGCCAAAACTCATGAACTGAGCATGTCACCCCCTATTTGATGCCTCAAATGCAAATAAGATCTCTATAAGATGTGGAAAACGCATTAATGTGATATGTTGTTTAATGATCAACTACCAATGCAAGAATCGCCTATGATGCATCGCATTGAATTTCTCGATTTGCAGGCTTTTGTCCAAGTTGCTGAATTGGGCAACTTTCATGAAGCGGCGCAGCGTCTTCATTTGTCGCAACCCGCGCTGTCGAGACGCATCCAAAAGCTCGAGGAGGCGCTTGAGGTGTCGCTTCTCGAGCGCACTACCCGGCGTACCTGGCTGACCACGATCGGAACCGACTTCTTGCCACGGGCCCGTAGGATGCTCGAGGATTACGAATCGTCGATCCTCGGCATCCGTGAGCTGGCAACACACCAGAAGGGAACATTGACCATCGCCTGCCTACCCACGGCGGCATTCTATTTCCTGCCCAGCGTCATTCGGCGTTTCAACGAGGCTTGGCCAGGCATTCGCATTCGCATTCTCGATGTCAGTGCCAACGAAGGGTTGGAGCGGGTAATCAATGGCGAAGCTGACTTCGGTATCAACATGATTAGCCCGCAGCTGCCTGAAGTGTCTTTCACGCCACTGCTGCGCGACCCTTTCGTGCTGGCACTGCGCTCCGACCACCCCTTGGCTGCCAAGGAGACGATCACCTGGGCCGACTTGGAAGCGGTGCGCATGATTACCGTCAGCCGTGATAGCGGCAATCGCACGCTACTGGACAATGTGCTGTCGGCAGAGGGTATCAGCCTCAATGGCTTCTACGAGGTCCAGCACCTTTCCACCTCCCTTGGGCTGGTGGAGTCCGGTCTGGGTGTCGCCATCTTGCCGAGAATGACCATGCCGGGTGCGGACCATGACACGCTTTGTTCTCGGCCACTGCCCGAGCCACGGATACAGCGCACCATCGGACTCATCCAGCGTAATGACCATGCGTTGTCGAGTACCGCCGAGTTGTTCATTGAAACGCTGTTGGCGCTGTGGGGAGAGAAAGCCCGGAAAAAACCTTCCTAGAACCCCCCTGGTTCCCTGCCTTGGCTCGCGATATGGGCCAAGGGGCTGGGTGCGTCCATGATTCAAGATGCCTAGGCTTTCGGTTTCAGCCAGAGCCATCTAAGGTGCAGGGAGTCGATCCGCAAGGAGCACCGATCGTGAAGTACACGTTCAATTACCAGATCATTCGTCGTGGTGAGGAGCGCCCGGTAAAGGGCGATACGGTCCAGTTGCGTGAAGATGAGAAGACCGGCCAGCACCTGATACCCAATGTTGGCGATTATGTTCAGGTACAAAAGCATTTCGGCGACAAGACGCCATTGATGGGCCGCGTCAAGACGCGCCTGTTCAATTATTCCAATGCCATCTACCCGGACAGGAACACCTGCCATATCAATATCGTCCTCGAGGAGCCGGAAGAGGACGTAAGGGAGCGGTTGAGCAGTAACGAATGAGCCCGGGGCGCCGCACGCCGTCTTCTCTGCTGGGAGGGTCGATTCTCGGCTCGCTGCTCAAGCTCTCGATTCCGATTGTCCTGGCCTTTGTGCTGTCGCGCGACGGCGTGCTGGGTCTCGAAGGTCTGTGGAGGGCGTATCCGGTCACCAACGTACTGATTGCCGTAGTGACCGTCATCTGGTTCATGAAAGGCGATTGGTAGCAGTGGCAGCTAGTGGAAAGCGACCCCTTGGCGGAGCGTGTTACGGAAGAAGTGCTGATCGAGGAAAGCTCGGCCTAAGTAGATATGTGCATCACTCGATGCGCCACTCGGGCTGAAGATTTCGCCAATGTTCCTTTAAACGTTGCTTGTGCTCAGGAAGCATGGGACTTTCGCGTAGCAAGGATTTCCATTGTTCTCTGGCTCGTTGCATCGTGTCATCGAGCGCAATGCGAATCGCCGGCCAAGGCACGCCAACGGCCTTTGCCCAAGCTTGGAAATCTTCGTGGCGAATTTGGTACCAGCGCTTTTGACCATTGAGATTCAGGGCAAATTCGTTCTCTTCCGGGATGTAGGCTTGCGTCATGACAATGTCGTAGGCGGGTGCCAGAACTGGTATGCGCCTGTCGGGATAGAGCAGGCTCCAGTTTTTCAGGTGGGCATCGCCATTGGCTAGAAGTATGTTAACAAGCAACCGTCTTGCGAACTGCTGCACGCTTGCAAGGCCATCTTCAGTATAATCGCGAAGCAAGCGACCTATCTGTTCATAGTTTGGGCCTTGGTATTTCTCATGGGGGTAGCGAAAGAAGACCTGAGCCATGTCTTCTGTATGGTGGCGCTCATGCATTCCTCTATCGAAGCGCTTGATGGCGTAAACCCAAGGCTCTGCAGGCAAGTTGATCTCGGGGAGCCCTTCCAGGTCATCTAGTGTTACCAGGCGTGTTTCAGGTGTTTCTATACCCACTACCATGGCAAGCCGCATGGCAGTGTATTCATTGACAGGGACGCCACGGTGTCGGGTCGAGGGTGTCTTGATGATCCAATCGCCCAGTTCATCGCTATGTCCAAAATGAAACCGTCCTTCCTTTTCGCGCATTGAAAACTTCATTTGGATACCCGCCAGTGAAAATCCACGGGTGGGCTGAAGCGTGCGCTTTATAGGAACGATGCTAGTTCGATGCTCAAGTAGCTGTTTTGGGATATCTTCGATGTCGAGAGGAATGGCGGTTATCGCGCCTGGCAAGTCTTGGCCCAGTTGTGCAAGAAGAGGAAATTCATTGTCGGGATGCACTTTCAAGCTTTGGGCTAGCCAATCACGCAATGCGCCTTCTGGAAGAAGATTGGAAAAGTAGGGGTGAAGCCTTTGTCGGCGGATCCAGGGCTTAGCCATGATTTGAGAAGCTTTGGGGAACCCGGGGCGAGTCGTCAGGGTAAATGTGTAGCGTGCTGGATCGCTCCGGTAGCTTTCACTGAAGAGCATGACAGTACGGCCACTTTGGTAGCCCGCAAGGTACCCGACATGCTGGTCGTGCAGCCGGATATCGAGTGCTTGTAGGGCGTCTCCCTTCATTCTCTTTCCTTAGACTCCGTGTTTCCTTGCTCTAGGTCATCTAGTAGGCCATGCCAAGGGTCTTCATCGGGAGCAGGTGGTGTCGGCTCATCCAGTGTCTCGTTATCTTCAAGCACTTGCCTGACGGCGTGTAGCTTCTCGCGCGGAATAAGCATGAGTTCAGCGTTAAGTCCTTGAGCAACGAGCTGCAACGAGTCAAGTCTCGGATTACCTTGGCTTTCAAGCCGCTGGTATTGCTGGCGCGACATGCCGATGCGGCTCTCCATGGCTTGTTGTGTCAAGCCTAGCTCGCAACGGCGACGCTTGATTTGGGCATGCAAGGTCATATTTTGCAACTTATAAGTTTCATTAAAAGCAGTATGGCAACACATGTGTTGCTATTCAATGCTGGATGCAACTTTCAAGTGTCATGTTGCTCGCTTGCCAAACCCGGCAAGGCGCATACCTTGAAGGGAACGACCCAAGCAAGGTGTTGACCATGATGTATGCACTCAAGTCATCGATCGGCATGGTGACGGCAGCCATGCTGGTGTCTCCGCTGGCGCTGGCCCAGCCGGACAGTCCCATGCAGACGCAGGCCGGGGACGCCAAGGTCGATGTGCTGGCCGAAGGACTCGTCCACCCCTGGGGCATGGCGTTTCTGCCCGATGGCCGGCTGCTGGTGACCGAACGCGAGGGGCGTCTGAGAATCCTCGATAGCGACAATTCGCTGTCGGACCCGGTCGAGGGCGTGCCCGAGGTATTCAATCAGGGGCAGGGCGGTCTATTGGACGTGGCGCTCGATCCGGATTTCCCGCGCAATAGCCTTGTCTATCTATCCTTTGCCGAGCCCGGCGATGGTGGCGCTTCCACGGCGCTGGGGCGTGGGCGTTGGGAAGATGACAGGATCCAGGATTTCGAGGTCATCTTCCGCCAGCAACCCAAGGTCTCCGGCGGCAATCATTTTGGCGGGCGTATCGTCTTTACGCCGCAGGGCACGCTGTTCCTGACCATGGGCGAGCGATTCAAGTTCGAGCCCGCCCAGGACCTGTCCAATCATCTTGGCACCATCGCCCATCTGAACCTCGATGGCTCGATACCCGAGGATAATCCCTTCGTCGGTCGTGAAGATGCCGAGGGGGCGATCTGGTCGTATGGCCATCGCAATATCGAAAGCGCGGCCATGCATCCCGAGACCGGCCAGTTGTGGATTGCCGAGATGGGACCACGAGGTGGCGACGAGCTCAACCTGCCCGAAGCGGGCCGCAACTATGGCTGGCCGGTGGTCAGTTGGGGCGAGCATTATAATGGCAACGATATTGCCGACCCGCCGACTCGGCCGGAGTACGCCGATGCCGCCGTGCACTGGACACCCGTCATCTCGCCGTCGGGCATGGCGTTTTATACCGGCGAAGCGTTTCCGGCATGGCAGGGTAGCGTCCTGATCGGCGGTCTGACCGCTCAGGGTATCGTCCGTGTCGATGGTAATGCCGAGGCTGAAGTCGAGCGCATTCCGTTGGGCACGCGTATTCGCGACGTGGAGCAAGGGCCCGAAGGCAACGTCTATGTGCTGACCGATCAGCAGAATGGCAAGGTAATGCGCCTGTCCCCAGTGGAATAATAACTAGTAGTGTTGATTTGTAACCCTGCGGTTAACGTGTTCTTCTTCTGGGCAATATCTTGCCCGGAGATTGGGGAATGGCGCATACGCCTGGGAGTGACGGCTGTACTGGTCAGCGCAGGCATCAACGTGGCGCGGCGCTGCTCGTGGCCTTGGTGTTGCTGTCCGTCATGCTGATGCTGGGCTTGTCCAGCATGAGTAACAGCGCCATTGAAGAACGCATGGCGGCAAACCAGCGCGCCCATGTCCTGGCCTATAACGAAGCCGAAGCCGGTGCAGGTGGTCTGTTTCGCAGACTCCAGAATGGCGAAGCGCTGGGGGGCGGTACGCCACCGCGAGATCTCCTCAGTGCGTTGCAAGCCATCGAGGCAGCGACCATGCCGGTGCTGACCGATTGCGATTCAACGCAGCAGCAAAAACGCAATGCACTGCAAAGCGCACGCGAGACCCTGGCGGAGGAACTCGGAGAGAATCAGTCCGGAAGCTGGCAAACGGGTATCAATGCTCACGGTGAGTCTGCCTGGGAACTCGTTCCCTACCCCGATGTAGTGCTATCGCTGGATGAAGCGGCTTGCGAGGAGACTGGCAACGCTCCGTCGCCTTACCTTCCGCTGGCGGACAATGAGGCGGCAGTCTGGGTGGTCAGCCAGGGGCGCTATGGCCAGGAAGGCGCCTGGGCCCAGCGCAGTGTCAGGACGCTGATCCGGTTGGCGGCTGCCGAGTCAGGCAGTGCAGTCAACGGCCTGATGACCTGTGAAGGGGTGGCGGTGCTGGGCAGTGGAATCATCGATAGCTACGACTCCGCTGAGGGCGCCTATGGCGGGACAAACCAGCGGAAGGCTAACGCCCTTGTCAGTAGCCAGGTGCACCAGGACCCGTCGGATCCCCGCTTCGATCCGCTGGATGGCAGCTACCGGGAAGAGCAGGCGGCCGTATACTTGCAAGGCAGTTCACCCATCTATGGGCGTGTCGAGAGTGCCGGCGGTGTGGCAATGACCGGCTCTGCCGAAATTCATGGCGATACCGTGGCCAACGCCAGCGTCTACATCAAGGGAGGAGGTGCACACCTCTATGGCGACATGAATGCCGTGTCGACAGTGGTATTGGCCAGTAGCGGTAGAGTGCATGGGAATGTCCGTACCAACGACAGGATCGTGACCCAGAACTGGAGCGCATGGATTGGTGGCGATGCCACGACGAGCGAGTTCGTATCCGTACGCACGCCACAAGACCAGGTGGGAGGGGCCCTGTCTCTCAGGCCTGGCGGGGCCGGGGTTGATGCGGTGGCGTCGGTTGCTACGCCTTCGGAGTGTGATTCACTGGGGTTCGGGGACGCGTCGACCGATCCTGTGTTGCTCCTCGATGCAGCCGGAGTCGTCAGTGGTGGACCATTGGACGTGACGAATGGCAACAAGGATTATCGGCTGGATGCGGCCGGCTTCCATCGCCTCGATTCCAAGGGCTTGGCGGAAACGCGCCTGGGACGAGCGCCTGTCGAAGTGGAACTCACGGACGGGCGCGAATCCCTGGCCGTGAAGTTCGATGACTTTTCGCTGGGGGGAAGTAACACGATTACCGTTGGCTCTCCCGGTTCGCCCGTCGACATGGTGTTGTACATCGACGGCTCGACGAACCTGGGCGGCGGGAGCCGTTTCGTCATCAGCGAAGGCAGTACCCTGCAAATGGTGACGACAGGAGCGTTCAACCTGGGGAGTGGGCTCGTGTTGGGCGATGGCAAGCCCAGCAAGACCGTGGACGGCAAGGTCGTGCCGATATTTTCACTCTATTCCAGCCATGATGACGGAGACGCCGCAAACGGTGTGATCATCGGGGGCGCATCGGCTTTCTATGGGCAGATCGTAGCCCCCTTCTCGACGATGGACGTGACGGGAAGCGGTGGGTTTTTCGGCGCCGCGAATGTAGACAATGCCGTCATTCGAGGCGCCGGTGGCTTCCATTTCGATGAGCGCTTTCTGGACATGCGCATCGCCCCGCCGGGAGGCGCCGGCAATGCGGTCACGCCTCATCTGGAAGCCTGGGGGGAAACCCTCTGAAAGGAGCGATTGGCCGGGCCATGAATCACCACACGTGTGCCGATTTTCACCCAGCGGTCGAGGGCGTCGATCTCGGCATTGGTAATGGCAATGCAGCCTTCCGTCCAGTCCATCCGGCTATGCAGGCGTGCGGATCGTGCGCCCAGGCCATGGATGCCGATAGAGCCGCCTAGGGCAGTATCGCCTGGAGGCGTGCCGTGCTGGCGCAGGTAGTTGCGATAGTAGGTGTAGTCGCTGGTGGTCATGAGGCCGTCGCGCCAGGCCTCTCGCGCAATGTCGGGGGTCGGGTAGTCGATGCCGAAGAACAGCTTGAAGTCGCTCTGGCGATTGACGTGACTGACGTGGAACTCACCGATGGGCGTCTGGCTGCTGCCCTCCATGCGGATGCGCTGGGCCCCGGCGTTACCGATGGCCAGATAGGGAATCAACAGCACTCGGGTGTCGCCACGATAGACGGCCATCTCGCGCGACTCCAGGTCGATATTGACCCAGACTTCATTGGGCAGCACAGCGGGTAATGGGGTGGCGTTCAATTCCGACCAGAGGGTGACGGAGCCGCTTGCTGCCGTTGACGGTAATGCTTCCACGGCGGCCTGGGCCGTCGTGACGCCGAAGAGCATGAGGGTGGCGGCTGCCAGGGCGCGCAAGTACTGCTTGGCCATGTATCACTCCGAGTGCGTGTGCGGTATGGCAATTGTTAGCGATGCTGGGATCGGGCGATATTTCGCTCAGCGCGCACTTTTGGCGGCTATTTGGTGGTTTGTGTTCGCGCTGGGGATCGCCGCGCCCAGATGGTACGCATTATGCGCCTGGTGTAACAGCATGAGGCGGGCTGCGGTCGTGTTGTCTGCGACGTTGGCTTCAACGCTGGGCTACGCCAGGTGGCTGGGCTACGCCAGATGATAGAAAGGCACAGCGACGAACCACACCATGTAATTGAGCATGACGAACATCAGTCCATCGATACGCCGAAGCCGATGGGGGCCACGCAGGAACGCAGCCCACAGCAGCGCAAGGCCCAGTGCGGCGTGGGGCAGTGCGAAATAGCTCAGCCCGTCGAACAGGCCTGCTGCCGTGCCGGCACGGTCGAATACCAGGGCCAACGCGGCAGCCATAATGGTAGAAGCTGCCGCCAGCGCCAAAGCCATGCGATTGCCAAAACGCTCGGGGAGGGTGTGCTTGCCGGCGAGGGCATCTGCCTCGCGATCGGGAATACCTGACAGAATGATTGCGGGCAGAATGGCGAAGAACAACGGCAAGGCCAGTGCCCAGGGTAAGACTGCACCAAGGGCGCCGCCCTGAAAGGCGAAGCCGAGCCACAGCACCATGGCGCTGTGGGTGAAGGCGACGTCGAGTTCGCCAAGGCTGCGATAGCTCAGTTTCAGCGGGGGCAGGGTGTAGTCCAGGGTGAGGATGGCGGCGATCAGTAGCCAGGCTGCCGAAGCCAAGGGCGCCGCCGTCGTCTTGAGCACCAGGCCGGCCGCGGCGAGGGCCACGATAAGCGTTATACCGATACCTCGGCGCATCGCGACGAAGCTTATATCGTGATCGACCAGCACACGCGAGCCGCCATTGAATGGTCCATGGTGGCGGTTCCGGCTATCACTCGGGTAATCCTGGTAGTCGTTGATGAAGACTGTGGCTGCCTCGAGAAAGAACAGGCACAGATAACCCCAGAGATAAGGTGCCCAGGCCAGGCCAAGTGGGGCCGCCGCCAGTGCGCCCAGGGTATAGGCCGCCCAGGTCATGGGGTAGAACTGCAGGCGTAATGCCTTCAGCCAGGGCCGGATCCCCTGCCAGCGCCGGCCCACGGGACCGTGCACGCCATGGCGCAAGGCAAATCCCCGCGCTCGGGCCCGTTCCAGCCACTCATGGCGCTGGCGCTGCGTCGAGGTACGAATCGATCCCGCGACCAGGGTGTGGACGGGCTTGACGCCGCAGAACCCCAACGTGGCATTGCGCATGGCATGGGTGCCGGGAGCGCGATACAGCCAGCGATAGATGGGCGGTGGTGTATCCATGGTGGTGATCAGCTGCGCCGACTTGCCTTGCCACAGCCCCTCCCATTGCGTAGCCCCTGGGCCATGAAAGCGAAAGGCGAAGCCCGGCATCACCAGCCGGTCCAGAAAGCCTTTCAAGAGCGCAGGCATCGTGCCCCACCAGGTCGGATAGACGAATACCAAATGCTCCGCCCAGACCAGCCACTCCCTGGCGCGTTCGAGATCGGGCTCGAGTGGTTGGTCCTCGGGCGATTCGACATGCACATGCGGGTCGAACTCGAGCTCCCCCAAGCTAAGCTGGCGCGTCTCGGTCCCGGCCTGCTCCGCGCCCTCTCGGTAGGCCTGGGCCAGCGCAGCGCAGAAGCTGTCATGACGTGGATGACCGAGAATGATCAGGACTCGCATGGCTATCTTCCTTGGGCGTGATTGTTTCGGCGTGGCATGCCGCCAGGCTGCATTCCTAATGTAGGTGCCGCGTTAGTGCCAAGCGAGCTAGCCTAGGTGGCAAGATTTTCCCTACAGGGATAAACAATAGCTGAAGTTCCCGTTGACCCCTTTATTTTCCCTATCGGGAAAATTACGTTGCCCATTGGCTAGTTGGGTGCTAATTTTCCCTATCGGGATAAATGGGTGCCAATCCATGAACATGAACCTGAAGGGCGCAAGGGAACGGGGCTTGGCTTGTTTGAAAGTCGATGACGCGATGAGTCTCGGCAAGTTAGTGCGTCAGGTGCGCAAGTCTCAAGGCTTGACCCTGGAAATGCTGGCAGGCCTATGTGGGCTGAGCATTCGCTTTCTCAGTGAGTTGGAGAACGGGCGTGAGACCTGCAGCTTCGTGCGGATCATGCGTGTTCTCGACACACTTGGCATCGAACTGCATGCCTGTCCACCGGAGGCAATGACAGAGTGAGTAGACACGATGAACTGTTCGTCTGGCGTGATGAGCATCGTGTCGGCACGCTTTGGCGCGGCGACGATGGCCGTTCGATGGGCTTCGAGTACGACGCCGAGTGGCAGGCGACGGGGCAGGCCATATCGTCCAGTCTGCCAGTGACGCAGAGCCTCTGGCCGCCCGAGGATGCTGTGGCTCATCGCTGGTTTGGTAACCTGTTACCTGAGGAGCAGGCACGAGACGCACTGATCAAGCGATTGGGTGTGCCGGACGACGATTTCTCGCTGCTGGAAGCGATTGGAGGAGATTGTGCCGGTGCCCTGGTGATTTTGCCGCCAGGCCGACAGCCGCAGCGAGACGGCGCCTATCAGCCACTTGCCCTGGACAAGCTGAGCCGGTGGGCAGCATTTCGCGAGCGCTATGCGTTGATGGACAGCGACAATGACGAAGCACGACCGCGCCTGTCGCTTGCCGGTGCCCAAGACAAGCTTCCCGTACACTGGCGGGACGGCACATTGTATCTGCCTACGGGCAGCGCGGCCTCGACGCACATTCTCAAGTTTGCCGTCGAGGGACGTGATCAGGTCATCCTGAACGAACTTTATCTGAACACTTTGGCCCGCCACGTGGGGCTGGCGTGCCCAGCCACGACCATGCATTTCGCTGGCCGTCATCCCTATCTGATGGTCGAGCGTTACGATCGTGTTGGACACGGCACAGCTAGCGTGACGCGCGTTCATCAGGAAGATATGTGCCAGGCCTTGGGACTGCCGCGATCCCGAAAATATCAGGCATTCAATGGCCCCAGGTTTGGCCAATGTGTCCAGACCGTCCGTGAGGCATGCCGTCCTGCGGCAACCTCTATCCAGCAGTTGCTGACATGGCAGATATTCAATGTCCTGGTCGGCAACAGCGATGGGCATGCCAAGAACGTGTCATTGCTGCAGGATGAACGTGGCCGCTGGCAGATAGCCCCAGCGTACGATCTGGTCGGGACGATCGTGCTTGGCTACCATGCGGATCTTGCCTTCTCCATAGGTAGCCAGTTCAATTCCAAGCAATTGCTGCCACGAGATTGGCAGCACTTTTCGCAGGAGTGCCGATTCAGCTACCCCTACGTCAGGCGGCAGATTCTGGAGATTGCCTCCAGGCTGGGAGAAACGAGCGACTCCGAGGCGTTGCGAAACGATCTGGCGCAAGCAGGGCTACCCGATAGAGGTTGGGTGCGTCTGCAGCAGCAACGTCAACATATCCAGCGCCAGTGTCGTAGAGCAGAGCGATGGTAAGCATTGCCGATCAGCCAAGGAATATGCCTCCGTAGATGACGGCGGCCAGGACGACGAACGCCGGATGAAGCTTGAAGCGGATCAGGGCGACGGCCGCGACCACGGCGATGATAGTCGTATGCAGCGGGCCTGGCCCTTCCAGTCCGGCCATCAAAAAGCCCAGTGTCAGCGCGGCCATCATCAGGGCAATGACCGGACGAACCCATTGGCTCATGCGCTTGACGCGTGGCGATTCGCGATGATGATATAGAATGCCCAGTGCACCCAGCATGAGAAGCAACGTCGGAACGACCGTGGCCAGGACGGCGATGATGGCGCCGCCGATCCCTGCGACATCATAGCCGACGTAACCGGCCATCTTGGTCGCGATGGGGCTGGGCAGGGCATTGCCCAAGGCCAGGGTTTCTGCAAACTCCTGAGCACTCATCCAGCCATAGCGGCCGACGACCTCGGCCTCGATGAGCGGAATGATGGCCGGGCCGCCGCCATAGCCGACGATATTGGGGATGAAGAAAGCGATGAACAGGTGCCAGTAGACCACCTTAGGCCTCCTTCTTGCGCAAGGCTGACACAGGCAGGGCCAGTGCCGTGGCCAGCAGGACACCGACCACCAGGGCGGGATGCACGCCGAGCCCGTAGATCAGTCCGCCCGTGACGATGATCATGCCTAGACTGATCATCCAGCCCAGGGTACTGCGCGACTTGCTCCAGAAATCCCAGGTCAGTTGCGCCATCATCACCATGACCACCGGTACGACTGCCTGCCCCATGCCGTGGATCCAGCCGATATCGCGGTAGCGACTGAACAGGCCAAGTAGCAGGATCATCGCCAGGATCATCGGCAGGATGACCGCAAGCACGGCGTTGATACTGCCCAGGATACCGCCGACCCGATAACCGATGTAGCCGGGCATCTTGGTGGCGATAGGTCCGGGAAGCGTGTTGGCAATCGCCAGGATATCGGCGAATTCCTCCTCCTCGAGCCAGTGATAGCGCTTGACGACTTCCTGGTGAACCAGTGGAATCATCGCGGGGCCGCCGCCAAAGCCGAGCAGGCCGATGCGCAGGAATGCCATGAAGAGGGAGCGTTGTGCGGTCAATGTCATTGTTGGATCTTGGGTTCGTGATTGCGGGAGCGGTAGGGTACGACACTGTTGGATGCCATCATTCGAAACCTGGGCGGCGTTGTCTACCCTGTTAGTGAATTCATGGGCTTATCGACGTAGGCAGCCGAGCCGCTAAGGGCTCGTGAAGCTTCGCCTGGCAATGCAGGGATGGGGAAACGATGCAGCGAAAACATGCAATCTGGCTGGTCCTGGGGCTCGTGCTGCTCAGCTACGTGGTTCCCTATACGCTGCTTCGGGACGTTCAGGCCTGGTACGGCAGTTTCCTGTTCTGGACGGTGATCGGCTTGCTCGTGATCGTCCTCAATGTCGTCATGACGCGGCGGTTCTGAGGGGGCGAGATGAGTGAAGCTTTGATCTGGACCGCCATTGCCGTTTATCTTCTGACGGCCCTGGTCATCGCGGTGCTGTCGCGCCAGCGCGGTGTAGCCGACATGTCAGGGTACTTTCTCGGTAACCGGCAGATGAACGGCTTCGTCTCGGCGTTGAGTTACAGCGCCACGACCTACAGTGCCTTCATGATGGTCGGCCTGGCCGGGCTGACCTACGCCGGCGGGGTGGGGGCGCTGGGCTTCGAGATCATCTATTTTGCCGGAGTGTCCCTGGTGGCCGTGTTCGGTCCACGTTTCTGGGCAGTGGGCAAGCGTTACGGGTACGTCACCCCCAGCGAGATGCTCGGCCACCGGTATGCCAGTCGGGCAGTCGCGGTGGCGGTCTCGCTGGCCAGTTGCCTGTTCCTGATTCCCTACGCTGCCGTGCAACTGTCGGGTATCGGCTACCTGTTGCAGGGCATGACCGATGGGGCAATCTCGTTCACCACGGGGGTTGTCCTGGCTACGGCGCTGGCCATCGTGTTCTCCCAGGTGGCTGGCATACGTTCGGTGATGTGGACCGACTCGCTGCAGGCAATCATGATGGTGATCGTCTCCACACTCGTGGCGTTATTGGTCATCCATGAGTTGGGTGGTTTCGCCTCGCTGTTTTCGACACTGGCGCAGGATAAACCGCAGTCGCTGACCGTGCCGGGCAGCGGTTTCTTTAGCTTCGTGACTTTTCTGGGCCTGACGATTCCCTGGTTTTTTTTCAGCCTGTCGAACCCGCAGGTCAGTCAGCGCCTGTACATGCCCTCGTCGCTGCGGGCGCTGCGCCAGATGCTGCTGGGATTCCTGGCGTTCGGCTTCATCTATACCCTCGTCTCGGTGCTGTGGGGGTTTTCTGCACTGGTGGCCTTTCCCGATCTGGAAACCGCCGACCTGGCGACCCCAGCGTTGCTGGGCTCGCCCTATGTGCCGCCCGTGCTGGGTGTGCTGGTCATGGTCGGGATCATGGCAGCGGCGGTGTCCACCATCGACTCGATCCTGTTGACGTTGTCATCCATGCTGGCGCGGGATGTCTATGCCAATCTCGGTACGAACGTCACCGAGAAGCGCCAACTGTTGATCGGTAAGCTGGTCATTCCGCTGATTGCGCTGGTGGCCTTCGGCTTTGCGGAACTGGAGCTGGGCCTGATTGCGGTGTTGTCGGTTGCTGCATCGTCGGGCCTGGCCGTCATGGTGCCGGCCATCATTGGCGCGTTTTATTGGCAACGGGGGACAGCGCTTGGTGCCCTGACGAGTATCCTGGGAGCCGGCACCTTCGTGATCGTCATCTATCTCAGCGGCAACTCGGTATTGGGACTGCCCGCCGGTGTGTGGGGCATTCCGGTCGCCACGCTGTTGTTCGTTGCGTTCAGCCTGATGACCAAGGCACCTGCCGAGAGGGCGCAGGAGTTCATGCGAGAGGCCAACAGCTACCGTTCGGCAGCGCAGGAAGCTCGCCGCGCCAAGGCGACGGCAAAGGTACGCTCATGAAACGAAGCGGTGATAACCAGAGCAGGGTATTCCGGGCAGGGTTTTTATACCGTTATCTTTTTTTGACTCTACTCAAAAATCACAAACAAAGTTAAACAGCCGAAGTGAATGCATCTTGGAACGTCTGAAACGATTCATGGCCCCGTGGCTGCATCGGGTTGGCAAGCGCGAATCGCGAAAGCGCCAGCCCGTGATTCTCTGCGGTCTGAATTATGAACACTACCGAATCCAGTCATTGATCAAACGATCGAAACGTTACGAATTGCTGGCTCTGATCGATGATTTTCCTTGGAATCATGGCACCCTGATCGATGGCGTGCGGGTCTACTACCCGAGTGAAGCCCTGTCATTGGCCAAGCGGCATGGCGTGGTGCGCGTTCTGTACCATGCCGACGGCGACTTGGCGGTATTCGATGATGACACGCTGTTGGCACTGGACGCGCAGGGAGTGGTGTGCAGCAAGATAGACCCGCACTACATCGATGATCTCGACAGCTACCTTGCGGGTCAAGCCTAAGCTCGCCGTATCCGACGACGCTCAGTTCAAGTGTGTGTGGCCATTTGTCACGCATGAGTATCCATTGCCTATACTGCCGTTAGGGGCAGCGGTAACAGCCGGTTGCCCGAATACAGGCGACAAGAGGTGGATTGCTATGCTGGCTCACGTCTGGGGATTGATGGCTCATCCGAATCGTGAATGGAAGCAGATCCAGAGCGAGAGGGAAACGATTACGCACCTTTATGCTCACCATGTGCTCTTGATGGCAGCAGTGCCGGTAATCTGCGCTTTCATCGGCACGACGACAGTGGGCTGGCACATCGGCGATACCCGACCGATCCTGCTGACACCCCTGGATGCCCTTGGGGCAGGCATTGCGTTCTATATCATCATCCTGGCAGCCGTCAGCCTGATGGGGTACGTGATACACCGCATGGCCCGGCGTTACTCGAGTCATCCCAGTCTCCGCCGCTGCGTTATCTTCGCCGGCTACGTGGCGACGCCCATGTTCCTGGCGGGACTGGTGGCGGTATATCCGCTGATCTGGCTATGCCTGCTGGCGGGCATCATCGGGCTTTGCTATAGCGCCTACTTGTTGTATCTGGGCATTCCGGCCTTTCTTGGCATCAGTCATGAGGAAGGCTTCATCGTCACCGGAGCGACCCTGGGCATTGGCGTATTGGTACTCGAGGCCATGTTGGCAGTGACTGTGCTGGTGTGGGGCTATGGCGCCCGGTGGCTGCTTGGGTCGGTCTGATCACTGTTTCCTAGGGCACTGGACAGCACTAGACAAGACGGGAGCCGGCAGTTGCCGGCTCCCGTTTGTCCTTCTCCTGATCCTACAGTCAGACACGTTACCCGTTGGGGCTACGCGTCGTGGGTGTGACACGTTCACCCGGCGATTTGGCGGGTGAAGGCAGGGCCGCCCGCATGTCCCGGGGTGTCTCGAAATCGCCGGCTGTTCCACGCATGGCCTCTGCCGGGCGTGGAAAGCCGCTTCTATCGCTGTAGTCCGGTGTGGGCCCGGCCTGGTAGGCGTAGCGCTTCTTGATGCGTGATGCACATACCAGATCCAGCGCAGTGATCGCGCCTACCGCAGCCAGGGCGACACCCACGTTTTCCTTCTTGGGGTTGTGCTTGTCGCGCAGCGCAGCGGCGAGCGCGGCAAGGTCCATGGCATCTCCGCCTACTCGTGACCAGAGCGCCAGAGACGGATTGGTGGACAGCGCGCCCACGCCACAGGCAATCTCGCGAGCGCCGCAGGCGCGTACCATGGGCTCGAAGCCTTCCATGCCCAAAGGCTCGGTCAGCTTGCGGGGCGCCAGCATCTTGTAAAGGCCCAGCCCGATGCTGAACCAGCCCAGGCCGCGCGCGAGACGATCCGAACCATGCAGTGAATGTGACATGTACGAATGCGATCTGTTCATGCTCTTCCTCCCTGAGCCATTGACGTTCACGGTTTGAGTACGACTTTGACGCAACCGTCCTGCTTGTTTCTGAAGATGTTGTACATCTCCGGGCCTTCATCGAGCCCCACGCTATGCGTGATCACGAATGAGGGGTCGATCTGGCCTTCATCGATGCGGCGTACCAGATCGTCGGTCCAGCGTCTGACATGGGTCTGTCCGGAGCGGACGCTAAGCGCCTTGTTCATCAACTGACCCATCGGGATCTTGTCGACCAGACCGCTGTAGACACCGGGAATCGACAGTACGCCACCCGGGCGGCAGACGTAGATCATCTCGCGCAGGACGTGGGCCCGGTCGTTTTCCATCCACAACGATTGCTTGACGCGGTCGTACATGGAATCAGGGGAGCGGGGCACGTGCGACTCGAGGCCCACGGCGTCGATGCACTTTTCTGGCCCTTTACCGTGGGTAAGGTCGTTCAATCGGCCAAGGACACTTTCCTCGTCGAAATTGAGGGGGATGGCGCCGCCGGCCTGGGCCATCGACAAGCGTTCGGGGACGTTATCGATGACGATCACTTGCTTGGCGCCCAATAGCACGGCACTGCGCACACAGAACTGGCCAACCGGGCCGGCGCCCCAGATGACCACGGTGTCCGTCGGCTCGATGTCGCACTGCACCGCCGCCTGCCATCCGGTCGGGAAGATGTCACCAAGGAACAGGACCTGTTCGTCAGTCAGCGTATCGGGCACTTGGATATGCGTCTCGTCGGCGAAAGGCACACGTACATATTCGGCCTGGCCACCGGCATAGCCGCCAGTCAGGTGGGAGTAGCCGAACAGGCCGGCACCTGCATGGCCGAAAACCTTGTCCGCCATGGCCTTGTTGCGGTTGGAACGTTCGCAGAGCGAGAAGTTGCCACGCCGGCACTGGTCGCATTCGCCGCAGGTGATCGTGAACGGGACGACGACCCGATCCCCGACCTTGAGATGCTTCACTTCGCTGCCGACTTCCATGACCTCGCCCATGAATTCATGGCCGACGATGTCACCGGACTTCATGCTTGGCATGAAATGGTGGAAGAGGTGCAGGTCGGAGCCGCAAATGGCGCAGCTACTGACGTTGATAATTGCGTCGCGCGGATCCTCGATTTCGGGATCCGGGACGGTCTCGTAGCGAATGTCGTTCTTTCCATGCCAACAAAGCGCTTTCATCGCTTCACCTCCGTGTAAACTCTCCAGACAACCCTACTCACCATAGTTCAGGGTGCGTCTACGTCAGGTAAGCGATGTTGGTGCTTCGGTTAAGCGGGCTTACACTCCGGCAAGCGAGGCTCAGCCCATGGGCGTGAATCGCAGCCCTGATACCAGGCCCTCGAGGGCATGCCGGCCGGCGATGGAATTGCCGTAGCTATCGAGCCGCGGCGACCAGACGCAAATGCTCATGCGACGCGGCAGAATCGCGACGATACCTCCGCCCACGCCACTCTTGCCGGGCAGGCCGACACGCCAGGCAAAGTCACCGGCGGCATCATACAGGCCGCATGTCAGCAGAAGGGCGTTCATCTGGCGTGTATGGATTTCGCTGAAGACCCTTGTGCCGTCGTTGGGGTTGACCCCACGATTGGCCAGGAAGGCAAAACTCTTGGCCAGTTCGACGCAGTTCATGGCCAAGGCGCAATAATGGAAATACGTATCGAGCACGAGCTCGACGTCGCTGTGAATGTTGCCATAGGCCTGCATGAGATAAGCCAGCGCTGCGTTGCGTGCCTTGTGGTCCATTTCCGAGCGAGCCACACGCTCATCGAAGTCGATCGTCGGCGTCGCGGCCAGCCGCCGTACCTGCTCGCGCAGCGTATGCTGAGGCATGACCAGGCGTGACGTCAGCATATCGCTTACCATCAGGGCGCCGGCGTTGATGAATGGGTTGCGGGGAATGCCGTTCTCGACTTCCAGCTGCACGATCGAATTGAACGCCTGGCCAGAGGGCTCGCGCCCGACGCGCGACCAGATCTCCTCCGGTGTCAGCCGCTGCATCGCCAGCACCAGGGCATGCACCTTGGAAATGGACTGGATCGAAAACGGGGTGCTGGCGGCGCCGGCGCATTGAACGCGCCCGTCGGCATGGCACACGGCAATCCCGAACTGGTCTGGCTCGACTTCAGCCAATGCCGGGATGTAGCTGGCAACTCTGCCTTCACCGAAGCAGCGAGGGGCCTCCTTGGCCAGTTGTTCGAGAAGTGCCTGTAGTTCTTCCTGATTGAGTGGCGTAGCGGGGGTATCAATCACATTGCCTCACGATGACAAGCCGGGGTGTTTCGTTCAGTCTAGGTAAATGGCCCGAGGGCGTCAGGCCAAGCCCAATGCCTGGGGACCACACGACGATAGCAGCAAGGAGCCCATAGACGATGAGCGCATTCCAGTGGCAGGACCCGCTACGCCTGGACTACAGCCTGACCGACGAGGAGCGGCAGATCCAGGACGTCGCCCATGCCTACTGCCAGGACAAGCTGCAGCCGCGTGTACTCGAGGCATTCAGGGACGAGCGTTTCGACCGCGACATTCTTCACGAGATGGGCGAACTCGGGCTATTGGGCCCCACTGTCGACGAGAAGTATGGCGGCGCCGGTATCGGGCACGTCGGCTACGGTCTGATCGCGCGGGAAGTCGAACGTGTCGATTCCGGCTATCGGTCGGCGATGAGCGTGCAGTCCTCTCTGGTCATGTACCCGATCGAGACTTATGGCAGCGAGGCGCAGAAACAGCGCTACCTCCCTGGCCTGGCGCGTGGCGAACTGGTGGGGTGCTTTGGCCTGACCGAGCCGGACGCCGGGTCCGATCCTGGCAGCATGCGTAGCCGGGCGCGCAAGGTCGAAGGAGGCTACAGCCTGTCGGGGCAGAAGATGTGGATCACCAATAGCCCCATCGCCGACCTGGCCATCGTCTGGGCCAAGTCGGAGGTGCATGACGGCAAGATCAAGGGGTTCATCGTCGAACGTGACACGCCGGGGTTCAGCACGCCGCTCATCCAGGGGAAACACTCCTTGCGCGCGTCGGTCACCGGTGAAATCGTGCTCGATGATGCGTTCGTCCCGGAGGACGCGTTATTGCCGGATGCCAGCGGCCTGGCTGGTCCGTTTGGTTGTCTCAACAAGGCCCGTTACGGCATTGCCTGGGGGGCGATGGGCGCGGCAGAGTTCTGCTGGCATGCAGCGCGCCAATATACGCTGGATCGCCATCAGTTCGGTCGTCCGCTGGCCGCCAATCAGCTCATCCAGCTCAAGCTGGCCGACATGCAGACGGATATTGCTCTTGGCCTGCAGGCCTGCCTGCAGGTTGGCAGGCTGCTCGATGCCGGTGAGGCTGCATCGGAGATGATCTCGCTAATCAAGCGCAACAATGCGGGAAAAGCGCTGAATGTCGCCAGGCTTGCCAGAGACATGCATGGAGGAAACGGGATTTCCGAAGCCTATGGTGTCATGCGCCATATGCTGAATCTGGAAACGGTGAACACCTACGAAGGGACACACGATGTGCATGCGCTGATACTCGGCCGGGCACAGACAGGGCTGCAAGCCTTCTGTTAGCGGGCATATTGAATCACCTGGAGCGCGTCGTGACCGATGGGTATGTTCTTGATCTTTGGTTTAACGCTTTTTTATTAGTGTGTTTGGTCAAGGTAATTCGTGTTTTCTTTTTGATAAATCAAATAACATGAAAGGTAAGTTTGTTTTCTTTTATTTGTTTTATGACCTTCTAGCTTGAGTAGGGAGTAAATGCCTTGAAGGCATTTGCTGGATACGCTGATCAAGGAGGAAACATGTTCAAGCGCCTACTCATCACAGCAGCCATTTCATCCGTTTTCGCGACGGGAGCCGCAACTGCCCAGCAATGGGATGAAGGGCAAAACTATAATCAGTATCGCCAAGGTAACGGCCAGCCATCCTACAACCAAGGCTGGGATAGCCAGAACTATGGCAATCAAGGCCAAGGCAATCAGAACTGGGGCCAAGGCAATCAAGGCGGCAATCAGGGCTGGAGCCAAGGCAATCCCAATTGGAGCCAGAACAACCAGGGCAATCAAGGTAACCAGCGCTGGAATCAGGGAAATAACCAGGGCGGCCAGATGGGGGGCCAGGGTACCCAGATCACTAGCCCTGACCAGTTGATGCAATACATCTATGTCCGTGGCTACATGGAAGGTAAAGAAGAAGGCATCCAGCAAGGGCTGATCCGCGGCTATCAGCAAGGCTATATTCAGGGGCTTCAGCAGGCCGCCCAGCAGAGCCGGCAAGGCGATGGCAATTTCCACAAGTATCGCCAGGGCAGCAACCAGCGCCAAGGTGGCCAGAGCGGCTCGGGGATGCAGGATCAAAGCGGTTCCGCGTCGGGCTCATCTTCGCAGCCAGGCTCAAACTCCGAGGAAAGCCAATAACACAATGGCTACCTGCTTTTCTGGAAGTGTACGAAAAGGTGCGGCGTGACCGCACCTTTTTTCATGGCTGGGCTGGCAACAATATGACTGATGCAGTGAGCCATTGTAGAAAACAAAAAGAAAGGCCAGCAGAGCCGGCCTTTCCTGTGTTCCTTCCACCTAGATCTTCAGATCAAAAGTACGAGCTTAGCCGCCCCGTGTCGGCGAATGGTCGCTGCCAGAGCTGCCAGAGTTAGCAGTGCCGGAATCGGACGAAGACGTGTCGCGTTCCGAGGCCTCACTACTGCGATCCGATGGTGAACCGGCCTTGGCCTGTTCCGCCTTCTCATGCACCTTATGCTGCGCCATGTCGGCCTGATGTCGACCTGCTTCAGCAGCCTTGTGCACGGCGCGGTCGCGATAGCGTCCTATCCGCTCGTTTTCGACGCGAGTCGAAGGGAACATGCTACCCAAGGCTGCGCCAATCGCGACACCAATGGCGCCCGCTACGATAGGGTGCTCCTGAATGAAGTTCAGGGATTGTTCTCCGGCACCTTGAGCGCGGTAACCGGCATTACGCATGGCGGCCTGTGAACTGCCACGGGCATGCGAGGCGCGTTCGCGAAACGTACTACTCATATGCTGTGCTCTCCCTTTCACATTCTCGGTCATATGTCGTGCTTTCTCCTTGCCGACATTCCAGCGTCCCTTTTGCTCCGCCTGGGGAGGGTCCTCGCCCACGGGCGGCGTGGCCGACGAATAAGTGGCCGATGCCCCCACCGACGCAGGATCCTTGCCGGTCGATGTCGTGCCGGCGCCTGTCGTTTCCGGTCCGGTGGCACTGGCCCCGACACTGCGACGCGGTGGTTCCATCGGCTCGGCGGGTAGTGTCGATGGCTGGGCCACGGGCAGGGGGGCGTCGGCCTGCGGTACGGGCAAATTGGTATGCTCCGCCTTGCGTTTGGCACTGTATTGGGACACGGCCAACCATCCCAGGCCAATGCCGGTGAGCATGACAGGCAGGGGATTACGCTTTACTGTCTGCCCGACGCGGCTCACCACGTCGTTGGCCCCGCCTTGACGAACGTAATCGAAGGCAGAATCCACCCAGTGCTGAGGGGACAGCCGGGCTTCCAGTTCATGCAGGGTGTCATCGAGACGCGCCCGGGTTTCGTAGATGTCGTTCTCGATCTCTTCAGGGCTGCGACGTGCGTTGTGCTCGCTCATTACACTTGCTCCTTGGCCCGGTGCTCATGCTGTCTGGCAAGCTCTCTATCGTTACGGAAGCTGGCCATAGTCCTGTTGGGCATCAGGTTCTGCGTTTTCAGCTTCTTGCGCCCGCTTTGCAGCATGATGAGCCCGATAATGACCACCACGCCACCCACGATCAGCGCAGAAAGCCAGGGGGTGGTTTGTGGCGGAAGGACGGTATTCAAGCCGAAGACAGCAGCCGCGAGCAGGACCAGAAAACCGCTGAGCAGGATGGCACCGGCTGCCGCTATCGAGCCGACGCCACTGGCGGCTTGAGATCCTTTCTCGCCGATCTCTGCCTTGGCCAGTTCGATTTCCTTGCGGACGAGGGAAGTCACCTCCTGAGTCAGGCTCGACAGCAGTGACCCGATCGAGGTGGTTCCCGTTCTGCTTCTGTTTTCTTCGTCCATGGTGGCAGTCTCCCTAATTGATGCAGTTAAAGGGCCTGAGCCGCGTCAGGTCAGGATAGGCGATTGCCTTGCGTTATCGTGGGGATAGCGCATCGGTCAATAGGGAGTCGTGTCGTAGCCACCGGGTTGCGACGTGGATTGTTGATAGCGCTGCTGTGTCTGACGTTCGTTGGAGCTACGCAGGAAACGCGCCAGCAGGAAACCGGCAGCGACCGCACCACCGAAATACAGAGCCGGTTGGCGACGGCTATAGTCCTGAGCCTGCTCGATCAGTCCGCCCAAATCCTTTTCGCGCAGGCGCTGGGAAAGGTTGTCGGTGCAGCTTGCGACGTCATTGGCATAGCCCGAGAACAGGGGCTGCTCCTGGTCGTCAAACTCGTCTGCCATCTTGCGAAACGCGGAAGAAATCTTTTCCGCCTGATCAGCGGCCGCATCGCGTTGCTGGCTGAAAAGACCTTCAGCCTGCTGGCGTGCTGCGCCCTTGATCTCGTGTGCGGTTTCGCGTCCCCGCTGCTTGAGTTCATCCCGCTGCGAAGACTCACCTCCCGAGGCGGTTGGTCCACTGCCGCCATCGGCACCATTGTCATAGGCAGGTAAGTTTGGGTTAACGCGCTTTTCCGGATCGACCATATGACACCTCCATGTTTCGTGACGTTAAATAACGTTGCGGAATCGGCTTCCTGGTTGCCTTGCCAGAGCGAAATTTCGTCCGCTTCATTTCGAAAAATAGTTCCCGTAACAGTGCTGTCAATGTTCTTTTTTATCGCTGCGCAATGAGCCAAAGCAAACCCTATCTATAAGAATCAAGAGAAAAATGTCCTTGGTCAAATGCTCCGGCAAGCAACACGCAACGAACCGATGGAAGTAAGCGAACGATGCCTTGATCAGGACACGATCCTGAGCACGTTGCGCCAACTGAAATGCTGGTCCTTCATCCTACTATCCTCGTTGAGCGGACGATGATCGAGCGGATCCGGTGCAACCTGATCGCCCTTGTAGTGGCCTTCGCTCACGACCTCGGTTATCTCCAGTACGATGACGCGGTGGCCGATCGCCGCCCCGACTTCGACTCTCTGGCCTACCTGAAGGTCTCGGGCGTCGCCTAGCGGTGGTTTCCTTTCCTGGTACAACATGTTGGCTGCCTCCTTGCTGCCTTCTGGTTGCAGCGTAGGTCATCCATCGGCACGCTGGTAACGGCTTGTGCTCGAAATCACCTATCGGATGGCTATGCTGTTCAGGAGCAATTGTCGATAGCGGGTTCAAGGAAAAAAGCATCAAGGAGATAAGCAATGGAATTGCTAGAAACGGTTACCCAATATCTCAATGACAATGAGTTGGTACTGGCCACTGCTGAATCGTGCACGGCTGGGCTCATTGTTTCCGAACTGGCCAGGGTGCCGGGAAGCGGCCAAACCATCGATTGCGGCTTGGCGGTCTACTCGCCCGAAGCGAAGAATCGCTATCTATCGGTCAGCTTCGACACCATCGAACGCTACGGTCTGACCAGCGAGGAGACCTCGCGGGCCATGGCACTGGGAGCCATCGACAACAACAATGCCGATGTTGCCATCGCTAATACCGGCGTCGCCGGGCCAGGTGCGCCGGATGATATTCCCGTCGGTACGGTGTGTTTTGCCTGGGCCTTCAGGCATCAGGCACAGCTGTACGTCTATACCCGTACTCATCGCTTCTCCGGCGAGCGCAATGAGGTACGCCTCGCTGCGGCACATCATGCGCTGGAATTGGTACCGAAGCTGCACCGTGAAGTGCTGGAAGGCAAGGCACCACCGGTGTGATCCCCAACGTTTGTCGAGACTTATTCAAACATGGAAGGAGAGATTGAGATGGCAACGGAAGTCGATACCGAGCAGCAGGAAATCATCGAGGCGCTGGCCGTGCAGGCCGTTATCGACCCACAGCAGGAAATCGATCGGCGTGTCGGCTTTCTATGTGATCAGCTTATCGAAACCGGCCAGCACGCGCTGGTGCTCGGCATCAGCGGGGGAGTCGATTCCACGGTCGCCGGTCGCCTGTGCCAGTTGGCTGTCGAGAGGGCACGTGAGCGTGGTGTCGAGGCGCGTTTCTATGCCATGCGCTTGCCTTACGGTGAGCAGAAGGACGAAGACGAGGCACAGCAGGCGATACGTTTCATCGCACCCGATGAGGTTCTGGCCACCAACGTGAAGCCAGCCAGCGACAGCATGCTGGACTCCCTTGAGAAAGGTGGGCTCACCTTTGATAGTGACGGCCAACGCGACTTCGTGATGGGCAATGTCAAGGCGCGCCAGCGCATGATCGCCCAGTACGCCGTGGCGGGTGCTCAGGGTGGCTTGGTCGTGGGCACCGATCAGGCCGCCGAGGCGCTGATGGGATTCTTCACCAAGTATGGGGACGGTGCCTGCGACCTGGTGCCGTTGACCGGACTGACCAAGGGGCAGGTCCGGGAGCTTGGGCGAGAATTGGGCGCGCCTTCGCAACTGATCGAGAAAGTGCCGACCGCCGACCTGGAGTCGCTGCGTCCCCAACTGACGGATGAGGATGCGCTGGGCGTCACCTACGCACAGATCGATCGCTTCCTGACGGGACAGGCCATTGATGACGAGGCCTACCGGATCATCGTCAGCACCTATCGCCGCACCGAGCACAAGCGCCAGTTGCCGAAGATGCCCCCCGTGGCTTGATCTTCGCCTGTAGCCAGCCAGCCGGGGCAGGCCAAGGGGATTGATGATGAAACGTGCCAAGGAGGGCTGCGCTTCATGCAAGAGATGAATATCGTGCTGGCAGGGCTGGGCGGGCTGATCTTCGTGCTTAGCCTGTTGTCCAGCCCCGTCGACAGATCATGGCTTTCACCGCCGTTGCTGGCGTTCCTGTTCGGTGTCCTGCTGGGGCCCGAGGGGACTGGATTGCTTGCTCCGGCGACCTGGGGCAATCCTGAACATCTACTCGAAGTTATTGCCCGCCTGACGCTGGGCATCAGCCTGATGGGGATTGCTCTCCGGTTGCCACCCAGCTACCCCCTCGAGCAGTGGAAAGCGCTGGCTATCCTGCTGGGAATAGGCATGCCCGCCATGTGGTTGATCAGCGGGTTGCTGAGCACCTGGCTGCTGTCCTTGCCGCTGATGGTGGCCTTGCTGATCGGTGCCTGTGTCTGCGCAACCGATCCGGTCATTGCCTCTTCGATCGTCACGGGCGGTGTCGCCAAGAAGAACTTGCCGGGAAACTTCCGCCATCTGCTTTCCGGCGAATCCGGGGCCAACGATGGGCTGGCCTATCCGCTGGTCTTTCTGCCGATACTCCTGCTGTCAGCCAATACGCAAGGTGTTTGGACAGATTGGATTTTCCGGGTCTGGTTATGGGAAGTCGGGGGAAGCATTATCATTGGGGCGTTGCTTGGCTGGTTCAGTGGACGCGCGTTGCAGTGGGCCGAAGCCCGGCAATATATTGACCAGCCATCCTTTCTCACGGTGACGTTGGCCTTGACCCTGCTCGTGTTGGGCGTAGGCAAGTTGTTCGGGACCGACAGCATTCTGGCTGTCTTCGCTGCCGGGCTGTTCTTCGACCAGATCGTCGGTGGCAAGGAGCGTGCCGAGGAGAACAATATTCAGGAGGCCGTCAACATGTTCTTCACCATGCCGGTCTTCGTGCTGTTCGGGTTGATCGCTCCCTGGGCCGACTGGCTGGCGTTGGGCTGGCCGGGCGCCGTACTGGTGGCACTCATCCTGTTGTGGCGGCGCCTGCCGGTGATTCTCTTGCTCCGGCCATTTCTCGCGCCTGTCAGAGAGTGGCGTATCGCCCTGATGATGGGGTGGTTCGGCCCGATTGGTGTCTCGGCGTTGTTCTATGCGGCGCTTGCCGCCCGGCACACTGGCAATCACGAAATCTGGGTCGTTTCGAGCCTCGTCGTGTGCAGTTCGATCGTGGTACACGGCATCACGGCTGCGCCTCTCGCCAAGGCATATGGGCGTGCCGAGGCAAGCCAGGCCAGGAATTCGTGATGCTGTCCATCATGTCGTCCCTTTGTCTCGCCAAGGAGGGCCTGGCATTTTGCCGGGTCCTTCTACGGCCTGGCCGGCATCCACCGGCGCATGGCCGTAAGCCCAGGCCGCTAGGCTAAAGGGGCGATTTCCTACATCTGTGCCAGTCAGGCTTCGCTAGAATGCTTGACCCTACCCATCAACGTGCATTTTCAGGGAACGAATATGCTGTCCAATGCTGCCGTCCTCCCCTTGGAGTCGCAACCGCTACCCAACGACACGCTGAGTACTGAGGGCCTGCTGGGCGCTGACGTGAACGAGGCGTGGATAAAACTGCCGCTGCTTGGTCAATCAGCGCATCGTGCCTTGGATGAGGTGCGACTTGCCGAGGAGACGCAGCGGGCTAGCGAGGCCATGCTGACAACGCTGGACCTGATTGCCCCCCAGGCGCCGCACGACCGGGTGCGGCAGGTGCATAACATTGATCGATCCATGGAAACGGTTGCCATCAAGCTCAGGCAGTATGCGTTGGGGCAATCGCCTGCCGATAGCAGGTTCGGTCATGAAGGAAGAAAACGCAGTGAGGACGTAAAAGGGGGCATTCGCGACTTCATGCACTTCACGGCCATGGCGCAGACGGCCTGCCGGCTCCAGGGGCAGCCTTCCCTGGTATTGCTCCCGCACCTGGTGGGACTGGCGATGGTACGTCACAAGATTGAAGCGCTCTGGCAGGAAGAGGGCGACGTGAGCAGTGCCGACACGCAATACCTCACCCATGAAGAGATCGCTGCCGCCTGCGAACTCAAGCTGAGCAGCCTGCGCAATGCCGTGTCGAGAGGAGAGCTGCCGCAGTCCGATGGTACCTGCGTGCCGATCCGGCAGGCCCTGGACTGGATGCTGGTACGTCAGCGTTTTCTTTTCCTGCGTCTGGCGCGCAGCCTGCCTTCGCAGCATATCAATGGAAAGATGGCCTCCTTATGGCTGGACCGTCAGCCGACTGCCGAAGCTGTCAAGACAGTGTCGCGGCTTCGCCTGACGCTTTGGCGACTTGGCGAGCCGGGAATCCTGATCGCGGTCAATACCGGCGTCAGGCAATGCATACTCACGCTGCCCTTCGCACCGCCGAGCCTGGAAAGCCATGAGATTTTCGTTACCGACCGCAGCCATGACAAGGCAGCGGACCTGTTGAGAAAAGGGTTGGGAGTCTCACCATCATCGCCAATCTGGCAGGTACGCACGAAGAGCAGAGAGGCCTTCGAAAAGCTCGTCGCTCACTGGCTGTAGCCATGCACGGCACAGCTACATAACGTAACCGGGGCGGAGTTGTTTTTCGGTCGTGGCGAACTTGGTGTCGCTACGGTAAACAGACGTTTCTGTACTGCATCTCACCTGATAATTGCTCCCTTAAACGATGGTTGTTCGGCTGTTGAGGGGGCGACGCAGTAAGCCAGACTGGCCTTCTTAGAGCCGTCTGTCGGACCGATCATGCTTGCCAAACCTCCAGTGGTCTATTCACAGCGCTATTACGAGAGAACGCTGATTAGCGCCAATCGCTTTCTCGGCATGCCCAACCCGGTATGGAGCGGCATCGTCACGTTGGTACTGGGCATGACGGGCTGGGTAGCGAGTAGCCTCACGCTGGGCACATTCCTGGTTTGCTATGGCCTGTGGCTGGCAGGACTGGCCTGCCTGCTGTGGTTATTACTGAAATGTCTCACTCCAAGCCGCGCCAGGCTGCGCCGAATCGCTGTGCAGGAACATCGTACCGAGGTACTGCGTGTGGCCAAGGCCTATGGCATCGACCCTACCAGCATCCGCTTCGTCGACAGTGAAGAAGAATGCCGTGAGTTGGAGGTAGAGCCGGTGATGACGCGTCTGTCAGTCTGAACACGCCCAACGTAACACCTTGGTCGCCTTCGCGGCCTGGCTGGCTCGCTGCGCGGGCGCTTCGTGCTGATCATGATCATCGGCGGGCTCAGCGCCCAGTTGGCCAGTTATGCGCTGTGGCGGCGCAGGCACCTTCCGCCCAGTCTGAGCAGCTCGACGAGATGGCAAGCAACCTGGCCTACAGCATTTCTTCCACGGTCAGGTTCTTTCGTTCCCTGCCTTACGAATATCGCCATATCGTGCTTGAACAACTGACGGGGCCGGCCTCGTCCCCGATCCTGGTCATCCAGTTGTCCTTCGAGGACGATGCTTGGCTCTACGTGGCGACGACGTTGCCCATGGCCATCGATGAGCGCAACTGGCTGTCTGCGGACCGCCTTTTCGTACTGTTCGTGGCGCTGGTTACCGTGCTTGGCGTGTCGTTCTGGGTGATACGCGGCGTGACTCGTCCCTTGGCACGGCTGGCGCGTGCAGCCAGGCAACTGGGGGATGATCTTGAGGCGGTGCCATTGTCCGAGCGCGGGCCTCGCGAGGTCGCGGCGTCGGCACGTGCCTTCAACCGCATGCAGGAACGGATTCGCAGCCAGATCAAGGAGCGCGAACGGCTGTTCTCGGCGATTTCGCATGACCTCAAGACGCCCATCACCCGCCTGCGTCTGCGCGCCGAGATGCTCGATGATGCCGAGCAGCGTGAGCGCTTCTGCGCCTCGCTCGACGAACTGGATACCCTGGTCAAGGGGGCGCTGGCCTCCGTGAGAGAACTGGACCTGGATGAATCGTGGAAAATCATTGATGTACGGGAATTGCTGGTATCGCTGGCTCAGGATCTCAAGGTGCAGGGTGGCAAGGTGAGTGTAGCCGGCGAGGCCGCAACGCTGCGCGTCAAACCGTTGTCATTTAAGCGCTGCCTGGCCAACCTGCTGGAGAACGCCATCTTCCATGGTGATCGGGCAGCGGTAACGATACGGCATGGCGCGGAATCCCTGGATATCGTCATTCGCGATCACGGGCCAGGCATTCCCGATGACCAGTTCCAGCGAGTCTTTGCCCCCTTCGTCAGGCTGGAGCCCTCACGGAGTCGCAATACCGGCGGCAGCGGACTGGGGCTGAGCATTGCCCGCCATATCGCTCACGCCCACGGGGCAGCATTGAACCTGGCCAATCACCCGTCAGGTGGCTTGGTTGTGACACTGCATTTCCCGTGTCGGACCGTGCCTTGCACATCGTTGCGCTGATCTTACAGTTCGTGTTCGGCTAGGCTCGTGACAACAACAACAGGAGCCAGCCGCCATGGATATCTACGATCCGACCCATCTTGAAGCGCACATTCGCAAGACGATGGCCTTTTATCATCCACGCTGTATCGATCCGCAGGGCGGCTTCTTTCACTACCTGCGTGACGATGGCCAGATCGATGACAGGAGTCACCGTCATCTGGTGTCGAGTACCCGCTATGTCGTTACCTATGCCCTCTACGCCAGTTACTTCGGCGAGCCCGAGTATCTGCACTGGGCACGCCATGGCCTGAAGTACCTCGAGAACCACCATTTCCAGACGGCCTATCAGGGGTACGCCTGGTCGCTGCAGGATAACCTGGTCGATGACGATACCCACCATTGCTATGGTCTGGCCTTCGTCATGCTGGCCTATGCCACGGCGCTCAAGGCCGGTATTGATGAGGCGCGAGACGCACTGTATCGGGTTCACCGAATTCAGACCCAACACTTATGGGAACCGCAGTGGCAGCTCTACGCCGATGAGGCCGACAGGCATTGGCATGTGAGCGCCTATCGCGGCCAGAACGCCAACATGCATAGTTGTGAAGCGCTGATTGCCGCGTATGAAGCGACTGACGACACGCAGTTTCTCGAGCGCGCGCTGCAGATCGCCGATGCTATCTGCCGGCGCCAGGCCAGGCAGGGCGGCGGGTGGATATGGGAGCACTACGACAGCCAGTGGCGCATCGATCTGGAGTACCATCGCGACGACCCCAAGCACCTGTTTCGCCCCTGGGGCTATCAAGTCGGCCACCAGACGGAATGGGCCAAGCTGCTCGTCCTGCTGGAGCGCTACCGGCCGGAAGCGACCTGGTTGTTGCCGCGCGCCTGCGAGCTGTTCCTGTCCAGCGTCGGGAAGGGCTGGGACGATACCCATGGTGGGCTGGTGTACGGTCTCGATCTCGATGGACGTATCTGTGATGGCGACAAGTATTTCTGGGTACAGGCCGAGACCCTGGCAGCCGCTGCCATGCTGGGTCGGCGCACCGGTGATCGCCGCTTCTGGCGCTGGTACGAGCGGATATGGGACTTCAGCCTACGCCACATGATCGACCATCGATACGGTGCCTGGTATCGGATATTGACGCCTGACAATCGCCGTTATACCGATCTCAAGAGCCCGGCAGGCAAGGTCGACTATCACACCATGGGCGCCTGCTACGACATGATCGCAGCCTTGCGTGCGCAGGGGTAATGACGGTAAACGGCATTTATTACAAGCGTGTATTGACATCCTCCCCGGCCTAAAACCCGGGGATTCCCACTGCTGGACGGCGATGCCCCGCCGCGAGATTGAGAATATTCCGGGCCGCGTTTACGTCCCGGTCGTGGGTGACACCACACGCCACGCATTCCCAACCTCTCATTCGCAGCCCATTGACGCCCTGTGGCCCGCTGAGCGAGCCGCAGGTCGAACAGGTGCGGGTGGTGTAGCTTTCTCGCACTTCCTTGAACACGATGCCTGCGTGAGCGCATTTATAGGCCAGCATCGTCTTCAACTGGCCCCATCCGGCATCGAGCACGGACTTGGCCATCTTGGTCTTGGTGAGTTTTTGTGAGCTGACATCTCCCACGATGACTTCACCGTACTGGCTAACCAGACGGCGTGAAAACTTGTGCAAGGCATCCTTGCGACGGTTCTTGATCTTGGCGTGAATCGCACGAGTGCGCTTTCGGTTACGGCTACGCTGAGCCATGGCTAGCTTGTCTTCCATGCCGCGATAGAAACGCCCGTTTTCCAGCGTTTCGCCGTCGCTGCATGTGGCAACATTTTTCAGGCCGAGATCGACGCCGACTGCGCCTTGTCCGAGGCTGGGTTGAACATCGGCATCGACTACCACATTGAAGTACCAGCGCCCACGCGCATCCTCGTTGAAGGAGGCAGAGCGGAACGTGTACTGGCTCAGCCCGAAACTGTCCCAGACTTTAAAGTAACTGCCGTTGTGGAATACTTGCCCGTCCTTCCACCTGGCTGCGCCGGTATTGACCGGGATCCATCCGAGTGAACGACGCAGGCCATGCGACTTGCGCCAACCCAGGCGGGTCTTGCGAAACTGCTTGCGGCGAGTCGCATACTCCGCTGCGATACATTGCAACGTCTGACTATGCAGACCGAGTTCCTTCCCCGCCCCTTTGGTATACGGGTGCAGATCATAGGCCGACAAGAACAGTCTGCGTTCACGAATGGCGCGAGACGACAGTTCGTTCACATAGTTCCAGACATAATTCACGCTGCGTGCCATGCGGTTAAGCTGGGCAACGTGCTTGTCTTTTACGCGAACTTTTAATGTCTTGGTCTGCTTCATGGCATTGAGTATACTTGGTCTATGGACGGAATCAACTCGATTAGAACCGGCAGACACTGTGTTTTTGAGATGCACGTTCATTTGGTCTTCGTGACTAAATGTCGTGGCAACGTATTCAACGACGCGCATCTATACTCCCTTGAAACCCTGTTCAGGCAGGTGTGTCTGGATTTCGAGGCTGAGCTGAAGGAGTTCACTGGTGACACCGATCATGTGCACTTACTGATCAATTTCCCGCCCAAGATGGCGATTTCAAAGCTGGTAAATAGCCTGAAGGGTGTGTCGAGCAGGCGGATGAAGCTGCTGCACCCCGAATTGGTACAGCCCGCCTATCGAAAAAATGCGCTATGGAGCCCGAGCTATTTTGCGGGAAGTGTCGGCGGAGCGCCGCTGAGCGTCGTCAAACACTACATTGAGCAACAGACGAGAGCGGAATAGGGAACGCTTTGCGTCCCGCGCTATCCATCCTCGCACTAGAAGTACGAGGTTTTTCGCGATGATTGATAAACCGCGAATACTTCTTAGTAAACTGGAAGTAACAACCGGTACGGGAATCGGATAGCGTGTCTTTATCCACTCGATGGATGACTGTTCACAGAATAACAAGTCAAAAGACGCCCCTTGGCCTACGGAGCGGGAAGCACCGGGCATGACAAATGTCGTTGGGCGTCGGGGGGTGCTGGGCTTGCGCCCCGAGCACTTCAGCGCAGAAGACATTCGCCTCGGCGACCGGGCGGAAGGGACGCTTTTGACGGCACAAGTATCGGTCGCTGAGCCTACGGGGGCCGACATTTTGTTGCGGCTGCCCCTGGGTGACGGCGAGATCACGGCCCGAGTCGGCCCCAAGATGCGCATCGCCGCAGGGGATTGCATCGATCTCCGCGTGGACATGAGCCGAGCCGTACTGTTCGATGCCGACAGCGAGCGTCGGCTGGCCTAGGCGTTGTCTAGCGGTGTCTCTCCCAGCTCTGTTGCCATGGCCGGCTTATGGCCATGGCGCAGCTCGCTCCAGGCTGCATAGGTGCTGAGAAAAACCTGCCCTGTAAGATGCTCAAGAAAGTCAGAATGCTTGAGCCGGTCCATGACCGGCCCTTTGACTTCGGCCAGGTGCAGGGTGACCTGGGAGTCCTTGAGACGCAGGTTGATGGCTTCGAGACTCTCCAGTGCCGATGCGTCGATAAGATTGACTGCCGAGCAGATCAGTACCACGTGATTGATCTCGGGATGTTCCGCTACCAGCCCATAGACGGTGTCTTCGAGATAGCGTGCATTGGCGAAGTAGAGGCTTTCGTCGATGCGCAGCAGGGCGACTCGCTCACTGCTTTCGACTTGATGACGGTGTATGTTTCGGAAGTGCTCGGTGCCGGGAATACGCCCGACCAGGGCGCTGTGCGGTCGACTGGTGCGGTAGAGATACAGTCCGATGGACAGGCCGACACCCGCAATGATGCCCGCCTCCACGCCCTGGGCGAGAGTCAACGCGATCGTTGCGAGCATGGCGGCAGCATCGCCGTAGGAATAGCGCCAGGTGCGTCGTAGTGTGCGTGTGTCGATCAGAGTCAGTGCCGAGACGATGATGATCGCCGCCAGGGTGGCAATCGGCAGGAAATGAATCAGCGGCGTCAGGTAAAGGGTCACAAAGGCGACGCCGAGCGCGGCGAAGGCGCCGGCAGCGGGCGTCTGTGCGCCGGCGTCGAAGTTGACTACCGTGCGCGACAGGCTCCCCACGACCGGTAGACCTGACGACAAGGCCGAGGCAATGTTCGATGTACCCAGGCCGATCAGCTCCTGATCGGGAGAAATGCGCTGGCGGCGTCTGGCGGCAAGCATCTGGGCGAGGGCGACCGACTCGATGAAGCCGACGATACCGATCAGCAGGGCCGGTACAAGCAGGTCTCGCCAGACGCCCGGGTCCGAGGAGGGGATGCCAAGCGGCGGCAGGTGGCCAGGGACGTCGCCGACCACGTCCACGCCGTGGCTCGGCAAGCCGGCTGCCCAGCAGATCGACGTCATCAGGACGACGACGAACAGCGGACCCAGCTTGACCAGAAAGTCGGCATGGCGTGGTCTCACGCCCCAGTCTTTCAGACGTGGCCGCGCGCGCCGAAACAATTGCAGCAGTCCTACCGAGGCCAAGCCTATGGCCAGGGTGGGCCAATGAATTCCATCGAGATGGCTCAGCAGATTGCTGAGTTGCGT
The DNA here is from genome assembly GCF_900113605.1 of Modicisalibacter xianhensis. Lineage (GTDB taxonomy): Bacteria > Pseudomonadota > Gammaproteobacteria > Pseudomonadales > Halomonadaceae > Modicisalibacter > Modicisalibacter xianhensis. Next base: position 93,374 of record NZ_FOPY01000008.1, read on the forward strand.
GACCAATGTGAATCCCGAGGCATCGATTCCGGCCAGGCCTGCCAACTGGCTTGCGGCAATCAGGACTCCCGAGGCGCTGAGCAGCCCTGATACTACCGGGTGGCTGAGAAAATTGGCAAAGAAACCCAGGCGGAACAGGCCCATCAGAGTCAGGATGATTCCCGTGAGAAAGGCGAGAGTGATAGCCGCTTCGAGGTAAGCGTTGCTTCCCGGCGTGGCGATCTGGGAAAGCGCGGCACCGGTCATCAATGACACCAGGGCCATGGGGCCAATGGCCAGGGTCCGGCTGGTGCCGAACACGGCATAGGCGAACAGGGGCAGAATGCTGGCATACAGGCCGACGATCGCTGGCAGGCCGGCGAGGAGGGCATAGGCAAGGGCCTGGGGAATGACCATCAGGGTAACGATCACCGCAGCAATGGCATCGCTGCTCAGCGTCTGGCGATCATAGCCAGGTAACCATTCGAGAATGGGGAAATAGCGCTTCAGCATCCTGCTCTCGCATGACGGAATGAATTAGCGGAGCATAAAATTATAACAATTCAACCATTCTCCGTCGTTGCAACAAGCAATGCCGGCCCTGCCAAAGTCTAGTTACATAAAGTTGCAGGCTATCGCATCCTCTTCGACTTCAAACGCTAATAATAATGAAGAGTGAGACTCGCCATGCGCCGGGGAACCCTGTTCGTCACGATCCTGCTACTCGCTGCCGCCATTGCCGTGGTGCATTTTCTGAATACCGCCTGGGCTCCCTATGTGGCCATCGCACTGGGCTTGCTTGCCGGACTGGTCCACGATCGCTTTGCCCGTATTTACCGAAGCGATCAACGGACGCTTTCAGCGCTAAGGCAACGGGGGCTGCCGGCGTCCGCTCGTGATTATCTTTCGCTGCGCCAGATGGCACAACGCTTGATCAGTCGTGCCGGTCGTACGGCTATCGCTTCCGCGGAGGTATCTCATCACGCTGACCGGCTGGACCACCGCTTGCAGGAGCAGGAGAGAATCGTCCACGAAGCGGTCTCGAGCATGGGGGCCATCACCACTGCCATCGAGCAGGTGTCGGTCAGTGCCTCTCAGGTTGCCGAGCTTGCGAGCCGCTCGCGAGGGGCCAACCAGGACAGCCGCGAGGCGCTCGGACGGGTCATCGGTGAAATGTCGGCGCTTGCGGAGCGCTCCGGAGAGGCCTTGTCGTTGCTCGAAGCATTGAGTCACAAGAGCCATAGCGTGAGGGATGTGACAAGCTTGATCGAGGATATCGCCGAACAGACTAACCTGCTTTCTCTCAATGCCTCCATCGAGGCGGCGCGTGCGGGAGAGCACGGTCGTGGTTTTGCCGTGGTTGCAGGGGAGGTCCGCGAACTGGCCCGGCGTACGGCAGACGCCACGCATCAGGTCGAGTCGCTGGTCGATGAAATCGGCAACAGCAGCGAGAGAGTCGTCGAAACCATCGGGCACTTGATGCGGCGTGTCGGGGATAGAGCGCGTGAAGTGGAATCCGTGGGAGGCCATCTGACATCGATGACAAGCGACTTCGACAGGGTCGAAACTGAGATCACCGCCATTGCTGCATCGATGCACGATACACGCAGCCATTCCCGTCAGGTCGCGCACACGCTGGAAATGCTCGAGCGTCATGTGGACGAAGGCAATCGCGACATGCATGACCTTGCCGATCAGGCACGTGCGCTGATGGACGCCGCCGAAGCGGTTGACGGCGAACTGGCCCAGCAGCGTCTCGATGGCCGCCATCAGGCAGTATTCCTTCAGGCAAGACGAGCGGCCGACCAGATCGGCGCATTGCTCGAGAAGGCCTTGAAGCAGGGAGAACTCAGTGAGCAAGACCTGTTCGCCAACGAGTACCAGCCGGTCGAGAATACGCAGCCACCCAAGTACCGCACGCCATATGACGAGTTCACCGATCGGCACCTGCCGGCGATACAGGAACCGCTTCTGTCATCGCTGGGCGCCGCTTACGCCATTACTTGTGATCGTCGTGGCTATGTCCCTACCCACAATCTGCATGTCAGCCAGCCGCCCTCCGGTGACTATCAGACCGATCTGAAGTTCAGCCGCAGCAAACGCATTTTCGATGATCCGACGGGACGCCGCTGTGGCGCGCATACTCAACCGTTGCTGGTGCAGACCTACAAGCGCGACACGGGGGAGGTCATGCATGATCTGTCAGTGCCGATTCACGTCGCCGGTCGGCACTGGGGCGGATTCCGTATTGGTTATCTCCCGCAATCCTGAATCCTGACTCTTGGTAGCCCTGCGTCTTTAGCTTGGGGGATAACGGTTTTACCGAGCCAGCCTCAAGATTTCCTGCTTCCTGCCGTTAACTTCGGTAACATACAGGGTCATGATTATAAGCCCGGTGCCCGTTGACACGGTGATATAAGAACAGGGGCCGCATCGTATGGCTTGCCGGTCCGAGTGACTGCCATCGGTGCATACGCAGGGGAGAACACAAGCATGCACAAGGGGACATCCAAGCCCTTGGTCTTGCTGCAGGAACCATTTCTGGGTCTGGCAGTAAGTGATGTGCTGGCGATCAACGCGCTGATGACCGAGATCGAGCAGGCCAGCGTGTCGATGGCGGCACCGCTGTTGCGTTTGTGCAACGGCATCGATAACGAGCAGGAAATATCGTTGAGCGCCACCAGCCTGGCCTGGCGTATGCGCGGCCCGCTCAATGTGCTGCACAATTGGGCCATGGCCGATGATCTCAGCATTCCGCACCGTCTGGAGTCGGCATCGCTGGAAGACTTCATCAACTTCGTGGCGATGGCGCGTAGTCTGGCTGAAGCTCAGGGAGCCCCCATTCCGGGCCGTTTGCTGCATCTGCTTGGTTTAGCCATGGTACGTGCCCGGCTGGAGCGACATGTCGGGCTGAACCCGGGCATCGGGCTTCCAGTATTGCATGCCACGGTGGGCTTGAGTGTCGTTGAAATCGCCGCAGTCTGCGGTCTCAAACTGACGACAGTCAGAAATGCCGTTTCCCGGCGGGAAATGGCGCACACCCGAGAGGAAGGTGTACCACTGGACGAAGCGCTGGACTGGATGGTTCAGCGCAGCGGCTTTTTGTATTCGCATGCCAACGCAGCTTGTCGGGATCGGCGTATCAACGGCCGGCTGGCATCCGACTGGCTCGAGAAATCGCCGCAGGTAATTGCCGAACGCTATGTCAGCCGTCTGAGGCTATCGTTGTGGCGCCTGTCGGGCAATGGCCGACGAATTGCCTTGAATGCAGAAGGGGTACGCAATTGCGTCATGTTGTTACCGGGGATCGCTGTTGAGGACCTGCATGGCCTGGGCCTGGAGCGACTCGAGGATCGTAGCGACGACCCAGCGGCCGAAATGCACCGTGAAGCACTGATGCTTGCCCCCGGTGAATCGCTCTGGCAATGCCAGGCACCGACGTTGCGCGTTCTCGAAGCGCTAATCGACCGGCTAGTCTGCAGCGATGCGGCCGAGGCCATGATCGATGCTTGCGGTAGTTGACGTAAGCCGCGTCAGGCCGATTCTGGCGCTGATTTCTCGCGTGGCCGGCTTTGCCAGGCCGAGTAGGAATATAGCGCCAGCCCGACCCAGATCAGCAGAAACGATGCCAGTTGTGTGGGTGCCAAGGGTTCACGGAACACCAACAGCGCAATGAAGAATTGCAGGGTCGGGTTGATGTACATCAGAAATCCGACCGTCGCGAGTCGCAAGCGTCGGGTCGCACCGGCAAATGCCATCAGCGGCAGGGCAGTTATGACGCCACTGGCGATCAGTAGTAGCGTTGCCCGGTTATCTCCAGCCAGGAAATGCGATCCTCCTACTGCACTCAGCCAGGTGATAGCCAGCAAGCCCAAGGGCAGCAGCAGCAGCGTCTCGACGAAAAGCCCCGACAGGCCATCCAGTGGTACCTGCTTGCGCAAAAGCCCGTAGGTGCCAAAGGAGACTGCCAGGGTCAATGTGATCCAAGGCAGTTCTCCCAGCAATATCATTTGAATGGCTATGGCCACCGTGGCCAGGCCAATAGCCACGCCCTGAAGTTTTTCCATCCGCTCCTTGAGCACGAGCATGCCCAGCATCACATTGACCAGCGGGGTCATGAAGTAGCCAAGGCTGGCCTGGAATACGTGGCGTGTCTCGACCGCGTAGATATAGATTCCCCAATTGAGGCCGATCAGCAGGGCGCAGGCAAGCACACGCCACAACCGTGATGGTTGAGCCAAAGCTGCACTCACCACTGCCCAGCGGCGCATGATGCTGATCAATCCTGCCAGAAAGACGCAGGACCACAGTATGCGGTGTATCAAGACTTCCCAGGCGGGAATGCCTTCGAAGAGAGCGAAGAACAAGGGGAAGCAGCCCCACATGACATAAGCGGTAAGCCCAAAGACAACGCCTTGCGTGGCTTGCTTATCCGTTGATGCAGATAGGCTCATGGCAGCTTCCGTATTGAATAGGCCGCTAATGTAACATCATTTCCTGCCTCGGGCTGCAGCTCAGGGTCACCATCGGTTAGGCTTGGGGTAATGTCATATGCGTCGTGTCTGTCCACGGCAAGGAGAGAATATGAGCAAGTTGCGTGTCACCCTGGTGCAGCCTGACCTGCAATGGGAAGACCCGACGGCCAACTGCCGTCATCTGGATGCCCTGCTGGGCGACATGAGTGGTAACGACACCGACCTGATCGTACTGCCGGAGATGTTCGCCACTGGCTTTACCATGAATTCTCGTGAAATGGCCGAACCCATGGAACGCAGCCAGAGTGTGGCATGGCTGCGCGATCAGGCTATGAATCGCCAGTGTGTCGTCACGGGCAGTGTGGCAGTGCTGGATAATGGCGAATACTACAACCGCCTGATTTGGGCGACCCCGGACGGAAGCCTGACTCATTATGACAAGCGGCACCTGTTCCGTATGGCCGGCGAGCACGAGCGTTACGGGATGGGCAGCCAGCGCGCCATCGTCGAACTCAAGGGGTTCCGGCTATTGCTTTCGGTCTGTTACGACCTGCGCTTTCCGGTCTGGCTGCGTCAACAACCCGATAGTGAAGAGCACTTCGAATACGACGCCCTGCTGTGCGTTGCCAACTGGCCGGCTCCGCGTCGCCAACCTTGGCGCACGCTGCTTCAGGCGCGGGCAATCGAGAACCTCTGTTATGTCATTGGCGTCAACCGCGTCGGCGAGGATGCCAAGAAACTGTCCTATGCTGGCGATTCGATGTTGATCGATTTCAAGGGCGAGGCGCTGATCGACGAGCCTAGTGATACACCTTTCGTGCGGACAGGCGTGCTCGATCTCGAGGCGTTAGCCAAGTTCCGAGAGAAATTTCCGGCCTGGATGGATGCCGATCGCTTTAGGGTGGACTATTGATGCGTCTGGACAAGTTTCTTTGCGAAACCACAGAGCTGACTCGCAGCCTGGCCAAGAAAGCGCTGCATCGGGAGGAGGTGACTGTCGAGGGGGAGGTCATCAAGAATCCGGCCACACAGGTTGATGATTCTCATGATGTTCGCTGGTTGGGGGAGCGTCTCGAGCGAGTTGGCTTTCGCTACCTGATGATGAACAAGCCATTGGGCGTGGAATGCACGACGCGTCCGGGGCTTTATCCTACCGTACTGGAACTGATCGACTTGCCGAAAGTTGAGCGCCTGCATCCGGTAGGGCGGCTGGATGTCGACACGACTGGACTCGTGCTGTTGACCGACGATGGCAAGTGGTCGCATCGGGTCACGTCGCCACGCGCAAAATGCGAAAAGGTGTACCTGGCAACGTTAGCCGAACCACTGGAGGGCGAGGCGGCCAGTATTGCGGTCGAGAATTTCGCCAAAGGTCTTTGGTTGGATGGCGAAGAGGAACCGACAAGGCCGGCCAGGCTCGATATTCTCGCGCCCCGTGAAGCCCGCGTAGCCATTACCGAAGGCAAATATCATCAGGTCCGACGCATGTTCGCAGCCATTGGCAACCATGTGGAAAAGCTAACCCGGGAATCGATCGGCCCGCTTGTTCTGGATCCGGAATTGGAACCGGGGGAGTGTCGCATGTTGCGCAGCGATGAAATTGCTGCTTTTTGATTTATACCGTTATCTATTTCATATTATAAAAAAAGAATAATTGAATGAAACCTAGTCAAGCAGAACGTGTGGTTGCATTACTCCTCGACAGACATGGTAAAACCTTTGCCGTTGAATTGGGTATTGACCTGAAAAAGGGCACGCCTTCTCCCTTGTTCCAACTCTTGTGTCTGGCACTGCTCAGCAGCGCCAGGCTAAGTGCCGGTAATGCCATGCAGGCATGCAAGGCCCTGGGCAAGGCAGGCTGGAGAACATCTCGGAAAATGGCTGCAACTCGTTGGGAGCAGCGGGTCGAAATCTTGAACAAGAACGGCTATGCCCGTTATGACGAAAAGACCGCTAGCCAGCTCAGAGACATGGTTCAGATTCTCGAGACACGCTACGCAGGCGATCTTCGCAAACTGCGCACCGAGGCAGAGGGGGATATCGACAAGGCTCGTCGCCTACTCAAGGAGTTCAAGGGTATCGGTGATGTGGGTGCAGAGATTTTCCTGCGCGAGGTTCAGGTGAGTTGGGAGGAATATCAGCCCTTCGCTGATAATGTGGCCCTCAAGGCGAGTCGTAAGCTGGGGCTAGGTCAAGATGCCACCAGCCTGGCGAAACATGTTACTGCCGAACAGTTCCCCGTGCTGGTCGCCGCTCTGGTAAGAAGTCACTTGGCCAAGGATCACGAGCAGATTCTGGCGCAGGTCTAACCGCTCAAGCCGGCTGCATCGACCAGTGCCTGCGTATATCCACTGCGTGGAGAATGCAGGACCTGCTCGCAATCGCCCTGTTCGACGACGGCGCCATCCTTGAGAACCATCACTCGGTGCGCCATGGCCCGTACTACAGCCAGGTCATGACTGATGAACAGGTAGCTCAAGCCACGTCGTGCCTGTACATCACGCAACAACTCGACCAGTTGCTTCTGCACAGTACGGTCGAGGGCAGAGGTGGGTTCGTCGAGTACCAGCAGTTGCGGTTCGAGGATCAAGGCGCGGGCGATGGCAATGCGCTGACGTTGGCCCCCGGAGAATTCGTGCGGATAACGCGCACTGCAATCCGCAGGCAGGCCGACTTCCTGAAGTGCCCTGGTAACCCGTCGAAGGATATCGTCACTCCCAAGCTCAGGTTGATGGAAACGCAGCCCCTCGCTGACGATATCGGCTACCGGCATACGTGGGGATAGCGAGCCAAAAGGATCCTGGAAGACGATCTGAAAGTCGCCTCTTCGCTTGCGCAGGTGATCGCCCTTTAGGTGATCGATTCGATCCCCGGCGAACGTGATTTCTCCTGTCGAGCCGGTCAATCGTAGTATTGCCATGGCCAACGTGGTCTTTCCAGACCCCGATTCACCGACAATGCCCAGGGTTTCGCCGCGCTGCAGATGCAGGTCAAGCGGGTGTACGGCCACAAACGGTGGGCGACGTCGGGAGAAAAGGCGTTTGGGGCGGGCAAAAGCGACTTCCAACTGGCGAGTTTCAAGCAGTGCGGGCGCGCTGGGCACAAGGTGTGCCGGGCGGCCTTCGGGCTCGGCAGCCAACAGGGTGCGCGTATAGTCGCTTTGGGGATGATTGAAGACCTCGCTGACCGGTCCCGTTTCCTGCACCTGGCCACGATACAGCACACAGACCCTATCGGCGTGTCGGCGTACGAGATTCAGGTCATGAGTGATGAAGAGCATGGCCATGCCATGCGTTTCACGAAGTTCAGCCAGCAAGGCCAGAATGTCCTGCTGAACGGTAACATCGAGTGCTGTGGTCGGCTCGTCGGCGATTAGAAGGCGGGGCCGGTTGGCGATAGCCATGGCTATCATCACGCGTTGACGCTGCCCACCGGAAAGTTGGTGCGGCCAGGTATCGAGGAGTTCATCGGGGCGAGGCAGCTTGACCTGAACCAGTAACTCGCGAACGCGCTCGCGTGCCGCACGTCCGGTCAAGCCCTGATGCAGGCGCAGGGTTTCACCGATCTGCTTGGCAATGGTGTGCAGCGGGTTCAAGGATGTCATTGGCTCTTGGAAGATGAAACCGACCTGGTTGCCGCGGATTCCTTGCCATTTTGTTGCAGTCAAGGTGGACAGGTCGGTGCCTGATAGGCGCCGTTCACCGGAAACACGGGCACTGGCAGGTAACAGCCCCATGGCACCCAGGGCGCTGACCGATTTTCCAGACCCCGATTCGCCCACCAGCGCCAAGGTTTCGCCGCGCCGAATGTCCAAGGAGAGATTGTCCACTACCTTCATGTTGCCGAAGGCAATGCTGAAACGATGCAGGGAAAAGACGATGTCAGCGCTCATCGGCTGGCTCCTTGGTGAGCGGTGCCATGGAGGTCTCGGTATCCGGTTGCATGGGAGCCAGAATATGCCGCGGATCGAAGGCATCCCGCAGGCCTTCGCCAATGAACACCAGCAACGACAACATCAAGCTTAGCGTGATGAAAGCAGTAATCCCGAGCCAGGGGGCTTGAAGGTTGTTCTTGCCCTGAGCCACCAGTTCACCCAGCGAAGGCGAACCGGGCGGCAGGCCGAAGCCCAGGAAATCCAAGGCGGTCAAGGTAGTGATCGCCCCCGTAAACAGGAAAGGAATGAAGGTCAGGGTTGCGACCATCGCGTTGGGTAAAACATGCCGCCACATGATCAAGTGTGACGGCAGTCCCAAGGCGCGAGCGGCACGCACGTACTCCAGGTTGCGCGCACGCAGGAATTCCGCACGCACGATGTCCACGAGACCCAGCCATGAAAAGAGCAGCATGATGCCCAGTAGCCACCAGAGATTGGGCTCGACCAGGCTGGCTAGGATGATCAGCAGGAACAAGACTGGCAACCCAGACCAGATTTCCGTGAAGCGCTGACCGATCAGGTCGACCTTTCCTCCAAAGTAGCCTTGGATACCGCCAACAACCACGCCAAGGACCAGCGAGCCGGCGGTCAGTACCAGCGCGAAGACCACCGAGAGACGAAACCCGTAGATCACCCTGGCCAGAACGTCACGCCCCTGATCATCGGTTCCCAGCCAGTGTCGGCCAGTCGGCGGGGATGGGGCCGGGTGGGAGAGGTTACGGTCCAGTGTGTCGTAGCTGAAAGGGATGGGAGGCCAGAGCATCCAGCCGTTGCTGGCGATTTCGTCATGCACGAAGTCGTCCCGGTAATCCGCTGTGGTAGGCAGGAATCCGCCGAACTCGGTTTCGGGGTAATCGACTAACATCGGAGCATACCAGCGATCCTGGTATTGCATGACGATGGGCTTATCGTTGGCGATGAACTCCGCGCCAAGGCTGATTGCGAAAAGCAGGGCAAACAGCCAGAGCGACCAGCGAGCCCGGCGGTTACCGCGGAAAACGGCAATGCGCCGACGGGTGATAGGGGACAGGCCCGACCGAAAACGCCACAGCATGATCAGGCTCCTCTTGTCTCGAAATCGATACGCGGATCGACCCAGACATAGGTCAGATCGGAGACCAGCTTGAGTATCAAGCCGATTAGCGTATAGAGATACAGCGTACCGAAGATGACGGGGTAGTCGCGCTGCATGACGGCTTCAAAACCGAGCAGGCCAAGCCCATCGAGCGAGAAAATGACCTCGATCAGCAGCGAGCCGGTAAAGAAAATGCCTACCAATGCCGAGGGCAGGCCGGCGATGATGATCAGCATGGCGTTTCGAAATACATGCCCGTAGAGCACACGGCGGTCGCTGGCTCCCTTGGCACGGGCAGTCAGCACGTATTGCTTGTGAATCTCGTCGAGAAAGCTGTTCTTGGTCAGCATGGTCAGCGTCGCGAAGCTGCCGATGGCCGCAGCGACGACTGGCAGAGTAATATGCCAGAAGTAGTCACCGATCTTGCCCATCAGACTGAGATCGTCGAAGTAAGGGGAGGTCAGGCCACGCAGAGGGAAGACATCCCAATAGCTGCCACCGGCGAACAGCACGATGAGAAGAATGGCGAACAGAAACCCCGGTATGGCGTAGCCGACAATGACCAGCCCCGATGTCCAGACATCGAACCTCGAACCATGACGCAGCGCCTTGCGGATGCCCAGCGGGATCGAGATCAGATAGACCAGCAAGGTCGTCCATAGGCCGAGTGAGATCGAGACGGGAAGTCGCTCGATCATCAGGTCAATGACGGGGCGATCGCGGAAGAAACTGCTGCCGAAGTCGAACGTCGCATAGTCGGCGATCATGTTCATGAAGCGGACATGTGCAGGCTCATCGAAGCCGAATTGCTCCTCGAGCGCCGCGATGAAGCGAGGATCTACACCTCGCGAGCCACGCGATTCGCCGCTGCTCGTGGTGTCCCCGCCACCACCGCTCATGCGTGTACTGGCTGCACTGTCCAAGCCTTGATAGCGTGCCAGTATCTGGTCGATAGGCCCGCCAGGGGCTGCCTGCACGATGACGAAGTTCAACAGCATGATTCCCAGCAGCGTGGGAATCATCAGCAGCAAGCGCCGTAGTACATAAGCAGCCATGACGAGTCTCCGGGCTTAGCGACCGCCATGCTGGCGTTGGTTGATGACCTTGGCCCTCTCGGGGTCGACCCACCAGGCTGACAGGTCAAGGTTGTACTCGGGGAAAGGCTCGGGATAACCGTACTTGTCCCAGACGGCGATGCGCGTCGCCGCCAGGTGAAACTGAGGTATGACATAGAAACCCCAGCGCAACACGCGATCGAGTGCCTGTGCCGCAGTGTTCAGTTCCTCCCGACTGTGAGCCCGGATGAGCTGCTCCACGAGCGCATCGACGACAGGGTTCTTCAAGCCAATCAGGTTGCGGCTCTGGGGCTGGTCAGCGTAAGGCGTAGTCCAGTACTCGCGTTGTTCGTTACCGGGGTTGGCCGACTGGGGGAAGCTGCCCACGATCATGTCGTAATCGAAATTACGCAGGCGATTCAAGTACTGGTTGACGTCGACGATGCGAATCTTGCCCTGGATGCCGATTCGCTCGAGATTGGCCAACAAAGGCTGCACGATGCGTTCGAACTGGGCATCGTACAACAGGACTTCGAGGGTGAAGGGCTCGCCGGTCTTGCGATTGACCAGCTTGCCATTCTTGACTTCATAGCCAGCGTCTCGAAGCAAGCCCAGCGCTTCGCGCAGGCGTGGACGGAGCTCCTGAGGATGATCGATGGGTAACGACTGTTCGAAGGCTGAGGTGGGCAATTGGTCGCGATAGGGCTCGAGAAGTGCCAGTTCGCCTTCGCTGGGCATTCCCTCGGCCGCCATCGGTGAATTCTCGAAGTAGCTGTGTGTTCGCTCGTAGGCCCCGTAGAACAGGTTGTCGTTGAGCCAGGGAAAGTCGAAAGCAAGATTCAGGGCTTCGCGAACGCGCTCGTCCTTGAACTTGTCGCGACGCAGGTTCATTACGTAGGCTTGCATTCCAGCTGGTTGGCCATCGGGAATCAACAGTTTCTCGACGTAACCCTGCTCGACAGCCGGAAAGTCGTAAGCCGTGGCCCAGTTACGTGCACTGGATTCGATCCGCATGTCCAGGTTGCCTGCCTTGAACGCCTCGAGAGCAACGGTCTGGTCACGATAGTAATCGAAGATCAGGCGCGCGATGTTGTGCCTGCCGCGATTCACCGCAAGATCCTCGCCCCAATAGTCGTCGACACGCTCATAGACGATACGCCGGCCAGGGTCGATTTCGGCGATACGGTAGGGACCCGAACCCAGCAAGGGATCGAGAGTCGGTGTCGTGAAATCGCGGCCTTTCCAATACTGCTCGGGCAGGATGGGCAATTGCCCCAGTATCAAGGGCAGTTCCCGGGAGTTCTGCGCCGCAAAGTCAAAGCGAACGGTATCTTCATCGATGGCCTGGGCTGATGTCACGTCAGCATAATATGCGGCATAGAAGGGCGCCCCTTCATCACGCAGCAGGCGGAAGCTGAAGACGACATCGGACGCGCGCACGGGTGTTCCGTCGTGAAAACGCGCTTCGGGATGCAGATCGAACTCCATCCAGCGGCGATCCGGGTCGAGGCGCACCCCCTTGGCAAGCAGGCCATACATGGTGAATGGCTCGTCCGGGTTCTGCACCATCAGGGTATCGTAGATTTCGCTCAGCCCGCTGGCAGGCGTGCCCTTGACGATAAAAGGGTTGGCCGAGTCGAAGCTGCCAATGGCAGCCCGCACCAGTTCTCCTCCGACAGGCGCATCGGGGTTGACGTAGGAGAAGTGATCGAAACCGGCGGGCATCTCGGGCTCGTCGTACATGGCCAGTGCATGCACGGTAGGTACATCCCGACTCTCAGCGGCCTGCGCGAGGCCCGACATGGAAAAGACAATGGCCGCCAGGGCGGACGCAACGAAATGCGACATCGACACGCTTCCTTTGCAGTTCGACTCGAACAAGCTGATTTATTGGGAATAAAGTGTCAGTCGCTGGCCGGGTTGTAAATACTGATCGGTATCCAGACGATTCCAGCGGATGAGATCGTTCGTGGATACATCGTGTCTTGCTGCAATGCGAGAAAGACTATCACCGGCACGTACCTGCACGACTTGCTGGTTACCCTGGTTAGCCGAGGCCAGTACATCGCTACCGCCTTCGATGGGGATACGTAGTATCTGTCCGATGCGGATCACGTCGCTGCGCAGGTTGTTCTGGCGGCGAAGCGTACTTACCGGTACCGAGTAGCGCGAGGCGAGTGCTGAAAGGGAGTCGCCACTGCGAACCCGATAGCGCGTCCAGCGTGCCGTAACACGGCTCTGTTCGCGCAGTGCCTCGGTAATCGACTCCTTGGCGGCACGCGGGATCAGCAGGTCTGGCGACTCGTCGGGAAGGGTGGAACCCCGTAGCAAGCCAGGATTGAGTGCCTTGAGGCGGGATAGACTGACATTTGCCAGATCGGCCACTCGGGCCAGGTCGAACTGGCCATCGACAGAAACGCGGGCAAACACCGCCTGGTCAGGGATGCTGGGCAGGGCAATGCCATAGCGACTCGGCTTGGCAATCAGACGAGACAGTGCCAGCAACTTGGGCACGTAATCCATGGTCTGGTTCGGTAGGCTCAAATGCCAATAGTCTCCAGGCTCGCCGCGCGCAACCGCTTCACGACGTGCCTGGTTCACTGTGCCTGGCCCGGCATTGTAGGCGGCAAGGGCAAGTTCGATATCGCCGTCATACCAGCGATCCGCCTGTTGCTGCAGGTAATCGAGCGCTGCCTTGGTCGAGGCAATGACATCGAGGCGTCCGTCGTACCACCAATCCCGACGCAGCCCCAATGCGTCACCGGTCCCCGGCATCAACTGCCACATGCCGGTCGCTCCCCCCGGGTGCCTGGCCGCGGGGTCGTAAGCGCTTTCGATGAAAGGCAACAGGGCAAGTTCGGCCGGCATGTCGCGACGTTCGAGCTCGCTGATTACCCAATAAAGCCACGGGCGCGCTTGTTCGGCTATCGCCGTGATGTTTCCTGGACGACGGCGGTAGTAGTCGATCCACTCCTGTACGCGAGGCTCCTGCGTATCGACCTGCCACTGGAAATTGTCGCGTAAACGCTGCCAGATATCGCCTTGCGTGGCAGTTTCCAGTAGCAGGGCATCCCAGAAGGGTGCAGAAGGAGTGATGGGTTGTGCTTGAGCCGTTTCGGCCCAGGCCGTCAGGGTCAATATGAAACCGCCCGCCAGGCTCATGGCCTGGCGGCGGGTCGGTCGGTCACTCATAGGGCGATTCCTCGTGAGCGAAAACTGGATTGTCCAAGGCTAGAAATTGTCTTTCCACGCGCGCAGCGTGGTAAACGTGGCAAGCGGTGTGTCGCTTTGGCCTTGGGCCGATGCCGTTTCCTGGACTCGCTTGTCGGTCACGCGCAGAAAAGGATTGATCTGCCGCTCCCGGCCAATAGTGCTGGGCAGGGTGGCCCGGTTTAATTCACGTGCACGCTGACATTCCTGAAAGTGCCTGTCGCGGGCCGGGTTGTCCGGATCGGCCGCTTGGGCAAAACGCAGATTGGCCAGGGTGTATTCGTGCGCCGCAAAGACCATGGTGTCTTCAGGCAGCGTGGCCAGACGCGTCAGAGACTGATACATCTGCTCGGGCGTACCCTCGAAAAGTCGCCCGCACCCACCACAGAAAAGGGTGTCGCCGCAGAACAGCAGCGATGGGGTGCCGGCAGCGAAGAAGGCGATATGATCAAGCGTGTGCCCCGGAACGGCCATCACCTCGAAGCGGCGGCCGAGAACGCGGCAGGCGTCGCCTTCACCCACACGTTCGACGATATCCTTGATCTGAGGGTTTTCCGGGCCGATGATACGAGGAGAGTAGCGCTGGGCCAGTTCCGCCAGGCCGCCTGTATGGTCATGATGATGGTGTGTCACCAACACGGTCGTGAGGTGAAGTTCCTCTCGCTCAAGGTAATCGATGACCGGACGTACATCGCCAGGATCAACCACGGCCACCTCGGCGGAATTGTCCTGTTGCAATAGCCAGATATAGTTATCACTGAAAGCGGGAATGGGTATCACGCTCATCATGGATCGATAATTCCTCAGCGCGGTTATCGCCAGCCAGGGCGCCACATGCCGTAGTATAGTGAACCGGCTGGGACCCTGGCTGCGCAAATGGCACAACCTTGGGGGGATCGAAGCGCTGTGTCAAATTCGAATATTATCCATTCGCTGGCCCAATTGGTGGAGGAAGGGCGTCACTACTGGTCCTCTCCCACCGGACGTGCCCACTGGCAAGCGGAGCGGGCATGCGTTGGCCCTGTCTGCGAAAGGTTGTTCGGCGCACATAGCCTGCATATGGGCATGGCACCACGCCTGACCGACATGTGCCCCATTCGACACTCCCTGTCATGGGCACCGACTCGGGAACTGGCAGAAGACGCCTCTTGCCTGATCTGTCCACCCGATCGCCTGGCCCTGCCTGACGACAGCGTGTCGCTGGTGGTCATACACCACTTGCTGGAAGTCGTTCCGGAGCCTCATCGCCTGCTTCAGGAAGCAACGCGGGTCGTTGCCGATGACGGCTATGTGATCATCTTCGGCTGGTCGCCCTTGGGCGTGGAGGGATTGAATCGCCCTTGGCTAAAGCCGCGCGACTCCTTGCCCTGGCGTGGACGCTGGCGTACGCCCGGACGTCTAAGAGATTGGCTGGCATTTGTCGACTTCGAGATCGAGCGGGTAGACTACTGCGGTTTCAGGCTGCCCGGCAGTTTGCCTCGCAATGCTTCCCTGGAGTCTTTCGGGCGGCGCCACAACTTGCCACTGGGCGATACTTACATGATACGCGCCCGACGCCGGGTCCAATGGGCCAGGGTAGTCAGGCCGCGACTGCCGGCCACGACCATGGGGCGCCCGTTGCTAGGCAACTCGCCGCGTGTCGTCACCGAGCATGAACGCGAGAGGTTGACGGAAGTTGAATGACAAGACGCTCCCCGACGTGACGATCTATACCGACGGTGCCTGTCGGGGAAACCCCGGCCCCGGAGGTTGGGGAGCGCTGTTGAAGTCGGGGCGACACGAAAAGACGCTGAATGGCTTCGAGTCCACAACCACCAACAATCGCATGGAATTGATGGCCGCCATCATGGCACTGCGTGAACTAAAGCGGCCATGCCGTGTGGAGCTGTATACCGACTCCCAATATGTTCGCAAGGGCATTACGGAATGGATCTACGGCTGGCAGAAGCGTGGCTGGAAGACAGCTGCGAAACAGCCGGTCAAGAATGCCGAGCTGTGGCGCGAACTCCTCGCAGAGGCCAGCAAGCACGAGCTCGAGTGGCATTGGGTCAAGGGCCATAGCGGCCATCCCGGCAACGAGCGTGCCGATGCCCTGGCCAATGAGGCCATCGACGCCGCCCAGGTGGCTCAGGATTAACCAGAATTTTCTACGGAACACAGCATGCGACAAATCGTTCTGGATACCGAGACCACGGGTATCGATCCCAAGGAAGGTCACCGCCTCATCGAGATCGGGGCCGTCGAGGTCATCAATCGACGCCTGACGGGGCGCACCTATCATCAGTACATCAATCCCGACCGCGAGATCGAGGCCGAGGCCATCGAGATTCACGGTATTACCAATGAGCGTGTCGCCGGCGAGCCGCGTTTTGCCGAGGTTGCCGATGCGTTCTGGGAATTCATCCGTGGTGCGGAACTGGTTATTCACAACGCGGCATTCGATGTTGGCTTCATCGACCACGAGTTCACCATGTTGCACGCCCAACGAGGTGATCCCCGCCTAGGGCCGGTTGCCGATCATTGTGGTGTGCTGGATACGCTCAAGCTGGCTCGCGACAAGCACCCCGGGCAGCGCAACAACCTGGACGCCTTGTGCAAGCGTTACGACATCGACAATGGGCACCGTGTCCTGCACGGCGCCTTGCTCGATGCGGAGATTCTTGCTGACGTCTATCTGGCGATGACAGGGGGGCAGACAGCCCTGATTCTCGATGCCGAAGCCCAAGGTGGGAGCGCCGAGAGCGGCTCTGCCAGTGGCATACGACGTTTGTCCAGTGATCGGCCTCGCCTGGCGGTGACTCAACTCAGCGGGCCGGAACTGGCGGCTCACCATGCCAAGCTGGCCAGCATCCGCGAGAAAAGCGGTCAATGCCACTGGGACAGCCTGCCTGGCTGGCAACAGGACGGCACCGAGCAGGCTGCGCTCTGATGTTCCGTCGTGAACTCCCTTCACTGGAGCATCACTCGGGTGGGCTGCTGTTGCGCATGGGCGAGGAAGGCGTCATCGCACCGGGGGATCATGCCGGAGTGCTCGTTGAGGTGGCACAATGGCCCGATAATGTGGAACCGCTCGGCTTCTGGCACGATCAGCCTGTCGCTCTCAGCCTGGAAGCAGGAGACGAGCGCTGGCTGCCAGCCAGGGAATGGCTGGCCCACTTGCCAGGCAGTCAGTCAGTAATCGTCTCGACTGCATTGCAGATAGCCACCTGGCAACGCGACCACCGGTTCTGTGGGCGTTGTGGCACCGCCATGCAGCGCATCGAGAGCGAATTCGCCATGCAGTGCATGGCCTGTGGGCATCGTAACTATCCTCGCATCTCCCCCTGCATCATTACGCTGGTGACCTTTGGCGAGGATCTGCTCCTGGCGCGTAGTCCTCGCTTTCCACCGGGCCGGTATTCGACCCTGGCGGGATTCATCGAGCCCGGGGAGAGCGCAGAAGATGCCGTTCGGCGGGAAGTTTTCGAAGAAGTGGGGGTAAATGTCGGCCGGATTGCCTACTATCGCAGTCAATCCTGGCCATTCCCGCATTCATTGATGCTGGGTTTCTTTGCGGAAGCGGCGAGCCGGCGCATTGCCATCGATGGAGTCGAGATCGCCGATGCAGCTTGGTACTCACCTCGTCATCTGCCCCAACTGCCGCCACCTTATTCGATATCACGCGAACTGATCGAGACGCATCTCAAGGCAGTCGGCAATCGCTAGCCCGTCAGCGGCCAGGAAAGAGGCTGGTCAGCTTGGTAGCGAGCATGAGATTGCCACTGGCCTTGAGCTTGCCTGACATGAAGGCCTGCATGCCGTTGATGTCGCCATTCATGACCCCTTTCAATGTGTCAGTGTCGGTGCTCAAGGTCACCGAGGGGTCGTCATGTTCGCCCTGGTGAACGTCCATGGTGCCATCCTGAACGATCAGGTAGTAATTCTCGGCATCGCTGATATTGAACTGAAAAACATCATCCATGCCTTGTGCGGCAGCAGGATCGAACCGAGACTTGAGACTTTCGATGACAGTAGAGCTATCGGCCATTGGAGCGCCCTTTGGTTCCAGTGAATTGATTTGGTGAGAGTATTTCAAACATTCGTTTGAATCAAGTCTCTATCTGAGCCGGGAGAGTTCCCGGCCCCGGCAGGAAGCGGAGGAAAATGTGAGCGACTGGTTAGCCGACTACGGCATGTTCCTGGCCCAAGTATCGACGTTTGCCATTATAGGCTTGGTATTCATTGCCTTGCTTGCCCGGTCGAAGGGCAGTGTGGAACGCAGCAAGCTTCGTGTCGAAGAACTCAATGGCCGTTACCGCTCCAGGCAGCGACGCTTGAGCCTGGCACGCATGGGAAAGAAACAGCGCAAGGCGGCGTTGAAGGGATTCAGGAAGCAGGACAAGCATGAAAGCCAGGCCAAGGACACTGAAGGCACGGCAACAACAGTATGGGTCATTGATTTCCATGGCGATATAAAGGCATCCGCAACGTCACGTTTTTCGCAGGAAATCTCTGCCTTGCTGGGCGTCGTGGAGCAGGGCGATGAAGTTGTCATTCGGCTCGAGTCACCCGGCGGGCTGGTTCATGCCTATGGCCTGGCTGCGGCAGAACTCGATCGCCTGCGCGAAGCGGGCATCACAACCACGATATGCATCGACAAGGTTGCCGCCAGTGGTGGCTACCTGATGGCTTGCTGTGGAGACAAGCTACGGGCCGCACCGTTTGCGGTCATTGGCTCGATCGGTGTCGTGGCGCAACTGCCCAATGTTCATCGATTGCTCAAGAAGCACGATATCGACGTTGAACTGCTTACGGCGGGACGCTACAAGCGCACGCTGACAGTACTGGGTGAAAATACCGATGAGGGCCGAGAGAAGTTTCTGGAAGATCTCGAGAACACGCATGAACTCTTCAAGCGCTACGTCAATCAGCGCCGGCCACAGCTCGATATCGAAGCCGTGTCCACCGGTGAGATCTGGTACGGCAGTGAAGCGGCAGACAATGGCCTTGTCGATGAGGTAGGCACTAGCGAGGCCTATCTGCTCGAGCGCATGAAACAGGCCAGGGTTATCCTGTTGTCACTGGAAAAACGTCGCGGCCTGTCGGAGCGCTTGGGCAAGGCGGTCTCCCTTGGTATCGAGCGTGGCGTTCAGCGACTACTCGAAGTGGCAGATGCCAGCCGCTGGCAGCGTCGATAGAGGTTTCCCAGAGTGGGTTGACTTCGAGTCGTGGCGTGTTAGATCACAGGGCGTAGAGGCTTGCCAAGGTTTCCACGACGGCGCGAGCTTCCTTGCCCTGTAAGGAATAGTAGATCGTTTGGGATGATCGCCGTGTCGCCACCAGTCCTTCCCGGCGCAGGATGGCCAAGTGCTGGGAAAGGGCCGACTGGCTCAGGGCCAGCCTGGCATTCAGTTCTGAGACCGATAGCTCCGAGTTGTCTAGCAGGCACAAGATACGCAGGCGGTTTTCGTTGGCCATGGCCTTGAGGAGGTTGGTGGCCTCCATGATGGCGCCGTCGCCTTTATCGAGAAGTTGTGTGGCGGACTGCGGGGTATTCATGGATACGTCTCCCAAGGGTAACGCTGCTTCATGTGATAGGGATTGCTTGGAACCGCTATCACATGACTCGACGGCGAGAGGGAAAACATTGCCTTAAGCCGGTTGGCAGCTATCGACAGCGCCCTTTGTCTTGTCATTGGCGAAACTTACTCTCTCTTCCTGATTTAGCGAACCTTCAACCACTTCGCCAATCCCGGCATGCCTTCTGTTAAACGCTAGATCACCATGCTCGGTAATCCATGTCATCCTTAATTTTCCTTATTTGTCGACAATTATTGATGCGCGTCTAACTTTTTGAAGGTCGCAACTACGACTTTTAGGCAATTTTAGCCTTTGGTATAGCGGAAAATGTCGTGACTTGCTCTAAAGTGTCAACAATCAATGCAAACTCGTTTATCACGCTCACTCCGTCGACAACCATAATTACGTAGGAAAACCATGCGCGCGTACCATGCCGAGCACCAACGCTCCATCGATCAGCCCAATGATTTCTGGAAAGAGCAGGCCAGGCGAATCCCTTGGTTCAAGCCACCAGAAACCATACTTAGCTATGACGATCAGAATCATGCCCGCTGGTACGAGGACGGCGAGCTGAATACATGTCATGCAGCGCTGGACCATCACGTGGAAACCGGGCGCGGCGAACAGCCCGCCATCCACTGGGACTCCCCCGTCACCGGGCAACGCCGAACCCTGACATATCGCGAATTGCGTGACGATGTCGCCAAGTTTGCAGGAGCCTTGGCGAGCCTGGGCGTGGCAAAGGGCGATCGCGTGGTCATCTATATGCCCATGGTGCCTGAAGCGCTTGTCGCCATGTATGCCTGTGCCCGCCTGGGAGCGGTTCATTCCGTGGTATTTGGCGGTTTTGCGGCACATGAACTGGCGGTGCGCATTGATGATGCCGAGCCGCGCATCGTGATTGCGGCCTCATGCGGTATCGAGATCGACCGTGTGCTTCCCTACAAGCCGATACTGGATCAGGCACTAGCCCAGAGTCAGCATCGGCCGGCGGCCTGTATCGTTCTGCAACGGGAGCAGGCGCGTGCCGACCTCGGGCCCGGCGATCATGACTGGCAGACTCTGGTCAGCGCCGCGTCCCCCGTCGATTGTGTTCCTGTCCGCGGCACCGATCCGCTGTACATCCTTTATACCTCGGGCACCACTGGCAAACCGAAAGGCGTCGTGAGGGACAACGGGGGCCATGCCGTCGCGTTGCATTATTCCATGGAGCGGATCTATGGCATGAGCCCGGGAGAGGTTTTCTTCTCCGCATCTGATGTGGGGTGGGTTGTCGGCCACTCCTATATCGTTTATGCCCCGCTAATCTATGGCTGCACTACCGTGGTCTACGAAGGCAAACCCGTCAGGACTCCTGATGCCGGCAGCTTCTGGCGGCTGATTTCAGAGTACCAGGTCAAGGCATTCTTCACGGCGCCGACAGCGTTTCGCGCTATCAAGAAGGAAGATCCCGACGGCCGGCTGCTGGAGAAGTACGACATTTCATGCCTGCGTGCCCTGTTCCTCGCCGGAGAACGCCTCGATCCGCCGACCTTCCACTGGCTCGAGGATCTATTGAAAATTCCTGTCATCGACCACTGGTGGCAGACCGAGACGGGATGGCCGATTGCCGCCAACCTGCAGGGGCTCGATCCGATGCCCGTCAAGGCCGGGTCGGCCACGGTCCCGGTGCCTGGCTTCAACGTGCAGATCCTTGACAGAAGTGCCGAAACCACTGCGCCCTGTGAACAGGGTAGCGTTGTTATTCAGGAGCCTATGCCCCCGGGTTGCCTGGCCGGCATCTGGCACGATCCGAAACGGTTCCATAGTGCGTACATGGCTGCCTTTCCCGGCTATTACCTGACCGGCGATGCGGGCTACATCGATCAGGATGGCTATCTCTTCGTCATGGGTCGCACCGACGATGTCATTAACGTGGCTGGACACCGGCTTTCCACGGGAGAAATGGAAGAGGTCGTCGGTTCGCATCCTGCCGTCGCAGAATGTGCCGTCATCGGCATTCAGGACGACCTGAAAGGGCAGGTACCCCTGGGCCTGGTGATTCCCAAGGATGGATTCGATGGGGACACCGACAAGCTCGAGCGTGAACTCGTGGCCTTGGTTAGGGAGCAGATCGGCGCCATTGCCTGCCTGAAACAGATGCTGGTGGTATCTCGCCTGCCCAAGACCCGCTCGGGCAAGATCCTTCGCAAGCTGCTGAGAACCATTGCCGATGGCGAGGAGTTTGGGCTGCCTTCCACGATCGACGATCCAGCAAGTCTTCAGGATGTTCACGATACCATGATCGATCGTCGTGTCGGCGAGGCCCACAAGGCTCGCCTACGTTGAATCGCCGGTATGCATGCCCCCAGGCCAGCGCCAGGCATGGCCCGGGGGTGTCCACCTGATGGGCAGGGCATCAACCATTCCTGTATACTACGCGGCCGCTTCTCTTTCACGCCGCACGAGGGTTCCCTCACCCCTCGCAAGCCAAAAAGGAAATATATGCTCTCACTTACCGACGCCCAGTACCGCCGCTGCCTGATAGCGCTTGTCGCGTTTCACATCCTTGTCATTGCGGCCAGCAACTATCTCGTGCAGTTGCCATTCACCCTGTTCGGGGTGCATACCACTTGGGGAGCATTCAGCTTCCCGTTCATCTTCTTGGCCACCGATCTGACCGTGCGTCTCTTCGGCAAGGGGCCGGCACGAGCCATCATTGCGCGTGTCATGTTGCCGGCGCTTGTGATTTCCTACGTACTTTCCGTGCTATTCGAGAAAGGCGAGTTTCGTAGCCTGGCGGCTTTGGGTGAGTTCAACCTGTTCGTGGCGCGTATCGCTCTGGCCAGTTTCATGGCTTATGTGATCGGCCAACTGCTGGATATTCAGGTATTCGATCGTTTGAGGCGTAATGGCCGTTGGTGGGTCGCACCTGCGGTGTCCACGGTATTCGGCAACCTGGCGGATACTTTCGCCTTTTTCGCGATCGCCTTCCATCAGGGGCCGGATGCTTTCATGGCCACTCACTGGGTCGAGATCGCCTGGGTGGACTACGCCATCAAACTGACGGTATCGCTGCTGCTTTTCTTGCCCATGTATGGACTCCTGCTAGGGTGGCTGATACGTCGACTATTGGGCTGGGGCGCCAAGCCCTCACCCGAAGGAATTTGACAAGGAGATGACATGAGCGATCACCTCGAACTGCATTACCAGATTGATGGGTCCGACGATGCGTTGCCACTAGTCGTATTGCATGGCCTGTTTGGAAGTGCCGATAACTGGCGTTCGCATGTCAAGCAGTGGCAGGAGCAGCGGCGGGTGATTGCTGTCGATTTACGCAACCATGGCAGGTCGCCCCATGCCCAGGCCATGGACTATAGCTCGATGGCCGAGGATGTTATCGCCTTGCTGGATGCGTTGAAAATCGACCGCTGCGATCTTCTGGGCCACTCGATGGGAGGCAAGGTAGCCATCTCCGTAGCACGCCTCGCCCCTCAACGCTTGGCGTCATTGATTGTCGCCGATATCGCTCCCGTCACCTATCAGCACGGTCATGAAAGTATCTTCGCCGCCATGCGGCGCGTGGAGGAGGGGCGCCCAGGATCACGCAAGGAAGCCGATGCCCTGATGGCCGAACATGTCGACACCCCGGCGATCCGCATGTTCCTGGCGACCAACCTGATACGAGGCGAGGATGGTACGATGCATTGGCGTGTCGGGCTCGACGAAATCGAGAAAGCGTATGCCGATATTGTTGCCGAGCCTGCAGGTGAGGGAACATTCGAAGGCCCGACCCTAGTACTTAGGGGGGCGCGTTCGAACTATGTGACCGATGACATGCTGCCTCAGGTGCGAAAAATCCTGCCGCAAGCCGATATCGTGACGCTGGACGCTGGCCATTGGCTGCATGCCGAAACACCGGAGGCATTCCAGGCAGCCGTCAACGAGTTCCTGAGCCAGCGCCCTCTCTGACCTGACTGTCAGGACAAAGGATGAATTTCCAGGGTATCGTCCTGCCTGGCAAGAAAACGATTGAGGATCTTGTAAGTATCCACGTCAAACCTGGGGCATTGCTTCCCAAGTGCTGCCAAGCGATCACGGTCTAGCGACTCGACCGACCCCAGGTAGCACCAATGATCCACGATATGCCAGGCGCGCTCGCCGTCCTGGCTGATCTCACCAAAGGCGACACGTCCTGGCCAAGGCCATTGCTGGACACGCAAGCGCTCGAGCGCCTCGCGGGCGCGTCCGGCATGCGATTCCATGGATTCCTCGCCACAGCAGACACCAAGGCAACGCCGCAACTGGTGATCGAAACAGCGCCCCTTGCCACGAACCAGCCCCAAGGTCTGCGTACACAACCGATAATCCACGGCAATCTGCTTCAGGGCATTGACGGCATCGCGTCGTGAGCGAAACAGGCCATACAGCGCTTGCTCGGAGAATGCCAGGCGTTGCTGGTCTACCAGGGCAGGCGCGTCGTCCCCTTGCGGCCAACTCCAGCTGACCAACCGGCTTTGGCGCCGCAGCATGCGGTTATGTACCGGCATCAATTGCTTGATCAGATGCGCTTCCTGCAGTTGCGCTCCGAGATCGCCGGCGGTTTCCTGCCACTCGATATCATGAGTTTGCTGCGCCAGGCGCATTTTCTTGTCACTGCTCAGGTTATTGCTGAAGTGGCTGAGCACTCGGGAACGCAGATTGATGCTCTTGCCGATATACAGCACGGCACGATTCTCACCGTAGAACAGATAGACTCCGGGGCGCTCGGGCAAGTCAGCTAGCCGCGCCGGGTCCAGATGCGCTGGCAGGCTGGCTTGTCGCATCTGCGCCTGGGCCAACGTCTCGATCTGCTCCGCCTCATAGTATTCGTGCCAGCATTTCCACAGTGCCACCAGCGATCTCGCATCTCCTTCGGCGCGATGCCGACTTTGCGAAGCCAGGCCATGCCTCGATAGCAGCGCATCGAGATTGTGATGAGCATGCTCGGGGGCCAGTCGCCGAGAGAGCTTGAGCGTGCAGAGGGGGCGGGCCGCATAGTCCAGGCCTGCTCGTGCGAACTCGTTTCGCAGAAAGCTATAATCGAAGCGTGCATTATGCGCCACGATTGTGTCCCTGCCCAACCAGGCAAAGAAATCGTTCGCCAAGGTCTCGAAAGTCGGTGCATTGCTGACCATGGCATCGTTTATCCCCGTCAGTTGCTGAATGTGCGGGGGAATACTGACCTGGGGGTTGACCAGGGTGACGTAACAATCGATGACCTCACCATCAAAAACGCGCAATGCCGCGATTTCTGTGATGCGGTCACGGGTCGTGCGCGTGCCGGTGGTTTCCAGATCGAGAAATACAAGCGCTCTGTCGTTCATACAGCCTTACGGGTACCCAGGGCGGGCCGGATACCGCTTTGCCCGGGCATTCCTGGATCAAGGGTGAGTGATATCAGTTGCCAGGCGATTAGCCGGCGTCAGACTTTCTATCAGACCCTGCTGAAGAAGATAGGTTTCGAATCGATGGTATCGTTCTGCCTGGACCGCTGCTGGGCGCAAGGCGAGGTAACGTAGGGTGTCGGGCCAGGCGTCGGCGTTGGCTTGCGTATCCAGGCCCGGCTCGGCCTTGCGTATCAGTTCCCAAGCGTCGTCGGGATGATTGATCAGCCATAGCGTGGCCTGCTGGAGTGCGTCGAGAAAACGGCGGATGTCACTTCCGTGCTGTTGGAGACTATCGCGATTGGCTATCAGGATGAGCTCGTCATAGAGGGGAAGGTCAGTTTCTCCCAAGGGGAACTCGACGACCCGGATGCCAGACTGCTCGAGTTGCCGTCGTGTGACATGCCTTTGAGCGCCGACTACGGCATCGACCTCGGCCTCGGCGAGGCTCGAATTGAGGCCGAAGTCGATGCGCTTTAGTTCCACGTCATCCGAGCTCAGCGCATGCTTTTCGAGTATCCCATCCAACAATAGACGCGCCGGTTCCTCGAACACATAGCCGACGGTCTTGCCCCGAATATCCGACAAGGACTGGAGATTGGCCTCCTGGCGCACGATCAAGGTTGCCAGAGGCAACGGTACCAGCGTGCCAACACGTATCAAGGGCAACCCCTGGTCGACCAGCAAGTGCAGGCGGGGCTGTGATGTCAAAGCCAGTTCGACATGCTGGGCCGCGACCAGCTTGGGAGGCACGGTGGGATCGGCAGGCTGGGTCAGGGTAACCTCAAGCCCTTCGCGCTCGAACAGGCCACGCTCGCGGGCGACGATCAGCGCCGCATGATAAGGAGTGAGGTACCAGTCCAGAGCGACACGCAACGGATGTGCCGGCGGAGGCACAATAGGCTCGGGATCGCCGGTAATGATGACGGGGCTCGTGACCGGCATGATGTTCGCCTTGCTGCCCTGAATCTCTTCAGTTGCATTACCCGCCGGGCTGACCACGACCCGAGCTGCCTGAACGGCTGTCTCGGCCAGCATATGATCGTCGGCATGCCCGGCATCGGCAAAGAAGCCAAGAAGCATTGCCAGCGCCAAAACTCGATATAACCTCTGTTTCATCGATACCTCATCAATGGCGCTGCAATCAGGCGGCCGCTCAGTCTAGCGTTTGTCGAATGGACGTGGCCAGCATTGTATCCAAATGTCTCCCGGCGGTGGTTCAACGAGCACTTTCTGACTTCTCTTCGCCACTGCTTCGTGAGTGCTTGAGCGATATGTCATACTACCGACCGATACGCTGACGGCCCTGCCATGGATAGCATCAATACTCTGTTCTTGCTTACCGGTTCCCTGATTGCGCTAAGCGTGGTTGCCAGCCGGCTGTCGTCGCTGTTTGGACTCCCCTTGCTCGTGATCTTCCTCGCTCTGGGCATGCTGGCAGGCGAGGATGGCATCCTGGGCATCGAATTCGACAGCTACGGCCTGGCCTTCATCATCGGCCATCTGGCCCTGGCCATGATTCTGCTCGATGGGGGCTTGCGCACACGGCTCAAGACATTCCGGGTAGGGCTCAAGCCGGCCCTTTCCCTGGCCACGCTGGGGGTATTCATTACTAGCGGCATCGTTGGTGTGTTCGCGACGTGGCTATTCGACCTCACGCTCGTGCAGGGCTTGCTCGTCGGTGCCATTGTGGGGTCGACAGATGCTGCCGCAGTGTTTTCCATGTTGCGAGGGCAGGGGGTCAACCTCAATGAGCGTGTCGGCGCCACGCTCGAGATTGAGTCCGGCACCAACGACCCGATGGCCATCTTCCTTACCATTACGCTCGTCGAGATATTGACCGGCGATGTCGGCAGCCCAGCCGATACATTGTGGCTGTTCTTCCAGCAGTTTGCACTTGGCCTGGCCATTGGCATCGGGGGTGGCTGGCTTTCAGGCAAGTTATTACGCTGGCTGGATCTTGCCCCCGGCCTGTACTCTCTACTCGCCTTGGCTCTGGGATTTTGCGTATTCGGTTTGACCAGCGCCCTGGGTGGCAGCGGTTTCCTGGCCATCTATCTAGCAGGCCTCATGATAGGCAACCAGCCAGGACGCCATCTCAGCTTTATCCTGCCCGTGCACGACGGTCTAGCCTGGCTAAGCCAGATAGGGCTTTTCCTAGTCCTAGGCATGCTGGTCACGCCCACCGAGATGATCGACTATGCCCTCCCGGGTGCGCTGCTTGCCATCGTTCTGATCTTCGTGGCACGCCCCCTGGCTGTGGTTCTGGCCATCAAGCCCATGTTCAGCTTTCGCTGGAAGGAGGTGTGGTTCATCTCTTGGGTGGGATTGCGCGGTGCCGTGCCCATTGTACTTGCCATCTTCCCCGTTGTCGGGGGAGTCGAAAACGCTGCTTTGTACTTCAATGTGGCCTTCTTCGTGGTGCTGATGTCGCTGATGACTCAAGGCACCACGCTGTCATTGGTCGCGAGCTGGTTGCGTGTCACAGTACCCTGGCGGGTAGAGCCCGATAGACGAGGGCCGCTTGGCGTACTGCCCGAAAACGATTACGAGATGTTCATCTACCGAGTCGATAACGAGGCCTTGGAGGATGCGCCTATCAGACTGTTGCGCTTCCCCTCCGGCGCCTTGATCTCGGCGCTGTTCCGAAACCATGCCATGCTGCATCCCAAGGGAAGCACACGGCTGAGACTGGGCGACTTGCTATGTGTCATTGGCCGTCCGGGGGACCTGCCTGCACTCAACCGACTATTCAATGGCGATGCGAGACTCAAGCGCGAGCGAGCGTTCTTCGGAACGTTTACGTTGGATGGCGAAGCCATGATGGCAGACGTGGCAAGCGCCTATGGCTTGACCCTCAGTCCCGGGGAACGAGACATCACTCTGGGAGAGTTCGTGTCTCTACGAGTCGGTGGGCATCCCGTTATCGGAGACGATATCGACTGGCACGGGATACAATGGGTCGTCAGTGATATGGAAGGCCATCGAGTGACAAAGGTAGGTCTAAGGCTTTACCACTGAGTCAGTGCTTGGCCGCTGCCGCCACCCTCCTGGATGGCGGCAGAAAAAGATGGGTGCGACATCAACGCTTGGCATCTGCGCCTGGCACTTCATCACGTTGCAGGTACTGATGAACGGCTTGGGGGGTATGTTGCTCCAACCAAGTTGCCATGGCTTCTTCTTCCTTCAGAATGGCCTCGCAGACACGCTTGGTTTCAGCATCGCCCGCTTCTTCCGCGGTAGCCACGAGAATGCGGTAGGAGGCGATTTCCATATGTTCGAAGGCATAACTGGCGATACAGCCTTTGACGATCTCGTCGCCAGCGAACATGCCACCAAGGGCCTGACCCATGGCTGTCATCTTGCCGGTTGTATCCTTGACGGTTGATGGGCTTTCGTCGTAACGCGAGAGACAGCTTTCCAACTGCTTCGCCTGGTTTGCAGTTTCATCGATATGCTGCTCGATGCGACGCTTGATCTCCGGATAGTTTTCTATTCTGCTAGCTTGAGCCTTCAGCATCTGCTCGGCTTGCTCTTCCATGGCATGCGCGTCGCGTAGCCATTCTACCAGTCGCTTCTCTGCCGCTTTCATGTCACTCTCCCTAGCTTGATAATTTCCACTTATGGAAACGCAATCCGACTATCTACGAGTTGCGGCAAATCGAGTCCATCATTGGTTCGGTTGACCAGTCTCAAGGGATAACCCTGGCTTGACTCAACAATCAGTGCAGGCAAAGAACCTTGGACTGGCAAGTAATGTTGTGTGCTGCTATGTCACCGAACATCACCCGGCCGAAGACATTCACAAAGCCAGGAGCTGGCATGCCAAGAAAAGTATGCATCAGGTTGACTCTGGATGATGAAACGCTACAGATACCTTATGAGGCAGAGACGTATGCCGGGGGAGTCATTCATCCTTACCTGCCACTGGTGCAGGCGCCGGAGCAGATAGCGCAGATTCCCGAACTTCGGGGACAGCCTGCCTTGAAGAAACTCCTTCACACCATCAATTCACCGGAGGGTGTTTTCGAGTCAGTCAGAATCGACACCTTTTACAATGACCATGCAGGACAAGTGGCTCATGTGGCCGCCATCGGTCTGATTTTTCGCGAACGGGCGTGGTTCCAGGACATCGACAAATGCCTGGCTTTTGCCGGGAGGCTCCTCGAAACGCTGCACGCGAGCACCTTGTTCCGAGAAAATGAGGACTCGGCCCAGCTAGAATTGCAGCGAGCCATGCTTCGCGAGGAGAGGCTGCAGGGTTGGATCATGGATTTATTTCTGATGGGGCAGGGCAAGACCCAGCAAGCAAGCGATGCAGACTTGGCTGCACGCTGCCAGGCCTTGCAGGATGTGCTGCATAAGCCACGCTTAACTGAAGCGCTTTTTACCAAGCGATAGCAATCAACCACTGCCAAGGAGGTGCCAATGACTCATACCGCACGAGTCGAACCAATCAAGGAAGATGGTGGAGACCACTACCTGATTTCAGGATGGCGAGTCGTCGATGTCACCGTTGCCGATAGCCCGAGGGAAATTTCACGTCACGAGAGCGAGCCTGAAGCCATTGAGGCAGCAAGACGTTTCGAAGGACAAACATCGTCGGAGCCTGGCTCGGATCCGGACGATAATCAGGATTATGACAGCTCGGATCTGACCGATCGCGACTCAACTCCCTGAGAGGCTTTACCCAGTAGCGCCGAATGCATGGAGGCATTCGGCGCTTATGCTGTTACTCAAGGCGATACCGAGGATTGCCGGGATTCGACTCTTCCAGCTCGATCTCGGCTGTGTCCAGGTCAAGGGCCGCACCGATTTGACTGACGATTTCTGCCTCTCCAGTGTCGATAGGGTACAGCGTGCCAGGATCGATGCCGATTTCGTCCATGACATCATTGCCGTTTTCATCCTCGAGCGTAACGACCTGAAAGGTCCCGTCAGGTGTATTGGCGTCTCCGGTCTCGTAATCCTTCTCAATCAGAAACGTGGGCATGTTGATCTCCTTGCGGTTACTGATGGCCAGAGCCTTCTGCACCGTAACCAAGCTGTTGCCTGGGTACAGATTCCTGATGATGGCGCCATGGGATAATCGCCTTCAAGATAGCCAATACATTCAAGATCTTATCTAAAGAAATGTAATTTCTTTATAACAGGACTAGACCATCGGAAGAACATCAGGGAAAGGCAGGGACCCGGACGCTCAAGCGACCGAGTCGGCTGGGATAGGCAAAAATGCCTATTATGCTCAAGAAACGTTAGCGGGATGCATCTTCCTGCGAACTAGCCGTTCCAGTACGTGTTTTACCGACCCTGTCCATACTGCTTTCCTCTCCGTAGCTGCTTTCCGAAAGCGTCTGACTGGGTTCTGCGCCAGCCGAGAGAGGGACAAGCGCTGAAAGGACAATGGCGGCCAGCATCGTAAACACCCGGTTCAACACTTTCATAGATACCTCCGGCTATATTGTTAGCGTGCTATCAATATAGCCGAGGCAAGCCAGAATGTGAAATGGCATACGCTATCGAAAAAGTAAGAAAATATTATCTTGCCTAACCTTCTCAGGCTTCCACAAGCGCTGGATGTCTTCTGATTTCCTCAAGTTGACGTTGCGCTTCGCGTAACTGGCGTTCGGCAGCCTCGGCGCGACGCCGCCAGTCATCGCGCTCATGCGTTAAACTCATCAGCTTCTCGTATCGTTCATCGAACATGCCGTTCATGGGGCTACCCTACGTATGAGCGTTCAAAAGTGGCCGGCACCTAGTCATCTGCACCAAGCCTTTGATTGAGTTGCTTAATGTTCATCGACTAAAACGGCATCACCTTGAGTCAGACCTTGGTATGGAAAGCGGTCTGCGCTGAAAAATTAACCCTCACTGCCTAGCCAAGCCGCTATAGTCAACTGAAGTTACTCTACCGATAAGCATCGTTACGAAGCGTTTGTCGTTAAGATCAGTGTGAGGCGCGAAGTGAATCACGCGAGGCGGCACTTTCTTTATCGCATATTCAAGGCTGGAGCAGTCCTTACTGCAGCCCAGCAGGCTTGGGCAGGCAATGTCCTGTCGGGTCAGACAAAGAGTGCCTCTGCCCAAGAGGTACAAACCAACTATCCTGACGATCACCCAAATCACGCGGGGGATATTTCTGGCGCGCACGTGCACACCATGACAGGTCGGCAACCACTGCATAAGGCACTCGATGGTCGAGTGGTCAGCGTAGCTACACTCGAAGATCTGCGTGTGCTTCCAACCGATCAAATCGCAGAGGGAACCTTGGTCCGGGTGGCCGGATATCATGCCCCCGGAGATGATGGAGGTGGTCTTTTCACCCTCGTTACCAAGCTTGATGTTCCTCCAGACGATATCATCCATGTCATAGCCGCTGGGAAAAAACTCTGGCGACGCTGTCATCAAGGCTTCTTTACGAGTGCCCAGGCAGGTATCAAGCGCGATGGCACACGAGAAGACGAAGCCTTGCAAAAAGCGATCAATACCGCCTTCGATCACAAGTTACGCTTTCATCTCTCCCATGGAGCCCACACGCATGGAGGGATGATTTTAATTCCACATGATGTAGTCATCACAGGCTGTGGCAAGCACGAATCCTACTTTTACAATGACTTTCGAAATGCTGGACAGCGGGGTGTGATAGTGGGTACTTATGGGCCCGCCAACAGTTATATCCCTGCTTATCATCCTGAACATGTATATGGCCTTTCGCATACGGTCAGTAACCGGCTTTATGTAAAAAATTCCCAAGACTTCCAGGTAGGAGACATCATAGGCATAGAGGGCACCCGGCGGGTACGTAATACCAATTTATACTCACCCAATCAGATCAATGAAGTAGCCTCAGTCCATGAAAAATACATCGTGGCCAGATATTTCATCGACGACGATTACGATGGCGGCAGAGTGATTCGCCTGAACCAGCCAGAGCTTACGGAGGGAGATACGTTTACCGATGCCACTGGGAGACAGTGGAACCTTCATGTTTCGGTAAATACCCGTATTACCAATGTAGGGTTCCGCCAGAAGGCTGGCTTTAGATGGCCTGCTGTCAACTTGAGCACCTACAAGACCGTGTTTGACAATTGCTCTTTTGGATCCAAGGAAGGCTACACTGCTGTATCAGGCAATCCTGTTGCGAGAACAGTCTTCAAAGACTGCGAGTTCTTATACTCTAGAAATGCTTGGGAGTTCGCCTATTACTCCCATGATACAGAAGTCATCAACCCAACCATCCTAAGGGTAAAGAGCTCGCCATCCAACGCAGGAGATTACATTTGCCACGCCAACACCTCGGAGGGAGCCAAGCGTATTCATGTCAATGGCGGACAACTGAATGATGGTGGACCCAGCGACAAGGACATCACCATGCTACAAACCGGGCCTGAATCCTCAATCCGCAACTTTACGATCACAACGTTTGGAAGGGGCGTCTGGGGAGATGCCTACGCCACCATGTCCGGCTGCACGATTATGTGGAAGAACGAATTTGGTATCGCCGGATTCAGTCACGGCTATGCCAATGATAATATCGTAGTTTCGCAGAAAGGTTCGTCTGGTCACGCCATCCTTGTCGACAGGGGAACGTTCAAGAATAATGTACTGCGTAGTGTTGACGGGTCAAGACGCCACTGCGACGTGTTGCAACCAGTTAATCGCCACACATTACGCACAGATGAAGATGGCAATAATACGTTCAAGTCAACGCCTGTATACTATAGCAGTTACTCGAATAGCCTGCCGGCCGTGAACGGGCGCGCAACGATCGGCTTGCTCGAGCTTGCAGAGGGAACTATTGAGCAAGATAGTATCATTTCCTATGAAATGATGATTGAAATACCTAACTCTGCCCACATAGATTTTCTTTTGAATGGTCAATCGCTACATACCATTCATGAAAATAACAGGGTCATTGGCATACACGGTAAAATTGTCTTTGCATCGGGGAAGGGAATGGATAACAAGCATTGCCGCCTTTTCCTGACATCCTCGACAGGGCAATACCATGCCTTGCCCCTCAACGCTGGCGTAGCATGGCCAGATGTAAAGAATTTCGAGATCCAGGTGTTCGGACTTCGGGAATCGCAATCGATTCGTCGCCATTACATAAGGATGGAGCGTAATTTTTCTTAGTAGCTATATTGATACTTTAATTAGAAAACCTTGAACACATGATAAGGCACAAGGTGCACCGAATAAAAGAAAGATCCCACCCATACTTCATTGAGTATATCGGCACTGTTGTCATTCTCGCCACGAACAACAAATTCAAGCGGCTCGGGCACCTGCTCATCGGGCTTTTGGACGACAATTAGAATACGCCCATTGGCAGGATTAAATAGCATGCCGCAGACTTTTGCGCCCATGACAGAGTCTATGATGATCGACTTGCCAAGCATATCGGTATCGAAGTCAATGCTGTATGTAACTACCGACCCTGTATCCATGATTTTTTCCCAGGCAGCACGGCAAGTTAATAATAATCCAAAATTGAGCAAGCACAAGGGCAACGTCGAGAGGGCGATAGGTTCCCAAGCTTTCCACACTGCTTACTGGGGCCTGCCACCTGCATGTATACAAGAGACGTTTTGTAATTCAAAAAGTATCCATAAGGTTAATCTTGGTATCTTTATAATAATTAATCTTGCTAATATTGAATTTTAGCAACACATGGCTCATCAGACTGAAATGTACAGTGCATATTTTGCTTGACAGTGGTCAATGTTCCTTATGGCCTGATAGCTATATTCGATGGTAACTTTGCAAGAGATGTTGCTTATGCTGAACATATCCAGATCGGTTCAGTGCCCCCATTGCCATTACCAAAACCGATGGAAAGGCAACCCTGGCGGTCATGAAGTGCTGTATTGTCGTCATTGTGAAGCCACCCTTTGCACATATGATGAATATATACGCCAGATGGTGCGCCACGAAGTGGCAAGGATAATGGTCCAGTACACCGATCCCGACTCCGACAGTCAACTGGAACTACTTAAGCGTGTGCTATGCGATGAAGCTGAAAAGTACAAATAGCTGCACTGGCTTGGCTCGCATGTTCTTTGACAATAGATAGCCTCTACTGAAGAACCTTCAGATGAAGGCACGCAATGCCATGACGCGCTCTTGCCTGTTCAACTCATCTGCGCGGGCTTCTGCTCGCGAATAAGACTCAAACGTCTCAGGTAGCAAGCTTCGGGTGATGCCCTTGATCTCGACGAGAACCGACCAGCGGTGCGTTGCTACCCTCGAATCGGCACGGTTCGCGATGAGCGCAGGATGGTATTTCTTGTTCAAGCTTGGGGCCCTTTTGGTTGGCCAAGCTAGGTTAGCAGCAATTCCAAAGGGTTAGAGTCAGATTAGCGAGCAGAAAAAGCATTAGTTTTCAAACTCACACCTAGACCAGCGGTAGCCACGAGGTTTTCCCGGGCGCATACTTAGGAACATGAGCGTAAGGAGGACGGGATATATTCCAGTCATGAAAAAACCCGTCCAAGCCACTAGCGGCGTTCGAACGGGTTCTGGGACAGATGCCCACAGGGACATCAATCGATGATGTTTGGGTGAGTGGCGGAGGGACAGGGATTCGAACCCTGGAAGGGCGTTAACCCTTGCCGGTTTTCAAGACCGGTGCATTCAACCGCTCTGCCATCCCTCCGGCTCACGGCGTTGTATACTACCAACATTTGAGTATTCGTCAAGAGGGCGTTGGCAATCAGTGGCTTAATACCTTGTCCAAGCATCGTGTCACGGAGCAGAAAAGGGTGGCGAAGACCGGCTAATCCGGCCAGCCTGTAAAGGCACCTAAGGAACCAAAGGAGATCACCATGTCAGGAAACACCGTACGGGTGCCCATAGAGCAAGCCAAGGAACTCCAGTTGGCAGATATCCATATCATCGGTGCGGTAGGGCGTCATGATGACGATCATCGCTATGTGGAACTGATGAGCGATCTGCAGCACCTGCCGATAACGGCCTCTAGTGACGCGCACAACAAGGAAGGATCACCCAATCTGCTGCTGGTTGAAGTCGATGACCCCAATGATTCGGAGTGTCTACGTTCGGCAGTGGAAGCGTTATCGAAACTCGAGACCTTCGAGCAGCACCGTCATCATTTCAAGCAGTTCTAGGCCCGGTTTCTATCGGTTGGAAAGGGGAGCCCCTACCAAGACGGGGCTTCCTTTTGGCATGCATGTTTGTGCGCTTTGGCCGCTTGCACAGGGAACCCGAAGCCGGCATTCTTGATCTAACGCTAGCAACCATACAAGGGAGCCTGATCAATGGCCTACCAGTCACATGTGACCGAGCGTCAGACGCAAGCGGTCAGTACCAACAAGGTATTGCGCAACACTTATATGCTGCTGGCGATGACCTTGCTGTTCTCGGCAGTCACCGCAGGCGCAGCCATGGCCATGGGTATCGGCCAGATGAACATCTTCGTGTTCTTCATTGGTGCCTACGGTCTGATGTTCCTGGTGCATAAGACAGCAAACTCAGCGGCTGGCTTGCTGGCAGCGTTTGCCTTTACTGGCTTTATGGGCTTCACCTTGGGGCCAATACTGAGCCTGTACCTTTCTATACCTAATGGCGCGCAGTTGGTCATGACGGCACTGGCCATGACCGGAGCCACCTTTGTGGGTCTTTCCGCCGTGGCGCTGCTGACTCGCAAGGACTTCAGCTTCCTTGGCAACTTCCTGCTCGCCGGGGCCATCGTTCTGATACTCGCCATGGTCGTGGCAATGCTCTTTGACATTGCAGCGTTGGCCTTGGCGGTTTCCGCCGGTTTCGTGCTGTTCTCCTCGGCGGTGATTCTCTACCAGACCAGTGAGATCGTGCACCGGGCCGGTGAAACCAACTATATCCTGGCGACCATCACGCTTTACGTGTCGATCTACAACCTCTTCGTCAGCCTGCTTTCCCTGCTCGGCGTGATGAGTGACGACTGAGCGACCCTATCCGGTCAGCTTTGAACGAGACCCCGTCCTCACGGACGGGGTTCTGTGTTTTTACACAGCAAAGGATGGCATCGACATGAAATACGCATTACTGGTGCAGGGTGCCCCCTATAGTCAGCAAGCCTCGCATTCTGCGTTGCGTTTTGCGAGCGCCCTAATTGCCCGGGGACATACTCTCGGCACGGTCTTTTTCTATCATGACGGTGTTTATAATGCGTCTCGCTTGGCAACTCCGCCCCAGGACGAACCCAACCTGGTAGAGGCCTGGCGTCGGTTGCACCAGGAGCAGGGCACATCGCTGCTGGTATGCATTGCAGCCGCGTTGCGGCGCGGCATCATCGATGAGCGCGAAGCGCGACGTCACGGCAAGGAGGGCCACGCTGTCGAATCGCCTTTCGAGCTGACCGGGCTAGGGCAACTGATCGACGTCCATACCACTCATGATCGGCTGGTAACATTCTCTCCTTAGTGTGAAATATAGACATGAGCGATACGACGGACTCCGCCATGCTGGTCATGCTACGCCACTCACCACATGGCAGCAGTTGGCTGCGCGAAGGACTGGACGTAGCCCTGGTAGGTGCTGCCTTGGGCAGGAAGGTCCACGTGCTCTTTCTCGGTGACGGCGTGCAGGCCTTGATCGCGGGCCAGACCAGTGGTCCGCTCGGCCAGAAGGGCACACATCCGACCCTTGATATGCTTGAGATGTACGATATCGACACCTTGCTCGTCGATGGCGAATCCTTGGCACAGCGAGGGCTGACGATCGACGACTTGCAGCTTCCAGTTAGCCTGGTCGATGCTGCGTCGCTGCCTCGTGTCCTGGCTGAACATTCGCCGATATACAGCTTTTAACCTCGATAAGGATGCGTGTGTGTTGCTGCATATACTGAACCGCTCGCCGGCTTCCAGTCGTGTCCCGTTCGATGCACTGCGTGCCATGGGCGACAATGACCGGCTGTTACTCTTGGAGGATGGCGTCTATGGCGCGGTGGCTCCTCTTGCCGAGACATTCGCATCCATTCGTGGACGGATCTTCGTGCTGAAAGAAGATCTGGTTTCACGCGGACTGGAACACAGACAAGCCGAGACCATGGAGCTTGTCGACATGCAAGGCTTCGTCGCCCTGACGGAGCAGGCAACACAAACGGTGAGCTGGTATTGATGAGTGCACGGACATCTGACAAGTGCGTGACTGTCGAAGGCCGGGATATTGCCCTTGACCCCGAAGGCTATCTGATTGACATGGACGAGTGGACTCCCGGTGTTGCAATAGCGCTCGCTGCTCAGGAGGGACGCCTTCTCACCGAGGAGCATTGGGAGGTCATCGAGGTACTGCGTGACTTCTATCGTCGTTACGAAATGGCACCGGCCATGCGTCCGCTGGTCAAGGCCGTAGGGCAGACGCTGGGAGCGGAAAAAGGCAAGTCTCTCCATCTCATGAAGCTCTTTCCCGAGAGCCCGGCCAAGGTAGCTGCCCGCCTCGCAGGCCTACCGAAACCCACCAATTGCCTCTGAGGTAAAGTGAATTTTCTTGCACATGCCTTGCTGGCCAGGAAGGGAAGCGATGATTTCCTGTACGGCAATCTGATTGCCGATGGAGTGAAGGGCAGTGATTTGAGTGGCTGGCCCGATGAGGTCGGGTATGGCATTCGTCATCACCGGCGAGTCGATGCCGTGGTCGATGCCCACCCCGATGTCGTAGCTGCTCGTGCCAGGGCGCCACGTGATGGCAGGCGGTTCGCCGGGGTCGCTCTGGACATGGTCTGGGATCATTTCATTGCCCGTGACCTTGATGACGACAGCATCATCGAGCGTGCCTATCATGTGCTACGAAACCGCCAGGCACCGGCTCGCCTGGGCAGCATGATCCCGGCGATGGTCTCTCAGGACTGGCTCAGAGGCTATGCCGACTTCGACTTTACCTGCAGGGCCGTGGCCGGGCTAGGCCGCCGCCTTAGCGGCCCCAACCGTCTCGCAGCACTGGTTCCGTGGCTGGAAGGTGATTATGAGTTGCTGGAAAACGACTTCCAGCGCTTGTGGCCCGACATTCGCGCCCGGCTGGGCCGGTAAATCACTTCTCCACAAGCCACAGGCACTCCAGGCTATCGCCTTCGCAGACCTCGGTAAACGGCGGCACGATGGCCAGGGCATCAGCATCGATGCAGGATGACAGCACCGCAGAATTTTGATCGGCAAAAGCATGAGCAGTAATCTTGTCCGGCGTGAAATCCAGTCTGACGCGCATGTAATGGCGTCGTCCCTGGGTGCGTGTCGCGAAACCGGCTCGGGCATACATGCGTGGCAATGCCTGTAACGATGGGCAATCGAGCAGTTGACCCATCAAGGGACGAACAAACAGCCAGGCGCCAACGTAGCTTGATACCGGATTACCAGGTAGCCCAACGAACCGGACCTGGCCATGGCCGTCCTCGCGAGGCAGGCGACCCAGGGCCAAAGGCTTCCCCGGACGCATTGCCAAACGCCAGAGATCCAGTGTGCCGAGCGCTTCGAGTGCCTGCTTGACGTGATCCTCCTCACCGACGCTGACACCACCGGTAGTAATTACAATGTCGGCCTTGCCGGCCGCTTGACGAAGCTTGTCACAGGTCGCTTCGTAACGGTCGGGGACAGATTCGGCCATGATGACCTCGGCACCGAAACGCTCCAGCAGGCGGCGCAGCATGGGACGATTGGAGTTGTAGATCTGTCCCGGTGCCAGCGGCTTGCCCGGGTCGACGATTTCGTCGCCAGTGAAGAGCAGGGCGACCCGGGGACGACAGCGCACGTTGACCTCGGTGATCCCTTGGCCAGCAAGGTGGCCGAGGGATGCCGCCTCGAGACGTGTCCCCGCCTTCAGCAAGACCGTCCCTGAGGCAACGTCACGCCCCCGAGATCGAATGTTACTGCCCAGAGAAAGAGTCTTGGGAAAATGGATCCCTTCGGCAGTTTCCTGAACATCCTCCTGCATGACAACACAGTCGGCACCAGGAGGGATCTCGCTGCCGGTAAAAATCCGGGCGCAGCTATTGGAAGCCAGAGGCGAGGGTGGCACGCCAGCGACGACTCGCTGAGTGATGGGCAGTGTTCTACCTGCATCACTGCAGCGCAGGGCATAGCCATCCATTGCACTGTTATCCGCAGGAGGAACGTCCTGCCGGGCAATTACCGCCTGGGAAAGTACCCGGCCACCGGCTCGCTCGATGGCGACTGGCTCGTCGGGAAGCGCCTCGACGCCATCGAGCAAGGCAGCCAGCGCTGACTCAACGCTTTGCAACCCGTTGGCTACAGGTTCAGCCATGGGTACCTCGACCGGGAATGACCAGGTTGGCATAGTTGCATGGCGTGTGGCGGCTATCCAATTGTTCGCGGAGGATGCCATTCCAGGCCGTGCGGCACGCCCCGGTGGAGCCCGGCAGGCAAAAGACCACCGTGGCATTGGCCAATCCGCCCAGGCAGCGGCTCTGTATTGTCGAACTGCCGATTTCTTGCCAGGAAAGATGGCGAAACAGCTCGCCGAAGCCTTCGATCGTCTTGTCCAAGAGCACACTGACGGCTTCTGGCGTGGAATCGCGTCCAGTGAAGCCCGTACCTCCAGTGGTCAACACCACCTGAACCGAGGGATCGGCGATCCACCCCGCCACCACGGCGCGAATGCGATACACATCGTCGACGACGATCCGTTTGTCTGCGAGCCGGTGGCCAGCGGCCGCGAGGCTCTCGACCAGCGCCTGGCCTGAACGATCGGTGTCTTCCGTCCGGGTATCGGAAACGGTCAGTACCGCAACGTTCAACGGAACGAATGCGCTACGTTCCTCGCTCATGACTGCTCCTTGGCCTTCTGGCGTGCTTCCAGGGCCTCGAGTTGATCCGGCGTCGCCGGCTGCTGGTACTTGTCCTTCCACTCGCTGTAGGGCATGCCGTATACATATTCCCGGGCGGTTTCGTAGTCGAGTTCGGCTCCACGCTCATGAGCAGCGGAAACCAGCCACTTGGACAGGCAATTGCGGCAGAAATCCGCCAGGATCATGAGGTCGATATTCTGGACGTCCTTGTTGGCATCCAGGTGTTGAAGCAGTCGGCGAAAGGCGGCGGCTTCCAATTCGGTGCGAGTCGCATCGTCCATTTGCTGCATGACAGGGTCTCCTGGGTCAAGTTGGGCAGAGTTTGCGATCCACTCAGTTTGCTTCACCACGCGTGCATACGGAAAGCACGATGGCGTCGGCAATGCTCGTGGATACCAAGGCATGCCCCATATCGCTATCGAAGTAGATACTGTCACCTTGCTCGAGTTCAAGCGGCTCATAAAATTCGGTATAGAGTCGGATGGTGCCGTCAAGCACGATAAGAAACTCTTCCCCATCGTGGCGCACCCACTCGGAAAACTCATCGAAGCTGCGAGCCCGGACAATGGTCTTGAAGGGGATCATGCGCTTTTGCGCCAGTTGCCAGGACAGTAGCTCATGCTCGTAGGTTGGCGTCGGGTGCTGCTGGCCCTCGCCGGATCGAGTCAGGTCGCGGCGTCCCGACGTCCGGGATTGCAGCTTGGGTGGGCTGAGCAGTTGCGGAAGATCGATACCCAGCCCGCTGATCAGCTTCTGTACCGCAGCGAAGGTCGGGGAAATCTGGTCATTCTCGATCTTGGATAGCGTGGAACGCGCCAGTCCGGTACGCCGGCTGACGTCCTCCAGCGTCCACTGATTGGCCAGGCGAATCTGCTTTAGCCTCTCACCCAGCCGCAGCGGCTCCACGAATGGCTTGCGGCCCGAGGCGATACGGAGCGCCGCAGCTTGATCGGTGTTGGCTGACATGTTGGTTCACTATAGGAAATAAAGTTTCCTCGATCCTACCACAGCCGCTACTGGCCGGGGGCGGCTATCCGACATGCACTTTATACGTGAGCGTCAAATGACTTTCTTTTCTTCCTGAACGAAAGGCTGGCCGAGCAGGGCCTGAACATGCGCAGTTGCACATCTACCCAGGGCGTCCAGGTCATAGCCGCCTTCAAGTACCGACACCAGGCGGTTACCGGCGTAGATTCGCGCCACATCCATGGCCAGCGTGGTAATCCAATGAAAATCCTCGTCCTCAAGACATAGGTCGGCCATCGGGTCGGATCGGTGGGCATCAAAGCCGGCCGACACGAGGATCAGTTCGGGCTGGTGAGCCTGAAGAGCGGGTAGCCAGTCCCGCTCGATCGCCTGTCGAAATCCACGGCTATCCGTGCCTGCATCCAGCGGAGTACAGACCACATTCTCGGCCTCGGGGCGCAAGTAGCGCCAAGGGTAAAAGGGATATTGATAACTGGTGCAAATCAGCACGTCCGGGTCATTGGCAAAGATATCGATCGTGCCGTTGCACTGGTGTACGTCGAAGTCGAGGATGGCCAGGCGCTTCACCCCATGCCTGGCTCGCGCATGAGCGGCGCCCACGGCCACGTTATTGTAGAAGCAGAATCCCATGGCCTCGGCGGCCTCGGCATGATGCCCCGGCGGGCGCACGGCACAGAACACATTGTCGGCCTGATGCCGGTAGACCTGGTCGACACCGCGCACCACGGCCCCCGCTGCAAGACGGGCCACCTCGAGACTGTGCGGATTCATAAACGTGTCGTTATCGAGATTGATCAGGCCATGCTCGGGAACGCACTTGACGAGTGAAATCAGATGTCGCTGCGGGTGTACGCGAGCCAGTTGCTCATCGCTGGCCGGTCGTGCTTCCGACTGCATCGTCTGCTGGAGGATACCGGCCAGTGCCATGCGCTTGCGAATGGCTTCCAGGCGTAGGGGGCTTTCCGGATGCTCCGGCCCCATGTGGTGCAGGTCACAATGGGGGTGCGTAAGAAAGGATGTGATCATGGCGGCTCTCCGGAACGACAAGCTGCGACATTAATTGCGCCCATTGCTTGCATGACAGTGGCAATAAGTCGTACACAGGGGATGACGATGAGCAAGGAGTCAGGTTGTGGGCACGCGTTTTCTACGCCATTTCTTCGAACCGAGAACACTCGCTGTCATCGGAGCTTCCGAAAAACCTCACTCCATGGGCGGTTTAGTCATCCGTAACCTGGAGGATAGCGGGTTTCCCGGCACCATCTGGGCAATCAATCCGAAAGGCTATGGCAAGGTATACGGCAGGCCTTGCGTCAAGCGCGTAGCCGATCTGCCCGAAGTGCCTGACCTGGCCATTGTCTGTTCGCCGGTAGCAACGGTACCCAAGCTGATCCAGCAACTGGGCCGCTTTGGTGTTCGGGCCGCGA
Organism: Modicisalibacter xianhensis; assembly: GCF_900113605.1. GTDB lineage: Bacteria > Pseudomonadota > Gammaproteobacteria > Pseudomonadales > Halomonadaceae > Modicisalibacter > Modicisalibacter xianhensis. Next base: position 135,280 of record NZ_FOPY01000008.1, read on the forward strand.
TGGTACTTTCCGGGGGGTCCTACCTGAATGACCATACGGATGACGGCAGCTCGATCCGGGAACAGATGCTGGCGGCAGCCCGTCGCTCGGGTATTCGTGTGCTGGGACCGGAGTGCCTGGGGCTGGTGGTGCCGGGGCGCAGGCTCAATGCAACCTATGCCAGCCAGCCGGTCAAGCAGGGACGGGTCGCTTATCTCGGCCAGTCAGGGATGCTCGGCAATGCCATGATCGACTGGGCGGCAGGCCGGGGCATAGGTTTTTCGCACCTGGTGACGCTGGGCGACAGTATCGATGTGATGCTTCCCGATCTGATCGACTACATCAATCAGTTCTCGCCGACCCAGGCAATCCTGCTGCATCTGGAAAGAATCTACGACTCCCAGCACTTCATGACGGCACTGCGCGACGCGTCGCGTAACCGACTCGTCCTGGCCATCAAGAGCGGTCGTACTCCCCAATCCGAACTCTCCCATGCGCCACCGACACCGGGCGTTGCCAATCGTGATGTCATTGTCGATGCCGCCTTGGCCCGTGCCGGGGTAGTGCGGGTGGACAACTCCGACGAGCTGTTCGACGCGCTGGAAACCCTATCGCGCATGAAGCCGCTTCGCGGCGACCGGCTGGCCATCGTCTCCAATGGCCTGGGCCCGGCTTTGCTGGCCATCGACAAGCTGATCACGGCAGGAGGCAAGCTGGCGGAATTTACCGACCAGACCCGGCAGGCACTGGTGGATGGCGATTTTGACGTGAGCCTGCCCGGGCGCAACCCGGTCGATCTGGGCGGCAATGCGACCCCGGAGCGCTTCGTCGAGGCGCTGGAAATCGTCGCCGGCGACCCTGGCGTCGACAGTGTGCTGGTCGTGCATGCGCCGACGCGCATGGCACCCTCGAAGACCACCGCGGAAGCGGTCATTGCCAACCGCAAGCGCTTCAAACGCAACCTATTGACCAGTTGGATGGGGCTCGAGGAAGCCTTGTCGGCACGCCACGAATGCAATCTGGCCGGTATTCCTACCTATATCTCACCGGAAAAAGCCGTCAAGGCCTTCATGCACATGGTGGATTACCAGCGAGTTCAGGCCCTGCTTCAGGAAACGCCGCCCAGTTTGCCATTTGCCACGACGCCAGAAATCCGGGCCCGCTGCCACCGTTTGATCGAGGCCGCCAAGCAGCGCGGCCGAGACCAGATGACTCACGAAGAAACCGGGCAGGTACTTGAGGCCTACGGCATCCCCACGGCACCAAGCTGCTACGTCTTTTCAGCCGAAGAAGGCGCAGCGCGCGCCGTGGAATTTGAAGGTCGCATGGCGCTGAAGGTAGTGCATGAACATAACTGTGTGCCATACCGGTACCGCAAGCATCCGCACAAGCTTTCTTCAGGCCTGCTGCAAGATCTCGATACGCCTGAGCAGGTCGCGGATGGGGTGCGCCAGTTGGGCGACAAGGTGCGCGAGAAGTTCCCTGACAGCCGCATCTACAGCTATTGCCTGCAGGCCATGCAACGCGGCAAGCATTCCATGCAGCTATGCGCCGGCATTACGCGAGACCCGATTTTCGGACCCGTCATCGTCTTCGGTATCGGTGGCTACAAGGTCAACGTACTTGCCGACCGGCATGTGGCTCTCCCCCCGTTGAACATGACGCTTGCCAACGACCTGATATCGCATACCCACGCAGCCAAGCTGATTCTCGAGCATTCGCGCCATCCCGAACGGGACATTGACCGCCTGTGCCAGTTGCTGGTCAAGCTGTCACAGATCGCCTCCGACCTGCCCGAGCTCAAGGGATTGGAGATCAACCCGCTGCTGCTCAATCGTGACGGGCTGGTGGCCGTCGATTTCGCCATGGACCTGGGCACGCCGGCTCGGCATGCCATCATGCCGTACCCAGAAGAGTTGCGTGAATGGCTGGTGTTGAAAAACGGCATGCAAGTCGAGATCCGCCCCATTCGAGGCGAGGATGCCCCTCTCATTACCGGTTTTCATTCCCAGCTCTCCGAGGAGAGCATTCGCTTCCGCTACTTCCATAACAAGGCCGACCTGACCAAGCGCGACCTGTCGATACTGTCCCAGATCAACTACGACCGGCAGATGGCGTTCATCGCCGAGCATGTGCGTACCGATGGCAGCAAGGAAATGCTGGGCGTCGTCAGGGTCTGGAATGATCCGGACAACATTCGTACCGAGTTTTCCATCATCATTCGTGACGATCTGCAGGGGCAGGGGTTGGGCAGCGTACTGATGAACAAGATGATCCGGTACTGCAAGGGGGTCGGTACGCTGGAAATGGTCGGCAAGATCATGGTCGATAACCATCCGATGCGTGCATTGATGAAGCATCTCGGCTTTACCGTGCACTACAACATGGAAGAGCAGGTCGTCGACGCCGTGCTTCGTCTCAATGAACCTACCAGCGAATGGCAGCGACACCGCCTGGAAAACCAGCCCTATTGATTACCGCGAATCAATCGGCACAGGACGTAAGCCAGTAGGCGCGAGCGGACGCCTCACGGTGTCCGAGATGCCACTCCCATCCCCTTGCTGAAAAAAGGGCAATCGGGCTGTAACGCTCATGGTTGCTGGCTCCGGTTTTTGAACCGTTGATCAATCATCAGGTTTTCTGATTTGCCCACTTTTCAATAACTACGTATGATATAAACCCATAACGATTTCTTATCGTCGCGGCAATTCAGCATCTCACTGCGCTATGAATTGCTCCAGACACGAGCCAGACGCGCCGCGACAGGAACCGATGGGTAACATACGGACAAGCCGATGAGCGACAATACACAACAGACCAAGATTCAGGTGCGCGGCCTGAGCAAGGTCTTCGGCAACCAGCCGAAGAAGGCGCTCGAGCTGCGTGACCAGGGGCTCAAGCGCCCCGAGATTCTCGAAAAGACCGGCCAGACACTCGGCCTCTCGAACATCACCTTCGATGTCAAGGAAGGTGAGCTTCTCGTTATCATGGGCCTGTCAGGCTCCGGCAAGTCGACGTTGATCCGCTGCCTCAATCGGCTAATCGAGCCGACCGAGGGCGATATCATCATTGATGGCGAAAACATCCCCAAGCTCAGCGACAAGGAATTGCTGGAATGCCGTCGCCGGCATTTCTCCATGGTGTTTCAGCATTTCGCCCTGTTTCCCCACCGCAGCGTACAGCTCAATGCCGAATACGGCTTGGAAATTCGCGGCATCGACAAGGCCGAGCGCGCCCAGAAAGCCCGCGCGGCCCTCAAGCAGGTCGGCCTGGAAGGATGGGAGGATGCCTTCCCTAGCCAGCTCTCGGGAGGCATGCAACAGCGCGTTGGCCTGGCACGGGCGCTTGCCAACGACTCGACCGTCCTGTTGATGGACGAGGCGTTCTCGGCCCTCGATCCGCTGATCCGCAAGGACATGCAGCAGGAGCTTCTCGAACTCCAGCATCGCATGAAAAAGACCACCATCTTCATTACGCATGACCTGGATGAAGCCCTCAATATCGGTGATCGCATCATTCTGCTCAAGGATGGCGAGGTCGTTCAGATCGGCACGCCGGAAGAGATATTGACCCAGCCCGCCGATGAGTACGTTGCTCGATTCATCGAGGGTGTGGACATGTCTCGCGTACTGACCGCTCGTCACGCCATGCGTCCGGTAAGGGCAACGGCAAGGATCGATGACGGTCCGCGCACCGTCCTTCACAAGCTCAGCGAGAACGGCCTTGACTCCATTTACGTGACCAGTCGCGAGCGCAAGCTGGTCGGGTTGATCGAAGCCGATGTCGCCAACCGCGCGGCTCGCGACGGCAAGGGCAGCCTCGAAGGGCTGCTCAGTGACGACTTCCCGCGTGTCGGTCCCGATGAGCCATTGCACAACCTGTTTGCAATGTTCAACGAGAAAAGTTTCCCCATTGCCGTCGTCGACGATGAGCAGCGCTTGCTCGGCGTCGTGGTCAAAGGGGCCGTACTGGCGGAACTGGCTGAAGCAGGAGAACAATGATGGCGATCGACATCCCTCGCATTCCGCTTGGCGACTGGATCGAAGGCGGGCTCGACTTTCTGACCTCGGAATACTCGATGGTTACGCGCGGCATTTCGCGCTTCACGCAGACCGGTATCAATGCCCTCAACGACGGGTTGATGTGGATGCCGGCTTGGGCACTCATGGCCTTGATCGGCCTGCTGTGCTGGCGACTGTCGGGTATTCGCCTGGCCATCGGTGCAGTACTCGGTCTCGTACTGATCTGGAATCTGGGGCTTTGGGATCCGATGATCGAGTCGTTGACCCTGGTTGTCATCGCCACGTTCGTCGCGGTCCTCATCGCCTTGCCACTCGGTATATTCGCGGCACTGTCAGACCGGTTCTATAGCATGATCATGCCGATACTGGATTTCATGCAGACCATGCCGGCCTTCGTTTATCTGATTCCGGCCATCCCGTTCTTCGGCATCGGTTCGGTATCTGCCATTTTCGCTACCGTGATCTTTTCCATGCCTCCGGCGATCCGCTTCACGACGCTGGGTATTCGCCAGGTGCCCAAGGACCTGGTCGAAGCTGCGGATGCCTTCGGCTCGACGCGTGGCCAGAAACTGATCAAGGTGCAGTTGCCGCTCTCGTTGCCCACCATCATGGCAGGGATCAACCAAACCATCATGCTGGCTCTGTCGATGGTCGTCATTGCCGCAATGATCGGGGCGGACGGGCTGGGCAACGAAGTCTGGAAAGCCATTCAGCGCTTGCGTCCCGGCGACGGGTTCGAAGCCGGTATTGCCGTGGTTATCCTGGCAATGATCCTGGACCGCCTGACCCAGGCGCTTCGCAACACCAAGAAAGCTAAATAACAACGCCTGTCAGACCCGGCCCGTCAGCGGGCCGGTATATGCAAGTGACCACTGGTCCGTGGGCCGGTAAGTCGTCCAAATCATCCAGAAGGGGAAAGTGATGAAAACGATAAACACACTGTCTCGCGCCGTTCGCTATGGCTCCGTGCTGATGATAGCCGGTATCGGTTTTGCCGCTGGCACGGTCCAGGCGCAGGACAAGGGAACGGTCGAACTGGCGTATGTCGAATGGGCCTCTGAAGTGGCCTCGACTAATGTGGTACGCGCCGTCCTCGAGCAGATGGGATATGAAGTCGACATGTCCTCGCTGTCCGCGGCTGCCATGTGGCAGGCGGTGGCTTATGGTGATGCTGATGCCATGGTAGCCGCGTGGCTGCCGACAACCCACGAAAATTATTATGAGCAAACCAAGGAGCAGGTCGTCGATCTGGGCGCCAACCTGGAAGGAACCAAGCTTGGCCTTGTGGTACCCGCTTACACCGACATCACTTCCATCGACCAGTTGGACGATAAGGCCGATGCGATCAATGGTGAGATTGTCGGTATCGATCCCGGCGCCGGCCTGATGGGCCTGACCGAGGATGTCATCGAAGAATACGGTCTTGGCGATATCCAACTGCAATCAGGTAGCGGCGCGACCATGACAGCGGCGCTACAAGCAGCGATCAACAATCAAGAAGACATCGTTGTGACCGGCTGGACACCACATTGGATGTTTGCCCGCTGGGATCTGAAATATCTCGAAGACCCCAAGAACGTCTATGGTGGTGCGGAAGAGATCCATACCATCGTGCGGCAAGGATTAAAAGAAGACATGCCGGAAGTGCATGCCTTGTTGGACAATTTTTCCTGGACGCCCGAGCAGATGGGTGAAGTCATGCTGATGAACCAGGAAGAGGGCAGCGATCCTTACGAAAATGCCAAGCAGTGGGTAGAAGAAAATCCGGATATCGTATCCGAGTGGATGGGAAAGTAATCTAGCCTGCTGGACCAGAGAGCGCCCGACCGCATGGTCGGGCGTTTGCATGCATGACCCTCAGGGAGCCAGTCGCACCTTCATCCAGCCATGGCCCTCATGGCGACTGTAACGCAGTCGATCGTGCAAGCGATCCTCCTGGCCCTGCCAGAATTCGACGACCGATGGCTCGATGCGATATCCCCCCCAATGGTTGGGGCGCTTGACCGGTTGACCATCATAGACCTGCTCGAAACGATGCTTGCGCTCTTCCAGCCAGGTGCGATCGGGAATCTCCACACTCTGCTGCGAAATCCAGGCACTTAGCTGGCTATTGCGCGGGCGGCTGAAGAAGTAGGCATCCGATGCCTCACGACCAACCTGCGTCACCTTGCCTTCGATACGCACTTGGCGCTGCACGGTGGGCCACCAGAAGACCAGGGCGGCATGAGGCACATTGGCCAGTTCACTACCTTTATGGCTCTGGTAGTTGGTATAGAACACGAACCCCTCATCATCGATGCCCTTGAGCAGCACGATACGGGCATGCGGCAAGCCTTGGCTATCGACCGTAGCCAGCGTCATCGCATTGGCGTCGTAGGGCTCGTTTTCCAGGGCGAGTGCCAGCCAGTCCTGAAACAGCGGAAGCGGGGTGTCGGGCGACGTCGTCGTATCCAGATGGTTTCCCGTATAGTTGCGTCGGACATCGGCAATATCGCGAATCATGGCGCTCTCCTGATATTTTCCTTTCATCTTCGCCGCTGACGGCCCTGGGCTCAAGATGATTGTATGCTTGGCTCACCCTGGCATGAACCAACCCAACTGGATCATGGCCATGTAGAGCCCGGTGCCGCCGATGATCGACAACAAGGCGTTGCGACGCCACAGGTGCAACATGGCTACAGTGACGGAGGCAAGGAGCAGCGGCAAGCCGTTTTCGCCTCCGTTCAGGCTTCCCTCCGCCAACGGTCGGAAGTGGCGCAACGCATAAAGCACCAGTATCAGCATGACCGCCGGAGGCAGGTAGCGCCCGAGATGAAGAATCAATGGGTGCTCGGCATGCCGTGACAGTGCCACAAAAGGCAATACACGTGTCGCAAATGTCGCCAGGGCACAAACGGCAATGATCAATATCAGCATAGCGTGACTCATGCCTTGCCCTCCTGACCTCGATCAATCCACAGGTAATGCGCGAATAGCACCAGGCTGGTAGCGGCGATAGCCCCTAATAGCAAGTGTCGGTCAGGTAGCAGGACAATGGCACCGACTCCGACGATCAGTGCCACGAGAAAAGGCAGGGCCTCGCGCAACCGCCGTGCCTGCTCCAGGGTCAGTACGATGAACAGGGCCGTGAGTGCGAACTCGATGCCACGGCTGTCGAACTCCAGCGTAGCGCCTGCCAGTGCACCGGCGAGAGTGCCAAGCACCCACCACAGATGGTTCAATACACTGATACGCCACGCTGCTGCATGGTCATGACGCTCAAGATTCATGCGTTGCTGGCTGGTGAGCAGGGAATACGTCTCGTCGGTCAGGGCGAAGATCAAGTAAGGCTTGCGCCAGCCTGCACCCTGAAAGCGCTTGAGCAGTGACAGCCCATAGAACAGATGACGAGAGTTGAGCATGAACGTGGCAACGGCAATCTCGACCAGGCCCGCATGATTGGCCAGCAACGTGACAGCAAGAAACTGTCCTGCCCCCGCATAGATGAACAACGACATAAGCAGGGATCCCCACCAGGGATGGCCCAACTGCATGAAAAGAATGCCAAACGCTGCCCCCAGAGGAAGGTACCCGAACATGACAGGGACAGTTTGTAGCATGGCGTTGCGCCAATCGCTCACACGTAAAGACACAAGCGGATTCCTGTTAGCCTGGTAATCGCTCATGATATACGAACATGAGTGATTACTGGCATTTGACAGGAACTTCATCGGTCCCAGGCAGCTCAGGTCAGCCAATTGTGCGCAGCAAAGACCACTCCACAGAGCAACCAACCAATCAACGCATACGGAAGGTTCCAGCGCATGATGTCCTTGGCTTTCACACCATAACGTACGCTCAGTGCCAGGTTGCTGCCTGATAATGGGCTGCTACCGGTGCCCAGCGCCCAGCCCATCAGAAACATCATGCCCAACAATGTCGGGTCGGGTGACAATGGCGACAGCAGTGGTGCGAGCGTCGTGACACCAACCAGCGGATGAATGCCGACGAACGCCAGCGCCACGATAAGGCCCAGCAAGAGCCAGGCATGCCATTCACCAAACCGGGAAAAGGGCAGGTCAGGACCGCCCGGCCAGCTTGCCAGCATGGCGGCCAATCCACTGGATAGCACACCGGCAGCCAGAAACAGGGCAAATTGCGGAGCCAACCGGGGCAAACCCTCGTTGCATTGATCGCGTAGACGACTCAGCCGGTCGTTGCCCGGCATCAGGAGAATGGCAAAAAGGGGCGAGATGATGCTGATAATCAGGGGAATCGATAACCCTGGCCACCAGTGATGAATCAGGACCACTGACACGGCGAGCGTGCAGGGCAGAACCAAGGCATTCACCTGGAGGGGGAAGCCGATAAAGTCGCCCCCGACACGATAGGCATCCATGGCGACCAGGCCCAGAAGCAGGAAGGCGGCAGCCAGCCCCCATGGCAGCAACGTCAGGAAATCGAGTCCGGGCGCGTAGGTCAGCGCCACCCCCATAGCAACGAAGAAAGGCGACCATGCTGCCGCAGCGGGGAAGGCGCGTCCCAGCACGATCATCTGCTGCCTGTCGAGTTGGCCACGACGCTGCATCCGATCGCCGAACAGAAAAAGCGCCGACATATTGATGACGGCCCCGAAGAGATGAACGCCGAACAGCGTTCCCAGCAGGCTACCTTGTTGCCGTCGGGAGGAGGAGACAGAGGTATCGGAAGGGGTGGCTAGCGAGAGGAAACTGATTCCGGCAAACATCATCAGCAAGGTTTGATTGATCACCAGGGCGGAGAGCAGTGAATGGGGCGTATCATGAAAAAGCGCCACTACCCAGAACCCTACGCCTGCGCCCCCCAGCAGCAGGGCCTGTCGCCTTGAGGTACGTGGCAACTGCCGCCCGAGACGCAAAGTGGCAAACCAGCTCAAGGCGGCGGCGGGCCATATCGGCCAGTTCAGCAGGCTGCTGGCAACACTCAGCACCAGCATGGAAAGGATCAGTGCGCTCGAATACCTCACGAGGCGGTGAGCTGTCGGCTACGCCAACGTGCGAAGAACATGCTGCTGATAAACAGGGCGAGGCTGGCCGCTACCTCGAGCATGCCAAGCCAAGCCTTGTCAGGCAGCGTGGCAATCATCACTCCCTGCATGAAATAGAGCAGGCTGACGAAAGCCAGCCAGGCATGGCCCCGCGGGCGCTGAGTCACGATGGAGGGCAAAAACAGAATCAGCGGGAGAATGCGCACCAGCATGGGCATCAGCCCATTATCACTTTGCGCCTGCAGTTGCAGGCCTCCCACGAAAAGCAGGGCAATCAGCACGACGTAACTGGCAATGACGCCTTGACGAGCACGCTGGGTCAGACGGTTCAGGCCATGTCGCTTCTCGAGACGTTCCAGTGCGGCTCGCATCACTTCTCCTCACGCAAGGGACGCAATGCCATGGCTAGTCGTGCGAGTCGACGACCTTGGGCACGTGCCAGTGTGCGTTCAATGTCGTCGACACTGCGATCGCTGCGCTCCCCCGCCACATGGCTGGTACCGTAGGGGGTCCCCCCGCTGCTGGTATTGACCAGACCACTTTCGCTGTAAGGTACGCCGGCATAGACCATGCCCTGGTGGAGCATCGGGATGAGCATGGTCAGCAAGGTTGCCTCCTGTCCCCCGTGCAGGCTGGCCGTGGAAGTAAAGGCCGTCGCGGGCTTGTCGATCAGCGCGCCGTTCAACCACAGCTCGCTGGTTCCATCGAGAAAGTACTTGAGCGGTGCCGCCATGTTGCCGAACCGGGTCGGGCTGCCCAATGCCAGTCCATCGCATTGCCTGAGATCTTCCAGCGTGGCATAGACGGCGCCCTCGCTCGGTATGTCAGGCGCTACCGCCTCACAAGTCGTGGACACCGGCGGCACGGTTCTCAATCTGGCATCAACGCCGGCGATCTCCTCGACACCTGCGGCGACCTGCTCAGCCAGAGTACGAGTCGCACCGGAGCGCGAATAGTAGAGGACGAGGACATAAGGACGGGTTGGGCTCATCGTGGCTCCAGGCTGGGAATTCACTCGCTGTCGAGAAGGGTGAGGATAGCTTCGGGCGGACGACCGATCACGGCACGGTCCCCACGATCCAGAATCGGTCGCTGCAGCAGGCGCGGATATTCGGCAATGGCGGCGAGACAGGCGGCTTCGTCAGGCTCGGTAACCTGAAATGCCTTCCACTCCGCCTCATTGGTGCGGACCAGGCTATCGCAAGGGGTATCCAGCCGTGAGGCCAGTGCCTTCAGCTCTTCCCGGTCCAGCGGCTCGTCCAGGTAACGACGTACCTGAAAATCGACGCCTCGCGCCTCCAGCAAGGCCAGCGCCTCACGCGACTTGGAGCAACGAGGATTGTGATAGAGCATCAGTGCAGCCATCCACCTATGTCCTTAATTGGAATGACATCAGGGAAACTATCGTTGTATCAGACGATTGCGATCATTCTAAGCCGATACGACGGCACTCCACAACGCAACGGTTGTCTTACCGACTGGCGTGGCGACACGGCCGCTCGGCCTTGAGGGGTTCAGGATTGCCTCTGATAGTATGTAGTACTTGTCCATCTGCGGGAGGGCGTTGCATGAACCGCTGCCTTGAACAGGATCTCGATTTTCGCAGCCTGATGGGAGACGAGGTCAGACCACTATCCAAGGGCCACGACAAAGCCGATGTCGAAACGACGCCCCGTTCGCCCAGTGAAGCGCAACTGGCCCGTAGAGCCAGTGCAGAAGAGGACGCGTCAACAAGCAATTTTCTCAGTGACGAATTCGTCGACCTGTTGCCTGAGCATGACCCCATCGAGTTTCGGCGCAACGGCATACAGACTGGGGTCCTCGAGCGACTGCGGCAGGGTGGTTATGCTCCCGAAGCACGTTTACACCTGCTTAAACAGCCTGTCCGCACCTGCCGAAGCGAACTGTTTACCTTCATTCAGGATGCTATTGCCCACGACCTGCGTTGCCTGCTCATCGTGCATGGCCGTGGCAAGGCCGTGGACAGCCATGCCAATGTTGTCCGCTCCTACGTGGCCAAATGGCTGTCCCAGTTCGAGGAAGTCCAGGCCTACTCCTCGGCCCAGCCCGCACATGGCGGAATCGGCGCGACTTATGTCATGCTGCGTAAGTCGGAGCGGGCCAGGGCGCGTAACCGTGAGCGCCAGCAAAAGCGGCGCGGTTGACCCATAACGCGACAGCGCCGCCCAATGGGCGGCGCTGTCGTTTGTGGGACTAGAGATCAAGGGCCAGTCTGATCAAATGCCAGTCAGCTCGTTTCACGCAGCCGACGCTCGAACATCGCCTCCCTGACGTCCACCCCGGGCTGGTAGCTGACGCTGAACGCCCCAAGCGCACGCAAGGCATCGTCAAGATGCTGGTCTTCGCGCAGCGCCAAGGCATCGAAGCCACAGCGCGTCATGTAGAACAGCTGGTCGACCAGCACATCGCCGATTGCCCGGATCTCACCCTTGAAGCCATAACGCTCGCGCAACAACCGAGCCAGGGTGTAACCACGCCCATCGGTGAAGGCGGGAAAGTCGACGGCAACCAAGGGTGCCTTGGCAAGCTCCTCGGCAAGTGCCGGGGTCAGCTCCGTATCGCTAGGCAGCCACGGAGCCAGACCGTCATCATTGTCGTGCTCTTGCCATAACCTCAAGGGAACGATGGCCGGACGCTCGTCGGGAAGACTTTCCTCGTCGCGACACAGGCTCCAGGTATCACGTTCGGGCTGGCCCAACTTGATCAGCGTGGTTTCCGGTTGGCCGTTATGCATACACCCGCTCCTTGAAAGGCTTGATGCCGATACGACGGTAAGTGTCGAGGAAGCGTTCATCTTCGTGACGCTGCTCGACGTATACCTGAAGCACCTTGTCGATGACGGCCGGCACATCCTCGCGGTAGAAGGAGGGGCCGAGGATCTTGCCGAGCGAAGCATCGTCACGCGAGTTGCCACCCAGCGAGACCTGATAATATTCTTCGCCTTTCTTGTCGACACCAAGAATGCCGATATTGCCGACGTGGTGATGGCCGCAGGCGTTCATGCAACCGGAGATATTGAGGTCCAGCGGGCCGAGATCGTAGAGGTAATCCAAGTCGTCAAAGCGCTCCTGGATAGCCTGGGCGATGGGAATCGACACGGCGTTGGCCAGGGCGCAGTAATCGCCGCCGGGGCAGCAGATGATGTCGCTGAGCGTGCCCACCGTGGGATTGGCCATACCCAGGTCCTGAAGCTTTTGCCACAACGCTTCGATCTCGTCCACGGGCACGTCGGAGAGCACCAGGTTCTGTTCATGCGTCACGCGCATTTCGCCGAAGCTGAATACGTCCGCCAGATCGGCAATGGCATCCATCTGATCGGCCGTGACGTCGCCGGGGGCATGTTCTCTGCGTTTGAGCGAGAGCGTCACTGCCTTGTAGCCAGGCACGACGTGATCGGTCACGTTATTGGTGACGAAGCGGGCGAATCCACGATCGTTCTGGCGCAGCTGCTCATAGGCTGCGATCGCAGCGTCGCTGACCTGGCGACGCTCAGGTTCGGGGAAGTGCGCGCGCGCTGCGTCGACAGCCGCCTGGGTCAGGGTCTGCGGTCCATCCTTGAGGTGGGCCCACTCTTCCTCGACACGACGGCGATACTCCTCGATACCCAGTGCCTTGACGAGTATCTTGATACGCGCCTTGAACTTGTTATCGCGGCGACCGAACTGGTTGTAAACGCGGACGCAGGCCTCGAGGTAGGTCAGCAGATGCTGCCATGGCAGGTCCTCGCGAACTACATCGCCGACCATCGGTGTACGGCCCAGACCACCGCCGGCCAGCACGCGAGCGCGCAGCTCACCCTTGTCGTTGTGCCATAGGCGCACCCCGATGTCGTGCACCTGAATCGCGGCGCGGTCGTGCTCCGCCCCGGTGACGGCAATCTTGAACTTGCGCGGCAGGTAGGCAAACTCGGGGTGCAGGGTCGACCACTGGCGAATCAGTTCGCACCAAGGGCGTGGATCTTCTACCTCATCCTTGGCGATACCGGCAAACTGGTCGCTCGTGGTATTGCGGATACAGTTGCCACTGGTCTGGATGGCATGCATCTGCACCTTAGCCAACTCCGCCAGGATATCGGGCACATCCTCGAGCTTCGGCCAGTTCAATTGCAGGTTCTGGCGGGTCGTGAAATGGCCATAACCCCGATCGTAACGTCGCGTGATGTCTGCCAATGTCCGCAATTGCCCACTGGACAGCATGCCATAGGGGATGGCAATGCGCAGCATGGGGGCATGCCGCTGGATATACAGGCCGTTTTGCAAACGCAGGGGGCGGAACTCATCCTCACCCAACCGTCCCGCCAGATAGCGATCCATCTGGTCACGAAATTGGGCGACGCGTTCGTCTACGAGCGTCTGGTCGTAGGTGTCGTACCGATACATACAGGCGTGTCCTGCTAGTCAGGGCGAAATGGGATCTGTGCCGTGGCACAGACCATACTCCGTTTCTTTTATTCTATGAAAGAATAAATAGGCATAGTTTTTAACATTACCGTTATTACAGCACGAGCAGCCCAGAACTGGCTTGGCACGTTCATCTGAATAGCCGGTAGGGCACGGTCTCGGGGAGTCGAGCCGGAGCAATCTTCAATGATAACGAATGACAGGAATGACAGGTAGTTCATTGATAAGCACGCGACTGCCAGGCAGAAGCGGTCGAGCGAGAGCATCACGCTAGATGCTCACCATCTGCCAGCGGCGACGTTGCCAGATGAGCACGAACCATAGCGAATTCAGGCAACGGTAACCGAGCTGGACCCACCAGACTCCGACCAGGCCATGCTCCTGTACCACCCCCACCCACCAGGCCAAGGGCAGGAAAATCAGCCACTGCGAACACAGGGTAACCGCCATGACCGTACGATTGGCGCCTGCTCCCAGCAACGCCTGGCCCAAAACGATTGCGGCGGCATCCAGCACGATCATGATGGCGGTCAGGCGCAGCGGTAACCGTCCCATGGCAATGAGATCGGCATTGTGAAGAAAGAACGCAAGTATGGCATCGGGAAACAGCACCATCGGCATGGCCAGCAGGGCCAGGCAAGCCCACGCGACATGAACCACGTCCCACCCCCAGCGATGTGCATCGTCCGGTGTCTCCCTGCCCAGGGCCTGGCCTACCAGGCTCATTGCCGCGAGTCCCAGTCCGACACCGGGAAGGATCATCAGCAACGATAGATTGACCAGCACATGGCCAACCGCCACGCTCGCGGTACCAATCATTCCAAGAATCCAGAACAGTACGGCGTAGCCTCCCGCAAACCATACCTGTTGCGTCGAATGCGGAATTGCCAGGCGCAGCGTGGCAAGCAACTCCTTGCGCGGTGGCCACGGCCGGGTAGCGCTGTCGGACTTCAGGTGAAGGCGGCTATAGCAGCCCCACAGCGCCAACCCACAGAACAGGGCGACGGCAGTGCCTGCTCCCGCCCCGGCAGCGCCCATCCGGGGCAGGCCGATGCCATAGATCAACGCGACACTGGCAACCACATTGATGACGTGCATGGCCAGAATAATGCGCAGGTATATACCGGTCTGCTGAATGCCATTCCAGAAGCCCCGGAAGCAGAAGATCATCGCGACCGGCAACAGCGCCGTCACTCGCCAGCGAAAATACTCGACGGCAACCGCCTGCACCTCGGCCTGCTGAGTGATCAGCCCCAGCAGGCGAGGCGCCTGCCACAAGCAAAGCGCTGTAAGGGGCAACGCCACGAGTAGTGCAATCAGCAAGCCTGCGTGCAGGGCAATTGCACGTTCCGCCAGGTTGTCCTCACCGTGACGGCGGGCGGTCTGGGCCTGTACGCTGGAAGACAAGCCGAACAGCAGGGCGGTCACCAGGAATATGGCATAACCGCCAATACCCACCCCCGCCAGAGCGACTTCGCCCAGCGTGCCGACCAATGCCGCATCGATCAGGTTGATCAGGCTTTGCGAGAGCATGGCGCCGATGATCGGTAGCGCCAGCTTGAGGATGATCTGACTGCGAGAGCTTTCCGGCAGCATGAATGTTCTCGAATGGTTGGCCCGCTCAAGCGGGCCAACTGACAGGAACGGCTAACGAGGGCAGGTGCCGTAACTTGCTGGACGAGCACGCATCGTGCCGAGCCTAGGCGTCCGGATCGTAGGACAGCACCGGTGACAGCCAGCGCTCAAGTTCCGTGACGCTCATTCGCTTGCGACCGGCCAGCACATCGACCTGATCACGTGTGATCTTGCCGGTCGAGAAGTACTTCGACTGCGGATGCGAGAAATACCAGCCCGAAACTGCGGCAGCAGGCCACATGGCAAAGCTGTCGGTCAGCGTCATTCCCGCGTTGTCTTCGGCCTGCAGCATCCTGAACAGGGCGGCTTTCTCGGTATGGTCGGGGCAGGCCGGATACCCCGGGGCCGGGCGGATCCCTTGATATTTCTCGGCAATCAGTTCGGTATTGTCGAGGGCTTCGTCGGGCACATAGCCCCAGTATTCCTTGCGCACCCGCTCGTGCATCCGCTCGGCGAAGGCTTCCGCCAGCCGGTCGGCCAGCGCCTTGACCATGATGGCGTTGTAGTCGTCGCCGGCTTCCTCGTAGCGCTTGGCGAGTTCATCTGCACCATGGCCGGTGGTCACCGCGAAAGCGCCGACCCAATCCGCTTTCCCACTTGCCTTGGGTGCAACGAAGTCGGCCAGGCTGTAACAGATGCCGTCACGGTTCTTGGTGGTCTGCTGTCGGATGTGGTTCAGACGCTCCATGACCGTTTCGCGGCTGTTGTCGGCATATACCTCGATGACATCGTCATCGACGCTGTTGGCCGGCCACATACCGATGACCCCACGTGCGGTAATGTGCTTCTCGTCGATCAGCTTGCGCAGCATGACCTGCGCATCGTCGAACAGGTTGCGCGCTGCCTCGCCGACCACCTCGTCCTCGAGGATCTTGGGGTACTTGCCGGCCAGTTGCCAGCTCATGAAGAAAGGCGTCCAGTCGATGCGCTCGAGGAGCTCCTCGAGATCGTAATCGTCGAATACCTTGAGGCCGGTGAAGGCGGGGGCCGGGGGCGTATAGTCGTCCCAGCCCGGGTCGAAGCGCCTCTCACGCGCCTCGGCATAGCTCAGGTCGGCGGCCTTGGGCCGGCGCCTGGCGTTGCGCTCGCGCACTTTCACGTACTCGTCGCGAATCTCGGCGGTATATGCCTCCTTGAGACCGGGTGACAGCAAGCGACCTGCCACACCGACGGCACGCGAGGCATCGGTGACATAAATCACGGGATGTTCGTACTGCGGCTCGATCTTGACGGCCGTGTGCGCCTTGGACGTGGTGGCACCGCCAATCAACAGGGGAACATCGAACCCTTGACGCTGCATCTCCTTGGCGACGTGGACCATCTCGTCCAGTGACGGCGTGATCAGCCCTGACAGGCCGATAATGTCGGCCTGCTGCTCACGGGCTGTCTGGAGAATCTTTTCCGCCGGCACCATGACGCCAAGATCGATGACCTCATAGTTGTTGCACTGCAGGACCACACCGACGATGTTCTTCCCGATATCATGAACATCACCCTTGACGGTCGCCATGACGATCTTTCCCTTGGCCTGGGAGTCTTCACTCTTCTCGGCCTCGATATAGGGAATCAGGTACGCCACGGCCTGTTTCATGACACGTGCCGATTTGACGACCTGGGGCAGGAACATCTTGCCGGCTCCGAACAGATCGCCGACCACGTTCATGCCATCCATCAGTGGCCCTTCGATGACCTCGATGGGGCGCACGGCACGTTGGCGGGCCTCTTCGGTATCTTCCTCGATATAACTGGTCACGCCTTTGACCAGGGCATGCTCGATACGCTTTTCGACCGGCCAACTGCGCCACTCGAGGTCTTCCTTCCTGGCGCCGCCACTACCGTCGCCCTTGTACCGCTCGGCCAGATCGAGCAGGCGCTCGGTGGCGTCGTCTCGCCGGTTGAGCACCACGTCCTCGACCGCGTCGCGCAATTCAGCAGGCAGGTCGTCATAGACGGCCAACTGGCCGGCGTTGACGATTCCCATGGTCAGGCCGGCCTTGATAGCGTGGTAGAGAAATACCGAGTGGATTGCCTCGCGCACCGTGTTGTTGCCACGAAAAGAGAACGACACGTTGGATACGCCACCGGAGACCATGGCATGCGGAAGATGTTCGCGGATCCAGCGGGTCGCCTCGATGAAGTCGACGGCGTAGTTGTTGTGCTCATCGATACCAGTGGCGATGGCAAAGATGTTCGGGTCGAAGATGATATCTTCGGCGGGAAAGCCGATCTCGTCGACCAGCAGACGGTAGGCGCGTTCGCAGATTTCGGTCTTGCGGGCAAAAGTGTCGGCCTGACCGGCTTCGTCGAAGGCCATCACCACCACGGCAGCACCGAAGCGACGGCAGGCCAGGGCCTGCTCGCGGAATGCCTCCTCGCCCTCCTTGAGAGAAATCGAGTTGACGACCGCCTTGCCCTGGATGCATTTCAGGCCAGCCTCGAGAATCTCCCACTTCGACGAGTCGACCATGATAGGCACGCGGGAAATGTCCGGCTCCGACGCCACGAGGTTGAGGAAGTGGACCATCGCCTCCTGGGAGTCGAGCATCCCCTCGTCCATGTTGATGTCGATCACCTGGGCGCCGTTCTCGACCTGCTCGAGAGCCACCTCCAGCGCCGTGGTGAAATCCTCTTCCTTGATCAGACGCTTGAAGCGCGCGGAACCCGTCACGTTGGTACGTTCGCCGACGTTGACGAATAACGAATCGGCCTCGATGTTGAACGGTTCCAGGCCGGACAAACGACACGCGCGCGGTCGCTCGGGCACCTGACGAGGAGCGACGCCATCGACGGCATCGCGAATCGCGGCAATGTGTTCAGGTGTGGTACCGCAGCAACCGCCAATGATGTTGAACAGCCCGCTTTGGGCAAATTCGCCAACGATCGCCGCCATTTCGTCGGGGCTTTGATCGTACTCCCCGAACTCGTTGGGCAGTCCCGCGTTGGGGTGGGCCGAAACGAAAGTGTCAGCCTTGGCCGACAACTCCTCGAGATAAGGACGCAACTCTTCGGCGCCAAGGGCGCAGTTCAGGCCGATTGACATCGGCTGGGCGTGGCGAACGGAGTTCCAGAAGGCTTCGGTGGTCTGACCGGACAGCGTTCGTCCCGAGGCATCGGTAATCGTGCCGGAGATCATCACCGGCAGACGCTGGCCACGGTCGGCAAAAAGCTCTTCCAGCGCATAGATGGCCGCCTTGGCATTCAGCGTATCGAAGATAGTTTCGATCAGAATGACGTCGGCGCCACCCTCGATCAGTGCATCGGCCGCTTCATAGTAATTTTCGCGCAGTGCATCGAAGGTAACGTTGCGCTTGGCCGGGTCGTTGACATCGGGTGAGAGGGAGGCCGTGCGGCTGGTCGGGCCTAGCACGCCGGCAACGTAGCGGGGCACGCCGGTCTCTTCGGCGACGTTGTCGCATACTTGCCGTGCCAGACGCGCCGATTCCCGGTTGAGTTCGACGACCAGGCTTTCCATGCCGTAATCGGCCTGTGACAGGCGCGTACTGTTGAAGGTGTTGGTCTCGATGATGTCCGCACCGGCAAGCAGATAATCGCGATGAATCCGGCGCACCAGGTCCGGCTGGGTCAGTGCCAGCAGGTCATTGTTGCCCTGAAGCTGCGAGGGCCAGTCGCTGAAACGCTCGCCACGGAATTCCTCTTCGCTCAGCCTGGCATTCTGAAGCATGGTTCCCATGCCGCCATCGAGAATTATGATCCGGCGGGCGAGCGACTCCTTGAGAGTGGCGGGCAGGGGAATGCGCTTCAGCGAAGCGGGAAGTTGCGTGTCAACAGCCATGGTCAGCGATCATCTCCAGCGACTAGTCGGTTTGGCTCAGGCACATTTCCGAGGCATCGGAACGGCTTCCGGGGCCCTGCGGGGGCCAGCCTGTTTGCGGGTAATGCTACCAGAAAAGCGCCTGGAACGGGGCAGCCCCAAGAAAGACCGAGTATTTAGGTCAGGATTGAGTTGTCGAGGGTTTTTTCTTACCATATCTCCAAACGTTCCTGACGAGCCGAGTTCATGAGCCAGACTATCCAGATCACCGACAGTGCCCAGGATTACCTCGCGGAGCTGCTGGCCAAGCAGAATGTCGAGGGTATCGCCGTACGCATCTTCATCACCCAGCCAGGCACGCCATATGCGGAAACCTGCCTGGCCTACTGCCGCCCGGGTGAGGAAGAACCCAGCGACGAGAAGCTGCAGCTGGAAAAGATCAACGTCTTTCTCGACAAGCACAGCCTGCCGTTTCTCGACGAGGCGGTCGTCGATTTCAATGCCGACCGCATGGGCGGGCAGCTCACCATCAAGGCACCCAATGCCAAGATGCCCAAGGTCAATGCCGACAGCCCGCTGGAAGATCGCGTCAATTACGTGCTGTACAGCGAGATCAACCCCGGCCTGGCAGCGCATGGTGGCGAGATCAAGCTTATCCAGGTTGCAGAAGAGAATATTGCTGTGCTGGCATTCGGCGGGGGCTGCCAAGGCTGTGCCGCCGTCGACCTGACGCTCAAGGAAGGTGTCGAGAAAACCTTGCTCGAGCGAATTCCCGAGCTCAAGGGTATTCGCGACGTGACCGACCACACCGATACAACTAACGCCTACTACTAAGTACCGCCTCATTTTGCCGAGAACGACGTGGGCCGCCCTTGGGCGGCCCACGTCGTAGAGACAACAGCTCGCGGCAAGAGCTCAACAGACGAATGGAGGCAACGGGGCCTTGGCCAGCCGAGCCTCGGTATCGCGCAATCGCTCGCGAACCTGAGCTAACGTATCGTCCTTTTCCGTGACGACTTCTTCCAAGCGCTCGCGCCTGAGCGTTTCCTCGCGCAACGTGTCCTTGGCCTGCTGCAGTTTCCACTCCGTCTCGCGATGCGAAGCCTGGGCCTCACTGAGCTCACGCCGTGCCTGCTGAAGGCGATGATCGACTTCGCCGACGCGCTTCTCCATGATCTCGAGGCGCTGGTTAAGCTGCTTTTCCGCTGCCTGGCGCTCTTGCCGCGCGTTATCGAGCAATGTCATGAGCCTGGCCTCGGCCGCTTCGTGGCGTTGCTCCTCCTGGCTCAACTGGGCACGAAACTCCTCATTCTTGCGCGATAGGGCAGCCTGATATTCAACCCCTTGGCGTTCATTCTCCGCCTGCAGGCGCTGCAACTGCTCCTCGCTCTGCTTGATCTGACGTTCATGCTGGGACTCACGCTGCGATGCACTTTCGCACTGGGCTTCCAGTCGGGCGATCCTCGCACTGTAATCCTCTAGGCGCTCCTGGGCCTGACGCAGCTGTTCACCAAGCACCGTTTCACGCTGTCGTGCGTCCTCGGCATCCCTGCGCGCCTGCTCGGATCGCGATTCGGCATCCTCAACGCGTTTGTCGGCTTCCTGCCGGTAATGCGCCAACCCTTCGGCAGCACTTTCCTGGGCTTGTTGCCAGAGCGCTTGAACCAGGGTTTCTACCGACTCGGGAATCGCCTGCAGGGGCGGCTGGTCACGATTCTCCTCACGCTGCAGACGCCATTCTCGAAAGTGCTCGTTGATCGTCGTGAAGCTACCCGTCCCAAGCACTTCCCGGATTTTCTGTACGCTGGGTGCCTCGCCTTGCTGGAGCAACCTGTCGATTGCTCGTCTTACGTCGTCGTATTGCACGCCGCTGCGCGCCATGTGGTTCTCCTCGGGACGGTTCCCGCCGCTATCAGCCTTAAATGCCGCCATTTTCGGCGATTACTGGAGCTTAGCCTAGCTTTGGCATAAATAGAATAATGCTTTTTACGTATTACAGTTTTACGTTACGATAACTAGGTAAATATTCATGATTACGCGGCTTATCTTGAATATAAGCCTGTTACGCTCGACAATGAGCCCAGCCATTTAACGAGTCGGAAAGAAGCGGGATGAATCACCCACCAGACGCCAGCCCCCCGAACTTGGCGCTCTTTGAGCGAGAAGCGGCAGAAGAAGGGAAGGGCAGGCTGGCGTCGGCACGGCCACCCATGGCTCGGATACCGGCAACCAGCGATATCGAGGCTATTGGACAGTGGCTGACCGAATACGCCGCCAGCCCACAAACGGTACGTGCCTATCGCAAGGAGGCAGAGCGCCTGATGCTGTGGCTGGGCGACAACGGGCTCGCTTTGCATGAGGTCGATCGCCGTAGACTGGAAGCGTATGAAGCCTTTCTCGCCGACCCGTGCCCTGCAGAGCGCTGGATTGGTCCGCCCAAGCCGCGCTCTCATCCCCAATGGCGTCCTTTCCGGGGCCCGCTGTCCGCTGCCAGCCGGCGGCAGAGCCTGGTCATCCTTCAAGGCCTCTTTGCCTGGCTGAGCGAAGCAGGCTGGGTGAGTCACAATCCCTTTCGCCTGATGCGCGACAAGCGGCGGCGCATGGACAACCGCCAGACACATATCGAGCGCTACCTGGAACGGCCGATGTGGGACTGGCTCTGGCAGTGGCTCAATCGCCCTCTAGATGAAACGTGCAGCGAGCGGCAGCGACTAGCCTGGCACCGGCGACGCTTCGTGTTCGGCTTCGGTTATCTGCTGGCACCCCGTATCGCCGAAATGTCCCAAGCACGCATGAACGACTTTACGTATCGGGAAGGTCGATGGTGGTGGAATGTCATTGGCAAGGGCAGCAAGCAAGCCAGAATCCCCGTCCCGCCGGACATGCTTACGCTGCTCGAGGAGTGGCGGCAGGCACGGCAACTGAGCGCATTACCGGACCTGGATGATGAGCGCCCCTTGCTCTGCCGATTGAACGGCAGGACGGGCGTGACGGACAACCAATTGTATCGCCTGATCAAGGAAGCCTTTCGAGAGGCTTCGAGCGCTCTGGCCCATCAAGAAACCGGGCAAGGGGGCCCTGGGACCTCTGCCATGGCACGCCAACTGGCCAAGGCGTCCCCGCATTGGCTACGCCATACCGCCATCACCCACCAGGCTCAGGCTGGGGTCGAGTTACGCTACCTGGCCATGACTGCCCGTCACGAACGGCTGGATACCACAGCGCGCTATCTACATGCCGAAGCCGAAGAGTGGCAGCGCCAGGTGGCCGCGCACCGCCTCGAGATTCCAGCAGGGGGCGGACGCCGGCAAGAGTGAACCGTTATACTGAGGGAAACCCAAAGCTCGTCCGAGTTGCAGATGCTTGAAAGTGGCACTCGGCCAACCGCAAGGAGATTTCATGAGCGCACAAGACGCCCAGGCCGAGCTGATCGAGGAGTTCAGCCTTTTCGATAACTGGATGGACCGTTATCAGTACATCATCGACATGGGCAAGCAACTGCCGGCATTCCCCGAGGAACTGAAAACGCCGGAGACCAAGATTCAGGGCTGCCAGTCGAATGTATGGATGCACCATGAACGCCAGGGCGATAACGTGCATTTCCAGGCCACTTCCGACGCTGCCATCGTGTCGGGCCTGATTGCCGTACTGATGCGGATCTACAACGATCGAAGCCCCGAAGAAATCGTCGATACGCCACCAAGCTTTCTGGAAGAGCTGGGCCTGGACAAGCACCTATCACCGACACGCTCCAATGGCCTGCATGCCATGTTGCAGCGGATCTATAGCGTCGCCGAACAGGAAACCGCGGAGTAGCGATGGGGCAGGTCAGTGCGGACGATGCCGATCGCCCGCACTGTCGGCATGACAGCAGTATGGCGGCACAGGGTCGACACCGCCCGGATGCCAGGGATGGCACTTGAGGATACGTTTCAATGCCAGCCAGCCACCACGAGCCGGGCCATGCTCACGTACTGCCTCGACGGCATAATGGGAACAGCTAGGCCAGAAGCGGCAACGGGGTCCCAGCAGGGGGCTGAGACCATACTGGTACAAGCGGACCAGGCCGATGAAAAGGGCGCTGACGATACGCTTAAACATCACTCACCGCTTGCCGGAGTACAGTTCCGACGGAGAAATCATGGGTTCGCTGTCAACCGTGGCCTGCTCGGCATCCAGCGCGACATAAAAACAACTGCGCCGCCCCGTGTGACATGCCGGACCGGTCTGATCGACGCTCAATAACAGCGTGTCGCCATCACAGTCCAGGCGCGCCTGTTTCAAGTGCTGCTCCTGGCCGGAGGATTCGCCCTTGCGCCACAGCTTACCTCGTGATCGCGACCAGTAGCATACACGCCCGGTATCCAGTGTCTCCTGCAACGATGCACGGTTCATCCATGCCATCATCAGGACTTCACCGGTGTCATGCTGTTGAGCGATGGCAGGAATCAGGCCGCCTTCGTTCCAGCGTATGGAATCGAAAATTTCCATCAGCGGACGGCGCGTGCCGGACGAGGCATTTTCCAGGGACTTGAACAGTTCACTCATGCTGGCTCTCGGTGAGGGAGGGTTCTCGGACGCGACCGCGGCAGGTATCGCAGCTACCCAACAACTCGATGGTCTGGCGGTCGACCCGGAAGCCCAGGGCCTGGGCTCGCTGGCTGAGTTGCGTGTTGACGTCGTCAAGGTGGAGTTCCTCGACCCGGCCACAATGACGACAGATGAGCAACTGGAAACCGTGCGTATGCTCAGGGCAGGGACAGGCCACATAGGCATTGAGAGACTCGATGCGATGCACCAGGCCCTGCTCGATCAGGAAGTCGAGCGCGCGATAGACCGTTGGTGGTCTGGCCGAGGCATGTTCACTGGTCAAGTGATCGAGCAACTCGTAGGCCTTGAGCCCTCCGGGTGAGGATGCGATCAGCTCCAGGACCCGGCGGCGTATCGGGGTAAACCGCACACCACGTTGCTGGCATTGGCGCTCGGCCTGCTGTATCAGAAGTCGGATATCCGGCATTCGGTTCGATCGCTTGGCGAAAAGGGCATTTTACGCGCCTAGCCGCCTGACGGCCAGGAAGGCACTTCGAGGCAGGACCTAGGACACCGCCTGCAGCTCGCCGCGCCGGGCGAAATGATGCCTGGCGAATGCAACACGCGCCTCCACATTGGCGCCATCGGGCTGTTTCTCGATGAGGTCGAGGCGTGGCCGAAGCCCTTCGCCGTTGGTCATCTGGATCGCCAGCCCCGGTCGCGCATTCAACTCCAGCAGCATGGGTCCATGGTTCCGGTCAAGCACCATGTCAGTGCCCAGATAGCCCAGTCCGGTCATTTCGTAGCAACTGGCAGCCAACTTGAGCAGCACTTCCCAGTCTGGGATACGCAGACTGGCAAGCTCGTGCCCGGTGTCCGGATGATCCATGCGCGGTCGGTCGAACTGAACCCCACGCAACGCCGTACCGGTAGCGATGTCGAGCCCCACGCCAACCGCTCCCTGATGGAGGTTGGCCTTGCCATCCGAGGCGGCTGTGGACAGGCGCATCATGGCCATTACCGGGTATCCCTTGAACACGATGACCCGAATATCCGGCACGCCTTCATAGGTATACTCGGCAAGGAATTCGTCAAAGGAAATCAATGTCTCCACCAGAGCGATATCCGTGGCCCCGCCCAGCGAATAAAGCCCCGACAGGATATTCGATACGTGACGCTCAAGGTCCTCACGCTGCAGCCGGTGGCCGCTGGGCTTGACGTACCCCTCGGCATCCTGGTGCTCGATGACCAGAATGCCCTTGCCGCCACTGCCCTTGGCCGGCTTGATGGCGAACCCGCCATGGCCAGTAACCATGTCCGCTATATGCTTGACGTCGAACTGGGTCGTCACGGTGCCGATAAGGTCCGGCGTCGTGATGCCGAAGCGCTTGGCCAACAGCTTGGTTTTCAGCTTGTCATCGACCAGCGGAAACAGGTGACGACTGTTGTAGCGGCTGATGTAGCGGATGTTCCGCCGGTTCATGCCGATAATGCCCTTGGCTTTGAGTCGACCGGGACTGGCCCACATGATCTCAATCCTCCGTAATCGGCTTGAAACGACGCAACTCGAGCAGACGATAGCCCGTGTAGTTGCCCAGCAGCAGGATGAAGGCCATCAGGATCAACTGAATGCCCAGGAAGTTGAACGTGACATGGCGTATCCAGGGGTTGTTCATCGCCAGATAGGCCAGGACCGCCGTCAACAGGCTGCCGCCGCCCTGGATCAGCACTTCCTTGGGACCTTCCTCTTCCCACAGGATCGACATGCGCTCAATGGTCCAGCTGAGAATGATCATCGGGAAGAAGGTAATGGTCAGGCCGGCATTGAGGCCCATCCGATAAGCCACGACGGAAAACAGCGAAATGATCGCGATAACCGTGATTATCACTGCCGACACGCGCGCCACCAGCAGCAGATTGAGGTGCGACAGGTAGCTGCGTATCACCAGGCCAACCGCGACCACCAGCAGGAATCCGACCAGACCGGTAAACAGCGAGGTCTGAATGAAGGCCAGGGCGATCAAGACTGGCATGAACGTGCCTGATGTCTTGATCCCGACCAGCACACGCAGCAGCACGACGACCAGGGCGCCGATGGGAATCAGCAAGATGGTCTTGAACAGGGACTGCTCTTCGAGAGGCAGGCTGTGGATCGAGAAGTTGAGCAGCGTATTGTTCATCAACTGATTGCGCACGGCCACGGCCGCCGGCTCATTGTGCTTGAGCATCGAGAAGCTGACCCGCGAGTTGGTGCCGCCCTGAACCTCGAGCACGGGCTGTCCGCTGGCCTCCCACAGCAACAGGTTATCGGGCCGACCCTGCTCGCCGGTGGCCGGATTAAGGATTACCCAGTCGCCTTCGTCGTCGAAGACCTGTAGCCAGGAAGACAATGCCTGGCGGCGGCGACCGTCCTCGAGCATCAGCCCATCGACCTCACGCGCGGCGATACCGGCCTGATTGAGCAGGCGCACGAGCAGGGAAGAGCGGTCGAAGCGATTCAACAGCAGGCGAGCATTTTCATCCTGGCGATCACCACTGAGATCCTGGATCAGCTCACGGGCGAAGGTGAAAGCGTCCGCCGACTGCTGATGCGCCCGGCCGATGAGGCCCTCGGCGGCAGTGTCGAAAGGGCGTTCCCAAGTGATGTCCTGCGGTATGGAGGGCGGCTGGACGGTCGGTGATTCGGCATCGGGAGCAACCAGCAACTGTACGGAATAGTAGAGCTGCTGGTTTCCGGTCGCTTCGCGAATGGCCCACTGTGCTCGTCGACCGCTGTCATCATCCAGGAAGGACAAGCCATAACCGGAAGAGGCGGTATTTTCGGTCAGAACACGAAAATTCTCCTGATGCGAGGGAAGGGCCAGGTTGACCTTGACCGGCTCGCCATTGGCAAAGAAATTCACCTGCGCTTCGACTTCCCAGACTTCGCGCTGCTCACCCGGTGTCCAGGGCACGTCGAACTCGACGTGGCGATATACGGTCATGACGATACCGGTCAGCATCAGAACGCCGACCAGCAGGTAGAAGGGGATACGTGACATGAATCGAAAGGTCCTTACTCGTCTTCGTCGTCGTCGATACGGTCGCCAGCTTCATCCTCGGCCGCCATCTCGGCGGGCTCACCCCCGGGATATTCCGGACGCTCGTGGAGATAGGACTGGGCCACGTCGATCAGTGCGATATCCATCATGAATCGCCGACCGAGAAGGACGGGATAATCCAGGTGGGTACGGTCATTGAGCGTGAATTCGACGTTCTGCTTGATCGGTCCCAGTTCCATCAGCAAGCTGATGACCGGCCGGCTCTCCTCACCGGAGGCCTGGATGATTCGGACGCGCCGCACGACCTCGGCTTCAACCCACTTGTCGCGTGCGCCATCGATAGCCACGGCATCTTCATCGAGTGCCAGCTTGAAGCGCACCCAGTCTTCGCCTTCACGTTCGAACTCGGTAATCTCGCGGGCCGACAGGGATGCCGTGTTGGCGCCGGAGTCGATGCGTGCCTTGAGGTAGGTACCGATATTGGGAAACCCGACCCACTCGGTTCGCCCCAGCAACGTCTTGTTCTCCAGAGCATCGATATCGCTGCTGGGGCATTCAGGCATCACGACGTTGGAATCGCTTTGGAGCGTCTCGACATCGGCACGCAACGCCCTGACCAGACTGCCAATCTCACGGACATCGGCACCGACCCGCTCGAGCCGATCCTGCTGTCCCTGCCGGCTGGCCTCCTGGACCTGGCAAGCGTTGGCCAAGGTCGATTCGAGGTCTCCGATTCGATCATCGAAACTTGCTCTGGTCAGTAAATGATCCAGCCGGTCTTTTTCGTCGGATTGAGGCTGTAGGGCACAGCCACCCAAGAGCAACAGACCGGCAGAGGCAGCCAGCAGCTCGCGTCGAATCGGCATGATCATTAATCCTTTGTAACAGCCATAGGTCCCACAACAGCGCGATAGTAAAGGAATCGGTAGTGCACGGTCCATGCGGACGCGACGAATCGCGCCCGCACTTAGACAGGATCAGGCGGAAGAGTTCACCGCAGCGGCATCCCGGACGGCATTGTGATCGCGCGCCAGCAGGATGTAGAACGCGGGCAGGACGAACAAGGTCAGCAGCGTGCCGATACCCAGGCCGGCGGCGATCGTCAGCCCGATATCAAAGCGGCTGACTGCCCCTGCACCAGTGGCAAACAGCAGCGGGACCATGGCCACGATCAGCGCCACCGAGGTCATGATGATCGGACGCAGGCGGATAGCGGCCGCCTCGATCACGGCATCGCGCTTGTTGAGGCCACGATCGTGCTGCAGCAGGTTGGCAAACTCGACGATCAGGATACCGTTCTTGGCAACCACACCGATCAGGGTGATCAACCCGACCTGGGTATAGATGTTCACCGTAGAGATGCCAAGCGTGATGAACACCATGGCCCCCGCTACCGACATGGGCACCGATACCAGGATGATGATTGGGTCGCGCCAGCTTTCGAACTGGGCAGCCAATACCAGATAGATGACGATCAGCGACAGGAAGAATGTCAGTACCAAGGCACTGCCTTGCTCCATGAGCTGACGGGACGATCCCTGGTAGTCGACGGAGTAGCTGGCCGGCAGGGTGTCGGCAGCCGCCTGGTTGAGCCAGGTAAGTGCATCGCCGAGCGCCACCCCCGGGCGCGGCACCCCTTCGAGAATCAGTGCATTGAGCTGCTGGAACTGGGTCCGCTTGGAAGGCTCGACGCTGCGCTCGAAGCTGACCAGGCTGCTTAGTGGTACCTGTTCGCCGGAATCGGCCTCGATGTAATAGTTGTCGATCATCGAGGCATCGAGGCGGTACTGCTGGTCGACCTGAGGTATCACCTTGTAACTGCGCCCATCCATGCTGAAGCGGTTGACGAAGCCTTCACCGAGCATGGTCGACAGCGCCTGACCCACATCGGCCATGGTCAACCCCAGATCGGCGACGCGATCACGATCGACTCGAATGTCGGTGACTGGCCGATCCAGGTCGATGGACTTGCGCAGAAACGCGAAGTTGCCACTGGCCATGGCCTTGCCTAACAATTCGTCTGCAGCGGCATTCAGTTCCTCGAAACTGTTGCCGGTGGTCAACACGAACTGGACGGGCAGGCCGCCACTGGAACCGGGCAGGGAAGGGCGCGGGAAGGCGGCGGTCTGCAGCCCCGTCACCTGGGAAAGCGCTGCCTGTACATTGGGCAGGACGGTCATCTGGGAAATGTCCCGCTCGCTCCAGGGCAGCATCTTGAACCCACCGAATACGGTATCGGCGCTCATGCCGCCCAAGATCATGAAGGTCTCATTGTAGCCTTCGACCTGCTCGACATTACTCTGGATAGCGTTGGAGTAGCGCTTGAGATAATCGAGCGTGGCGGTCTGCGGAGCCGTGCCCTGGAAGAAGATGATGCCTTGGTCTTCCGTCGGCGCCAGTTCGTTCTGGCTGGTCACGAACATGAAGTAGATCGACGCCAGCACGACAACCGCAAACACCACCGGTACGGAGACCGTCTGCACGACACCCGACAGGGCCGAGCGGTAGCCATTGGCAAGACGGTTGAAGCTGTTCTCCACCAGGCGCTCGAAGCGTGAAGCATTGCCATGGGGTTTCAACACCTTGCCCGACAGCATGGGCGAGAGTGTCAGGGCAATGATGCCCGACACGACCACGGCCCCGGCCAGGGTAAAGGCGAATTCGGTGAACAAGGAGCCGACCAGGCCACCCATGAAGCCAATCGGCGCATAGACGGCGACCAGCGTCGTGGTCATGGCGATGATTGGCGTTGCCATCTCACGGGCACCGTTGAGCGCTGCCTCGAAGCGGCTTTCGCCTTCCTCGATGTGCCGGTGAACGTTTTCGACAATGATGATGGCATCGTCGACCACAAGACCGATGGCGAGCACCATGGACAAGAGCGTCAACAGGTTCAGCGAGAACCCCAGCATGAGCATGACGAAGGCACCGCCGATCAGTGACAGCGGCACGGCAACGGCCGGCACCAGGGCAGCGCGAAACGACCCAAGGGTCAGGAAGATGACGACCAGCACGATGATCAGGGCTTCGAGCAGCGTCTTAATGACCTCGTTGATGGAATCCTCGATGAATTCGGAGGCATCGTAAGGCAAGACGACGTTCAGGCCGGCCGGCAACTGGTTGCGGATTTCCGGCAATGTCTCACGCACGGCGCGAGCCACGTCCAGGGGATTGGCCCCGGGAGCCTGCTCGATCGCCATGAAGCTGGCCGGGGTACCCTTGTACCAGGCAGTGCTGTCGTAGCTTTCCGCGCCCAGGTCGGTTCGGGCGATGTCACGCAGCCGAACCAAGTTGCCATCGTCATTACGGACCACCATGTCGGCGAACTGCTCGGGATCGCTGACGTCGGTATTGGTGGTCAGGTTGATGGCCACGTATTCACTACGCGTCTTGCCGACACCGGCCTGGTAATTGTTGTTCTGCAGGACAGCGACGACGTCCTGCGGCGTGACGTTGAGTGCTGCCATGCGCTGAGGGTCTAGCCAGACCCGCATGGCGAAACTCTGGCCATAGATACGCGCCTTGGCCACCCCCGGCAGGGCCTGCAGCTTGGGCTGGACGACACGTGTCAGGTAATCGGTGATCTGGGGGACCGGCATCTGCTCGGAATAGAAGGCCAGATACATCAAGGCGGTCGAATCGCCAGTACTCGACTCGATCACAGGGCTTTCTGCGGCTTCGGGCAGCACGCTACGCTGGCTCGCCACCTTGGCCTGGATTTCGGCGAGCGCAGCATTGGCATCGTAGTTGAGCTCCATGTGGACTTCGATGGTCGACGAGCCCTGAATGCTTTCCGAAGTAATGAAATCGATGCCGTTGGCCTCGGCAATCGCCTGCTGCAGCGGAGTCGTGACAAACCCTTGGACCAGCTCCGAGCTGGCCCCGGGGTAGGCAGTGCTTACGGTAATGACGGTACTTTCGAGCTGAGGATACTGGCGGATCTCCATATCCATGGCCGAGCGCAGGCCCATGAGCAAAATCAATAGGCTGACGACCGTCGCCAGTACCGGGCGGCGCACGAAAATATCGGTGAATTTCATCAGCCTGCTGCCTCCTCGCCAGGAGTCGTCGCGCTGTCATCGTCAGCCCGCTCTTGAGAATCGTCACTGGTCGTCTCGCCATCACCGTTCGCAAGTGACACCGGCTGGCCGTCGCGCAGGCGCAACTGACCAACGGCCACGACACGATCGCCAGCCTGCAACCCCTCGACGATTTCGACCTGATCGCCGCGAGTCCGGCCGGTCGTCACCTGGGTTCGCTTGGCAGTCAGCTGATCCTGATCATTCGGGGTGACCAGAAACACATAATCGCCATACGTGTTGAAGGCCAGGGCAGTGCGGGGCAGGGTAAGCACGCGCTCAGCCTCGGACGCCAGCGTGCGGACGTCGGCAAACATGCCGGGGCGCAGTTTCTGGTCAGGATTGACCAACTTGGCCCGGACATCCAGCGTTCGACTGCTCTCGTCGACGGCCGGTGCAACGGCCTCGATCTCGCCGGCAAACACTTCCTCAGGAAACGCGGCAACCCGGACTTCGACGTTGCGGCCCGCCTGGACGCTGCCTAGCTGCTTCTCGGGAACGCTGTAATCGACGTAGATTGGATCGAGCATATTGAGGTCGACGATAGGTGTCCCGACGGCGATATATTCCCCGAAATCGACCTGCCGCAGCCCAACGACACCATCGAACGGAGCACGAATCGTTTTCTTGTCGAGCTGGGCACGCTGCTGAGCGACATCGGCGCGTGCTGCCTGGTAGTTGGCACGGGCCTCGTCATACTGGGATTGGGAAATGGCGTTGCGCGGCAACAGATCCGAGTAGCGACGGAACGTCTCGTTGGTCAGCCTGGCTTGTGCCTCGAGAGCCGCGAGCGCGGCCTGATCGACGCTATCGTCAAGCCTGACGAGAATGTCCCCCTTGCTGACACGCTGACCGGATTCGAAGTCGATCTCGCTGACGACACCGGCCACTTCGTTGGAAACCGCCACGCCGTTGATGGCACGCATTGAGCCAACCGATTTCAGCTCAGCCCGCCAGCTGTCCGTCGTGAGTTGCACCGTCTCGACCGGCACAGGGGGCTGCGGCTGTGACTGTTGCGCCGCCATTTCCTGCATCTTGAGGTATTTCCAGCCAAAGATGCCGCCCAGCACCAGAGCTAGCAGGATCAGTATCACGATCAAGCGGACAACAATTTTCATGCCTGAAGACCCCAGCAGAGTGTTCGTTATGGTCCCGACGGAAGAAAATCCTGGGGAGAAGATTAGATAAGCTGCTTATGATGCGGGTAACGCTCGCGAATGACCAGAGCCGGACACAACAAAGCGAAACATGGACTTCATTTAACATAATATATATTATGCGAAGCCATGGATAAGGCATCACAGTGGGCCTGGAACCCAGATGATTTCAGCATGCATTAATGCAGATCGGGACTAGCGGGAACGGTTTCTGGCTCAAGAAATGGATTACACGTGCATCGACCACTCGTACGTGCTCAAGGCCCGTTACTCTATAGCGAATGCTGCTGCATCAGTGCCTGCGCCCCGACAACGTACTGGTCAATGCCCACAGCACCGACGAAAACACCCGCCAGAATTACCGACGGGTGCAAGCACGATAATGTAGCTATGAAACGGGCGTCTGGCTCGCTATCACTCGGCCGGCGCGTAGGACCCATCCGGACGATGGTCTTCCTTGCCCGTCAAGGCCGGAGTGAAGACACAGGCAAGTACCATGGTCTTGGAGGCACGGAGCAAATGCTCGTCGTGCTGGTCGAGAATATAGATATCGCCCGGCTTGATTGGCCAGATCTTGCCATCGGCCAGTGTCTCGACCTCACCCTCGCCCTCGATGCAGTACACCGACTCGAAGTGATGCTTGTAGTGGATATGCGTCTCGGTACCTTCGAAGATACGCGTGATGTGGAAGGAGTAACCGCCGCCATCGTCGGCCAGCAACAGGCGTGTGCTATCCCAGGTGCCCTTGGTCGCCGTGACCATGCGATCTGTCTTGCGTGCTTCCTCGAGATTACGAACGATCATGTTGATTTCCTTGACTAGCGTGACACGTGTCTGCACCAAATAGCCGGCCCCTCGTGGACCGGCTTGTCTACTTAAGCGTAGCTGATGTTCAGCTCATGGCATCCTTGGCACTGGCCTCGAGGATATCCAACCCTTCGATCAGGTCTTCATCGCTGATCGTCAGCGGGCACAGGCATTTGATCACATGATCGTCATGGCCGCAGGTTTCCACGATGAGGCCATTCTTGAATGCCTTGGAAGTAATCTTGTCGGCGATATCACCCGAACCGACATCCAGGCCGCGCATCAGCCCCCGGCCACGCTCACTGGCAGGATGGCCCTTTTCGCTCAGCAAGGCAGCGATCTTCTGGAAACGGTCGGCGACGATACGCCCCTTGCGCTGCACGTCACGCTCCAGCGTGTCGTTGGTCCAATATTCACGCAATGCTGTGGCGGCCGTGGTCAATGCCAGGTTGAAGCCTCGGAACGTGCCGTTGTACTGGCCCGGTTTCCACTTGTCGAGTTCGGGTCGCATCATCACGTGGGCAAAAGGCAGGCCAAAGCCGGAAAGTGACTTGGAGTTGGTCACGATGTCAGGCTTGATATCAGCGTGTTCGAAGCTGAAGAACTTGCCGGTGCGACCACAGCCGGCCTGGATATCATCGACGATCAACAGGATATCGTTATCCTTGCAGATCTTGTCCAGGCGCTGGAGCCACTCGATGCCGGCAACATTGATGCCGCCCTCACCCTGCACGGTCTCGATGATGACCGCTGCCGGACGATCCATGCCGCCGGACTTGTCGTTGAGCAGCTTCTCGAAATAATCGAGAGTGTCGATATTCTCGCCCAGGTAGCCGTCATAAGGCATGAAATTGGCACCCTGTAGCGGGATACCGCCGGTCGCCTCGCGGAACTTGCTATTACCCGTTACCGCCAGCGCCCCCATGGTGACGCCATGGAAACCGTTGGTGAACGAGACGACGTTGTGGCGGCCCGTCACGACGCGTGCCAGGCGAATCGCCGCTTCTACGGCGTTAGTGCCCGTCGGGCCGGTCAGGTGCACCTTATAGTCCAGGCCACGCGGCTTGAGGATGACCTCTTCAAGTGTCTCCAGATAGTCGCGCTTGGCCTTGGTCCACATGTCCAGACCATGGACGATACCATCCGAGGCAATGTAATCCAGTAATGCCTGCTTGATGACAGGGTTATTGTGACCGTAATTCAGCGTACCGGCGCCGGCGAGGAAATCGATGTATTCCTTGCCATCCTCGGTGTGCAGGCGTGCACCCTTGGCTTCAGTGAAGACAACGGGAAATGACCGTGAATAAGTACGGACTTCCGATTCCATACGTTCAAGAATCTGGGTCAACATGCAACGACCTCCTGGTCGGTAATCAATAAATAGAAGAGACGAACCTGAAACGAACGTTACGCCACGCGAACCTTGTCAGATACGCGCGGGGTCGAAGGGACCGATACGCACCAGGTTTTCGGGATCGTGTTCGCCACCGAGTTGGTCGGTAGAGAAATATTCCCGGCTGTTGAGAGGAGCTTGCCAACGGTCGGCAAGCCGCTTGAAGAGTCCCCATGACGCCTGGTTATCGGGCGTAATGGTAGTTTCGAGGTGGCGAACGTTGGCCATTTCCGGACGCCGCATCACGGCTTCGACGAGGCGGCGCGCCAAACCGGTGCCGCGGGCTTTCTCGCCAACGGCTACCTGCCACAGGAAGTAAGTGTCCGGTGCATTGCGCTTGGGATAGCCCGACACGAAACCAACGATCTCGCCTTCTTCGTTGGTGGCCACGGCACAACTGTCACGGAACTGGGTCGCCAGCAGTAAATAAGCGTAGGCGGAATTGACGTCGAGCGGAGGACAGGATTTGACCAGCTCAAATATGCCCCACCCATCATCCGTCGTCGGTTTGCGGATGAACAATGGTGTATGAGCATGCCCCACTACGGCATCTGCGACACTAGGCTTAGCCAGATCGGCCGAGGGAGTGAAGGCTTGGGTCGTTGTGTTCATGGTTACCGTTCGCTGTTGCGAATTTGCGATCAACTATAACAGGCACTTAGGCATAAATCAAAAGCCAGGTTATTGTTGAGCCACATCATTATAAGTAACCGTTATGTTAGTCAGGTTTCCCCAAGTATCAGTTTAGGCCACATCTCATATTTCGCCGCACAAACGACGAGGCCGCCTTTCGGCGGCCTCGTAGGGAACCCGGGAGCGGACGAATCAGGTCCGGCTCGGGGTACGCATGGTCACGAACTCTTCCGCCCCCGTGGGGTGGATACCGACTGTGGCATCGAAATCGGCCTTGGTCAGCCCGGCGCGAACGGCAATGGCAATGCCTTGGATCACTTCGCCGGCCTCTTCGCCCACCATGTGCGCACCCAATACCCGATCACTGGCATCGTCGACGACCAGCTTCATCAGGCAGCGCTCGTCACTCCCTGACAGGGTATGCTTCATCGGCCGGAAATCGGCAGTATAGATACGTACCGCCTCGTACTGGGCGCGCGCTTCCTCTTCGCTCAACCCCACCGTGCCAATATTGGGGTGACAGAAAACTGCCGTCGCGATGTTCTGGTAGTTCAGCGGGCACGCAGGCGCATCACTGAAGTGCTGCTGAACCATGTGCATGGCCTCGGCCAGTGCCACCGGCGTCAGTTCGGGCCCGCCAGTGACATCACCCAGTGCCAGGATCGAAGGCACGGACGTTTCGTAGCGATCGTTGACCTTCAACGTGCCGTTGGGATTGAGTGCGATATCGAACTGGTCGAGCCCTAGGCCCTGAAGGTGCGGGCGACGACCGGTTGCGGCGAGAACGGCATCGACCTCGAGGGTCTCGCCATTGGTAAGCATGACCTTGAGACCGCCCTCGACCTTTTCGATGCTCTCGATCGTCGTCTCGAAGTGCAGGTTGACGCCCTTCTTGGCCATTTCGTCGCGGGTGAACTCGCGCACTTCATGATCGAAGCCACGCAGGAACAGTTCGCCGCGATAGATCAGGTGGGACTCGCTACCCAGGCCATTGAAGATGCTGGCGAACTCGACGGCGATATAGCCACCGCCCAGCACCAGGAAGCGCTTCGGAAACGTCTCGAGGTCGAAGACCTGATTGGAGTTGAGGGCATATTCATTGCCCGGAAAGTCTGGAATCCAGGGCCAGCCGCCCACGGCAACCAGGATCTTCTCGGCCCGGATCGTTTCGCCGTTTACCTCGACGGCATGTTCGTCGACGATGCGTGCACGGCCATTGATCAAATTGACGTTGGCATTCTCCAGCAAGCGGCCGTAAATGCCATTAAGGCGCTTGATTTCCTCGATCTTGTTGTCGCGTAGCGTGGCCCAGTCAAAACGTGGCGCCTCGGATAGCGTCCAGCCAAAGCCGGCGCTGTCTTCGAAGGCCTCGTGAAAGTGAGCCGCATAGGAATAGAGTTTCTTCGGGACACAGCCGACATTGACACAGGTACCGCCAAGATAACGGTCTTCGGCGACGGCAACACGTGCCCCGGTAGCCGCCGCAGTGCGTGCGGCGCGCACGCCCCCGGAACCGGCACCGATGACGAAAAGATCGTAATCGTACTCAGCCACTAGATTGCTCTCCTGTCTTTGGTTGCGGCGATGATACCAGTCATACCGCTGACTCGGGAGGGTCAGGCAGTTGACCCTGGCTTTACCGAAAGGTAAAAGTCCATGAACGACAATGCTCTATCGTGAGGCTTGCCCTGTGAATGACATCGAGAAGCTACTCGAGCAGAACCGCGCCTGGTCCGAGGCCGTCAATCAGCGTGACCCGGATTTCTTTGCCCGCCTGTCCCGGCAACAGAATCCCGACTATCTCTGGATCGGCTGTTCGGATAGCCGTGTTCCCGCGAACCAGATAATCGATCTGCCGCCCGGGGAAGTGTTCGTCCACCGCAACGTGGCCAACATTCTTCACCACAATGACATGAATGCCCTGTCTGTGGTCCAGTTCGCCGTCGACGTTCTCAAGGTCAAGCACATCATGATCGTCGGGCATTATGGCTGTGGGGGTGTGCGTGCCGCGATCACCGGCACCGAGTGCGGTATCGTCGACTACTGGCTGCACTCGATCCGTGAGCTTTACAGCCGTCATCGCCAGGAATTAGGCGACCTGCCGCTCGATGATCAGGTCGACCGCATGTGCGAGCTCAACGTCAAGAGCCAGGTAGCCACCCTGGCACAAACCAAGATCATCCAGCGCGCCTGGCTTCGCGACCAGCCCGTGTCTATCCATGGCTGGGTCTACGGGTTGAGCGATGGACGTGTCAATGATCTCGAATGTACGATCGAGGGTTTGGATCAGGTACCCCAGCTTTATCGTGTCGATCGCCTGGACCCCGTTCCGCCCAAGGATTGAGCCACTCTCCCCGTCCTTTCCTCATCGCCCTGGCTATGCCGGGGCGATTGATGTTAGGGCACTCCGCTCTACCCTCCTGCTCTAGCGTCATGCCTACTCATACGCCATACGAATGACATCACTCGGTTTTTCGATTGTTCCGCGTATCGACACTCTCTATGGTGAAGTGGGACCTTAAGGGTCATAAAACCAACAATCACTTCGGGCTAACACATGACGTTCAAGAAAACCCTGCTCGCCTCCTTGGTTGGCGCCACCCTGAGCTTGCCTCTGGCTGCCATTGCCCAGACCGATGACGTCACCCTCCGCGTCGCCTACGATGCCGATCCGGTATCACTGGATATTCACGAACAGCTCTCAGGCGGCATGCTGCAACTGTCCCACCTGACTTTCGACCCGCTGGTGCGCTGGACCCAGGACTTCGAATTCGAGCCGCGCCTGGCCACCGATTGGGAACAGGTCGATGACACAACCATGCGCATGACACTGCGTGACGGGGTCACGTTTCACAGCGGCAACCCCTTCACCGCCAAGGACGTAGTCTGGACGGTGGAGCGCCTCAAGCGCAGTCCCGACTTCAAGGCCATCTTCGACCCGGTGGCCAGCGTTACCGCCGTCGACGACCAGACAGTCGAGTTCAAGACCAAGAAGCCCTATCCGCTGCTGCTGAACCTCGCAACGTACATCTTCCCGATGGATAGCGAGTTCTATTCCGGAACGACCGGCGCCGGCAAGGACAAGAGCGAGATCGTCAAGAACGGCAACTCCTGGGCTTCCACCAATGTCTCCGGCACCGGTCCTTTCAAGGTCACCCAACGCCAGCAGGGCGTGAAGGTCGAGTTCGAGCGCTTCGAGGATTATTGGGACGAGAACTCACCCGGCAATGTCGACCATATCGTGTTGACCCCGATCAGCGAGAACGCCACACGCGTTGCCGCCCTGCTTTCAGGCGACGTCGACTTCATCGCCCCGGTGCCCCCTAACGACCTCGAGCGCGTCCGTGCCGACGAGGACGTCAAGCTGGTTACCATGTCCGGCACACGCATCATCCTGCTGCACATGAACCAGGACCGCGTCGAGGCGTTCAAGGATCCACGGGTGCGCCAGGCTTTCGCCTATGCCGTCAATCAGGAAGCGATTGCCGACCGGCTGATGAAAGGCTTCGCCACGCCGGCCGCCCAACTTTCACCGGAAGGTTACCAGGGACACAACCCGAATCTCGAACCTCGCTACGACCTCGAGAAGGCCAAGCAGTTGATGAAGGAAGCCGGCTATGAAGATGGCTTCAGCATCTCCATGATGGCGCCCAACAACCGTTACGTGAACGATGCCCAGATTGCCCAGGCCGTGGCAGCCATGCTGGCGCGCATTAACGTGAAGGTTGACCTCAAGACATTGCCAAAGGCCCAGTACTGGCCCGAGTACGATGCCCGTGCCGCCGACTTGATGCTGATCGGCTGGCATTCGGACACCGAGGATTCGGCCAACTTCTATCAGTACCTGACCGAGTGCCCCGATCCGGATACCGGCGCTGGCCAATACAATGCCGGCATGTACTGCAATCCCGAGATCGACAAGATCGTCGCCGAAGCCAACCTGGAAACGGACCGTGAAAAGCGCAGCCAGATGCTTCAGTCAGTGGAAAAGGCGCTCTACGATGATGCCGCCTTTGTCCCGCTGCACTGGCAGGACCTGGCCTGGGCAGCCCAGGATGAAGTTCAGATCGAGCCTGTGCTCAACGTCATGAATTTCCCGTATCTGGGTGATGTCGTCGTGACGCAGGAATAACTGGCCCCTAGCCGTTCACCCTGACAAGGTGAACGGCCCTCCTCCATCATCAGGAAACCCCTCGGCGACCAGCATCCTGCCGAGGGGCCTTTCGTGCCAAGACAGGACCCGCAATCCATGATTGCCTTTCTGATCAAGCGCCTGTTTCACGCCTTGTTGGTGATGTTCGTCATCAGCGTGATCAGTTTCGCCATCCAGGACAACCTGGGCGACCCGATCCAGCAGATGGTCGGCCAGTCGGTTCCCGAGAGCGAGCGTGCCGCCCTGCGCGAGGAACTCGGCCTGAACGATCCGTTCCTGGTGCAATACCTGCGCTTTGCCAAGAATGCGGTGCAGTTCGACTTCGGCTATTCGTATTTTTTCAACGAGCCGACCACCGATG
Organism: Modicisalibacter xianhensis; assembly: GCF_900113605.1. Classification (GTDB taxonomy): domain Bacteria; phylum Pseudomonadota; class Gammaproteobacteria; order Pseudomonadales; family Halomonadaceae; genus Modicisalibacter; species Modicisalibacter xianhensis. Next base: position 174,268 of record NZ_FOPY01000008.1, read on the forward strand.
TCATCCTGCGGCACTTGCCCGCCACCCTCGAGCTCGTGGCAGCCGCGACATTCCTTATCGTTACGCTATCCGTGCCCATCGGGGTCTATAGCGCCATCAAGCCGCGCTCTCCGCTGTCCCGGCTGTTCATGGGTGTGTCGATCGTCGGCATCTCGATCCCGGTTTTTCTGACCGCCATCGTGCTTATCCAGATATTCTCGATCGGCATCAGCGTCACGCCGTTTCCGGAAACCACGGGTTGGGGCAGTTGGCTCAATGGGCTGCTCTCTACCGAAGGGGGGATGCCGGCCTATGGCCGCGGCAACGACCTGACCCATGTGGTCGGCACCTGGTATACCAATTTCGCGTCCTGGGACAGCCTGACCTACCTGGTACTGCCGGCAATCTCGCTGGCCTCGATCATGCTACCGCTGTTCATCCGCCTGATCCGTGCCGAAATGCTCGAGGTGCTGCAATCGGACTACGTTAAGTTCGCCAAGGCCAAGGGCATCAGCATGCGCCGCATTTACTTCCTGCATGCACTCAAGAACACCATGCTGCCGGTCATTACCGTCGGGGGCGTGCAAATCGGTACGCTGGTCGCCTTTACCATCCTTACCGAGACGGTGTTCCAATGGCCCGGCATGGGCCTGATGTTCCTCGATGCGATCGAGCGCTCCGATATACCGCTGATCATCACCTACCTGATGGTGGTCGGCCTGATCTTCGTGATTACCAATACTCTGGTGGATCTGATCTACGGACTAGTCAACCCCACGGTCAAACTGACAGGCAAGCCCGCATGACGACGATAACAATACCCGTGCCCTCGCGCTGGGCGCGCTTCCGTGACTCGTATCTGCTGTACAGTTTCAAGCGAGACCTGATCGCCCAGGTCTGCCTGCTGGTGTTTGTGGCCATGGTTGCAGCCGCCATTCTGGCACCATGGCTCGCCCCCATGAACCCGTATGACCTGGCACAGATCGATATTCTCAGCTCTGAGCTGCCACCTTTCTGGATCGAAGGCAGCGACCCGCTGTATCTGCTCGGCACCGATGCCCAAGGGCGCGACTTGCTGTCGACCATCCTTTATGGGGCACGCGTCTCGCTGATCATCGGTTTCGGGGCGGTCATCCTGCAGGCACTGATCGGCGTCTCGTTCGGCCTGCTGGCCGGTTATCTCGGCGGGCGTGTCGATGCCTTCCTGATGCGTCTGGCAGACATCCAGTTATCATTTTCCACCCTGATGGTCGCGATCATCGTCGGGGCAGTATTCAAGGCCACCTTCGGTGGAGAGACTTTCAGCGAATACGCAGTGATTCTGCTGGTACTGATCATCGGCCTGGCCGAGTGGCCCCAGTATGCGCGCACGGTTCGCGCCTCGGTGCTCGCCGAGCGCAGCAAGGAATATGTCGACGCAGCCCGAGTGATGGGCTTTCGCGCCAAGCGCATCATGTTCCGCCATATCCTGCCCAACACGCTGTCGCCGATCTTCGTCATTTCCACCGTGCAGGTCGCCAATGCCATCATCTCGGAAGCGGCCCTGTCGTTCCTCGGACTGGGCATGCCGGAAACGCAGCCTTCCCTGGGCTCGCTGATCAAGTCCGGCTTCGATTACATCCAGTCCGGCTCATGGTGGATCACATTGATTCCCGGCACGGTGCTGGTCGTTCTGGTACTGGTGATCAACCTGCTGGGCGACTGGTTGCGCGACGTCATGAACCCGCGTCTCTACAAGGGCTGAATGCATGGCACTTCTCGAAGTCAACAATCTCGACGTGCGTTTCGCACTGCGCCAGGGCGAAGTCCGTGCCCTGCGTGACGTCAGCTTTACGCTCGACCGGGGCGAGCGCCTGGGTATCGTGGGGGAATCGGGGGCCGGCAAGTCGGTGGCTGCCTTCACCATCCTCAACCTGATCACCAAGCCGGGCTATATTGCCGGCGGCAGCATCCGCTTCGATGGCCAGGAACTGACGACCCTGAAGCCCAAGGCACTGCAGAAGATTCGTGGCAACAAGATCTCGATGATCTTCCAGGACCCGATGATGACGCTCAACCCCGTGCTGACCATCGGCGATCAGATGGTCGAGTGCCTCAAGGCACACCGCCGCATCGGCAGCCGGGAAGCACGCAACGTTGCCCTGAATAAGCTTCGCCAGGTCTACATCCCGTCCCCCGAGAAGCGGCTCGACCAGTATCCGCACGAGTTGTCGGGCGGCATGCGTCAGCGCATCATCATAGCCATCGCGTTGCTGCTCGATCCGGATATCATCGTCGCCGACGAGCCGACCACGGCGCTCGACGTGACCATCCAGGCCGAGATCATGACGTTGCTGCTCGAACTCTGCGAAAAGCACAATGTGGCATTGATCCTGATCACCCATGACCTGGGCGTGGTCAGCCAGGTCACTCAACGCACCTTGGTCATGTATGCCGGACGTGTCATCGAGCAAGGTCCGACCCGGGAAATCATCAACGATGCCCAGCATCCCTACACCCAGGGGCTGATCAACGCTCTGCCACAGATGGCGACGCCCGGCCATCGTCTCAACCAGATTCCTGGGGCCATGCCATCATTGGCCAACATACCTCCCGGCTGTGCCTTTCATCCTCGCTGCAGCTTTTCGAAGGATGACGCAGGCAACCTGCGCCGCGATTGCCGCGAACAGGTGCCTGGTTTCGTCACATCGGGCAATTGTCGCGTTGCCTGCCATATGGTGCGCGACCTGGTCGATAGCGAACCGCGCGATAATGGACGGTCCAAGACATCCCAGGAGGTTTCATGAGCCAGGCCGTTTCACAAGCCTCCGAGGCAGTTGTGCGACCCACGTCACAAACCAAGCTGGTCGAGATTCGCGGTCTCGAGAAACGCTTTTCCCTATCGGGAGACTTTCTCGATCAACTGCGCTTCGAGCGCGGCAAGCTGGTACGACGCCAGAACTATGTGCATGCCATCAATGGTGTCGACATTGACGTTCAGCGCGGCGAGGCGCTCTGCGTGGTCGGCGAGTCCGGCTGCGGCAAGTCCACCGTGGCACGCATGGTCATGGGACTGCTGTCGCCATCGGGCGGCGAGATCCATTACGACGGCCAACGCATCGATCACCTTAGCCCGCGCCAATTGCTGCCGTATCGGCGACGCATGCAAATGATCTTCCAGAATCCCTATGCCTCGCTGAACCCGCGCATGACCATTCAGCAGACGCTGGAAGAGCCGCTGCGTTTCCATCACCCCGACTGGAGCCGCGAGCGCGTCCGCCAGCAGGTCACCGAGGTGATGGAGTCGGTGGGGATCGATCCCGACTGGGGCAAGCGCTTCGGGCACGAGTTTTCCGGTGGCCAACGTCAGCGTATCGCCATTGCCCGCGCCCTGGTGGTCGATCCGGAATTCATCGTGGCTGACGAACCGATTTCGGCACTGGACGTATCGATCCAGGCGCAGGTCCTGAATCTGTTGATGGATGCCCAGCGCGATCGCCAACTGACCTATCTGTTCATCACTCATGACCTGGCCGTCGTCGAACATTTTGGCTCGCGTGTCGTGGTCATGTACCTGGGTCGGGTATGTGAAATCGCAGCAACGTCACAACTGTTCGCCAAGCCACAGCACCCCTATACCCAGGCGCTACTTTCGGCCATTCCGCGTCTGGAGGATGACCGACCCGACCATATCCGCCTGTCGGGTGAAGTGCCCACGCCGGTCAACCTGCCCTCGGGCTGCGTGTTCCATGGCCGTTGCCCACATGCCAACGAGCGTTGCCGCCAGGAAGTGCCCGAACTGATCGTGGCCGATGGCGGAACCCGTGTCGCCTGTCATGCCGTCGAGGAAGGTCGGATCACGGCATGAATCACGGTGCAAACACGATAGCGTTACCTTGTGCGACCACCGTCACACAGGGAGGCTTGGAGTAGGCGATGGAGATTCGCTGGCTGGAAGACTTCATTGCCTTGGCCAAGACGCGTCATTTCTCGCGCGCCGCCGATGCGCAGAACGTGACTCAGCCAACCTTCTCACGGCGCATCAAGCTGCTCGAGGAAGAGATGGGGCTGACGCTGGTCAACCGGCAGACCTTGCCATTGTCGCTGACCCCGGCAGGTGAGGAATTCCTGCTCCTGTGCGAGCACGTGACCGAACGAGTGCGCCTGACACGCGAACGCCTGCACCAGATTGCGGATAACCAGGCCCGGCGTATCGTCATAGCCGCACCGCAGAGCGTATTGTCCTATGTACTTCCAGACTGGCTTGCCCGACACGACTTGCAGGAGCGTGTCGAACCCTACCTGCGAGCCACCAGCTGGCTTCTGCTCGACTACTTTCACGCCCTGGAGCGTGACGAGTGCGATCTCGCCTTCTGCTACTGGCCGCAAGGGCGTTGTCCGCTGGCGCTGGATCTGTCTGCCTACGAACACCTGTGCATCGACACCGAAACACTGATCCCCGTCAGTGCCCCGGACGAAAATGGCAGGCCCCGGTATGCCCTGCCAGGCCAGCGACGCCAACCGTTACCCTACATTGCCTATCATCCGCGCGGCCTGTTGCACGCCGTGCTCGAGGCAAGACTCGCGCAGGCCTCGCAGGAAGTGCATTTGATGAAACTCAACGAGAACGTGCAGACGGCCAACATCAAGGAGCTCGTCACGCAGGGTTACGGTATCGGCTGGCTGCCGTTACGCACAGCGCAGCGCTCGCTGGCCTCTGGTGAACTCGTGCATGCTGGCGATGAACGCTGGAACGTACCTCTTGAGTTGCGTCTTTATCGTTACCGCGAACATCGGCATCCAGGCCTCGATGACCTCTGGCAGCAACTTCAGGAGACCGTGACATGAGCGATAATTGCCCGACGGCGCAGTTGAATCACCTGGACTGGTTAACAAGCGCTTACCAGAGAGTGGCCGAAGCGCAGGGCTATGAAGGGTTCCTGCTCTATAGTGGCGAGCCTCGCTGCCATCATGCCGATGACCAGGCAGCAACCTTCCGGACCTATGCACATTTCCTGCATTGGGTGCCAATGCCCGGTTTAAGCCACAGTTGGCTTTATATTCGTCCCGGCACCAAGCCGACACTGTACCTGCATGCGCCGGCCGACTTCTGGCATTTGCCCCCCGAGTTGCCAGACGCGCCATGGACCACTCGATTCGATATCCGTCCCACAGCCGAAACGGCGCCTCCCCGCCCCCCTCGTGGCCGGCTGGCAGTCCTTGGCGACGTGCCTGCCGGTATTGCCGAGCGACTGGGCGGCGAACTGAATCCCCCCCACCTGCTACGCGCACTCGATGAATTGCGGGTGAAGAAGACCCCCTATGAAGTCGACTGCATTCGTGAAGCCAATCGCCTTGCCCTGGCCGGGCACCAAGCGGCTCGCGACGCTTTCAACGCCGGCACAACGGAGCTCGACATCCAACTGGCTTTTCTGGGCGCCAGTCGGCAACGGGAGTCCGACGTTCCCTATCAGAATATCATTGGCCTCAACCGGCATGCCGGCGTTCTGCATTATCAGCACTACAACGTGCACCCACCAGCCAGTTACTCAAGCCTGCTGGTCGATGCCGGACGCAGTGTCGCCGGATATGCCGCCGACATTACCCGCACCTGGGCGGGCAACGATGCCGACCCGCAATTCAGTGCGCTGATCCACTCCATGAACGTCATGCAACAACGCCTGATCGAGGCCATTCGTCCCGGTGTATCGTTCATCGCCCTGCATCAGCACATGCATCAGGCGCTCGGCACGCTGCTGATTGAGCACGGCCTGATTCACTGTAGCGAAGAGGCTGCCGTCGAATCCGGCATTACACGTGCATTCTGTCCGCATGGACTTGGCCATCTGCTTGGCCTGCAGGTACACGATGTGGGGGGACGTATGACACCTGACGGTCAACCGCTTCCTGCACCGCAGGGCGACCCTGCGCTGCGGCTGACGCGTGAACTCGAAGCCGACATGGTCGTCACGGTGGAACCTGGCCTGTATTTCATTCCCATGCTGCTCGAGCCTCTGAGAGACAGTACTGCCGGGGCTCACATCGACTGGATGAAAGTGGATACCCTTGCCAGCCATGGGGGGATACGCATCGAAGATAACGTTCTGGTGACTAAAGAGGACCAGGAAAATTTGACGCGCGTCCAGATGACATCCTAAGTCGCCTTTTGGCTACTTGTCAGTCGGACCGGGAGCGATATGCTGATAAGGAGATTCGCAGCGAGGTCCGCATGACACGCATCGTTCCCGCAGACTTCCGGCCCGCCAAGGGGCTGAGCAACCGTCATGTCCAGACCCTGTTGCCACGTCTGCGCCCCCTGACGGCGCTCGAGCGCGATACCGAAATACTCAATCTTCCCGATGGCGATTTCGTCGAGCTAGCTTGGGCACGCCCGGCTCCCCTCCAGAATGACGCTCCAGTGTTCGTGCTGTTTCACGGACTGGAGGGAGGGTTCGACTCGCCTTACGCGAGAGATATCATGGCCTCTGCCAGCGCCTTGGGATGGCGCACGGTAATGATGCACTTTCGGGGCTGCGGTCGAGCCCCCAATCGTTTGCCCCGAGCGTATCACTCGGGGGATACCGCGGATGCCTACTGGTTCATCGCCCATCTCGCGCGGCGTTATCCCAGGGCAATCAAGGTGGCGGCAGGCGTTTCCCTGGGTGGCAACATGCTGCTCAAGCTGGTTGCCGAACAAGGCGGCGATGGCCTGGATCTGGCCGGCGCCATCGCCATCAGTGCCCCCCTCGATCTCGCTGCCTGTGCCGACGCGCTGAATCATGGTTTCTCCCGCCACTATCAGCGCTACCTGCTGAAGTCACTCAAGCTGAAGGTCATCGCCAAGATGGCTACCGAGCCTCTACCCATCGGCCTCTCCTCGTACCAACTCGGCCGGCTGGACAGTTTCTGGGCCTACGACAATGAAGTGACGGCCCCGCTGCATGGCTTCAGTTCAGCCAGTGATTACTACCGGCGCGCCTCTGCCGGTCGCCTGCTGGGGGATATCGAATTGCCAACCCTGATCCTGCACGCTGCCGACGACCCCTTCATGCCGGGCGACCTGTTCGAACGCCTGCCGAGACCCAGCGATGCCGTCCGTGTCGAGATTGCCAGCCACGGCGGCCATGTCGGCTTCATCGAGTCGCACCGCGGCCGCCTCCGATCTTGGCTGGCGCAGCGGGTATGTCATCAGTTGCAGGACTGGAGCAGTGTGCCACGCCATTTGCAGGTCATGACGAACCGACCGAGCTGAGCTGGCAAGTCACGCCGGTACCCCGCAGGCCACAGTAACCGCCGGGATTCTTGGCCAGGTATTGCTGGTGATATTCTTCAGCGTAAAAGAACGTGTCGAGCGGAGCGATCTCGGTGGTGACCTTGCCCTTGCCTGCCTCGCTCAATGCCTGCTGATAGCGATCGCGACTGGCTTCAACCTCCCGAAGCTGTTCTTCGTTGGTAGTGTAGATCGCCGAACGATACTGGCTACCGATATCGTTGCCCTGGCGCATGCCCTGGGTCGGATCGTGAGACTCCCAGAAAACTTGCAGAATACGCTCGAGAGCGATTTCAGCAGGATCATAAATCACACGTACCACTTCGGTGTGGCCGGTTCGCCCCGTGCAAGTCTCTTCGTATGACGGATTGGGGGTGAAGCCTCCGGCATACCCCACTGCCGTCACGTATACGCCTGGTAATTGCCAGAACAGGCGTTCGGCGCCCCAGAAACACCCCAGCCCCAGAACGATCTCCTCACAGCCGGGCGGGAAAGGCGGTATCATCGAGTTGCCGTTGACGAGGTGCTGGCCGGAGATTCGCATCGACTCTGCACGTCCCGGCAAGGCTTCTTCAGCCGACGGCATACGCTGTTTGTCACGTGACCACATGGAGTCGTCTCCTCTTGGTTCAGAATGATAATTCCCGATCTTGCCCCTGTGGCAGCCATGAAGCCTACGCCCAGTGCTGTCAGCCGGTACATCTTGCACCTTCTCGCGCTGTCGTGCCTGAAGCACTGATGCGCGCCCGCTTCACCGCCTTCGCGCTGGGCATGACCGAGGTGCTGCTAGCCACCTGGGCGCCCGAGACCCGGCCACCTCGACATGCCCTTGAAGGCGCACAACCTCGCTGGCTTCGGTTGGATATCGAGGCCAGCGAGGCCCAACCGCCAGAAGGATGGGTCCGTTTCCAAGCCCTGGGCCGGTAGGATGGCCGCTTCTTCACGCTGCAGGAAACCAGCCGCTTTCGCTTCGACGAAGCGGCACACCAATGGTTCTATGTCGATGGCGACGCCCAGTGGCGTTCACTACCGACCGGTCGCAATACTTCCTGCCCATGCGACAGCGGCCTCAAGGCGAAGCGTTGCTGCGCCCGAGACTGAAGGTATAGATCAGATCCACGGCCTGGGCCGCACCGGAAACCGCCTCGACATAGAGGTTCTGAAACAGCTTGTAGCGCAGCGTCAGTTGAGCGATCGGTGAGAATATTCCCACGCCATAGCTGACTTTCAGGTCGTCGAAGAGGTAGCCGCTGACGACGACCTGGCTCTCTTCCCCGCTGCCCGCAGTATCCAGACTCAAGTCCTCGACCCCGAAGACCTGTCCCAACTGGCCCACAGCGCCGCCAGTACGCGACAGCGACAGCCCGATCAAGGCCGAGGTCAGTGCGCCATCGTTGCCGGCGTCCTCCGGTGCCCGACCACGCAGCAGATAGGACAGCGCCCGGCTCTCGTCCATGGCAGGCTCGGAGAAGATGGACAGGTTGGGCTGTGAGGCTGGCCCTGTCACACGCAAGCCGGCAATCACATCATCTTCGGTGGTCTCGGGGTTGCGAATCGCCTCGAACTGCAGGCGCGGCTGCGATGCCGGTCCGCTGAACAGCACCTGGCCACGGCGAATGATCAGGTCCTGACCGAAGGCCTGGTAGCGACCGTCGATCAGGTTGACTTCGCCAAACAGTTGAACCGGGCCGTTACTCTGGCGCACCTGCAAATCGCCCTGCAATTCTGCAGCCAGACCATAAGCCTCAAGCTGCACGTCGGGCCCCAGCGACACATCGACCGCCACATCGAGACTCATGCCGGCCTCCTGCAAGGCCTGCGCCGTCGCTTCATCGGCGCCTTCCGTCGCCTCTTGAAGTGCTTGACGTGCCGCTTCACGAGCTCGCTGTTCGTCTTCGCGGGTGATAATCACCTCATCCGAGCTCGGCGCCACAGCGGAAGGAGGTGACTCTGATTTGGCCACGGTCAGCCGGGCCCAGGGTACCTGGACATCGCCGCGAATACGCAGCAACTCAGGCGTCGCCTGGATGTCCAGGTCTGGTGCGACACGCAAGCGCCCGAACTCTGGCATTTCGACCAGCAGCGGCGACTCGGTACCTTCGATCCCAAGGTCGGCCACCCATTCGCCGGGCGCTGGCCAGCGGGCCTGGCCTTGCAGTTCCAGGCGCCCCTCATCAGCAGCCACGAAGCCGTCGAGCGTGGCGTTGTCACCCAGAAGCTGGATATCCAGGCGACCGTCACGAATGGCCACAGGGATATCCTCGCCACTCACTCGCAAGTCACCCAACTGCAGATTGCCATTGAGGCGGGGATCGGTGAGCGTGCCGCCCAGACCGACTTGCCCCTCCAACGTCCCTTCCAACTGTTCCAGGCCGGTGGTCAACCGCCGATAGGGAGCCAGCCGAATATCATCCAATGTGACGCTGCCTCCCAGTCGAGCATTGCCGGTAGGATCATTGATCGTGGCATCCACCGCCAGTTCGCCGGCCCCGGCTAGCGTCAGGGTCGATTCGATATTGGCACTTGCAGGCGTAGCGTTCAGTTGTAAGGAGAGGCGCGAATCAGGGAGCGACCAGGGCTGCCCGTAGGCGTCTTCACCGCTCAATGCCAACCGGCTTTGCAGATCCGCCTGAGCCGACCAGCGCCCACCGCTGGACCAGGCCAGATTGATGCGACCATTGCTTTCCCCCTCGGCTCGCCAGGCGTCGGGAAGCGCAGCATTCACTATATCCATGGGAAAGTCGCGCAGCGCCAGGTCGACACTACCACGCTCAGCAGACGCCTGAAGCGGCTCCACGGCGCAGAGACGGCCTCCTTGCTGGCGCACCAAACAGAAAGGCTCAGCCGTGACTCGCCCTTCCGGGAGATAAACGGTAAACCCTGTCGCTTCGGCAAGTCGCAGGTCCGCCTGTTCGGTATCGACTGCCAGCGACGTCAGGCGCCCCTGATAGCGGGTGCGCTCCGCATTCAGCCCGCCTGTCATGGCCAAAGACGCCCTGGACAGCGGCATCGTCTCGGCGGCATCGACAACCAGCTCGAGCTGATGCCGGGATAGGCGGCCATCCAGATCGAGGTCGACGTGCTCGATACGTTGCCCACCCGCCTCGATGCCATAGGCATCCATCGCTACGTCGAGACGCGGATCTTCCAGGCCGGCCGTCTCGGCATCCAGGCGCAGGCGATCGAGCCGGTTCTCGGCATAGCGAAGATTGTTGCCCGACAGCGTGAGGTCCAGTTGAGGTGCCTCGAGCGTTCCCGCCACGGCAAAACGTCCTTGGGCACTTCCTCCCAGTTGGGGAAGGATCGTTCCCAGTGCCGGCGCATTCAACTCGCCATTGAAGTCCATCGTTTCGGCGAGACTGCCCTGTGCCGTCAGACGATTTTCGCCCTGACGCAGCCGCAACCGCTCCACTTGCCAGCGCATCTCGCTGTTGCCGCTGAGCTGTGCCTCCAGCGATAACGGTCGCTCCTGCAGCGTCCCCTCGATGTCGAGCTGGGGCACCGTCAATTGCCAGCCTTCCTGCGCTTCGCGCATGGCGAAATGAAGTTCGGCATCGCCGCTCAAGCGGCCCTGGACGGCGTCGGTCAGGGCATCGAGTGAAAAACGGTCCAGGTTCACGCTGGCATCGACTTCAAGCTGAGGCGACCAGCGCACGGCTCCGCGACTGATCAAGGCTACGCTGTCGGCTGAGACAGCCAGTGGGGCCCAGGCAAACCGCTGCATGTCGCCTTCGCCGGTCATCGCCAGGCTGATCTCCTCCGGTAGCTCCCCTCCGGAGACCGCGGCTGACAATGCTGTGCGGTAGCTAGCCAGATCGCCGTCGGCACGCAACGTGAGATTTTCCACGACATACGGTGCTTGAGCCTGGCTGTGGAGCTGAGTACTGTCTTCTGCTGGACTGGCGCCTGTCGCTACTTCGATAGCGGCATTGAGTCCAGCTGGCTCGACACGTGTCTTTTCGAGAGGCCATTGCACCCGATCCGCTTCGAGCAGGACATTGAACGGTAACGTTGGAGCCAGCACATCGGCCTGTGCCTGTAAAGAAGCGGCGACAGGCCCGCTTGCCTCGATACCCACCGACAGATCGCCCAGGCTGCCATCGAGCGTCAGGGATAGCGTTTCACCTGCCAGCGGCTCGCGATGCACGACGGCATTCAGTTCGGAGCTTAGAGGATAAGCGTCCTGCAGGCTTACGCGCGCACTTAGTTCGGCATCAGCATCGGAAGACGTCACAGCCAGACTGTGCAAACGAATGTCGTGACCTTCGCCTTCCAGGCTGAGCGCGAGCCTGTCGATGACATGACGCTCAGGACCATCGACAATGAAGTTATCGACGACGAGGCTGGGTACCCTGACGGTCATTGGCAGAGAGATATCAGGCAGATCGATCGGTTCGCGCTCGACAAATGACGTCGCGTCAGAGGCTTGCTGTGTCTCGCCACTGTCGTCTTGAACGCCTTGTTCTATCGGCGCGGTGACAGCGATTGCTCCGTCGATGGCATCCGCAGTCAAAAATGTTGCCTGCGCTCCGCTGTCACTATCGGATTCCCCGTTATCGGCTGCTGGCGACTCAGGCATGGCCAGGCGCTGGCCGGGCGATTCAGGCAGAACGAGCCTGCCGTCGCTCAGCCGTGTCGGTAACAAGGTGAAGGTATCGCCTGAAACTCGTGCACCCGATGTGAAGTGCTGCAAAGCAAGATAAGTGCCATCGGCCAAGCGAACGTCGACATCACGCAACTCCAGAGCGCGCAATTCGACAGGAAAGGGCACGGCGATGGAAGGCATGCCACTTCCGGTCTCTTCCTGGGGCGACGCTTCCTGCGTTGGCGAATCGGCTTCGCGAAGCTTCACGTCGACATCCGCTAGTTGCAAGGCGTCGAGACACAGCTTTCCATCAAGCAGGCAATCCTCTGCCCACGCCAAGTGCAGCCGACCGATCCGGATAGTTGCTGGTCCAGCTGTAATATCCAGCCCCTGTAGGGTCAGATCGTCAAGAGGTGCACCACTGACATCCTCGACTGAAAAGAAGCCTTGCTTCTCGCCTTGGCTCACGAGCCACGACGTACCCCACGGGGACAAGGCAAGGCCCAACAGGAACAGGACCAGCCCAACCAACCATAAGGGAAACCAGATCAGCAACCGCAGTAGAATGGTAATCAAAACTCGGGACCTATGGCGAAATGCAGACGCCACGAATCCTCCTCATTGTCGAAGGGATGAGCGATGTCAAACCGAACCGGCCCGACAGGAGACACCCAGCGGACACCCAGACCAGCCCCGGTAGCCAACTCGTCCGGCCACCACGAGTTGAACGCATTGCCCGTATCGACAAATGCAGCACCCCACCAATCGCCAGTAATCCGGCGCTGGGCTTCGAGGCTGGCAGTCAACAGGTGTTGACCACCCAGCAGCTCGCCATCCTCGTTTTCGGGCGCCAGGCTCTCGTAGCTGTAGCCCCTTACGCTCTGATCGCCGCCCGCAAAGAAGCGCAGCGACGGAGGAATCTTGTCGAAGTCATCGGTGTGCATCGCACCGATACTGGTGCGACCAACGAAGCGAGTATCCTCGCCCAGCATGCGGATCCATTGGGAATCCAGCGTGGCGCGCAAGAACGAGGCATCTGATCCCCAGATATCACTCGATGCCGCCAGGGAGAGACGCTGCCTGTCACCCCAGGATGGAAAACGCGGATTGCGTGTACGCACCCGAGCCCAACTGATCCCGGGATACATCAGCAACACCTGGTCTTCCTGATCCGCCTGGGTAAAATCCTCATATGTCGTTCGGAAATACAGCCGCTGCGTCCAGCCATTCTCGAACAGCCACCGACGTGCGACCTCGACAGAGGCCTCCAGGCTCTGGGTATCCTCGTTGTCCTCGTTCTTCAGTCCGTAGGTCAACTCGTAGCTGTCCGTCAATGGATTGGCCAGCGGAATGGTGTAAGTTCCACTGAAATACTGCTCGGGGGCAGAAAGGTAAAGTTCATGACTTAAACTGTCGCCATCTTCATTCAGCCAAGGTTGCTCCCAGGAAAACTGGGTGCGGGGGCCGACATCGGTGGCATAGCCGATCCCGACCTCGAACTGATGCCGATCGGCAGGGATCAGGTTCACGTCGACCGGCACTCGTGGTGGCCGCTCGCGTCCCAGGCGATTTGCGGCATTGACGGCACTGGCCGATAATAGGGGCGAGTCATCCAGCACGCCCCCCCCACTAGCGGTTCCGGTATCGACGGCCTCCCACCAGCCTCGATGCGCCTGGATAAGAGCGTCCGCCGGCCCTTGAAGGCGCGGGCGTACGCTGACACTTCGAAACCAGCCGGTTTCACCAAGACGCTGACTATAGACGGCCAACGAGCCAGCCAGGTAAGGATCGCCTGAATCGAAAGGCATCATGTTACGCAGCCGGCTCTCTTCTATCTGGCTGCCATCGAAACGGACATTGCCAAAGACATAACGCTCGCCGCTATCGAGTGTCAGGTAAATGCGCGCACTCTCTTCCCATGGGCGAACCTCAATGCGCCGATCAGTGAAATTGGCATCGAAATAGCCTCTTTCCACGGCCAAGGTCGAGAAACGGCCACGTAAACTCTCATAGGGCTCATGGCGTAGCGGTTCGCCTTCTTCCAGCGGCAAGTCGTCGAGCACTTGCCGAAAAGCCTCATCGTCACTGGCGTCTCCCTCGACGGAGACATCCAGTTCGGTAATGGTGACTCTTGGCCCGAGCTGAATCTGAAGTCGCGCTCGCTCGACGGGATTGTCACCGACCAAGGTGATATCTAGTTCAGGCTCGTAGTATCCATAAGCCTTGAGCGCATCGCGGGTGCGCCTGGCAACCTCGGACCTTACCCGGCCCTTCCCGTACTCCGTGGCATCGAAGGCAGCAAGATAATTGGCCACGTTCTCTGCCGCCTCCCCTTCGATACCCTGGATATCCGCCTGCAGGGCCAGGGCGGGTGAGACTGATACCCCAGCGGATAGCGACACGATCAGGAGAACTTGCCGGGACATAGGCATACGTCAGCACCGCCGTAACGTAGAGCCAATGCGCAACAGTAGATTGGGTCTGATAATTTCTTTCGGTTGCATGGTTCCTCTGATCCTTGAGTGACGTCCTGTGGCTAGAACGACTATCGCCTTGCCTGGCTATTAAGACTTTCTACGCTGGCACTCAGGACCAGCAGGCTTTGTCTGAGTTCAGTGAGCCCCGCCTGGTTGCTGCCAATGCTCGATGCCAACTGATCCAAGCGAGCCTGCTGCTGCTCATCGTTGGACTGAAGGGACGCAACGTTCGATGCCACTTCTTCCAGGCGATCTTCGAAAGTGGCAAGCTCCTGTACTTGATTTTCAAGTTCAGTATAAGCATTGTCCAGCTCTGTGACACGTGACTCAAGCCGTTGGTTCGATTCACGCATGGCTATGATGCCGGTGCGGATTTCGCTGAGCGTGTTACGCACGGACTCGAGGCCTTCCTCGGTCGTATTTTGAGCGCTTTCCACGCCTTGCATACGCTCCTGCAATGCCGTCCGGGCATCTTCCCCGCTTGTTTCAATGACGTCCAGCGACCGCTGCATTGCATCCAATGTCGCCGCCAGGGTATCTCGTTCCTCCTCGCTCGTCTCGATGCGCTGAACCAGTTCCTTGATATTAGACGCATCGGCACTGCTATTTTCCAATTTTTGCACGGCAGATTGCAGCCCGACCTGTCGCTCCTGCAAGTTGCGCTGGGCCGATCCCAGTGCCTCGAGCTTTTCCCCCACTCCGGTGATCTCGTACCGGTCATCCAGGCTATCGAAGCGTGCATGAAGATTGGACAGCTGACCTTGCAATTCGCGCTGCTTGGCCTGCCAGCCCTGCCGATCCTGCCAGTAGACACCGGCAATGGCCGCAAGGCCGGCCAGTAGCAGCAGGACCAGGATCCACAAGGGCCATGTACGTGCCGATGACCCCGTTACGCCACGATGATGACGCTCTGCCAGTTCATCACTGGGGTCCGGTACGATTGGTGTGTTCAAGCGCGGCTCATCCGAGCGTTCCACCATGTCGACTTCCTCTCTTTTCCCTGGCACAGCGAAGCGGGCGGTGCCGCAATCTCTCCGAAAATTGCTTTTCAGAACGGGTGAGCATACCCCAAGCTGATGAGCCCTCACGACACCGCGTGCAGATGCTTGGTATTGTAAGGTTTTTTATCGTGCGCTGTATTCCACGTTGCCCCTGCAAGAGGAGAAAATCATGGCTTTCGAATTGCCTGCCTTGCCCTATGAAAAGAATGCACTGGAACCCTATATTTCTGCGGAAACGCTGGAATACCACTACGGCAAGCACCATCAGGCCTATGTCGCCAAGCTGAACGAGCTGACCAAGGACACTGCCGAAGCGAACAAATCGCTCGAAGAAATCATCAAAACCTCGTCCGGAGGGCTGTTCAATCAGGCAGCTCAGGCCTGGAACCACACTTTCTTCTGGCACTGCCTGTCTCCTCACGGCGGCGGAGAGCCCAGCGCTCCCCTGGCCGATGCCATTAACGCCAAGTTCGGCTCGCTCGAACAGTTCAAGGAAGCGTTCAATTCCAAGGCGGCAGGCAACTTCGGAGCGGGTTGGACATGGCTGGTCAAGACAGCCGATGGCGATCTGGAGATCGTCAATACCGATGACGCCGATACCCCTATCGCTCATGACCAGACCCCACTGCTGACCATCGACGTATGGGAGCACGCCTATTACATCGATTATCGCAATGCGCGCCCCAAGTATCTCGAGGCAATCTGGAATATCGTCAACTGGGAGTTCGTTGCACAGAATTTCCGTTAAGCGCGCCGCGAAGTGGCCTCCCGGTATCTGAACATCGGCCACTGACGTAAACGCCCCGCATAGCGGGGCGTATCATTTGCCAACTGCAGCGTGATCCCGATCAGGCGGGATCGGCACGTCGGCCTATGCCGCGATAGGTCAAGCCGCGAGCAGCGACATAAGCAGGGTCATAGATATTGCGACCGTCGAGAATCAACCGCTCCTGGAGCATGTCCCCCAACCGTCGCCAATCAGGATTCCAGTAACATTTCCATTCGGTCACCAGAATCAGTGCGTCGGCACCTTCACACGCTTCATAAGGCGCGCCTTCGCACAGGGTAAGCAGCGGATGGTTACCTACTTCTTTCCTGACGGCCGGCAGCGCGGCAGGGTCGTGAAGACGAACATGCACACCCTGAGCCCATAGTGCACGCAACAAGGTCAGCACCGGGGCATGGTCGATACGCGTCGTACCGGGCTTGAAGGCAGCGCCCCAGATAGCCACGGTTCGATTTTCGAGCTGGCCGTGGAAGTGGCTCCACAGCTTGCGGAACAGCGTCTCCTTCTTGTTCTCGTTGATGTCGAGAACCTGCTCGAGGAGTTGCGACTCTCGCCCCGTAGCAAGCTGCACATCGGCCAGCCGCATCAGGTCGCGGGAAAAGTTCGGCCCCCCGAAGCCGCAGCCGGGATAGAGGTACTCGTACCCGATGCGGGTATCGGCGCCCATCCCCTGACGGACATATTCCACGTCGACACCCAGGGAGTCCGACAGCCCCGCGACTTCGTTCATGTAACTGATGCGGGTTGCCAGCATGCCGTTGATGGCCAGTTTGGTCAGCTCGGCGGCGCGACGAGGTATGCGCTGGAAGAGCTCGGCACGCCGGTTGAAGGCACGCAACAGCTCTCTCACTTGATCCTCGGCCCAGTCATCCTCGCACCCCAACAGCCAGCGCGTGGGCCGGGTAAATGCCTGCCATGCCCGTCCTTCTTCCAGCATGTCGGGCAACACCACCGCCACCTGCGACGCGTGGCGCAACAAGGATTCCAGGCTTTCCGTATGCCCTACCGGGAAGGTGGAATTATTGACCAGCACCAACGGCGAGCTCTGCTGCCCGGCGACCAGTTCGATGAAATGCTCTGCGGCGTCACGCTGGTCCGGTGCCAGTGCCAACCAGGCGATATCGTATTCGCCAGAGAGTTCGGCAGCGCCCGCCCCGTTCTCGAATAATCGAAGTGCACCGGAACGATGCCCGGCATCGATCTGCTCGACGACACCAGGCTCACCAGTCAACCATTCGGCGCGGGACAACTGCGACCAGGGAGCATCCGGGTGTGGCCACCAGTCAACTTGATGGCCTACCGATGAGAGAGCAGCTGCCGCAGTCGCTGCAGCTAGCTCGCTACCATGTACGACAATGCGCATCGCTTACTCCTCGCTAGCATAACGCTGGAGTAGCTCGTTGAAGCCTTGGCCGAATTTGGGGTGCCGCTTGGCGTAGGCCAGGGTCGCTTCCAGATAACCCAGCTGATGACCACAATCGTAGGTCGTGCCCTGCATGCGGAAGGCAGCAACCCCTTGCTGCTTGCGCAGGGCATCAATGGCATCGGTCAACTGAATTTCATTGCCGGCCCCCGGCGGGGTATCCGCCAGCAGGGGGAATATCTTGCCCGGCAGTAGATAACGGCCAATGACCGATAATGTCGAGGGTGCTTCCTCGACCTTGGGCTTCTCTACCATGCCGGTAATCGGTGCGCTCTTGCCAGGCTCCGGCGCATTTCCTTCGAGCGCCACGATGCCATATTTGTAGACCAGTTCCTGGGGCACGTTCTCGACCATGATCTGAGCATCGCCGGTCGCCTCATAGGCATCGATCATGCCCGCAAGATCGTTCTTCTGCAGCCCGGCATCGTCGACGAGGACATCGGGAAGCAGCACGGCGAACGGCTCATCGTCACCGATAACGGCACGTGCACAGAGCACGGCATGACCAAGCCCCAGCGCCTCGGGCTGGCGAACACTGATGATGCTGACATCGTCAGGCACGATATTGCGCACCTCTTCAAGCATGTCATCCTTGCCCTTGGCCTCGAGCATAGTCTCAAGTTCGAAATGCTTGTCGAAATGGTTTTCGATGGCGCCCTTACTGGAGTGCGTAACCAGTACGATCTCCTTGATCCCTGCTTTCACCGCTTCTTCGACGACATATTGGATGACCGGCTTGTCGACGATGGTGATCATTTCCTTGGGGATGGCTTTAGAGGCGGGAAGACAACGGGTACCGAGCCCTGCAACGGGGAGAACGGCCTTACGAATCATGGGGTCCCTCCAACATGATGATAATGTTTTTCAGTATGACACAAATGGTTACGTTGGTATCCAAGCAACCTGACAAATGCCTCTTACGAGGTGTCCGATTTGATGCCACTCACATGCGCAAGCAGCGATCAAAGCGAACTTTGGCAAACTTCACTCCATGGCCACTGGTAGCCGAAGTGCCAATGTAACAATGAGTCATCACCGTACATGGCTCGCCGCCATCGATCAACTCAGTATGTAATCGATGACATTCTATCCTTGGCTACCTCACTTGAGGTTTTCGGTAACGATTCCGGCAACTCTTTCCGGGAAAGAGTGCAACGGGCCACAAAAAAAGTCGAGAGATAGTAGAATGCAGGGCAACTGGTCGAAGGAGGGAAGTGATGTCATTCATCACACCACCCGAAGTCGAATTACTGATCGAAGCCCGCTGGATCCTGCCAATGAGCGAGGAACTCCCGGTTCTCGAGAAACATGCCATCGCCATCGACGCCGGTCGCCTGTTCGGGCCATGGCCTGTCGAGGAAGCCCATCGACACGTTTCACCGAAACAGACGCTGCGAATGGAGCATCATGCCTTGCTGCCGGGGCTTATCAATGCGCACAACCATGCCGGCATGAGCCTGATGCGCGGTTATGCCGACGACCTGCCTCTGATGACTTGGCTCAACGAGCATATCTGGCCGGCCGAAGCGAGGCATGTCACCCCTGACTTCGTTGCGGACGGCACTCGCCTTGCCATGGCTGAAATGCTGCGCTCTGGAACAACGACCTTTGCCGACATGTACCTCGCTCCTGAACCCGTTGCCGAGGCAGTGGAACGATTCGGCATGCGCACGCAACTATGCACTCCCTTGATCGATTTTCCGACACCTTGGTCAGCAGATTTTCATACCGGGCTGAGACAAACCGAATCGCTGATCGAACGCTACCATGACCACCCGACGATCAGCCTTGCGTTTGGCCCGCACGCTCCGTATACCGTGGGGGATGACAGCCTGGCAGGCTTGGTCGAAGCGCGTAATCGCCTGGGCCTGCCAATCCAGATGCACGTTCACGAAACTGCCGACGAAGTCGAGCAGGGACTGGCCAGGCATGGCAAACGGCCCCTGCGGCGGCTTTACGAAGCCGGACTGCTGGGGCCTGACTTCCAGGCGGTGCACGTGACACAAGTCGATGACGAGGACGTGGCGATCCTGCGCGACAGCGGTACTCATGTCATTCATTGCCCCCAGTCCAACCTGAAACTGGCCAGTGGCTTTTGCCCTGTCGCTCGCCTGCAGGCTGCCGGCATCAATGTCGCTTTGGGCACCGACGGCGCTGCCAGCAACAATGATCTGGACATGTTCGACGAACTGAAAAGCGCCGCTCTCCTTGCCAAAGCCGTGCACGGCGATGCCGCTGCCCTACCGGCCATGGCGGCCTTGGCCATGGCCACCCGGGACGGGGCGAAAGCCTTGGGGATGGCCCATCGCCGCGGCCAGCTCATCGAGGGATACGATGCCGACCTGATCGCTGTCGACCTCGATGCCATCAATACTCTGCCCGTGCATCATCCCGCTTCGGCAATTGTCTACGCCATGCACAGCCGGCAAGTCAGCCATGTCTGGATCAATGGCAAGCTACGTGTCGATGAAGGCCGGCTGATCGATATCGATATTACCCAACTCAAGCACATGGCTCATGCCTATCAGCAGTCCATGGCATCTACAGCCCAATCCCGAGAGACCAGATGATGCAAGCGCAACGTGAGACCAATGATCATCGCGGCAATGTCGACCACCACGAGATTGCCAAGTTCGAAGCCCTGGCTAGCCGCTGGTGGGATCGAGACAGTGAGTTCAAGCCCTTGCATGACATCAATCCACTTCGCCTTGACTTCATCGACGGGCGCGCCGGTCTCGCCGGCAAGCACGTCATCGATGTGGGCTGCGGTGGCGGAATCCTGAGCGAGGCCATGGCACACCGTGGCGCCCAGGTCACTGGCATCGACATGGGTGAAGCACCTCTTGCAGTGGCACGGCTACATCAACAGGAGAGCGGTGTCGAGGTAACATACCGGCAAGCCAGCGCCGAGGAAATGGCGCATGCGCATCCTGGCGAGTTCGATATCGTGACCTGCCTGGAAATGCTCGAGCACGTACCCGACCCGGCAGCAGTGGTAAGAGCTTGTGCGACCCTGGCCAAGCCGGGAGGCCACATTTTCTTTTCCACCATCAATCGCAATCCAAAGGCGTATGCCTTTGCGATACTTGGCGCCGAATACGTCCTCAGGCTTCTTCCTCGTGGCACCCACGATTACCGCAAGTTCATTCGCCCATCTGAACTCTCTGCCTGGTGCCGTGCCACCGGCCTGCGAGTCCGCGAGCAATGCGGGCTGACCTACAATCCGGTGACCAAGCACTATCGCCTGGCGCCACGCGATGTCTCGGTCAACTACATGATGCACTGCTCGATGGAGGAGACGCTTTGACTGCATCGCTGTCTTCGCCCCGGTGTCTGCTCTTTGATCTGGACGGTACCCTGATCGATACCGCCCCCGATCTGGCGCGCGCAACCAATGCGCTACGCCAGCACCACGAATTGCCTCCCTTGCCGTATGAAACCATACGCGCCCAGGTCTCCAATGGAGGCAGCGCCCTAGTGACACTGGCACTGGGCTTCACGCAAGACCACCCCGACCATGCCGAGGCACGCCACTTCCTGCTTTCAGCCTACGGCAAGGATGTCGCCGTCGAGAGCAAGGTATTTTCCGGCCTGGAGCGGCTCCTTGAGCGCTGGGCCCGACCGCCCCGTCGCTGGGGGATCGTTACCAACAAGCCGCGCATCTACACGGAACCTTTGCTTGAAGCCTTGTCGTTATCCCCTCACGTGCTTCTTTGTGCAGATGATCTTCCTGTCAAGAAACCCTCTCCCGAACCTCTTTGGGAGGCAGCACGAAGGCTGGAAGTGGCTCCGCACCAATGCTGGTATATCGGGGATCACGCTCGCGACATGCAAGCGGCGCATGCTGCCGGCATGACTGCCATCGCCGTCGGTTACGGCTATATCGCCGAAAGCGAAAAACGCGAGGACTGGAAAGCCGATTGCTGGTTCGACAGCCCGTCAGAATTGGTCGATGCCCTGGTTACCAGCGACGAAGCGCAATAATGCAAATGCCTCCCTGCGGAGGCATTGAAAATCAAACGAGACGAGAAACTCACTGACGAGGCGGTTGGGCATCAAAGCGTTCGCCGGTGGTCCCCTGGCTCTCCGGGCCCATTAGCCATAGATAGGTAGGCATGATCTCGGCAGGTGTACGCAGTGTGTTGGGATCCTCACCCGGGAAGGCCGTCTTGCGCATCTGGGTGCGAGTCGCCCCGGGATTGATACTGTTCACACGGATGCTCGTCAGGTTTTCCAGCTCGTCGGCCAGTACCTCGACGAAGCCTTCTGTCGCAAACTTGGAAACGGCATAGGCGCCCCAGAATGCCCTGCCCTTGCGACCGACACTGGAAGACGTAAAAATCACCGATGCATCTTGCGACGCCTTGAGCAGCGGGAGCAAAGCCTGGGTCATCCAGACAGGACCAGTGATATTCACTTGCATGACCTGATCCCAGAGCTGCGGATTGTACTGTTCGAACGGAGTTATCCGCCCAAGCAGACCTGCATTATGCAGTATGCCATCCAGTCGACCGAACTCCTTGTGAAGTGTGTCGGCCATGTCCTGATAATCCTTCAGGGTGGCACCCTCGAAATTGAGGGGAAAGATGGCAGGCTGCGGCCAACCGGCTTCCTCGATTTCGTCGTAAACCGATTCGAGTTTTGCGATGGTCCTGCCGAGCAGAATGATCGTCGCTCCATGCTGAGCATAAGCCAACGCAGCGGCTCGGCCGATACCATCGCCAGCTCCGGTTACCAGAATCACCCGATCCTTGAGCAAATCTGTCGGCGCCTGGTAATCGATCTTGCAAGTCATTGCGACTCCCACGGTCTTGCACAAGACAAGGCACATCGATATTCGATGTGCCAGCCTTCGCTACAGACCGGATTGATTGAGAAAATCGCCAGCCATGCTGGCCGCGTTGCTCTCGGGATACTCTTGTCGAACGCGCGTGAGCAACTGCTTGCTGGCTTCGGGCTGGCCTTGGCGCGCCTTCAGCAGGCCCAGCTTATACAGGGCATCCGGCACCTTGTTGCTTTGCGGATATTGATCGATCACGGTCGTGAATGCCTGCGCGGCGGGCTCCAGCTCAGAACGGCTGGAATATAGTTCGCCTAGCCAATAATAAGCATTGGCGCGCAGAGGGGAGTTCGGATACTGCTGAACGAAATCATTGAACGCCGCGATTGCGGCATCGAAATCCCGGCCTTGTACTTTCTGGAACGCTGCCTGGTAGGCTTGCTGCCCATCCTGGCTGCTGCCCTGCATGGCATTGGCGGCATCGGGATCGCCTCCCGACTGAGTTGCGCCGGCTGCACCTGCCTGACTAACCCCAGCGGCAATACGCTCCTCGAGTTCCAGGTAGCGCTCCTGGGCGAGCTTGCGTTGCTGCTCGAGCTGATAGCGCAACTCCTCGACCTGGCCACGCAACTCCTGAATCTGACGCTGGTTTTCCTGAAGCTGATTGAGTATCTGCAGACTGGCACCAGGCGTGGGCTCTCTAGCCTGGGTATTTTCGTAGAATGTGCGCGACCCGGAAGAAGACAGATCTTCGACCACGGGTGCTGCCCATACGGACAGCGGGAGCATCAATGCTCCCGCGCCGCACAGTCTTTTCAGACCGTGTTTCATTGGTAACTCCGAAGCTTAGTAATCGAAGACTACGCGCCGATTTTGAGCATAGGACTGTTCGGAGTGACCATCAACAGCAGGACGCTCCTCGCCATAGCTGACAATCTCCAGTTGGGAAGGAGACACGCCCTGAACGGTAAGATAACGCTCGACGGACTGCGCACGACGCTCACCCAAGCCCAAGTTGTACTCGCGGGTGCCACGTTCGTCAGCATGCCCTTGCAGGATGACGGATACATTGGGATTGGAACGCAGGTACTGAGCATGAGAGTTCAGTACGGATTCAAACTCGGGACGAATGGTGTCGCGGTCGTAGTCGAAGTAAATGGTGCGCTGATCGGGGATACGTGAATCCTGGCCCTGGCCCTGACCATAACCCTGGCCTTGGCCGAGTTGAGTGCCGCTGGCCTGGCCGCTGGTCACTCCCTGCCCCGCAGCCCCTGCAGACCCAGTGCCATCCATGCTCCCGTCCTGGGAGCCGCCAGTGCTGGTACAGCCAGCCATGACAGCGAAGGACACGGCGACAACCAAGGACTTGGCGTAAGAATTGAATTGCATGATAACTCCTTGCTCGGAATTAGAATGACACATTTTTAGTTCATGAACGGCGACCAGGCGGGTTCCCGCACATCGCCTTGTGCCGAGGGTAGACGGTAGGAGGCATTGCCATCGGCCGACACGACACCCAGCACACCACGATTACCCTGCTGGGTAGCGAAGATCACCATGCTACCGTTCGGGGCCACGCTAGGTGACTCATCCCACCGTGAGTCGGTAAGAATGGTCATGCGATCGGTCTCCAGGTCCTTCTTTGCGACATGGAAGCCCTGATCGTCCCGATGGATAAGAAACAGCGTTTCCCCATCAGGTGAGAAGCGACCGCGCGAATTGTAGCTTCCCGTGAATGTTATTCTTTCCGCCTGCCCATTGGCAAGATTGTAGCGATACAATTGTGGTCCACCACTACGATCCGAAGTAAAGACCAGGCTCTGTCCATCGGGCGCCCAATCGGGCTCGGTGTCGATGGCAGAATTGTTGGTCAATCGCCGGAAGCTGCGCGAAGCAATATCCATGATATAGATTTCGGGCTGCCCATCCTTCGAAAGCGACATGGCCAACTGCCGACCATCCGGGGACCAGGCAGGTGCACCATTGATGCCTTCGAACGACGTCGCCTGGATACGCTGGCTACTGGCCAGATCCTGAATGTAGATGGCGGGACGGCCCGATTCGAAGGAGACGTAGGCGAGCTTGTTGCCATCCGGCGACCAGGCCGGGGACAGAATAGGCTGCTGCGAGGAAAGGATCTGCTGGCTGTTATGGCCATCCGCATCGGCCACATGCAATGCGTAGCGGCGGTTATCTGCTGCTCCCTGAGCCGTGACATAGGCGATACGCGTCGAGAAAGCGCCTCGAATGCCGGTAATCGCCTCGAAGACCTTGTCGCTGACGTAGTGAGCGGCGCTACGCAACTGGTCACGGCCAACATTGACGACCTCGCCGATCATGCGCCGCTCACCATAGATATCCATGAGTTCGAACTGAACGCTGTAGCCATCGCCCTGGGGCGTGACCTGGCCGACAACGAGGTAATTGCTATCGACAGCTCGCCAATCCCTGTAATGCACATCCTCGCTGCGATTGGGCTGGGCAATCAGCGAGCCGCGAGACAACGGTGAAAACTGGCCGCTACGCGCCAGATCGTCACTGACGATCTGGGCAATGTCTTCGGGAAGCGCGCCCTGCCCTTGGGTTGCAAAAGGCACGACGGCGATAGGAATGGCCTGATCACTGCCCTTGGTAATTTCAATGGTCAGGTCTGCGTTGGCCAAACTGACATACAATGCCAACCACAGGCCGACCATGATGGAAACAACACGTTTCATCGGCGTACATCCTTGGGGTTGAAGTCCAGGTTGAATTCACGGAACTGGCTCTGTGCAGCCAGAGGAAGCTCTCTTATTTCGCGGAACGGTGCAGCTCGCTCGACGGCCTGAAGTACGGAGCGGTCAAAAACACTGTCACCACTGCTTTCGATGATTCTCGCGCTGACCAGTTCACCCGTGGGCAGCAACTGGATACGGACTACAGCACGCAACTGATTGGTGGCGCTGGCGGGCAGTATCCAGGCTTGCTCGATCGCATGCCTGACCAGATTGATGAATCCGTTGGACGCCTGGGCAGCCTGCTTCGCATTGGCGATCGCTTCAGCCTCGCCGGCAATCAAGTTATCCAGCGACGAGGCAGCGGCTTTCTGAGCGGCCTCGGCTGCACGGCGCGCCTCCTCTTGAGCCTTGCGCTTGGCTTCTTCCTCGGCCTTGCGCTTGGCTTCT
>NZ_FOPY01000008.1:199777-251163 GCF_900113605.1 Modicisalibacter xianhensis
GCCTTGCGCTTGGCTTCTTCCTCGGCCTTGCGCTTGGCTTCTGCCTCAGCCTTGCGCTTGGCTTCTTCCTCGGCCTTGCGCCTTGCTTCTTCCTGGCGTTGACGCTCTGCCTGCTGGCTTGCCTCCTCCTGACGACGTTGCTCCGCTTGCTCTTCTCGCAACTGCGCCTGCCTGGCGGCCTCTTCGGCCCGGCGCTCGGCTTCGGCCTTGGCCTGCTTCAATGCCTCTTCCCGCGCCTGTTGCTCGGCCTCGCGGCGTGCCAGCGCTTCAGCCTCGGCCTGTTGTCGTGCAGCCTCCTCGGCTTCTGACTGGCGTTGCCGTTCCTGCTCCTGCTCCTGCTCCTGGGCCTGCTCGGCCTCTTGATTGGCAGCAGCCCGTGCCTGGGCTTCCTTGGCGCGTTGAGCCTGGTCGGTTGCCGTTT
This sequence comes from Modicisalibacter xianhensis, assembly GCF_900113605.1. Lineage (GTDB taxonomy): Bacteria > Pseudomonadota > Gammaproteobacteria > Pseudomonadales > Halomonadaceae > Modicisalibacter > Modicisalibacter xianhensis. Next base: position 200,199 of record NZ_FOPY01000008.1, read on the forward strand.
CAGTGGTGACCAGCGTTGCCTGCACGACAGCCGAGGAACTGGGGTCTGCATCGGTATCCGGCCAACGCAAGGCAGTTACCAACAGCACCAGGACATGCACGCCAATGGCAAGCAGCGTGGGCAGGCCATAGCCGACTCTGCGTTCTTCTTTAGCCATCGCGTCTACTCAGCTTTCACCAGGGGGCGGCTCGGAAATCAGACCGACGTTGGGCACGCCGGCAACCTGTAAAGTGCTCATCAAGGTCACGATCTGACCGTAAGGCACGTTACGGTCGCCGCGCACCAGAACGGGGGTTTCTGGGCGGCGCTGCAGAATGATGATGATCTTGTCGCTGATCTCGTCGAGCGAGACAGGCGTCTCCTCGTCACCCAGCGAGATGAAGTACTGCCCTTCCTTATCGACGGATACGATGATCGGCTCACGATCTTCAATGTCCTCGATGGGTTCGGAAGTCACTTGCGGCAAGTCGACCTGCACCCCTTGGGTCAGCATCGGTGCCGTGATCATGAAAATGACCAGCAACACCAGCATCACGTCAATGAATGGAACGACGTTGATTTCGCCCATAGGTTTGCGTCGCGGCCCGCGATTGAATGGACCCAGCATCGTACGGCTCCCCTTGATCAGGCGACTTCGCGCTCACGTCCCTGCAGATTGCGGTGCAGGATGGAGTGAAATTCTTCGGCAAAGTCCTCGTACTGGCCAAGCACTCGGTTGGAACTCGCCGAGAGGCGGTTGTAGAAAATGACCGCGGGGATGGCGGCGAACAGACCCATGGCGGTGGCAATCAAGGCCTCGGCAATCCAGGGAGCCACAGTGGATAGCGTGGCCTGCTGTGCCATCGACAGGCTCTGGAACGATCCCATGATTCCCCAGACCGTGCCGAACAGACCGATGTAGGGGCTCGCGGAGGCCACAGTCGCGAGGAATATCAAGTGCAGGTTGAGCCGCTCTTCTTCCCGGGACCAGGCCACACGCATGGCACGCTGAACGCCATCCAGAATGGCCTGCGAGTTGCGGGTCTTGGTCATCAAGCGATTGAACTCGCGAAACCCGGCACGAAAGATATGCTCGGCCCCGACGACTTCCTGCTCAGGCGGCTTTTCACGATAGAGTTCGTTCAGGTCGACCCCCGACCAGAACTTGTCCTCGAATGCACGATGCGCCTTCTTGGCACGTCGTAGCACGATACTGCGCTGAAATATCACGACCCAGGAAGCAATGGAACCGGCCAATAACAAAAGCATGACCAGTTGCACCACAAGGCTGGCGTTCATGATCAGATGAGGAATGGACATGGAGTCGTTCACGGGTGTCCTCGTAGTAATACAGAATTATCCATTCAGGACCTCGGCCAGAGCCGATGGCCACCGTACCGGGCGAAGCCGCGTTGCGTCCACACAGGCGATATGGACGTCCGCTTCGCACAAGGGTTCCCCGCGAGCCATTACCCGCTGGTGAAACGCGAGCCGACAGGCGGAACGCTCGACGACCTGAGCACTAACCTGCAGTTCGTCATCGAGCCGGGCGGGCTTGGCATAGCGGCACGACAGATGATGCACGACCAACTGGACTCCCCTGTCCAGCAATTCTTTCTGGGTCAAGCCATACTGTCTTAGCCACTCGGTGCGGGCCCGCTCCATGTATTTGAGATAATTGACGTAATAGACAATGCCGCCGGCATCGGTATCTTCGATGTACACGCGAACCGGCATGCAGAACGGTGCCGCCATCAACGAAGCTCCTCACCTGCGGCATCCGGCACACTGTCTTTTGCGGCCAGCCCGAAGTGCAGATAGGCTTGGCGGGTCACCATGCGACCGCGCGCCGTGCGCAGCATGAATCCTTGCTGAATCAGATAGGGCTCGATGACATCCTCGATGGTATCGCGTTCCTCGCTGATGGCTGCCGCCAGGGAATCCACGCCTACCGGCCCACCATCGAACTTTTCGATCATGGCGAGCAACAGCCGTCGATCCATGTGGTCCAGCCCATGCTTGTCGACGTGCAGCATGTTCAGCGCCAAGTCGGCGATCTCTTTCGTCAAGCGTCCATCGCCACGCACCTCGGCATAATCGCGTACACGCCGCAGCAGACGATTGGCAATACGCGGCGTGCCGCGTGCGCGGCGGGCCACTTCTGCAGCACCGCCAGTCTGTGACTCGATCCCCAGCAAACGTGCCGAGCGGGCCACGATTTCCGTGAGCTCCTCGATATCGTAGAACTCGAGCCGCTGTACGATACCGAAACGATCCCGGAGCGGTGAAGTCAACAAACCGGCGCGAGTGGTCGCCCCAACCAGGGTGAATTTGGGGAGGTCGAGCTTGATCGAGCGCGCTGCCGGTCCTTCACCGATCATGATATCCAGTTGAAAGTCTTCCATCGCCGGGTAAAGGACTTCCTCGACAGCCGCCGGAAGACGATGAATCTCGTCAATAAACAGCACGTCGCCAGGCTGGAGATTGGTCAGCATGGCGGCCAAGTCCCCGGCACGCTCGAGCACCGGCCCGGAGGTGGACTTGATGGAGACGCCCATTTCCTCGGCAATGATGTTGGCCAGGGTCGTCTTGCCCAGACCGGGCGGGCCGAATACTAGAGTGTGATCAAGGCTGTCGCCTCGCTGGCGCGCCGCCGAAATGAAGATATCGAGCTGTTCGCGGACCCTCGGCTGCCCGATATAGTCGGCCAAGCGCTGGGGGCGAATGGCGTGGTCTGCACGAATCTCCCCCACTTGGGGATCGGCAGCGATCAGACGGTCACTTTCGATCATGGTTACCGTTTATCCTGCCAGCTTGCGGCTGAGCGCCGTCTTGATGAGTGCCTCGGTGGACAGGCCGGCCTCCAATCCAGAAAGCATGCGAGTCGCCTCGGCTGGCTTGTAGCCCAGACTGACCAGTGCCGCTTCGGCATCAGCCAGCGGGTCGCTGGCCGCAGCCGAGGCACCCGACTGCAACGAGGCCAACTCTCCCTGCTGGTCGGCACTCCAATGCGGGAAACGGTCCCGCATTTCGACGACGAGACGCTCCGCTGTCTTCTTGCCGACCCCCGGGAGTCGGGTCAGGGCCTTGATGTCATTGTCCATGACACAACGAATGAACTGATCCTGCTCCATGCCGGAAAGGATGGCTAGCGCAAGCTTGGGGCCGACACCATTGACCTTGATCAGTGCCCGGAACAGGGCTCGCTCCGGCTCCTTGTAGAATCCATAGAGCAGGTGGGCATCCTCACGAATGCTGAGATGAGTGAACAGCTGTACGGTCTCCCCGAGGCCGGGCAATGCCAGTAGCGTGTTCATGGAAGCTTCAAGCTCGTAGCCGACCCCTCCCACATCCACGACCAGCCAGGGAGGGTGCTTCTCGATCAGGGTGCCTCGCAGGCGTCCAATCATGCCTACCAATCCTTCAAATGACTGATGCCACTATACTTGCCGTCTGCTTGACTGACTAGCGCTGCGTGAACAGTGTTCACTTAAATCAGGATGGACGAAAGTCCCGCCAACTCTGCCCTGTGCCGCGCCGGCGTCCGCCAAAGCTGCCTTTCTGGACCAGTCCCATGCGGGCATGACCGTGGGTCAATGCGATGGCGAGCGCATCGGCAGCATCTACCTGCGGCGTATCGCTGAGGCCGAGCACCGCCGTTATCATATGCTGCACCTGCTGCTTGTCCGCCGCCCCCGTTCCGGTCACGGCCTGCTTGACCTGACGCGGACCATACTCGAACACAGGAAGACCGTGGTTGGCGGCACAGACGATGGCAGTGCCGCGCGCCTGGCCCAGCTTCAATGCCGAATCGGCATTACGCGACATGAACACTTGTTCAATCGCGAATTCGGCAGGACGGTACATGGCAATCAGCTCCGACACACCGGCATAGACCTGAGCCAGTTTCTGTGCCAGATCATCGCTGCGGATACGTATACAGCCACTGGCGACATAACGCGGCCTGGCGAGAGCCAGATCGAGAACGCCATAACCGGTAATTCGCGATCCGGGGTCGATTCCCAGCACGATCATCGCACCGCCTCCGCGTCCAGACAGCGCAGTCGGTCAGTCAAGCTCGGCAAGAATTCGTTCATCGAAGTCAGCATTGGAGTAGACGTTCTGTACGTCATCGAGATCTTCCAGCATGTCGACCAGCTTGATGATCTTCTTCGCGGTATCGACATCCGTAATCGGTGAGTAGGTCTCCGGAAACATTCCCACTTCACTGCCGTGTGGCTCCAGTTCCGCTGCTACCAGAGCATCCTTGACGGCTCCGAACTCCTTGGGATTGGTGACGACATCGACAGTACCGTCGTCACTGGTCAGGACATCTTCGGCGCCGGCTTCCAGTGCCGCCTCCATAATGTCTTCTTCGGGACTTTCCGGCGGGAAGCTCATGCGTCCCTGCTTGCTGAACAGAAATGCCACCGAGCCCGACGTACCCAGGTTGCCTCCATGTTTGTTGAACGCATGACGAACTTCGGAAACTGTACGGTTACGGTTATCGGTCATGCACTCGACAAGGATCGCTACACCATCGGGCCCGTACCCTTCATAGGTCAGTTCTTCCATGTCATCGGCATCATTGTTGCCGGCGCCACGGTCGATGGCTCGCTGAATCGTGTCCTTGGTCATGTTGTTGGCCAGCGCCTTGTCGATAGCGGCACGTAGACGTGGATTATCGACAGGCTCGCCGCCCCCCTGACGGGCGGCGACGGTCAACTCGCGAATCAACTTGGTGAATATCTTGCCCTTCTTGGCGTCCTGGGCGGCTTTACGGTGCTTGATGTTCGCCCACTTGCTGTGGCCGGCCATGAGCAGTTCCCCCTTGACGGTATCAAGCCGGCACCCTGATACAGGATGCCGGCTCGGCATGTGAAACGACGTTGAGCCCGGCGAAGAAATTATTCTTCGTCGGTCGCCACCTTGGCCTTCTGGCGCAGGCGAATGTTGAGATCTTTGAGCTGGTCCGGGCTGACTTCGCCAGGCGCATCGGTCATGAGATCCGCAGCACTCTGGGTCTTCGGGAAAGCAATGACCTCGCGAATGGTCTTGGCTCCGGTCATCAGCATGACAAGACGGTCGAGACCGAACGCCAGGCCGCCATGTGGCGGAGCGCCATATTGCAAGGCATCGAGCAGGAAGCCGAACTTCTCGTCGGCCTCTTCGGCGCCGATACCCAGCACCTCGAAGACAGTGCGCTGCATGGTTTGATCGTGAATACGAATCGACCCCCCACCCAGCTCGGTCCCGTTCAATACCATATCGTAGGCGCGAGACAATGCATCGGCCGGATCGGCCTTGAGCTGTTCGGGCGTGCATGATGGCGCAGTGAACGGATGATGCAGTGCAGAGAGGCGCCCGGCATCGTCGGCTTCGAACATCGGGAAGTCGACGACCCACAACGGTGCCCATGCCTGGGTATACAGTTCGAGATCACTGCCCAGCTTGACGCGCAGCGCACCCAGCGCCTCGTTGACGATGCGTGCCTTATCGGCACCAAAGAAGATGATGTCCCCATCTTCCGCACCGACACGATCCAGCAGCGTCTCGACGATGCCATCCATGAACTTGACGATGGGCGACTGAAGCCCCTCGATGCCCTTGGCACGCTCGTTGACCTTGATCCACGCCAGCCCCTTGGCACCGTAGATGCCGACGAACCGGGTGTAATCGTCGATTTCCTTGCGGGTCAACTTGGCACCGCCACTGACCTTGAGCGCAGCGACACGGCCGTCGTCGGCATTGGCCGGTCCGGAGAAGACTTTGAAGTCGACGTCTTTCATCAGATCATCGACATCCACCAGCTCCAGGGGAATCCGCAGATCCGGCTTGTCGGAACCATAACGCTGCATGGCTTCGGCGTACGGCATGCGCGGAAACTCAGGCAGCTCGACGTCGAGGACGTCGACGAACAACTGGCGGATCATGCGCTCGGTAATGGCCATGATGTCGTTTTCGTCGACGAACGAGGCCTCAAGGTCGATCTGCGTGAACTCGGGCTGGCGATCGGCACGCAGGTCCTCGTCGCGGAAACACTTGGCGATCTGGTAGTAACGATCGAAGCCGGACACCATCAGCAGTTGCTTGAAGAGCTGAGGGGATTGCGGAAGCGCAAAGAAATGCCCTGGGTGCGTACGGCTTGGCACCAGGTAATCGCGCGCGCCTTCCGGCGTGGCTCGAGTCAGGATCGGGGTCTCGATATCCAGAAACCCTTCCCCTTCGAGGTAGGCACGCACGCTGTGCGAAATGCGTGAGCGCAGGCGTAACTTGTCGATCATTTCCGGGCGACGCAGGTCGATATAGCGATGCTTCAAGCGCACCTCTTCACCGACCTTGCCATGCTCGTCGAGCTGGAACGGGGGTGTTGCCGCCGTGTTCAAGACCTCGACCTGCTTGGCCAACACCTCGATAAGCCCTGTCGGCATGTTGGGATTCTGGGTCCCTTCGGGACGCAGCCTGACCCGGCCACGGATGCGCAGCACATACTCGTTACGTGCACGGTCAGCGGTCGCGAACGCATCCGGGGTGTCGGGATCGACGACGACCTGGGCGATGCCATCGCGATCGCGCAAGTCGAGAAAGATTACGCCCCCATGGTCACGACGGCGATGCACCCATCCACACAGCGTGACCTCTTCATCCACCTGGGTTTCGTTCAGCTGGCCGCAATAATGGCTGCGCATGTCAAATCCTGTTCAGTTGCTTTCGTGTGGGTCCTGCCGGCTGGCCGCCGGCAGGAACGTCAGGCGGTTGCCTTGCTTTCCGTGCTCGTTGCACTCGACGCAGCTTTGTCGCCGCTTTCCCCGGCAAGGTTCTTCTTTCCGCCTGATTTGAAATCTGTCTCGTACCAGCCGCCTCCGGCCAGACGAAAACCGGCAGCGGAAATCAACCGTGCCAGTTGCGACGTTTCGCAGGCTGGACAGTCCGTCAATGGCGCGGCGCTGACCTTCTGCAACTTTTCCAGACGATGGCCACAGGCCTTGCACTCATATTCGTAGATGGGCATGGTTCTTATCACTCTGTGACATGACAACGACCGCAGGCGTAGCACGCATGCGGTGGAAGCAATATGCGGCCAGTCGACGCGCTTTCCAAGCCTGCCTTGGAAGCCGCATATTATAGCGTGTTGCCGCCCCCGACGGGCAAGGCCGCGCCAACAATGACAGCCGAATCCGCCAAGGAGTGTACCCTGATGAAAGCCGTGATACTGGATGCTGCCACGCTGGGAGACGATATCGACCTCTCGCCTCTACGTGCCGAAGTGGATGAGTTGCAGATCCATTCTCTGACGATGCCGGAAGAATGCCGAGAGCGCTTGCTGGATGCTGATATCGTCTTGGTCAACAAGGTCGTCCTGAATGAAGCGCTTCTGGCTGATCTGCCACGCCTCAAACTGATCTGTGTACTGGCAACAGGTACCAATAATATCGACATGGCTGCTGCCGAGCGACTGGGTATCACGGTTCGCAACGTCACGGCCTACGGGACCGAGAGTGTGGCGCAACACACTCTGATGCTGATTCTGGCACTGGCCAATCGTCTCCCTCTCTATCAGCGCGACGTAGCCGCAGGACAATGGGGGAAAAGCCCCTTCTTTTGCCTGCTCAGCCATCGTACCCTGCAACTTTCCGGCAAACGGCTGGTAATCGTGGGTAGTGGCGTGCTGGGTAACGCTGTTGCCCGCCTTGCCGGTGCATTTGGCATGGAGATTGCCTTCGCCGCGCGCCCGGGCAATGAAGAAGCCGATGAACGCCCCTCGCTGAAGGAATTGATCGCAACTGCAGACGTGCTCAGTCTGCACTGCCCTCTGACCGAGGCTACACATCACCTCATCGATGACACTCTTCTGAACGACATGAAGCGTGATGCTTTGCTGGTCAACTGCGCACGCGGCAATGTCATTGACGAAATCGCGGCACTGGAAGCACTGCGGAACGGAAAAATTGGCGGACTGGGTGTCGACGTGCTGCCCCAGGAGCCACCTCGCCAGGGCCATGCCTTGATCGATGCCTTGGGCGAGCCATTAAACCTTATCGTGACACCCCACAGCGCCTGGATAAGCCCTGAAGCGAGGCAGAATGTCATTGCATTGACGGTTGAAAATATCCGTTCGTGGAAACCAGTGAGTTAAATTATTCTAGTGTTGGAAATACTAGATAACGGTATATCTGGTATCAGGCTGGCCCTTGCAACGCAGGCTTTTGATTACAATACTCGAAACAGGCCAAGGCATACCGCAAGATAAACATCAGGCGCAGACCCGTCAGGAAAACGCATGCTCTACAATTATGGATCGGTGAACATCGACCATGTCTACCGTGTACCTCACCTCGTCAGGCCAGGCGAGACACTTTCGAGTCATGGCTACCGTCAGGTCCTCGGGGGCAAAGGCGCCAACCAGTCCTTGGCTATCGCCCGCGCTGGCGGCAAGGTCGTGCACTGGGGACGCCTGGGCCAAGGCGATCGCTGGGCCCTCGAGACCCTTTCCTCGGCGGGCGTGAACATCTCGCACATCGAATTGACAGCCGATGCCAGCGGCCACGCTATCATCCAGGTCGATGATCATGGTGAGAACGCGATCATCATTCACCCTGGAGCAAATCATGGATTCACTGACGCACAACAGCGTGCTCTCGCTTCCTCCGTGGTAACGGACGACTGGCTCCTACTGCAGAACGAGTGCAATGCCTTGGGCAAGATGATGACCCTCGCAGCGGATCGCAGCATGCGCATTGCCTTCAACCCCGCCCCGATGAATGCCGGTGTATTGCGCCTGCCGCTCGAAGCCTGCCAGCTGCTGTTTCTCAACCGTGGAGAAGCCGCCGCCCTGGTCGGCCAGGATGATCACGCCTCGGCCCAGGTGCTGGTCGAAGCGTTACGTGCCCGCCTCCCCCTGGTAGAGATCGTACTCACCCTCGGTAGCGAGGGTGTCTGCTATGTACATGGCGAGACACAGTACCGGCTATCCGCGCATCACGTTACACCCAAGGACACTACAGCAGCGGGTGATACATTTATCGGCTATTTCATGGCAGCCAGGCAAAACGATGCCGACCTTATCGAGGCTTTGCGCCTGGCGAGTGCTGCAGCAGCACTGTGCGTACAGCGTGAGGGAGCTGCACCCAGCATTCCAGTGCTCAGTGAAGTTCTCGATGTCACCAGAGACTGGCCTGAACTGGAACTCTTGACGTCCTGATCACTGGCTGGATGACGGTGATCCCTCAACGGGCCTGGCCCGATCATTACATTTGCACAAGGAAGCCCATCATGCCGACACCGATCATTTTCGATACCGATCCCGGCGTCGACGATGCCCAGGCCATCGCCATTGCCCTGGCCCATCCCGATATCGAGCTTCTCGGGCTGACGACGACCTACGGTAACGTGGATATCGAGACGGCGACCCATAACGCCCTGCTGCTTTCCGAACTGGCACAGCAGGAGATTCCCGTCGCGCAAGGCGCCGCAGCACCGCTGGTCAAGCCCAAGCATCCAGCACCGGCCCACATTCATGGCGCCAACGGCCTGGGCAATATCGAACTTCCCGCTGTGCGCGGCAAGGCACTGGACATGAGTGCCGCCGAATTCATCGTCAGCCAGGTAAATGCCCGCCCCAACGAAATCACGCTGGTCGCCGTCGGTCCTGTCGGCAACCTGGCCGCAGCACTACAGCTCGATCCGGGCATCATCGACAAGGTGAAGCAAGTCGTCATCATGGGGGGCTCCATCCGCGAAGGCGGCAATGTGACGCCTGTCGCAGAGGCCAACATGTTCAATGACCCGCATGCTGCCTCACGCGTATTGACCGCGGGGTGGCCACTGACCTTGGTCGGACTCGATGCCACTCATCGTTGCGTGTTGAGCCCTGCTGACATGGATAAAATCGCCGGGGCGCAGGGAAAACTTGGCCAGGTACTTGCCGGCAGCTACCGCTTCTACAGCGATTTCTATCGCGGCGCACTAGGTATCGATGGGTGCTGTCCGCACGATAGTTGTGCTCTCGCCTGGCTCATGAAGCCCGAACTGTTCACGACAGCGCGTGGCCACCTGACAGTTGCCACTGAAGGGTACGCTGAAGGGCAGACCATTTTCGCGCCTGAGGGCCGCCCCTTCCTGGGGGAGCACTGGTCCAGCACGCCTGCGGTCGAGGTTTGCCTCAATGCCAATGGCGAGGCGGTCGTTTCATGGATGCTCGAGGTGCTCGGCTAAAAGCTCATGACGTCACAAAGGTATCGTAATTCCGCCATTCGGTGCCTTCCAGCTCCACATGGGTCACCTTGGCGTTGGGTGGCCCATTCCAAAGCCATTTGACCACCGCGTTGACTGCCTCGCCTTCACCGCACAGAACGACCTCTACACTTCCGTCCGGCAGGTTGCTGGCGTAGCCAGTCACGCCGGCGCTTAACGCCTGTTCCTGGGTCGCCCGACGATAGAACACCCCTTGAACCTTACCGGATACTAGCGCCCGGACACAGCATTTGCTCATGGTCCGCTTCCCTTCCATGCATGAAATGCTTACGTTTTAGCACCTGCTGCCCCTCAACCCAAGCGCTTGTCCTTCTGAATAACCAGGCATCCTGATCATTTCGGCGAAGCGTTCTGGTCACGATCAAGCATTTGACGTTGAACGCGAACCGCCGTGTTTCGAGGGACGATGATTCGCCCCTTGGCTTCAAGGTGGGTCCGTGTCAGCGCAGCACCGAACAACAGTATCAATGATGAGTAGTAGACCCATAGAAGGATCAACACCACCGAGCCTGCTGCCCCATAAGTCGATGCCGTGGCCGTGTAGGCCAGATACGCCGCGATACCGTAGCGACCAATGGAAAATAGCACGGCAGTGACGATGGAGCCGATGACCACGTCTCGCCAACCAATGACCACATCAGGCAGTATCTTGAACAGGGCGGCAAAGAAGGCAGCGATCATCAGCAGCGAGAGCAGGGCCTCGGCGCTGCTCAACAGGGCTTCACCGGCAGGTAGCCAATTACCGGCAAATACGAAAAAGGCTCGCAGGACCACACCCAGAACCAGTGACACCAACAGCACGAACCCGATAGCCAGTACGACAGCCAAGGAGAGCAGGCGCGACTTCATGAAGGTAATGAAGCTGTTCCTGTCAGGGTTGGGTGTGACACCCCAGATCGAATTCAAGGAATACTGCATTTGAGCGAATACCGTGGTAGCACCTACCAACAGCGCGCCGATGCCGAAGAGGGTCGGTAGCAACCCCGAGGTTTCGATACGCGACTGGATGACTGCCTGCTCGACGGCCTGGGCGGCGCCAGGGCCGATCGCATCCTGCAACTGCGCTACAAGTTCACCCTGAGCCGCCTCCTCGCCGAACACCACGCCAATGACTGTCACGGCGATGATTACTGTCGGTGCCAAGGAAAAAAGCGTATAGAAAGCCAGAGAGCCGGCGTAACTGAACGCGTTATGCTCCAACCAGAGCTGGACAGCATTGAGGACGATGCGGTACCAGTTCAGCGCCATTTTCTTGACCATTCGCCCTCCTGCGCGTGGATTTCGTTTTCAGCTTAACCAAGTGATCTTCGTCACGGAATGTGAGCGAAATCCGATATATGACTCTGCCCGCTTCCTTGAAGCGCAGCAACCCTGCGCCCATAATGTCGCCCCATGCCCCACCTTGGCGTGACAACCCCGGCCCGACGCTCCTATGTCTGACAATAGCCTCGATTTCGATTGCCTGGTCTTTATTGGCCGTTTCCAGCCGCCTCACCTGGGGCATTTGGCAGTCATACACGACGCTCTCAAACGAGCACGCCAAGTCATTGTGCTGATCGGCTCTGCATGGCAGGCGCGGTCGTTGCGCAACCCGTGGCGCTTCGAAGAACGTCGGGACATGCTGCGCAGCTGCTTCGATGACACGGACAATCAACGGCTCGAGATCGAACCCCTGCTGGACGCTCTCTACAATGATGACGTCTGGGTACGCGATGTTCAGCGTAAGGTCCGTGACATTGCCCGCCCCAGCCAGGGCAAACTGCCCCGCATCGGGCTGATCGGCGCAAGTCGAGGGCAGTCGAGTTATTACCTGAGTCTTTTCCCGCAGTGGGAATCTGTCAGCGTACCACTGGTCGATGGCATCTCGGCCAGCCAGATTCGCGAGCGGCTATTTCATTCCAGCGCATCTGCGGCAGACTACCTGGCCACCGGCGCCGAGCATGACCTGCCTCCCAAGGTTCATCAGACACTGGAGGCATTCCACCGGACCTCGGCCGGAAGGCAGTTGCTGGAAGAGCAGGACCTGGTCGAGCAGTATCGTAGGGCATGGGCACAGGCACCCTATCCACCCATTTTCGTGACCGTCAATGCCGTTGTCGTCCAGTCGGGGCACGTGCTGCTCGTCAAACGTAGAGCCGCGCCGGGAAAAGGCCTGCTTGCCTTGCCTGGAGGATTTATCAATCCCCATGAGCGTTTGCTGGATGCCTGCCTGCGAGAATTGCGTGAACGAATCCGCCTGAAAGTCCCCGAGCCGGTACTCAAGGGCTCCCTGCGCGAACGGCGTCTGTTCGACGAGCCCCACCGCAGTTGGCGAGGCCGATCGCTTGCCGAAGCTTTCTACTTCGCACTACGGCCCGAACAGCAACTGCCCCGGTTGAAGCCGGTCAAGGGCGGCGACACGGCACAATGGGTAGCCTTGGCAGATCTGGAGCCCGAGACGCTGTTCGAAGACCACTTTTTCATTATCCAGAACTTCCTGGGTCTGCCGGCAGGCTGGGCCACGCCCTGACAGGAAGCTAGCCAATGTATGGCAACATCCAAGCGGGAAGCACGGAAAGCCGAACAAATGCCAGTCAGGCCTGCAGGAAATCCCTGGGTAGCTTCATCATCTGGCGCCACAAGCGTTCCACTCCAGGCTTGTGAACCAGCGAGCATCGGTACAGGCGCACCTCGAGCGGAATATCCCATTGGGCATCCCCGGCGCGTACCAGCCGTCCGCCGTTCAGTTCTTCACGGATACAGAAGTCGGGAATCCACGCCATCCCCACGCCCTGCAATGCCATCCCTTTCAGCCCTTCTGCCATCGCAGTCTCGTAGACCGTTTTCAAACGCAGGCGCAAGGGATCGTTCTTGAGCATCATGCGCACACTGCGTCCGAGAAAAGCCCCTTGGGTATAGGAGAGAAAAGGAATCGAGTCGCCACCCGACAGTGGAAAGCAAGGCAAACCATCGGCATCCGGCAGACAGACCGGGATCATCTTGGCATTGCCAATCGAGAACGAGGGAAACACTTCAGCATCGAGTTGCATGGTGGCATACGGATCGTGATATCCAAGCATCAGATCACAGTTGCCCTCACGCAGCACATGGATGGCATCGCCTACATTCATTGCCACCAGGCGTGTAGGCAACTCACCGACGCCTTTCTGCAGCCGGGAAATCCAGCGTGGATAGAAGGCCAGCGCCAGTGAATGCGCCGCGACGATATCCAGCGCCTCGTTGGCCATCGACAAGCCACGCAGGTGACCGAGGCACTCGTTGAGCTGTTCGACAAGATTGCGAGCCGTCACCAGAAAGAGCTGTCCTTCAGGTGTCAGCCCGACCGGTGTTGTGGATCGATCGACAAGCGTTTTGCCTACCGCTTGCTCCAGGGAGCGAATCCGGCGACTGAATGCCGGCTGGGTGACATGGCGCTGACGCGCCGAGGCGGAAAAACTGCGCGTATTGGCCAGGGCGACGAAATCCTCCAGCCATTTGGTTTCAAGATTCACCGCGACTCCGGTACGTCAGTTGTCAGCCGGATCCACATGCGCCGGCAGAGAAAACAGGAGTTTACCTTTCCTGCCACCCCACCACCACGGGGATGTCGGGATTCATGAAAAGCATGCCGCGACATAGATGATGGCTACTGGACTGGCGCCATCAGGTAGGCGGCACGTGACACGAGCTTTCGCCATAGGGGGCGTCGTTCCAACTCCTCGAGCGTGACTTCGCGGCAATGCTCGAAATCGCGCTCCAGCATGGCTTCAACCTCATCGGCAAAGCCTCGATCGGGAATAAATGCCGTCAACTCGAAATTGAGTCGAAACGAGCGATTGTCCAGATTGACCGTACCCACAGCAGCACTGTGATCATCGATCAGCGTCACCTTTTGATGAAGGAAACCGGGTTGATAACGGTATATTTTGACCCCAGCACGCAACATATCCGGCAGGAACGAGAATGCTGACAGGAATACCAGCAAGTGATCGGGGCGTTCGGGGATCATGACGCGCACGTCGACGCCACGTAACGCCGCCAGGCGCAAGGCATCCTGCACGCCCTGGTCGGGCACGAAGTACGGGCTCGTGACCCAGAAACGGTGCTGCGCACTGTGAATGGAATGCTGAGTCAGCAGGCTGGCAGTCTCCTGGGGGTCAGCCGGTCCTGAAGGCACGATGACGACATTCTGGCATTCGGTGCAGGTAACTTCAGGCTTCCATGTCAGTGCCAGCACCTTGCCCGTAGCCCAGTACCAGTCCTCCCAGAATGCCTCCTGAAGGCCCAGCACACTGGGTCCCGACAGCTTGAGATGCGTATCGCGCCAAGGGCCATGACGTGGGTCCTCGCCAAGGTATTCCACGCCGGCATTGAGCCCCCCCGTCCATCCATACTGGCCATCCACGACCATCACCTTGCGGTGATTACGAAAATTGAGCTGGAAACGGTGCCGCAACCCTCGCGAGGAATTGAAGGCACTGACTTCGACACCGGCACGACGCAAGTCATCGAGATACCCATCGGTAAGTCCCCGGCAACCTATCTCATCAAACAGGAAATAGATGCGTACGCCACGCGCGGCCTGCCGCTCGAGACGATTCTTGAGCTCGATCCCCAGCCGGTCGCGTCGCACGATGAAGAACTGGATGAGAATATATTCCTTGGCTTCGGCGATGCCCTGAAACAGGCTGTCGAACGTCTCATCGCCATCGATCAGCAGTTCGGCGCGATTACCACTGGTCATTGGCATCATTGCCAAGCGCTCGACGGCACGCACATTGCCCCGCCGAGAATCCGCCAGATAAGGCGCAATCAGCGGACGGTAGCGCTCGAGTATTCGGCGCAGCGCAGTATCATGCTCGCCACGTGCCGATACATAGCCGTAGAAGCGCGGCCGGCCGAAGACCCAGTAAGCCGGCAAGGCAGCGTAGGGAAAGGTTACCAGCGAAATGATCCAGGCCACGGCGCCCTGAGACGTGCGGCTGGACATGAGTGCAAGGACGGCGGAGATTGCCCCCCCTAGATGGAAGAGAAAAACGCCAAGACCTACAAGCCAGGATGTCATTGCGGCTCCTTATGCAATGGCACACCAAGATACGCCGAAAGCGTCCAATTACCTAACGACACGGCCCCACCGAAGGCGGGGCCGCGACACCTGCTGCTCCGGAGCCTACCCTATCAGGCCCGTTCAGCGATAATCTCTTTCCACTTGGCGGGGCCAGTCTGGTGTACCGACTCGCCCCGGCTATCCACCGCCACGGTCACCGGCATATCCTCAATCTCGAATTCGTAGATCGCTTCCATACCCAAGTCCTCGAAGCCAACGACACGGGACTTCTTGATCGCCTGGGCAACGAGGTAGGCGGCACCACCGACTGCCATCAGGTAGACGGCCTCGTTGTCACGGATAGCTTCGATCGCCATCGGTCCACGCTCAGCCTTGCCGACCATGCCCAGCAGGCCAGTCTCTTCCAGCATGGTGCGGGTGAACTTGTCCATGCGCGTGGCTGTCGTCGGGCCGGCCGGACCGACGACTTCGTTACGCACGGGGTCTACCGGCCCGACGTAATAGATAAAGCGTCCCTTCATGCTCACGGGAAGCTCCTGTCCCTTGGCCAGCATGTCGACCATTCGCTTGTGTGCTGCATCGCGACCGGTCAACAGCTTGCCGGAGAGCAGGATGGTATCGCCAGGCTGCCAGGACTGAACATCTTCTGGCGTCACGTCATCCAGATTGACCCGGCGCACGTTATCCCCCACTTCCCAACTGATCTCCGGCCAGTCTTCGAGCTTGGGCGCCGGCAGATCGGCAGCGCCACTGCCATCCAGGGTGAAGTGCACGTGACGGGTCGCTGCACAATTGGGAATGATGGCGACCGGCTTGTTCGCGGCATGCGTCGGATAATCCTTGACCTTGATATCCAGCACCGTTGTCAGACCACCCAGGCCTTGGGCGCCAATGCCGCTCTTGTTGACCTTGTCGAACAACTCCAGACGCAGCTCTTCGGCACGGTTGCTTGCCCCACGTGATTGCAGCTCCTGAATATCGATAGGATCAAGCAGTGCTTCCTTGGCGATCTCCATGGCCTTTTCCGCCGTACCGCCGATACCGATACCCAGCATGCCGGGCGGACACCAACCGGCGCCCATCTTGGGCAACTGTTCGAGTACCCAGTCGACCACGCTGTCGGAGGGATTGAGCATGGCAAACTTGGACTTCGCCTCGCTGCCACCGCCCTTGGCGGCCACATGCACCTCGACCGTGTCACCGGGAACGATCTTGTGATGGATGATTGCCGGCGTGTTGTCCTTGGTATTCTGACGCTTGCCATCCGGATCGGCCAAGACCGAGGCACGCAATACATTGTCTGGAAGCTGGTAAGCCCGACGCACCCCTTCATTGATCATATCGTCGAGGCTCATTTCGGCCTCCCAACGCACATTCATGCCAACATGCACGAAAACGGTGACGATGCCAGTATCCTGGCAGATCGGACGATGGCCCATGGCACACATGCGGGAGTTGATCAGGATCTGCGCAATGGCGTCCTTTGCCGCCGGATTCTCCTCACGCTGATACGCTGCGTGCATCGCGTCGATGAAATCCTTGGGGTGGTAATAGGAAATGTACTGCAGGGCGTCGGCAACGCTCTGGATCAGATCATCCTGGCGGATCACGGTCATTTGACAAGAACTCCTGGCA
The DNA here is from genome assembly GCF_900113605.1 of Modicisalibacter xianhensis. Taxonomy (GTDB): domain Bacteria; phylum Pseudomonadota; class Gammaproteobacteria; order Pseudomonadales; family Halomonadaceae; genus Modicisalibacter; species Modicisalibacter xianhensis. Next base: position 217,114 of record NZ_FOPY01000008.1, read on the forward strand.
GAAAACGAGACACGCGACATGGCCGGTCAGGCAGCCAATGGCGAGGTTCCAGTGGGCGCGGATTATACCTGACTGAAACATCGGCGGCAGGCTCTGCTGGGCTCTACCCTACTAAAATGCAAACAAGATAACGGTATAAGTGTCGGAACAATAAAAGGCGGAGCCCAGAAAAGGGGCTCCGCCCAGCCACGCTCCCTCAACCACCAAGATACGCGCGGCGCACCTCATCGTTGGCCAGTAGCGCCTTGCCGCTGTCCGCCAGCACGACGCGGCCATGCTCAAGCACATAACCGCGATCGGCTATCGACAAGGCACGATGGGCATTCTGTTCCACGAGAAAGATCGTCGTGCCCTCGTCGCGCAGCTTCTCGATGATTTCGAAGATCTGGGCAATGATGATCGGCGCCAGCCCCAGCGAAGGTTCGTCAAGCAACAACAGCCGAGGCCGGCTCATCAGAGCGCGCGCGATGGCGAGCATCTGCTGCTCGCCTCCCGACATGGTACCGCCACGCTGATGATAGCGCTCCTTGAGCCGGGGAAAGAGCGCCAGCACATAGTCGGTATCCCGGGCGATTTCCTGCTTGTCGCGATAATAACCGCCCATGGCAAGATTCTCTTCGACCGTCATGCCGGTGAAGATGCGCCGCCCTTCGGGCACGACCGCCAGACCGGAACGCATGATGCGCGACGTGGTCATGCCCTGGATTTCTTCATCTTCGAAGCGGATGGTGCCCGAGGTCGGCTTGGGGTCGCCGCAGATGGACATCAGCAATGTAGTCTTGCCCGCCCCGTTGGAACCCACCAGCGTCACGATTTCGCCACGATCAACGCTCAGGGAAACATCATCGAGCGCCTGTATCGGCCCGTAGTGTGTCGTCAGGTTGACGACATCCAGCATCGCCATACGCTACTCCTCCCCCAGGTAGGCTTTGATCACCTCAGGATTTCGGCGCACCTGTTCCGGAGTCCCATTGGCGAGGGGCTGGCCCTGATTGACCACGTAGATACGGTCGGAAATTCCCATGACGAGGCTCATGTCGTGTTCGATCAGCAGTACGGTAATGCCTTCTTCCTCCTTGAGCTGGACGATCAGGCGATCCAGGTCTCGCGTCTCGTTGGGGTTCAACCCGGCCGCCGGCTCGTCAAGCATCAACAACTTGGGCTGCGTCACCATGCAACGTGCAATTTCCAGGCGACGCTGCTGACCATAAGCCAGGTTGCCTGCCTCGCGGTTGGCGAACTCGATCAGCCCCACCCGCTCCAGCCAGTGGGCAGCGCGATCCATCAACTCGGCCTCGCGACGACGAAAGCCCCGTGTCAGAAACAAACCTTTAAGCAGGTTGCGCTCGGCCTGCATGTGCTGGGCCACCAGCAAGTTCTCGATGACGGTCATCTCCTTGAACAGGCGAACGTTCTGGAAGGTGCGCACCATACCCGCCCGGGCGATCTTGAAGCCAGGCAGGCGATGCATCGGCTTGCCCTCGAAGATGACTTCCCCCCCCGTGGGTCGGTAGAAGCCACTGATGCAGTTGAATACGGTCGTCTTGCCGGCACCGTTGGGGCCGATGATCGACACGACTTCACAGGGCGCCACATCCATGCTGACCCGATCGACTGCCAGCAGCCCACCAAAGCGCATGGAGAGCTCACGTACGGAAAGCAAAGGGGTATCAGCCACGTTTCAACTCCATCTGCGGACGCTTGAGCGGCAGCAGCCCCTGCGGGCGCCATACCATCATGAGCACCATGATCAAACCGAACAGCAGCATGCGGTACTCGTTGAACTCGCGGGCAATTTCTGGCAGCAGTGTCATGGCTACCGCCGCCAGGACGACTCCCAGTTGCGATCCCATCCCACCAAGCACGACGATCGCCAGCACGATGGCCGACTCGATGAAGGTGAACGACAGCGGGCTGATGAATCCCTGGCGTGCGGCAAAGATCGACCCGGCGATCCCGGCAAAGCTTGCGCCGATGGTGAACGCGGATAGCTTGACCCCCGTCGGGTTCAGGCCCAGCGAACGGCAGGCAATGTCGTCTTCGCGAAGCGCCTCCCAAGCCCTGCCAATCGGCATGCGCATCAGCCGATAGATGATGTAGGCCACCGCCAGTGCAAACAGCAGCGCCAGAATATAGAGATAGATCACCTTGTGGGTCGGATCGTAGGCGATGCCGAAGAACTCATGGAACGAGGTATACCCTTCATCGGCACGGCGAGCGAACTGCAGGTTGAACAGGGAAGGCTCGGGAATACGGGCAATGCCGTTGGGCCCACCGGTAATCTCGGTCAGGTTGTTGAGCAGGATGCGGATGATCTCGCCGAAGCCCAGCGTGACGATCGCCAGGTAGTCGCCACGCAGGCGCAGCACCGGAAAGCCTAGTAGATAGCCGAACAGCGCCGTCATGCCTCCGGCAATGGGCAACGCCTCCCAGAAGCTGAAACCGAAGTAGCTGTTCAGCAAGGCGTAAGTGTACGCGCCGACCGCATAGAACCCCACGTAACCAAGATCGAGCAGACCGGCCAGCCCCACCACCACGTTGAGTCCCAGCCCGAGCATCACGTAGATCAACGTCAGCGTCGCGATATCCACGGCACTGCGTTCGGCCATGAACGGAAACATCAGCAAGGCACCGATGGCCAGCGCGATCATGAGGCGGCGCTGGGCATGGTTCTCGAGAAAGGCGGGCAGACGGAAGCGCGAACCTTGCCGGGCGTTCTGACGAACCCGTTGTACACGATCCTTGACCAACTGGTAGGCGAACACTACTGCAGCCGCTGCGAACAAGCCCAGCCAGGTCAATGGGCCGTGCACGACGACAACCGTCTCGATCCCCTGTGACTGCAGTTGCACACCAAGCACGGAGGCGCCCAGCAGCAACGTCAGCCCGGCAGCGAAGAAAGCGGGAAGCAACTTGCCTTTCATCAGATCTTCTCCACTTCGGGTTTGCCGAGGATGCCCCATGGGCGGAACAACAGGATCAGAATCAACAGGCCAAACGAGACCACGTCGTTGTATTCAGTGGAGAGGTAGGCCCCTGTCAGTGCCTCGGCCACGCCCAGGATCAGGCCACCCAGAACGGCCCCGGGAATGCTCCCGATTCCTCCGAGCACCGCCGCGGTAAACGCCTTGAGACCGGCCAGAAAGCCAATGTAAGGGTTGACCACCCCGTAATACATGCCCAGCAACAATCCGGCCACGGCGGCCAGCGCGGCGCCAATGACGAACGTCATCGAGATGATCAGGTCAGTATTGATGCCCAGAAGATTGGCCATGCCGCGGTCCTGCGAACAGGCCCGGCAGGCCCTACCCAGGCGCGAGCGAGAGATGAACAGCGCCAGCACCGTCATGCTGAGCAGCGTGACGGCAAAGATGATGACCTGCATGTAGGAAAGGTTGACGGCGAAGCCATCGCCGCCGAACTGCCAGCCTCCCGGGATCAGGCTGGCGATGGCCTTGTCACGCGACCCTTGCGCCAGCAGGATATAATTTTGCAGGAAGATCGACATGCCGATGGCGGAAATCAGCGCGATCAGGCGCTTGGAGCCACGGACGGGGCGATAGGCTACCCGCTCGACAGCAAAGGCGTGGGCGCTGGCCACGATGACCGCGACCAGTAGGGCGGCCGCCATCAGGAACACGGTACTATCGATACCCAGCATCGACAGGCCGGCGATGACGATGAACACCACATAGGTCGAGATCATGTAGATCTCGCCGTGAGCAAAGTTGATCATGCCGATGATGCCATAGACCATGGTATAACCGATGGCAATCAGCGCGTAGGTGCTGCCTATGGTGAGGCCGTTGATCACCTGCTGAAGGAAGTAGAGAGAAGCTTCCATGAGGAATTACCTGCGCAAAGACGCCTGGCCGGCTTTTGACCGGCCAGGCGAAGGTCGACGTCGCTCAAGCGACGGTGAAGCCATGCTAAACCAAGGCGTGGATGTTATTGGGCTGCGTCGGACTGCGCTTCGCCAGTATCGGCCTTGGACTTGGTGCCATCGGCGTGCCAGTTGTATACGACGAAGTTGAACTCCTCGAGATCACCACTCTCGTCGTACTTGACCTCGCCAATTGGCGTATCGAATGTGTTCTGGTGCAGGTATTCAGCGACTTCGTAGGGGTCAGTGGACTCCGTTGCCTTCATGCCCTCGGCCATCAACTGGACCGCGGTGTAGGCAGGCATCACGAACGGACCGGAGGGATCCTGGTTCTTGGCCTCGAAGGCGGCGACCAGTTCGGCATTCTTGGGATCGGTCTCGAAAGCCTGGGGCAACGTCACCAACAGCCCTTCGGAAGCTTCGCCGGCGATCTTGGAAATGTCAGGGTTACCGACGCCTTCCGGGCCCATGAATTGGGCATCGAAGCCAAGTTCCTTGGACTGGCGCAGGATCAGACCCAACTCGGGGTGGTAGCCGCCGTAGTAGACGAAGTCGACGTTCTCGCGCTTGAGCTTGGAAACCAATGAAGAATAGTTCTGCTGCCCTGCCGTGATCCCCTCGAAGACCACCACATTGACGCCAGCCTCCTCGACGGTATCGCGCACTGCCGTCGCCACGCCTTCGCCGTATTGCTGCTTGTCATGGATGATCGCCATGCGTTCGGGCTTGATGTGTTCGGCGATGAAACGCCCGGCAACCGGCCCCTGGGCATCATCGCGACCGATTGTACGGAACACGGTCTCGTAGCCTGCCTCAGTGATGGTGGGGCTGGTGGAGGCCGGCGTGATCATCAGGATGCCTTCTTCGGCATAGATATCGGAGGCCGGCTGAGTAGCGCTTGAACACAGGTGACCGACGACGAACTGAACACCGTCGTTGACGATCTGGTTGGCCACGGCCACCGCCTGCTTCGGCTCACAGGCGTCGTCGTACTTCACGCCCTTGAGCATTTCGCCGTTCACGCCACCCTGGGCATTGATCTGCTCGATAGCCATTTCAGCACCGATGAACTGCATGTCACCGTACTGGGCAACCGGTCCGGTCACGGGGCCGGCAAGTCCGATGGTAATCTCGGCCTGCGCGGAAAGGCTGGTCATCCCTGCGCCAATGGCCAAGGCCAACAGCGACTTGTGCATCATATTCTTCATGCGATTTTCCATCTCTTGTTATCGTAGGCAAGCCACCGCATTCAAGCGGGTGTTCGAGTCTATTATTGGCAGCCGTGTGTCGCACTGTAAAGCACAGGGAAACCCATCATTTCGCCGCTTGGCGAGGCGCTTGCAAAAAGATTGACCGGCATCTCACGCAAGCGACAGAAGATATGACTCGTGAGGGGAACATGCGCAGCGGTTACCAATACCTCACTTCCTAAAAGCGGCAGATAAACGCTTTTTAAATGCCAGCGCAGAGGATCATTCGGCAGTAACGGGTTGCGCCAGCAAGACAGGATGGCACCAGGCCACATGCAGCAGCATGATGCGGCCTGGCCATCAGGGAGGAAGGATTATTTCAATTCGATGAGACGTGCATTGAGTGCATGTACGCGATCACGTAAGCGGGCGGCCTCTTCGAACTCCAGATTCTGTGCCGCTTCGTGCATGGCATCCTCGAGCTTGCCGATCTCCCGGGTCAAGTCGGGAACCGACATCGCCTTGAGATCGTCCAGCGTATAATCGCCCTGCGTTTCGGCCACCTTACGTTCGCCCTTGCGGCGACTGCCCTTCTTGCCGGGCGTCTGGGCCCCTTCCATGATATCGGCCACCGAGCGAGTCACTGTCTTCGGGATGATGCCGTGCGCTTCGTTATGAGCGATCTGCTTGGCACGACGCCGCTCGGTCTCGTCGATCGCCCTGCGCATCGAATCGGTCACCCGGTCGCCATACAGGATGGCCTTGCCATGGGCATTACGCGCCGCTCGACCGATGGTCTGGATCAGCGAGCGCTCGGCGCGCAGGAAGCCTTCCTTGTCGGCATCCAGAATGGCCACCAGCGACACCTCGGGAATGTCCAGGCCTTCACGCAGCAGGTTGATGCCGACCAGCACGTCGAACTTGCCCAAGCGCAGGTCGCGTATGATTTCGACACGCTCGACGGTATCGATGTCGGAATGCAGGTAGCGTACCCGGACGTCATGTTCGTCGAGGTATTCCGTCAGGTCCTCGGCCATGCGCTTGGTCAGCGTCGTGACCAGCACCCGCTCGCCCACCTCGGTACGCAGGCGGATCTCGGACAACAGATCGTCCACCTGGGTGGAGGCTGGGCGCACTTCGACCTCGGGGTCCACCAGGCCGGTAGGGCGCACCACCTGCTCGACGACTTGGCCGGCATGCTCCGCCTCATAGTTGCCGGGCGTGGCGGAGACGAATACGGTCTGCGGACAGATGCGTTCCCACTCTTCGAAAGTCATGGGGCGGTTGTCGAGTGCCGACGGTAGGCGGAAACCGTACTCGACCAGCGTTTCCTTGCGCGAGCGGTCGCCCTTGTACATCCCGCCGACCTGGGGAACGCTGACGTGGGACTCGTCGATGAACAGGAGGGCATCCGCCGGCAGGTAGTCGAAGAACGTCGGTGGTGGGTCACCAGGCTTGCGTCCGGAAAGATAGCGGGAGTAGTTCTCGATACCGTTGCAGTAACCCAGCTCCAGCATCATCTCGATATCGTAGAGTGTACGCTGCTCGAGACGCTGGGCTTCCACCAACTTGTCGTGCTTGCGAAGCCACTCGAGGCGCTCGATGAGTTCGGCCTTGATGTTCTCCGTTGCCTGGACGATGGTTTCGCGCGGCGTGACGTAGTGACTCTTCGGATAGATGGTCATGCGCGGCACCTGGCTACGCATCTCGCCGGTCAGAGGGTCGAACAGCCGAATTGTGTCTATCTCGTCGTCGAACAGCTCGACACGCACCGCCTCATCCTCGGCATCCGCCGGATAGATATCGATCACGTCGCCCCGCACGCGATAGGTACCACGGCGGAAATCCATGTCGTTGCGGGTGTACTGCAGTTCGGCGAGGCGCCGCAGGAAGGTGCGCTGGTCGATAAGCTCGCCGCGATTGAAGTGCAGGCGCATCTTCAGGTAAAGCTCGGGATCACCCAGACCATAGATGGCAGAGACCGAGGCCACGATCAGGGCATCACGCCGTTCCAGCAACGCCTTGGTCGCCGACAGGCGCATCTGCTCGATATGGTCGTTGATCGACGCGTCCTTCTCGATGAACGTGTCCGACGACGGCACGTAGGCCTCTGGCTGGTAATAGTCGTAGTACGAGACGAAGTACTCGACGGCATTGTCTGGCAGAAATGACTTGAACTCGCCGTAGAGTTGCGCGGCCAACGTCTTGTTGGGCGCCATCACGATGGCCGGACGTTGCAGGCGCTCGACCACGTTGGCCATGGTGAACGTCTTGCCCGACCCGGTCACGCCCAGCAGGGTCTGGTGGGCCAGACCCGCCTCGATGCCCTTGACCAGCCCATCGATGGCAGCAGGCTGGTCCCCCGCAGGACGGTATTTCGAATGAATTCGGAATGGTTTGCTCATGTGCCTGAGATGGGCCCGACCGGGAAAAAGTTCAAGCGCTCACGCCGACAGTTCGGTATCGATCTCGATCTGCGAGACAGTCATCAGGCGCTGGATCGGACAACGCTCGGCTATCTCCAGCAATCGGCTGCGCTGCTTTTCGTCCTCGATGCCCAGGAAGTCCATACTGACCAGTAACCGGTAGGTACCGTGACGCTCCTGGCTGTCATCCCGGATGACCTTGACCCTGACCCCTTCCAGCGGCCACTCCTTGCGCCGTGCATACATGCGCGCCGTAATGGCCTTGCAGGCACCGAGCGCCATGTCGAAATAGTCGTGCGGATCCGGCGCGCTGTCGCTGCCTCCGATGAACCCGGGGCCATCAGCAAACAGATCATCGAATCCCTCGACCTCGAGGCGGTGACGCAACCCTTCCTGCCCTTCGCTGGTTACCACGATAGTCATGGCGATCTCCTGTCAGCAGGTTCAGCGAACCTTGATGCCGAGCTTCTCCACGGCAGCGATCAGCGCCTCGCGACGCACCTTCCCTTCGACATCGGCTCCGTGACGCCCTACCTCGGCACTTTCCACGCCATCCACCATCATCAGGGCCGTTGTCAGCCGATTGATCTGCTCGGCGTTTTCCACCCCTTCGAAAGTCAGCGAGATATGGCTCATCGGGCACTCCTAAACTGGATACTATCGCAGCGAAGTCTAGCATGCCGCCATCCTGTCGCCCCAACATGGCAAGCCGACTTGCAATTTGTCTCGACAGCCCTCATACCCTGTTAACGAGCATCGTGCCGCAACGGAGTCTTCATGTCCGACTGGATAGCCCACCTTCAACAACTTGGCGCTCACTTCCCCGACTCACGTCACGCCGACTTCGGCGATCCGGACCAGGCCCGCCGCGCCCACGACGACACCGTGATCATGCCCCTGGTTCATCTGGCCATACTCGAGGTTGCAGGTGCCGACGCTGAGCGCTTCCTGCAAGGCCAGACCAGCGCCCAACTCAGTCTTGCCAAGGGCGATTTCGCCGCCCCAACCGTCTTCTGCACGCCTAAGGGGCGCATGCTGGCCAATGCGCAACTTCTGCGTATCGCCGAGGGCCGTTACTGGCTGCTGATGGATCGCGAACTGATCGAGCCGTTACGCAAGCATCTGGCGAAGTTTGCGGTGTTCTACAAGGCGGAAATAACCCCGCGCGACGATATCGTGACAATTGGCCTGATCGGGCGTGAAGCCCCTGCCCTGGTCGAGACCCGCATGGGCCTGCGGCCACCCACGACGTGGCAGCAGATCAACCAGGACGAGCGCGTGGTACTGCGCCATCCCGGCCAGAAACCGCGCTTGCTACTGTGTCTGCCTCACGACGAGGCCGTCAGCGTGTGGAAGACGCTGGCAAGGCACGCCACACCGGTCGGTAACGCCGTCTGGCAATTGCATGACATCCAGGCCGGGCTCGTCTGGCTGAATGCCGCGCATCAGGACACCTACCTGCCGCAGATGATCAATTGGGAAGCCTTGGGTGGCATCAGCTTCAAGAAGGGGTGTTACACGGGACAGGAAGTGGTAGCGCGTGCTCATTTCCGAGGCCAGGTCAAGAAGCGCCTGATTCGGGGCCAGCTCGATGGCGCAACCCTGCCCGAGAACGGCACCCCTATACTCGATGCCGAAGGCAAGAGCTTGGGTGAAGTGGTAAGCGCGGAGATCGATGGTTATGGCCAAGTCGAGATATTGGCCGTCATGACCACACGCGACGATCTGGCCGAGCCGCTATCGGTGGCCGGCCAGCACCTGAAGCGGCTCAAGCTACCCTACCCGCTGGAACGGGTCGACCCCGAAAGCCTGGCCAGCAGCGGCCAGGCAGGCTAGCCCACCTGAGACGGCACTCCGAACACACGCTGGACATTGGCCGTCGTGTGTTCGGCCACCGCTTCATAGGCCTGCCCCCGAAGTTCCGCAACCCTGCGGCATACCATGGCAATCCGTTCAGGCTCGTTGCGTTGCCCCTGGTAACCGCATAGCGGCATATCAGGGCTGTCTGTCTCCAGCACGAAGCCATCGTCAGGCAACGCAGCGACGGCGCGATGGACACGCTTGGCCCGTTCATAGGTAGTCGCCCCGCCCAGGCCGACCACGAAGCCCAGGTCAATGAACTTGGCGGCTTGCTCGGGACTGCCCGCAAACGCATGTATCAGGCCGCCAGCCGGCAGGTCCAGCTGGCGCAAGCGCTTGGCCACCTTGTCGTTGGCATGCACGCAATGAATCACCACGGGTAAGCGGCGAGCCTTGGCAATGCGCAACTGCTCCTCGAACAGCAGCCACTGATCATCGAGGGTCTCCTCGAAGCGAGCATCGATACCACACTCACCGACCGCCACTGCCTCGGGGTGAGCGTCGAGCGACTGCTCAAGCGCATTGACGTCGCCTTCACCGTGTTCATGCATGAAATAGGGATGCAATCCCAGGCTCAGGCTGACATCACTGCGCCGGGCGACATCGATGACGTCGGGCCAGCGCCGGCGCGTCGTACCTGGCACCAGGAAATGTCCAACCCCGGCCTCGTGGGCCCGGGCAAACATGGCCTCGCGATCCGTGTCGAAGACTTCGAAGTCGAGATGGCAATGGGCGTCGATCAGCATCCGTGCGATGACTCCTGTCAGTTTGGGTCAGCCCTCGCCAGGCTGTTCCGAGGTACATGCCGGGCAGCGCGTGGCGGGAATGGGAATCTTGCTGATGCAGAAGGGGCAGGTCTTGACCGTCGGGGCCGCTGCCGTTTCCGGCGCCTGCGCCAGGTTCTTCAGTCGGTTGATGTTGCGAATCAGCAGGAACGTGGCAAACGCCACGATCATGAAGGAGATCGTGGCATTGAGAAACAAACCATAGTTGAGCGTGACTGCCCCATCCGCCTGAGCCTGCGCCAGCGTATTGTAAGGACCGGTCCCGGCACCCTCGCGCAGCACCAGAAACTGGTTGGTAAAGTTCAGGCCCCCGGTCGCCAGGCCAATCAGGGGCGTGAAGATGTCCTTGACCAGACTATTGACGATGGCGGTAAAGGCAGCACCGATGATGATGCCCACCGCCATGTCCACCACATTACCCTTGACCGCGAATTCGCGGAATTCCTTGAGGAATTTCGACGCCACGCCACTTCTCCCTGTTAATGCTCGCGAGTCGCATTGAACCTCACTTCCGGCCACCGCTCCTGAGTCATCTGCAAGTTGACTCGGGTTGGCGCCAGGTACGTCAGGTAGCCCCCTCCATCCATGGCCAGGTTAGCACTTGCCTTGCGCCGGAACTCGTCGAGCTTCTTGGCATCGTCACAATAGACCCAGCGTGCCGTCTGCACATTGACTGCCTCGTAGATGCAGTCGACCTTGTATTCTTCCTTGAGCCGATGGGCAACCACGTCGAACTGCAGCGCACCAACCGCACCGACGATCAGGTCGTTGTTGTCCAGCGGCATGAAGACCTGGGTGGCTCCCTCTTCGGAAAGCTGCTGCAAGCCCTTCTGCAGTTGCTTCATCTTCAGCGGGTCACGTAGACGTACGCGCTTGAACAGTTCCGGCGCGAAGTGGGGAATGCCGGTGAAGCGCATGGTCTCGCCCACGGTGAAGGTATCGCCGATCTGAATGGTACCGTGGTTGTGCAGGCCAATGATGTCGCCAGGCCAGGCCTCCTCGACATGCGCCCGATCCGAGGCCATGAAGGTCAGGGCATCGGCGATCTTGACGTCCTTGCCGATGCGCACATGGCGCATCTTCATGTTCTTGTCATACTTGCCGGAGCATACGCGCAGGAACGCCACGCGATCGCGGTGCTTGGGGTCCATGTTGGCCTGGATCTTGAACACGAAGCCACTGAAGCCTTCATCGTCAGCAGAAACTTCTCGCGTATCGGTCTCGCGGGGCTGCGGAGCCGGCGCGTACTCCACGAAGCCGTCGAGCATCTCGCGGACACCGAAGTTGCCCATGGCGGTACCGAAATAGACCGGCGTCAGTTCACCACGCCGATAGGCGTCGAGATCGAACTCGTGTGAGGCCCCACGCACCAGTTCGACTTCCATGCGCAGTTCCTCGGCCTGATCGGCCCCCAGCACCTCGTCGACCTCAGGATTGCCGAGCCCCTCGATGCGCACGTCGTCTGGAATGCGGTTGCCCTGCCCCTGCTTGTACAGGTGGATGACGTCATTGTAGAGATGGTAGACCCCCTTGAAATGTCGTCCCATGCCGATCGGCCAGGTCATCGGGGCGCACTGGATGTTGAGGACCATTTCCACCTCATCCATCACTTCGATGGGGTCGCGTATGTCACGGTCCATCTTGTTGATGAACGTCAGGATCGGCGTGGTGCGCAAGCGACAGACTTCCATCAGCTTGATGGTGCGATCCTCGACACCCTTGGCCCCGTCGATCACCATCAGCGCCGAGTCGACGGCCGTCAGGGTGCGATAGGTGTCTTCCGAAAAGTCCTCGTGCCCCGGCGTATCCAGCAGATTGACGATCCGCCCGCTATAGGGGAACTGCATGACCGAAGTGGTCACCGAGATGCCACGCTCCTGCTCCATTTTCATCCAGTCGGAGGTGGCGTGACGCTCGTTGCGCTTGCCCTTGACCGATCCCGCCATCTGGATCGCGTTTCCGAACAGCAACAGTTTTTCGGTGATGGTGGTCTTGCCGGCGTCGGGGTGGGAGATGATGGCAAACGTACGGCGGAGCCCGGCATTGTGGGCTAATTGACTGTCAGGCATTGAACTATGTCGCTAGTTTGTACTCAGCCGGGCCTGATGACAAAAGCCCCGGCTGGAGGAAGTGTGTTCTGGCGACGATTGTAATCGCTGGGCCCGAGGTAGTGTAGCTCTGTTGCGTTTCAAGAATCCGTCGATCTTGCCTGATCGCTCGCAGCTCCTCCCGACATGGCGGCTCGACAGCTCGGACACTACAAACGTAACGCTTTGTGTATTATCGTATATGTGAGGCAGTGAAGCCTCGAACACGACAAGACAAGGAGAGCCACGATGACCATGGCGCAACGAGTGGTGCGCTCTGTGGGCTTACGCCTGGGGCAACAGACCGTCCTTCCCGCCGATCCCACGGTTTACGAGACTGAAGACGAAGCCCCGGTCAGCCTGGTAGAGGCAGAGCAGGCACGTCGAGCCGCCGAATACCAGGCTCGACGGGAAGGTCTCAAGAAACCCCTGCTTCAGGTCTGGAAATTCTAGCCACCGAGCCGACCTTGCCGAGCCGGCATGGAAAGCGGCCAATGCTCACCGGCACCATGCGGCAAGCGAATCGCGTAGGCAGGCGGACCTGAACCAGCGGATAGCGCCAAACTATCCGCTGGCATACGAACACGCATGATGCGTTATCATGGCGCCAGCCATTCGGACGGAGTCGTCATGCATCAGCCGCTACCCCTGCCGCTGTCCACCCCCAATCGCAATCTCGTTCGCCTGACTTTCGTACGGGGAATCACCTGGACAGGCTACCTTGGCGCGATCATCTTCGGGATCGAGGTACTGGATTTCCAGTTGCGGGTCATCCCGGTCATCAGCGTCATCGTCGCCATGGGGCTGATCAATATCGCCACATGGTGGCGCCTGGGTCGACCTCGCGCCGTTACCGATACCGAGTACCTGCTGCATCTGATGGCCGACATTGCGGGACTGACGCTGCTCTTCTACTACACGGGTGGCTCGACCAACCCATTCATCACCTATTATCTGGTTCCCGTCACCATAGCCGCCGCGACACTGCCCTGGCTGTACGCCTGGATCGTCGCCAGCGCCGCAATGGCCGGTTACACGTTTCTGATGCTGTTCTACCAGCCAGTTCCCCAGTTGAGTCATGGGTTGATCGGGCCGGGCATCAGCCTTCATGTGCTGGGCATGTGGATCAACTTCGGCCTGTCGGCCGGACTGGTCACGTTCTTCATCTACAAGATGGCGCATGCCCTGCGCAGACGTGACATGACCCTGTCACGCACTCGCGAAGCGGCCCTGCGCAACGAGCAGGTGCTGGCCGTGGCCACTCAGGCCGCCGGCACCGCCCACGAACTGGGAACGCCACTCTCGACCATGGCGGTACTGCTCAAGGAAATGCGTCAGGATGCGGCAGGCAACGAGACACTCGAAGCCGACATCGACCTGCTGCGCCAGCAGGTCGATACCTGCAAGTCTCGCCTCCAGCACCTGGTTGCCAATGCCGACCGGCGCCGCCTGGCGGAGCCGGAAATTCGCCCTGCGCAGCAATGGCTGGAACAGGTCGTGCAACGCTGGCTGGTCCTAAGGCCGGACGTGACTCACACCATCGAGATCCTCGGCAAGCGTGGCACCGCATGGCTGGCCGTTGACACCACCCTTGAGCAGGCCTTGATGAACCTGCTCAACAATGCCGCCGACGCCAACCCCGAGGATATCCTCATCTGTCTCGACTGGAAAAGCGACGAGGTGGTGATCGATATCCGGGATCATGGCCCGGGCGTGGCCATGTCGATTGCCGATCAGTTGGGCGACACCTTCGTCTCGACCAAGAGCAAGGGCATGGGGATTGGCCTGTTCCTGACCCATGCCACCATCAACCGCTTCGGAGGGGGTGTCAGTCTTTACAATCATGAAGAAGGCGGCACACTAACCGAAGTCAAGCTGCCCCGTGCCGCCCCGGGACAGGCGGTGTAGTTCAGCGGGACGCGGCTCGCAAAGAGGACCATCATGGATCACAACGAACGCTTGCTTATCGTCGACGATGACGAAATGTTCTGTCATGTCATGCAGCGTGCTCTCACACGCCGTGGTTACGAGGTCAGTATCGCTCACGACGCCGATGCCGCCATGGCCCTGGTTCGTCAGGCACCGCCGGACCTGGCCACGCTGGATCTCAAGCTGGAGCACTCGTCAGGCCTGAAACTACTGCCGGAACTGCTGGCTGTCGCCCCGGATTGCCGGGTCGTGGTGCTTACCGGCTATTCCAGCATTGCCACGGCAGTCGAGGCCATCAAGCTGGGCGCCGTCAATTACCTGTGCAAGCCAGTCGATGCCGACGAGATCGTGACGGCCTTCGACCGGGAGAGCGGTGATCCGGATATCGATATCGCCGATAACCCTCCCTCCATCAACCGGGTCACCTGGGAACATATCCAGAAGGTCCTGCAGGAGCATGACGGCAACATTTCCGCCACGGCACGTGCCTTGGGCATGCACCGCCGGACGCTCCAGCGCAAGCTTCAGAAGCGCCCGGTTCGCCGCTGACGGCCTCTACTGCGCAGTCCAGCCCAGGTCAATATTCCAGCTGGACCCCGTAACGGCGCCTGCCTGGTCGGAAGCCAGGTAGGCGACCAGCGATGCCACCTCGGAAGGGTCGATCAGGCGCTTGACGGCGGCATTCTTGAGCATGATATTTTCGATGACTTCCTGCTCGCCCATGCCATGCATGCGTGCCTGATCGGCAATCTGATTGTCCACCAATGGCGTACGGACGTAGGCAGGACACAATGCATTGGCCGTGATGCCGTACTCGCCACCCTCCAGTGCTGCAGTCTTGGTTAGGCCGATCAAGCCATGTTTCGCACTGATGTATGCCGCCTTGCCGGGTGAAGCCACCTGTGCATGTACCGAAGCGATATTGATGATACGCCCCCACTGCCCCTCGCGCATGTAAGGCCATGCTGCCTGGGTCAGCAGAAAAGGCGCAGTCAACATCAAGTCGATGATCTGCCGCCACTTGGCTTCGGGGAAGGACTCTATGCTTTCGACGTGCTGTATCCCTGCATTGTTGACGAGGATGTCGACATGCCCGAAGCGTTTGACCGCATCGCTGACAGCTGACCGGCACGCCTCGGCGTCGGTCAGGTCGGCCTGAAAGAAAGCCGCTCCAGCTGCTTCTGCCACGGTTTCCCCCGCCGGATTGAAGTCCACGGCAAGCACTTGGTGCCCCAAGCCGCACAAGGTCTTGACCACAGCCTCGCCGATACCACTGGACGTACCGGTCACCAGTGCTACACGCGGAGAACCGGGACTGGGATTCGCACTCATATTGTCTGCTCCCTGAAATTGTCTGGAAAACTAGTGGTTATCACGGTCGACCGCGGCAGAGACCGTCGTCGGCGTCATCACCCGCTGCATGACTCGTTGTGCCAGCCGGCAAGCCTCGTCCGGCCCATCCAGTGATGACATGTCATCGAGCAGCTCGCAACGCCACAGGCGCTGCCCCAGGTCAGCGAGGGTCACCGGCATGAAAGCGTACTGCCCGCTGGGCAGGGTGACGATACGACGATTGGCGCTTGACGTATCACCGATATCGGCATCGTTCCCGTCGTCACATGGCAGGATGATCAGAGACAAGGAAAGCGGCGTGACCAGCACGCCAACCAACTCATTTTCGAATGCCTGAAAACACAACGCATCCACCCCCAGCGCCGGGTTACGTTGAGCGGAGTCCTTGTACTCCAGGGCATGCTGCCTCAGCCATGCACGAGCCAGCCGCTCGAGACGCTGATAATTATCGGTGCGTAGTGCTTGCATAGCAGCTCGTCCTGGCAAGTGATCAGTCATTATAGAATCATGGCACAGAGGGATTCCGCACTGCATCATTCAGAATGCTAGACTGGGACCCGATATCCATTTCCGGCAGGAGGCCACAATGCGGGATGCCGAACGGCTTGTCACCGCCATCGAAATCGCCAAGCAGGCGGGGCGCATGATTCAGGACGCCAGGGCACACAGCGCTTTCGATCGGCGATACAAGAAGAACGCAGAACTCGTGACCGACGCCGACGTAGCAGTGGATCAGTTCATCGCCGAGCAGCTCGAGCGATATTTTCCTGGCGAACCCAGGCTGACCGAAGAGCTATCTCCCGACAAGCAGAGCCTGGAACGCAAGGGGCCATTGTGGATCGTCGATCCCATCGACGGAACGGTTAATTTTGCCCACGGCTTACCTCATGTTGCGGTATCGATCGCCTGGGCCAAGGATGGCAAGGTTCATGTCGCCGTGGTGCACGCTCCTTTCCTGGAGGAAACCTTCTCTGCTTTGCGCAGCGAAGGCGCCCGACTGAATGACCGCCAGATACGCGCCAGTACGGCCTCTTCTCTGGAAAAAAGCCTGGTTGCCACCGGTTTCCCCTACCGTCGTGAAAGTCGCCCCCCGCTTATGCGTCGCCTTGCTGCGGTGATGGAACATTGTCAGGATATCCGTCGCTGTGGTTCGGCCGCGCTGGACCTCTGCAATGTCGCCTGCGGTCGGGTGGACGCCTACTACGAAAGCGTCTCGCCATGGGACAGCGCTGCCGGGCTGTTGATTGCCCGCGAAGCCGGAGCTCGCACGGGGCATCTCTATCCGGTCCCCGACACCATGCCAGAAGAGCTGTACAGCGAGCATCTCCTGGCTTCGGCTCCCGATCTCTACAAGTCCATGAAGGAACTGCTGATCAGGGCCGATGAGGAACGCATTCAGTACGACTAGCCAAGGGTCGTAACAACGCTATAGCGGGCCGTAATAAACGATGTAGGCAGACTCTATTGGCCATGTACGATGCGATGAGGAACAATGGGGCCAAAATTTCTGTCTTTCTCTCTACAGTCTTGCATCAGGAGAACACTATGCTGACCGTTATCTTCGGGCGCTCGGGTTGTCCCTTCTGCGTTCGCGCCAAGGATCTTGCCGAGCAACTGAGCGAAGCGCGCGACGACTTCAGCTATCGTTATATCGACATCCATGAAGAAGGCATCACCAAGGCCGACATGGAAAAGACCATCGGCAAACCGGTCGAGACCGTGCCGCAAATCTTTGTCGACCAGACACATATCGGTGGCTTCACCGAATTCGATCAGTATGTACGCGACAATGCCTTGATGCCCGAGTCGACAGCCAACTGATCGCCGGGTAACGATTGGCCAACCTGGCTTCGACAACGCCGACCCAAGAGGTCGGCGTTGTCGTTATGCTCCAGCCATTGCACCAAGGCAGTGCATGGACTACAGTGCGGCCGCGCGTGGACGACCTCGCGTCTTGCCTGATTCTGGGGACGACCCCGCCGCATGAGACATGACCATGGCTTGGTTATTGCTTGCCCTTGCCGGGCTACTCGAAATCGGCTGGGCTATCGGACTCAAATATACTGAAGGCTTCACTCGACTCCTCCCCACTGTCCTGACCATTACTATCGCTTTCGTCAGCTTCCTGCTGCTTGGACTTGCCGTGCGCCACCTGCCCATCGGTACGGCATATGCTATCTGGACGGCCATCGGAACCGCAGGCACTGTTCTGGTGGGTGTGATCCTTTTCGGTGAATCGCTGGATCTGGCCCGGTTGTCCTGTATCGCTCTGATCGTGCTTGGCGTCATCGGGCTGAAACTGCTTTCCACGCATTGATCCGAAGCATCGCCCATGCTTTTGGGCTTTGGGTCTTTTTCGTGATGTGTCTAACGTTGAATGCTCATCGGTCGGCTATGCCTATACTGCGAAAGGGAGCAGCAAGCCACTCGCCAGGAGGCCACCGATTATGCAACGCGAAGAATTCCTGCAGCAGTTGTGGCTGGATTACATCCACTTGCACCCCGAGTTGGGCAGCCCAGAACTCGAGCCGATCACGGCACACGCCGAGTACCTGGTACTCGTGACGCTCAACCACGGCCCCTTCAGTGCCGAGCAACTGCTTCCGACCCTGAATCATTTTGGCTTTCGCCGCATGGAAACCTACGCCATGGCGGATCGGGGACTGCTGGTTACGCTGCTGGCTCCTCCCGATGACAGCGCCTGGCTGGTGCTGGCAGAATTTCAACCAAGCACGTTAACGCGTCTGCCCCGCCAGCGGCTGGAGGCCCTGATAAACCGCGCTCACCCACAGGATTGCCGCGGTCAGAACCTGTTCTGTCGAGGTCGCCCCTGGCCGATGCCTGACTGGGCAACCTACCAGCATCTGAAACAATCGAATCCATTGGCAGCCTGGCTATCGGTAATGGGCCCCCGCATTCACCATGCGGGCTTCGATTGCGGCCGCGTAGGGCGCGATCTGCAGTCACTCGATCACGATATGCAGCAGGCCGGTTTCGTAGGCAATGCGGATCGACTCCACGGGATTTTTCCGATCTCCCCCTTGCTGGACTATCGCTTCTACCCAACCTGTTCGAGGCGATTACCCTTTGCCGAAGGAGACGAGCACCGCATTGCCGTTGGAGGTATAGCCCTGGTGCAGAAGTGCCTGGCCAGCAACCAGGAACGAGCCGTCGAATTGCTGTTGCCGCATCATACCCGCTGTGAAATCGCCTGACGCTCCAAGCCGGGTGTCAGGCTCTGCTTTCGACGCCCTCTTCCGCGTCTTCGGTCACTGACTCCGCCCTGTCGGGCTCGTCATAGCTTTCAAAATCGATCTCGATCTGCTGCATCTCGTAACGTTGCTGATCGAGCTCATTGATATAGTGGGACGTCTCGACCAGCGGCATGGGCGCCAGCGGCTCCTGCTCCACCTCGGGCTCCAACCCGCGCCGACCATGCAGCCTTACCAGCACGAACATGGCCAAGGTCAAGGCAGCCGCACCCAGGAACAGCCACAGCCCCTCGGGACCGACTACCTGCATGACCAGCGATGCACTGAACGGCCCGATGACGGAGCCAATGCCATACCAGATCATCAACTTGGCATTGGCGGCAATGCTCTCGGCAGGCTCAAGCCAATCGTGGGTATGCGCCAGGCTCAGCGAATAGAGGGTGTGAAGCATTGCGGTATGCAGGCAAGCCACGATAAGCAGGGCCAGGTAGCTGTAGGCTGCCGCAACGGAGATCACACTGCCGGTCGCGGCCATCACCACCGCCATGAAAAGGATAACCTTGCGACGGTCGATGCGATCCGAGACACGCCCCAGGGTCCATTGCGCCACCAACGCGACCATGGTGGTGATGGCCATGAACTGGGACGTTTCACGCGTCGTCAGGCCAATTTCCTGACCAAAATAAGGTGTCATGGCAAAGAACGCCTGTGCCATCAGGCCGGCGGTAAACGCCCCTACCAGGCCGACCGGTACACGCCGGTAAAGGTCGCGAAGCTTGATCTTGTGGGCTATATCGTGGCTACCCTGGGATGGACCGTGAATGCGGTGAATCGACAGCGGCACCAGGGCCAGTGCAAAGAGAATGCCCGACACCGAAAAGAGCACGGCAGAGCCCGGATCGGCCAGGTTCAGCATCCATTGTCCGCCAGCCAGCGACAAGGTAGAGATGATCATGTACCAGCCCAGTACCTTGCCACGATTCTCGTTGGTCGACTCGCCCGATACCCAGGACTCCATCACCATCAGCAAGCCCGCGGTGGATGCCCCACCCGCCACGCGCCAGACTAGCCAGGCCCAAGGGTTGATCCATAGGCCATGCAGCATGGCTGTCACCGCCAGCATCGCGGCACAGGCCGCGAAGACGCGGATATGCCCGACCGAGCGGATACGCTTCTCGATGAAATAGCTACCCAGCACGAACCCCAGCGAGAAACTCGACATGAGCAGACCCGCCATCTGCGACGGGAACCCCTCGAGGGACATGCGCACCCCGAGCAACGTCATGATCAAGCCATGTCCGAGCAGGAAACTGATTTCACACACGAACAGTATCGGCAAGGTTGCAGGCAAGCCGCGCAAGGATCGGTCTCCTTCTTCCAGCCAAAAAACGCAAGCGCCGGCACGCTGGCCGGCAAATGCACGAAAGTCTACTCTCCCTAACGTAGCCATCAAAACTTGGGAAGAAAATTTCACAGCGCTTGAGCTTATGCACAGAAACTGTGGATAAAGCTGTGCAAGGTCCTTGAGCAAACGATCCAGGCCTTGATGAATCGTTGTTCTGCTACGAAATGATCAGTTTTTCATCAATTTTAGTAACAGTACATGCATTAGACAAAAGGCAAAGGTCAGCCTCCTGGCCGTGACAATCGTGCGCCGGGTAGTTTTAAATGGAATCGTTTTGCAGCGCACCACCCTGGCGGGGGCCCCGTTCCATGGGCTGCGTTCTCCATTGATATTCCGACAATCAACAATACAGGAGGGACAGCATGTCGCAACCGCTCTGGCAGCCTTCCCAAACCGAGATCGAAGCGACACAGATGCATGCCCTCATGCAGCGCATCAATCGCGAGCATGGCATCGAGATCCGCGACTATTCAGCGCTGCATGCCTGGAGCGTGGACAATCTGGAAGCGTTCTGGCAGCTGGTCTGGGAAGATAGCGACGTGCTGGCTGATACCCAGGGCGATACGGTACTCGAGCGCCCTGACGCCATGCCGGGTGCTCGCTGGTTTCCCCATGCTCGTCTCAACTTCGCCGCCAACCTGCTGCGCCGGCGAGATCAACATCCGGCCCTGATTGCCTGCGACGAGCGCGGGCGCCGCCAACAGCTCAGCTATGCCGAACTCTACGACCAGGTTGCCAAGCTGGCCCATGCGCTGCGGGGCAGCGGCGTCACCGCCGGTGATCGCGTAGCCGGTTTCGTGCCCAACAGCGAGCATGCCATTATCGGGATGCTCGCCACAGCCAGCCTGGGCGCTGTCTGGTCGAGCTGCTCGCCGGACTTTGGCTTCAATGGCGTGCTCGATCGCTTCGGGCAGATCCAGCCCAAGGTGCTGATTGCCACCGACGGTTATACCTGGAATGGCAAGCCCATCGATACGCGCGAACGCGTCGCGCAAATCAGTGGCGCCATCGAGTCATTGAATCAGGTGGTGATTTTTCCCTTTCTGCATGACGAAGCTGACACACACGGTATCGACAAGGCCGTCGCCTGGCATGATTACCTGAACAATGCGGCTACCGAGATCGAGTTCGACCCTCAGCCGTTCGACCACCCTCTCTACATCCTGTATTCGTCAGGCACGACTGGCGCCCCGAAGTGCATCGTCCACTCGGCAGGCGGCACGCTGCTTCAGCACCTCAAGGAGCATCGCCTGCACACCGACCTCCGGGCTGACGACGTACTGTTCTACTACACCACCTGCGGATGGATGATGTGGAACTGGCTGGTGTCCGGCCTGGCCTGCGGTGCGACCTTGGTGCTGTTCGACGGCTCGCCCTTCGCTCCCGCGCCCGACGTGCTGTGGTCATTGACCGAGCGCGAAGGCATCACCGTATTCGGCACCAGTGCCAAGTACATCGCCGCCTGCGAGAAGGAAGGCCTCAAGCCTGGGCGAAGTCATGACCTTGGCCGCCTGCGTGCCGTACTCTCCACGGGCTCGGCTCTCGCTCACGAGTCTTTCGATTACGTCTATCGCGACATCAAGCCCAACCTGCTGCTGGCATCGATTTCCGGTGGCACCGATATCGTCTCCTGTTTCGCTCTGGGCTGCCCGATTCGTCCGGTCTATCGCGGCCAGCTGCAGTGCCGTGGCCTGGGCATGGCAGTGGATGTCTTCGATGACAATGGCAGACCACTACGCGAGGAAAAAGGCGAACTGGTGTGTACACGCCCCTTCCCCTCGATGCCCATCGGTTTCTGGAACGATCCAGACAATGAGCGTTACCGGGACGCCTACTTCTCGACCTTCCCGGGCATCTGGGCACATGGTGACTATGCCGAAATCACCGCCGAGGATGGCCTGATCATCCATGGTCGCTCGGATGCCGTGCTCAATCCCGGTGGTGTGCGCATCGGTACTGCCGAAATCTATCGCCAGGTGGAAAAGGTCGAGGGGGTTCTCGAGTCACTATGCATCGGGCAGGAATGGGGGGATGACCTCCGCGTGGTCCTGTTCGTGCGCCTGCAGCCTGGTGTCGAACTCGACGATCCCCTGCGCGACGAGATTCGGCGCACGATTCGCACCAATACCAGTCCGCGCCACGTACCGGCCAGGATCATTCAGGTCAGTGACATTCCCCGCACCCTGTCGGGCAAGATCGTCGAGCTGGCAGTGCGCAACATCGTCCATGGTCGGCCCGTCAAGAATCAGGATGCCCTGGCCAACCCGGAAGCCCTGAAACTCTACGAAGACCTTCCCGAGCTTCAGCAGTAATATACTCGCCTTGCGCCGCAGAATCGGCGCGAGGCGCGTCATCAAGGCTGGGCAGCCTACGTCGCATCCAGTAGCATGTCGGCAAGTCATTGAAGGAGCTTGGCATGTCGACCCTCAAGGGGCTCGTGAGCATTTTACTGCTGGTGCTCAGCACCCTGTTCTGGGCCGTTCCTCTGTACGCCTTGGCCCTATTGAAACTCGTCACGCCAACACGCCGGCTACGCCTGCAGCTGTTGGGCGGCCTGAACCGTATCGCCCTGGCCTGGATAGGCACCAACTTGTGGTGGATGCGGCGCTGGCTCAAGCCACGCCTGGACATTCACCTACCGGAGGGCCTATCGCCTCACCAATGGTGGCTGGTGATTGCCAATCACCGCAGCTGGACCGACATCTTCCTGCTGCAGATGGCCTTGCACCGCCGCATTCCCATGCCGCGCTTCTTTCTCAAGCGAGAGTTGATCTGGGTACCGGTGATTGGCCTCGCATGGTGGGCGCTGGAGTTTCCGTTCATGCGGCGCTACAAGCGCGACGCCCTTGAGCGCAACCCCACACTGGCCATGCGCGATAGGCAAGCCACCGAACGACTTTGCGAGCGCGCCCAGCAAATGCCCATGGCTATCTACAATTTCGTTGAAGGCACCCGCTTCACCACCGCCAAGCAACGCGTGCAGAATAGTCCCTATCGCCACTTGCTGCGCCCCAAGGCAGGTGGCACGGCTCAAGTTGTCAGTCTGCTGGGCCGCAGGCTCAGCGGCATCCTCGATGTCACGCTGGGCTACGCTCGCGAAACCCCCAGTTTCTGGGATTTTCTCTGCGGACGAGAAGCCTCCGTGAGCCTGTATGCTCGACGCCTCGACCTGCCGGGCTGGATGCACGGTGGTGATTATCATCAGGACCCGCAGTATAAGGAACGCTTCCAGACATGGCTCAACGCCTTGTGGCAGGACAAGGATCATTTCCTCGATTCATTGGGTTAATCGCCCTGCTTTGCCTGATGCTGAGCGGTTGCGCCACGCCTGCGGGATCGACGACCTGGCGTACCGCCCCTCCCCTGGCAGGAAACTGGGTTTCGATCCAGCGTGGCGACACATTGGGCGCCATCGCCAAGCGTGCCGACGTTCCGCTCGTCCGCCTGTTGCGCTTCAATCCTGGCGTTGACCCACACAAGCTGGCTATCGGCCAACGCATCATGGTCCCGACCCAGCAGGAGCGCGCCCCCTCGGGTGGTCCCTACCGCTACCAGGTACGTCCCGGCGACACCTACTCGAGTATTGCACGATATTTCGGCACCACGCCTGGACGCATCCAGGCCGCCAATCGCTCGGTGAACCCCAATACACTGAAGGTGGGCTACCTACTTCACGTCCCCCTGCGCGGTGACACGCCACGTGTGGCAAGTCGAGCACCGCAACCATCGCGTCCGGCCACCAAGCCGCCGGCCAGGCTTCCCGATCCCGGACCGCTGCCAGCACAACAGAAGGGGTGGCGTTGGCCGCTCGATGACTATCGCATCGTACGGCAATTCGGCAAGGATGGTCGCGGCAGCCTGCAACCCATGTTGTTGAGCGCCCAGGGGGGTAGCCAGGCCAAGACAGTGGCCAGCGGCAAGGTCAGTTTTGCCAATAGCATGAGACACCTGGGCAATGTGGTCATCATCCATCATCCCGACAACCTGCAGAGCGTCTATGCCTTGTGTGACGATCTGAAGGTCAAGGAAGGTCAATCTGTAAGCACTGGCGTGGCGGTCTGCACGGTGGGCTACAGCTCAGCTACCGAGCGCTATGACCTGCTGTTCGACGTGCGCCATGGCGGCAAGCCCATCGATCCGCGCACCGTGCTGCGCTGAATTCCGTTATTGATCAGCCAAGCATGAACGAGAAAGCCGTCTCTGGAGAGACGGCTTGGCATTGACAAGATAACGGTATATTTACCAAACTAGCCGCGGTAGTAGC
This sequence comes from Modicisalibacter xianhensis, assembly GCF_900113605.1. Taxonomy (GTDB): domain Bacteria; phylum Pseudomonadota; class Gammaproteobacteria; order Pseudomonadales; family Halomonadaceae; genus Modicisalibacter; species Modicisalibacter xianhensis. Next base: position 241,508 of record NZ_FOPY01000008.1, read on the forward strand.
CAGGCTCGACGAATGGCATCCTGGCAATAGTCATTGGCAGACGTTTGCCACGCACTTCGGCATAGACCACATTGCCGAGCTCGGCATCATCAATCGACACATAGCCCATCGCTACCGGCTTGCCCACCGAGGGACCGAAACTGCCGGACGTGACCTGTCCGATATGCCTGTCGTCCTCGGAGTAGAGTTCAGCGCCTTTGCGTACCGGTGCGCGCCCCTCGCCAAGCAGGCCGACACGCTTGCGTTGGTGATCCTTGGCCTGGATCTGATGGAGGATGATATCCGCACCCAGAAACCCGGCTTCACGCTCCCCTCCATAGCGACGCGACTTGCCTACGGCCCAGATAAGCCCTGCTTCCACAGGCGTGGTGGTCTGATCGATATCGTGACCGTACAGGCACAGGCCCGCCTCGAGCCGTAGCGAATCGCGGGCACCCAGACCGATCGGCTCCACTTCCGTTTCATTCAGAAGTTGCCGCGCCAGTGCCTCGCACTGCTCTGCCGCTACCGATATCTCGAAACCGTCCTCGCCGGTATAGCCGCTGCGACTGATCCAGACGGGAATACCCGCCATGTCATGACGGCTGTGTTGCATGAAGGTCATCTTGCAGGCATCAGGACACAGTCGAGCCATCACATCTGCCGCTTTTGGCCCCTGCAACGCCAGCAAGCCACGATCGAGTTCCTCGACTTCATATTCGCTGCCCAGCCCCATGCGCAGATGCGCGATATCCTGCGCCTTGCAGGCGGCGTTGACCACGAGATAGAGATGATCGCCGGCGTTGACCACCATCAGGTCGTCGAGGATGCCGCCTTCGGTACCGGTAAACAGCGCATATCGCTGCATGCCTTCGCGCAGGCCCACGATGTCGGCGCAGACCAGCGACTCCAGCGCCTGGGCAGGCTCAGGACCGCGCACGACAATCTGCCCCATGTGCGAGACATCGAACAGCCCGCATGACGTGCGGGTATGCTCATGTTCCTTCTTGACTCCCAGCGGGTATTGTACCGGCATGGAGTAGCCAGCGAATTCGACCATCTTGCCGCCCAGTTGCTGGTGCAACTCGTGCAGCGGGGTCTTGCCAAGTTCGTACATCGGGTCGCTCCTCGTCATGATTCATGCGTTCGGCGGTTCAGCGCCCCAGGTCTTCACCCGGCAGCACGGTCTTGCCCTCGAAGTAGTCCTTGGTCAGCTTGAACACGACCGGCGACAGCAAGGCCAAGGCAATCAGGTTGGGAATCGCCATGAGGGCATTGAAGACGCTGGCCATCAGCCAGACGAAATCCAGAGGGGCTACGGCACCAGCAAGAATGGCCAGAATGTAGACCACACGGTAAAGCTTGATCGAACGTACGCCGAACAGATACTCGAAACATTTTTCGCCGTAGAAGGCCCAACCGAGAATGGTCGTGAAGGCAAACACGGCCAAGGCAAAGGACACGACATACTGCCCGAAGCCCGGCAAGGTGTTGTCAAAGGCCATGGTCGTCAGTGCTGCCCCGGTCTCGCCCGATGTCCAGTCACTGGTGGTCAGAATGGCCAGGGCAGTAATCGAGCAGACGATGATGGTATCGATGAACGTGCCCAGCATGGCCACCAGCCCCTGGCGAACGGGATTCTTGGTCTGTGCCGCAGCGTGGGCGATCGGTGCACTGCCCAACCCAGCCTCGTTGGAAAACACCCCACGCGCCACGCCGAACTGGATGGCCTTGGCCACGGCGGCCCCAGCGAAACCGCCCGCTGCGGAGATCGGCGTGAATGCATGGCCGAAGATCAGCCCGAGCGCCGTACCGATCTGATCGGCGTTAATGAACAGGACCAGCAGACCGCAGACCAGGTAAGCGATGGCCATGAGCGGCACCAGCTTGCCTGCCACCTTGGCAATACGCTTGATGCCGCCCAGGATGACTGCCCCGGCCAATAGCATGATCACGATCCCGGTCAGCCAGGGCGGCAGATTCAATGACTCGTTAAGCCCATCGGCGACAGAGTTCGACTGTACGGTATTACCAATGCCGAACGCGGCGACAGCGCCGAAGAAGGCGAATAACCCACCGAGCCAGGCCCACTTGCGGCCCAGGCCGTTGCGGATGTAGTACATGGGCCCACCGACGTGGTCTCCCGCTTCGTCGACCTCACGATAGCGAACGGCGAGCACGGCCTCCGCGAACTTGGTCGCCATACCTACCAAGGCAGTGATCCACATCCAGAACACGGCGCCAGGGCCCCCTAGGAAGATCGCCGTGGCAACCCCGGCGATATTACCGGTGCCGATGGTCGCGGAGAGCGAGGTCATCAGGGCATTGAATGGCGACACCTCGCCTTCCTTTTCATCCCCTTCGGCCGTGGTCCGCCCCTGCCACAATAGCTTGAAGCCGACCCCAAGCTTGCGGATGGGCATGACCTTCAGACCCAGTTGGAGATACAACCCCACCCCGAGCAGCAGCAAGAGCATCAGGGGGCCCCAGACCACCCCTTCGATAGCTGAGAGAATATTTGTCAACGTTTCCACGTGAATACTCCAATATTTCGCTTGTTGTTATGGGCTCTCGGCGCACCGTTAAGCCCTGAGCAAGACGGAGAAGCGACCCGCTTCTTACAAACCCGCTTACCTTAGCGAATACCGCCACCGAGACCCAGCGTTATATAGGAAATTTTTGCCTGCCTGGCCTATCGCAGTAAAACCTTAGGACGTTCGTCGAAAGCACCGATATCAGCACGCTGCTGTCTGATCGCTGCGGACAGCCGCCCCCTTCTCATCGAGAAACTTGTTTCCGATAAGAAACATCGCTACATTACCGACCTGATACAGTCTAGACAACCTGGCCCGTTGCGAACTCATGCCGCTGGAAAACATGCCGAGTTTTCCGACAAGCGACATTACGGCAAAGGTTGATGCATTCAGCGCAACTGGCTGGACGAGATCCCGAAAGGTGGCCACGCTATAGCCACGGTCAGGTCGTATGGCGGCACAAACTCATTGGACATCCCTATGGGACTCGTAACCTCAGACATATGGCGGTACGATTCCCGCCGACAGGAAACCCTTTTCGTATAGGAAAATAAGATGAGCTCCATTCCCGATAACCTTCGCTACACCGAAAGCCACGAATGGGTGCTGGACAACGGCGACGGCACGGTCACCATCGGCATTACCGACCACGCTCAGGAAGCCTTGGGTGATGTCGTGTTCGTCGAACTCCCCGAAGTCGGGCGTGAACTCGATAGCGGCGAGGAATTCGGTGTCATCGAGTCGGTCAAGGCCGCTTCCGACCTGTACGCCCCGCTGGCCGGTGAAGTCGTCGAGGTCAACGAAAGCCTGGAAGACGCACCGGAAACGGTCAACGAGTCCCCTTACGAAGACGGCTGGATCGCCAAGCTGAAGCTGTCCGACGACACGGCGCTCGCCGACCTGCTCGATGCCGACGCCTACGCCAAGATTGCAGAGGCCGAAGAAGACTGATTCTCCCCGTGAAAGGCGCCTGGTGCCGGCGTCTTTCGCAAGCATTGCCATTATCCGATACGGGCCTGACCGCCCTGCCACACAGGTGACCCATGGCTGTAGAAAAACGCCGCCTGGCCGAACTGGCCAACCATGATGCCTTCGTTCATCGTCACAATGGACCGGACAGTGCGGACGTCGCCCATATGCTGGGCACGCTCGGCATCGACAGCATGGATGCGCTGATAGAGAAAACGATTCCCCGCGGTATTCGCCTGGGACGCGAACTCGACCTCGAAGCGCCCCGTGGCGAAGCCGAAGCGCTCGACTACCTGAAGCGGCTGGCCCGCCAGAACAAGGTATTCAAGACATATATCGGCCAAGGCTACTACAACACGCATACCCCTGCGGTCATTGCCCGCAACGTACTCGAGAACCCTGGCTGGTATACGGCCTATACACCTTATCAGCCAGAAATCGCCCAGGGCCGGCTGGAAGGGCTGCTCAATTTCCAGCAGATGGTCATGGACCTGACCGGAATGGATCTGGCCAATGCTTCGCTGCTCGATGAAGCGACCGCTGCCGCCGAGGCCATGGCGCTATGCCGCCGGGCCAACAAGAAGGCCAAGACCGACAAGTTCTTTGTCGCCGATGACGTACTGCCGCAGACGCTGGACGTGCTACGCACGCGTGCGGCTTACTTCGGCTTCGAACTGATCGTCGACAGGCCCGAGCGCATTGCCGAGCATGACGTGTTCGGTGCTCTGCTCCAGTATCCCGGCGAAACGGGTTGCGTTCACGACCTGTCGCCGCTGCTCAGTGCAGCCCGCGATCGCCAGATCATGACCTGTGTCGCCGCCGACCTGATGAGCCTGGCCCTGATCAAGGAGCCTGGTGCCCTCGGTGCCGACGTGGTTCTGGGCAACTCGCAGCGATTTGGTGTTCCGATGGGCTATGGCGGTCCGCACGCCGCGTTCTTTGCCACCACGGACAAGCACAAGCGCTCCATACCTGGACGTATCATCGGGGTATCCCGGGACAGCCGCGGCAACACGGCACTGCGCATGGCGATGCAAACCCGGGAACAGCATATCCGTCGTGAAAAGGCCACCTCGAATATCTGCACGGCACAAGCCCTGCTGGCCAATATTGCCGGCTTCTATGCGGTCTATCATGGCGCTGAAGGGCTACGCACCATTGCCTCTCGCATCCACCGACTGACCACCATCCTGGCCGAAGGCCTTAAGCGCAAGGGGCTGACACTGGCCCATGACAGCTGGTTCGACACGCTGACCGTGGCGGGAGCCGATGCAGGCAAGATTCATGGCCGTGCCCTGACCCATGAGATCAACTTGCGTTTCCATGAGGACGGACGTATCGGCATCAGCCTCGACGAGACCACCACGGCCGCCGACGTCGCCATTCTCTTCGACGTGCTGTTGGGCGAAGAACACGAACTGTCGGTGTCCAGCCTCGACGACGAGGTGATCTCCAAGGGTATCGGCGGCATTCCTGCCGCTTGCGTGCGTGAAAGTGATTACCTGACACATCCCAACTTCACACGCTATCGCAGCGAAACCGAGATGCTCCGCTATCTCAAGCGCCTCGAGAATCGCGACCTGTCATTGACTCATGCCATGATCCCGCTGGGCTCATGTACCATGAAGCTCAATGCCACCAGTGAGATGATGCCAATCACCTGGCCAGAATTCGCCACCCTGCATCCCTTCGTTCCCGGCGACCAGGCCGTCGGCTACAAGCAGATGATCGACGAATTGGCAGCGTTCCTGGTCGAGATCACCGGCTACGACCACATCTCCATGCAACCCAACTCGGGAGCCCAGGGCGAGTACGCCGGCCTGGTGGCCATTCGCCGCTACCAGGCTGCCGAAGGCCAAGGTCATCGCGATATTTGTCTGATCCCCAGTTCGGCACACGGCACCAATCCGGCTTCGGCGGCGATGGCACAGATGAAGGTCGTGGTGGTCGAATGTGACCGGAACGGCAATATCGATCTCGACGACCTGCGTAACAAGGCCGAGAAGCACAGCGAAGCCTTGTCGGCAATCATGCTGACCTATCCCTCGACCCATGGTGTCTTCGAGGAAGAAATCCGCGAGGCTTGCGACATCGTGCATCGCAACGGTGGCCAGGTGTATATCGACGGTGCCAACATGAATGCCCAGGTCGGCCTGTGCCGTCCCGGCGACTTCGGCGGCGATGTCTCGCATCTCAATCTGCACAAGACATTCTGCATTCCCCACGGTGGCGGCGGCCCCGGCATGGGCCCGATCGGCGTCAAGGCTCACCTGGCCCCCTTCGTGTCCAACCATGTCGTCACTCCGATCCCGGGGGTACGCAAGGAATGCGGTGCCGTATCCTCCGCCGCGTTCGGCAGTGCTTCGATCCTGCCGATTTCATGGGCCTACATCAAAATGATGGGCGCCAAGGGGCTGCGCGAGGCAACGGAGCTGGCGATACTCAATGCCAACTACATCGCCAAGCGACTCGAGGGCCACTACTCCGTGCTCTACAAGGGAGTCAACGGTACAGTGGCTCACGAGTGCATCATCGACATACGTCCGCTCAAGGCGGCCTCGGACATCAGCGAGGAAGACATCGCCAAACGCTTGATGGATTATGGCTTCCACGCCCCGACCATGTCGTTCCCTGTGCCGGGCACCTTGATGATCGAGCCGACAGAGTCAGAGTCGCGCTATGAAATCGATCGCTTCTGCGACGCCATGATTGCCATTCGTGAGGAAATCGGCCGCGTCGAGCGTGGCGAATGGCCAGCCGATGACAATCCGCTGGTCAATGCACCGCACACCATGGCGGACCTGATGGATGACAGTTGGGAACGTCCTTACGGCCGCGAGATCGCTGCCTTCCCGTCCGAGGCGACCAAAACGGCCAAGTTCTGGCCGGCAGTCAACCGCGTCGACAACGTCCATGGCGACCGGCAGTTGATTTGTTCTTGCCCGACCATCGACAGCTATCGCGACTGATCCTCAAGAAGCTCGAGAAAAAGATACGGCCCCGTAGATGACAGTCTACGGGGCCGTATCTTTACCGTACCAAGAACAGCACGACCTGGCTGGCGCTCTTCGCGCGTCAGGCGTCGAATTCAGGCTCTTCGGAGAGACCGTACAAGGTATTGCGCCGCTGCTCTCGGAAGTCCTCAAGAAGCTGTGTATAACGCCTTGGCATCTCGGCGCCGGCACGGGTCACGATATACAGGGTTTCATAGACATGCTGAGGGAGTGCCAGCTCCTTGACCTGACGCTGCCATGGTGAGGTTTCCAGCACCAGGCGGGAAATGACGGTGAAGCCCAGGCCGCGTGCCACGGCATCCAGCACCATGGCTACTTCGTTGGTGTAGCCCTGCTTGGGAAACTGGTTCATCGTTCGAAACTCGCCGGGGAAATTCGCCCGCAGCAACTGGCTGGCATGGTTGATTCCGTTGGAATAGTTCATGAATCCCAACGCCATCAAATCATTGAGCGTAGTGCCTGCAAAATCAGCCGGCACCACCAAGCAAAGCGGCTCCTGATGCCACGGTTCATGCTCGAGATCAGGCTGATTGGTCAATTCGGTCACGATGCCCAGATCATAACGGCCAGTCAGCACATCCTTCACGATATCGTGGTTGAAGGCAAAGCTATAGCTCACCGTCAATCCGGGATGCATCTGCTGATAACCCAGAATAAACGGATAAAACATCAGCCCGACGCTTCCCGGTGAGGCGATGCGACAGTCGCCGGCATGCAATGAATCATCATCCAGCGAGTGGCGAAAATGCTCGTGTTCGGCGAATAGCTTGACGGCATAATCGTAAGCTCGCCGACCGGTCTCGGTCAGTGCAAATCGCCGCCCTTGCCGGTTGAGCAATGGCTTGTCGAGATACTGTTCCAGCTTGCGAATATGCTGACTCACACCCGGCTGCGTCATATCGAGGCGTCGCGCCGTGTGCGTGAAACTCCCGGTCTCGACAAGCGTGATGAAGGTACGAAAATACTGGGCATTGAACATGAATCGTCGAGTCCACTCACGGATGATGCAGATGACGGAAATCGACCGGGTGCCAACACGACGGTGGCGAGCGAACGACACGAAAACACGGCGCCATTGCGCGAAACGGCTGATGTCTCTGCTTGAATATTATCAGACATTGCCAACACGCGCAGCGCTGCGAGTTCGTCATCAGGCGTGTTAGCATCGTAGGTTCTGCACAACGACTGCATGCACTCCTCGTCCAACCACGTTACGTGAACCTTGGAAGTTGACTCTGACCCGACCCAGGATTTCATTGTAACCTTAGGGCCATGGAGCAATTCGGCATAGGCCGAGGAAGCAATGGAGGCAAGCAACCGTGAGCGCAGCCAGACATCAGGAACCGTGCAGGTCAAGCATCGCCTCGCGGTCAATAAGGAATCCCTGAATGCCACACAAGATTTCCACGACGATATCTCCCGAGGGTAGCCTCGAAGTTCTTTCCCAGCATGAAGTGAATCGCCTGCGCGATACGTCATCGAGCGGGCTGCATGACCTGCTGCGACGCTGCGCCCTGGCCGTGCTCAACTGCGACACGGCTACCGATGACAGTGTCGCTTTGATGGAGGCGTATCACGACTTCGATATCGAGGTGCTCCAGCAGGACCGCGGCATTCGGCTTAAACTGAGCAATGCGCCTGCCGAAGCTTTCGTCGACGGCAAGATGATTCGCGGGATACGCGAACACCTGTCGGCGGTTCTGCGCGATATCGTCTATGTCTACAACGAGATACAGCAGCATCCGCGCTTCGATCTGTCGAGCAGCGAGGATACCAGCAATGCCGTGTTCCATATCCTGCGCAATGCCGGCACGCTCAAGTCCTCCTGCGAGCCCAGTCTCGTGGTCTGCTGGGGCGGGCACTCTATTTCTCGGGAAGAATACGATTACACCAAGGACGTAGGCTACCACCTCGGCTTGCGCGAACTGGACATTTGTACCGGATGCGGTCCGGGCGCCATGAAAGGGCCAATGAAAGGGGCCAACGTGGCGCATGCCAAGCAGCGCCGCAAGCTCGGGCGTTACCTTGGCATCTCGGAGCCTGGCATCATTGCCGCTGAATCGCCTAACCCCATCGTCAACGAGCTGGTGATCATGCCTGACATCGAGAAACGCCTCGAGGCGTTCGTGCGTGTCGGTCATGGCATCATCGTATTTCCCGGCGGGGTGGGTACGGCCGAGGAAATACTCTACCTGCTCGGCCTCCTGCTGCATCCGGACAATGCCAAGATGCCGTTCCCGGTCATTCTGACCGGCCCGCGTAGCGCTGCCGAATACTTCGAGCGCATCGACGAATTTCTCGCTTATACGCTGGGCGATCAGGCACGCAAACGCTACCGCATCATGATCGACGATCCGATCGGCGTGGCACGGGCCATGCGCGAAGGCATCGATGAAGTCACCGAGTTCCGCCGTGCCCACGATGACGCTTTCTACTACAACTGGCGCCTGAGCATACAGCCCGACTTCCAGCAGCCCTTCGAGCCGACTCACGAAGCCATGGCTGCCTTGGCATTGCATCACGATCAGCCCATCCATGAATTGGCGGCCAACCTGCGGCGGGCCTTCTCAGGCATTGTGGCAGGCAATGTCAAGGAGCCCGGCATCCGCGCCATCGAAGCCCATGGTCCTTTCCGCCTGCATGCCGAGCCAGAACTTATGTCACGGCTTGATGAGCTGTTGAGCTCCTTCGTTGCTCAGGGGCGCATGAAACTGCCAGGCAGCGACTATGTCCCCTGCTACACACTGGGGTGAACGAGCAACTTTTACTGCCATGCAAAAGGCCCGGCAGTGCCGGGCCTTTTTTCATAAACTTGACCTGTCCTGAATAGAGTTGACACGTTCCGCCCCTTATCTTGGGAGAACGTGATGAATCAACGCATTAAACGCACCCAGCGGGACTACACCCTGGCCTTTAAACAGACGGTGGTAGACCAGGTCGAGCGCGGCGAGATGACCTACAAGCAGGCTCAGGCTCGCTACGGTATCCAGGGCCGCTCGACGGTACTACAGTGGTTGCGTCGCTATGGTCACCAGGACTGGCGTCCCGGGGCCACGGAGCGCGCCGCCAGGAGACCTGTCATGCCAAAATCGCCTCCGACCCCGGAGCAGCGCATCAAGGAACTTGAGGAGAAGCTGCGTCTGGCCGAGCAGAAGGCCCA
>NZ_FOPY01000016.1 GCF_900113605.1 Modicisalibacter xianhensis
TGGGCCTTCTGCTCGGCCAGACGCAGCTTCTCCTCAAGTTCCTTGATGCGCTGCTCCGGGGTCGGAGGCGATTTTGGCATGACAGGTCTCCTGGCGGCGCGCTCCGTGGCCCCGGGACGCCAGTCCTGGTGACCATAGCGACGCAACCACTGTAGTACCGTCGAGCGGCCCTGGATACCGTAGCGAGCCTGAGCCTGCTTGTAGGTCATCTCGCCGCGCTCGACCTGGTCTACCACCGTCTGTTTAAAGGCCAGGGTGTAGTCCCGCTGGGTGCGTTTAATGCGTTGATTCATCACGTTCTCCCAAGATAAGGGGCGGAACGTGTCAACTCTATTCAGGACAGGTCAAGGTGGTAAAAAAAGCCGAACCGTGATTCTTGTGCTGTCGACGGCGCGGACGCTGGGCATCAGCGTTGGCGTGACAGTACGCGCAGTCGCGACTCGAGCAGGTCGAGATCGAGATAAGTGCCCTGCAGGTGACGCTTGCCGGTATTGGGGTCGAAGGCGCGACGTCCGTGCAGTACGCGACGGTTGTCGAACGCGATCATCTGGCCCGGCGCGAGGGCGAACTCGATCTGGTGGCGCGGGTCGTGCAGCAATTGCCAGAAGTGGCGATAGGCGGCGTACCAGGCATCGACGTCATGCAAGGGCAGGCGCAGGGTATCGCGAATCCAGTTATTGAAGCGGATTTCCAGCGGCCTGCCATCCTCGTCCAGCTCAATGATCGGGGCACGGATGGCGATGTCGTGCTCTTCGTCCTGAAAGCGGAAGTCGATTGGCGTCTCGCTGAGGATACGGAAATGCTCCGGCGATTCCTGACGCAGGATCTCGGCGACGGTGAAGCCGTCGGCAAACGTCGACTCGCCACCCTCGGCCTCGTTCTGTAGGCAGTAAAGCAATTGAATGTCGGGCGGCTGTCGCCAGTTGGGCAGGTCGGTGTGCAACGCCAGCGCAATGGGCGTATAAGCCGCATTGTTGGGGTTGGGCTTGGATCGTACGTCGAAACGCGCCCCGAAGTTGGTGGCACGCATGGGGCCGATGCGTCCGGCCAGGCGGCTGACTTCCTCTTCGACCAGCGGGCCATCGTCGAGCAGGACGAGGCCGTCACGCAGCAGTGCCTCGAGCCACTGACGCTCGCCATCGCCCTCTTCCTCCATGAAATCATTATGCGAGACCCGCTCGGGCGTGAATCCCACATGCCAGGGGCGACGGGGCGGAACGATCTGGGCCGGGGTGAACGCGGCGTTCTCGAGTCGCCGCTGATGCAGCCAGACCGGATCGAAGCGGCTGACATGATCGTCGGCCCAAGACAGCAACAGGTTGCCGTCAACCACTCGGGCAGCGGGAGGTGTCTCGATGTCGTCGAGGGGGATGAAGAGACGTTCCCGCGTCAGTGGATGGCGGCACTCGACACAGGCGCAATGATCGCGTAGCCACAGCCAAGGGAAATGCGCCTGGGTATCATCGTCCCAGCGCAGCGTGACCCGGGCGCCAGTAGTGACAGCGTCGACCAAGGCAGGTCCCTCGGCATGGGCAGCGAGTTCTCCCATGTCGATGCGGGGACGAGCGGTGTTTTGCTCGTCATGTTGCGGTGTTGCCGTTTGCATCGAAACCTCCTGGACGCGGTTGGACAGGTGATGTTGATCGGTGAACAAGGATGAAGATTGAGCATGCCTGGGACAAACGATTAATCTGGGGGCTATGACCAAGCTCCGCTAATGACTCACTTGCCCATGAAACCCCTTCCTCCCGTACTCTGGCTGCAAGCCTTCGAAGCCGCCGCACGCACCCTCAGCTTTACTGAAGCCGGCAATGAGCTCGGCGTGACCCAATCGGCGGTTAGCCAACGCATTCGCTTGCTCGAAGACCGCCTGGGCCAGAAATTGTTCGTACGCCATCCGCGTAGCCTGACGCTGACACCTGCCGGGCAGGCCTGGTTGCCAAGTGTGCAAGAGGCCTTCACGCGGCTGGCCGAAGGTACGGCTGAAGTGTTCGGCCCGCACCCGGAGGCGCCTGTCACGCTGCGTGCCACCCCGGTCATGCAGCAGACCTGGCTGGTGCCTCGCCTGCTCGAGTTCCATCGCACCCAGCCCCAGGTAGCAGTACACCTTGTCAGTGCGATCTGGACCGAAGACTTCGGGCCCGAAGGTGCCGATCTGGAAATCCGTTACGGCAGAGGCGACTGGGAGGGGTTCGAGGCACACTCGCTTGGTGCTGAGTCGATGTTGCCGGTGTGCTCCCCTGAGGTGGCTGAACGACTGCATTCGCCAGCCGACCTGGCCGGCGAGACCCTGCTGCATGCGCTCGGCTTTGCCGTCGGCTGGCCTGCCTGGCTGGAGCAGGCCGGCGTGCCGGGACTTGACAGGCAATGTCCATCGATCACCTGCGACAACCAGGTCACTACTCTGACACTGGCAGCCCAGGGCGGCGGCGTGGCCCTGACGCACGACAGCCTGTTGGCTCGGCGTGACGATCTTGTCGCACCGTTTTCACTGACCGTTCCCAGCGATGAGCGTTTCTGGTTGGTACGTCCCTTGCGCTTGCGCTGGCGCCAGGAGGCCGGGCTGCTCTGGGACTGGCTGATGCGTTTCGCCGACTGAGGCCTATGCTGTAGTCAGTATCTCACCATGGAGGCAGAGGCGATGAGAGACACATCAAAGCCAGCATTCCGCTGTCGGCGCCAAGCCGCAACCCTGCTGATGGCTGCCTCGATAGGAATGGTGACTGCGCTGGCGGGGGCGGATGATATGCCCCGGACTGACGACAGTGGCCGCGATCAAGCTCAGTGGCAGCAAGGACACTCCCGGGAACGCCCCGACAGGCACGGCAATGAGAGGCGCTTTGATCGTGACGATCATCACCACGACCAGCGCGAGCGACGTGGTGATGGCATGCAACTGGAACCCCGCGTCGAAGTGATCGTCGATGACCTGTCGACTCGCGAACCGGCACGACGAGAGTCCCGGGTAGACGAAGATGAGGGCGCAACTATCTGTCGCCAGGCACATAGCGTGACCTGGTCCACTCGCAACCTGCCTTGCCCCGATTCGCAGCCGGCCGAGCGCTCCAATGTGTGGTCGACCACCGACAAGTAAGCACCGGCAGCTCCGGTGCATGTCATCGATTCCCTGCTTTCATTTCGTTATGAAACCAATGGTTACGTTCGGTTGGTGGTGATCCCTGCGTTCTTGTTCCAGTCTTGAATTCGATTGTTCTTCTTTTTCAGACCGCACTTGCAGCGTCCAAAGGAATGAACGCATGCCAAATCGTCGCGAATTTCTAGTTGGCGCGGCCGCCGCAGCCGCAGCTACTTCTGCTTCAAAGCTACTGGCTGCTCAGGATGGCCCCTCACTGAGCAACACCAATGTTGGTGGTAACAATCAGGGAATCATTTCCGAATTGCCAGAAAACCCACCCTTGGCTTCCAAGCTGTTTCCGCCCGAGCATAAGTTCGGTGTCGGTGGGACACAACTGGGAAATATCTTCAAGGTCACGCCTGATGAAGAGGCCGAGAACATGCTCGAGGCCTGTTGGGAAAATGGCGTGCGCTATTTCGATACGTCGCCGTTCTACGGCATGGGCCTCTCCGAGCGCCGGTTAGGGCATTTTCTCAATGGCAAGCCGCCGCAGGAATACCTGCTGTCGAGCAAGATAGGGCGGTTGCTAAAGGCCGATGCATCGGTGGATAGCCAGGGCAACTGGAAGGGTGACCTGAACTTCAGCTACCACTTCGATTACACCGCCGCCGGCACGCGTCGTTCCATCGAGGACAGCCTGCAGCGTTTGGGCGTTCCCAAGATCGACATCGTCTACATCCATGACCTGACGCCAGGCATGCTGGGCAAGGATTGGAGGGAGTACCTCGAGACAGCGCGCAAGGGTGCCATGCCTGAATTATCGCGTATGCGCGAGGAGGGCATCATCGGCCACTGGGGAATGGGGGTGAATAATATCGAAACCTGCCTTGCGGCCATGGAATCCGCCGATCCAGACGTGATGCTTCAGGCCACCAAGTACAACCTGATGGATCATGAAGAGGTCCTTAACCGCCTGTTTCCGAAGTGTCGCGAGAACGATGTCTCGGTGATCGTCGGTGCGCCGTTGGGTGCCGGCTTTCTCGCCGGGGTGAATCGTTGGTTATACAGTGATGGCATTCCCGACGGCTATTGGGAGAAGCGTGATCGTATTGCTCAGATCGCCCATCAACATGGCATCGATCTGCGTACGGCCGCACTGCAGTTCACGGCGGCACCGGATGTAGTCGCCGCGACCATCCCTGGCGCCCGCAATGCGCAACAGGCGCGCGAGAACCGCGCATCGATGAATGTCAGGATTCCTGCCGAGTTCTGGCAACAACTCAAACAGGAAGGGTTGATTGCCCAGGATGCACCCACACCTGGCTAAGCTGCGCGAGGGATGAATACGCTGGCCGGTTCAAGCGCGTCTGTAGGCTTTGAACCGGGCCAGCGGATCCTGGCGAAAATAGCGGTGCAGCAAGGAATAAAGGGTAGGGTAGGCGTCACTCAGGACATCCGGCGCAGTGAAGAAGTGTTCGCAGCAGACGGCAAAACACTCGGCGGGATGGGTGGCGGCGTAATCGTCGATGGGCGTGGGTTCGCCGCGCTCGAGGTGGGCTTGTAGATCATCCCAGACGGCCATGAACGTCTGGTACCACTCGCGACCGTCGATATCCGACGAGAGCGGTGGCAAGCCATCGGCATCCAGCGAATTATCCATGTCGAGCTTGTGAGAAAGCTCGTGAATGATCACGTTGAACCCGGTCCAGTCACCACTGTCACGCACATCGGCCAACGACAGCACGACGGGCCCCTGATGCCAGGTCTCGCCGACCCTCTCATCCGTGTATTCATGCATGACGCCGGCTTCATCCATTTCGGCGACCTGACAACGAAACGCCTCGGGCAGGACAACGATCTCGTGCACGCCGGCAAAAACCTCTTCGGCATCGGCATCATTCCACCCCAGCGTGAGCAAGCCGGCCTGGGCCAACAGGCTCAAGCGGTCGGCCAAGTCGAAGTCCAGCCCTTCCGGCAGGGTCAAACGCTTGCGATGCAGCATGCGCCAGGTGCGCTGCGCCAAGCGTTGGCGTTCCTCGTCACCAAGGGCGGCCAACAGCGGCAGGCGTTCACAAGCCTGTTGCCATTCCGCTTGAGGAAAAGGGTGGCGGGCATCGAATCGCTCGGCCCGCCACTGGCGCCACTTGTGCAGCATTAGTGATCTTCCTGCCGGCCCCCGGATGGCCGGCCCCCGCTCTTCCAAGACCAGTCGCGCCAGCGCAGGTCGAACAGGTCCTTGCGGCGGTCCTTGAGGTTGGTCACCGAGCCTTCCGAACGAACGATCTTCAAGCGCAGCAGGTCGAGATCCGAGAAGATCACCATTTCGGTATTCGGCGTTGTCTCGGAAAGTACGGCATCGTGCGGGAAGGCGAAGTCGGAAGGCGAGAACACTGCCGACTGGCCGTACTGGATATCCAGATTCTCGATCGAGGGCACGTTGCCTACGCTGCCGCACAGTACCACGTAGCACTCGTTCTCGATGGCGCGGGCCTGGGCGCAGTGGCGCACCCGCAGGTAGCTGTTCTTGGTGTCGGTCCAGAATGGCACGAAGAGAATATCCATGTCCTGATCGGCGAGCAGGCGCGGCAGCTCCGGGAACTCCACGTCATAGCAGATCAGGATGCCGATGCGCCCGGCATCGGTCTCGAACACGCGCAACTCGTCGCCGCCTTCCACCACCCAGTCGCGACGCTCCTGCGGTGTGATATGCAGCTTGGCCTGGCTCTCGGTGGAACCGTCGCGATGGCATAGGTAGGAGACGTTGTAAATCCTGCCGTCCTCGCCTTGTTCGATCATCGAGCCGGCAATGATATTGATATTGTAGGAGACCGCCATTCGCGAGATTTCGGTCTTGAACTGCTCGGTGAAGCCAGCCAGGTAGCGGATCGCCTGGAGCTGATCGGACTGGTCTGTCAGTCCCATCAACGGGGTGTTGAAGAGTTCGGGCAAAACCACGAAGTCGCTTTGGTAATCGGACACTGCATCGACATAGTATTCGACCTGCTGCAGGACCGACTCTACCGAGGCGAACTCACGCATCTGCCACTGCACGGCGCCGACGCGGACCTGAGTGCGGCGCGACTCGAGGATACGCTCGGCGGGCTCGAAGAGGATATTGTTCCATTCGAGCAGCGTGGCGTAGCCCTGCGACTTTTCATCCTCCGGCAGGTACTTGCGCAGCAGGCGCTTGACCAGGAAACCGTTAGCAAGCTGGAAGGAGAGAATCGGATCGTGGATTTCCTTGCGCGCGACCTTTTCCAGATACTCGGTCGGGGACATTTCCTCGGCGTACTGGTGATAGTTGGGGATGCGCCCACCGGCCAGGGTCGCACGCAGGTTCATCGAGCGGCACAGTTCCTTACGAGCTTCGTAGAGGCGTCGACCCAGGCGATGCCCGCGGTAATCCGGATGAATGAGCACATCCAGGCCATACAGTGCATCACCATCCGGATTGTTGAGGATGATCTCACGATGGCCGATCAGGTCGTCATACTTGTGCGGGTTGGAAAAACGGTCATAGTCCACCAGCGCGGTCAGCGCCACGCCGACAATCCGGCCGTCATCCTCGATCACGATCTGGCCGTCGGGAAACTCCGAAATCAGCTTGTCGATGGTCAGCTTGGGCCAGGCGCCCCCGATATCGTTATAGACGGAATCCATCAGCGTCTTGAGCTGCGGATAGTCGTCCAGCGTCAGGTTGCGCAGATTGAGATGGAGATCGTCTAGGGACATGGGCGTCTCGAGTCCTTGGGTTAAGGCAGTAGGTTAACATGCAGGCATGACCGCCAGGACGACCATGGACAGCAAACGCCATCAGACGTTCACTGTCCTTGCCCTTGCGTCGGGAAAAGCGAGTAACGAGATGATGCTCAGCGGCCAAGCGTTTCCAGGAAGGCCAGGGCACGGCCGTGCGAGAGCGCCGAGGCGTGCTGGTCGTAGGCGCTGCGTGCCCAGCAGTTGAAACCATGATCGGCGCTATCGTAGACGAACATTTCGGCATCGTCGCGTTCGGCAAAGGCCTGGCGTGTCTGCTCGATATGTTCGTTGGTGATGTGCTTGTCCTGACCGGCGAAGTGAAACTGGACGGGAACCCGTAACTGGTCGGCCTTATCGAGGTGGTTGGCGATGCCGCCGGGATAGAAGCATATCGCGGAATCCACGCCTGCCTTCAGGGCGCTGCGGAAGGAAAGAATGCCCCCCATGCAGTAGCCCAGCGAGGCCACCTTGCCCTCGAGTTCCGGCCGGCCACGCAGCGCCTCGACCGCGCTGGCGATATCCTCGATGGCCTGGTCTGCATCCATGGCCTTCATCAGGGAAAAAGCCTTTTCCATATCTTCCCCTTCATACCCCAACTCAACGCCGGGCTCCTGGCGCCAGAAGACATCCGGGGCCAGCACCACGTAACCATCCAGCGCGTACTGTTCCGCAACGCTGCGGATATGCGCGTTGACACCGAATATCTCCTGCAGCAGAACAATACCGGGGCCCTTTCGTGCCGGTGGAAGGGCAAGATAGCCTTTGAACTTACCGCCGTCCCTGGCGGTGATGTCGATCCATTGCGATGCCATTGAAGACTCCTTGACGATGCGGGACAGGCGATAGTGCCAAGGCCTGTCATGGTAACGGGTCCAGTCTAGGCATCATCAGGCTACTAGCGCCAACCAATGGCGAGAGTCGTTCAGTGTGAAGCTATTTCGCCACCCACTCCTTGGTCAGCGTGCGCTCGTCGGGATCATAGCGGTAAACGGTGATGCCGCCGTCGTTGACATGCCCTGTGACCAGCACATGGGCCTGTGGCGACGTGGCGATGCTCTGGCTGCGAAGATAGGAAAACGTCGATGGGTGAGGATCGGTGCCGAGGTCGAAGTACTTCTGTGGCCAGGGGTTGCCGGCCTCGAAGAGCGCAATCCAGTGCTTGTAGATGCCGAAACGCAGAAACTCCTTGCTGTCGTTGATGAATGCAACCGCGACGGTAGTCGTTGTAGTAAGCTCGCTGTTCCCCCATCGATCGGGTTTTTCAGCTTTAGGAGTGGGTATTAATCGGCTTCGGTCAAATTTCCTCGGATCATCAAGATCATAAGGTGCATCTTCAAGAAACACACCGCTATAGTAGCTGGCCATTCGGTTGCTTTTTGTGGGAGTATCAGTATTCCAAAATAGGCCAATAGTGCTTTCATCTCCACTAACTACCCACTTTCCATCAGGGCTAATGGTGGCGTCTACCTTGGAGTTGTTTCCCGAGAGGTTAGCAATAGGTCTTAATGTTTCAATGTCCCAGAGCACGACGCCGCCGTAATAACTAAATAACTGGTTTTCGACAATGGCAGGTTGTTCTGCAGGATCGAATTCTTCATCGCCAGATGAGCCAGCTGACAAGAATGTTTCATTCTCCTCGGATAAAGTAAGATGCATGAGCTTGCCCGACCCAAGAAAGCTGGGGGAGTTTCCGTCTTGTTTAATTGGTTGAATATTTTCACCATGGTCATGAAACAAGTTCCATTCACTATCTGAGGCGATGTAGTGATTCAGGCTTGAATCTATGACATGTCCATAAGTCGGGAAATGAGAGAAGTGCTCTATAATTTCTCCATTTACTGTTTGTATATAGACTTCATTGCTTAGGTCCTGCCATAGAAAGGCATTGCGATCATGTATAAAATAAGCGCTGTATATGTTGGCATTGCTTGATAATATCTTTCTGTTTTGTTTTTCAAGATTCCACAAGACTAAGTGCTTCGAAGCGTGACTGCTGATAGCATACCGTCCATCATTTGAGACACCAATGACTATGGCAGGGCCGAGGCTATTATTGGGTTTGTATGCAGTAGAGCTGCAACCTGCCATGAACAAGATGGAGGTTGTAGTTACTATCTTTTTAAGACAATGTTTGAAATTAGTAATCACCAAAACGTGAACCTCTCATCAGTCTCTTCATGATTCCATCTTGGTAACTTTTAACGAATATTTCCTCAGTAGGGTATTTCATCGCCGAATGCGACGGAAACCAGAGGGACTGATTAATTGCATCAAAAACCTTTACACTTATCCTTGGTTCAAAGAAAGGCTCTTTTATGAAACTTTCGAACCCAATCAACCCCAACGCCGGTCTCACGTCGGTATCCCTCGGCTGCCAGCCGTCCCGTTGAGCGAGTTGCCGCAGTTTATGCGCAAACAGGCGGGCCATGGATTCGCTGATCCGGTAGTGATGCGACAGGGGTTGGAGCAGGTCGTAAGTCGGCAAGGGAGTATCGGCACGCAACGGCCCCCAGAGGATCGTAGTTGCAACACGACGGGCCTCGTCGACGATGGCTTGTTCGATGGTGTCCCAGGCGCGTTCGATCTGCCATTGAGCATAACCATCGCCGTTACGCGCCTTCTGTTGCGTGTAAGTCTGAAATGCCGGCATGCAATCCTGACTGATTTTTCTGCAGCGCTCGAAATAATAGTCCTGGAAATAGCGCAGGCCGTCACCGGCAATGGGCGGAAAGGTCCACCACTTTTTCGTGTAGGCGCCACCGAGCTTGCCTGTCTGGTCATCGGTCGTGTCGTCGAAAAACGTGCGTATTCCGCGAAGGGCGCCAAGTAGTCCACTATCTTCTTCTATCAATGCGTCCTTGGCCGAGGGACCGAGAATACCGTCTTCGTGGGAATGCAGCACCACGACATTGTTGGTGGCAAGGTGGGCCGTGGGGAAAGTGCCCATGCCCAGTGGATGGACTTCTCGGGCCGGGCTGTGGGCAAGGCTGTCTGTTCCAAAGCCGTCACGACGCGGAGGCGTATCGGTGAAGGGTGTATCCGGGGACAGCGCATTGTCGGCGACGGCCGGCTCCCAGAGAAACAGGTTATCGATGCGTTGCCGCATGCCGTGCGCACCAAGAATGTTCAGGGCGGTCAGCACGACTCGGGCTCCCAGCGAGTGGCTGATCAGGTTGATGGTGATCCCGGCCTCGATCAGTTGCACCAGAATATTGACCAGGCGCCTGCCACTCTTCATCGCCGCGAACTCGGCCTCGATGAATTCGGTGGTGCCGGTGTCGCCAGGCCAGAACACGCCGACGATCCGTGTGTACTGGCGCCAGTCGTCGTCAGGCAGCCCGGCAGCGCGGTTCAACTGATATTCCATGTTGACCAGCCAGTTGCATGCACCACTGCCATTCAACCCGCGTTCGTCGGCATCTGTCGCCTCGCTCTGGCACAGTGTCGCCGTGGCGGCGCTGCCGTTGGGAACAAGCTTCGGCGTGCCTGGTTGCATTGCGGCCAGGCCGGAGAGGTCGGCGTTGTGAGTGAAACGCGCCCAGTTGCCATGCGGTACGTTGTAACCGTGCACGAAGATCGTGGCGTTATTGCCATTCAGGCGAAGCTGCTCGACGTCGGTGTCGCTTAGTCGGTCGACACTATCCGGAGCCGGTTCGCGTAGGTTGACCACGATAGGCGGGGGAATATAGATGGCCTGGATGGTTGTCTCGGGCATGGCCACGGCGGCCTGAGGCGCGATGAGGCCGCACGACACCGGATGACAGGGGGCGTCGTCAATGGCAACGAGATGATAGCCGGAGACATTGCCTATCTGCCATGCCACGGGACCCGCTGCCACGCGTGGGTGCCGGCTGAGTCCTTCGGCATTGATCACGCCATGATGATGCTGACCTCGATGGTCGACGAGCTCCACTGGCGCGCCTTCCGGCAAGGGGCGGCCAAGCGTGTCGCGGTGCTCAATGGTCACCAGAGTCAGGCTGGCGCAATCGGCTCGGGATATGGCACCGTTTCCGGTTTGCAGGCTGGCTTGCAAGGCTGGAGCGAGTTCACTCACAGGCATGTCTCCTGCGAGCTTGCAGGCTGTCGGCCAGAACGTCTTTCCCCCATGCCACGCTCGGCAAAGCGAGCTTCCAGATGCGATAACTTTGTCCGCCAGTCGCCAGGGATTGACTTGATTTCCTGACAAAGCGTGGGGCAGATGGTGCTGTCGAATTGGCACCGCGCCAGCCGCTCGCAGCCTTGAACCCGGGCATGTTCAGTGATGAACCCCATCGCTGGCATCTGCTGGTACCACTCGGCCAGGCGCGTCAGGGGCAGTCCATGGCGCTCGGCGATCGGTTGCAGTAATGCCTGCCCACGCCAGGCCTTGAGGCAGCGTTCATGGTATCGCGTCAACCGAAAAGGCGTGTCAGATGGCGTATAAGGCATCGCTGCTTCGCTTGGCTGTGAAAGTGCCCAGGGCTGGCCCAATGCGCGTCCCGACATCGCTACGAGAGGGCCCAGCAGCCGGTTGTAGTCACTGTCGCTCAGCGAGGCATGAATGCCGGCGTAAAGGCGTGGGTCGGCATACCTAAACAGAACCACGGCACCATTGTCGCGCAGGGTATGGGTCAGACTGCGCAGATGCGTCTCGATGACGTCCAGCTCTGCCGCCGATTGCAGTTCGATGACGATGCCTTCCTCGACTCGGCGCTGCAACCATTCGTGTCCCTCGCTGGTCGTGGGAGCCACCAGTACTGGGCCCCGCTCGGCAGCGCTGGCCTGTCCGGTGTGAAGATAGAGCAGGGTATAGCGGGGCGCCGGCTCGACCTCGAACAGATGACGCAGCCCATCCCGATACCAGGCGAGATCGAACAGGTAGTACGTTGCGAGGCCATGGCTAGCATTCATGTCTGGCATCGGCATTGTTCTCCCAGATTGCAATTGTCGGGGCCGCCCATCCGCGCGGTATCGCGAATCTGACAGACTTCCACGACCGCAGCGGCCTGAAGCGCGGCTTGCAGAAGCTGCTCATGGGTGACAGGGGTAATGGCACTGTGCTGTTCAGGCGTCGCCTGGCCGGGAAGGCGAGGTGTTTCGGCCGCCTGCCCCGAGCCACTGCTCGCACTGCCACCTGCGTTGATACGCACATTGGAGCCGACAATGGTGACCCCGCTGGCATCGAGCGTCAGAAAATTGCCACCGGCAGCGAGTGTCAGTTCGTCACCGGCCTCGAGCACGATCTGCTGGCCTGCCTTGATATGCAGCTCGCGCCCGGACTCGCTGAGCCAGGCCTTGCCCGCCTTGAGATGCAGGCTGCCGTTGACGGTCAGGCTGTGTGTGGTGTCGATCTTCTCGCGCCGCTCGCCATGCACGGTGAGGTGCGTGTCGCGGTCGATTTCCTCGAGGCGGTCGCGCTTGACGCTGAGGAAGCTGTCGTTACGGATTTCCTCGGTGCGGTCGTGCTCGGTGATCAGTTCCAGGTCGCGCTGGGCGTGCACCCAGATCTGCTCCCGATCCTTCTCGTCCTCGAAGCGCAGCTCGTTGAAGCCCTCGCCCTTGTGGCTCTGGGTGCGGATCACGGTGCGTGTCTTGTGCTCGGGCAGCGGGTAGGGTGGGGTATTCACCGCATGGTAGGTGCGCCCGGTGATCAGCGGCTGGTCGGGGTCGCCCTCGAGGAACGACACGATGACTTCATGACCGATGC
The DNA here is from genome assembly GCF_900113605.1 of Modicisalibacter xianhensis. GTDB lineage: Bacteria > Pseudomonadota > Gammaproteobacteria > Pseudomonadales > Halomonadaceae > Modicisalibacter > Modicisalibacter xianhensis. Next base: position 12,519 of record NZ_FOPY01000016.1, read on the forward strand.
GCGGAATCGCCATCACGCCGTAGCCGCCGCCGGCCCAGCCCTGGCTGACCCGCAGCCAGGCGCTGCTGGCTCCTTCTGCGGCGTTGCCGCTCGCCCCGGCGGTATCACCCTTGGCATACCGGTCCCAGGGGAACTGCACCTTGACCCGGCCGTGCGGGTCGCAGTAGATCTCCTCGCCTTCGGGGCCGACCACGAAGGCCACCTGCGGGCCATCGACACGTGGCTTGGGAGTCGGCGCGGGCCGCCAGGCACGGTCGCCGGGGGCCAGGGTCAGGGTGTTGGCGTAGCGGGTCATGGCTTCCGAGCCTGCCCGACCCTGCAGGCCTGGCTGCCCGCCCTGATGGAATCCATCTTCTTCCAGCGCCTGGGGCTGCTGACCCTCATGGATCACGCCGAGTACCTGCCAGTCGCGGTTGAGCGCGGCGTTGTCGTGGTCGGTCAGGGTGAAGGTGGTGCCCGGGCACAGCTCCGGCAGGTCGCTCTCGGCCTCGGCGGTGACGGCATCACGACGCAGGTGTTCCAGGCGGACCCGGGTGAAGGCTTGGCCGCTGGCGTCTGTCTTGTAGCGCCCGGGGTAATCGTAATGTTCGTACCCTTGATCAACGACGCCACACTGTGCGTATTCGTTCAGTCCCTCTGCTGATGGGTTGTATAACTGGGTATGTAGTTGTGAATAGGCGGGCTGCTTGAACGAGTAGTCCTTGAGCTGGGCGCTGGACGGACGCACCCGGGCGGTTTGGCGCCAGCGGCGCAGGTGGCGGGTCGGGGCGCTGCCGCCGGCGCGGCTGTGGTAGGTGCGCGGTCCCAGCGCGGCGAGTCCCTGCGGGGCATCGGCGAAAACCAGGCGATGCGTGCCGCCGACGGTATCCTCGCCTTTCCCCTCAAACAGGTGGAAGTAGAACAGCCCTTCCTCGGCGGCCAGGCGCTCGAGGAAGGCCAGGTCGGTCTCGCGGTACTGCACGCAGTATTCGCGCTCGGCGGGCTCGCGGGTCACCGCGAAGACGGCATCGGTAATGCCGCGCTCGGCGAGCAGGGTATGGATGATGGTCAGCGGCGAGACGTGCTGGAAGATACGCGAGTTATGGCGCAGCGACAGGCGCCACAGCGCCGGGCGCACGACGAGCGAATAGCGGGTCCGGCGATGGCCGCGGTCGCCCTGGGCAAACTCGCTGACGATGCCGTGAAAGCGACGCAGCGCCTGGCCGTCCTGCCATACGCTCAGGGTCACCGCGCGGTCGAGCCAGTCGGCGGGTGCCAGGTCGTGCCGTTGGCTGGCGAAGTCGATCACCAGGCGGAACGGCGCGGAAAGGGTTTCTTCCATCTTGAAGTCGATGACGGCGAAGTCAGCCGACTGATTGGGCAGGGCATCGGACATGCTGTCATCGATACTCGGCCCGGGCTCGGCACCAAGATGCAGGGAAAACCGTAATCCAGTCGAAGTATCCATGAAAGCAGGCAACCGGGAAGTTAATCAAACAACGGGCGCCGAAGCACCCGCTGTGCGAGCATCGAACGTGCGGTATCGCGTGAGCGTTACGCCTCGATCGGCGCGCGCCAGTCATCGGAACCGGAGGTGCCGGCGACGGTGTGCTCCCAGTCGATCTTGCGGTAGGCCAGGGACACGTCCATCAGTTGAGTGAATTCGGCCTTGGTAGAATCCTGGGCGTGCGGCATGCGCAGGTTGATGTCGACGATGGTGGCGTCGGTCAGCGAGGTGGTGAAGAAGTGCTCCTGCTTGCCTTCGATGGAGGTGCGATACCACTTGAGCTCGACCTTGGGCAGCATCTCACCGGAGGCTAGCGCGTTGTACATCAGTGGCACGGCCTTGTTCAGGGCCACGGTGAAGATGAACGGCTTGTGCGCGCGCTGGCCGGACGGCTGACCGGATTGCGGGTCGGTGGGTACGGTGACGACGTGCTTGAATTCCTGCACCAGCATCTGGTCTTCATGACCTTCGACGTAGATGTTGCCCACGGAATCCGGCGTGAAGGCACCGGCGGTGATGTTGCCCTGGGTCTGGCCTTCGATGCTGATGTAACAGGGTGTCGGCATGGTCTGCTTCCTTGATGGTAGGTTGAATGTCCTCAAGAGACATGCAATCCAGGCGAATTCCGTGCCACAGGTAATAAAGGAGCGTAAAAACAGTAGGTTGCTGTTGTGTGGGTGAACGTAGGCTTGACTGGCGGGGTAAGGCCTTGCCTGGACCGGGCAACAATTTGCCATCAGGGCAGGGCGTTGCGCTGGGAGGATAAGCCATCCCCGGCATAGCCGGGGATGGGCAGGGCAGCCTGGGGAAGGTACCCGTCAGCCGGCGACGGCTTGAACGCCGGCCTTGGCGACCTGCACGTCCTGTTCGGGCTTGACGCCGGAAATGCCTACGCTACCGGCAACCTGGCCGTCGACGATGACCGGCACGCCACCAGACAGCAATGCCTGCATCGGGGCGGTGACGAAGGCGGTGCGACCGTTGTTGATCATCTCCTCGAAGACCTGGGTCTCCTTGCGGCCGATGGCGGCGTTACGCGCCTTTTCGGTGGCGACGCCGGCACTGAACGGGGCGGCGCCGTCCATGCGACGCAGGCCCAGCAGATGGCCGCCGTCGTCGGCCACGGCGATGGTTACCGCCCAGTTGTTAGCCTGTGCCTCCTTTTGGGCCGCGTCGAGAATGGCATTGACATCGTCCAGAGTGAGAACGGATTTTGTCTGCATAGGGGTCTCCTTGGGTTGGTTATTTTTAGTGATGAGCTACGCGGGCCTAGCTTCTCGGGGCATGCTGCTCGCAGCTGATGCCAGCGAGTCATCAACAATTTCGATCCAATGTCTGACGGGTGTTCTGCTCGCCCCATCGAGATGAGTCTGGCAGCCGATGTTGGCTGTCACGATAAGTTCCGGGTTACCAGCCTCGAGCGCATCGAGCTTGTTGTCGCGCAACTGCTTCGAGAGTTCCGGCTGGGTCACCGAGTAGGTGCCCGCAGAACCGCAGCACAGGTGGGCATCGCGTACCGGCGTGAGTTCGAAGCCCAGGCGCGTCAGCACACTCTCGACTGTACCACCTAATCGCTGTGCGTGTTGCAGGGTGCAAGGGCAATGAAAGGCGAGGCGACGCGAGTCCTTGACGTTCAGGGCATCGATATCTTCTTCACGCAGGATTTCGACCAGATCCTTGGCCAGTGCGCTGACGCGCTTGGCCTTATCGGCATAGACCGGATCGTCGGCGAGCATCTCGCCGTACTCCTTGACGAAGGCGCCACAGCCGCTGGCGGTCTGCACGATCGCCTCGGCACCGTTTTCGATGGCTGGCCACCAGGCATCGATATTGGCACGAATGCGTTGCCGGCCGGCTTCCTGGGCATTGAGGTGAAAGTCGATAGCGCCGCAGCAGCCCGCTTGCGGCGCCGGGGTCAGGCCGATGCCCAATCGATCGAGCACCCGTGCCGTGGCGGCATTGGTATTGGGTGACAGGCCCGGCTGCACACAACCTTCGAGAATCAGCATTTGCCGGGCATGTTGACGGCCGTCGGGGCGCTTGCCCGGATCGACGGGGCGGGCCGGCATCTTGTCGCGCAACGTACCCGGGACCAAGGGGCGAAAGGTCTGGCCGGCTTTCAGCAGTGCAGCGAAGCGCTTGGGGTCGACCAGCGCCTTGCGTAGCCCATAGCGCAGGGCGCGTTCCTTGGGCGTGCGGCCTACGCGCCGTTCGACCTCGGCACGGCCGATATCGAGCAGCTTGTGATATTCCACGCCCGACGGGCAGGTGGTCTCGCAGTTGCGGCAGGTCAGGCAGCGGTCGAGATGCAACTGGGTCTCGCGGGTGACCTGGTCATCGTCGTCGCGGCTTTCCAGCAGTTCCTTCATCAGGTAAATGCGCCCGCGCGGCCCGTCGCGCTCGTCGCCGAGCAACTGATAGGTGGGGCAGGTCGCGTTGCAGAACCCGCAGTGCACGCAAGAGCGCAGCACACGATCAGCTTCGCGGATATGCGGCTTCTGCAGGTCGGCGTCGGTAAAGTGCGTCTGCATGTCAAAACTCCGAGTAAAGCCGGCCGGGATTGAAGATGCCGTTGGGGTCGAGCTGGGCCTTGAGTTGGCGGTGATACTTGGCAACGATCGGGGCCAACGGCGTGAACGGCTCGGCCGCCCCGCCTTCTGACTGCGGGGTGAAACAGGTGGCGTGTCCGCCGGCGCGCGCGACAGCGTCGCGCACGGTTTCGGCAGCGGCATCGCTGCGCAGCCAGCGCTGGGCGCCGGCCCAGTCATAAAGCGTATCGCCGTCGATGGCGAGTCTCGGGGTATTGTTAGGTAATGACAGGCGCCACAGCGGGCGGGAATCGGTGTCGCCGAAAAACGCCAAGCGTTGTTCACGCAGGTCTGACCAGAATGACGCCTCCAGGCGCTCACCGCCCAGACGTTCCGCCGTGGCAGCCACTGAACTGCGCCCCCCCTCGAGACGCAGATGAAGTGCACCGTCGTGCCAGGCGGCCGCACTCAACGGCAACGGTTGACGGCCCCACTCGGCGAGCCGCTCAAGCGCGTTGTCGAGTGTCATCTCCAGGCGCAGGCTATGTGTCTCGGTGGCCTTGGGCAGCACCTTGAGTGACACCTCGGTGACGACACCGAGCGTGCCTTGTGCACCGACCATCAGGCGGGACAGATCGTAACCGGCGACGTTCTTCATCACCTCGCCACCAAAGCGCAGATGCTTGCCTTCGTGCGTGATGACCCGTGTACCGAGCACGAAGTCACGGACACTGCCGGCCCAGGGGCGACGCGGCCCCGACAGGCCGGTGGCAATCATGCCGCCGACCGTGGCTGACTGGCCGAAGTGAGGTGGCTCACAGCCGAGCTGTTGACCCTCGGCGTCCAGGGCTGCCTCGAGTTCGCGCAGGGGCGTGCCGCTACGCACCGAAATCACCAACTCGACCGGATCGTAGTGGGTAATGCCGCGATGCTCGGCCAGCGATAGTGTCTCGCCCTCGACAGGGCGACCGTAGAAGGCCTTGGTATCGCCACCGACGACCTTGAGTGGTGTCTTGTCGGCATTGGCCTGGCGTACCCGCTCGCACAGCGCCTCGCTAATATCCCGGGCAGGTGCCGAGGATGCGCCGCGTTCGGCGTGTGCTGAGTAGTTGTCCTGTTCGTGGTGTTCCATGGTCAAACCTCAAAAGCGCGGCAATTCGGGGTGGGGAAGCTCCCCGTTATGCACATGCATCGCGCCGAACTCGGCGCAGCGCTGCAGCGTCGGAATGTTCTTGCCCGGGTTGAGCAGGCGACGCGTGTCGAAGGCCGCCTTCACGGCATGGAATGTGGTCAACTCGTCGGGCTGGAACTGGGCACACATCTGATTGATCTTTTCGCGACCAACACCGTGTTCGCCGGTGATGCTGCCGCCGGCTTCGACGCACAGTTCGAGAATCTTGCCGCCCACTGTCTCGGCCAGTTCCAGTTCACCCTCGCGGTTGGCATCGAACAGGATCAGTGGATGCATGTTGCCGTCACCGGCATGGAAAACGTTGGCGACACGCAAGCCGTACTGCTCGGACAGATCGGCAATGCCCTTGAGCACACGCGGCAGCTCGCGGCGCGGAATGGTACCGTCCATGCAGTAGTAATCCGGCGACATGCGCCCCACCGCCGGAAACGCATTCTTGCGACCGGCCCAAAATTTGGCGCGCTCGGCGTCGTCGCGTGCCTGGGCAATATCGGTGGCACCCGCCGCCTCGAGAACCCGGCGCACGGTCTGGCAGTCGTCGTCGACGTCGGCTTCCACGCCGTCAAGCTCGCAGAGCAGGATGGCCTCGGCGTCCACCGGGTAATTGGCGTGAATGAAGTCCTCGGCGGCACGGATCGCCAGATTGTCCATCATTTCCAGGCCGCCCGGGATGATGCCGGCGGCGATGATGTCGCCGACCGCCTTGCCGGCCTTCTCGACATCGTCGAAGCTGGCCATCAGTACCTTGGCGCTTTCCGGCTTGGGCAGCAGCTTGACGGTGATCTCGGTGACCACGCCGAGCATGCCCTCGGAGCCGGTGAACAGCGCCATCAGGTCGAAGCCGGGGGCATCGAAGGCTTCACTGCCCAGCGTCATGCGCTCCCCCTCGATGGTCACCACCTCGACACGCATGACGTTGTGGACCGTCAGGCCATACTTGAGGCAGTGCACGCCACCGGCATTTTCCGCGACGTTGCCGCCGATCGAACAGGCGATCTGCGAGGAGGGGTCCGGGGCGTAGTAAAGCCCATAGGGTGCGGCGGCCTCGGAGATGGCCAGGTTGCGCACGCCTGGCTGGACCCGGGCGATACGCGCGTCCGGGTCGACCTCTAGGATCTTGGCGAAACGCGACATGACCAGCAGTACGCCTTGCTCCAGCGGCAAGGCGCCACCCGACAGGCCGGTCCCCGCGCCCCGGGTCACGACGGGGACGCCCATCTCGTAGCAGGTACGCAGCAGCGTCTCGACCTGTTCCAGGGTATGCGGCATGGCCACCAGCATGGGAAGGATGCGGTAGGCCGAGAGACCATCGCATTCGAAGGGGCGCAGGTCTTCCTCGCGGTGCAGTAGCGTCATGTCCGGCAGCGCGTTCTGCAACTGCTGGAGCACGTTTGTCTTGTCTTGTTTCGACAACGCCCCATCAAGGCGCTCGTCGTAGAGAATGTTCATGGGCACTCCCCGGTCAACATCACGGTAGCCACACAATCTGCGACTTCCCACAGGCTGTGTCCAGACTTTGGTTCACTGGTCAGACCAGCCATTAGTCTAATTTCTGAAAATGCATTCCAGCGTTTCAATGGGGCGCCAGTAATGAGCCCTTGAAGCTCTCGAATAGCAACTGACTGGTCTGACCAGAGGATTGCGATGCACGACGCCCCCGATAACCGGCCCATGGTTCGCACTGCGGATACCGTGGTGGCCCGATTGGAGCAACTGATTCTTGACGGCGTGCTCAAGCCGGGGCAGCTGCTGCCCTCCGAGCGGCGCCTGTGCGACAAGCTGGGCGTGTCGCGAGCCTCGCTGCGTGAAGGGCTACGCTCATTGCGCAGCAAAGGGATCATCGAGACCCATCAGGGTCGAGGCTCGACCGTTGCCAAGCTGCTGCCGCAGCGAGATGACAGTCCGCTGATGCATCTATTCAGGGACCATCCGCGCACGTTGTACGATCTCCTCGAAGTTCGCGCATTGCTGGAAGGAGAGTCGGCTCGGCTGGCGGCGCTGCGTGGCACCCCGGCGGATCGTGTGATGATTACCCGGCGCTACGAGGAACTGACGGCTTATATCGAGCAGGCGGAATCGATCGATGCCGAGCGGCTGGCCCGGTTGGATCATGCCTTTCATCTGGCGATCTGCGAAGCGTCGCACAACCCGGTACTGGTACATACCTTGCAGGGTTTGACCGACCTGCTGCTCAGTTCAGTCTTTGCCTCGCTCAAGAATCTTTATCACCGGCCCGGCCCACGCATCTGGATCAACGAACAGCACGCCCAACTGTTCGAGGCAGTCATAGGTCAGGATGCCGAACGGGCCCGTCAGGTGGCGTTGCAGCACCTGGACAGCATCGAGCGGGGATTGCGTGAGATAGAGGCGGAAAACGAGCGCCTGGTGCGCTCGTCGATGCGGTTGGAGGGGTGGGGGTAGGTACCGACATTCAGGAGGAAGCGGCCCGGGAAGGCAATTCGTCGTCCCCTTCCTCTTCGATCATGCCATCCAGGGAGGCGACCTCGAGCTTGTTGCAGAGGTGCTCGCGCAGGATTCGTCCCAGCATCAGGCCATCGCGCTTCTGCAGGGCCTCGATCATGGCCTCGTGATCCTCGACGGCGCGTTTCCAGAAATCATCCGTCATCTTCTTTGAGTACCGCACCCGCTTCACGCGCTGGCTGAGATTGTTGTACATCTCTTCGAGTACGTCATTATCGGCCGCGGCAATGATGCGCTCGTGAATCTGCTGATTGACCCGGAAATAGGGCTGCAGTTCTCGCTGTCGGTAATGCTCGAGCATCGTATCGTGAAGCCGCTGAATGGCAGCAATTTCTTCGTCTGTGATGTTCTGACAGGCCAGTTCGCCCGATAGTCCTTCCAGAGCGGCCATCACATCGTAGGTGTTTCTTACCTTCTTTACGGTCAGGCGCGTGACCCGGGCACCCCGGTTGGGCAGTATCTCGACCAGACCTTCCGAAGCCATGACCTTGAGCGCTTCGCGTAGCGGGGTACGCGATACACCGAACTGTTCGCAAAGCTTCTTTTCCGAAATGCGTTCCCCCGGGGCCAGGACGCCCTGCTCGATCAATTCCCGGACGCGATCTGCGACCTCTCGATAGAGGTTTCTGTGCTGGATCTTTTCCATTGGCGGTTCTCGCATCGGGGCGATACGCATAAGTCTCGCTGCGTCGCCTTGACTTGGTTACAAGAACGGTATTATGAATTCAAAATCAAGACAACAACAATTCATCCCGCAAGGAGCCGCTCATGGCTGGCAAGGTATACCGCTCCCACGTTCAGATTTCCCGTCTCCAGGCTCGTCAGATTATCGAAGCTGCCTTCGGCAACGCCCGCAATGCCGCCATGGAGCCACTGACGGTCGTCGTGCTTGACCTCGGGGGGAATGTCATTGCTGCTGAACGGGAGGATGGTTGCGCACCGCTACGCTTTCCCGTTGCCAAGGGGAAGGCCTATGCCGCGCTCGGCAATGGCGTGGCCAGTCGTGTCGTGGGAGAGCGCAATGCCGAGCGGCCTGCTTTCCTGGCCTCGGTGGCCGCTGCCTCGGACGGCAAGTTCGTGCCCGTACCCGGAGGGGTCGTAATCCTTGATGAGAATAGCCAAGTGATCGGGGCGGTCGGTATCAGCGGTGCTTCTTCCGACGAAGACGAACAGGCGGCAATGGCAGGTATTCGCGAGGCGGGGTTTCAGCCTGGCCTGGCACCGGACTGACCCCGGCAGGGTCATTCTCGCTTCAGGCAAAGTCCGGTTGCCTGAAGCGCCAACCTTCTTGCAGTGAGCGGCCATCTTCCGGCCTTTCCTGCGTCCGATAGGTGCGATGCAAGACTGATCGTGCCCTCTCATGCTGCGTATTACTTACTGAAATCGTTAATGTTTTTGGAATCCCCAAGTTTTCTTTCAGCGAACTAAAGTATAATTTCGCATTTTGAATTATGTATCCATATTCGATTTGCAGCCGGCTTTCATCGCGACACGCCAGCACGACACAGCGACCGGGCCGGCTGAAATGAGAGTCCGCTCGTGCGGGCTTCGGTAGGCCACTCAATGGCTGACCTACAAAAACAACGAGACTTCGGAGATCGACATGAAAGCCATAAAGACAGCTCTACTCGCTACCGCGCTAGCCTTCGGCGTACAGGCAGCCAGCGCGCAGGAGCGTGAGATCAAGTTCGGGCATGTGGGCGGGCCGGGTTCCCTGTTCGAGATTTCAGCCAACGAATTCGCCAAGATCGCCAATGAGAAGCTCGAGGGAAAAGCTGAGGTGGTCGTCTACGGTTCGAGTCAGTTGGGCAACGATTCCCAGATGCTCAACAAGCTGAAGCTGGGCACTATCGATCTGGCGTTGCCGTCCTCGATCATGAGTAGCGTGTCGCCGGAATTCTCTCTTTTCGAGATGCCCTACCTCATTGAAGATCGGGAACACATGCGCCGGGTGCGCGACGATTTTCTGCGCGACGAACTCTATGCGGCGGCTGAAAACAAGAACTACAAGATCATTGGCATCTGGGAGAACGGCTTCCGTCAGATCACCAACAACACCCGTCCGATCAACGTGCCCTCCGATCTCGAGGGGATCAAGCTAAGAACGCCTAACGGTGTGTGGCGCGTGGAGATGTTCAAGAGCTACGGCGCGAACCCGGCGCCGATGGCGCTCTCCGAAGCATTCGTCGCGCTGCAGACTGGCGCCATGGACGGTCAGGAAAACCCCTTGGTTCAGATCTACTCCCAGCGTTTCCAGGAAGTTCAGGATTATCTGTCGCTATCCAATCACGTCTACACCCCGGCTTACGTGCTGGCCGGTGCCAGCTGGAATCGCCTGCCTGAAGACGTCCGTCAGGTGCTTGCCGAGACGGCTGAGGAAGTCGAAGGGTACGCCCTGGAGCAAGGTGAGCGGCTCGACAATAGCCTGTTGGCCAAGTTCGAGGAGGAGGGGATGCAAATCAACAAAGTGGATACCCAAGCCTTCGTTGATGGCTCTTCATCGATCTACGAGAAGTTCGGCAGTGAAGTGGACGGTGGCCAGGAAATGATCGAGAAGGTCGACGCACTTCGCTGAAACTCCCTGAGTCAGTGATACCGGGCATGCCACGCGCAGCGACACGAGTGCAGCAGGGCATGTCCTCCTCCTCTTCTTTCCCGGAGATGGCCAACGTGACCTTTAAACAATTCAAGGTGGCTTATCAGAAGTTGCTGGAATTCATTGTCTTTCTGAACGTCCTGGCGCTGTCGGGGGTAGTGATCGTGGGCTTCATGTCCCGTCTGGTCGGCTCGCCTTTCAGTTGGTACGACGAAGTCGCCTCGGTGGGACTGGCCTGGCTGACCTATTACGGGGCGGCCCTGGCCGCGGCCAAGGGAGCTCACATTACCTGTCCCAGCATCATCAACATGGCTCCACCCAGCATTCGCCTACCAGTAGCGCTTCTGGCGGAGGCGATCACCATCGCCTTCTTCGTGCTGCTCGGTTACACCGGCTATCAGGTGGTGATGATCCTGGAGGGCTCGACATTGGTGAGCCTGACCAGTATTTCGTTGCAGCTCACCCAATCCGTCATTCCCATCGGATCGGCGCTGTTCATCATCGCGCAATTGCTTCGCTTGCCAGAAGTGATCGAAAGCGCGCGTGGTGCGGGCTTCATCGATCACGAGTTGGAGGAGGCGGGCATCAATCCCGACGAGGCGCGATCGAACGAGGGCGACAGTTCCTTCGGGCAGGCCGATAGCCAGGCGCCCCATCGGGCCTGACGGACATCAGCGTACCAGCGGAGAATAAACAATGATCATACTATCGATGTTCGCGGGCCTGATATCGCTGATCCTCATCAATGTGCCGGTGGCCGTGGCACTGGGGATCGTGGGGGCATTGGCCACCGTGGCAAGCTTTGGTGTCTTCGCCTTGCCCAACATTGGCATGGTGATGTTCGACGGCGCGACCAAGTTTCCCCTGATTGCGATTCCGCTGTTCATACTGGCCGGCGCGATCATGAACGCTTCAAGTATCTCGCGCCGGCTCATCGATCTGGCCATGGCCATGGTCGGGTTCATCAAGGGTGGCCTGTCCATGGTGACCATCGGGGCCTCGATCTTCTTCGCCGAGATTTCCGGCTCTGCGGTGGCTGGCGTGTCGGCCATCGGCAGCATCCTGATTCCGGCGATGCGCAAGAAAGGCTACTCCAAGGAGTTCTCGGCGGCCATTTCCTCATCGGCTGCCAGCCTAGCAATCATTTTGCCACCGTCGATTCCCATGATTCTCTATGCCGTCATGTCCGGTGAGTCAGTGGTCAAGATGTTCATCGCCGGTATCTTCCCCGGCCTGCTGGGGGCCATGGGGTTGGCTGCCATGTGCTATTACCTGGCCCGTAAACATGATTTCCCTTCCGAGGGGAAATTCCAGACTAAGCGGCTGTGGGAAGCCTTCAAGGGGGCGATCTGGGCCCTGCTGATCCCGGTCATCATTCTGGGGGGCATCTTCGGGGGCATCGTGACCGCGACCGAAGGGGCGGCGCTCGCCGTCGTGGTTGCCATTTTCATTAGCTCAGTAGTTTATCGCGAGTTCAGCCTGAAGATATTCTACAAGTCCTGCATTGATGCAGGCGTCCAGACTGCCGTGGTCATGCTGCTGGTGGCCAGTTCCGCGGTGGTGGGGCTCTATCTGACCGAGACCCAGATTCCTCAGCAGATGGCCAACTCCATCAGTGAATTGACGGATAACAAGTACGTCATCCTGGCGCTGCTCAACATCATCTTCCTGATCCTGGGTATTTTCCTGCATTCTGCGGCGGCGATCATTCTGGTCGTGCCGATCGTGCTGCCCCTGGTGACGGCCGTGGGCATCGACCCGCTGCACTTCGGCCTGATCGTTACGCTGAACCTGGCCATCGGTCAGCAGACGCCTCCGGTCGCCAGCGTGCTGATCGCATCGTGCTCGATCGCCAAGTCGGATATCTGGGCTACCACGCGTACCAACCTGTGGTTCATCGGCGTGTTGTTCCTGATCCTGATGATCAACACCTACATCCCGGCCTTCGCCCTGGCGCTGGTCAACCTGGTCTACGGCGCATAAGGAGTCGAGCATGACTGACGAGACGGCAGGACGCGTACATTGCGACAAGCGCGATGGTGTGGCATGGATCGGCTTCGATCGCCCCCAGAGCCGCAACGCCATGACCTGGGAAATGTACGATGCGCTGGCAGCGCTGTGCCGCGAGGTGGACGAGGACCCTGAAATCAATGCCGTCGTCTTCCATGGCTGCGGTGGCGAAGCCTTCGTGGCCGGCACCGACATCAAGCAGTTTGCCGGCTTCGACAGGCCGGAAGATGGTGTCGATTACGAGCGGCGTATCGACGAGGTTCTGGCGGGGCTGGAGAATCTCGGCAAACCGACCATCGCGCTGCTGGAAGGTTTTTGCGTGGGTGGTGGCGCTGCCATCGCACTGGCCTGCGACTTCCGCTACGCCACACCGTCGCTGAAGTTCGGCGTGCCGATCGCCAAGACGCTGGGCAACTGCCTGTCGGTCACCAACGTGTCGCGTTTCATGGACATCGTGGGTATTCCCCGCACCAAGGAAATCCTGATGGCGGCGCGCCTGATCGAGGCACCGCAGGCAGAAACGATCGGCCTGGTCAATGCAGTGTATGGCCCTGGCGAGATCGAGGATGCCGTGGCCGGCCACGCGGCCGAATTCTCGCGGCTGGCTCCGCTGACCGTCAGGGCAGCCAAGCAGATCGTTCAACGCGTCCAGGCACACCGGCGAATGCCGGCCGATGCCAGCGACGACTGGGTGCGGACCTGTTACACCAGCCGGGATTTCAAGGCGGCAGTCGACAAGTTCGTCAACAAGACCCCGTTCGAGTGGACAGGCCAATGAACGGCCGGCAACGAACCTACGAGGAGAGAGACCGCATGCTTCCCCTGGACGGAATGAAGGTACTGGATATCTCGCAGATCATGGCCGGCCCGTACTGCACCATGGTGCTGGGCGACATGGGCGCCGAGGTCGTCAAGGTAGAGAAGGCCAATGGGGGCGACGATAGCCGCCAGATGGGGCCATACATCAATGACGAGTCGACCTGCTTTTCGCAGATCAATCGCAACAAGAAGAGTATTTCACTTAACCTCAAGGACGAGCGCGCCCGACAGATCTTCTTCCAGCTGGCAAAGGAAGCGGACGTCATCGTCGAGAATTACCGCCCGGGTGTGACCAAGTCGTTGGGCATCGACTACGACACCGTCAGCGAAATCAATCCCGGCATCGTCTATTGCTCTATTTCCGGTTACGGCCAGACTGGCCCATATAGCCATAAGGGGGGCTTCGACCTGGTGGCCCAGGGTATGACGGGGCTGATGTCGATGACCGGCGAGAAGGGCAGGCGGCCGTTGAAGACGGGGATCGCCGTTTACGACATCGGCGCCGGCATCACGGCGGTCTATTCGATCCTTGCGGCCTACATTCACAAGATGAAGACCGGCGAGGGCCAGCACATCGATATCGCCATCACCGAGTGCGGGCTGCCGTGGTTCAGCTGGGAATCGGCAGCCTATTTCGCTGAAGAGCGGCTGCCCGAGCCGACCGGTTGGCGGCATCGTGTCTCGGCGCCCTACCAGGCGGTCAAGGCGAAGGATGGCTACATCATGCTGGGCTGTGCCAACCAGCGTACCTGGGAACGCTTCTGCAACGACGTCATCGAGCGTGAGGATCTGATTCAGGACCCGCGGTTTTTAACCAACAGCGATCGTGGCGCCAACGTGGAAGTCCTCGAGAGCCTCATCGAAGAGATCCTCGGCGAACGTGACATGGCGTTCTGGCTCGAACGCTGCGATGCCGCTGGTGTCCCGGCCGGGCCCATCAATGACTTCGCCCAGGCCATGCAGGACGAACACTACCTGGCCCGCGGTATGGTCCAAGAAGTCGAGCACCCGGTCATCGGTAAAATGAAGACGGTGGGCTTTCCCAGCAAGTTTTCGCGAACTCCGGCCAGTATTCGCTGCCCGGCGCCACTGTTTGCCCAGCATACCGACGAGATCCTGAGCCGGATGGGCATGTCTGATGGTGACATCAAAGAGCTGCGCCGTGACGGCTGCATACAATGAGCTTTAGTGTCAGTCTGTTTGAATTCAAAATTCATTATTCCGGATAACAACACCAATTCCATCGGAGAGTCATCATGTTGAATCTCGATTTCCATGCGTCGGGTCGTCACTTCCTGCAGATTCCTGGCCCATCACCGGTGCCGGACCGTATCCTGCGCGCCATGAGCCTGCCGACCATCGACCACCGTGGTCCCGAGTTCGGCGCTTTGGGAAGGGAACTGCTGAGCAAGGTCAGGCAGGTCTTCAAGACCGAAGGCCCGGTCGTCATTTATCCGGCCTCGGGAACTGGAGCCTGGGAAGCGGCTCTGACCAACACCCTGTCACCGGGCGACCAGGTACTGATGTACGAAACCGGTCACTTCGCCACGCTATGGCAAAAGATGGCGCGTCGCCTGGGGCTGGAGCCCGAGTTCCTCTCCCTGCCCGGTGACGAGGGCTGGCGCCTCGGTGTCCAGGCCGAAATGATCGAGGCCCGCCTGAAGGAGGATCGTGAGCACGCCATCAAGGCGGTCTGCGTGGTGCACAACGAGACCTCGACCGGCGTCACCAGCGACATCGCCGCGGTGCGTCGTGCGATCGATGCCGCCGGCCATCCGGCGCTGTTGATGGTGGACACCATTTCCGGCCTGGCGAGTGCCGACTACCGCCATGACGAGTGGGGAGTCGATGTCACCATTTCGGGATCGCAGAAAGGCCTCATGCTGCCGCCGGGTATCAGTTTCAATGCCGTGTCCGACAAGGCGCTTTCCGCCAGCCGACAGGCTAAGTTGCCCAAGAGTTTCTGGGCCTGGGACGAGATCGTCGAAGCCAACAAGACCGGCTACTGGCCCTATACCCCCAACACCAACCTGCTCTATGGCTTGAACGAAGCGCTCGACATGTTGCTCGGTGAAGGGCTCGATCATGTCTTCGCCCGTCACCAGCGTTGGGCGGCCGGGGTGCGCACCGCCGTCGAAGCCTGGGGGCTGGAAATCCAGTGTCGCGACCCGAAGGTCTATTCGCCGGTACTCACCGGGGTGATCATGCCGGAAGGCGTGGATGCCGACGAGGTACGGCGCCTCATCTATGAACGCTTCGACCTGTCGTTGGGCATGGGACTGGGCAAGGCCAAGGGACGCATGTTCCGTATCGGTCATCTGGGCGACTGCAACGACCTGACGCTGATCGCCACGCTGGGCGGTTGCGAAGCCGGTATGAAGCTTACTGGTGTTCCGCTCAAGGGCAGTGGCGTGTTGGCCGCGCTGGAATACTTCGCCAACCATCCGCTCGATACCGATCGTTAACGGCGTCATCGCCGCAAGCCGCATGGGGAGGGAACGATGACGTCGTTATCCGAAAAGAACTTTCAGCCACGCGATGCTCGCATCAAGCCGGTATCGGATGTCGCGGCCCGCCTGCAGCGAGAGATCGCTGGCGAGGTGATGTTCGACCAGGCCTCGCGGGGGCGCTACTCCACCGATGCCTCGATCTACCAGATCATGCCTCTCGGGGTGGTCGTGCCGAGGCATCAGCAGGATCTTCAGGTGGCACTCGACATCGCTCGCGATGCCGGCATGCCGGTGCTGCCCCGGGGCGCCGGGACCAGCCAGTGTGGCCAGACCGTGGGCGAGGCGCTGGTGCTCGACACCAGCCGCTGGCTGAACAATGTCGTCGAATTCGACGAGCAGGCGCGTACCGTGGTGGTCGAGCCCGGCATCGTACTCGATCACCTCAACGCCTGGCTGAAGCCCTATGGGCTGTGGTTCCCGGTCGACGTATCGACCAGCGCCCAATGCACCTTGGGTGGTATGGCCGGCAACAACTCATGCGGATCGCGTTCGATCAAGTACGGCAATATGGTTCATAACGTGCAGGGCATCGACGCCCTGCTCGCAGATGGCTCCCAGGCGTCGTTCGGATTCATCGATGAGATGACCGCTACCGGCAAGCTGGGAGACATCATTAAGCAGGTGCGCCAGATCGCCGAGCGCGAGGATGCCCACATCCGCGAACATTATCCCAAGGTGTTGCGTCGGGTGGCCGGCTATAACCTGGATCTGTTCAACTGCCAGAATCCGCTTCCCTACGATGCGCTGGGCCGGGCCAATCTGGCCCATCTGCTGGTCGGGTCCGAGGGGACGCTGGGGCTGACGCAGCGACTGACGCTCAAGCTCGAGCCGTTGCCCGAGCATAAGGTGCTTGGGGTGGTGAATTTCCCCACCTTCTACCAAGCGATGGATTTTACGCAGCACATCGTCGAGCTGGGGCCGGCGGCGGTCGAACTGGTTGACCGCACCATGATCGAGTTGTCGTTGGAGAATCCGGCCTTCCGGCCGGTGATCGAGAAGGCCCTGATCGGCAAGCCGGCAGCGATTCTGCTGGTGGAGTTTTCAGGCCAGGAGCGCGAGCCGCTGCTCGATGCCCTGCGCCGCCTCAACGAGCTGATGGCCGACCTGGGCCTGCCTGACTGCGTGGTCGACATGCCCGAGGCTGCCGAGCAGAAGGCGCTGTGGAACGTGCGCAAGGCCGGGCTCAATATCATGATGAGCATGAAAGGCGACGGCAAGCCGGTCTCGTTCATCGAGGACTGTGCCGTCCCGCTGGAGCATCTGGCCGAATACACCGACAAGCTGACTCAGGTATTCCACAAGTACGGCACCGAAGGCACTTGGTACGCGCATGCCAGTGTCGGCACGTTGCACGTGCGGCCGATCCTCGACATGCGTCGCGACGGTGCGGAAAAAATGCGCGAGATCGCCGAGGCGGCCTCGGAACTGGTCCGCGAATACAAGGGCGCCTATTCGGGAGAACACGGCGATGGTATCTGCCGTGGCGAGTGGGTGGCCTGGCAGTTCGGGGCGGAGCTCAACGCGGCCTTCAAGGAGATCAAGCAACTCTTCGACCCGGACAACCTGTTCAATCCCAACAAGATCGTCGACACCCCGCGCATGGACGACGATCGCTACTTCCGCTTTCCCAGGCAGTACCAGACGATTCCCGTGACACCGGTGCTCGACTGGTCGCCCTGGGACGTCAAGCGCGACCCGCTGACCGGCGAGCAGAGTGCGCCCGGCACGGCTGGCGACCCGACCTTTGGCCTGGCCAAGGCCGTCGAGATGTGCAACAACAATGGCCACTGTCGCAAGTTCGATGCCGGGACCATGTGTCCGAGCTATCGTATCACCCGTGACGAGCAGCATCTCACCCGTGGGCGAGCCAATACCCTGCGTCTGGTGCTGTCCGGGCAGGTGGGGCAGGAGGGGCTGGCCAGCGACGAGGTCAAGGAGGCACTGGATCTGTGCGTGTCGTGCAAGGGCTGCAAGCGCGACTGCCCGACCGGGGTCGACATGGCCAAGCTCAAGATCGAGGCGCGGGCGGCACGTGCCAAGACCCATCCGCTAGCGTGGCGCGACCGCATGATCGCCAACATGCCTCGCTACGCGCCCTATGCCAGCCGGATGGGGCCATTGCTGGGCAGTCTGGAACGGCTGCCGGTGCTATCGCGTTGGGTCAAGCAGTCGCTGGGACTGGCCGAGGCGCGTTCGCTGCCAACGTTCAGCAGTGACTACCTGCGCCGGGCCGAGCTTCTCCAGAGCAAGACGAACACGGTGGGCGAGGTGGTGCTGTTTGTCGATACCTTCAACAACTACATGGAGGCCGACAATGCAGCGGCAGCCCATCGCGTGCTCACGGCCGCCGGGTATCGCGTGCATCTCAACAGTCCTCCTAACCAGCGACCGCTATGCTGCGGGCGGACCTATCTGGCCTCGGGGCAGGTCGACAAGGCCAAGGCCGAGGCACGACGCACGCTGGACTACCTGATGCCTTACGTCGAGCGCGGCGCCACGATTGTCGGCCTAGAGCCATCATGCCTGCTGACCCTGCGCGATGAATTCCTGCACTACGGCTACGGCGAGGAAGCCAGGCAACTGGCCGAGGCGGCGATGCTGTTCGAGGAGTTCCTGGTGCGCGAGAACAAGGCGGGTCGCCTGGCTCTGGATCTCAAGCCGCTCGAGGCGTCACGCGCCTGGCTGCATGGCCATTGCCACCAGAAGGCATTCGATGCGCTGCGTCCCGTAGAGACCGTGCTGGGTTGGATTCCTGACCTGGAGGTCAAGACGATCGAGTCGTCGTGCTGTGGCATGGCGGGCAGCTTCGGCTACGAGCGCGAGCACTTCGAGGCCTCGATGCAGATGGCCGAGCTATCGCTGCTGCCGGCAGTCCGTCAGGCTGCCGCAGATGACCTGGTGGTCGCCGACGGTACCAGTTGCCGGCACCAGATCCGCGACGGTGCCCAGCGCGATGCACTGCACGTGGCACTCGTGCTCGCCATGGCACTGGACTGAACCAACGCAAGGCAATGGCAGTACACCAAGGGGACCGCTATCGGCGCGTCCCCTATATCGTAATGGGCACATGATGAGACAAACGATGATCGATCTACGCAGCGATACCGTGACCCGCCCGAGCCAGCGCATGCGCGATGCGATGGCACGGGCCGAGGTGGGTGACGACGTATGGGGCGACGACCCCAGCGTGGCGGCTTTCGAGAAAAACGTGGCCGAGCGGGCCGGATTTGCCGCCGGTCTGTTGTTTCCGTCGGGGACACAAAGCAATCTGACGGCGCTCATGGCGCACTGCGAGCGTGGCGATGAATTCATTGCCGGGCAGCAATCGCACCTCTACAAGTACGAAGGCGGGGGAGCGGCGGTACTGGCCAGCCTGCAACCGCAACCGATCGACAATGCCCATGACGGGACGTTGCCGCTGGAAAAGGTCGGCGCGGCCATCAAGCGTGACGATATTCATTTCGCCCGCACGCGCCTGATCGCGCTGGAGAATACGTTTCAGGGCAAGGTGCTGCCGCAGGACTACACTGAGCGGTTACTCGACCTGGCCAAGGAACATGGGCTGCTTGCCCACCTCGATGGGGCGCGACTGTTCAACGCGGCAGTTGCCACCGGGCAGCCACTGGACGCGCTATGTCGAGGCTTTGATTCGGTATCGTTGTGCTTTTCCAAAGGGCTGGGCGCCCCGGTGGGATCGGTGCTGGTCGGTAGTGAATCCTTTATTGCCCGGGCACGACGCTGGCGCAAGACGCTGGGTGGCGGCATGCGTCAGGCCGGCATCCTGGCGGCGGGATGCCAGTTCGCCCTCGACCATCATGTTGCCGGGCTGACCGACGATCATCGCCATGCCCAACTGCTGGCCGAGGGGCTCGCGAGCCTGCCAGGCATCGAGGATATCGAATGTCACACCAACATGGTCTTTGCGCGTTTTCCCGAGGCGTATCGTCAGACAATGGCACAGCATCTTCACGCACAGGGCATCCTGGTGGAACCCTTGGCTCGCACGCGCTTCGTCACCCACCGAGACATCTCGCAAGCGGACATTCAACGGGTATTGGTCGTCATGCAGGAGTATTGCCGTGACATGGCCGGGGCAACCTCTGAATAAACGATAGGCAAAAAAGAAACCGCTCTGGCCAATGCCAGAGCGGTTCTTGTTTTGGGGCTGTCGATACTGTTAGCTGCCCAGCAGCGGGTCGCCGAGGCCAAGTATGTAGAAGCCGATCAGGCCCAGAATGCCTGTAAACGTCACGTAGTAGAGCGTCGGCAGGATGGTCTTGCGCAGCGTAACGCCTTCGCGACCGAGCAGCCCGACCGTGGCCGAGGCGGCTACCACGTTGTGAATGGCGATCATGTTGCCGGCAGCAGCCCCCACAGCCTGCAGGGCAACCATCAGCGTGGTGGAGATGCCCAGCACTTCGGCCACGTTGAACTGGAAGTCCGACAGCATCAGGTTGGAAACTGTGTTGGAGCCGGCAATGAAGGCGCCCAGCGCACCTACCCACGGTGCGAAGAAGGGATAGACGCCTCCTACGCTGTCGGCGACGAACTGGGCCATGGCTACCGGCATGGAGACCAGGTCGGCCTCGTTGACCCCGGAGTTAATCAGGATACGCACCATGGGAATGGTGAACAGCAGTACGAAGCCAGCGCCGAAGATGGTGCGGGTCGATTCGGAGAACGCTGCCTTGACCTCGCCGCCGCGCATGCGATGCATGAGGATGGTGATCAACACGACGATCAGCAGGATGCCACCGGGCAGGTAGAGCGGTTCGATACTGCCCGAGATGCCGGTTTCACCTAGAATATTGCTCCAGCCCAGGCTCAGCGAGGTCAGCGCCTCCTTGAGTGGCGCAACGGTACGCGACAACACCAGGAACACGGCCAGCAGTACGTAGGGCAGCCAACCCATGAATACCGACATCGGGGCACGCCCGGCCACCTGGTCGAGTTTGATGTCGAGTTTGCCGATCCACTCATCGGGCCAGGAGGTCGACTCGGGGAAGTCCCAGGTCGTCTTGGGCAGCAGGAAGCCGCGGCGCGCCGCCGGTACGACGATGGCCAGGCCGACCATGGCGCCGATCATCGACGGGAATTCCGGCCCGAGCAGAACGCCGGCCAGCATGTAGGGCACCACGAAACAGACCCCGGTAAATAGCGCGAACGGCGCAATCTCCAGCCCCTCGCGCCAGGAGCGGTTGGCACCGAAGAAACGCACCATGATGGTGACCAGGATCAGCGGCATGAGCACGCCAACGATGCCGTGCAGGATGGCGACTTCGGAAGTGATCAGCTGGAAATAGTCAGCCCAGTCGGCGCCGCCCGTGGCCAGGCGCTCGGTGATATCCGCCTTGCCGAGTCCGCCACTGACACCGACCACGATCGGCGTACCTACGGCGCCGAACGAGACCGGCGTGGACTGGATCATCATGCCCACGACGACAGCGGCCAGGGCGGGGAAGCCCAGCGCCACCATCAACGGTGCGGCAACGGCCGCCGGCGTGCCGAAGCCCGAGGCACCCTCGATGAAGCAGCCGAACAGCCAAGCCACGATGAGTGCCTGCACACGACGGTCCGGGCTGATGCCGGAGAATCCGTTGCGAATCGCTGCAATGCCGCCTGAATGCTTGAGCGTGTTGAGCAGCAGAATGGCACCGAAGATGATCCACAGGATCGCCACGGTCAGGATCAACCCCTGGAAGGTGGAGGCCAGGACGCGAGTGAACGTCATGTCCCAAGCCAACAGGGCGATCAGTGCCGTGACCACGTAAACGATAGGCATCGCGGTTCGAGCCGCGATACGGAAACCAATCAACAACACCCCTGCCAGGACCAGCGGCAGGAATGCCAGTAACGCTAACAACGTTGGGTTCATGAGGCGCAATTCCTCTTGTTCTTGTCCAGCGGGGCTGGCGTGGAGAAACAACCGATGTCTTCGTCTTTCTGCACAGGATCGGCAGGTGATCGCACGATAATGGGGAGACGAGGTTTTGACTATCCTTGGGAAATTGGTAATACCAATAATACGAATGACTAATTGATTATTTAAATAACTGATTTTAAATAACTATTTAAGTTTTTTTGTGATCTTGAGAGTGGCAGGGCTAGGGTGTAAGGGTAAGGAAATTAGACTAATAGATGAGGCATGCGCCGAGGCTTTGGGCGGTGGCGCCGCGCATCGCACAGTGCTAGCGTCAAGGAACTTTGCATTACGTCTCAAGGAGACATCATGGCTCGGCAACTCTACGACCTGTGCGGTATCGACGATCGTCTGCGCTTTTCTCCCTATTGCTGGCGTGTCAAGTTAGCCTTGGCACATAAGGGGCTGGATTACGAGACCCGCCCATGGCATTTCACGGACAAGGACGCCATTGGCTTTTCGGAGCAAGGCAAGGTGCCGGTCTTCGTCGACGGTGAGCACACCGTCGTCGACAGCTACGAGATATTTCGCTATCTCGACCGTGCCTATCCCGACAACCCGTTGCTCGGGGAAGGCGAAGCCGAGAGCCGCGCGCGCTTCTTCAAATTCTATGCCGAGCGCAGCCTGGCGCCGGGCATGATGCGCACTATCGTCATGGACCTGTTCAATGCCGTCCATCCCAAGGATCGTGACTATTTTCGCGAAACCCGCGAGAAGGCCATGGGCCGGACATTGGAAGAAGTCCACGCCCCGAGCACTGGCCTGACGCTGCTCGACAAGGCGCTCGAACCCTTGCGAGGCCGGCTCTCCGAGGCCGAATTCCTGGATGGCGATGCGCCGGCAGGTGCAGATTACCTGATCTTTGGTCACTTCATGTGGGCGCGCACCGTCTCGACGGCCGACCTGGTATCGAACGCCGACCCGGTCTACGCCTGGATGGAGCGTATGCTGGGTCTGCATGGCGGACTGGGACGCAGCGCGACGCGCATCGTCGATATCGAAGGAGCTTACGGTTCCTGAGGGTTATGGGATCACCGGTGCCGATAGCTGCCGGTGATCTTGGTTTCGCTGTTAGGTGGTTGGCCCTGGCGATCAACGGCACAAGGAATCCATCCATGATCGATCTTTACTACTGGACGACCCCCAACGGTCACAAGATTACGATCTTTCTCGAGGAGGCGGGGCTGGACTATCGCCTGCATCCGATCAATATCGGACGAGGCGAGCAGTTTACGACCGACTTCCTGGCTATTGCCCCCAATAACCGCATCCCCGCCATCGTCGACCGCAAGCCTGCCGATGGCGGCCAGCCGATGTCGCTGTTCGAGTCCGGGGCGATCCTCGAATACTTGGCCGACAAGACCGGCAGGTTCCTGCCTCGAAGTGGTCGGGAGCGCTACGTGGTGCTGCAGTGGCTCTATTGGCAGATGGGCGGGCTCGGGCCGATGGCTGGCCAGAACCATCACTTCCGCAACTATGCGCCCAAGAAAATCGAGTATGCCGTCGAACGCTACATGAAGGAGACGGCTCGGCTCTATGGCGTGCTGGATCGCCAACTGGAAGACAACGATTACGTGGCCGGCAACGACTACTCGATTGCCGACATGGCGATCTGGCCATGGATCAAGCCCTACGCCAACCAGGGCCAGGATATCGAGGACTTTCCCAACGTCCAGCGCTGGCTGGAAATCGTTGCCGAACGTGACGCAGTCAAGCGTGCCTATGCCCGGGCCGAGGAGATCAATCCGCAGGATGGGGTGACAATGGACGAAGAAGCGCGCAAGCACCTGTTCGGTCAAAAGTGACGGCTTGGCATGCAACGCATCGATAAGACTCAATCGGGGAGAGCATTAATGAATGATGTCGTACTGATTACCGGAGCCACATCGGGCTTCGGACGCGCTGCAGCACGGCGTTTCGCCAAGGAAGGCTGGTCGCTGATCCTTGCCGGACGTCGTCAAGAGCGCCTACAGGAGCTGAAGGAGGAATTATCGCAGGTGGTGCCCGTACATACCGTGGCATTGGATGTGCGTGACGCCGAGGCGGTCAAGCAAGCTATTGCTGACCTGCCCGGGGAGTTCCGTCCGATCAAGAGTCTGATCAACAACGCGGGGCTCGCGCTGGCGCCCAAGCCGTCTCAGGAGGTCGATCTCGCCGACTGGCACACCATGATCGACACCAATGTCACTGGGCTGGTCAACGTTACCCATGCCGTGTTGCCGTCACTGATCGAGGTCGGCAAGGGCGCAAGTATCGTCAACCTGGGTTCTGTAGCCGGTCAATGGCCGTATCCGGGCGGGCATGTCTATGGCGCGACCAAGGCCTTCGTGCAGCAGTTCACCTATAACCTGCGCTGCGACCTGTTGGGCACCGGCGTGCGTGTCACCGATATCGCCCCGGGCATGGCTGAGACTGAGTTCACTCTGGTGCGCACCGGCGGTGATCAGGCGGCCTCCGACAAGCTGTATAGCGGAACCACGCCGCTCGAGCCCGAAGATATTGCCGAACTGATCTACTACACGGCGAGCCTACCGGCCCACATCAACATCAATCGGCTGGAAGTGATGCCGACGCGCCAGGCCTGGTCGGCGTTCGCCATCGATCGGGATTGAGGCTGGGCCCGCTATTTCATCGTCGTGGCGGGTGTCGGTGTGGATGGCTTTTGTCTTCCCTCCATGGCATTGGCCACGAGGCGGGCTTGGCGTTGCAGGGTCAGATCGATGCGCTCCAGCAGTCCGGCGAGCAATACCCGCCGCTCTTCGGGAATGCTGTCATGGCGGGCGATGGCCTCGGTCAGGGCGTTGCTGGCTTGGGCAATGCCTTGTGGCGCTCGGCCTTGGGCGCTTTGCTGATAGGCATGGGCCAGCGTGTTCAGCATGCGCCGATGGGCACCTCGAACGTCGATGGAAGGCTCATCGTCCAAGCGCATGCGTAACCGCAGGCAGGCACGGCCAACGTCAAGGCCGGTCAGGCCCAGGCTGAACAGGACTCGCTGCTGTTCGGGCAACAACTTGTCGTGATGTGCCAATTGCAGCAGGCGGTCGGCCATGCGTCCGCTGAACCAGGCATCGGCACGTGGCAGGCGTTGTTGAATAAGCCGGCGCAGGTCGTTGCCAATGGCCTGGACCAGACGGCGGTGCAGGAATCGTGAGCCCGGTCCGGGAATCAGGCGAAACCCGAGCACGACGATGGTCAGCCCGAGGGTGACCGCCAAGGCGCGGTTGAAGAAACTCGCGGCGCTGAAGTCCATGTCGTTGCCGGGCATGGTGAGCAAGATGTTGCCTATGGTAAACGCCAGACTGTAACCCATGGCGGCGGGATGAGCTGCGCCCAGCAGGCCGAGGAACAAGGGCGTGCCGAATAGCATGGCCAACATGGTGAAACCGTTGGCTTGGGCCAGCAGGACATGGCCGAAAACGAAGGCACTGGGTATTGCCGCCAGCATGCCCTTGAAGAACATCATGCTGACTCGGGCCGGATTGTCGCGACTGGCGAAGAACGCCGAAAACAGCGTGGCTAGCATCATGGTAATAGGGCCGTTGTTCCAGCCAGTCGCCAGCCAGAAGATGGCTGTGACCGAAAAGACAACACCTGCCCGGGCGGCATTGATACCTGCAACCAGACGGTCGCGATGCCAGGAGAGCGAGGGGCTGCGTAACCGCCGCGAGCCGGGGCGAGTGATCGCCTCACGAGCATCGAGCAGGATCATTGCCTGACCCAGCACTTCACGAAGCCCAAGCCATACCCGTTTCTGCAGCGCAGAAAGATGGCTCGTCTCGGTCTGGTGGGCACGGTGCCGCAGTTGTTTTAGAACGTTGCGTGCCTCGTCGACTCCCGCAACCCGTTCCGCCTGTCTCAGGCCCTCGGCGACTTCGGCGGCGAAGCTGCAAAGCTCTTCGCCAAGACGCTCACGATGTTCGCGCAGTAACTGGTTGAGTGCAGCCAACGAGGCGAACATGGCCACGGCATGGCGGGTCAGTTCGTGAGTAGCCCGAATTCGTCCAGGGCCGGCCGGCCCCTCGTAGCGCGCTGCCTGGCTGTCCGTTTCCAGGGTCATCAGCGGACCGAGACTGGCTGTCAGGGATTGCTGCAACTCGCTATCGTCATGTCCCGGTTCCAGGCGTTGCGCGGCGTGCAAAAAGGCCTGGTTGACCACGGTGTCAGCCTGGGCGGCGAGATGCTGTCGTACATGCGTGGGCCAGAGCAGGGCACTGACCAGCGTGGCACAGATCGCGCCAAGGCCGAGTTCGGACAGTCGGGCAACGGCAACGTCGAAAGCGCTGGTCGGGTTGCTGCCGGCCAGCACCACGATGAGTAGCGTCGTGACGGCAGCCATGATGCAGCCGTAGGAAAAGTTGTTGCGTGTCATCGACGCGCCGTAGACGCACAGCATCAGCCACAGCGTCAGCGAGTACAGGGCAGGAATGCGGGCCTGGGAGAACAGGGCCATGATCATGAGCCCGGCAATGACGCCAATGAAGGTCCCTGCGAGCTGGCACAGTCCTTTCTCGATCACCATTCCGCTCATGGGGCGAATCTGCAGGAAGGCGGCCGAGATCAGCGCCCAATAAGGACGCTCCAGATCCGCCCACAGAGCGATATACAAAGCCAGGAACATCGCCAGCGTGCCCTTGATGGCGAACTTTACAGCATCCGAACTGGGTGCCAGGTAGGCCTGCAGCAGCGGGGGCATACTGGATCAGCGCTCCTTGTCGTTCAGGATGCGCACCGTGGCGGTCATCCCGGCACTGAGCAGTATGCCGTCCGGCACATTGTCGAATTCGATCCGTACCGGAATGCGCTGAGCCAGGCGGACCCAACTGAATGTCGGCTCGACCTGGGGCAATAACTGGCTATTGGGGGCCGTATTGGGATCGGCAATGGCCCGGCCGATGCTGACGACGTGGCCCGGCAGTTCGGTGTTGCCGCTCATGAGGATCACCACCGCCCGGTCGTCGACCTCGATGCGTGGCAACTTGGTTTCCTCGAAGTACCCCGTGACGTAGTAGGACTCGTCCCTGACCAAGGCCATCACCGACTCGCCGGCGTTGACATAGTTGCCCTGGGCGAGGTGAAGGTTGAGTACGCTGCCATCGACCGGAGCGACCACCTCGGTGCGTCGCAGATCTATTTGGGCTTGTTCCAGATCGGCCTGGGCCTGGGCCAGGTTGGCGGCGGCGACCCGTGTGTCGATACGTGCAATCTCCTGATTCTCCGCACTGATGGCTCGCTCGCTCAGGCTGCTGCGACGCTGCTCCTCGTGACGCCGCAGCTCGAGATTGGCCTGACGGTCGGCCACCACGGCCTCGGCCTTGTCCACGGCGGCCCGATAGCGGGCATCATTGAGCGTGAACAGCACATCGCCAGCCTTCACCGACGCGTTGTCCGCGACGGCGAGCGTTTCCACGCGTCCCGCAACATCTGGAGCGATGGTGATCACATCGGCACGGACCCGGGCGTCCCGCGTCCAGGGGGTGTACAGATAGTAATGCCAGAGCCAAGTCCCTGCCGCGATGGCTGCCGCCACGATGAGAAGGGTGATCAGGAGTCGGAGCGATGTGCGCATAGGCGTCAGTGCCAGATCGATAACGAAAAGAGAAAGGCGCAACCCGCCATGGCGATGATGAACAGGGAAGCATCGAACCAAGCTTCGAACCACGGTGCGTCGTGACGGATCAGCCGATAGAGCAGCGTACGTAGCGACAATGCCAGAAGAAAGCCCAGGGCGGCATACAGCAGGAGCGGACTGACGTAGATACCTCCGATGGCGATTTCCCTGAGTCCCATGGCGTCCCTTGGTTGCTGTCCTGGTGCGAGTCGCGACATCCTAGTCTGGCATGCTTGTTTAGCACGCTAAATATTTCTGGCAGAGTCTGACGCTCGGATGTTCCGTTTCATCCAAGATAGCGGTCGTTTTCGATAGTGTCGTGTCAGGCGTGCACGTGCGTCTCAGCAGGGGACGCTGTGCGCCAGGCAGCGGGGACGGCACGACGTAGATGATCGATCAGGCTGACCATCTTGCGAGGCAGGCGACCGAAGGGATAGAGCAGGACGATAGGGTGAGCGGGGGGATGCCAGTCGTTCAGGCAACGAACCATGGTGCCTGGGTGCGCACGTAAGCGACGCTCCACCAGCCAGTCGGGCAGAATGCCCAGCCCTTGGCTACGGGCAATCGCGTCGGACTGGAAGACTTCCTGGTCGACCCGCAGACGCGACGATGGCGGCATGAATTCGTAGATGCCTTCCTGAGCATGCTGTAACTGAAGGCCTTGCTGGGTTTCGCCCAATAGGTCGATCCAGGCGTGGCGGCTCAGTTCCCTTGGATGACGAGGCGCGCCGTGCCTTGCCAGATAGTCGGGATGGGCATAGATACCACGGGGCAGGTGCCCCAGTGTTTCCTGACGCAGGCCGCATTCCTCCACGTCGCCCAGCCACAGGCAGAGCGATGTGTCCTCGGGGCTGGACGGCGGACGCAACTGGGTGCGCAGCTCCAGATGAACCTCGGGATAGCTGGCCAGGAACTCCTCCAGGCGGCGCGAAAACCAGCCGCGTGCAAACACGCAGTGCACATGCGCGGTTATCTTCCCGCTGACTTCACCGCTCAAATCGTCCAGTACGCGTCGGCTCTGCTCGGCGAGGCTGAGAATCTGCTGACAATAGGACAGGAAAAGCGTCCCCGCCTCGGTGGGCAGTAGACGGTTGGATTGGCGGCGCAGTAGCGGTTGGCCGACCTGGGCCTCGAGCTGGCTGATCCGGCGGCTGACTGTGGACTTCGACACGTCGAGCTGGCGGGCGCTCACGGTTAGGTTGCCAGTCTGCATGACCGTGGCAAAGGCGGTCAGATCCTCGAGGTCGTACATGGGTGTCTGCGTTGGTGGGCCCGTGCTGTGTTCTGCGTCTCATCCTGCCCAACTTATGCTTTAAATGCAAATAATTGTCGTTCTCTGGTTGTCAAACAGATCGAATGTTTCGGATTCCGAAACGTAGCATCTCATGAATTCCACCTGAAACTCATGCAACAATCTAAATAATAAAAATTCGCATTTACTCGTGACAGGGCTGATGCACATACCAAGCGAGTTGAGCTAAGGGTGAACGATGTCCAACCAGTACCAGAAGACGCTTCTCGTACTTGCGATTGCCGGTACCGCCAGCGCTTCGGCGCAAGCACAGAATGAAGTCGACCTCGATGATGTCGTGGTCACGGCGGCCGGCTATGAGCAACAGGTCAAGAATGCTCCTGCCTCGATCAGCGTGCTCGAACGCGAAGAGCTGGAAGATCGTTATTTCAATGATGTGACCGATGCACTGCGCAGCATTCCCGGGGTCATCGTTACTGGCGGCGGCGCGGGCGATAACGGCGCCGATATCAGCATTCGGGGCATGCCTTCGCAGTACACGCTGATTCTGGTCGACGGCAAGCCACGCGCGACACGTGAAACACGCCCTAATGGCAGCGCCGGTTTCGAACAGGATTGGCTGCCGCCATTGCAGGCCATCGAGCGTATCGAGGTCATCCGCGGCCCCATGTCAACGCTTTACGGATCAGATGCGATCGGTGGCGTGATCAATATCATCACCCGCAAGGTGGCCGACGAATGGCATGGCAGTCTGCAGGCAAGCACTGTCATCCAGGACAATAGCGATTCGGGCAATAGCCAACAGACCAACGTCTACCTGAGTGGTCCGCTCAAGAAAGACCTGCTGGGCTTGGAAATTTATGGCCAGGTACGACATCGTGACGAGGACGATATCGTCAACGGTTATGAAGACAAGAGTCTACGCAGCATGACGGCGCGGTTGTCGCTGACTCCGACCCGTAACCACGAATTCACCTTGGAAGGGGGAGCGACGGAGCAGAGCCGTGAATCAAACATGGGACGTTCCGCCCCCAGCGAAGGCTGCCGTGGGGGCTGTTCGGATTCGTATGACGAGTTCACCCATGAACACATGGCCTTGACTCACACCGGGCATTGGGAAATAGGTACCACTGATACCTATTTTCAGCGCGAAACGAGCGAAAACGAGTCGCGTGAAATGGCGATTGCCAACACCACGGCCAAGACCAGTCTAGTCATGCCGTTGAGTGCGCATATCGTCACGCTCGGCGCCAGTTATGAAAAGGAAGAACTCGAGGATAAGACCTCGAATCAGATTTCCGACCTGACCGAAGTCGATGCGTACCAATGGGCCGTGTTTGCGGAAGATGAATGGCTGTTGACCCATACCTTCTCGGTAACCGGTGGCATAAGGCTGGATGACTCCGAAAACTACGGTAGCCACATCAGCCCGAGGTTGTACGGCGTCTGGAACTTCACGCCGCAATGGACACTTAAGGGGGGTGTTTCCACCGGTTACCGTTCACCCAACCTGCGCGAAATCACGGCGGATTGGGGACAAATCAGTCGCGGGGGTAACGTCTACGGTAACCCCGATCTCGAACCCGAAACCTCGCTCAACAAGGAGCTGGGCCTGCTTTATACCAACCGTGGTGGGATAAGTGGCGGCATCACCGTGTTCCATAACGATTTCGAGGACAAGTTCACACGTGTGGCCTGCCCCACGAGCATCTGTGATGCAGGTCCCAACCAGTTCGGGTCCGATCCTACCTATCGCATCAACGTCGACGAGGCAGTGACCCAGGGGGTGGAAGTCTCGCTCTCGGCACCGTTGACCGAGACGTTGGAGTTCTCGGCCAGCTACACCTACACCGACTCCGAGCAGAAGAGCGGTGAATACGAAGGCGAACCCCTGACCCAGTTGCCCAAGCATCAGGCAACGGCTGGCCTCGACTGGCAGGCGACCCAGCGGCTCAGCCCCTGGGCCCGTGTCACCTACCGGGGCGAAGAAAGCCAGCCGACGACCGGCCCGTCATCCAGTGCAACCGTCGCACCGTCGTACACATTCGTCGATTCCGGTGTCGGTTATCAACTGACCGAACAGGCCAAGATCAATGTCGGCGTCTATAACCTCTTCGATGAGGAAGTGACGTACGACGAGTACGGCTATGTGGAGGATGGGCGCCGTTACTGGGTGGGTCTCAACGTCAATTTCTGAACCATGCGCGGCGACCGACGGGTCGCCGCTTTTTACGCAATGGAGAATGTCATGCCGATCACCCGGGCAACGGTAACGACCGACAATGCCTCGCTCAATCTCAAGAAATTATGTCGCCATTTCAGCCATAAGGTAGAAACGCAGTTCGACGATGACCATGGCGAGATTCGCTTTCCCTTCGGCACGGCATTGCTTGATGCCCAACCAGGGGAGTTGGTGATGCAAGGCCGTAGTGATAGTGAGGAAACGCTGGCTCGGCTGGAAGATGTCATTGCCGGCCATTTGGTGCGCTTCGCCAGCAAGGAATCACTGACTGTCGAGTGGCAGCGTGACTGAGCCACTGTCGTCTCTTCCATCGAACAACAGGAGTCGTCAAATGCCGCTTTCCCTGTCTGCAGGTCGTTCATTGCTGGGCATGCTGGTCGGGTTGGGGCTGTTCGCCCTGGCAGTCGACCAGGCCAGCGCACGCACACTGGACACTGCCTACGGCGAGGTCGAGGTTAGAGACCAGCCCGAACGTGTCGTCACCCTCTATGAAGGCGCCCTTGACACTGCACTCGCGGTCGGCGTGACACCGCTGGCGGCAGTCTCGACCCGGGGCAGTGACGGAGTGGCAAGCTACCTTCAGGATCAGGCCGGTGACATCGCTGTCGTCGGCACCGCCCGCGAGATAAACATCGAGTCCGTGGTGGCGCAGCGTCCCGACGTGATCCTGGCGGCACCGCGCCTACCCGAGGAGCAATATCAATTGCTGTCACGTATTGCACCGACGCTGGTACCAGCGAGCGAGCCCTACCAGCCAGATACGTGGAAGGAAGAGGCGCGCTTTTTCGCGCAGGCGCTGGGGCGCGAAGCCCAGGTGGAGGACACCATCGCCAAGGTCGAGCAGCGTGCCGCTGAACTGAGCGAGCAACATCCGCAAGCGAGCGCCAGCCTGGTGCGCTGGATGCCGCAAGGTGCACTGGTCATGTCGGAGGCAATCTTTTCCAACACGCTGCTGAGCGCCAGCGGATTTGTGGTCAGCGACGGTGATGTCGTCAAGCAAGGGCGTCCGCACAGCGATCCGTTGAGCCTGGAGAACCTGTCGCGTATCGATAGTGATTGGCTGTTCCTGGCCACACTCAATAACGAAGGCGACGAGGCACTGGCATCCGCCAAGTCATCACCTGCCTTTGCACGTCTTGATGTGGTGGAGCGCGGCCAGGTGGTCCCGGTCGATGGCCAGTTGTGGACCAGTGCATCGGGGCCGTTAGCTGCCGAGGCGATCCTGGATGATATCGAGAAGGCGCAGCGCTAGTCTCGGCCACGCCAGAAACGCGAGGAATGGGTTTGAGCCTAGGCGTAATGTGTCAGGCAGGGGAGGCGCGGCGGCCCCTACCTTTGATGTTCGTGTGGTTGTCGGCCTGTCTGGCCGCCGTGTGTTTTCTGAGTCTGCTATTTGGTGCCGGCGAGATAGGCCCTGGCGCTTCATTGTCCAGCTTGCTGGGGATGCGGGAAGGGGCTGCGCAGCATGCCGAGGAGGCAGCATTCGTGATCCACGAGCTACGCCTGCCCCGCACTATGCTAGGGCTGGTGGTCGGGATGGCCCTGGGCGTGGCCGGGGCATTATTGCAAGCAGTGGCACGTAACCCGCTCGCCGAGCCTGGGCTGCTGGGCGTCAGCGCTGGCAGCGCGTTCGCCGTCGCCATTGCCTTGATGCTGGGTGCGAGCGCCGCCACGTTGCGAGTGTCGGTTGCCCAACTGGGCGCACTGGGAGGTTGCCTGTGCGTACTGGCAGCAGCCCGCATGCGTGGTGTGGGCAATGACCCGGTGCGTCTGGTACTGGCCGGCGCAGTATTGTCCGGTCTGCTGGGCGCGTTGACGTCCATGATCCTGCTGGTCGACCAGCGCACTGCCGATGAAATTCGTTTCTGGATCGTCGGCAGCCTGGCGGGGCGACACTTGGAAGACCTCCAGGCGATTCTGCCCAGCCTGGCACTGGCTGGCGTGATCACGCTGCTGATCGGTCGGCCCCTGGCGGCCTTGGCGTTGGGAGAACGCGTCGCGGTGGGGCTCGGCCATCATCCTCGGCTGGTGCGTCTGCTGGCGATTGGTGTAGTGGCGCTGCTTGTCGGTGCGACCACGGCCGTTGCCGGGCCTATCGCCTTCGTCGGGTTGGTCGTGCCGTTCGCAGCACGTGCATTGGCCGGCCCAGACATTCGCCGTACGCTTTGGCTATGCCTGCCATTGGGGCCGCTGGTCGTGATCGGTGCCGATATCGTGTCGCGCCTGGTGGTACAGCCTTCCGAGCTGCCGCTCGGCGTGCTCACGGCGTTGATCGGCGCGCCTGTCCTGATTCTGGTCGTGCGCAGCCAGCGCCTGCCGACGCTTTGAGCCTCGAATTCCATGGACTTGAGTTCGTCTTCCGTTATGTCCCACGACGCACCCCAAACCGATGGAGCCATGCAAGCTTCACGAGATGAAGCGCAGGTGGCTCCTCCGACGGGAAGCTGGCGTCTGCCGTTGCCTTTCTCTGCCGCTCACGCGGTGCTGCTCGACAAGCGGTCGGTTTCCGCCAACCTGCTGCTGGGCGGTTTACTGGCCGTAGTTGCGCTGCTCTCGCTGTGCCTGGGTAGCGCCCTGATTTCACCGCTGGCCGCCATCCGGGCCTTGCTGGGCCAGGGCGACGCCATGGCCGTGTTCGTCGTGCAGGAATTGCGCCTGGCCCGGCTGATGGCCGGTCTGCTGACTGGGGCAGCCTTTGCCCTGGCCGGCTGCCTGATGCAGACATTGGCACGCAACCGGTTGGCCACGCCGGGCATTATTGGGATCGACAACGGGGCGACGGCCTTTGCCGTGGCTTCCGTGGTGGGGCTGGGCATCAGCCTGGCCCCACCGCCCATGTCATTGGCCGGGGCCGCTGTGGCAACGGCCATCACGTTCGGCCTGGCTGGCGGCGCCGGCACCCGAGGCTACCGTTTCATTGTTGCCGGCATTGGGGTTGGCGCGGTATTCGGAGCATTGACCCAGTTGCTGCTGGCCCGGGTGGCGATCGATGTCGCCAATTCGGCCTATCCATGGACGGTGGGTAGCCTCAATGCGCGCTCCGGTGATGCCGTGCTGATCCTGGGTGTGGGGCTGGCGGTTGGGGTCGTTATCGCACAATTGCTGGCACGCTCGATGGCGGTATTGCGCTTTTCCGACGCGGTAGCGCAAGGCTTGGGCATCCGCGTGCGGCTCTGCCGCCTGCTGGCTCTGGCCCTGGCCGTCGGGCTGACTGCGCTGGCTGTTGCCGTGGCCGGTCCAGTGGGGCTGGTGGCATTGATCGGCCCCGAAATCGCCCGACATCTGTCCTCCCGGCGCGGCGTACCGCTGGTAGGCTCGGCACTGGCCGGCGCGGTGCTCATGGTGGCTGCCGATCTCGCCGGACGACTATTGTTCGCGCCTATCGAAATTCCCGTCGGCATCGTGACCGCCGTGGTCGGCGGTCCGTTCCTGTTGTGGATATTACTGCGCCCTGCTGCTCGAGACCTGACATGACCCGACCTTCCTACGCCGATCCCGTCGATTCACATTCTCAGGAGACTGTCATTGCCACCCGGGGGCTCGAACTGGCCTATGGCCATATGGCAGTCGTCAGGCGCCTGGATCTTGCGCTGCCGCGTGGCCGGGTGACGGCGATCGTTGGCCCCAATGGCTGCGGCAAGTCGACGTTGCTGGCCGGGTTGGCGCGTTTTCACAAGCCGCATGCCGGGGCGGTAGTGCTCGACGGGCGCGACATTCAGCAACTGCCGTCTCGCGAGCTGGCGCGTCGTCTGGCCCTGCTGCCTCAGGAGGCGCAGGCACCGGAAGGTCTCACCGTAGCCGAGCTGATTCGGTTCGGGCGCCAGCCGCATCAGGGCTGGTTGCGTCAGTGGTCTGCCGAGGATCGAAAGGTAGTGGACGAGGCCTTGGCAGCGGCCGATCTGCAGAGCCTGGCCAACCGGCCTTTGGAAGCGATGTCGGGCGGCCAGCGGCAACGCGCCTGGATTGCCATGGCGATTGCCCAGCAGACCCCGTTGTTGCTGCTCGATGAGCCCACTTCGGCGCTCGACCTGGGCCATCAACTCGAAGTGTTCGAGCTGATCCGGGATCTGGCTGCGCGTGGCAAGACCATCGTCATGGTGGTGCACGATCTGGTCAGCGCCTGCCGCTATGCCGATCATCTGGTTGCCATGCATGCCGGTGACGTGGTCGCCGAGGGACCGCCCGCCGAGGTGGTAACGGCTGCGCTGGTGCGCCGGTTGTACGGGATCGACTGCACGCTCATGACGGATCCGGCCACGGGCAGCCCGCTTTTGACCAACATGCGGCGGACCACCGAGCCGCTGACCGGCAGTGCCACCTAGCGGGTTTAAGTTATTTCGACGGAAGCAGCGCGGCCAGTTCGTCCAGCCCCATGTTGCCTCCCGTGATGACGAGGACGATATCGCCGTCAGGTAGCGGGTCGGGAAGGCGGCCTTCGAGCAGGGCCGCAATGCCGACGGCGGCACCGGGTTCGACAAACAGCTTGGTCCGGGTCAAGAGGTGTTGGGTTGCCTGCAGGATAGCGGCTTCACTGACCGTCACCAATGCGTCGACATATTGGCGGCATAAGGGATAGGTATACGTGCCGACGATGGCCGCGCCCAGGCTCTTGGCGCACGTTTCGACCGAATTCAGCCGATACGGACCCTGATGAGTCCAGGCTGCCCGCATGCTGGCGGCGCCTTCAGGCTCGACACCGATGATCCGGATATCGGGTCGCAGGGCACGGGCGGCGACGGCGATGCCTGTAATCAACCCACCACCACCGACAGGGCAGACGAGGGTGCCAGCCTCGGGCACCTGTTCAAGTATCTCCAGGCCCACGGTACCCTGGCCGGCGATGATACGCAGGTCGTCGTAAGGGTGGACCAGAGTCAAACCGCGTTCTTCCACGAGCCGATGCATCAGCTCCCAGGCGTCGTTGATATCGCCATGCAGGATGACCTCTGCACCCAGTTGCCGGGTACCTTGTACCTTGAAGTCGCTGGCGCTCTCGGGCATGACGATGGTGACGTCGACTCCCACGGCCTGTGCGGCCCAGGCGAGACCCAGGGCATGGTTGCCTGCAGAAACGGCGCCCAGTCCACGAGACAGTTCGGCATCCTCGGCGGTACGTATCCAGTTGAGGCCGCCGCGCGGCTTGAACGAGCCGGTATGCTGAAAGAGTTCGCACTTGAGCAGGACACGCTGTGCCCTGGCCGAGGAGAGGAAGCCCTCTGGCAGGACGGGCGTCGGGGAAAGCGTATCTGCGATGCGCTCATGGGCTTGACGAATTTCATCGACAGTCAGCATGGTATCTCCCGCAGCCAGCAAGCTCGTTATCTAAGAGCCAGCGTAGCGTAGTTGACCGTCGTCATGGTTTGCCGCTTTCTAAACTTGTTGTCATGTTGCAGTGCAAAAAAACCTTTGCTATTGTGCACTGCAACGAAGGAGAAACCTTCGCTACCAGCAAATCGTATGGAGGTGGTTTCCATGGCAACGAAAGATTTCGACAAGACGACTCAGCAGTTCGAAAACCTGTTTTTCGGTCCGGCGCGCGCTTACGCCTCTCTGGCCGTCGACTACACTGAACAGTTGGTCAACACCCAGATCGGCTTCGCCAAGAGCTATGCCGATGCTAGCCTGGGCCAGATGCGTTCGCTCCTGAGCGTCAAGGATCCCGAAGGGTTCCGTTCCTACCTCGAGAGCCAGCAGAAAGTGGCCAAGGACATGGGTGACATGCTCAAGGTCGACGCCGAAAAAGTCGTCTCCCTGAACCGCGACTTCATGCAGAAGAGCCAGAAACTGGTCGAAGACAACATGAAGTCAGCCTCCAAGGCTGCCAACGAGTAACATGCGTGCCGCAAGGCAGCAGCTAAGAGTTATCTGAAACAGGCCGCGGGCAATGCCCGCGGCCTGTTTTCGTTGTGTGGCGCTTGCCATCCCTGAAGGCGGTAACTACGGTCAATAGGGATTCGTCATTGGTTCGACACAAGGGAGGTGACGACTATGTCCGAGTCAAGCAACAAGGACACGGCGAGCGAGGAGGGCCAGCGCCTCGACGAGAAGGCCAAGGCCAGAAACATGGTGGAACGTGACCGGCGTGAGGATGAAGCATCTGCGCAGTCAAGCGACGAGGGTGGTTCGGTGTATCGGCCCGACGAGAACGTGGACGATCAGAAGTCACCGAAAGCGCGCAGCGAGCCGGGTCATAATCCCTATCTCAAGGAGGCTTCCATCAAGGGTAGCCAGGCAGGGGAAAAGACCCGGCAAAAGCGCAATATCGACGATACGGCAGACGATGCCGAGTCGTCGCGCCGGGATGGCTAGCATTTGCCTGTCTCGCCATATCCTGCTCAGGGGCGCGTGACCCAACGGTCATGCGCCTTTTCGTTTCTTTCCGAAACGGATATTGATGACTGCGAGGCCGGCCACGACCATTAGCCCGCCGAACAGCTTGTTGGCACCCAATGGGTCGCCGAGCAGCCACATGCCCAGCAGGACGGCGAATACCGGCATGAGGAGCGAAAGGGGGACCACGCGGCTTACCGGGTGCTTCTGCAGGAGTCGATACCACATGCCATAGGCGACGATCGAGGACATCACGGCGGTATAGAACACCGCTCCCCAGCCGGCCCAGCCAGCGCGTGACAGTGCCGCCCACTGGTCTGCCTCGAACCACCAGGTGCCCAGCGCGACCTGAGGGATGGCAAACAGCGCGATCCAGCCGGCGAGCGTGAGCGGAGAAATTGTCGGGGCGGCCTTGATGATCAGGTTGGAGACAGCCCAGAAGAAGGCGCTGGCCAGCAACAGCGAAGTGGCCAGCAGTGACGGCAGCGAGGGGCCGCCAGCGAGTACCACTACGCCGCCGAACGACAGCGCCAGCCCCAGCCAGCGTCGCAGGTTGAGACGCTCCTTGAGGAATAGGGCGGCCAGCAATGTCGCAAATGGCGTACCCATCTGGACGAGCAGGGCGCCGGTGCCGGCTTCGGCCTCGCCGAGTCCCAGGAAAAGGAGCGGGAAGTGCAGTCCACCGAAGGTCACCGACAGCAAAAGCAGCCAAGGCAATTGCTCGCGAGTAATACGCGTGAAAGGCACGATGAGCGCGGCGACGAGCATGAAGCGCAATGTCATCAGCAATAGCGGTGGCATGTCGGCCACCCCGAGCTTGATGACGATGATATTCAGCGCCCAGATGGCGATGACGGTCAGGCCCAGCAGGAGGTCACGGAGGGGCACAAGTCTTCCTTGATCGCGGGTAATGCGGGCGACAGTATAGAGGTTGGGTATGCAGCCTGGCGACCCCGGTCGCCGGCAGGCGATGCGTAAGCAAGGGAATGGCATGGAAAATTTCAAGACGCTGGCGAGGCGAGTGCTACTTCTGTCCGGATTGACACTGGGTGCGGTGATGCCGGCCGAGGCCATGGAGGAAGGGGCGCTAACCATCGACACTGGCGAGCGTTCCTATCGGCTGAACGTGGAAGTCGCACGTACCGCGAAGGAGCGAGCCTTCGGCCTGATGGAGCGTGATCGGCTGGCAAGCGATGCCGGCATGCTATTCGTCTACCAGCAGCAGCAATCGCCCTCTACGGGCTTCTGGATGCATCGTACGCGCATTCCCCTGGATATTGCCTTCATCGGGGCCGATGGCAAAATCCGGGCGATTGACAGCATGGCGCCATGCGGCAATGACGTGAACGCCCGGTGTCCTACCTATCAGGCGGGCGTGCCTTTCCGCTACGCCCTGGAGGTCAATGCCGGCTTCTTCGAGGCACATGACATTCAGGTAGGGGACCGTGTCGACTTGCCCTGACACACGACCTTCGCCCAAAACCCTCTTTCTTTCAGCGTGATGGCCCTTACAATGGCGGTTGGACGGGGCCGTTGCGCCTATCCCGTACGCCCGTTCAGGTTGCGCCACAAGCCGGCCACCCACGGTCTTTGTATCCGAAGGACCTTGCAAGCGACCGGGGCGACCTCGTTCGTCCCTCGACAATACCGATAACGATGCCTGCCGGCGTCCCCGGCCGGCTGTATGCAAGGAACACGACATGCTGACACGCCGCTTTCCCTCGCTTTCCGCCACCCTGGCGGGTGCTGCTCTGTTCTGCGTGGCCATGAGCGTCCAGGCACGCGAATATTCCGTTTCCACTGTGCTTTCGGCCGATTTTCCTTGGGGACAGGCTGCCGAGAAATGGGCCGAACTGGTGGAGGAGCGCTCGGACGGACGCATTACCCTGCGGGTCTATCCCAACTCGCAATTGGTCAGTGGCGATCAGACGCGGGAATTTTCGGCGATGCGTCAGGGCCTGATCGATATGGCCGTCGGCTCGACCATCAACTGGTCGCCGCAGGTTCCTGAACTCAACCTGTTCTCGCTGCCTTTCCTGATGCCCGATACCGAAGCCGTCGATGCCATTACCGGGGGGCAGGCCGGCGAGATGGTCTTCGATGCCATCGAGTCGCGTGGCGTCATGCCGTTGGCCTGGGGTGAGAACGGCTTCCGTGAGCTATCCAACTCCAAACTGCCCATCGATTCACCGGATGATCTCGATGGGCTCAAGATTCGCGTAGTCGGTTCGCCGTTGTTTCAGGATACCTTCACTGCACTGGGGGCCAACCCCACCCAGATGAGCTGGGCCGACGCCAAGCCGGCGCTGACGACCGGCGCTGTCGATGGCCAGGAAAACCCCTTGTCGGTCTTCGACGTGGCGCGTATCGACCAGGTGGGTCAGAAGTACCTCACACTGTGGCACTACATGAACGACCCGCTGATCTTCGCCGTCAATCAGCGTGTCTGGCAGCAATTGCCAGAAGAGGATCGCGAGCTGTTGCGCCAGGCGGCAATCGACGCCGGCCAGTGGGAAATCGAGATGTCCCGCGCCCAGAAGGACGAGCGGCTGGAGGCCATCAAGTCGCGTGGCGTCGAGGTCATCGAACTCGACGAGGCGCAGCGCCAAGCGTTCATCGACGCCACACAGAGCGTCTATGAGACCTGGACGCCGGAAATCGGCCAGGCGCTGGTCGAGGCAGCAAAGCAGGCAGTCGAGAGCCGCTAATCCTCTAACCTGTCACCACTTTTTAACGGGAGACGTTGCCGGCAGACGCTGAGCCGGTAGCGCTCCCGGTTCGAGATGCCTTGCCATGAATTCGAAACCGGATGCTCGGTTGGAGCGGGTGCTGGCGACCCTGGCTCTTGTCGTCATCGCGCTCATCAGCCTGGGCAACGTCATTGTGCGTTATGTCACGGACGCCTCCTTTGCCTTCACCGAGGAAATCTCGGTGTTTCTGCTGGTGGTCCTCACTTTTGCCGGTGCCGCCGTGGCAATGCGCCGTAACGGTCACATTCGCATCGGCCTGCTTGAACGGGCGTTACCCAGTGGGCCGCGGCGCGCACTGATCGTGTTCCAGTGGCTGTCAGGAGCGACCGTTCTGGGGCTGGTCGTATGGTTCGGGGCCAAGCTGGCCATCGAGGAGTATCGCTGGGAAACCCAGTCACCAGGCCTGGGTGTCCCGCAATGGTGGTATATCGTCTGGCTGCCGGTCCTGGCTGGCCTGATGCTGTTGCGACTGACACAGCAAAGCTGGGATCGCCTGCGTGGGAGGCTCTCCGACGATGAGTCCTGATCTGTGGATGATCCTCAGCTTCGTCGCCCTGCTGATCGCTGGTCTGCCGGTGGCGCTGGCGCTGGGCCTGTCGGGGGCCGTAGGCATTGTTACCGGCCTGTCGCCGGCCATGCTTGCCACTCTGGGAACCAATACCTACAACAGCATCGCCAAGTATCCCTTGATTGCGATTCCGCTGTTCATTCTCACCGGCCTGATCTTCGAGCGCGCAGGTGTGGCGGCGCGTCTGGTGCGTTTCGCCCAGGCGTTGATCGGGCCGCGCCATGGCGGGTTGGCGCTGGTGGCCGTGCTGGTGTGCATGATCATGGGGGGAATGAGCGGGTCGGGGCCGGCGGATGCCGCTGCCGTGGCCATGGTCATGCTGCCGAGCATGACCCGTGCCGGCTACCCGCGACCGTTCTCGGCCACGCTGATCGCCGCCTCGGCCTCCACGGCAATCCTCATTCCGCCGTCGGTGGCCTTGATTCTGTACTCCATCGTGGTGCCCGGTGTCGATCTGCGGGCCTTGTTTGCCGCTGGTCTGTTCCCCGGCATCCTGGCCGGCCTGTCGCTGTTGGTGCCTGCATTCTGGTTGGCGCGTCGCCACGGCTGGGAGGCTCCTGCAACCGTCGAGCGCCCCCCGTTGGGCGAGAGTTTTCGCCAGGCATTACCGGCATTGTTCGCGCCAGTCATCATCCTCGGCGGGTTGCGCAGCGGGTTGTTTACGCCCACCGAGGCGGCCGTGGCTGCCGTCGCCTATGGCGTCGTAGTGGGGCTGGTCATTACCCGTGAACTGGACTGGCGCGAACTGTGGCACCTGTTCGGCGAGGCAGCGGTAGTTTCCGGCGTGGTCATGTTGATCATCGCCTTGGCCGGCATCTTTGCCTGGGCCGGGACCATGCTGGGAACGTTCCGCCACATGGCGGAGTGGCTGATTGGGCTGTCCGACAATGGCGCGGTGCTGCTGGTGCTGATCATGCTCGCTGTTCTATTGGCCGGCATGCTGCTGGACGCCATTTCAATCTACTTGATACTGATGCCGATTCTGGTGCCGGTCATGCAGCACTTCGGCTGGAACCCGGTGTGGTTCGGCATCCTGTTGGCCATGAACATCGCCATCGGTCAGTTCACGCCGCCAGTGGCGGTCAATCTGATGGTAACCACCGAGGTGGCTCGGATCCGCCTGGAGCAGACCATGGGCTGGGCGCTGCTGTTCGTGGTTGCCATGGGGGGAGCACTGCTGTTGGTGGCACTGTTTCCGGAAATCGCCCTGTGGCTACCGCGTGTTCTCGGTTACAACCTGTAAGGGCAATCTGGACATCTGGCGCAAAGGCCGGTCAAGGCTCCTGAAGTGAGCCAAGGATTTCCTGATGGACGCGCACGGCTTCCTCGCTGAACAGGACGAAGCGGATGTGGCGCAGCGAGTGGCTGCCTCGGCTGGCCTGGATGACGGTGTCGAGAGCGATTCGAGTGGCTTCGGGCATGGGATAGCCGAAAGCGCCAGTGGACAGCGAGGGGAAGGCAATCGAGGACAGGCCTTTGTCCTCGGCCAGGCGTAACGCTTCACGGTAGCAGCTTGCAAGCAGCTCGTCGGCAGGTTCGTCGACGCCATAGACTGGCCCAAGGCAATGAATGACATGCCGGTTGGGCAGGTTGTGGGCTCCACTGATGACAGCCTGTCCGGGGCGGATCGGTGCCATGGGACGGCACTCCTCTTCCAGGCCGGGGCCGGCGGCGCGATGCAGCGCGCCGGCCACACCGCCGCCTATGGTCAGGTCGGCATTGGCGGCATTGACCACGGCATCCATGTCCGGTTGCTGGGCGATATCCCCCTGAACGCATTCGATGGTCGGCTGTGCGCTCATGACGTCTCCTTTCGAGGGCTTGGCAACTACCTCAGCGTAGGTGGCTCGGGAACGATGCGCTAATCTACTGGAGGTAAACGACCATTTTTCCTCACAGTAGAAACTTGGGCCAGCCAATTTTCACGAAGCAAATTTGCCTAGCTTTACGTGGCGTAACGAAAAACCTGTTTGCAATGTAACGATGCTGTTAGATTAACGCACTGTAAACGCGAGCGATGCACTAGCCTTGTTCGTATCGGCTTGCGTTGTCGGTTGGCGTTCGCAGCATGTTAGCGATTGCTTTTGCAGCCCTGCATGGCAATGCGTATCTTGATAGTGCAGGGATAGCAATGTCGATCGGCAGGTTGACCTGCGTCGAGCCAGCCATTCCAAGGCAAAGCCATCGACCATCGTCGATATTCGTAAAAACAACTCATGAAGAGGAATTTTTGCATGAAACGCCACTCCCTTTCCGCAGCTGCCATGCTGTCCGGCGCCATGCTGGGTGCTGCGACACTGTCCACGCCAGTCATGGCGCAGGAGCAGTTCATCACCATCGGTACCGGTGGCCAGACGGGCGTTTAT
Organism: Modicisalibacter xianhensis; assembly: GCF_900113605.1. Classification (GTDB taxonomy): domain Bacteria; phylum Pseudomonadota; class Gammaproteobacteria; order Pseudomonadales; family Halomonadaceae; genus Modicisalibacter; species Modicisalibacter xianhensis. The sequence goes on from NZ_FOPY01000016.1 coordinate 55,177, forward strand.
TACGTTGTCGGCCAGTCCATGTGCCGTATGGTCAACCGCAGCGAAGAGCAGAACATCAAGTGCAACGCGCCTTCGACGGGCGGCTCCGTTGCCAACATCAACGGCATCAAGTCCAACGAACTGGATATGGGGGTGGTGCAGTCCGACGTGGCTTACCGCGCCTACAATGGCGAAGGCAATTTCGAACAGCCGTTCAAGGAATTGCGTTCGGTCTTTTCCATGCATGGCGAACCGCTCACCGTGCTGGCGCGCGCCGATGCCGGTATCGATGAACTGGATGATCTCCAGGGCAAGCGTGTCAATATCGGCAACCCGGGTTCCGGTCAGCGTGCCACCATGGAAGTGCTGATGGATGCCAAGGGCTGGACGACGGATGTCTATTCGCTGGCTTCCGAGTTGACCGCTGCCGAGCAGGCCGCAGCCTTGGCTGACAACAACATCGACGCCATGGTCTATGTGGTTGGCCACCCCAATGGCTCTATCCAGGAAGCGACCACTACCGTCGATGCCAAGCTGGTTCCGCTCGAAGGGGAAGCCGTCGATCAACTGGTCGAGAAGTACCCGTACTATTCGACAGTAACCATTCCCGGTGGCCTGTACAAGGGCAACCCCGATGACGTCAACACCTTCGGCGTGATGGCGACCGTGGTCACCGACGAGAATACGGATGCCGACGTGGTCTATGCTACCGTCAAGTCGGTCTTCGAGAACTTCGACCGCTTCAAGCGCCTGCACCCGGCCTTTGCCAACCTCAAGCCCGAGGAGATGATCAGCAACGGCCTGACGGCCCCGCTGCATGAAGGCGCGGCACGTTATTATAAAGAGCAAGGCTGGATCGAATGATCTCCTGACGGGGACCATCGAGTACTGACCGTGAGGATGCGCGGAGCTGATGAGCTTCCGCGCATCTTTCGGTTATGCAGCCCACCGGCGGTAGTGCGACGTTACCCCGTCAGTTCATACCGCCTTTTTCCGATCAGTCTGTAGCAGGTCACGAGTATGGCTGAAAACAACAAGGACGCCTCGGCGTCATCGAACGAACTGGAAGAACTGGTCGCCGCCAGTGATACCGGTTCGCGAAAGTTGGGCGGCGTTCCCAACAAGATTCTGCTGGGAACGGCGGCTGCCTGGTCGTTGTTCCAGCTATGGATTGCCTCGCCGCTTCCGTTCATTTTCGGCTTCGGGGTCTTCAGCGCTACCGAATCGCGGTCGATACACCTGGCCTTCGCTCTGTTTCTCGCCTACATGGCCTACCCGGCGTTCAAGCGCTCACCGCGCGACCGGGTGCCCGTCACTGACTGGGCCATGGCGCTGGTTGCGGCATTTACCGGCGCTTATCTCTATATCTTCTACGACCAGCTGGCACAGCGCCCTGGCGCACCGATTCTCCAGGACGTGATCGTCGCCGTGGTCGGTCTCGTGCTGTTGCTCGAGGCGACGCGGCGCGCTTTGGGGCCGCCGCTGATGATCGTGGCGATTGTCTTTCTGGTCTACTCGCTGGCCGGCCCCTACATGCCAGGCATGCTGGCGCATCGCGGGGTGAGTTTCGAAGCGCTGGCAAATCACCAGTGGCTGACTACCCAGGGCGTATTCGGGATCGCCTTGGGGGTGTCGACGAGTTTCGTCTTCCTGTTCGTGCTGTTTGGTGCCTTGCTCGACAAGGCCGGGGCCGGCAACTATTTCATCAAGGTCGCATTTTCGCTGCTCGGGCACTATCGCGGCGGGCCGGCCAAGGCGGCCGTGGTGGCCTCGGGCATGACCGGCCTGATTTCGGGCTCTTCCATTGCCAATACCGTAACTACCGGCACCTTTACCATTCCGATGATGAAGCGGGTCGGGTTTTCTGCCGAGAAGGCCGGTGCCGTGGAAGTGGCCTCGTCGGTCAATGGCCAGATCATGCCGCCGGTGATGGGCGCTGCGGCGTTCCTGATGGTGGAATATGTCGGCATTTCCTATGTCGAGGTCATCAAGCATGCTTTCCTGCCAGCACTGATTTCCTATATCGCCTTGATTTATATCGTTCATCTGGAAGCGCTCAAGGCCGGTATGCAAGGCTTGGAAAGCAGCAATCCGCCCAAGCCGTTCCTGCGCAAGGTCATCGGCTTTCTGACCGGACTGATTGCGCTGATGGCGCTATCTTTCATCGTCTATTACGGCCTCGGATGGCTCAAGCCGGTACTTGGAGAAGCCACTCCCTGGGTCGTGGGGATACTGCTGGCTATCGTCTATGTCGGGCTGCTCAAGGTCGGGGCGAACTATCCCGAACTCGAAGAGGACGACCCTAACGATGCCAACGTCAAGATGCCTCAGACCAAGCCGACGGTCATGGTCGGGCTGCATTACATCCTGCCGGTGATCGTGCTGGTGTGGTGCCTGATGGTCGAACGCTTGTCGCCCGGCCTGTCGGCATTCTGGGCTACGGTACTGATGATTATCATCATGCTTACCCAGCGCCCGCTGATCGCGATGTTCCGGGGACGTAGCAACATGGGGTCGGACATCAAGCACGGTTTCATCGATCTCTGGGAGGGGCTGATTGCCGGGGCCCGCAACATGATCGGCATCGGCATCGCCACGGCTGCAGCAGGCATTATCGTGGGCGCCGTCGCACAGACCGGGGTCGGGCTGGTCCTGGCCGATCTGGTCGAGACCCTGTCGATGGGCAATCTACTGCTCATGCTCCTGTTGACGGCGGTACTCAGCCTGATCCTGGGTATGGGGCTGCCGACGACGGCCAACTATATCGTCGTCTCGGCGTTGCTGGCGCCGGTCATCGTGTCGCTGGGTCAGCAGAATGGCCTGATCGTGCCGCTGATTGCCGTGCATCTGTTCGTGTTCTATTTCGGCATCATGGCCGATGTCACTCCGCCGGTTGGCCTGGCGTCGTTCGCGGCCGCAGCCGTCTCGGGCGGGGATCCGATCCGTACCGGCTTCCAGGCGTTCTACTACAGCCTGCGTACGGCAGCACTACCGTTTCTGTTCATCTTCAATACCGACCTGCTGCTGATCGGGGTCACGCCTCTGCAGGGCTTCGTGATCTTCATCATTGCCACGATCGCCATGCTGATCTTTGCCGCTGCCACGCAGGGGTTCATGCTGACACGCAACCGCTGGTACGAGAGCCTGCTATTGTTGCTGGTAGCGTTCACCCTGTTCCGTCCCGGCTTCTGGATGGACATGATCCACGACCCGTACCGTGACGTGGCGCCTTCGCAGTTCGAGCAGGCAATGGGCAATGTCGATGAGGGAAGCAATCTGCGGGTACGTATCGAGGGGCTCGATGCCTACGGCAACCCGACCAGTTTCGTGGTCCTGGTGCCGGTGCCTGATGGCGAGACGGGAGCCGAGCGCATGGATAACCTCGGACTGCAATTGATGGAAGAGGATGGGCGTACGCTGGTCGACATGACGACCTTCGGCAGTCAGGCCGAGGAACTGGGCTTCGAGTTCGACCAGGAGATCGTTTCCGTCAGGGCGCCGGTCGAGCGTTGGTCCAAGGAGTGGATGTGGATTCCGGGGCTGGCAGTATTCGCCCTGGTGGTTCTGCTGCAGCAGCGCCGACGCAAGAATGCCGCGGCGGCGCCTGCCTGAGGAGGGGAGATCATGTACGAGAACATCGTCCTGCCCATCGACTTGAACCATGGCGAGTCCTGGGAAAAGGCGCTGCCTACAGCGTTGGCGCTTTGCCAGACCTTCAACGCCAAGTTGCATGTGGTGACCGTGCTGCCGGATTACCGGATGCCGCTGGTGGGTAGTTTCTTTCCGGCGGATTTCAGTGAGAAGGCACGCAAGAAGCTCTCCGAGGCCCAGCGCAAGTTCGTCGACGAGCATGTGCCCGGTGACACTGAGGTGCAATGCCACATTGTCGAAGGGTCGCCTTATGAGGGGATCATCCGCACGGCAAAATCGGTACGGGCAGACTTGATCGTCATGGCATCGCACAATCGGCATGAACTCGCCGATTTTCTTGTCGGACCGAACGCCGAACATGTCGTGCGCCATGCGGGTATTTCGGTCATGGTGGTTCGCTGACGACGCTGACTCCATGGTGACAACGCCCGGCTGCTGCCGGGCGTTGTCGTTCTAGCCACGATAATGGCTTGATCGGTTCGGTATCCTTGCGTCGCGTCGACTACATTGAAAGAAAGGGGCAGGGGCCGGGCATTCCTTCCTGAGAGCCTCCCATCCTTCCCGCCCGGACCTGCCCGTCGCACTACCGCGTAATGCACTGGGGTGTCACGCCCCGTGTCCAACCGCCGCTACGCCTCGGTAGGGGGTCACGCCATGAAAGCCGCAACCAACAAGAACGTCCCACTCTCTCGAGCCGATGCCCAGCTCGTCATTCGAAGGGTCGATATCCAGCGACCACGTCAATGGCTGAGCGCAGGGATCAGCGATTTCCGGGCTGCCATGTCAGTCAGCTTGGCGTATGGCCTGTTCTGGGTCGGGCTCAGTATGGCCGTTACGATAGGCGCTTTTGCGCTTGGCCTCTGGCATTGGTTATTGCCCATGATCGCCGGGTTCATGTTCCTGGGGCCGCTGGTGGCTGTGGGTTCCTACGGAATCAGCCGAAGCCTTGGTGAAGGGCGCCGGCCTACCTGGTGGGACGCATTTGGTGCCTGGACGTCCCATACCGGGCAACTGGCCATGATGGGCGTAATGATGATGATCTTCTTCATGGCCTGGATCCGGACGGCGACGCTACTGTTTGCGTTGTTCTTCGGCTACTACATCCCGAGCCCGGAAACGCTCTATGTAGCCCTGTTCACGACAGCAGAAGGCCTGGGCATGCTGGCAGTGGGAACGGCCATCGGTGCGGTACTCGCTTTCGGTGCATTCTCTATTAGCGTGATCGCCATTCCCACCTTGCTGGATCGCGACTTGACGTTCATGGAAGGCATCGAGGCCAGCGTCAAGAGCATAGCCCGCAACTTCCGCCCCATGTTGCTGTGGGCGGCGATACTGACAGGGTGCACAGTGGTCGGCATGATGACGTTCTATATCGGCTTGGCCGTCATATTGCCCGTGCTCGGTCATGCCACATGGCATGCCTATGAAGACCTGGTAGGGCTGGAGCGCAAGGAAAGCATGACCGGGTGAGTAGACAGAAACGAAAAACCCCACCGTTAGGTGGGGTTTTTGCAAGCGCCGGTAAGGGCACTTGGTCAGGCTGGCACGCTCATGTCGTGCCTCGAGCCACATGCATGAGGCATGTGATCGATTAGATAGCCTGAATCTTGGAAGCCTGAAGGCCTTTCTTGCCCTGAGTGACTTCGAAGGAGACCTTCTGGCCATCCTGCAGGGACTTGAAGCCGTCAGCTTGAATTTCAGAGAAGTGGGCGAACAGGTCGTCACCACCGTCGTCCGGAGAAATGAAGCCGAAACCTTTGGTATCGTTGAACCACTTGACAGTGCCAGTTGCCATTGTCGATTTCCTTGATGTTACTGAGGTGTTGATGAGACTGCTGGGATTTGTTTTGCCCGGCAGTCGTCGGTGCGAGGCTTATATGCCAGAGAAACGCGCACGAGGATGTCGAAGGGAATCGATCACAACTGACGTCATTCTGCCTACAAACCAACGAGAGTGAGGATGCGCCTTTCTCACAGTATCGTCAAGCATTATTTAACTCATGCAGAGGATCGAAACACCTGGTCAATGCACAAAAGGCCCGCCGAAGCGGGCCTTTCCACAACGGGCAGCCTTTGGATGCCGTTGCCGTCAAGTCTCGCCAAGCGCTTAGCTGACGACCTTGATATTGGCGGCCTGAAGGCCTTTCTTACCCTGAGTCACCTCGAAGGAGACCTTCTGGCCGTCCTGCAGGGTCTTGAAGCCGTCAGCCTGAATCTCGGAGAAGTGGGCGAAGAGGTCATCACCACCGTCGTCCGGAGAGATGAAGCCGTAGCCCTTAGTGTCGTTGAACCACTTGACGGTGCCAGTTGCCATGTGTCGATTTCCTTAACTAACTAATAATGGTGCTGGGCCGGAGAGGCGCTAGCCTTACCATGGGCCCGTAGTGCGTTGGTAAGACAAGGGAAGGGAATGCGCACTGGTCTTCTCGAGGGAATCGATAACAACTGACGCTATTCTGCTTGCTAACCAACGCAGCGGTTGCTGCATCGTTTCCCGTTACCACATCAACCTACGTTGTGCGTGGATTACACGTTACGATGCCCCGCACAAGCACCATAGATGGAAATCGCATGAACGTCCAGAACGTCGATTACACCCAGCCTGACGCTGCCGAGCGCTTTGTCCAGTCTCTCAGGGAGACTGGATTCGGTGTACTGCGCAATCACCCGATACCCGCTGACCTGGTGAGCTCGATCTATCGGAATTGGCTGGCTTTCTTCACCAGCGAAGAAAAGCACCGCTGGCGTTACGACCAGGGGCGCCAGGATGGCTACTTTCCTCCTGACGTGTCGGAAACCGCCAAGGGGCACTCCGTCAAGGACCTCAAGGAGTACTACCACGTCTATCCGTGGGGGCGAATTCCCGATTCGCTGCGCGACGATATCCTCGATTACTATCGGCGGGCTAACGAGGTTGCCTCGACCCTGCTCGGGTGGGTCGAGTCGCAGACGCCGGCCGACATCGCATTGCACTATAGTGAGCCACTATCGCGAATGATCGAGGACAGCCAGCAAACGCTGTTGCGTGTCCTGCATTATCCGCCGCTCAGCGGTGACGAGCAGCCTGGTGCGGTACGTGCTGCGGCCCACGAGGACATCAACCTGCTGACAGTGCTGCCGGCCGCCAATGAGCCAGGCCTGGAGGTACGCGGCGGTGACGGGACCTGGCACGCAGTGCCCTGCGATCCCGGCCAGTTGGTCATCAATGTCGGCGACATGCTGCAGGAAGCATCGCGAGGCTACTTTCCATCGACGACGCATCGCGTGACCAACCCCCGGGGCGAGGCACGACTACATTCGAGGCTTTCATTACCGCTATTCCTTCATCCGCGCCCCGAGGTCGTGCTGTCTGAACGCCACACAGCCGATACCTACCTCAAGGAACGTTTGCGCGAGCTTGGCGTCATTTAACCGGGTTACGCCATGATGGCGAGATATTCTTGAATTGAGACTGGGAGGGAAGATGGTTCAGTTGGCTTCCAATGACACGCACAGCAAGGCCGTCGGCTATCTGCTGTGGATATTCGGGTTTACCGGCGCTCACCGCTTCTACTATGGCAAGCCGGTCACCGGCACGATCTGGTTCTTCACGTTCGGCCTGTTCCTCATCGGTTGGCTGATCGATCTGTTCCTGATACCGAGCATGGACCGCCAGGCTGACCTTCGGTACCAATCCGGGCCTACCAATTACACCGTGGCCTGGGTACTGCTGACGTTCCTGGGGGTATTCGGCATTCACCGCATGTACATGGGCAAGTGGCTGACAGGCCTGCTGTATCTACTCACCGGGGGGCTGTTCCTGATCGGTGTGCTGTATGATTTCTGGTCCCTCAACGACCAGATTTCCATGAAACACTCGCGTCGCGATATCTTCAGTCGCTGAAGCCGCTAACCTGAATCGAGAGTTCCATGTTGATCGATGCCCAATTCCTTCCTTTTGTACTGGCCATTACGTTGCTGAGCATGACGCCTGGCGTGGATACCCTGCTAGTGATCCGAAATACCGCTCGGGGTGGCGTACGCGATGGCATCGTGACCAGCCTGGCCATCTGCTTCGGGTTGTTCGTGCATGCCGCGGTGTCGGCGTTGGGCATCTCGCTGATCCTGTTGCAGTCGGCCTGGGCTTTCAGTGTGCTCAAGCTACTGGGAGCGGCTTATCTGGTGTGGTTGGGGTTGCAGAGCCTGCTGAGTGCGCGGCGGGGCAACCCGCTCCCCGTAGCGGAGGTTGGCACGGCGCGTCGTCATGTCTCGCTGTGGTTGCCGGCACGTGAAGGGTTCCTGTCCAACGTGCTCAACCCTAAGACGATTGTATTCTATATGGCCTTCCTGCCCCAGTTCATTGCGCCCGGCGATCCGGCACTGGTCAAGTCGCTGTGGTTGGCGTCGGTGCACTTCGTCATTGCCAACGTCTGGCAGATAGCGATCGTACTGATGGTCGGCAAGGCGGGGCACTGGCTGGCCAGGCGAAGCGTATCGCGGACGCTGGATGGCGTGACGGGAGCGGTATTGGTGGCCTTTGGCGTCAAGCTGGCGTTGCAGCAACGCCCATGAGAACGACCGCACCCTGGAGTGCGGTCGTTTCAGGAGAGCAAAGGGTCAGTTGCGCGCCAGCAGCGAGATATCGTAGCTCCCTTGGCGTTCGGCGGGGGAGAGCATGGCGATGCCTTGCGTGCTGCCGTTCTGGGCCAGGCTGGCGAAAATCACCTGATAGGCCAGTACCGCTTGCACATAATCGCGTGTCTCCCTGAAGGGAATGCTTTCCACGAACAGGTCGAATTCCTGCGGGGCGTCTCTCAGCCAGCGGTCCACCCGGCCCGGTCCGGCATTGTAGGCTGCCGTGGCCGCGAGCCGGTTGCCACTGTAGCGATCCAGCATGCGGCTGATGTAATGACTACCCAGGCGAATGTTGGTCTCGGGTTCGAACAGCTCGTTCATGCTGGGCGTGTCGATACCCAACTGGCCGCTGACATGTGCAGCCGTGCCGGGCATGAGCTGCATCAGGCCGCGAGCACCGACGGGAGAAACCGCTTCGTTGTTGAAGGCACTCTCGCGACGCGCAATCCCCATGAGCAGGAACGGGTCGACACCGTTGGCATTGCCCCAGCGTTGGAAACTGTCCTGATAGGCGTTGGGGAAACGCCAGGCCAAGGCGTCCCACTGATCGGCCGCAATGGTCGTCTGGACTAAGGTGGCATACCATCCCCGCTGCTGTGCGTAGTCGGCCAGGGCTCTGGCTTCTTCTTCAGTGGCACGCTCTATGGCGGCGTACCATTCGCTGCGCGCCAGGCCCGGCTCGCCGATGCGCTGGAGTGCCTCGGCACGCTGCACGACAGGCCAGTTGGCGACTTCACGCCGGTAGGCGTCGTTGAAGGTGGCCTGGGCCATGTTGAGGGCGTAGGGTTGGCCGAGCTTGTCGGCCGCCGCAAATCCGAAGAAACTGCGATCGTCCGCTGCAGCGGCATAGGCCTTGCGTGCCGTCTGTTCGTCGCCCAGTTGCTCCAGCGCGCGTCCCAGCCAGTATTGCCAACGCGCATCCTGGCGCGGGTCGTCGGGCATCTGGTGCACCCAGTGGACGACCTCGTTCCAGTTGCGCTCGGCCAGCGCACGACGCACCCGCAATTCGAGCAGGTCACCCTCCGCCAGGCGTGGCAGCACGTCATCGACCCAGCCCTGGTTATTGCTGACCTCGCGGACCATCGAATAGAAGGCCAGGTCATGCTCGACAACGTGTCGCTGCGTCTCGCTAAGTGGCAGATGCGGGCCAATCTTGCGCCAGGCTTCCAGGGCGGCTTCGGTATCGGCTCGGGTGAAGTTGTGCATGGCTGCAGTGAACAGCGCGGCGCTGGCCTGACCCTGATGACCGAGATTGACCGGTATGCGCGTTACCGCGGCATAATCGCCTTTCACCCGGTCCAATGCCTGCTGGGCATCGCTCCACGAGCCCGGCAGCTTTCTTGCCAGGTAGTTCATTAGCCCATCTTCGCCGTTTTCCCAGGCCAGCATCATGCGCTGCCAGATGGCCTGCGCATCGATGGCGCCACGGCTGAGCAGGGTATCGAACAGGGCATCGCATTCACTGGGTTGGGAGCGCCCGGTCAGCCACAATTCGAGACCGCCCTCGGCGGCTGCCGCCGGGTCGCGATCGAGCAGCGCCGTGTAGTAGTGGCACTGGCGGATCGTGCCACGCGGCACGCCGTCGCTCACGGCCAGCAGGGCATCGTGGCGCCCGGCATCGCCATAGCTGACCTGGGCTACGCCACGCATCCAGTCGCTCAGCGGCGAGTCGGCGTGGCGCTGGAGAAAGCTGTTGACGACGCTTGGCGCCACGTGGGGCAACTGGCTGCGCAGCCGGTGATATTCCACATAACCGGCCAGGACGTGATCGTTGATAGCCGCGTCGTCGATTCGGCTCCAGTCACGATTGCGGGCCGCTTCCAAGGCCTCGCGCATGGCGCGGTCGGAGGCCACGTCGGCAACGGCGGGCAGGCTGATGAGCAGGGCGGCCAACAAGGCCATGGCCCGCTTTGGGGTTCGGGGTTTCATGGACGGCTCTCCTCGTACTTGCCCCACGGATGCGATGTGCACCATCCTCTCTGATACGGCCACTCTTGAGTAGTGTCGTCTGGCCGCGACACGGCCATTTCCTCGACGATGCGGAGAAATACGCAATGCCCTTGTTCAAGTTGTCCCGGCTCAAGCATCGCGCTGGCGCCCTGTCGCGCATTGCGAGGGCGCTGCGCCTGTTCCTGCCGATGTGCGCCGATGTCTTCAGTGGACGTTACCGTCCCGCGCCCTGGCCGGCATTCGGTTGGATGGCCCTGGCGCTGCTGTATCTGATCTCGCCGATCGACCTGATCCCTGAAATGCTCGTGCTGATCGGTGTCGTCGATGATATCGTCATCGTCGGCTGGCTATTGGCGCGGGTGGATACCGCACTGAGCGACTATCGTCGCTGGAAGGGCATCGATATCGACAACCCGCCGGACGCGCCGCGTTGAAGTTGATATCGGCAAGCGCTTGAAATGCTTCAGGCAATCCCCATATCGATGACGAACGCTTGTCAACACCATGAGGGGCTTGCCAAATGACCACTGCCACCCATGAAGAAACGCTGGGCTTCCAGACCGAAGTCAAGCAGCTGCTTCACTTGATGATTCACTCCCTGTATTCCAACCGGGAGATCTTTCTTCGCGAATTGATTTCCAACGCCGCCGATGCCTGCGACAAGCTGCGCTACGAGGCGTTGGATAACGATGCGCTGTATGGCAACGATAGCGATCTGCGCATCGAGATCGAGCACGATGCCAAGGCCGGTACCGTCACGGTACGAGACAACGGCATTGGCATGAATCGCGATGAGGTAATCCGCAACCTGGGTACCATTGCCAAGAGTGGTACTGCCGAGTTCCTCAAGCAGCTCTCCGGGGAGCAGCAGAAGGACGCCAAGCTGATCGGTCAGTTCGGGGTAGGCTTCTACTCCGGCTTCATCGTTGCCGATGAAGTTACCGTGCGTACCCGTCGAGCCGACGCCGAGGAAGGTGTGGAATGGCGCTCCAAGGGCGAAGGCGAGTTCACCATCGCCGATATCGACAAGCCCGAGCGCGGCACCGAAATCATCCTGCATCTCAAGGATGACGCCAAGGAGTACGCCGACGACTTCCGGCTGCGTAACCTGGTGCGCAAGTACTCCGACCATATCGATGTTCCGGTGCGCATGCCCAAGACCGAGACGGCCAAGGACGATGATGGCAACGAGATCGAGGGCAGCGAGGTCACGACATGGGAAACCGTCAATGAGGCCCAGGCATTGTGGGTACGCCCCAAGTCCGAGGTCAGTGATGATGAGTACAAGGCGTTCTACAAGCATATCGCCCATGACTTCAGCGACCCGCTGACCTGGAGTCACAACAAGGTCGAGGGCAAGCTCGAGTACACCAGTTTGCTCTACGTGCCCGGTCGTGCGCCGTTCGACCTCTACGAACGCGATGGCGCGCGCGGGGTGCGCCTGTATGTGCAGCGCGTGTTCATCATGGATGACGCCGAGCAGTTCCTGCCGTTGTACCTGCGTTTCGTCAAGGGCGTGGTCGATACCAAGGACCTGTCGCTCAACGTCTCTCGCGAGCTACTGCAGAAGGACCCGCAGGTCGACAAGATGAAGTCGGCATTGACCAAGCGGGCCCTCGACATGCTCAAGAAACTCGCCAAGGACAAGGAGGGTTACCAGACCTTCTGGAACACCTTCGGTTCGGTGCTCAAGGAAGGCCCGGCGGAAGATTATGCCAACCGCGACAAGATCGCCGAGCTGCTGCGCTTCTCCTCGACCCATACCGACAGTACGACTCAGGATCAGTCACTGGCCGATTACGTATCACGCATGAAGGAAGGCCAGCAGAAGATCTACTACATCGTTGCCGACAGCTTCAATGCGGCCAAGCACAGCCCGCATCTCGAGATTTTCCGCAAGAAGGGCGTCGAGGTGTTGCTGCTGCACGATCGCATCGACGAGTGGCTGATGAGCCACCTCTCCGAGTACGACGGCAAGTCGTTTGCCGATGTGGCCAAGGGTGACCTGGACCTGGGTGATATCGAGGGCGAGGAAGAGAAGCAGGCCCAGGAGGAAACCGCCAAGGCCAAGGAAGACTTGATCAAGCGCGTCAAGGAAGCGCTCAGTGACGAGGTGCAGGAAGTGCGGGTGACGCATCGCCTGACCGACTCACCGGCCTGCGTGGTGCTTTCCGAGCACGAGATGGGGTTCCAGATGCGTCGCATCATGGAAGCTGCCGGACAGCCGGTCCCCGAGGTCAAGCCGATTCTCGAACTCAACCCCGAGCACGCCCTTGTGGCCCGTCTCGAAACTGCCGAGGGCGAACGTTTCGGTGATCTGGCGCGTATCCTGCTCGATCAGGCCATCATTGCCGAAGGTGGCCACCTCAACGACCCGGCAGCCTACGTCAAGCGACTCAATGCCTTGCTGACAGCATGAGGTGCGTAGCGTAACCCGTTCGTGAGTCGACGCTAACCCGGCCGGCCCCTGAGGCCGGCCGGTGCGTTTTGCGTTGCCGCAAAAAATGCTCGGTGTTTAGGCATTCCCTTGGTAGACTCCAGGTTCCTCACTTACGGAGTCCTACCCATGCGTCGATGTCGTCCCAGGAGACGGCTTCGAGTCACGGCAATCCTGGCAGTAACGGCGTGTCTCGGTGTCGGCGTTGCTCCCTTTCCCATGACGGCTCAAGCCGAGTCGACATGGGAAACGAGAGCCGAAACGATAACTCAGCAGGCTCTTTACCGGAGCGATTTGGACCCTGTCAGCGAACTGCCCGACTTGCGGGACTACCCGGCCGGCCCCGTTCGCAAGCAGGTGTTCCTGAAACTGCTGGTCCCCTTGGTCGAAGCCGAAAATGCGCGCATCGCTGCGCAGCGTGAATGGCTGGAAACCGTGAAGGCCGGCGGGGGCGCACGGTCCGGCAAGGAGCGGCAGCGCCTGGCGACGCTATGCCAGGAATATGACCTGACCTGTCGCGACCAGCGTATCACACAGGCGCTTCTCGACCGTGTGAACACCGTGCCGCTGTCCATGGTGATCATTCAGGCCATTGAGGAGTCAGGCTGGGGGACTTCACGCTTCGCTCGCCAAGGCAATAACCTGTTCGGTCTGCGCTGCTTCAAGGATGGTTGCGGTCTCGCCCAGGCCGGCAGCGGTCGGCAGTACAGTGCGTTCGACACCGTGCGTGACGCCGTGCGGACCTACCTGCATAACCTCAATACGCATGAGGCATATGCACAGCTGCGTGAACGACGCGCGCGCCTGGTCGCCCAACAGCGGCCCGTTACCGCCGAAGCGCTGATCGGCGCACTGGAAGGCTATGCAACGCGCCACGACTATCAAGATGTCCTGTTATCTCTGTTGCGTACCAATAACTCATTGATTCTGAGTCACCGCTCCGACAAGGCGGTGTGATATTCCCGCCAACGCGAAGGTTGAGCCGCTTCTTCGGAAGCGGTTTTTTATTGCTCCCGACATGTCCCATCCTCATGCAACTTGCATGTTGTGTCCCGCGTAAACACATCAACTACGCGAGATATATGAAATAACGTTTTACTTATGGTTTTCATAAGCCATTCGGTAGGTAAGGTAAACGGTAAAACTCTCATAAAAACAGTAATTTAGTGACATGGGCAACCATAAGGGTATTGTTATGGTTTCCATAAGTTGCTGTATATAAAGGTTTTTTGTTGCATGTCTTGTCAGTTTTCTGCATTTTATAAAAAGCCATTTTTTATTGCTTCAAGGAACATGCATATCGTCTTTCACGGCGTAGAGGGATGTTTTGCGCCATGATTGATGAAACCAAGGAACGGTAGTATGCAAAGAACCATAAGGACGCAAGATAGCGGGATCGATATCTCTTACGACCATCAAAAGGCAAGGGGGTTGGTGTGAAGATCGGCGCACCCAAGGAAACAGCTCGGGGAGAAGCGCGCGTTGCGCTTACCCCGGAAAGCGCTCGGCATATTCAGAAGCTGGGCCACGAGTGCTTCATCGAGGCGGGTGCCGGTGAAGCGGCAGGGTTCAAGGACGAGGTTTACCAGGAAGCCGGTGTCACTGTCATCCAGGGCGCGCAAGCACTGTGGGATGCCGTCGACGTCGTGATCAAGGTTCGTGAGCCGACAGAGGCGGAAGTCGAATGGCTGCGTCAGGGCCAGACGCTGATTTCCTTCTTCTGGCCGGCACAGAACGAGGCATTGCTGGAGCAGTGCCGTGCTAAAGGTGCCAAGGTCGTCGCCATGGACATGGTGCCGCGAATCTCTCGTGCCCAGAAGATGGATGCCCTGTCGAGCATGGCCAATATCGCTGGCTATCGGGCAGTGATCGAGGCTGGTAATCAGTTTGGCCGCTTCTTCACCGGGCAAGTGACCGCAGCGGGAAAGGTGCCGCCGGCCAAGGTGCTCGTGGTGGGGGCTGGCGTCGCCGGGCTGGCGGCCATCGGTACGGCAGCCAGCCTGGGCGCCGTGGTGCGGGCCTTCGATGTGCGCCCCGAGGTGGCCGAGCAGATCGAGTCGATGGGTGCCGAGTTCCTGTTTCTCGATTTCGAGGATAGTGCAGATGGCGCCGAGAGCGGCGGCTATGCCAAGCCCTCCAGCCCCGAGTTCCGCGAGAAGCAACTGGCGCTGTTCCGCGAGCAGGCGCCGGATGTCGACATAGTGATCACGACCGCGCTGATTCCCGGCAAGCCGGCGCCGAAGCTGTGGCTCAAGGACATGGTCGAGGCCATGAAGCCCGGTTCGGTGATCGTCGATCTTGCCTCAGAGAAGGGTGGCAACTGCGACCTGACCGTGCCCGACGAGCGTATCGTCACTGAAAACGGCGTGGTTGTGGTCGGCTATACTGACTTTCCGTCACGCATGGCGACACAAGCGTCGCTACTGTACTCCACCAATATTCGTCACATGCTTACCGATCTCACGCCGGAAAAGGATGGCGAGATCGTCCACAACATGGAAGATGACGTCATTCGTGGCGCCACGGTAACGCATGAGGGCGAGATCACCTTCCCGCCGCCGCCGCCCAAGGTGAAGGCCATCGGGTCATCCAAGCCCAAGGAGCGGCCCAAGGAGCCGACCCCGGAAGAAAAGAAGGCTGCCGAGCATGCCGCCTTCGTGTCTCAGACCAAGCGGCAGGTGGGACTGCTGGTGGCCGGCGGGGTGCTGATGTGGCTACTCGGATTGGTGGCTCCGGCATCGTTCATGCAGCATTTCATCGTGTTCGTGCTGTCCTGCTTCGTGGGCTTCCAGGTGATCTGGAATGTCAGCCATTCGCTGCACACCCCATTGATGGCGGTGACCAATGCCATTTCCGGCATCATCGTGCTTGGCGCGATATTGCAGATCGGTTCGGGAAGTTGGCTTGTCGGTCTGTTGGCCGGTTTTTCGGTGCTGATCGCTACTATCAATATCGTGGGCGGCTTCCTGGTGACACGCCGGATGCTGGCCATGTTCCAGAAGTCCTGAACCGCGGAGATACGATATGTTGGGCCAAGAGTTCGTTTCTGCCGCGGCGATTGCGGCAAGTGTACTGTTCATCCTCTCGCTGGGTGGGCTGAGTAATCAGGAAAAGGCCAAGCGAGCAGTCTGGTACGGCATCGTCGGCATGGCCATCGCGGTGCTCTTCACTGCGCTCGGTCCGGGCATCGGGGGCTACTGGTGGATGCTGCCGATGATGATCATCGGTGCGGTCATCGGTGCCTACCTTGCCAAGAAAGTCGACATGACCGAAATGCCTCAACTGGTGGCAGCGTTGCATTCCTTTGTCGGCCTGGCCGCCGTGTTCGTCGGCTTCAATGCCGATCTCGAACGGCGGCGTGTTCTGGCTGCGCAACTGGCCGAGCGCGGTACCGATGGCTTTTCCGCCTTCGCTGCGCTGGTGGCCGAGAAGACGCCTGCCGAACTGACTTTCCTGCAGATCGAAGTAGTGCTGGGGGTCTTCATCGGTGCGGTCACCTTCACCGGATCGGTGATTGCCTTCGGCAAGCTTGCCGGTAAGGTCGATGGCAAGCCGCGTCAACTGCCGGGCGGTCACTGGCTAAACGCAGGGGCAGCCATCCTGTCGCTGTTGCTGGCTATCCTTTACCTGAACGGTGCAGGCTTCTGGACACTGCTTTTGCTGGCGCTGCTGGCCTTCTTCATTGGCTATCATCTGATCATGGGCATCGGCGGTGCCGACATGCCGGTCGTGGTCTCGATGCTCAACAGCTATTCCGGTTGGGCCGCGGCGGCAATCGGCTTCACGCTGTCCAATGACCTGCTGATCGTGACCGGGGCGCTGGTGGGCTCGTCGGGGGCCATCCTCTCGTACATCATGTGCAAGGCGATGAACCGTAATTTCGTCAACGTGATACTTGGTGGTTTCGGTGGCAGCAAGGGGCCTGCGGCGGAAATCGAAGGCGAGCAGGTGGCCATCGATACAGGCGGTGTGGCCAGCGCACTGAATGATGCCGACAGCGTGATCATCGTGCCGGGCTATGGCATGGCGGTTGCCCAGGCGCAGAACGCGGTGAGCGAGCTGACCCGCAAGCTGCGTGCCGCCGGGAAGACGGTACGTTTCGGCATCCATCCGGTAGCAGGACGCCTACCGGGGCACATGAACGTACTGCTGGCCGAGGCAAGGGTGCCCTACGACATCGTGCTGGAAATGGACGAGATCAACGATGACTTTGCCGAGACCGATGTGGTGATCGTCATTGGTTCCAACGACATCGTGAATCCAGCTGCCCAGGAAGATCCCAACAGCCCGATTTCCGGCATGCCGGTGCTCAAGGTGTGGGAAGCCAAGCAGGTGTTCGTCTGCAAGCGTGGGCAAGGTACCGGCTACTCCGGCATCGAGAACCCGTTGTTCTTCAAGGAGAACACGCGCATGCTGTACGGGGATGCCAGGTCCAGTATCGACGCCCTGGTGCCGATGATCGACTGAGGCTTGCACAGCCAAGGCACTTGTGCCCGAAGAGACACGCCCCGCGAAGCGGGGCGTTTTTCGTTACAATGTTCTCAACATACTCATCTAGGGATCGAGCATGACAGAGGATCGCCCCAAGGTGGCCGTGCTGGGCGGGGGAAGCTTCGGTACGGCGCTGGCCAGCATCGCTGCCGATAACGGTGCCACGGTACGCCAATGGCTACGAGACGATGCATTGGTCGACGAGATCAATCGCAACCATCGTAATTCTCGCTACCTTCCCGACTTCGCCATCAATCCCGCCGTGGTGGCCTCGAATGACATGTCATCGGTGCTTGAGGGAGCCGAACTGGTGTTCGTGGCGATTCCCTCCAAGGCGTTTCGCACTGTCGTGCGTCAGGCCCGTCCTTGGCTACATGATCGCCAGATACTGGTCAGTACGACCAAGGGGATCCAGGAAGAGGGTTTCAAACTGATGAGCCAGATCCTCGAAGAGGAAACGGGCTTTTCCCACATTGGCGTACTGTCCGGCCCCAATCTGGCGTCGGAAATCGCCGAAAAGCAACTGACTGCCACAGTCATTGCCAGCGATGATGCGCTGACTCGGGCTCGCGTCCAGACGGCACTGGGTTGCGACTACTTCCGCGTCTATGCCAGTAATGACCGGTATGGGGTCGAGCTCGGCGGTGCGTTGAAGAATATCTATGCCATTGCCGCCGGCATGGCGGCCGCGCTGGGCATGGGCGAGAATACCCGCAGCATGCTGATGACTCGCGCGCTGGCCGAGATGAGCCGCTTTGCCGTGGCACTGGGTGCCAATCCGATGACCTTCATCGGCCTGGCCGGTGTCGGCGACCTGATCGTGACCTGCTCCTCCAACCGCTCGCGCAATTACCGGGTCGGATATGCCATGGGGCAGGGACGTACGCTCGAGGAGGCAGTCGATGCCCTGGGGCAGGTTGCCGAGGGGGTCAATACCGTCCATCTGGTGTGCGCCAAGTCGCGGGAGGCGGGGATTTACATGCCACTGGCCGAGGGCTTGTACCAGGTGCTGTTCAATGATGTGCCGGCGCGTGACATGGCCAGGCTGCTGATGCAGAACGAACAGAGTAGCGACGTCGAATTCACTCTGTCACGCGAAGACGTCAAGCACGCCCGGCGACTGGAGGGTAACTCATGAGCTCAGTACTCTGGATCATGCGGCACGGCCAGGCAGCGCCAGGGCACCCCGATTCGCAGCGTGCTCTCACCGAGGCCGGGCGACAGGAGGTAGCCCGCATGACAGCGTGGCTGGCCGAAACGTTGGACGGGGCTCTGCTTGCTCGTTTGCAGATCGCCGCAAGCCCTTATGTACGTGCCCAGCAGACGGCAACGATTGTTGCCGATCATCTTGGTAAATCGGTAGAAACGCTGAACTTGATTACGCCAGACGATCCCGTGGAGCCGGTACTCGACTGGTTGCAGGCAAATGCCATGGCGTCGCCTTGGCTCTTGATCAGCCATATGCCGCTGGTTGGAGAACTTACAGGACGGCTCGTCGAGGGCGATCCACGTAGCAGCTTTCCTATGCCCACGGCAGCCATTGCCGCCCTGGAGGCCGAGGTCTGGGCTGCTGGCTGTGCCCGGTTGCATGCCTTCCGTCATCCTGCCGAACTGACCTGATCCCGAACGTATCGTCTGTTCGGCATGGTCGGGCAGGCGTGCGGTTTCCTACTTCTTCAATTTAGACTTTAGTCGATCACGACATAAGTTGTATTGCCGAAGCTCGGCACTGCCTATAGTTTTCTTACTTGTATGATGTATGACATACGGTAAGCAAGCGAATAATTGCACCGGTTACTGGTTTCGCTACGCATCGCATGAGCAAAAGGAATTTTTTGTGAATTTCACCAGAGACGACGTCAGGAAAGCGGTGGGTGATGGCCTGCTTTCGTTCCCCATTACCGATTTCGACGCCAACGGTAATTTCGATCCCGACAGCTACCGCCAGCGTCTCGAGTGGTTCATCAGCCACGATATCTCCGCCGTGTTCGTGGCCGGCGGCACCGGCGAGTTCTTCAACCTGACCCTGGACGAGTTCCGCGACATCGTTTCCCTGGCCGTCGAGACGGTGGATGGCAAGCTGCCGGTCATCGCCAGCGCCGGGTTGAGCGTGGGCAGCGGCAAGGCCTTCGCCCAGGTCGCCGAGGAGGCCGGCGCCGACGGCATCCTGCTGATGCCGCCATACCTGACCGAGTGCCCGCAGGAGGGCCTGGTGGCCTATGCACGCCAGATCTGCGATGCCACCGATCTCAACGTCATTTACTACAACCGTGGCAACGGCATTCTGGAAGCCGAGGCGGTCCAGCAGCTCGCCGACGCCTGCCCCAACCTGATCGGCCTGAAGGACGGCAAGGGCGACATCCAGGC
>NZ_FOPY01000017.1 GCF_900113605.1 Modicisalibacter xianhensis
AGGAACCGCTGAACAATTCAGTTCTGTTCAGCTGAACCGTTCAGCCTGACCAGATTATCGTCTCAGCAGTCTTTACATGACCGCGTCAAGTGGCCTGTTTTCCTGGCAACCGGGTTTTCCGGCTGCCAAGCCAAATTCAAGACGCACTAGCCCCGTTAGCATGCCCCTGACATCTTCCCGCTAGCACCAGGTTGCCGAGGGCGAACAGGGTGAACAACTGCGCCTGGTTCTTGGCCAGCCCCCTGTAGCGAACCTTCCGGTAGCCGAAGAGGTTCTTGATGACATGAAACGGGTGCTCCACCTTGGCTCGGATGCTGGCCTTGGCCTTCTCAATTGCCAGCAACAGCGTCTTCACGGAGCTATCCTCCATCTTCTTGAGGGTGCCGCGCTTGGCAGCGATACAGCATCGAGAGTCCGGGGCATCCTTCTCTTCGTCCAGATACTTCCACAAGCCGGTGTAACCCGCGTCGCCGTATACCCGCTTGTCATCCTCCCGGACCAGAGCACCGGCCATGGTGACATCGGCAACGTTGGCCGAGGTGGCGGCAACACTGTGGGTCAGTCCGGTGACTGCATCGACGCCGATATGGGCCTTCATGCCAAAGAAATACTGGTTGCCCTTCCTGGTCTGCTTCATCTCGGGGTCACGCTGCCTGGCCTTGTTCTTGGTGGAATGCGCGGCTGCCACAATGGTGGCGTCGACGATGGTGCCCTCGCGCATGAACAGGCCTTGCTCAGCCAGGCTGGCGTTGATTTCCTCGAAAATCCGCTGGGTTAGAGCATGCTTCTCCAGCAGGTGGCGGAAGCGCAGCAAAGTGGTTGCGTCCGGCACGCTCTCGACGGCCAGATCGATACCAATGAAGTCACGCATGGCCTGGCTGTCGTAGATGGCATCTTCGAGGGCCTCATCGGCAAGTGCGTACCACTGCTGCAGGAAGTAGATCCGCAGCATACGCTCCAGGCCGATGGGTGGCCTGCCGCGCTTGCCCGCTGCGTTGGGGAAGTAGGATGACGACAGCGCCTCGATCAGCTGTTGCCAAGGCACCAGGGCATCCATCTGGGCCAGGAACCGCTCGCGGCGGGTAACCTTCTTCTTGTTCTGATGCTCTGCCTGGGCGAACGAGATCTGCTTCATCGGGTGGCTCTGTCAGACGGTGGCGGTGTGGCCAGATTTTACCCCGTCGGTGTTGATCAGGCAGCTGCAGTGGGATTTATGCAGCGTTTCCTATAAAACCAGTCATCCTCACCCAACTATACCTGACACTCCGTACTTTTCTTTCAGATCAGAAACCCATTTTATCTTAAATTCCTTACACCTCTTAAAAAAAGGTGGATATCTTTGCGCCATCCTTCCTGAAACCCTTTTCACAGGTGTAAGAAACGAATGGTTTACTTCGTTAATAAAAAAGAAACACACTATTGAAAAAATTATTTTTTGCGAGGAAAAGTTTTTAAAAACCGAAGCAAAAGTGTGCATTGCGTATATAAAGAACTCCCTTCCCAGCAAACACAAAAAAACAGAAATAAAAAATATCTCCATCAACTCAGTGGGCTATATTAATCACCAAGAAATAAGCCCAAAAGTAATAACTGACGCCATGTGGAATTCGGCCACTTCTATGGTAAGAAATACCATACTAGGAGATATAGCCATTATTACACGCGGCAGGCTAAGCGCAAAAAAACTACATGAAGTTGGAAACCCTTTTTATCACTCTACTGGCTTAGTTGGCAGCATAAGTCAATATAGCAAAGTTCAATCTTCAAAAAATAAGATCCTTATTTGCCGCGTAGGTAAACGAAGCGCAGGAAAAATTGTAGAGACATCGCCTTACGAAATACCTACAAGCGATTGCATTTTCTCCCTTGATTTTAATGACAAAAGAAGCATGGATATTTTTATAAGGGCATGGAGTTCAAAAAAAGCAGATCAGTGGAAGAGCATATTTACAAAAGGAGTCTGTTCGCGATATTTAACTCTAGAAGATATAAAGAACTTCCCTATAGCCTAAATTGGTTGCGCAATAGCGTTAGCCACACCCGGCCGAGCTCGACCCGCGCAAGTACCTCAAGGAATCGGTCAGCGCGATGCGCGAGCTGTGTATCGCCCGCTACGAAGCCTTCGGCACCGCCGGCAATGCCAGCCGGATCAAGCCGCTCAGCCTGGATGCCATGTTCGAGCGCTACGCGCGCGGCGAACTGGACCCGCAGGTGAACTGAGCGTTCCCCAGGCTCGATTCCCAAGCCCCTTCATTTGAAGGGGCTTTTTTACCTGACAGGCTGTCGATCACTGCATCGCAGCCAGCAGGTTGTCGAAGGCATCGGCGAAGTAGCGCTCGTAGGTATCCTTCTCCACATAGCCCAGATGCGGAGTCGCGACGAGATTGGGCAGCGCCAGCATGGGATGCTCGAGCAGTGGCTCCCGCTCGAAGACATCGACCCCGGCGCGCCCCGGCCGCCCCTGGCGTAGCGCCGCTTCAAGCACGCCGGGGCCGATCAGTTCGGCACGGCTGGTGTTGATCAGCATGCCATCGGGCGACATCGCAGCCAGATCCTCGGCGCCGACGATGCCGCGCGTGTCATCGTTGAGGCGCAGGTGCAGGCATAGCACGTCGGCGCGTTCGAACAGGTCACGCTGACTGTCGGCCACATCGAGCCCCGCATCGCGTGCCCGCTCCTGCGAGCCCTCGCGGCCCCATACCAGCACCGACATACCGAACGCCTGCCCATAGCGAGCCACCAGGCTACCGATTCGCCCCAGCCCGAAGATGCCCAGGGTGCGGCCATGCAGGGCAGCCCCCAGCGTGCGCTGCCAGCGCCCGGCCTTGAGGTTTTCGACCTCCTGGGGCAGGTGGCGTGCCGTCGCCAATACCAGCGCCCAGGTCAATTCCGCAGCGGCGTGCGGCAGCCCGGTCCCGGTGACGACCTGCACGCCATGACGCTCGCAGGCCTGCCTGTCGATGTGGGCAGCGCCGCCGCCGGTCTGGCTGATTACTTTCAGGTCGGGCAGACGCGACAGCAACGCTTCGTCGATGCGCGTGCGCTCGCGAATCAGTACCAGCCCCTCGACGCCGACCAGCCGCTCGGCCAACGCTTGCGGGTCACGGCAGGTATCGTTGAAGACCAGCACCTCATGCCCGGCGAGACGAGCGAAGGCATCCAATGTACGTACCGCATCCTGATAATCATCGAGAATGGCAATTTTCATGGCGAACCTCATAAAGTCGGGGTAACGGGGCGGGGAAAACGCCAACTGCCTACGACACAGTACGAGCCGGATGGTTTGCCTGCTACACTTCGGCCCTTGCCGTTTCGCGGAGCCACCTTTCGATGCGTAGGACATAGCATGGTTTCATCTTCCCAGTCTCTTCATCCTTCGCTAACGCTGCGTCACGGTGCCTGTCTGGCCGCCATGCTCGCCGTTCTGGGCTACCTGCTGTTGGGTCCGGCAGAGCCTATGCTATGGCGGGCCAGCGTTATCATTGCGCTTTCCATTGCACTGTGGGCCACGGGCTGGCTACCCCAGTGGCTGACGGCATTCGTGTTCTTCACGCTGTGTACGGTCGCCGGCGTCGCTCCGGCCGGTACGGTGTTCGAAGGCTTCGCCTCGGCGGCGACCTGGCTGGTGTTCTCGGGGCTGGTTATCGGTGGGGCCATCCATCACACCGGACTGGGCAACCACCTGGCCAACCGGGTAGGGCCCCGACTCTCGTCGTCGTATACCACGGCGATCGTCGGCGTGGTAACGCTGGGGGTGCTGATGGCGTTCGTCATGCCGTCGGGCATGGGGCGCATCGTGCTGATGGTACCGATCCTGATCACGCTGGCCGATCATCTCGGCTACGCACCCGGCCGCCAAGGACGCACCGGCATCATCCTGGGCGGGATCATGGGTACCTTTCTGCCCACCTATGCCATTCTGCCTGCCAACGTGCCCAATACCGTGCTGATGGGAGCGGCCGAAGCCGTTCTCGGCGAGCCGCCGACCTACAGCGGCTACCTGCTGCTGCACTTCCCCGTGCTCGGCCTGCTGAAGGCGATACTACTGACGGGGCTGTTACTGAAACTCTATCCCGATAGCGATCCGACTCCCCTTTCCCGGCCCACGCCCGATAGCGACTCGCTGGGATGGCATGAACGTGCCTTGGCGCTGCTGTTGGGCATCGCCGTCGTACTGTGGTTCACGGATAGCTGGCACGGCATTTCCCCGGCCTGGATCGGCATGCTCGCCGCCCTGGCCTGCCTGTTTCCCGGTACCGGGCTGATGCCCGACAAACCGATGCAGTCGTTGAACTTCGAGCCTTTCGTGTATGTCGCCGGTATCGTCAGCCTGGGCGCACTGGCCCATGACAGCGGCCTTGGCGATCGGATCGCCGAAGGCGTGCTGACGCTGTTGCCGTTGTCGACGGCAACCGACTGGCAGGTATTCGGCATGCTCTCGGGCTTGGCCACAGCCTTGGGCACATTGATCACGCTTCCCGGTGTGCCGGCCGTCCTGACCCCGTTGGCCCCGGAACTGGCCAAGATCACAGGCTGGTCGGCAGACGCCATCTACATGACCCAAGCCGTGGGCTTCTCGACCGTGCTGCTGCCTTATCAGGCGCCCCCGCTAATCGTCGGGATTCTCATGGCCAAGCTGTCACTGCGCGAGGTAACACGGGTCTGCCTGATCATGGCAGCAGCAAGCATAGTCCTGCTCTGGCCGCTCGATTATCTGTGGTGGCAAGTGCTGGGCTGGGTATGATTCAAGGCTCCAGCTTTTCCAGCATTCTACGTGCCCGACTCGTGCCCTGGACCCGGCGCACGGCTTCCTGGCCGGCACGCCGACCGACAACACGTGCCACACCCGCCAGCAGGCCGGTCGCTGCGCCCCACACCAGGGCATCGCGCCATTGCACGTCGGGGTCGTCGGGATCCATGGGCGGCTTGCCCATCTGGCGTTCATAGGCCTTGACGGCACACTTGCGCGCCGTCACCCCGGCAGCGATTGCCACACCCGTGCTCAGTAATGACCAGAGTCTGTCTTCTCGCATGATTAGCTCCTGATTTAGTGAAAGGTATGCCAAGTCAGCGTAGACGTGTGTCGAGCATCATGCCGAAACCTAGGTTATTGCAGCGCAGCAAAAATTAGCCTAACAATGGGGCTAGTCTTGGCGTTTTACTATGATGTTCCCTTGTATCAGGAGCCAAACCATGAGCAAGTCCTCACATACTCACGCACTTACCGCGTTTTCACCGGCCGCTTTCTTCGATATCTGGAAAGTCGGAGTCATGTCGTTCGAACTGTGGACGACCTCGCTCGCCACCATCGCCATGCGCAATCAGCTCTGGTATACCCAGGCGCCGCACAGCGCAAAAATGATCAAGGAAAACCAGCGTATGGTGACCGAAAAACTCGAGGCGGGCATGGAAGTCGGCATGGCCCTGCAGAAGGCCATGTTCAACATGGCTGCCGGCAGCTACGCCCCTTGGTGGGTCACCGGCCGTAGTGCCTTGCTCCCCCTGCACCGCCGGACCACCGCCAATTCCCGTCGACTTTCCCGGCGTCGCTGAAGGGGCTAATCGCGTTCTTCTTGACCTGACGCTTGGTAGGACCTGCCACGCCTTCCTACAGTGAATACAGGTAATGCATCGCCATCACCATGGAAAGGAGAACGGCATGAGCCACGCTGCACATCGCAACCTTTTTGTCACGTCACTGGCCGCGGGCCTGCTGGCGCTTTCCGCCCTAGGTCAGGCCCAGGAGGATCCCGACGAGACCATGGTCCGGGCCGTGGAACAGAAAGCGTACGGCGCGTACCTGACCGACCATGAAGGCATGAGCCTGTACATGTTCGATCAGGACGCCCAAGGTGGTCAGAGTACCTGCCACGACGCCTGTGCCAATGCCTGGCCACCCTATACCACGAACCGCCCCCCCGAGGCCGGTGAAGGCATCGATGCCGACAAGCTCGGCATCATCCGGCGTGAAGGCGATATCCAGCAGGTCACGTATGCCGGCTGGCCGTTGTATTACTTCAAGGGCGACAAGCAGGCCGGCGATGCGCTTGGCCAGAACATTCGCAACATGGGAGGCCATTGGTATCTGGTCTCGCCCGAGGGCCAACCGATCACCCAAGGGCAGCGTAGCGGCGATTCACCCATGGAGATCGCGCCCGGCCGCGGAGAGGAGCCCGCCAGCCGAGGCCAGGAGGTTCACGACCGCACCGAGGACGTCGAAGGAGCGGATTACGACACCTAAGGTTTGATCGCGTGCCAACGTGTCGGGCATCACCGCCGTCCGACACGTTCCTTTCCCCATCGCTTCCGTTCGTCTGCTACCATTCCCGGCTTCGTTGACTTCCGTGGTGCTGCCATGTCGTTGCTTCGGGGCTTTCTGCTGCTTACCGGTTTCTATCTGCTCGGCGAATCGCTCGCCTTCATTCTCGACTGGCCCGTCAGTGGCGGCGTGGTCGGGATGATCCTGATGACGCTGTTTCTGATGCTGCGTGGCAGCGTCAACAAGGACCTCGGCATGGCTAGCCAATCGCTGATCGCCTTTTTGACCATGCTGATCATGCCCGGTGTGGTGGGTATCTATTTCCTGGGCGAGGAGCTTGCCGGGCAGTGGCTGGCAATTGCCGGCAGCCTGGTCGCCGGCACGTTGCTGAGCGTGCTGACAACGCTATGGCTGATGGCACGCTTCATGCCGACGCCCCAGGAGTCACCCCATGACTGAGCTGATCCAGCGCTGGCAGGCCCTGCCGGCACACCTGCTCGAGACACCGCTGCCGGCGATTGCCATAACCCTGCTGGCATTCATGCTCGGCACGCATGTGTTCCGCCGGCTCAAACAGCCCAGCTGGTGCCCACCGGTGCTGATCGCCAGTGCCATTGTCGCCGTGATCCTGTGGGGATTCGATATCGATTTTGCCCACTACCGGGAAGGGGCAGCCTGGTTGATGCTGCTGCTCGGCCCGGCCACGGTGGCGCTGGGCGTACCGCTTTTCCAACAATTCCACCACATCCGTGCGTTGTGGCGCCCCGTGCTTCTCACCCTGCCGCCGGCCGCGATGCTGGCGGCAACCTATGCCGCCGGGCTGGCCTGGGCCTTGGGCGCCTCGCGCGAGGTCATCGCCTCGTTAGCGCCCAAGTCGGTGACCGCACCCATCGCTCTTGGCATCATCGACCAGACCGGTGGCTCGGCTTCGGTGCTGATGGGAGGCCTGCTGGCCACCGGCGTGGTCACGACACTGGCGGTCAGCCTGTTCGCCCCGCGCCTAGGCGTGCGCGACGAACGCGTTCTCGGCTTCGTGCTGGGCATCAACGGCCACGCCATCGGCACGGTGCGTGCCTTCGAGATCAGTCCCACTGCCGGCGCCTTCGCCTCGCTGGGCATGGGGCTCACCGGTATCTTCACCGCCCTGTTCCTGCCGCTGGCCTGGGCGCTGATCGCCGGTCAGTAACCGGCCGACGGCTCGGTGGACGACGTGTCGCTGCGATAGCGCGCCAGGGTGTCCACCGCCGCCTGGCGCAGCAGGATGATATCCAGCGCCACGGCGATGAAGTGGCAGCCCAGCGCGGCATAGCGGCGGGCGTCTTCCTCGAGTGGCGCCAGGATGCCACAAGCCTTGCCCGCGGCCAGCGTCGCCTGGATGGCGTGTTCGATATGTCGCTGGACGTCGGGGTGGTTCGGCTCACCGGGAAAGCCCAGGGCGGCCGACAGGTCCATCGGCCCCACGAAGACCGCATCCACGCCCTCCACGGCGGCGATCGCCTCGACGTTTTCCACGCCCAGCTGCGTCTCCACCTGCACGATCAGACACAGTTCCTCATGCGCCCGTGCCATGTAGTCGACGACGTCGCCCCAGCGCGAGGCGCGCACAAGGGCGCCCCCCACGCCGCGCATGCCATGGGGGGAATAGCGCATGGCGCGTACCAGAGCGCGAGCCTGCTCGGCAGTTTCGACCATCGGCACCATTAACGTCTGGGCGCCCACGTCGAGCAATTGCTTGATCAATGCCGGATCATCGTTGACCGCACGCACCACGGGTGCGGTGGTATACGGCGCCACCGCTTGAAGTTGTGCCAGGATCGAGGGCACCGTGTTAGGCGCATGCTCGCCGTCGATCACCATCCAGTCATAGCCTGCCGTGGCGCACAGTTCGGCCGCATAGCCGGTGCCGAAACCGGCCCAGATGCCATATTGCGGGCCGCCACGCGCGACTGCCGCCTTGAACAGGTTGGGAGGCAATTCCATGGTCTCGTTCTCGCTGACTGTATGAAAGGATACCAGCTTCAGTGTGTCCGCTATGGCTGTGAATGGCGAGAAAATCCCGCACGACACGACTAACGTCTACCTCAGCTAAATTGCCCACACTCGGCGATATGCCTAGGATGGGAACGGTTCCATAGATCTCTGGACTCCACATGTCGTCGTTACCTGCTGCCTCGCACTCCACCATTCTCGAAGTCGCGCGCGATGCCGGTGTCTCCAAGACCAGTGTGTCCCGCTACCTGGGTGGGGAGCGCCATCGTCTGTCACCGGCCATGCAGGCGCGTATTGCCGCCGCCATCCAACGGCTGGGCTATCGTCCCAACCAGATGGCACGTGGGCTCAAGGGCGGTCGTTCGAAGCTGATCGGCATGCTGGTGGCGGACATTCGCAATCCGTTCTCAGTGACTGTACTGCATAGTGTGGAGCAGGCCTGCCGTGCCCGCGGCTTCTCGCTGCTGGTCTGCAATACCGACAACGATCCGGACCAGGAGCGCAATCACCTGGCCCTGCTGGCGTCGTATCGTGTCGAGGGCGTGGTCATCAACGCCGCCGGACGGCCAAGCGCCGAACTCAAGGCCCTGGCCGAGCAAGGCACGCCGATCGTGCTGCTCGACCGCAGCCTGAGCGACGTCGACGCCGATGTGGTGGGTCTCGACAATGCTGGTGCCATCGACATGGCAATGGATCACCTGCTGGAGCGGGGCTATCGCAACGTGCTTTACGTGAGCGAGCCGCCCGAGGGTGCCAGTTCGCGTCAGCGACGGCTGGAACGCTTCCGTCAGCGCCTGGCCCAGGCGCCGGAACTCACCGGCGAGACGGCCTGCCTTGCCATGCAGCGCGATAGCGACGCACTGCGCCAGGCACTGCACGGGTTTGTGTCCCGAGAAAGCCCGGCGCCGCGAGCCATCCTGTGCGCCAACGGCAACGTCACCCTGCAGGTGGCGCATGCCTTGAATGCCCTGGGGGTGAGCCTGGGCGAGACCGGCCTGCTGGGTATCGACGAACTCGACTGGTGCGCGTTGGCCGGCCCCGGCATAACCACCCTGGCCCAACCGACCGAAGCCATCGGCCAGGCTGCGGTGGAAAGCTTGATGCAACGTCTCGCGCCCCCAGGCCGCCAGGCACCGCCGCGACGCACCGAATATGCCGCACGCCTGATCGCGCGTGGCTCGACGCACCGATAACGCACTCATCAGGAGTCGAAGGTAATCCATGCAAGATGCAATGGTAACGTTCCCATACCGTCCCGGACGCCCTTCCCTCGGGGTCGCTGCTTCGGCCTACGGGCACGATGTGATCCTGCGCCATGGCCAAGCGGGCATTCTGTCATGGCTGGCGGAGGCCGGCGCCGATGCGGTGGAGATCCGCCGTGAGCTGCTGACCGACGGGTTCGACGATTTTGCCGGCCTGGGCCGGGCCTGTGCCGACCATGGCCTCGGCGTGGTCTACTCCGCCGCGGATGCGCTCTGGCAGGACGATACCCCGCATCCGAACATCGCCCTCCGCCTGGCCGAAGCCGGGGCGCTGGGCGCCAGTGCCATCAAGTTCTCGCTGGGTCGTTACGAGCTTGGAGAAACCAGCGCCTGGAGAGCCATGAATCGCGTTCTGGGCGCAGCCGCCGTCTCGCTGGTCATGGTCGAGAACGATCAGACGCCGGAGGGCGGGACACTGACACCCCTGGCTGCCTTTCTTACCGACGCCGAGCGTGCCGATTGCCCGCTGGCAATGACGTTCGATATCGGCAACTGGCGCTGGACCGGGGAGCACGCCATACCAGCCGCCCGACGACTGGGGCGCCATGTACGCTACGTTCATTGCAAGGGAACGCACGCGCAAGGCGACCGGTTCAGTGCCTGCGTGCCGGACGACGCGACATTGGCCGAATGGCAACCGCTCATGGCACAGTTTCCTCCTAGCGTTCCGCGTGCCATCGAGTACCCCCTGCAAGGCCCTGACCTCATCGCGCTGACCCGTCAGCAGCTCGAGCGCCTGGCCACCCTATAGCAGGCACGAATACGTGCCATCTTCAGGAGTTCCCATGACACGACAGACCGCCCCCGAGATACTGACCTTCGGTGAAGCCATGACCCTGTTCGCCGCCGAGACGACCGGCGACCTGGCCGAGGTCGAGCGCTTCCGGCGCGGTATTGCCGGCGCCGATACCAATGTCGCCATCGGCTTCGCCCGCCTGGGCTTCCATGTCGGCTGGCTCAGCCGTGTCGGCGACGACAGCTTCGGCCGTTTCATCCAGCGTACCCTGGAAGCCGAAGGCCTCGATTGCCGACATCTGCAGCACGACCCCGACCATGCGACGGGCCTGGTCTTCAAGACCCGCGCCGAGCGTGGCGAGGACCCCCACGTGGAATACATACGCCGCGGCAGCGCAGCCAGCTTCCTGTCCACGGCGGATGCCGCCTCGGTGGCGTTCCCGGCGGTACGCCACCTGCATGCCACCGGCATTCCTCCTGCCCTGTCGGCCTCGGCGCGCGAACTGTCAGTGCATATGCTCGAGCGCGCCCGCGAGGCCAAGGCCAGCATTTCCTTCGACCCCAACCTGCGACCCAGCTTATGGAAGAGCGAACGGGAAATGTGCGAGACCATCAACGACCTCGCCGCCAAAGCGGACTGGGTACTGCCGGGACTCGCCGAGGGCCGCCGTCTGACCGGGCTGGAGAGCGCACATGACATCGCCGGCTTCTATCTCGACCGGGGCGCCAAGGCAGTGATCATCAAGCTCGGCCCCGAAGGCGGTTTCTATCGCAGTCACGACGAAAGCTTCACCGTCGAGGGCTTCAAGGTCGATGAGGTCATCGATACCGTGGGGGCCGGTGATGGATTCGCCGTGGGCATGGTCAGCGCACTGCTCGACGGCTTGTCGGCGCGCGCCGCGGTACGTCGTGGCAACCTGATCGGCTCGTTGGCGGTGCAGGTACCCGGCGACATGGAAGGCCTGCCCCATCGCGACACGCTGACTGCACTCGAAGCCAAGCTTCCAGCACTGGACTGAACCGACAACAACCTGGACTCCCACAATGAAAAAACGCATCGTCGCCTTTCGCCGCCTCAACGAACAGCAGATCGCCCAGTTGCGTGAGCAGTTCCATGTCGACTACTTTCCCTCGCTCGAGGGCGTCGACGATCCCGGCTTCCGCGAGGCTCTGGCGGAGGCTCACGGCCTGGTCGGGGCCAGCCTGAAGATCACGCCCGAACTCCTCGACGAGGCGCCGCATCTCGAGGCCATCGCCAGTATCTCGGTGGGCTATGACAACTATCCTGTCGACGAACTGACCCGGCGCAGTATCCTGCTCTGCAATACCCCCGACGTGCTCACCGAGACCACTGCCGACACCGGTTTCTCGCTGATCATGGCCACAGCCCGGCGCGTGGTGGAACTGGCAGAATTCGTCAAGCGGGGCGACTGGAAGGAAAGCATCGGCGAAGCCCAGTTCGGCTGCGACGTGCATGGCAAGACGCTGGGCATGGTCGGCATGGGACGTATCGGCGCGGCCGTGGCACGGCGTGGCGCCCTGGGCTTCGGCATGAATGTGCTTTACAGCTATGCCTCGCCCAAGCCCGAGCTTGAAGCATCGCTCGGTGCCCGCCGATGCGAGATGGAGGAATTGCTCGAGCAGGCCGACTTCGTCTGTGTCACCGTGCCGCTGACTGCCGAGACCACCCACCTGTTCGGTGCCGAGCAGTTCGCGCGCATGAAGTCGAGCGCAATCTTCATCAACATTGCTCGTGGCAAGGTGGTCGATGAGCCGGCCCTGATCCAGGCCCTGGACGATGGCCAGATTCGTGGGGCGGGCCTCGACGTCTTCGAGCAGGAGCCGCTGCCTGCCGACTCGCCCCTGCCGCACATGGCCAACGTGGTCGCGCTGCCGCACATCGGCTCGGCAACCCACGAGACGCGCACCGCCATGGCCCAGCGAGCCGTTGACAACATTACTCTGGCCCTCACCGGCGAGCGCCCGATCAGCCTGGTAAACGAACCTGCCTGGGACTCACGTCGGCAAAGCTAAAGCCACTCCCATCCCTGTCAGCTGGCCGGGGCGGTGACGCTCCGGCCATGCCAGCAACTTGTTCCCGCGCGTCCCCGTGCAATACGACCACAGCGCACCAGCCTCTATGCCACTAAAGGCGCATTGGTTAATCCAAGCCTCTCACCTAGATTTAGACCCATCCAAAAAATCTCGGCTCCGGAGCTTAGATGGCCCAGGACAACGACAATTCGCAAGCCGCTTCTCTGCGCGATGGCAGTGTGACCTTGCAGGACATCGCCGCACATGCCGGCGTCTCCCGTTCGACGGTCTCGCTGGTGTTGCGCGAAAGCCCGCTGGTGGCCGAGCGTACGCGTGAAAAGGTGCAGGCATCGATCAAGGCACTGGGCTACGTCTACAATCGCGGAGCCGCCGCCCTGCGCGGCAGCCGCACGCAAACCCTGGGCGTCGTGGTCTACGACATCGCCAATCCGTTTTTCGGCGCCATGGTGGCCGGCATCGATGCCGTACTCAACCGCCAGAACTATGTCTCGTTTCTGACCAATAGCGAAGACTCCCCGGCCCGGCAGCAGCGCTTTCTGGAACGCATGCGCGAACATCGTGTCGACGCCATCCTGTTGTGCCCCGCCGAAGGCACCGAGCCCCAGCTCATCGAGACCCTGCAGGAGTGGCGTCTGCCCTGTGTCCAGGTACTACGACACGTGGGGCAGCCGCCTTTCGATTATGCCGGTACCGACTTCGAGCAGGGCGTCCGCCAGGCGGTGAACCATCTAGTGGCGCTCGGTCATCGCCACATCGCTTTCCTCGGCGGCCAGGCCGAGCACTCCGCCACCCGCGCACGCTGGCAGGGCTATTTTGCCGCCATGGCCGATCACGGCCTGGAGCAGACCCGCTGCCTGCGCACCGCATTGACCCGCCAGGCCGGTTTCGACGCTATCCTGGCCCTGATGGACGAACCGACACCGCCCACGGCGGTGATCTGCCACAACGACCTGATGGCGTTCGGCGCCATGCTCGGCCTCAAACGCCTGGGCTTGAGGCCCGGTATCGATTGCGCAGTGATCGGTACCGACGATGTCGAGGAAACGGCGCTCAGCGATCCGGCCCTGACCAGCGTTGCCACCCATCCCCATGCCATCGGCGAAGAGGCCGCCCGCCTGGCGCTTCGCCGTATCGCCAATCCCGACGGGGCGCGGGAGCAAGTCGTGCTGTCGCCCCGACTCCAGGTACGGGAATCCTGCGGAGCCCATCGGCCTTCTACGCACTCCCGTCACGCCAAGCCACTCGTCACGCAAGACTGATCTGCCAAGCGCAGACAACAACAAGAGGTGCTCTCATGTTCAGAAAATGGATCGATCCAAATCAGCTCAAGCCATTTACCCACCTGGCCAAGGGGCTGCTGGCCGGAAGCGTTCTGGCGGCCGGCCTGGGCCTGGCCTCCACTGCCCAGGCTGTAGAGTTGCGATTCGGCCACGGCGGTACCGAGGACACCGCCTATCAGGCAGGTGCGGAGAAGTTCAAGGCGCTGCTCGCCGAAAAGACCGATGGTGATGTCGGCGTCACCATCATGGGCAACTCGGTACTCGGTCACGAAACCGAGATGTTCGAGCAGCAGATGGCCGGCGCGCTGGACCTGTCGATCATCAACCCCGGCTTGATCACCGACTTCTCACACACCGCCAACGTGTTCTCGATCCCCTTCATGTACCGTGACGTCGACCATTGGCGCACCGTGCTTGATGGGGAGGTAGGTCGTGAGATCGCCGACCGTATCGAGGAGGAAACCGACGTCAAGGTGCTGGCCTTCTTCGGGGGCGGCAAGCGCCAGATCGTCAGTACCCGCCCACTCGAGAATCTCGACGACCTCGAAGGCATGAAGCTGCGCACCAATCCCACCGAGCCCTTGATCGTGGCCTGGAAGGCCCTGGGCACCGAGCCGACGGTCATGGCCTGGAAGGAGATCTACACCGGGCTACAGCTCGGTGCCATCGACGGCCTGCTCAACGAAGCCGAGTGGATCGAACGCATGGGCTTTCATGAGGTGGCGCCACACATCGGCCTTTCGGAGCACGACATCACCGTTCGCCTGCTGACCATGTCGCAGATGAGCTGGGACCGGCTCGACGACAGCCAGAAGAAGGCCGTCATGGCCGCCGCGCAGGAAGCGGCCAGCTATGCTCGCCAGGTCCAGCTCGAGCAGGACGCCGAGGCCCTCAAGACCCTCGAGCAGGAAGGTGCAACGCTGTACCCGCTGGATCGCGAACGCATGAAGGAGATCGTTTCCGAGCCGCTGCAGCAGGTCATCGACGACATGGAGCTCAACGAGCTGCATCAGATGATCGTCAACGCCGGTCAGGCGTAACCACGTTGCGGGGCGCGCTTGCGCCCCGCTCCCTTCACTCGCCATGAGGAACGACGCCATGGGTTCCCTGCTTGCCGGCCTTTCCCGGCTCAACCGCGGACTGGAACGCGTGCTCCACCTGGTACTGCTGGCGTTGCTGATGGGCTTCATTGCGCTGATCATCTACCAGATCGTCAGCCGCAACCTGCCACTGCTGCCCCGGCTCTACTGGACCGAGGAATTCAGCCGCTTCGCCTTCCAGTGGCTGATCATGCTGGGTACCGCCATCGGCGTGTACCACGCCGATCACTTCGTGCTCGAGGCCTTCCCACGCGGCTCGCGCCCCGACACTGCCACCCGTCTGTTTCGCGACTTGGCCTGCCTGGCAGTGGGCGTGATCTTCATAGTCTACGGCAAGGACTTTGCGCTTTCCGGCCTGCGCCGCAAGGCCACCGCCTCGAAACTGCCGATGATCTATGTCTACTCGGTGTTCGTCGTTAGTGGCGTGTTCATCGTGCTGTTCAGCCTGGAGCGCCTGCTGCATACCGCCCTGCACGGCATGAAGTCCATGGAATCCGCCCTGAACACCCCCAACGAGTTGGATGAAGTCACCCATATCGACGACGCCCGACTCGACACCATCGAGAGAGGAACGTCGTCATGATGCCGATGGATTGGGTCTTCATTCTGCCGTGGCTGCTGTTCGCCCTGCTCGGTGTGCTGATCGTTGCCGGTGTGCCCATCGCCATGTCGCTGGTACTCACCGCCTTCGGCGTGATCCTGCTCGATCCGCGCCTGACCTTCTGGGTCATGTTCCAGCGCATGTACAACGGCATGGACTCGTTCGTGCTGCTCGCCGTACCGCTGTTTCTGCTGGCCGGCAACCTGATGAACTCGGCGCATATCACCGACCGGCTGATTACGTTGTGCATGCGCCTGGTCGGCCACTTCAAGGGCGCATTGGCCCATGTCAACGTGCTGGTCAGCATGCTGTTCGCCGGGGTCTCGGGCTCATCCACTGCCGACAGCGCCGGGGTTGGAACGGTGCTGATTCCCGCCATGAAGCGCGAGGGCTACCCAGTACGCTTTGCGGTAGCGGTCACTGCCGCCTCGTCGGTGATGGGCATCATCATTCCGCCCTCGATCAACATGATCGTGTGGGGAGCACTGACCAACACTTCGATTGCCGGCCTGTTCCTGGGCGGCATCGTGCCCGGCGTGATGATCGGCGTTGCACAACTGTTGCTCAACTTGATCTACGTACGCCGCTACGACGTGCCGGTGCGCCAGCGCGCCTCATTCTCGCAACTGATGAGTTCGGGCAAGGACGGTCTGCTCGCTGCGGGAATTCCCATCGTCATCATAGGCGGGATCACCCTGGGCCTGGTCACCCCCACCGAAGCCGCGGTGATTGCCGTGCTCTACGCCATGGCACTGGGCTTTTTCGTCTACCGCGAACTGACCGTCAAGCATGTGCTGGACGCCTCGACCAGCACCGTCCGGCTGTGTTCGCTGTCGCTGTTCAGCCTGGTGGGGGCTGCCATTTTCGGTTACCTGATCAGCTTCTACCAGATTCCGCCCAAGCTGATGGCCGGGGTCAATATCACCGACCCCATCGTCTTGCTGGTGATCATGGCCGCAGTGATGCTGCTGGTCGGTACCTTCATGGATTCGCTGCCGGCCATGGCGATTCTGGCCCCGATCTTTCAGCCGCTGGCAATGCAGGCCGGCGTACACCCGGTGCAGTTCGGCGTGATCGGCGTCATGGCGCTGGGTCTGGGTCTGATCACGCCTCCCTATGGCCTGTGCCTGATGATATCGGCCAAGATCGGAGGTATTCCGCTGCTCAAGGCGTTGGCCACGACGCTGCTCTACCTGGCCGTGATGCTGGTAGTCATCGTGCTGCTGATCCTGTTCCCCGAACTGATTCTCTCCGTACCACGCTGGCTGACCCCGGACTTCGTCTGAACCGATGCTGGCATGCCCCGGGCCCCGCGCCCGGGCGCTTCCTTTGAATCGAACTTGCTCTTAGACTTTCGGTCTAGATGTGAGAAGCGCGACGAGATAAGCTACGCTGTTAGTGAACGCTGTTCGTAAAGTCGTGAAATTCACCCTCAATGCTGGGCTTCGCCCGCCGATAACAGAAGAACAAGGCTAGTAAGCTCAAGAAAGACCGTAAGAGGTCACCATGTCACAACCCCTGTGTCTGTTATTCGACTGTGACGGAACACTCGTAGACAGCGAACCCCTGCTCGGCCAGGTCATGGCCGATGTCCTGCCCCGTGCCGGCCTGCCCTTCTCGACCGATCAGTACATGGAAGAGTTTCGTGGCGTACGCTTCATGAACATCGTCGCCGAGCTTGAACGCCGCCATGGCAGCGTCGATGACGATATCCGCTCCGCCGCAGAGACCGAGATGCGCAGCACCTTGGCCGAGCGCATGAAACGCGAGTTGCAGATCATTCCCAACGTTCGCGAGACCCTGGACCTGCTTGCCGATCATCCCCGCTGTGTGGCCTCCAACGGCCCAGAGCACAAGATTCGTACTGCTCTCGATAGCACCGGCTTGCGCCCTTACTTCGAGGATCGGCTGTTCAGTGCCTATACCCTGAACGCTTGGAAGCCCGAACCATTCCTGTTTTTGCACGCCGCTCGCAGCATGGGCTACGAGCCCGAACAGTGCGTGGTGATCGATGACGCCGCCGTGGGTGTCACCGCCGGACTGCGTGCCGGCATGCGCGTGATCCATATCAACCGTTTCGGCGAGTCGACGCCACGGGGCGCGATCCGCATGACCGACATGGCTCAACTGCCGGGCATCATCGCCAGACTCGACCAGCTCGAAGCCGTGGCCGCCAAGTAATGCCAAGCGACGCCTTCGGGCGTCGCTGCCTGTCACCAGCTACGCTATCATCGCGTCGATGAACCGCTAGTGACAGGAGTTGTTATGGCTTCCCTTCAGGACCAGCTGCGCGGCCTGGTCTACTCCACCGAGCATGGCGAGACCTGCCCCAAATGCCGCCAGCCGCTCGCCGAATGCGAATGCAGCGCGCGAGCCGATGCCGAACGCATCGCCAGCCTCGATGGCATTGTACGTATCCGCCGCGAGACCAGCGGACGCAAGGGCAAGGGCGTGACTACCGTCAGCGGCGTGCCAATGGCCGAGCCCGAACTCAAGGCCCTGGCGAAGGAACTCAAGAAGCGCTGCGGCACCGGAGGCGCCGTCAAGGAGGGCGTGATCGAGATCCAGGGCGACCATCGCCAGGTACTCAAGGCCGAACTCGAAACCCGTGGCTACACGGTGAAGCTCGCCGGCGGCTGAGCCCACGCATGACCGGCACGCTACCCGGCGAAACCTCAGGAGCCCAAGACATGCCTTTTCGTGTTCGTAACGCCTGGCTGCTCACGCTGGCTGTTGTCCTGGCAGTCATTCTCAGTGCTTGCGCGAGTGGCCCACGCCTTGCAACGCTCGACGCCCAGGTGGTTTCGGATTCCCTCCTGACGTTGCCACCCGATGCCGAACTCAGCGTACAACTGGAAAACGCAAGCCAGGTCGGGGCCAACCTGGTGGCCGAAGCCAACTACGTACGCCTCGGTGACGGTCCCATTCCGGTCATCCTGCGCTACGATGCCGAGGCCATAGACCAAGGCAATATCTATTTACTGCGTGCCGACATCCGTAGCGGTGGGCGCCTGCTCTATACCACGCCCGAGCCTGTGCCCGTGCTGACCGGCGATGCGCCGGACAGCGACATATCCATCGCCATCGAACGGGTCGACCGTTAGCGGCTTAACTTGTCAGACAGCCCGAATCTGGCCACGCTTGTGTACGTTATTCATCGACGTCATGGAGCGAGACAAGACATGCAGACCCTGGAAATAGCGAATACCGGCATCAACACTTCACGCATCGGATTGGGCACGTGGGCCATGGGCGGACGCCAATGGGGAGGCACCGACGATGCCCAGGCCATTCGCACCATTCATGCCGCGCTGGATCGTGGCATTACGCTGATCGACACGGCACCGGCCTATGGCTTCGGCCATGCCGAGGAAGTCGTCGGCAAGGCGCTTGCCGAGTCCGGCCAGCGTGACAAGGTGGTTATCGCCACCAAGGCCGCACTGGAATGGGGTGAAGGCATTGCAGCCGTGGTACGCAATGCCACCCAGGCCCGGATCGAGCAAGAGGTCGAGGATTCGCTACGCCGGCTGGGCGTCGAGGCCATCGATCTCTATCAGGTACACTGGCCCGATCCCAAGACGCCGATGGAAGAGACCGCCCGCACCATGGATCGGCTATACCGCGACGGCAAGATCCGCGCCATCGGGGTCAGCAACTTCTCTCCCGAGCAGTGCGATGCCTTTCGGGAAGTCGCCCCGCTGCATACCGTCCAGCCTCCCCTGAACCTGTTCGAGCGCGAGGCAGAACGCGACATCATTCCCTATGCCAAGCGCCAGGGGCTGACCATGCTGACCTACGGGGCGCTGTGTCGCGGACTGCTGTCGGGCAAGATGCACCGCGATTCCGCCTTCAATGGAGACGACCTGCGCAACAACGATCCCAAGTTTCAGCAACCGCGTTTCGATCAATACCTGGCTGCGGTCGATGCCCTGGATCGCTTCGCCCAGGAGCGTCATGGCAAGCGTGTACTGGAACTGGCGGTACGCTGGCTGCTCGACCGCCACGACAACGGCATTGCCCTGTGGGGCGCACGCCGCCCGGATCAGGTCGATCCCGTGTCAGGCATTGCCGACTGGCAATTGAGCGCCGAGGATGTCAGCGAGATCGAGCGCATCGTCGACGAGCACGTCACGGACCCGGTCGGCCCCGAGTTCATGGCACCGCCAACCCGCGACGTCTGATACCGCGCTCTGAAACGCAAACGCCCGGCCAGTCAGTGGCCGGGCGTTTTTGACTGGAGGCCGCTCAGAGCGTGGTTTCAATGCCGATAGCGACATGAGTCGGGAAAACGTGAATCACAGTGGCATCATAGCCGCATCATCAACTGCTCGAGCGTCTCACCCACCGAAGCCTCGACCTTGAGATCGTACAGTTCGTCCGCCCGGGTGCGCCCCAGGTTCAGACAGGCGATGGGCTTGCCGTCGTGGGCTGCCTGGCGGGCGAAGCGGTACCCTGAATAGACCATCAGCGATGAGCCGACGACCAGTAGCGCATCGGCGGCATCGAGCGCTGCGAACGCCGCCTCGACGCGATCGCGCGGCACGCTGTCGCCGAAGAACACCACGTCCGGCTTGAGCACACCGGTACCGCAACGCGTGCAGTCGAGCACTCTGAATGTCGAGAAATCCAGGCCATCGAGGTCAGCATCGCCATCGGGGCCGACGGCAGCATCGAGACCGAGCCAGGCGGGATTGCTGGCGGCCAGCTCGGCATGTACGTGGTAACGCATACGCTGACTGCCGCAGCCCATGCAGCGCACCATCTCGGCACGCCCGTGAAGGTCGATCACCCGGCGCGAGCCCGCACGCTGATGCAGGCCATCGACGTTCTGGGTGACCAGTGCCGTGACATGCCCCAACGCTTCCAGGCGTGCCAGGGCATGGTGGGCCGGTCCAGGCCGGGCTTCTTCGATGGCCCGAAACCCCACCAGGCTGCGCGCCCAGTAACGCTGACGTGTGGCCAGGCTTCCCATGAATGCCTGATGCTGCACCGGCGGTTTACGCTTCCACTCGCCACGAGTGTCGCGATAATCGGGAATGCCGCATTCGGTACTCACCCCGGCCCCGGTCAGCACCATCAGGCGGGGATACTGCTGGAGAAAATCGTGCAGCGCCTGGCTACCGGCGCCCGGCAAGGCGATGGGGGCACCCTGCGGCGAGGAATCGTTGGTCGAGAGCATGCTGATCTTATCGGCTGAATCACGGTATGAGCGCAGCGTGCGCTCGAGGTCTTGAGACCACAATAACCTAGAGTAGTTTGCCGTCGTCGTTACGCATGGCCCCTGCCCGTGCGCTTGGCTAGAATGAGCGTTCGATTCACCTCGGGCAAGGATACGCGATGGCCTGGCTGGAATACCTGTTACCGCTGATCTTCCTGGCCCCGCTCGGGGCCGGCACGGTCGTCGTGCTGGTCCTGCGCAACCTGCATGATGCCCGGGTGCGCTCGCCGTTCGATGCCCACCTGCTGCGCGAGCCGGGCCAGGCGTTGCGCAACCGGCTCGACCGCGCCTTCGCCCGCCTGTTCCTCAATGGCGCCCTGGGGCCAATCGCCGTGCTCACGCCCATGGTCTACGGCATGGGCCGCATGCTGTTCGCCCCACACCAGAACTGGCTGGAGTGGATGCTCTATGGCCTGCTGACTACCGTATTGGCCCTGCTGTTCAGTTTCCTGCTGATGCGCGACTATCAGCACATCCGGCGTATCAAGCTCGGCCTGGCCTGCGAACTGGCCGTCGGGCAGGAACTCGAGCGCCTGATCCGCCCCGAAGCCCATCCCTACTTCGTCTTTCATGACATTCCCAGCGATACCTTCACCATCGACCACGTCGCGCTGACGCCACACGGCGTCTTCGTGATCGAAACCCGGGCGCGCACCCATCCGCTCAGCCCCAGCGGCGAGCCCCAAAGCACGGTGGCGGTGGAAAGCGAACGCCTGCGTTTCCCCGGCTGGAGCGAGCGCCAACCACTGCGCAAGACGCGCCAGGCGGCCTGCTGGATGCAACATTGGCTGGCTCGCGAGTGCGGCGTTGACGTCCCGGTGCGCGGCGTCCTTGTTTTACCGGGTTGGCAGATCGACAACGAGCATTCGCCTGCCGATCTGGTCGTGGTCAGCGGTGAAGGCTTGGCCAAGCTGCTGGCCGAAGCGCGCCTGGGCCAGCTCAGCGACACCATCCACGACCGTATCGCTCGTGCATTGGAGCGCCGGGGAGCGCTGTTGGACAATCGCCGCCTCGAGCGCCCCTCCATCTAGTGACTCAACGCCGAAATGCCGACCCGGGGCGCGCAACGCCCGCGCCGCAGGGGCACCAGGCTTGACGACTGAGGAAAGTCGTCGAGTCGCTCGGCATCGATACCGATGCGCACTTCGGTCAGCACACGATTGCCTCGGCCATTGCATTGCAGGCTCAAGGCCCGCCCGGTGCCCTCACCGAATGCCGCCTCGAAAGCCTGGATCAAGGCGTTGCGCGGCACCTCGCTACCACGGTGGATCATCACGTAGTCGACGAAAGCGCTGGCATTGACGAGTTCGAGCAGATCGAGCGCCTTGTCGAAATAGGCCTCGGCGGGCAGCGACAGGCAAGCAGCATGCTTGGCGTACTCGTAACGGTCCAGGCAACTGGCACGCCCCGGCATGGCGCGGTCGAGTGCATCATCGAGCGAATCCTCGAAATCGAACGGGGCATGGGCGCGGCAGAAACCGCCATCGGCGCGCGGCCGTTCGAGAAAACAGCCCTTTTCCCACCAGCGCTGGCGGGTCACTCCGTCGTCGGCAAAGCGCTCGGGCAGCGACGGCCACAAGCCATGCAGCACGAAGCCATCGTCCGCACCCGCCTGTAGCGATGGCTCGCGGCATTCCCGTGGCGGGTTACCCTGGGTCTGGCAGAAGCCGGGATGCCAGGTCAGCGCCAATGTATAGTGCGCGACCCCCTCGGCCGCGAGTGTTGTCTCGTCAGCCGTCACCGGGCCGCTCAGCAAGCTCCATAGCACGAGCCCCACGCCGCCCAAGCCGTATTTCCAACGCATCATTTCAGGTTGCTCCTCGTTGTTACCGCCTGGCCTTCGTGCCGCGATAACCCTCGAAAAAAGTCGACTCTTCGAGACTTGTCGCCGGCGCGGCGCTCGCTATAATCCGCCGCGTCGTAGCTATCAGGAGACGGCGCTTTCGCCACCCGCTGCCGATGAATATCGTCTCATTCGATGCATTTCGCACCCTGGGCCTGCCCAGCGTCCGCTATATCAAGCCCGAGCGCATGTACGAGCATCTCGACGATATCCAACGCGCCGACTGGGTGCTGTTTCCTGAATACTGGCAGATCCACACGTTGGTCTATGCGCTCAAGAAACGCATCTTCCCCAGCCTGGCCAGCTACCACCTGGGCCATGACAAGGTCGAGCAGACCCGCGCTTTCCTGGCGCTATGCCCGGAACATGTTCCGCCGACGCAGATCCGCGCCAGCACGCCGGAAAACATCGCCGATATCGACAGACGTTTCGCCTATCCGATGATCGCCAAGCGCATCAAGAGCTCGATGGGCGACGGCGTATCGCTGATCGAGAATCGTGCCCAGCTCGCACGCCACGCCGAGGCGGAGCCGGTACTCTACGTCCAGGAGCGCCTGCCCATCGACCGCGACCTGCGCATCGTGCTGGTCGGTGACGAGGTACTCACCGCCTACTGGCGCGTCACGCCGCTGGGCGGCTATCGCTCCAATGTCAGCCAGGGCGGCCAGGTGGACTACGACGCCATTCCCGACGAGGCTATCGCGCTGGCACGGCGCCTGGCCAGGGGGCTTGGAGTCAACCATGCCGGCTTCGACATCGCCATGGCCTGGGGCCACCCTTTCGTCTTCGAGTTCAACCGCCTGTTCGGCAACCAGGGCATTCCCGACAGCGCCCGGCGACTGGGCCAGGCCATACTGCGTACCCTGCAGCGCGAGGACGACATGGGCCCCGGCAGCCGCCCGCCGTTCGGCCTGACCGGCTAGTCAAGACTTTCAGCCCTAGTCGCCCTTGAGCCGCCCGCCCATCTCCTGGGCCAGATCCACCGCGTAGTGATCGGTCATACCGCCGATGAAATCGAGCATGCGCCGGTATGGCGCAAGAGGAATAGTCTGTTTTAATCAATAATCCTTGCGTTCGTGAGGATTACTTGGCCAGTCGGAAAATTTTGGTGTTATCCTCACGTTCTTAAGGATTTCTAGCCTTCCAAAATGCCAGGATGCCTATATCCTCAAGTACGTGAGGTTTCGCATGG
Organism: Modicisalibacter xianhensis; assembly: GCF_900113605.1. Taxonomy (GTDB): domain Bacteria; phylum Pseudomonadota; class Gammaproteobacteria; order Pseudomonadales; family Halomonadaceae; genus Modicisalibacter; species Modicisalibacter xianhensis. The sequence continues at coordinate 23,535 of NZ_FOPY01000017.1, forward strand.
AATACGTGATCGACTCTCCCAAAACCCTTGGCAAACTCATTCGTGCCAGCCGCAAGGCGATGATGCTTCGTCAGGATGATGCCGCCGGAAGCATCGGAGTCAGCGAAAACTTCCTCGGCAAGGTGGAAAGCGGCAGCGACACCGTACAGTGGGGCAAACTATTTCAGGTCATGACCGAATTAGGCCTGACGATGAGTGTGGATGTGCCGGATGATTTTGCCGAGCGCACGGAAATGTACCTGAAATCGCTTCGTGACAAAGAACAACGCCTACCCCGTTCGCGCACCACGCGTGAGGCTGAGTGATGACTCGGCATCTCAATGTATGGATTAACGACACGCAGGTCGGCGTACTGATCGATAGAAATGGAATATGGTCTTTTACCTACAGCGAGGCATGGGTAAAACACCCCGAAGCCTACCCGTTGTGCCCTAACCTGCCATTACAGGTCGATACTCACTTGGATGGCTCCACGCATCGCCCGGTGCAGTGGTACTTCGACAATCTGTTACCAGAAGAGGGCCAGCGTGTTCTCCTGGCCCAAGCGGCGCGCTTGGGAGGAGCCGATGCATTCGGACTGCTCAGTCATTATGGTGCCGAGTCGGCTGGCTCTCTCACGCTTCTCCCGCCAGGGGCTACCCCTGCCCCTGGGTCATGTATCGACTTATCCGAGCAGGAACTGTCACAGCGTATCCGAGAAATGCCTAGCATTCCCCTCGCCGAACAGTCGGCGAAGCGCATGTCGTTGGCGGGTGCCCAACACAAGGTAGCCGTTATCTTCGCAGATGGAGCGTTGCGCGAGCCTGTCGGTAGCCTGCCTTCCACCCATATTCTCAAGCCCGATCACCCTGGCGACGCCTGGCCACATTCGGTAATCAACGAATGGTTCATCATGACCCTGGCAGGACGGGTTGGCCTTCCCGTACCAACGGTGCATCGGCGCTACCTGCCCGAGCCGGTGTACCTGATCGAGCGTTTCGATCGCCGACATGACGGTAACGGTTGGCAGAGAATGCACTGCATCGACGCCTGCCAACTGTTCGGGATTGATCGGGCTTACAAGTATGCCGAAGGAAGTGTAGGACGGCTGGCCGAGCTGAGTCGGCACTGCCTACCCTCCGCCAAGGCGCGCTTATTGCTGTTCCAATGGTTGGTATTTAATGTCCTGGTGGGCAACGAAGATGCACACTTGAAGAATCTTAGCGTCCTGCCCCATGGAAGTACCTTCAGACTGGCGCCTTTCTATGATCTCTTGTGTACCGCCGTCTACGGGACACGTGCATACGGCCAAGACAGATGGCCTGACTTGGCAAGTCTGGCTTGGCCCGTGCAAGGAACGCAGCGCCTGAACGAGATCGATAAACTGACTCTCATTGCTGCTGGCGAGTCCTTGGGCATCAAGGCGGCTACCGCCCGCAACGCCATAAACGCCTTGGTCTCTTCCGTACCTCAGCAAGCACGGTTACTGCTGGACGAGACGACCCAGGAAAATACCTCGCTTGGTCAGGCCTCGTCCGATCTTCAGGCCACCTTGGCGGGCGAATCGCGTCTGTTGCGGGCCATTGTGAATATCGTTATTAACGAAATGGCCAACCAACTGACAAAGGCTTGACCAGCCAAGCTAGTCGCCCTTGAGCCGCCCGCCCATCTCCTGGGCCAGATCCACCGCGTAGTGATCGGTCATACCGCCGATGAAATCGAGCATGCGCCGGTAACTGTCGTAGAGATTCCAGGAGGGGCGCGGCGTATTCTCGCCGATCAGCGCCAGCACACGTTGATGCTTGAACGACGAGCTGCCGTGGTAATGCAGTTCGTGGGCCGCGCCGATAAAGGCTTCGAGCAGGATCCCCAGCGTGGTGTAGGCGCCGATTTCCAGCTTGGCCTTGCGCTCGTTCTGAAAGATACGCTCGCGAGCCAGTTGCTTGGCGGCCTTCACGCCCCAGCCCAGATCGGGATGGCAGAGCTCCAGCAAATCTTCCTGCAACGCGCCGTTGAGCAGTTCATGCTCATGCTGGACGAACACCGCACCGGCCTCATTGACTGCGCGCTCCATCGCCGCACCGCGCAGCGCCGCAATGCGCCGCCGCTGGGATACGCCGTCCTGTACCATGCGGGCGTATTCCACAGGCTCGCCCCCGGCGATCTGGATCAGCACTTCCGCCACTTCGTCGTAGCGCAGGATGTCCATCTCCAGGCCATCCTCCAGATCCAGCAGCGCATAACAGATATCGTCAGCGGCCTCGACCAGGTACGCCAAGGGATGGCGGCACCATGCCGACTCCCCGCGTGAGCACATGCCCAGCCGCTCGGTGACTTCGGCAAGCATGTGCTTTTCCGACTGATAGGCACCGAACTTGCCCATCGTGCCGCCGTGTTCGACGGTCCACGGGTATTTCAGCATCGTGCCCAGCGTGGCGTAGGTCAGGCGCATGCCGCCACGGAACTGGTTGTATTCGATCTGCGTGACGATGCGAAAGCCTTGGGCGTTGCCTTCATAAGTGAGCAGGTCGGCGCGCTGGGTATCGGTCAGTCCCTCCAGCAACCCGCTGCCGTCCTTCTCGGCACGCTTGAACCAGTCGCGGATCGCGTACTCCCCGGCATGGCCGAATGGCGGGTTGCCGATGTCGTGGCCCAGGCACGCCGCCTGGATGATCACCCCCAGGTCGGCCGGGGTAATCCACGCCGGCATCCGCTCGCGCAGCCCTTCGCCGACGATCATTCCCAGGCTGCGACCCACGCAGCCCACCTCCAGCGAATGGGTCAACCGGGTGTGGATATGATCGTTGTCAGTCAGCGGGTGGACCTGGGTCTTGCGGCCCAACCGCCGGAACGAGCCGGCAAACACGATGCGGTCGTGGTCCTTGTGAAACGGGCTGCGCCCGATTTCATCCCGCGAGCCGCGGGGTTTGTCGTTGAGGCGATGCGGGTCGAGCAAGCGCTCCCAGTGCATCTGCGTCATGGAGCATCCTCGGTCGAGGCGCGAAAGCGCATTGGCGAATGATGGGGTAGTTTACGCCAAGCCATGGCGATCCCGGGAAGGATAGGCTAGCAGCTGTGTATTAATTTTAACTAATCTAATGAGACTGTTGCGACTCGATAGGCCATGAGCCTCGTGAAAGCGCGACAGGCACAGACGCATCAGAAACTTTTAATATAATCCTCTAAAAGAATGCTAATCAGCATCGCTTTACAAAGAGCATGAAAAACACTGTTCATTCATAAACAGTGTCCGTCTCTTTTATACAAGTCACCTTGACTCACGCGGCATTCAAAATACTTACATGTCAGCCAACATAACCACACATCATTTTTCATGAAATCATGTGGCGACAATTTGCCGGCATTAAACAAGCACACTACTCTCCTCCCTGTAAGCTAATTTTATACTTATTAGCCAATAGCTACCGCCGCATGTTGAATTCAGGCCGGCGTGGCAAACACTTATCACGCTATGGATATATAAAAACGACTCGACCTGAATTCAGCGATATGCCAATAAGGGAGATGTTATGAAGGATCATAAGCTATTAGGTAAGCTGGGCTTGCCTCTTGCCACGATTGGCGCAGCCAGCACTTTTCTTCTCATTTCTGCCGCGCAAGCGCAATCGGATATGGCCAGCCGGGCCCAGGCCGAATTTCAGGAACTGGACCAGAACACCGACCAGTTGTTGCAGTGGAATGAGCTCAGCCCGCGACTCGAAACCGCTCAGATACAGCAAGGCCGCGAGGAGATCTTGGGCCGGTACGATCAAGACAACGATCAGGCCTTGAATCAGGAAGAGTACCAGCGTCTGCTGGTATTCATGGTCGAACAAGAGCGTGCCGGCGGCGGAAATGTGGTTGTTCAGGCGCAACAGCCTCGTGTGGCCGTGGATACCGACCCGCCCAGGGTAAACGTCGATCCCGCCGAGCCACAGGTCTCCGTGCAGCAGGTCTCGCCCAAGGTGAGCGTCGAACCCGCCGATCCCAACGTCACGGTCGACCAGAAGCGGCCAAAGGTGATCATCAGGCAGCCGCGCCCAGAAGTGACGGTGAATATTCCCAAACCGGAAGTCGAGGTGATCCTGCGCGACCCCAATGTCGACGTCGAAACGGGCCGGCCCGATGTCTCGGTCGAGCTACAGGAGCCTCAAGTCAACGTCTCCCAAGGGCGCCCCGACGTGTCCGTCCAGCGCTCCGAGCCGGAAGTGGCAGTCAAACCGGCAAAGCCCCGCGTAGTGGTGGATGAAGAAGGGAAAGCCCGTGTCGCCGTGCAGGACGAGGGGCAAGCCCAGGTGCAGGTAGAGCAGGCCCAGGCCGACGTTCAGGTCGCTGATAGCGGCAATCCTGACGTCGAGATCGAATCCGCAGAAGGTGCCAAGGTTCGTATTACCAAAGCTCAGCAACAAGCCTTGGATAATCTGGAAGTCGCCGCTGTCCTGGATACGCTGGTCTTGAACCAGGAAGGCAACGAACTTGGTTCCGTGGCGCAGATCGTCATAGACAAGAATTCGAACATGCCTGCCCTGGTGGCCGAGTCAAACAACAAGCGAGTAGCCGTTCCGCTTAATGAAGTCCGGGTTAATTCTGACGGACAGCTCGTTTGGGTAACAAGCCAGACGCTGGATCAAATGTCCGCTTATCAGGCGCAAAACTATACCGAAGTGTCACCGCAGCAATACGACACGCTTGGCCAGTTGAGGACCGCTCAGCAATAACGTCAATCGTGATAAGTGCTCCCCTTCCTAGTTATCGAGACGGAAGGCTCTGAAGGGGAGCCAGTAAGTCGCTTTAATGAATCACATATTCCATGTTCGTGGAAGCCAGCTGTTAGCGGCCAGGGCGGCATCGCCCAGTCGCGTCTAACGGAGTTAGCGGACAGCAAAAAAGGGAGACATCATGACGGATCATAAGCTGGCAAGAAAACTACGAATCGCGACGCTGGGGGCAGCTAGCGCTCTGCTACTGGCGCCATTGGCAAATGCCCAGTCGGAAGACACGGACCAAGCCCAGGTGTCGGTAGAATCTTCAGAACCGCAAGTGTCGGTCAAACAGGCCGAACCTGAAGTGACCGTCGATGACTCCGCAGAGCCCAACGTCAACGTCACCAACGACCAGGATGACGCTGAAGTCGTCGTGGAGCGGCCAGAGCCTGAGGTGAAGGTCAACATGCCGGAGCCGGAGGTCAAGGTTATTCAGGCTGAATCCGCGAAAGGCAGCGATGCCGCCCAGCCTGATACCGAGGCTCAGGACGCTCAGCCAGAACAGACCCAACCCAGCGCTCAAACAGCGCAAGAGCAACAGGCACAATCTGGCACCCAAGCGGATCAGCAGGAGTCACCCACCCAAGAAACGGCTGGCCAGGAAACCACTCAGCCTGCCGAACCGCCAGAGCAAAGCCCGTTGGACAAGATGCGAGTAGCCGACCTTGAAGGCCAGACCATCTACGGGACAGGCGGCGAAGAACTAGGCGACATTGATAACGTGGTGATGGCCAATGATGGCAGCAACGCAGGCGTTGTCATCAGCATGGGCGGCTTCTGGGGACTGTTTGAAGATCAGGTCCTGATACCCTTCAACCAGTTGCAACTCAACGACGACCAGCTCGTCTGGCAAACCGACAAATCGACAGAGGAAATGGAGGAGACAGGCTACGACGAGCAGAACTATACCGAGGTCTCTCCCGAGGAGTATGAACACGTGGGAGATTTAAGGGACGCGTAAGTTGGGCGGACTCAATCCCAGGCCATGCCTACCCTACCGCATACTGGGTTGCCATGGCCTTTTCCACCGGCCACCTCACCGCTGAAGGTCTGGCTGTCATCATGATGATGTGAGCTACCCGTTCAAGCCTGGCCATCGCAAGGTAGGCCGGCCAACCTTGCGTTAACCTTGGCTAATTGAGCCTCAATTAATGTAAGAAATAGTAGACATTTACATGTAGGTGATAACCGCTCTCATCTGTCATCCTGACACAAACCTGCATGTAGACTAAAAATTTTCCTTTTGCAAATCATCTAGATAAAAAGCGCAAATCATAAAAAGCGCTCTTTTTTCTTACGCCTAGCCTTTCCCCCACGGACTTTTCCTGCCCCCTCTGGCAATGGTACTTATGCGCGCCCCGGACACGGACGCACTCGCTTCCGCTTCCTTATCGACCACCGCATGCCTCGCCTTCGCAAAGGAGTATCAGATGGCAAGAGAAGGAACCGTTGCGCCCAAAGAGCGCATCAACATCAAGTACGTCCCTGCGACTGGTGATCAGCAGGCGGAAGCTGAGTTGCCGCTAAAGCTGTTGGTCGTCGGCGACTTCAAGGGGAACAGCGAGGACACGTCCATTGAAGAGCGCGAGGCCGTGTCCATCGACAAGAACAATTTCTCAGCAGTCATGCGCGAAGCCGGTATCGGCATGCAGGCCAGCGTACCCAATCGGCTTGGTGATGATGACACGACGGACGATCTCACCGTCAACCTGGCCCTCGGCTCGCTGAGCGACTTCGAGCCCGACAGCGTAGCACGCCAGGTACCTGAGCTACGCAAGCTGGTCGAATTGCGCGAAGCCCTGGTCGCGCTAAAAGGCCCGCTAGGCAATGTGCCGGCATTCCGTGAACGTCTTCAGCAACTGTTGGGAGACGAAAATGCGCGAAGCCAGTTGCTCGCCGAACTCGATCTGCTCGATGCAGCCGATCGCCCTTCCTGACTTTCGTTTTACGCAATCGAACGAGACATAGCGCATGACCGACACGGCACAGCAGCAACCCGGCACCCGCGAGAGCGTAGCAGACGTTTCTCTGCTCGATCAGGTAATGGCCCAGACTCGCCTGGCTCCCGTGGACGAAGGCTATGACGTTGCCCGCCAAGGCGTGGCGGCCTTCATCGCCGAACTGTTGAAGGGCGACGACACCTCCACACAGGTCAACAAATCCGTGGTCGATCGCATGATCGTCGAACTCGACCGCAAGATCGGCGCGCAGGTCGACGAGATCCTGCATGACGAGAATTTTCAAAAGCTGGAGTCTTCCTGGCGTGGGCTGAAGCTGCTGGTCGACCGCACCGACTTCAAGGAGAACATCAAGCTCGACCTGCTGCATGCTACCAAGGAAGAACTCCTGGAAGACTTCGAGTTCGCGCCGGAAATCAGCCAGAGCGGCCTGTACAAGCATGTCTATGCTGCGGGTTACGGGCAATTCGGGGGTGAGCCGGTAGGCGCCATTATCGGCAACTACGATTTCTCCCCTTCGACCCCGGATATGAAGCTGCTGCAATACACCGCCTCGGTCGGCGCCATGGCGCATGCTCCGTTCCTGTCCTCGGTGGCCCCCTCGTTTTTCGGCATCGACAGCTTTCAGGAACTGCCCAACATCAAGGATGTAAAGTCCATTTTCGAGGGTCCGAAATATACCCGCTGGCGTAGCCTGCGAGAATCGGAGGATGCCCGTTATCTGGGGCTGACTGCACCGCGCTTTTTGCTGCGCATGCCTTACGATCCGGTCGAGAACCCGGTCAAGTCATTCAACTATCGCGAAAACGTCAGCGAAAACCACGAGCACTACCTGTGGGGCAACACGGCGTATCTGCTCGCCGAACGCTTGACCGACAGTTTCGCCAAGTGTCGCTGGTGCCCCAACATCATTGGCCCCCAAAGCGGCGGCGCGGTGGACAATCTTCCGGTTCACCTCTACGAATCTTTGGGCCAGCTGCAAGCCAAGATTCCTACCGAAGTGCTGATTACGGACCGTCGCGAGTTCGAGATCGCCGAAGAAGGCTTCATCTCGCTGACCATGCGCAAAGGCAGCGACAACGCAGCATTCTTCTCAGCCAATTCAGTGCAGAAACCCAAGAAGTTCCCCAATACGCCGGAAGGGCGTAACGCCGAGACCAACTTCAAACTCGGCACCCAATTGCCCTACATGTTCATCATCAACCGTCTGGCGCACTACATCAAAGTACTACAGCGCGAACAGATCGGGTCCTGGAAGGAGCGCCAGGATCTGGAGCGCGAGCTCAACACCTGGATACGCCAGTACGTTGCCGACCAGGAGAACCCCCCCGCGGACGTTCGCAGTCGCCGCCCGCTGCGCGCTGCCTCGATCCAGGTTTCCGATGTCGAAGGCGATCCAGGCTGGTATCAGGTCTCGATGGCTGTCCGTCCGCATTTCAAGTACATGGGAGCCAACTTCGAACTGTCACTAGTCGGCAGGCTCGACAAGGAATGATCGGGTTGACTCGGAATGCGTGACAGCAACGTGATTCATGGAAACCGCCTTTTCGAACGCCTGGCCCAGCCCGCCGTGACAACGCTGTCCGCTGGGCAGGCCATGGCCCTGGCGGAGACGGTGGAGTCGATAAAACGCCATCTTGTCGACCTGCTCAACAGCCACCCGGGACACAGTGAGTGCGTTCCGGAGCTGGGCCTGCTCGATTTCAACGATGCCACCATTGGCGTACTTGATCTGGAGCTCAACATTCAGCGAGCGATTCGTCACTGCATCGAGCGTTACGAGCCCCGGGTTCTCCGGGTCTCGGTCGAGTCGCTACCCAATGGCAACGACCCGCTGCAGTTGCGCTTCCAAGTTCACGCCACGTTGGCGCTGGGCCGTGAGCAGACCGAAACCACCATAGACCTTCTACTCAACGACAAGCGCTATCAGTGCCTGAACTGAATCGCCTTTGCCAGGATACAGCAGTGAATCGAGTCATGACCGAACCGAGGGCAACATGCTGAATCGCTACTATCGCGAGGAGCTCAACTTCCTGAAACTCCAGGGACGTGAGTTCGCCGCCGGCAATCCTGGCCTCAGCCGGTTTCTATCAGAGCGCAGTACCGACCCTGATGTCGAGCGGCTGCTTGAAGGCTTCGCTTTCCTGACCGGTCGCCTGCGCGAAAAGGTCGAGGACGAATTTCCCGAACTCACCCACTCGCTCATCGCCATGCTGTGGCCCAACTATCTACGTCCGGTGCCCAGCATGACCATCCTGCAATTCACGCCGAAATGGCACGCACTCAGCGAGACCCAGTACATCCCTCGGGGTACCTCGGTCCAGAGCATCCCTGTCGAGGGCACGCAGTGCCGGTTCCGGACCAGCCATGGACTGGCACTGCATCCCCTCGAACATGCCGGCATCGAGTCGCAGCATTCGCGTGACGCCTCGGTCATTGAACTGGCCTTGAACGTGCACAGCGACCAGCCTCTGAACAGCCTCGGTATCGATGGTCTTCGCCTGCACCTGGGAGGCGACGACTACACTGCGCGCACGCTTTATCTCTGGCTGAGTCATCATCTTCGTCGGCTCGAACTTGAGGTCGATGGGGAGCGGCGTGCTCTCTCACGGGATAGCCTTCGCCCGGTCGGCTTCGCTCCCGAACAGAGCCTGCTGCCCTACCCCCGCAACGCCTATCAGGGCTACCGAATACTGCAGGAGTATCTCTGCTTTCCGAGGGCCTTCCACTTCTTTGACGTGATGGAGCTTGGTCGTCAACTGCCCGCCCGGCCAGGACAGCGCCTTATCCTGCGTTTCGTGCTCTCACGCACACTGCCCAGTGATATTCGTGTACGCGATGAGCATGTAGTCCTGCATTGCACACCGGCCATCAACTTGTTCCAGCACGATGCAGACCCCATCGACTATACCGGGGAGCGCAGCGAGTACCGGATTCGCCCGGACAGTCGCCAGCCATCGCACCATGAAGTATTCAGTGTCGACCATGTGACCGGTTGGCTCGAGCAGCCGACAGGTAAACAACGCGGCGAGCTGCGGCGTTACGTCCCCTTCGAGAGTTTCGAGCATCAGATCGAGCGGGGTCGCGACCGCATTGCACTCTATTATCGGTTACGTACACGCCATAGCCTGCGCGGCGATGGCTTCGATCATGACATCGCCTTCGTCCGTGGTGACGAGCAGGCCTGCCTCGGCGCGCGTGAAGCCGTTTCCCTGTCATTGACGTGTTCCAACCGCGACCTTCCGGAGCGTTTGGCTGTTGGCGATATTTGTCAGCCCCGTGAAGACACCCCGGCCTTTGCTGACGTCACCAACCTCACCCGTCCAACCCCGGCATTGCGCCCAGCCCTGGACGGCAGTCTGCTATGGACGCTGATATCGAATCTGTCACTCAACTACCTGTCGCTGCTTGATCGTGATGCCCTATGTGCCGTGCTGCGAGCCTACGACTTTCGTGCCTTGCTCGATCGTCAGTCAGAGCGTGTCGCCCAGCGTCGCCTCGAGGGTATTCTGGCCATCGACACCCAGCCCATCGATCGGCTCCATCGGGGACTGCCCGTACGCGGCCTCCGCTCGGTGATGACTCTCGATCCCGATGCCTTCGGTGACGAGGGCGCGCTGTATCTCTTCGGCAGCGTGCTGGCACGCTTCTTTTCGCTCTATGCCAGCATCAATTCCTTCCATGAGCTGGAAATCATCAACCAATCCAACCGCGAGCGTTACACATGGACCTCTCAGCCGGGCCAGCAGCCTCTGATGTAACGCTCGCGCCCCTGCTGGACGGGGCCCGGCGTTACGATTTCTACCAGTTGGTCGATCTGATCCATCGCCATTACGGTGACGACGTCGAATGTCCCGCCGATGCCGAACGTATCCGTTTCCGTGTCAGTGCCTCACTTGGTTTTCCGGGATCGGATGTCGTTTCTTTGGAGGCACCGCGTCCCGCAACTTACGAACTCCAGGTGAGCTTTCTGGGACTGCAGGGCGCCCAGTCGCCCCTGCCCGGCTATTACCTGGAGACCCTCGCCCATGCAGCAGCCCATCGCGAGGGCACCGCCGGCGACTTTCTGGATTTCTTTCACCATCGTCTGCTGACTCTGCTCTATCGCAGTTGGCGCAAATACCGTCATTACGTGCGCCATCAGGATGGAGCCAATGACGGGTTTTCCGCTGCCGTATTTGCCTTGGTAGGGCTGGCTGACAGTGGGCTTCGCGGCGAGACCGCCATCAACTGGAGCAAGATGCTCGCCTATGCCGGACTGCTGGCAGGTCGCTCGCGCTCCTCTCAGGTGGTCACCAGCATCATCGCCCATTGCTTCGACCTCGAGACGGTAACTCTCCGCGAATGGGTCATGCGCTGGGTTGAGATACCCAATGATCAGCGTAGCTGCTGCGGACTGGGCAACATGACGCTAGGTAGTGACATCGTCATCGGTGAGCGTGTCGCCGATCTCGGCAGCAAGTTCGTCCTGCACGTCGGCGGGCTCACCCTGGCGAGATTCCGGGACTTTCTACCCGATGGAATCGAACACGCCCCGTTACGCACGCTGGTCGACTTCGTTCTTCGCGAACCGCTGGCTTATGACCTCGAACTCGAGCTCATGGCCAGTGAGGTCAACCCCATGCGCCTTGGCGAGGCCAACAGTTGCCAGTTGGGCTGGACCACCTTTGTCAATCCCGGCGAGGCACCCTGCCATCGCCAGGTCACTATTCCCATGACTCGCTGATTCTTGCAGGACAATGCCATGCCACCAACGACTCCTGTCTCCGCCCTCACCATGGTCGTCACCAATAGCGAGCGTCTCGAGGGCCGCTCGACCGGCAGCCATGTCTTCCATAGCGAGGGAGGCACACTTGGCAGCGGCCAAGGCGATCATTGGCTACTGCAGGACAGCCATGGCCAGATACGCCCGGCTCACGCCGAAATTCGCCTGTTCGATGGCCGCTTCTGCCTGATCGACCGCAGCGGCCATACTTTCATCAACCACGCCACGCTACCCATCGGTCGTGATCGTCAGGTTGCCCTGCGCGATGGCGATGAACTCAGCATCGGCGAGTACCGGGTACGTATCCATTACGGTGACCGGCAGACCGATCCTTCCAGGCAAGCACTCGATGCGCTGGTACAGCTGAAGACGCCATTGCTCGAGGACGTGTCTCCCACCGGCCGGATGACACCGCCACGCCCTGATCATGATCCCCTCACAGCATTGGGCGAGGCCACACCCGGGGCTGTACAGCAGGACCCGATCACAGCACTCGATAACTGCGAATTCACTTCAAATCAGAAGGCTACCTCGCTCATCGACATGGCACCGAGCGAGACGCTCACCAGTACTACCGGTCAGCAAATCAAGTTCCCTTCATCACCGGGACGCCCCCACGAGGAGAATGACATGGACCCAAGCCTGCTGGACGACCTGGAGCGCTCCGTCGGTGAACAACTGGAAGACCGCTGGCAGACCGCATCGCGGCCAGCGACAACTCATGCCGGAACTGCACCGCTGTTGCGTGGCCTGGGCTGTGACTTGCCCATGCGCGACAGCGAGGCACAGCAAGCCTTTCTGGAAGAAGCCGGCCGCACCCTACGTGCCACGCTGGAGGGCCTCCTGCAACTGCACCAAGAACAGAGTCAGGGCCGCTACCCACTACGCGATCGTCGCCTGCAGCCCATCGAGGACAACCCACTTCGCCTGGACCAGAACTATACCGACACCGTCGGCACCCTGTTCTCGAACCAACGAAGCCCCGTCCACCTGGCCCCGCCTGCGGCCGTGGGCGAATGCCTGGCGCATCAGCGCCAGCACCAAGTCGCCATCGAAGACGCTATCGGTCAGGCACTGTCGGCGATTCTCGACGCGTTCGCCCCAGAGACGATGCTCAAGCGCTTCCACGCCTATCGCCGCAATGATCACTGCCCCGAAGACGAAAGCGGCTGGGCCTGGAACATGTATCACCACTATTACCGCGAGCTGAACTCGGACCGCCAGCGTGGTTTCGAGAAGCTGTTCTGGGAAGTCTTCGAGCAGGCCTATGACGGCTCGATCCGTCGCCAGCAGCGGGAGGGCGCATGACCCGTCTGCTTATGGCGCTTGCGCTGGCTGCTGTGCTTTCCGGCTGCGCCTCGGCCTATCAGGCTGTCACCAAGTCGGCCCAGGTGATATGGGACCCGTCCATCCCGGTCGGTTATCCCGAAGACCGCCCCAGCCAGGTCGATCTGGCCATGGTCGCCGAGCCTGACGTCAACCCCAATTACAGCGGCATCGGAACACCATTGGCCTTTCAGATCCTGCAACTCAAGGATGACTCGATACTTATGGCGGCCGACTTTGCCGAGCTGGAGGCCGACCTGGAGCAAGCCCTGGGGACCAATTACCTGGGCCATGACGACTTCACGCTGCTGCCCGGCCAATTCAAGTTCTATGCGCCGTTCGAGATCGATGAAGATACCCGCTACATCGGCATCATTGCGCTATATGCCCGTCCCGACATGGCGCAATGGAAGAAGGTCGTGCGTGTGGATGCGCGTGGCCATGACTACCACCTGCTCGTGCATCTGCGCGATCACGACGTGGAATTGAGGAAGGAAAACTGATGGCCAGTCGCAACCGGGTCGTATGGAGCGAAGGGCTGTTCATCAAACCGCAGCACTTCCAGCAGCAGCAACGTAGCCTCGAGGGACTCCTCGACATGCGCTTGCAGGGTGTCGGTGGCCACCTTTACGGCTTCCTCACGCTTGAACTCAATGCCGAGTACCTCGGCTTCGGCCGAGTCGCGCTGACACAAGCCAGTGGCGTGATGCCAGATGGGACGGCTTTTCAGTTACCCGAGCACGATGTCGAGCCGCCGGCACTGGAACTCGAGGCCGGCCTAGTCAATCAGATCGTCTACCTTGGCCTGCCCCTGACCAGCGAGGCCGTCAGCGAAGTCAGCTGGCCGGAAGACGGCCTGCCGTCCCGCTATCGTGTTACGCACCGGGACGTGAGGGACCTGCATTCCAGCGAAGGCAGCGTGGCTTCACTCGACCTGGCCAGCGTCACGCCCCGGCTGCTGCTCGAGCGAGACGACCGCAGCGGCTATACCTGTCTCGCGGTGGCACGCATCGTCGAGCGGCGCCCCGATGGCAGCCTTGTTCTGGACGAGCAATTCCTGCCGACATTGCTCAACGTACCGGCAGCCCCTTCGCTGCAACGCTTTGTCGGTGAAATCACCGGCCTGATGCGTGAGCGCGCCCGCAACATTGCCCATCGCCTGGCCACCCCGCATCAGTCCGGGGTCGCCGATGTCTCGGATTTCATGTTGCTTCAGTTGCTTAACCGCGCCCACCCGCACTTTCAGCACCTGTCCCGGCAAGGCCGACTACACCCTGAACGTCTGTTTACGGCCATGCTCGAGCTCAGTAGCGAGCTACTCACCTTCACCGATGAGTCACGGCTAGCGCCGGAGTTTCCGGCCTATGACCACGAACGTCCCTATCAGTCATTTCGTCCCTTGATGCGGAGCCTGCGCCAATCACTGTCGACGGTGCTCGAGCCCCGCGCCATGGCCATCCAGCTTCAGGAGCGTCGTTACGGTCTGCGAGTCGCGCCCCTGTCGGACACGGGTTTGCTCGACAGTGCCAATTTCATCCTGGCTGTACACGCCGACATGCCACCGGAGACGCTGCGCCAGCGTTTCATCCAGCAAACCAAGATTGCCAGCGTCGAACGTATCCGCGACCTGATCAGCCTGCAATTGCCGGGTATTCCACTGACGCCGCTGCCCGTCGCACCACGGCAACTGCCTTATCACGCCGGCTACCTGTACTTCCAGCTGGATAGCCAGAGCCAGGCCTGGCGCATGCTCGAGGGTGCAAGTGGCTTCGCGTTCCATGTTGCCGGTGAGTTCCCCGGCCTGGAAATGCAGTTCTGGGCGATCAGGAGTTGACCATGCAGGATCTTGCGACACGCCACGAGGATTTCATCGACGAAACCGGCCTGGACCGGCTTATCCACAGCCATGTCCAGCAGCTCGATGCCGATGAGGACTACTGGTTCCAACTACGTGGGCACAGCCTGAATCCGCTCGTCGATGCGGCGAACTCGCTACTGGGCATGGTGGTGAGGGTGCGCCAGCTCGAGACACTGGATAACGTGGAGCGGCTCTACCGCCAGGTCGTCGACGAGGTCACCTCGATCGATGTCGAACTCGCCGAGCAAGGCTATGAAAGAGCCACCCTGCTGGCCTACCGCTATGTGCTGTGTTCGTTCATCGATGAAGCCGTGATGAGTACCTCCTGGGGCCAACATAGTGCCTGGGCAGAGCACTCGTTACTCACCCGCTTTCACAATGAGACCTGGGGAGGCGAGAAGGTATTTTCCATCCTTTCCCGCCTTCAGCAGGAGCCACATCGCTATCGCGACATGCTGGCCTTCATTTACCTGTGTCTGTGCCTGGGCTTCGAGGGGCGTTATCGGGTGATGTCATACGGACGCGACGAGTACGAGCAACTGGTGCGCAACCTCGGCGATCAGCTTGCCGGACTCGGCGAGCCCCCTCAGGAAACGCTCACCTCCCCCTTGGATAATGTCATCCGTCATGGGCATCGGCGCCGTCGTGGCCTGCCAACCTGGGGCGTCTTTGCCCTGTTTGCGCTAGCCATGACCGGTACGTATGTCGCACTGGCCTGGTCACTCGGCCGGCAGGCCGATGCCGTCATCGCCCTCCTCGACCAGTTGCTCTAGGAAACCGCCATGCTCAGGATCGAACTTCCCTCGCTCATTGGCCGCCTCAATACCATCGCTCGCCAGAGTCTGGAGCAGGCGGCCAGTTACTGCGTCGAGCGTCAGGCCGCAGAAATCACCGTCGGACACCTGTTGCTGGCCTGGCTGGGCCAGCCGCTATGCGACGTGCGCGTTCTGCTCGACAGGCAGCAGATCGAGGCTAACAGCCTGCGCTTGGCGCTGGCCGAGGATGCCTCACCGAGCCGTGAACAGCATGATGTCACGCCCAGTTTCTCCCCGCTGCTTGTGGAGCTGCTGCAGGATGCCTGGCTACTCTCTTCCACCGAGCTCGAACAACCCCAACTACGCAGCGGCGCGATCTTCGTCACGCTGTTGCATGATACGTCTCGCTACCTGGGACCACGCAGTGTCTCGCTGCTCTCCACGTTCAACCGAGAAAGCCTGCGTCGCGACTTCTCGCGCCTGACGGCCGGTTCGGCAGAAGCCCCGCAGGCGGACAGTGAATACCAACCCGCCCAGCACAAACACTCCGCCACTGATAACAGCGCCCTGGCACGCTTTGCGACCTCGCTCACCGAACAGGCCAGGCGCCGTGAGCTCGACCCCGTACTGTGTCGTGACGCCGAAATCGATCAGATGCTCGATATTCTTGGGCGGCGGCGCAAGAATAACCCCATCGTGCTTGGCGAAGCCGGCGTCGGCAAGAGCGCCGTCGTCGAGGGGTTGGCGGCACGCATCGTGGCCGGCGAGGTTCCCCCGGCCCTGGTCGACGTCGAACTCTTGTCACTGGACCTGGGCGCCCTGCAGGCCGGCGCATCGGTCAAGGGCGAGTTTGAGAAACGCCTAAAGGCGGTTATCGACGAAGTACGTCATGCCCCGCGCCCGACGCTGCTGTTCATCGACGAGGCGCATACCCTGATCGGCGCCGGCAACCAGGAAGGCGGCGCCGACGCGGCCAATCTGCTCAAACCTGCTCTGGCGCGTGGCGAGCTACGCACCATTGCTGCCACTACTTGGCGCGAATACAAGAAACACATCGAGAAAGACCCGGCACTCTCCCGGCGCTTTCAGCCGGTAATGCTCAATGAGCCCAGCCCCGAGCAGGCACTGAGCATACTGCGTGGCCTGCGCGATACTTATGAACGCGCCCACGGCGTACTCATTGGCGACAGCGGCTTGCGCGCCGCGGCCCAACTCTCCGCCCGTTACCTTGCCGGACGTCAGCTACCCGACAAGGCCATCGACGTTCTGGATACTGCCTGCACCCGACTGGCCCAGGCGCTGGAGACACCGCCGCGCCGGCTTAGCCATCTGCGCAGCGAGCATGTCGCGGCTCTTCGTGAGCGTGACCAGCTCGATCGTGAAGCCCTGCTGGGTCGAGTGCCGGATACACGTCACGACACGGAACTCGATGCCAGGCTGACACGGATCGGCGAGGAACTCGCCGCACTCGAAGCCGCCTGGCAGACTCAGCGCGAGTGTGTCGATGCCATTCTTGTGCTGCACACCCAATTGCTTGGCGACGATACGCTACCGCCCGACGTGGCTGACCCTGAAGAGCTCGATGCCGCCATCGAGTCCGACGCCTACGGCGTGCCCCGTCACCCATTGCATACCGAACTGCTCGAACGCGAGGCAGAGCTTGACGCGCTGCAACGCGAGCATGCCCTGCTCAATGCCAGTGTCGAGGAGTCACAGGTCGCCCAGGTCATCGCCGATTGGACGGGAATCCCGGTCGAGCGCATGACCCGCGATGAACTGACCCGCCTCACCGAACTCCCCGAGCACCTGGGAACCCTGATCAAGGGACAGGACAGCGCCATCGAACGCCTGCATCGTCATCTTCTGACGGCTCGCGCCGACCTGCGTCGTCCGGGACGCCCGCTGGGGGCGTTCCTTCTGGTCGGGCCGAGCGGCGTCGGCAAGACCGAGACCGTGGTCCAGGTCGCCGAGCGCCTGTATGGGGGCCGCCAGTTCCTGACCACCATCAACATGTCCGAATATCAGGAAAAACACACCGTCTCGCGCCTGATTGGTTCGCCGCCAGGCTATGTCGGCTTTGGCGAAGGCGGCCTACTGACCGAGGCGATCCGCCAGCGTCCTTATTCCGTTGTGCTGCTCGACGAAGTCGAGAAGGCCCATCCCGACGTGCTCAATCTGTTCTATCAGGCGTTTGACAAGGGTGAACTCGCCGATGGCGAAGGCCGCCTGATCGACTGCCGCAATGTAGTGTTTTTCCTGACGTCCAACCTTGGCTACGAAATTATCGTCGAACATGCCGACGATGTGCCGCGCATCGATGCTGCGCTCTACCCCGTGCTGGCCGGATTCTTCAAGCCTGCCCTGCTGGCCCGCATGGAAGTGATCCCTTACTTTCCGCTGTCTCGCGAAACGCTGTCTGACATCGTCAATGCCAAGCTCGGCGCACTCGCCACCCGTATCCGCGAACGGCATCGTAGTGCCGATGTCAGCCTGACTCCGGCATTGACCGATGCTATCTGCACCCGGGCCACGCGCAGCGAGAATGGTGCCCGCATGCTCGAATCGATCATCGACGGCGAGGTATTGCCCGACCTCTCGCGCCAGTTGCTCGATACGCTGGCGCGAGGCGACACGGTACGCCGGGTATCGCTTGACGTATGTTCCGACAGCGGCCGTTTCCTGGCATCAGTGGAGTAAACGGCGATGAGTCTGAACGGCATGGATCTTGCCCTGGCCATGGTCAGTAGCCGCAATGTGCGCCAGCTCGGCGAACGTGGTTGCCAGGCCCTGCGTAACGCGCATGCCCTGACCTGGGTCAGCTGTCTGGAACTTGACGCCAATGGACGGCAACTGTGGATCGACGATGAAGAGACGCCGCTGGCCTGCGACGATTTCAGCCATCCCTATGCACACGCCATTCATCGCGGGGCACCGATCCGATTGACTCTCGGTGATGCCCGATCGCGCCTGGATCATCCCGCGTTCCAGGCCCAGGTAGCGACGCTACCCGGCCACCTACAGCTGGAGATCCGTCCGCTGCGCGCGGCGGACGGCGCCCGTGAATGGCTGGGTGTTCTAGCCCTGGCAGGCAGTGGCGGCATTCTCGACAATCTGCTTGGCGACAACGGTTTCGCGGCTTTCGAGACGCTGCTCTGCCAACTATGGGTGGGACGTACGCGCCAGCTCGACGAGAGACGCGACAAGGCCCGGTTGCGCGCCTCACTGGACACCCTCAACGATGGAGCGCGGCGGCGCTCGCTTAGCGAGCGGCTGGCCGATGACCTGCTTGGCCATTCATCCTGCATGACGGCACTACGCGAGCAGATCGTACGTGCCGCCGAGACCTCATTGTCAGTCCTGCTGCAGGGCGAGACAGGCAGCGGCAAGGATCGTGTCGCTCGCGCCCTGCATCGCCTGTCATCGAGGGCCAAAGGGCCTTTCATCGCGCTCAACTGCGCGGCCATTCCCGAAACGCTTCTGGAGTCCGAACTGTTCGGCCACGTCCGAGGCGCGTTTTCCGGGGCAGACCAGTCACGCCAGGGTCTGCTGGGCGAAGCGAATGGCGGCACACTATTCCTCGACGAGATTGGCGACATGCCGCTGACACTGCAGGCCAAGCTGTTGCGCGTTCTGGAAAGTGGGCGATACCGGCCCTTGGGCGATAGCGAGGAGCGCCGCGCCGACCTGCGCCTGGTCGCTGCCACTCACCAGCCTCTGCACGAGCGCATCCGTGAAGGGCGCTTTCGGGCCGACCTTTACTACCGCCTGGGCCAGTTTCCGCTGACCCTGCCACCGCTTCGCGAGCGGCGTGACGACATTCCTCAGCTCGCCGCCGCGTTCGTCGATGATTTCTGTCGTCGCGAGAAACGTCAGGAACTGGGGCTCACTCCGGCAGCCCTGCGTCTGCTGCGCGAGCGTGACTACCCGGGCAACGTGCGTGAACTCCGCAATATCGTCGATTACGCCTGCGCAGTGACGCCGCCGGGGCGGGATATCGAGCCATCCTGCCTGCTCGACATTGCTCCCGTACGTCAGGCGTCGGGGGACCCTGAAGAGACGCCCCATGACGCCAGGGAACGCCCCGTCAGCCGGAACATCTCCGATTTGCGCCAGGCCCTGCGAGACTATGAGGCCCACATCATCAGCGATTGCCTGAGCCGCTATGGCGGCAATCGAGCCCTGGCTGCCAAGCATCTGGGCTTGCCCAAGCGCACGCTGGCCTACAAGTGCCAACAACTGGAGCTGGCCGGCAAATGATGCATCGACTCGGATTGTCCGGTGTTCTCGGGGCAACACTCCTGCTTCTGGCTCCGCCTGCTCTGGCGCAGGAAAAAGATCGGCTGGACGCCGCCCTTGGCTGTGCCGAGACATCGTCGCGACTCGCGCGGCTGCACTGCTATGACGCCCTGTTTCGTGGCAACGACACCATCAACCAAACCCACGATCCCCGCCCAGCCCAATGGTATCGGGTCCAGGCGATGGAACGTCACCGCCAGGAGGACGATTTCTCCGTGCGCAGCGAAGTACAGGACAACGGCGACGTACTGATGAGCGCTCCCGCTCTGGGCACTGTCGTCCCACGTCCGCGACTGGTCATAAGTTGTGAAGACACCATTACCCGCTTCCAGCTTCACCTCGAAGCGCCACTGACCGAAGGACGCACCCGGCTGCGCCTGGATACCGGAAATGCCAGCCTCGAACAGGAATGGCGGATTCGCGATGGTGGCTACGTTGTCAGTGGAGGCCGCGGCCTGCCAGCCATCGACACCCTGCGTCGCCTACTCGATGCCGGCACGCTGACCCTCGGTAGCGACATTGCCTCCCTGGATGGGCTGCGCTTCGAACTACAAGCGCTGCGCACGCGGATCGCCCCGCTGCGTACGGCCTGTCACTGGTAGAAGAGCCATGTCATACATCACGACTCCATCCCAGCTCGAGCCGGTCCTCGCCCCTATCGGCGGTGACACCGGCGTGGGCCAGCGCATCGACGAACTGCCGGACTATGCCTGGCTCGATGAGGAAATGATGAAGGTCGGCTCGTTGCGTCACGGCGAGGTCGACTGGACCGGTGCCGAAGCGCGTGCCATCCGCCTGTTGAGCGAACATGGCAAGGACCTCAAGGTTCTGGGGCATCTGCTGCACTGCCTACAGCAGACGGGGGACGCCGTGCGCTTCATGCTGTCACTGCGACTGCTGAACGACGTGCTGGCTGGCTGGTGGCAGGATGCCTGGCCATTTCACGGGCCGCGCGGCGTACGTGCTCGTCAGCGGTTGTTCGTGCAGATCGCCCAGCGCAGCGCAAAACTGGGCAGCGCACTGGACTTCAGTGGCGGTGGCGACGCAGAGCGCGAAGCCTGCCAGGCAGCCTGCACACAGCTCATCGAGCAAGCCGACCGACAGGCGCTGCCGGTCGATGACCTGGCAAGCCTTCAACGTACCTTGAGCGAAACGCCCGTTGTTTTTCTTTCGTCGCCAGCCGCCGAAGCGTCGTCCACGGCCCCGCCAGCAGCCAGCCCCAGCAGCGATTCCTTCCCTGCCATTGCTTCCTCGGCCAAGGCCCCCGAGGTGCGCCTGGAGAGCGGTAACGAGCGCGGCAATCGCCAGGCCCTGCTCAGAATGGCCGACTTCCTCAACGAGCAGGCACCCGGCGACCCACTCGGCTACCGCCTGCGCCGCCACGCCATCTGGCAGGCCATACATAGCCTGCCAGGCACCCGCGACGGCCAGCGCACCGAGCTGGCCCCCGTATCTGCGGACCGCACCGCTGACTACCGGGAGCGACTGAGCCGCGATGTCGATGTTCCTCTCTGGCACCGCATCGAAGCCAGCCTGGCCGTCAGTCCCTATTGGCTGGAAGGGCACCAACTAAGCGCCAAGGCCGCAATGGCCCTTGGGGAATCACGCTGCGCCGAGGCCATTCGCGAGGAAACCTCACGCCTGCTCGAGCGTCTTCCGGGCCTGGCGGAACTGACCTTCAACGACGGCACGCCTTTCGTCGACGAGACCAGCCAGGCCTGGTTGAAGGAACCCGAGGCACGTTCCATCCCGCTGACGGGCGGACAGGGCGATCCCTGGCAAGCGGGCCTGGCAAGCGCTCGTGAACGGCTAGCCGATGCCGGGCTACAGGAGGCACTTGCCGTGCTCGACCGTGGCTTGGCCGAGGCGCACTCGCCCCGTGATCACGCCTACTGGCGCCTGGCCAGTGCGGAACTTCTCGAAGAAGCCGGCCTTACGGCCCTGGCACGACAACACTATCGGGCCTTGCAACAGGCCCTGGCGGATATCGACCTGGCGCACTGGGAGCCGGCCCTGCTGGCTCGTCTCGAGGCAGCACTGGCGACCTGACAGCGCAACGCAAGAACAAGGGAAACATCATGGGGAACATCATCAAGGCCGGTCTGAGCCGTTGGGTGCCGGGAATGTCTCGCGTCGAGAGCGGCGTCAACCAGGCCGGGATGCAGGCCAACCGGACGCAGTCACTGGCCAAGCGTGCACGCGGGCTGACATTGGCATTATGGGGGTTGCTGACACTGATCGCCCTCGCAGCGATCTGGTGGCTGGGCCCGGCATGGCAGGTCGGCGAAGCCCATCTGCTGGCCCCGTGGCTCAACCGCCTGCTGGTCAGCCTGGGGCTGGCAATCCTGGTGTGTATCGTCTGGGGAGTACGTCTTTCCCGAAGGCTGCGTGATCTACGCGATGCCCAGGCCCACCGCGAGCGGCTGCAGATCGACCCTGCAAGCGCAGAGATCGAGCTGCAGGAAGCCTCGCTCAATGCGACCCTCGCGCAATTGAACGATAGCCTCGGCGGCAGTCGGAAGGCCCGCTACAAGCTGCCCTGGTATCTGGTGATGGGCGTCGAGAACGCCGGCAAGACCAGCCTGGTCAACCGTTCGGGCCAGAACTTCGCCCTGACCCAGGTCATGAAAGCCTCCGGCCAAGGCAAGCGCACCCGCTATGGCTTCGACTGGTGGATTGGCGAGCAAGCCGTGCTCATCGACCCCGATGGCGAATTGCTGACCCAAGGCGCGCTCAATGGCGGTGCGCCCGGTGAACTGGAAACGCGGCTATGGGATCACTTCGTCGCCTGGCTGGAGCGCGAACGCACCCAGCGCCCACTGGACGGCATCGTACTGGTGCTCGACCTGTCCCGTCTCAGTCACGCCAAGGTCGGTGTGCGCAAGGCCTACGCTGCATTGCTGCGCGCTCGCCTGCGCGAACTCATGGAACGGTTTTCAGCGCGCCTTCCGGTCTACGTCACGTTCAGCAAGATGGACCTGCTGCACGGTTTTGACGATTTCTTCCGCCACTACTCGCGCTCGGCACGCCGTGCCCCGCTGGGATTCACTTTCAGCCCTGAATCGCTCGACACGCCTGGGCAATGGGAAACGGAATTCGCCGCCGCCTACGACTGTATGCTCGAACGCCTCAACGGCAGCCTGCCGACCCTGCTGGCCGAGTGCCGAGACGCGGAAGAACGCGAATCGGTTTTTCGCTTTGTGCGTCAATTGGCTGGCCTGCGTGACGTCCTGCTCGGCTTCCTCAAGGAGGCCCTGTCCAGCGACCGCTATTCCACCGCTGCCCTGGTACGCGGCACCTACTTCACGTCGGTCTATCAGCAGGGCGTCCCCGAGGACCCGTTCGTCGATGCTGCCGCCCGCCGCTACGGCATGAGTGACAGTGTGCATCCAGCGCATCGTGCCACACGTTCCGCGTTGTACTTCACCGAAGACCTCTTCGCGCAGGTCATCTATCCCGAGGCCGGCCTGGCCGGCGACAATGCTCGCGCCGCTCGGCGCCAGCGTCGGGTACGTCACATCAGCGCCCTGGCCTGCCTGTTTGGCGGTGCCATGCTGGTCGGCGGTTGGAGTCATTTCTACCAGAAGAATGCCCAGGCGTTGGCTGCCGTAGAGGCCAAGGCACAGGCCTTCTCCTCGCAACGGCCCAGTACCCTGCAAAGCGATGACCCGACGGGCTATGCCCTGCTGGAGCCGCTTGACCGCCTGCGCAGCGCCACCTTCGAATTCGAAGGGTATCAGGCGCAGTGGCCGGCCGTGGCCGACATGGGCCTCTATCAGGGCGACACCATCGGGCACGAAGTGGAACGCGCCTACCTCGACATGCTCGCCTATCGCTTCCTGCCTGCGCTGATGCTCGGTCTGGCCGATGACATGAACCGCGCGCCTGCCGAAAGCAACGAAAAGCTCGCCCTGCTGCGCATCGTACGCATGCTCTCCGATGCCAGTGGCCGACAGCCGCAGCGTGTGCACGATTTCATGGCCGAGCGCTGGCAGCAAGTCTTCCCGCATCGCGGTAGCATCCAGGCCCGACTGCTTGATCATCTCGACTATGCATTGGCCCACACTGACCTGGAAGGCGAGGCGATTGCCGGCCAGCAGCGCGCAGAACTGGCCATGGCGCCCGTGCGTGGCAGCATCCAGGCTGCCCAACAGGAGCTTGGGCGCATGCCGATGGATGAACGGGTCTACCGCACACTGGTCGCCGGCAGCGCCCAGCGCAGCGGGGCCCATCTCGATTTACGCCAAGGCGTAGGTCCGGCCTGGAGCACGGTTTTCATGCCGCGGGATGACGATCCAGCCGCTGTCATTCTACCCAGCCTGGTAACGCGCGATGGCTTCGAGCATTACTTCCTGCACAAGGTGGAAGACGCCACCGACCTGGCCCTGATCGACCTCTGGGTAATCGGCCGCCGTGACGACATCGATTTCAGCGAGGCCGACAAGCGTCGTCTGAACGATGCCCTGCGCGAGCGCTATGTCAGCGATTATCGCGTCACTTGGCGCGACGCCCTGGCACATGTCGATCTGGTACCGCTGCCCGATATCGACCAGGCCATTGTGGTAATGGACACCCTGCTCGGTACCAGCCAGCCACTCGACCGGCTGCTCGGCGAGGTCACGCAGCATACCCAGCTCTATCCCGAGCTGCCCGCGGATGACGCCAAGGCCCGCCAGGCCCTGGAGCAGTCGCCCCGCTATCGCCTGGCCGCGGATATCGACAAGCCGTTCAATGACCTGAGTCAGTTGCTCGTCGCCGATGACGACCGCCCGGCTGCCCTCGACGAAATCAAGACAGCCATCACCGCCCTGCGCGATTATCTGCGTCAGATCCAGACCGCCAGTGACCGCGGTGAGGCTGCCTTCGTTGCCGCTCGTGACAGGCTGGCGCTGGGCGGAGGCGACCCGATCCATGCCCTTGAGCGTATCGCCAAGGACGCCCCGACTCCGGTCGATCACTTGCTTGCCGATCTGGCCGACCAGAGCTGGCAACTGCTGCTGAACGATGCCGTGCGCCATCTGGAGCGCCAGTGGCTGGATGATGTCGTGACACCCTATCAGCAACGCCTGGCTGGCCGGTATCCGATCGACCCATCGGCTCAACGCGACGTCGCCCTGAAGGATTTCGAACGCTTCTTCGGCCCCAACGGCACGCTGGACATTTTCTACGAGGCCAACCTGCGCATTTTCCTCGAAGCGGCTCCCGAGCAGTTGCAGGACGCTCACGGCAATCCGCTGGTACAACCGGGCATTCTCGCCTCGCTGGAACGCGCGAAACGCATCCGTGAGGCCTACTTCGATGCCGACGGCCTGCTTGATGTCGAGTTCAGCCTCGAGCCGATCAGTCTGACCCCCGACAAGCGACGTAGCGTAATCAGTGTCGATGGCCAGCTCATCGAGTACCTGCACGGGCCACAGAATCGGGTGCCCATGATCTGGCCGAACAGCCTGCGCAACCTCAACGAGAGCCGGGTGACCCTGGTGCCCAGCCAGGTCAATCGCTCGCCTCGCAGCTTGCGCTACCAAGGCGCCTGGGCCTGGTTCCGCCTGCTCGACGACGCCGAGGTCACCGGCATGGGCGAACGCGAGCTTGAGCTGCGCTTCACGATCGATGGTGGTGCCATGCGCTATCGCTTGCATGCCGAGCGCTCGCCCAATCCGTTCACCCGCTCGCTCACCGCCGGATTCCGGCTGCCGACCGCCCTCTATAGCCAGAACTACGCGCGGGGAGACATCATCGATGCTAGCCGGTCTTGATCGCCTGTTCCGTCGACGCCGCGTCGCGTCCCTGCCTGACACCGAGGCATCCGACACCGCGACGGCAGCCGCGACTCCACCGTCGCTTAGCCTGGTACCGGCCTGCGCCGATGATATTCCACGCTTTATCGAGGCGGCACGGCATGCCGCCTCGTACGGCCATGCTCCCTGGGTACTGCGCGAACAGCGCCACATCGACACGCTGGAGCGTGCCGTGGCCTTTACCGTCCATCGCGGACGTTGGCTGCAACGCACCGATGACGGTGTCGAGCATTGGCAGGGCAAGCTACTCGCCCTGCGCCATGGCAATGCGCCGCCGCTCGGCCTGATGCTGGTCTGTCGCCCCGATGAGGAAGCCGCCTGGCAGGTGCGCTTCTTCTGCATCGAGACCGCCTGGCAGGGCCACGGCCATGGTGCCCGCCTTCTGGAAGCTGCCCGACAAACGCTGAGCGGCGCACCCCTGCATGTCCGCCTGCCACTGGCCTGCCATGCCGCTACCACAAGCCTGACTGCCGCCGGTTTCGAGCAACGCCATGTCGATGCGTTGGAGATTGCCAGCTTCGAGGCGCCGGCCCAGTGGGATTGATTCACCGAATTACGGATACACGCAATTAAGGACGACAGGATGGGACGCAAGATCGTACTCGTCGGTGACCTCGGTACCGACCATGATGGCTTTCCCCCCACACCCGTCACGGCCGGCAGCCCCACGGTGATGATCGATGGCAAGCCCGTGGCTCGCCTGGGCGACCCCCTGGCACCGCATGACAAGCCTAATCATGGCCCGCATCCCAGAACCATCGCAGAAGGATCGGGCAGCATTCTGATTGACGGCAAGCCCGCCGCACTCACTGGACACGCAGTGAGCTGTGGGGGCGTGGTGATCGGTGGGGCGAGTGCAGTCGGCGGGGAGTCCAATGCAGGTGCGTTGTCTTCACCGTTTTCCTCACCGGACTCTACGGCGGCACAAGCTTCTGCATCCTCGACTGCCGAAACAGTCGAAACCCAACCAATAGTTCTCGGCATGAGCGAGGCCGGTAAACGGTGGCTGATGGATGTCGAGCAGTTACGTTTGATGCCCTATGACGACCAGACTGGGCGCGAAATCACTTCATGGGTGGAAGGAGCCACGATTGGGTATGGTCATCTTATTCCAGTCTCCAAGTGGTCCGTGTATCGGAAGGGGATTGTTAAAGAGCAAGCCAAACTTCTCCTAGAGGGGGACTTGGAAAGTTATATCCAAGCAGTAAATAGTGAAATTACAACTCCCTTAACCCAACCGCAATTCGATGCCGCGGTCATCTTGGCATACAACATCGGCATTTATGGTTTTACAACTTCGTCCGCCGTCAAGCTGATAAACGACCCTTATGCAACAACGCCCTACCCGACTCTTGAGGCGGCTTGGAAAGCCTGGAATAAGTCGCAAGGCATTATCAATCAGGGCTTGATCAACCGGCGTGACGCAGAATGGGACATGTATGACAAGGGAGTTTATAGAACATGGTGAAGCGGTATTTTTCCATAGCGTTTTTCGCCCTCTTCTTCACGATGCCAACAGCTACGTTAGCAAACTGCAATTGTGCGCGCTTGCAAGACACATTTGCTGAATACCTTACGGTTGACGTCAGTCGCTATCAGGGAGGCCTGACGCCACGTGCCGAAGCCACCAGCCACATTGATGCAAAGGTTATTGTTTCTGAAGACGTATTCATTCTTTGGGACGAGGCACGCTATGACACACCTCATTATGAGGTGATCTGTCATCGTGTTCCTCAGGAAGAGGGGGAGGTTCCTCTGGCCTCCGAGAGGTGGGGGAATTTTTATGGCTTCGGAATTGATAGAGAAGTTATTAAGTTGCTTTATGTAGCATCATCCAGGGGTGAAGGCCCACAGTATCGCTTCGAAATTGTAGGTGATGAACTTTGGGCATTTCTCGATGGGTGGTTCTACCGAATGGAGCGCATTTCACATGATTGAGAATGCTTTCTTAAGCATGGCTTCTGGCGAGACAGAACTCACATCGGGGACCTGCTCATGAGTGGACTGCAATTTAGCCTTCATTTGGCGGGGACCGAAACCCTCGACTTGGCGGTCATCGAATTCGCCCATCGCGAAGCGCTCTCGTCGCCCTTTGAGCTGACCATCGACTTCGCCAGCCAACGCCACGACTTGGCACCCACCGACTGGCTCGACCGCGAAGTGACCCTGAGCGTGTGGCAGGATGGCCAGGCGCTGCGTCGCTTTCATGGCATCGTCAGCGAGTTCGCCCAGGGCGACCGCGGCCATCGTCGGACCCGCTATTCGCTCGTCGTGCGCCCGGCGCTGTGGCGCCTGTCGCTGCGCCATAACTCGCGTATCTTCCAGCACGTCTCGCCGCAGACCATCATCAACACCTTGCTTGCCGAGCGCGGCATCACCGATGTCGTCTTCGCGGTGACCCGCGAGCCCGCCGAGCGCGAGTACTGCGTGCAGTACCGCGAGACCGACCTGGCCTTCGTCGAGCGCCTGGCCGCCGAGGAAGGGCTGTTCTACTTCCATGAATTCGAGGATACCGTCGGCGGCACGCATCGCCTGGTCTTCGCCGATGCCCCGCAGGCCCTCGCCGCGCTGGGACCGCGCACCTACCACAGCCGGGCCGGCGGCACGGCCCCGACCCGCCACCTGCGCCGCTGGCGCCAGACCGCCCGGGTACGCCCGGCCAGTGCCCAGCTCAAGGACTATTCGTTCAAGCAGCCCGCCTATGCGCAGTTACATGATCAGCTGGCGGACGGCTTGAGCGAGCACGCCCAGCGCGACGACTATGAACATTACGACTACCCCGGGCGCTACAAGGCTGATGCCAGCGGCCAGGCCTTTACCCGGGTCCGCCTGGAACACCTGCGTCGCGATGCCGTCACCGCCGAGGCCCAGAGCGACCTGCCGGAGCTCTGCCCGGGCACGACCTTCACCCTGACCGACCACGACAACGCCGCGCTCAACCGCGACTGGCAGGTGCTCGGCGTGGTCCATGAGGGCCTGCAGCCCCAGGCGCTGGAAGAAGATGGATTCAACCAGGGCGGGCAGCCAGGCCTGCAGGGTCGGGCAGGCTCGGAAGCCATGACCCGCTACGCCAACACCCTGACCCTGGCCCCCGGCGATCGTGCCTGGCGGCCCACGCCGACTCCCAAGCCGCGCGTCGATGGCCCGCAGGTGGCCTTCGTGGTCGGCCCCGAAGGCGAGGAGATCCACTGCGACCCGCACGGCCGGGTCAAGGTGCAGTTCCCCTGGGACCGGTATGCCCAGGGTGACGACACCAGCAGCGCCTGGCTGCGGGTCAGCCAGGGCTGGGCCGGCGGCGGCTACGGCGCCATGGCGATACCTCGCATCGGCCACGAGGTGATCGTTTCGTTTCTCGAGGGCGACCCCGACCAGCCGCTGATCACCGGGCGCACCTACCATGCGGTGAATACCCCGCCCTACCCGCTGCCCGAGCACAAGACGCGCACCGTGATACGCACCCAGACCCACAAGGGCGAGGGCTTCAACGAGCTGCGCTTCGAGGACGAGAAGGACCGGGAACAGATCTGGGTGCACGCCCAGCGCGACCTGGAGCTGCTCACCGAGCACGACCGCACCGAGGAAATCCGTAACGACAGCTTCCTCAGCGTCAAGCGCGACCGCCTCGAGGAGATCGACCGCGACACGCACCTCACCGTGCATGGCGAGCGACGTACCCGGATCGACGGCAACGACCACCTCAGCATCGGCCAGACCCGCCACGAAAAGATCGGCCGTGCCCAACTGGTCGAGGCCGGCAGCGAAATCCACCACAAGGCCGGCATGAAAGTCGTGATCGAGGCCGGCGCCGAAATCACCCTCAAGGCCGGTGGCAGCTTTCTGAAGCTCGACCCCAGCGGCGTGACCATCGTCGGGGCCAGCGTCAAGATCAACTCCGGCGGCAGCCCGGGCAGTGGCTCGGGGCAGGCAGTCGAGATGCCGGCGTTGCCGAGGGAGGCGGAGGCCGCACCACAGTTCAAGCCGATCCAGGCACCGCAACACGCGGCTCTGCTACAGCAGCAAGCGTTATGCCCCGTATGTGAAAAGGATGACAGCGCGTGACGTATAGGATGCGTTGGTCATTCTCCCAAGAGCTAACGGGCGGTACGTGGTATTGGCCGGAAGAACAGCAGGCGTTCTTGCTGCTTGACGGTGTTCGAATAAAGGAGCTGCCACGGCGGCTCTATGAATGGTCCGACGGCCGACTGGAAGCGGATCTGCTCTATGCCGGCACGCCTTGGTCCAGCGTCAGTAACGTTTCGCCGTGGCTGGTGCAGCTATCGGGGTCCGACGATCCCATTCTGCAGCACTACCTTGCAGAGGGCCTCAAACCGGAATGGGGCTATCTCATCATCAGCGAGGCCAGTCTGCTGGAAATGGCTGACCATCTGCGACGCCTGATCCAGGTAGTGCATCCAAACGGTGCTCCGATGTTGCTGCGCCTAGCTGACCCCGCAGCCATAACGGCGCTACTCTCCCCTGAAAGCTCGCCCGCTCAAGCACCTTGGGGTCCTATCGGCAAATTGATCGCGCCTAATGCTGTAACCGAAGAGTGGGAATGTTGGTCACCTGTCCAAGATGAAGCCGCTCCACTTTTACCCGATATCGAGGGTTATCACCTTACGGATGCGCAGCTAAAACGGCTTCAGGGCTGCGATTTGCGCCGGGATACACGCCAAATAATGGCCTTCGTAGACCAGCACTGTCCTGGCTGGTTGCCCAATTTGGAAAAGTCTCAGCTATACGATCACCTCACCAACATTATTCAAGAAGCCCGTAGTCTAGGCTTTTCGGCACCAAGAGAGCTGGCCTTGTTATGCACTCTGATGGCCCGCCTCGGCATTACGACATGGCGTGGTCATACCAACTCTACCGCTTATCACAGCCTGATCGATACGCGCTTTAGCACGCTCGAACGACTCGAAGTCGCTCTGAATGCGGCAAATCCCCCTCAATCCCACGTTACGACATAGGAATCCACTACATGTCTGCGTTCGAGCGACTCACCGATGATCGAGAGGACGGTACGCTGGCCGCTTATGAACTCTCGCCTCGCAATAGCGAAGAAGGAGCGACCTGTCCATTAATCAGCGGCAAGGTACAACTACTCCCTTTACGTTATGGTCTGGTCGAGGAGTTGGAGCCGGGTTGCTCGACACCTTATACCTTAAACGCACGACCACTTGGCATACGCCTGCTGCGTAATGGCTTTCTCTATGTGCTGGATGGAGAAACCAACGAGCTTGCCGAATACGAGTTTTGCAATCAGGGCGATACGATTACCGGCGGTAAAATTGAGTACGAGACGGATCGGACACTTTATGTTTGCTTCTCGGAAGTGCAATGGACCGACGCCAAACGCGCCCAAGTGCTGGAAAGCGAGCAAGATCGCGAAGCTTATATGCAGTCAATCGATCTCTCGGGCGCCAACCCCCTTTTCGGTGGCGGAGAGCACCTGATTACCACGGCCCAGGCAGAAGAATGGGTGGCCGAATTCGCTGAAGATGCTGCGCTGGAAGCCCCCGAAGGCGGCCACGAGCAGGAAGGCGAGACATACCACTGGGAGAACGAGCCCTATTACTACAAGACACGACTGGGTAAATTGCTCAAACAGCATCAGGCCGAGGATCGCGACGAGTGCCTGTGTCTGGTTGTGCGCGACGATATCGGCGTGATGCGCGACCTGGCTAACTTCCAGGACAACGTGGTGGACTGGATTGCCGACTGGGCCAATGAGAATGAAGGAAGGACAGAAAGGGATTATCTGCTGGCCTGCTACATCGAGTCTCTTTCCCAGTTGAAGACGGCCTCACTGGATGACCTTCGTCAGGTATCGGAGAATCCCGATATCCAGGCCATGTGGGACGACGTTGCCGCGCTGGAGGAACCGCGGCAATCGGAAATTAAGCAGGCGTTACTCGACTTCCTGAATCAGGATAGCAACAGCGGCGATTTACCCGAGCCCTATGATCCGGACCTGCCCACGGAACTCAAGGAGCGCTTGGCAGCCATTCGCGAGGGAGCCAACCTCACCAATCCCTATGATATTGCTCGCCAGCTTCGCTCAGAAATCCATCGGTATTATGTCACGGAGAGTTTGAGCACGACGCTTGGCCCTGATTTTGTATCCCGCCATGGCGATGCCCTGCTGGAGTTGAAGAAACAGCACAATGAGAAACTCAAGGCATTGCTGGAAGGTAGCCAAATCGGCCAACGGGGTATCAATGAGTTGATCGATCGTGAACGCATGGATGCGTTTCTTGCCGAGCAACGGCCCAAGCTACAGCGCTGGAATGCCTTGCTGGATGCCATCTCCAACGATCGCGCTACTATGCTGTGCAATCATCGCTTCCACACAGCAGCCTGGTATTTCGATGCTCAGGACTCGCAGCAAGTTCATGATGCCTTTAGAGCGCAATATGGCTGCCTGAAGGATATTTGCCGCAGCGACGAAGTGACCGAAAGGCTCGCCGCGTGGCTCGAAAAAGTACCGCAGTTTGATCGGCCTTTGTTTTATACCCTACCGCTTGCCGATCAGAATGATCTTGCTGGGCAGTATTCGACCATCACCAATGCCGGCTATGGCACGCTGCTCAAGGCGCAGGATCTGATTGATACATTGACATCGATAGAATCAGGACGACTACCGGCGATAGATGAGCTGCCCGAGCACACCCAGGCCATCGCCGAGAGTGCCCAGCAGTCCTTCGCTCCAGCTATCTCGCGCGGTATCGCACAAGTCATGGATGAGCTTTACCAGAGTATCGGTAGCGACAGAATTCCCGATCTTGATGAGTTGTTCCGTCGCCTGCCCAAGGCTCTGCCAGCGAGAATCCTCGACGCCGCCCATCGCACGGGCGCCAGCTTCGTGGTGGCATCTCGTGAAGAGATCGAGAGCTTTCGTCGAACCCTACAGCGTGTCTTGGCGCTGCGGGAGGAACTCGACACTGTTCGCAGATGCCGTAATGCGGTCAAGGCGAGCGCCGGGCACCGCTCCCCCGAGGCGCAACGCCTGCTCAATGAGTTCAAGCACCTCCGGCAGGAACTGCAGATGGTGCATGAGCCGGCTCTCGCCCGCGCGCTAAGCCCAATCAAGGAGCTCCCCGAGAGTGGCGTGCGTATCGTCGGCGCCGCACCTGGTCGTGCCGGCCTGACCCTGGTACTGCCGGTGGCGCAGCAGGCCGAGGTAGGTGGGTTGATACGCAACCTGCGACAGGGGATTGCCGTAGCGCCCAAGGTGAATCTGGCGGGGGATGGGCTGGGCTTAGTGGTGTTTACGACCCAGTTGTCATTACTGATTAATTCAATATCAGAGGGATGGCAAAGTTACCGAAGTGATCAAGATGTGAAGTGGTTACCAATAATAAATGGCATTATCGCTACTGGCAGTGCAGGGTTTCTTTCTGCTCAGAGCATCATGGATACAGCTCTTGGTGCCCGGTCGAACGCTCTTGCCAGTGCCTTGAATGACACTGGCGCTCAGGGTGTGAACGCGTCCCTCGGAAGACTACATATTTTTCTGGGGATTTTTACATACACGTTTGGCGCAATTGCTTCGTACTCTAGTTTTACCAACCGGTACGGTACATGGCAGGAGGCTATCCGCAGTGGGGACCGTAGCGCTCAGAACGCTGCCATGGCGAGCATGGTCGGGGCGGGCGGAATGCTGGGGGCCAATATCTATGGGCTGGCCAACACGCTCCATACCGGTTACATGGTAGCTTTTCGCGGTGTTGAGTGGGCCGCCGCCGGTGCCCGCTTGGGAGGCGTATTCTGGCGTTTCAACCTTGCTGGGGCGCTATTTACGATTCTCGAGTTGGGTGGAAGCTGGCTCCATAATTATTACAGCACTAGTCGCCACGATGAGTGGCTGCTCACCACCCCCTGGAGTCAGGACATGGCTAAAACCCGTGATGATTCGCTGGAGGAGTATCAGACGCAGCTACAAGCCATTGCCCAGGCACCTAGAATCAATGTCACGATCACTGAATTTGATAATTGGTGGAGGAACCGCATGGAAGGGCCGGAGTCGGTCGGCTTTGGTCTCTCCTTGCCGACTATTAGCCTACAAGACCTCTCTGCACCTTTTGACGGCAAGGCGCCGGTGCGCCTTTTTCTGGGCGGCTACCAGGTACAGCCTGAGCATCGCGGGAGGGACTATCGTCCAGCTTATTGGGTTACTGCCACTGACAAGATCGTTGAAAACTTGACTCTCATCGATCCAGCGCCACTCGTACTTGGCTTTCCTCGCCCCGAACCACTGAGCTCAATAGCCAGGCGCGCCACCGATGCCGTTGTGGCAGTTCGGCTGGAAGTACTGGGCAGCGATGGCCAGTATCGAGCCAGCGATTACCATGTTCGCGTTTCTCCCTCTGGCGGCGCAGGTGCCTACACCCCATCAGACATTGATATTCGTGGTGAGCAGGCACCCTGGCAGCGCATCGACCCACTTCGTTTCACTTGAACCAAGGCACTCTTATGTCTGCCAAGCAGCCCCAAACACCGCGGCCCGATATGGCTCAGCCTCACCGTGCCGGCGATATAAAACCTTTTCCAGATGGCAAGGTCAGCTATCTGTCGCCGGCCCCCCTGCCCACAGGAGCTGCGCCATTGGATTTCAACCAGGCCATCGGTGAAGTGAACGAGGCCTATCTGGACTTCGGCGGAAGTCTGCCCACCCCCTTTACATGGCAATTCACTTTAGGGGGACCCTTTATTAGTTTTTTAATGCTCGCATTCTTATTTCCTTTTCTTGGAGCAGTTATTTTTTTTATTGTTAGTAAAGATGTTCAGTTTTTCTTGGTGGGGTGGAATGGTCTCTCTGAGAGGATGTTTAACTTGGCGCTAGGGGGAGGGGGGGGGGCACTAGTTCTAGCCTTAGCAATCAAAGCCCACTTTCACTTCAAGTTCCGCGAGGATGTTCCCACCCGCTTCCATCGCCAGCGCCGCGAGGTAGCCTTTGCCCCGGGTGGCGGCAAACCGCCGATCATCGTGCCCTGGGAGAGCGTGGCGGCCTGGGTGACCCAGGCTCAGGGTGCCACGCAATACGGCGTGCAGCGTCAGTATGGCCTGGGGCTGGGCTTCATCGATGCCGAGACGGGCCAGCAGCATTTTCTCGAATTACCGCAGCCCGGCATGCCGCTGGCGATGGGGCTCTGGGAGTCGGTGCGCGCCTACATGGAATACGAGGTGCATACCCGCGAGGAAATCCAGGATCCACATGGCCTGCACTGCCCCGGCGATCCGCCCTACGAAGGCGTGCATACCTTCCACCACGCCCGTCGACGCCTTCACCGCCGCTATCGCGAGGGCGAGATCGGCCTGTTCAAGGTCACCCTGTGGTACCTGTGGCACATCCTCGACTTGTGGACGATTCCTTTCCATCTCGCCGAATGGGAAATCCGTGCTATTCAGAAGGCCGAGCGCAAGACCCTGCCGGAAAGCCTCGATGCCTGGTCGCAGCCGTTGCCCAAGAGCGAATGGGCCCAGCCCAGCGAAGAATTGAAGCGGCTATCCACCAAGGTCAGGGCACTGCACAAGCAGAACCCTCAGCGGCCGATCACTGAGATATTCGCGGAGGTTTATGAGGCCAAAAATCTGACAGCTTGACGCTCATACCCAGCGACTTGTGCCCTACTTCCAAGCCGCGTGTCGATGGCCCGCAGGCGAGGAGATCCACTGCGACGCCCACGGCCAGATCAGGTGCAGTTCCTCTGGGACCGGTATGCCCAAGGTGACGACACCAGCAGCGCCTGGCTGCGGGTCAGCCAGGGCTGGGCCGGCTACGGCGCGATGGCGATTCCGCGCATCGGTCATGAAGTCATCGTGTCGTTCCTCGAGGGCGATTCCGACTAGTCGCTGATCACCGGGCGCATTCAGACCCACAAGACCGGAGGTAGCTTTCTGAAGTTCGATCTCGACGGCGTGACTATCTTTGGGGCCAGCGTCAAGACCAATTGCGGCAGCGGCTTGGGTCAGGCAGTCGAGTTACTGGTGTTACTTCCAGAGCCTGACCGGTGTCTAGAAAACCTTGGGCGATTCAAATCGTTTTCCGTAGCCCCGCTACTTATCTTCGAAGGAAATTCATTCTTTGTAGTCGAACTACAACGACTCGTGCGGCTAATGGCGCTTTGTCGGATATCTCCCCCTGCCCCATAGTGAAACCACGATGTGAGGCAAGGGATCGCTACCTCGATTCTCTGACCTGACATCCGGCTACACCCTGAGCGTCATGTACTTAACAATCCAGGCGCCAGGCGCGAAGGTCTTGGAACGTTGATGACCCTGTCGCAGTGCAGCCTTGGGTGCTTACCCGGCCCGGCATGCGTAGCCAAGGCACCAGAACGCCATCGGAGATGGCAGCCCAAGACAGGAATTCCCAGGGTAATGATGACCTGGCATGAGGATACAACCATGAACTGTACCCAACTGACACAGCAAGCCGACCTTATCGCAAGCACGTTCAGCAAGCAGGACCTGGCCAAGGTGGTAGTAGCACTGCAAGCCAGCGGCAGTTGCCTGCAACAGGCCGTCGAAGTGCTCGACACGATCAATGCGTGCCAAGGCTACACCCTCGATCAGGCATGGGATGAAGTACTCGCTGGCGAGACCCATGTCATGAGCGCCAACGACGAATAATCTTTCCCCTCGATACAAAGACATACCCCAAAGAGAGCCGAGGCAGCGCTGCCTCGGCTCTTCTTTTTTTCATTGGTCTGTGTTCGATGTCTGCGAGCAGCTCGATTCGGCTTAGAACTCAGCCCATTCTTCCTCTTGCTTGATGGCACTTTGCTTGAGGGATTTTTTGGCGGGCAGGGCCGGCGCCTTGGCTTGGGGCTGAGGCAATGCCTGGGCCCTCGGGCGCGTCGCTCCGCCCGACTCGGCAATCCGGAATGTAGCAATCAAGTTGGCAAGCTGCTGTGCCTGCTCTTCCAGCGAGGCAGCCGCGGCACTGGTTTGCTCGACGAGTGAGGCGTTCTGCTGGGTCACGGAGTCCATCTGGGTGATGGCGACGTTGACCTGCTCGATGCCGCTGTTCTGCTCTTGGGTAGCCGAGGAAATCTCGGACATGAGCTTCGAGACCTGGCGGATCGAGGTAACCGTCTCGTTGATGGTCACGCCACTGCGCTCGGCTTGCTCGGCGCCGGCTTCGATCTGGGTCGTGGTGGCCTCGATCAGGGTACGGATTTCCTTGGCGGATGCCGCGCTCCGGCTGGCCAGCGAGCGAACTTCATTGGCCACTACGGCAAAGCCACGGCCCTGCTCACCGGCACGTGCCGCTTCGACCGAAGCATTCAGCGCCAGAATGTTGGTCTGGAAGGCAATCGAGTCGATGACCTCGATAATGTCGTTGACCTTGCGGGCGCTCGCGGCAATGTCGCGCATCAGGTTGACGGTCTGTTGCACTTCCTTTCCGCCGTTCTCGGCTGCCTGGGATGCCAGCCCCGACAGGCGATCGGCTTCGACGGCGGAATCGGTGTTATGACGCACCGTCGAGGCCATCTGTTCCATGCTGGATGCGGTTTCCTGAAGTGCCGAGGCTTGTTCTTCGGTACGCGACGACAGATCCTGGCTACCAGAGGCAATCTCGCCGGCCCCAGTGAAGACGCCATCGCTGTTGCTGCGTAGCGACGTCACCAGCACTGTCAGCTTTTCCTGCATGCCTCTCAGGCCCGCGTACAACTGGCCGATCTCGTTGGTGCCCCGGTCTTCGACCTTCCCGGTCAGGTCGCCCTTGGCAATTTTGTCGAAATGGGCAAGAGCGCCGTGCAGCGGACGAATCACGATCCGGATCAGCCCGATACGCAGCACAATGGCCGCACCCAGCGCCAGGATGAGTAACACTACCCCGGTGACTTCAATAATGCTGCTGGTGCGGTCGGTCTTGGCGATCAATTCCTGGCCGCGCGTTTCCGCGTAATTGATAAAGTCCTTGATGGCGTTATCGAACGCAACGGAACGTTCGGTGAGATCCCCCTGAGCCATGCGGATCTCGAAGCGCTGGGGGTTGGCCAGCAGCGGCTCCATCGTTTCGATGACCAATGCGTTGTATGCCGCCTTGATGGCGTCCACATAGGGATCACGGCGGCTATTATCACCGACCGGGATGGTTTCAAACGTTGCGAAGCGTTCCTTGGCACGCTCCAGCGCCTTCCTCGCATCAACCGGCAACTGCTGCACCTGCGCATCGTCCTGGGTGGCGGCACTGGAGGCATACATTTCCAGCATGACCCGGGCGCGCAGGATATTGACCTGGGCGCGATTGAGCGTATTGCTCTGCTTGACGTTGATTTCTCTCAGTTCATCGAGAGAATCACCACTGACATCGTTTGCATAGAAACCCAAGCCGCTGATGGCGGCACTCAAGGCGACCAGCAGCACAAGGGCTGCGGTCAAAGTGCTTTTCACTGACCAGTTCTTCATATTCTTCTCATGTCGTCGCTACAGGCCGGAGAGTAGCCAGGGGTTACGGCCTGATGACGCCTATCGGCAAACCCGAAGAATAGTGAAGAAGAATCTCCTCATTAAATTCACTGTTGGTGTGTGGGAAACACCCAAGCTGACTCCCCCCTGCCCTCCCAGGGCTGGAGCTGCGCCACTGGGGCGTTGACCGACAAGAGCTTCACATGGAGAGCTTCATAACTTCCATTCACGAGAAGGAAGCTCACAAAGTCACTGACCAGAATGTGAGCCGAGTTCTGGCTGCTCAGCTTGAGGACTGCTTTCTTCCTGAGCGTATTTCATCCATGTCTTGCCTAGATGATTACGCAGTTCCTTACCGATGCGCTCCCCATCCCTGGCCTCCAGGGCTGCCATGATAGCTTCGTGCTCTGCCATGGCTACCGACCACTTATCGTTCTTCTGATTGGAAAGATATCGTACCCGGTACAGTTGGCGACTAAGATTACGGTGGATTTCAACCAATGAGCTATTTCCCGAAAGGGACACGATCCGATTGTGGATCTCTTGGTTGAGCCGGAAGTAGTTCTGGCGATCTCGTCGCAGAAAAGCGGCTTTCATTTCATAATGGAGCGCTTGCAGCTCTGCAATATCGTCATCGGTAGCCCTTGAGCAAGCCAGCTCGGCGGCGGCCTGTTCAAGAATACTCAAGACATGGGCTTTTTCCTTCATGTCTTCTGCACTGACATCGGCCACCACCGCCCCGCGATGAGGGGAGATCACGACCAAGCCCTCGGTAGCCAGAATTTTGAGTGCTTCACGCATGGGAGTGCGTGACACATTCAACTTTTCTGCCAGGGTTCGTTCTGGCAAGCGCTGACCTGGCTGGAAATGATCCATGACAATGTGTTCGCGCAGATAATCCGCCACCTTCTCCACTAGCCCAGCGCGGTTTGTAGACTCTATGTCTTCCATTGGTTAGATCGCAATAGCCCTTATTCAGGGAAAGAATGGCATACCATAGTTACGCTTTCAAATCTTATACTCAAAGAGACTGAAGAATATAATAAATAAAAATCAGCAACTTACGCCTAAAAAAGCAACATTTACGACCAAAGTCTCTATGCCGTCGCGTTGACCTGAAAAATGGTATACCACTACATTGCCTAACAACAGGTTCAATCCATTTTGCATGGATCGCCACGCATATAACCATGGCTTTGCCAAGGTCGCACTGGAGACGTCTTGCATCTCATGAATTACTTACAACATTTTGATTCAGAAAAAATTATTGAGGCATGCATTGCAGGCGCAGGTGATTTCGGGCGTGGCATGCTGCGCCAGGCTAGGCAGATGCGCAACCTGTCAGCACGAATTGCCGTGGATGTGACAGCAGAGATTGCCGCCCAGGCGCTTCAGCGCTCGGGAGTGCCAAGTGACCAAATAATGGTATGCCAAACCAAATCCGAAGCCACCTCAGCTTGGGATAAAGGATTTTTTATCGCAACTGGAAGCTTGGAATCGGTTTGTCATCTTCCTTTTGATGTTGTTGTCGAGTCTACTGGTATACCAGACATTGGGGCTCGTCATGCTGAGATTGCTCTTCAGACCGGTAAGCATGTCGGTATCGCAACCAAGGAAACGGAATCGGTTGTGGGCCCCTACCTCACTCACCTTGCCGAGCGTAACGACCTGCTTTTTACACCATTGGATGGCGATCAACCCAGCTTACTGATTGGACTGGTTACCTGGGCGGAAACCCTAGGATTCGAAATTGTCGCTGCCGGCAAAAGTAGTGAGTACGACTTTATCTGGGACGAGCAAGAGAAGGTCGTCTGGTGTAACGGGATACGCTATGAGGCTAGCGATCTAGAGCGCTTCTGGGCACTGCCCGATAATCAGGAAGTTTCTGCGGTTGCAGCACGCAGCGAGGTGCTTTCGGCCATCCCACAGATTTCAGTTCCGGATCTTTGCGAAATGACCAACGTGGCTAATGCAACAGGACTGGTGCCGGACCGTCCTGATTTTCATGCCATGGTGCTGCGGACGCATGAGGTTCCGACCCTGCTGGATCACGAGCGGTTCGGTGGAGTACTTCAAGGCAGCGGCCGTCTGGAGGTCTTCAACTGCCTTCGTCGCCCCGATGAAGTCAGCTTTGCCGGTGGTGTCTTCGTCATCCTGCGCTGTGAAGACAGCGACTCCTGGGAGTTGTTGCGAAACAAGGGACATGTACTCAGCCGTAGCGGCAATAGCGCAATGGTATACCTGCCGCGCCACTTGCTTGGACTGGAAGCGCCCATTTCCTTGCTGGATGCCGTTCTGAATAAGCTGCCCTCAGGGGGGGGATCAGCAGTCTGGCCTCATGTCGACTTGGTCGCACGGGCTAACCAGGATTTCGCAAGTAGCCAGTTATTGGAGATGAGAGGCCATCATCGCCATATCGAGGGGCTGAGACCCGAAATCCACCAAGGTGCCCCACTATCACATTCCTCCCCCGTCCCCTTCTATTTGCTTCCCGGCGCGAAAATAGTTCGCCCCATTAAGGCAGGGAAACTCATTACGCTTGCCGATGTAGACTTGCCAGAGTCGCATTTGCATCGGCTTCGCTTGACGCAAGATGCCATGTTTTTCAATGACACCTCGTCAATCATGGAACATTCACAAAAGGAGACTTCTTAAATACCAAGCTATTAGACCTTGTATACCTCATAGCAACGAGCATCACCCTAGATAACAAGATAATTTTTGGAGAAGGCCATGTTCATGAAACACTCACTCGTAGCGGCAAGCTCTCTCGGTCTGGCACTGATGTGGAGTGCCTCGGCAACAGTCGCAAGCGATACCGCCGAAGCGTACCCTTCCAAGCCGTTACAATTCTTGGTGGCTGCTGGTGCCGGTGGTGGCACG
This sequence comes from Modicisalibacter xianhensis, assembly GCF_900113605.1. Lineage (GTDB taxonomy): Bacteria > Pseudomonadota > Gammaproteobacteria > Pseudomonadales > Halomonadaceae > Modicisalibacter > Modicisalibacter xianhensis. The sequence continues at coordinate 64,336 of NZ_FOPY01000017.1, forward strand.
GACAATTTCGCTCGCACCGTCAAACCGATGCTGGAAAAGGTACTGGATACTCGAGTTACCGTTGTCAATCTACCCTCGGCATCAGGCGCCATAGCTCACCAGCGAACTGCCAATAGTGACCCAGACGGACATACATTGGACTTTTCTTCGTCAACACTGGTGACTTCTCTAGCCGCAGGACAGAACCCCACGGGACTAGACCAACTGACACCGGTTGCTCGAATGCAGTCGGATGTCATGACGTTGATTGTCGACCCGAAGAAATACCCAGACTTCGAGGCATTCCTCAAACATGCCAAGGAAAATCCCGGCAAGGTAATTATTGGCGGCACTCACGCAGCCAGCCCGGACCGAATGGCATTCCTGGCCTTCCGTGATGCCTCCGGCCTGGACATTAACTTTATTCCGTATGATGAAGAAGGTAGCGTTTCCGCCAATGTCATGGGCGGCAATATTGACGGCATGTTTGGTGAAATCAGCTCGACGCTAAGTTACATGGAATCCGGCGAGATGATGCCGATTCTAGTATTCGCTGAAGAGCGCCTGGGCAACTTCCCCGATATCCCCACCACCGTTGAGCATGGCTGGGACCTCACCGATGGCAACGAGCGCGGCGTGTTCGTCAATGCCGATACACCCGACGACATTGTGGCCAAGATTGAGTCTTCTTTAAAGGAAGTCTACAACTCGGATGCCTATCAGAATTATGAAGAAAAAGTGAACCTTCACTATCGTGAAGGCTGGCTGGGTAGCGACGCCTATCGACAAAAGCTGGAACAAAATTATGAGCTCTATAAGCGTCTTCTCGAAGAAAGCTGAGGAATAGCTCAAGCCTTAGCGCATGGATCGGGTTGGCCAGTTTGCTCAATCCGATCCGTATGTCCCACTTGTGCCACATGTACGGCACTTTCTCACCGAGCTCGAACATGCACGCCAAGGTTATGACATTTTCCGCTGCGATAATATTGCTCGCAATTGTGGCGTTAATCCCCACAATACAGCTTCCCAGCGCTGAGGAAGTATCGACATTCATCGGTCCTCGTCTATGGCCTTTGTGCTTGCTAGTTGCCTTGCTGGGGTTGGGTAGCTTCTTGCTGCTATCGACTTGGCGAAGCAATCGCCATGATGCGGCGGGTGAGGGAAAAGAGAAACTATCTGAAACCGTTGATAATAAGTCGATCCTTCCGGCACTCTCGTTGACGTCTACACGTCAATGGTGGCTCATGCTAGGAACTGTTGCCTATACGCTTTTGATGCAAGGCATAGGGTTCCTCCCGGCCACTGTCGTTTTTACGTTGTTTTGCACTTTATTATTAGGGGCTCGTAGCTGGATTGCAATTTTTGCCACAGTGGTGGTTGCTGCCTTACTCATCCAAGGAGTGTTCTCGTACCTCCTCGGAATTCCGCTGCCTTGATCTAGGAGTTGACGATGCTGGAAAGTTTCCTGAGCGGGTTGGCAGTGGTTCTCCAGCCCATGAATCTACTGATTTTGACTTCAGCAGTCTTTATCGGTTTTATTGGTGGCGCCTTGCCCGGCATCAGCGGCGTTATTCTGGTGGTAATCCTGCTACCGGTAACGTATGGCATGGATCCCACTGCAGCTTTCATGTTGCTTACCGCCATTTATGGTTCCACGGTATTTTCAGGACTTATCACTGCCATCCTCTACCGAGCCCCCGGCACACCAGAAGCCGTCATGACAGCGTTCGATGGTTACCCCATGACTCAGCAAGGTCAGGCCGGTAAAGCGCTGGGCATCGGCGTATTGAGCTCTGCCATTGGGGGATTGGTTGGCACCATTGCATTGATTATTTTCACGCCCATGCTAGCGTCGGTAGCGCTCAAGTTTTCTTCCCCGGAATACTTCGCGCTGGCCATCCTTGGCTTGACGGTAGTGGCTTCCTTGGGGGGTCGGCTCATTTATGGTCTTATCGGCGCCTGCCTAGGCCTGTTCATTGCTACCGTTGGCTTCGACCCACTGACAGGCACCAGTCGCTATACCTTTGGTAGCCTGGAACTTGCCGAAGGTGTCGGCTTGATTCCGGTCATTGTGGGGCTGTTCGCTATTTCGGAAGTCATGAAGCGAACCTTGGGTGAGGAGACACACCAGCCACTCAAGAAAGTCAGTGTCAAGATCTTTGATATGCCAATCTTGCGCAAGATTGGCATGACTCTCTCTCGCTCTTCCCTGCTTGGCGTGATCATCGGCATCTTGCCCGGTATCGGGGCAAGCACTGCAGCTATGGTCAGTTACAGCGAGGCAGTTCGTTGGTCTAAAACTCCAGAGAAATTCGGTAAGGGTGCTCCTGAGGGCATTGCAGCGCCAGAAGCAGCCAATAATGCGGCCGCAATGGGTGCCTTGGTTCCTCTTTTCGCTCTCGGTATTCCTGGCAGCGGCACCACTGCCATTATTCTAGGTGCTTTTATCATGCACGGCCTACAGCCGGGCCCCATGTTTATGATGACTAGCAGTGACCTGATCTATGCAGTGTTTGCCGGCCTGTTTATCGTCAACTTCATGATCTTGTTGTTTTCGAAGCCTTTTATTGCTCTGTTCACAAGACTACTGAATATTCCTTATTCGGCCTTGGGTCCCATTATCATCATGTGCTGCATCGTAGGTACCTATTCCGTACGCAACTCAATGTTCGACGTGTGGCTGATGCTAGGCTTTGGTGTTCTTGGATTTTTACTGGAAAAGCTGAAATTTCCGCTGGTCTCAATCATCTTGGGCCTGGTTCTCGGCCCTATTGCTGAAAGCGAACTACGCCGCACTCTTTCAATGTCTCAAGGCGATCTTTCCATTCTCTTTACGCGTCCCATCAGTGCCACATTGATCGTCATCTCGTGTCTACTTCTTGCTGCAGCCATTCTCGTTCCGCTTCGCAAACGGGCAAGACTCAAGACCGCTAATTCTTGATTCAAAAACGGAGAATTCCATGACTCTCGTGCTAGGCGCCATTGCCGACGATTTCACTGGCGCTACGGATCTCGCCAACAACCTGGTGCGGGCGGGCATGCGCTGCATACAGACCATCGGCGTACCGCCCTCAGATCTTGTGCTGGATGATGTAGATGCAGTGATAGTAGCGCTGAAGTCTCGCTCCATCCCAGCAGCACAGGCAGTTTCAGACTCTCTTGCTGCGCTTGAATGGCTCCAAGGGCACAATGCGCGCCAAATATTTTTCAAGTACTGTTCTACTTTTGATTCCACCAATGCCGGCAATATCGGGCCGGTCGCTGATGCCCTCCTCGATGGGCTTGGAGCAACGCAAACGGTGATGGTACCCGCCTTCCCCGCTAATGGACGCACCGTGTATCAGGGGCATCTGTTCGTGGGTGATCGCCTACTGAACGAAAGCGGCATGCAACACCACCCTCTAAATCCGATGATGGATGCCGATCTGGTGCGAGTCCTGGGTCGACAGACCCCTTATTCGGTAGGCCTTGTGCCGCATGCTGTATTGGCGCGTGGCGCAATGCATACACTTGATCACTTGGCACAGCTTTCCACTCAAGGAGTTCGTCATGTGATCTGTGACACGGTAGATGAAAGCAACCTAGATGTCCTAGCTGAAGCCGTCGCCGAGCATGCGTTGGTTACCGGTGGCTCCGGCATCGGTCAGGCCTTGCCTGAACAATATCGTCGCAAAGGCTGGCTAAACGAAGTCAGCGATCCGGGGCACCTGGCACCGGCTTCAGGTAATGCTTTGGTGCTATCGGGAAGTTGCTCAAGGGCCACGTTAGGCCAGGTAAATCATTTCCTTGAGCGTCATCCTGGCGTCGCCTTGGATCCGCTGTTACTCGCCAACGATACCAATCATTGGGAAACTGCCTTGGCTTTTGCTCGACAGCATCTCGCTCATGGCGGTCCAGTTCTGGTTTACGCTTCGGCTGATCCCGAGCGGGTCAAGGCTGCCCAGGTAGAGCTGGGCATTGAGTATGCTGGCGAGCTGGTGGAGCAGGCTCTTGGCCGTATAGCCAAGATATTGGTTTCTGAAGGAGTCGGGCAATTGGTCGTTGCCGGTGGGGAAACATCCGGCGCCGTGGTCTCGGCGTTAGGCATCAGCCAGCTTCGTATCGGAGATCAGATCGATCCTGGTGTGCCTTGGACCCAAGCACCGCTGGAAGGTCGGAATGCACCGCTCTCGCTGGCTTTGAAGTCGGGTAACTTTGGGGGAGAAGACTTTTTCTCGCGTGCCTTCGAGGTGCTAAAGGCAGTGAACGAAGGAACGATATCGGCATGAGCACTCATGACGAAACACGTCTGCGCGATCAAATCGCCACACTGGGTAAATCGCTATTCGACCGGGGCCTGACTATGGGCTCGAGTGGCAATATCAGCGTGCGCACCGATGATGGCGGATGGCTAATGACGCCGACTAATGCCTGCCTGGGGCGCCTCGACCCGGGACGTATATCTCGACTGAATCGCGATGGGCACTGGCATGATGGAGACAAGCCCACGAAAGAAAGTTTCTTGCACATGGCGATGTACGCCGAACGCCCACAGTCTGGAGCAATCGTGCATCTTCACTCGACATATTCTGTCGCCGTCTCTTGCCTTCCCGGCATTGACCCTTGTGACTGTATTCCACCACTCACTGCATACTATGTCATGCGCGTGGGTAAGCTTCCGCTGGTGCCTTACCATATTCCAGGCGACGCTAGTCTGGGCGATGCAGTGAAAGGTCTGGCCGGTCGCCACAGTGCGGTGCTGTTAGCCAATCATGGACCAGTAGTGGCCGGGAAAAATCTTGAGGCAGCTGTCTACGCTACCGAGGAGCTGGAAGAGACAGCCAAGCTTTTCCTGCTAATGCAGGGTAAGAACCCTCGCGGCCTGACCCCCGAACAGGTTGCCGAGCTCGAAGCGCGTTTTCCAAGAGAATGAGCCCCCCGAAGAAAAGGGTAACGCAAACCAACTCAGCCACTGCCCTCCGAGGGCAGGAAGGCATCGCGGTGGAAGGCGATGGCGTTGTCGACTTCCTTGAGGCCGATGACCCCAGGCTGAGGGGGCTCACTCCCCGCCAGGACCTCGAGCACGCTTCTCACGCCCTGTGCCAGGGAGGTGAGGTTGTAGCCGCCTTCCAGGACAAAGACCAGACGGCCATCGCAGTGCTGTCGGGCCAGGGTCTGGAGAATACCGGTCATGGCCCCGAAACCTTCATAGGAAACACTGAGTGCCAGGTCGTTCCAGTGCGGGTCGAATCCTGCCGAAACGAGGATCAGGTCGGGCTGGAACCACTCGGCGGCAGGCACGAGAATGTCCTGACATGCTTTCAGGTAGGCCGTATCTCCTGCCCCGGCAGGCATGGGCACGTTAACTGTGGTGCCCTCCCCCAGCCCGCCACCGATATCTTCCAGATTGCCGGAGCCCGGAAAGAAGGGCGCGGCGCGGTGAATGTCGAAGAACAGCACATTGGGATCGGCCCAGAAGATTTCCTGGGTGCCGTTGCCATGATGCGCATCCCAATCGACGATCATCACGCGTGAGCAGCCAAGTGCGGCCCGGGCATGTGCAGCGGCCACGGCGACATTGTTGAACAAGCAGAACCCCCGGGCACGCACCGGCTCGGCATGGTGGCCAGGTGGGCGAACCAGCGCGAACGCCGATTCCGTGCGCCCGGCCATGACCGCTTCCACCGCAGCCACGGCGGTGCCGGCGGCGACCTCCGCCGCCTCGATGCTACCGGGGGATACAGCGGTCGTGTCCACGTCCAGCCAGGCCTCTTGACCGCGCAATTGATGAATGGCGTCCAGATAGGCCGTGGTATGCACCCGGCTGAGTTGCTCGTATGTAGCCTGGGTACCTGCCTCGAAACGCACCCCGGCGACAGGCTCTCGCTCCAGCAGTTCGAGAATCGCAGTCAGGCGGCCGGGATGCTCGGGATACTTCCAGGCCACCCCCAACCCGGCCAGGGTCTCGCGCAGCCGCTTGTCCATGCGACGCGAAAGAAAGGCGCCATGCCCGTCGGGCTGGTGCGCCAGCACGCGGTCATCGTAAAAGACCGAAACACTGTTCCTCTCAGCCACACCGCCCCCTCGATTCGTGCTCGTTCATGCGCTGTTTTCGCCCCTCTCAGTCTAGCCAATGAATACGAGATGCCTGCGGCAAGATACTTGGCCAAAAGGGGAATCGGCCGCCGCGTTTCGAACCGAGCGGCCAGGCAAGCTACCCTGACGGAGCCGGAGCGCGTCAGAGAAGACAAGTGCGCTGCGTTTTTTGTCAACCGAAGCGATGGTCGCCCATGAAGAAGTTCATCAAGTATTCCCTGCTCCTGCTCGTCATCCTTGTCATCGCCTTGCTGGTGTGGGGGACGTTCGTCGCTCCGTACCAGATCGACTACAAGGAGGAACAGGCAGAAATTCCCCATCTGCCACTGGCATGGAAGGACCGGGAAATAGCATTGATCGCCGATTTCCAGGTGGGCATGTGGCTATCCAACACCGAAACGGTGAAAGACATTGCCGAGCGTCTTGCCCAGCGGCAACCAAGCGCCGTCCTGATCGCCGGGGATTTCATCTATCACCCCATCGGTGATGAGCCCAGGGAAGAGATTCGGGAGGAGCTAGAGAAGGACGACGTCAGGGAGGTCATTCAAGAGCTGCGTCATGCCCTGTCGCTGCTGGCTCCGCTGACCGAGGCCGGTATTCCGGTCTATGCCGTGCTGGGCAATCACGACTACGCGATGGAGAAGCCTGACGATACCAGGCTGGAGTGGCTCGCCCAGCAGGTGGAAACCACCCTGGAGGAGGTAGGTATCAAAGTGCTGGTCAACGAGAGCCTGCCCCTTCCGGCTCCGGGCAATACCGATGGTGACCCGCTGTACCTGGTGGGCATCGGGTCGCACTATGCGAATAACGACGCCCCGCAGCAGGCGTTGAGCCAGTTGCCCGACGATGCGGCGCGGCTCGTGTTCATGCACAACCCCGACAGCTTTTCCCACTTTCCCGAAGGTAGTGCACCGCTGGCCATGGCGGGCCATACCCATGGCGGACAGATCCGGCTTCCGTGGACCTCTGACTGGAGCTGGATGGCCATGCTGGCCAAGAACGATGTGCACACCGATGGCTGGGTCGAGAATTACGGCAAGCCGGGCAACCGTCTTTACGTGAATCGCGGTATCGGCTTCAGCGTGATTCCTGTCAGGCTCAATGCCGCCCCGGAAGTCACGCTGTTCACACTTCAGTGAATGGACTCGTTGGCATTGCGGCCGTACGCGCAATGCCAACTCCCCTTTTATTTTCTCTTACTATCGCCAGGGTTATCCGACAATGGCAATTGTCATCGCTCTGGCGACTTATTTCATGACGCGAATCAAAAAACTTTTAATAATCTCAACGCTTCAGCGTTGCCTTATTGTCCCTCCCCTGAACTTTAATATTTAGATGATCAGCGTTTTAACGCAGCCCAGCGGTGCGCAAGTTTAAAAACCCAACCGTCGTGTTTTATCGGCGCCATGCGTATTTCGCCCGCATTATCAACCCCAACTCGCTTATAACTCCGACCCTTGGCAGGCATTGGTCTAATTGGCCCAAAGTGGCAATAGCTTTTTGCCAACGCGAGTTTTAACGTCGCAGCGAATTGCCGAATCAAGAAGGAACTTGCATGACGCTCGACGTAGTGATTCTCGCCGCGGGGCAGGGTACCCGCATGCGCTCGGCCACGCCGAAGGTGCTGCACCCCGTGGCCGGCAAGCCGATGGTGCGCCACGTGATCGACACGGCGCAGGCGCTGGACGCCGATCGGCTGCATGTGGTGATCGGCCACGGCGCCGAGCAGGTGCGCGAACGCCTCGCCGCCTGCCCGTTGCACTTCGTGGTGCAGGCCGAGCAGAACGGTACCGGCCATGCCGTGGCCCAGGCGCTGGACGGCCTCGGCGACGGCAAGGTGCTGGTGCTGTACGGCGACGTGCCGCTGATCCGGCGCGACACCCTCGCCGCGCTGCTCGACGAGGTCGATGAACGGCGCATGGCGCTGCTCACCGTGACCCTGGCCGAGCCGACCGGCTACGGACGCATCAAGCGCAACGCCCGGGGCGAGGCGGTGGCCATCGTCGAGCACAAGGATGCCTCCGACGCCGAGCGCGCCATCACCGAGTGCAACACCGGAATCATGGCCATGACCGCCGACCAGCTGCGCCGCTGGCTGCCCCGGCTGTCGGCCGACAACGCCCAGGGCGAATACTACCTGACCGACGTCATCGCCATGGCCGCCGCGGAAGGCACGGTGATCGCCACCGCCCAGCCCGCCTCGCCCACCGAGGTCGAGGGCGTCAACAACCGCGTGCAACTGGCGCGCCTGGAGCGGGCCCATCAATGGGCCGAGGCCGAGCGGCTGATGACCGACGGCGTGACGCTGGCCGATCCGGCACGCCTCGACGTGCGCGGCCGCCTGCGCTGCGGCCGGGATGTCGAAATCGATGTCGGCTGCGTCTTCGAGGGCGAAGTCGAGCTGGGCGACGGGGTGCGTGTCGGCCCCTACAGCGTGATTCGCGACAGCCGCGTCGGGCCGGGCTGCGTCATCGAGGCGCACAGCCTGCTCGACGGTGCCACGCTCGACGGCGACTGCCGGGTCGGTCCCTTCGCGCGCCTGCGCCCCGGCACGCAGCTTTCCCGCCACGCCAAGGTCGGCAACTTCGTCGAGACCAAGAATGCCCGGATCGGCGAGGGCAGCAAGATCAATCACCTCAGCTACGTCGGCGATGCCCGGCTGGGTCGTGACGTCAACGTTGGCGCCGGGACCATCACCTGCAACTACGACGGGGCCCACAAGCATCATACCGAGATCGGCGACGGGGCGTTCATTGGCTCCAACACGGCACTGGTCGCTCCGGTCCGGGTCGGCGGTGGCGCCACCATCGGCGCCGGCTCCACGATCAGCCGCAACGTCGATGACGGGGCGCTGGCCGTGGCCCGGGGCCGGCAGATCACCAAGGCGGACTGGCCGCGCCCGCAGAAACAGGCCAACTCGGAACTCAAGGTGGAATTCAGGGAGTAGCACCAATGTGTGGAATCGTGGGAGCGGTAGCCGAGCGCAACGTCCAGGACATTCTGCTCGAGGGCCTCAGGCGCCTCGAGTATCGCGGCTATGACTCGGCCGGCATGGCCGTGTTGTCGGAAGAGGCCCATCTGTACCGGCAGCGCACCGTAGGCAAGGTCGCGATGCTCGAAACGCGGCTTCAGGAAATGCCATTGGCAGGCACGGTAGGAATCGCTCATACGCGCTGGGCGACCCATGGCCGGCCCAACGAGCGGAACGCCCATCCGCACCAGTCCGGCGAGAGCCTGGCGGTGGTGCACAACGGCATCATCGAGAACCACGAGCCGCTGCGTGCCGAACTGGAAGGCCAAGGGTATGTGTTCACCTCCGAGACCGACACCGAGGTCGTCGCCCATCTGCTGGCACGCGAGTTCAATCGCAGCCAGGACCTGCTGACGGCGGTGCAGAGCGCCGTGGCCATGCTCGATGGCGCCTACGCGCTGGCGGTCGTGCACAAGAACCAGCCCGACGTGGTCGTCGGGGCCCGCAAGGGCAGCCCGCTGGTCGTCGGAGTGGGCATCGAGGAGGCTTTCCTGGCCTCGGACCCGCTGGCCCTGCTGCAGGTCACCGACCGCTTCATCTACCTGCAGGAAGGCGATGTGGTGCGTCTCGCCCGGGGCGGTGACATCGCTGTCCACGACACGGCGGGCAATGTCCAGTCGCGCCCGGTGCAGACCTTCGAACACGGCGACGGCGCGGCCACCAAGGACGGCTACCGCCACTTCATGCTCAAGGAAATCCACGAGCAGCCCCAGGTCATCGCCGCCACGCTGGAGGGCCGCCTGACCGAGCGCCACGCGCTGGTGCGCAGCTTCGGCCGCGAGGCCGAGGCGCTGTTCGCCCAGGCGCGCCAGATCCATATCGTCGCCTGTGGCACCAGCTACCATGCCGGCCTGGTGGCGCGCTACTGGCTGGAGAAGTATGCCGGGCTGCCCACCCAGGTCGAGGTGGCCTCCGAGTACCGTTACCGCCAGGTGGTGGTGCCCGAGGGCACGCTGTTCGTGACCCTGTCGCAGTCCGGCGAGACCGCCGACACCCTGGCGGCGCTGCGCTTTGCCCGGGAGCGGGG
>NZ_FOPY01000018.1 GCF_900113605.1 Modicisalibacter xianhensis
ACCAAACTTGGCTCAAGGTTCAAACGTCTCTTTGACGAGTCGCTTGCCTTGATGATCGGTGACTGGTCACCGCCTCATCGACAAGCGCCCACATGAATTACCTGATCGATTGTTAAAGAGCGGCTCCGGGCTCTTATAAAGAGTGGAGCGTCGCAACCAAAGCGAGTCACTTGACTTTCGCTTCTCGCCCTGTCAGGGCGGCCTCGCTGCGAGAGAGGCGTATTCTACCGATCCGGGCCGCGCTGTCAAGCGCCGTGTTCGCCGTCATTTGCCAGCCTCAACCGGCCTGCCAGGCGAACCCCGTGTCGTGGCGGCGCAGTCTATCAGACCGGGCGTTTCCGTCAACCCGCGATCGTCACCGATGCGAGAAAAACCCCAACGAAAACAGCGCCTTGCGCCACTTTCACCGCCAGCGACGTGTGCCCGTCGTCAGCAGCGGATGCGTACTCTACGCGTCCCGATCGGGCCTGACAAGCCCTGTGTCATAAAAATTTGTCGGACGCGTCATGCGCCGGTCATCTTTCCGCCCGCCACGTTATCCACACCCCACTCGGCAGCCACGAGCCAAGACCGGCTGTGGATAACAAAACGCCCGCGCGAGGCGGGCGTCAACTGGAAGGTTAACCGTTCATTCACTCGGCTTTTCGGAAGCCACCTGATCGGGTGCTGGCTTGCCCTTGAGCTTGCGCATCGTCGCCATCACCGGGCCGGACGCCACATAGCAGCCGAAGAGAATCAGCAACATCACCGAGGGCTCCAGGGAGATCACCACGAAGCCCAGCACGATGGCAAGCAACGCAACAAAGGGTACAGGGCCCTTCAGGTCGATCTCCTTGAAGCTGTAATAGCGAATATTGCTAACCATCAATATCCCTGCGGCAGCCACGACCAACGTCATCAGCAGTTTGAAGGCAAACGCCTCGGCATCGAAATTATGAAACACCCAGACACAGCCAGCCACCAGCGCCGCTGCCGATGGGCTCGGTAGACCAATGAACCATTTCTTGTCAGTGGAGCCGATTTGCACGTTGAAGCGCGCCAGACGCAAGGCGGCACAGGCCACATAGACAAAAGCGGCAATCCAGCCAACCTTACCGACATCCTGAAGTATCCAGGTGAACGCGACCAACGCCGGAGCCACGCCGAATGAGAGCATATCCGCCAGACTGTCATATTCAGCCCCGAAAGCACTCTGGGTATTGGTCATCCGCGCCACGCGCCCGTCCAGGCCATCGAGCACCATCGAGACAAACACCGCGACAGCAGCGGCGGTGAAATCGCCATTGATAGCTGCAACCACCGCAAAGAAACCGGAAAACAAGGCCGAGGTCGTGAACAGGTTGGGCAGCAGGTAAATGCCTCGGCGCCGTATCTTCTTACCATTCTCCACCGTTTCCTCGACGACATCGGTTTCCCGAGCGAATTCAGAGAACTCGGAACTGAACTGATGATGCGCGGAGGAATCGGATTCGGGGTGCTTGCTGTCCTGGGTCATAAGGCCTCGTGGTCCGTTGCCATACTCGAGCATGAATTTGCATTCTACACTCTGCCGTCCCTAACGATAGGCGCTGACACGTTCCTTATGCCAACCTGAAACGATAAAGGCGCGGAAAATCCGCGCCTTTATCAGAGGTTGCCCAGCGAGTTTTCGCTCAGTTCTTGCTCTTGTCGACCAGCTGGTTGGCAGCGATCCAAGGCATCATGGAACGCAGCTTCTCGCCTACCTGCTCGATGGGATGCTCGGCGTTGAGACGACGACGGGCATGCATCGACGGATAGTTGGTGTTGCCTTCCTGGATGAACATCTTAGCGTATTCGCCAGTCTGGATGCGCTTGAGAGCATTGCGCATCGCGGCGCGAGATTCGTCATTGATGACCTCGGGACCAGTCACGTACTCGCCATACTCCGCATTGTTGGAGATGGAGTAGTTCATGTTGGCGATACCGCCTTCATACATCAGGTCGACGATCAGCTTGAGCTCATGCAGGCATTCGAAATAAGCCATTTCCGGCGCGTAGCCTGCTTCGGTCAGGGTCTCGAAACCGGCCTTGACCAGTTCGACCGCACCGCCGCACAACACGGCCTGTTCGCCGAACAGGTCGGTTTCGGTCTCATCCTTGAAGGTGGTCTCGATGATACCGGTACGCCCACCACCGATCGCCGCCGCGTAGGACAGGGCAATTTCCTTGGCCTGACCGGAGGCATCCTGCTGGATGGCAATCAGGTCGGGGATACCGCCACCCTTGGCGAACTCGGAGCGCACAGTGTGGCCCGGTGCCTTGGGAGCGATCATAATCACGTCGAGATCACTGCGTGGTACGATCTGGTTGTAGTGGATATTGAACCCGTGCGCGAAGGCCAGTGTCGCACCCTGCTTCAGGTTGGGCTCGATCTCGTTTTCGTAGATGGCCTTCTGATTCTCGTCGGGCGCCAGCACCATGACGACATCCGCCTCACGGCTGGCGTCGGCAACCGTGGCGACCTTGAGACCAGCGGCTTCGGCCTTGTTGGCGGAAGACGATCCGGCACGCAGGGCGACGGTCACGTCAACACCGGATTCCTTGAGGTTGTTGGCATGGGCATGGCCCTGGGAACCGTAACCGACGATCGCCACCTTCTTGGCCTGGATGAGCGAGAGGTCACAATCCTTATCGTAGTAAACGCGCATGTCTGGACTCCAATCGGCTAAGTGGGAAACGTGTCAGCGTTGATGGCCGCGCCGTCTTGTGCAGCGCTGGTGTTTTCATTGGCAGCCACGATACGCCAGGCACGGCATTGCGTAAAACGCTATATTTGCAATGCAACGATTCATAAAGTGAAATACAAATGGACATTCGCCCGTTACGCCACTTTCTGACGCTGGCCGATACGCTGCATTTCGGACGTGCCAGCGATGCCTGCCACGTCAGCCCATCCACGCTCAGCCGAACCGTTCAACAACTGGAGGATAGCTTGGGTGTGCGGCTTTTCGAGCGTGACAACCGGACGGTGCACTTGACGCGTGAAGGCCGCCTGTTCCAGCAGTACGCGCGCGATGCTCTCGAGCAATGGGAATTGCTGCGTCATTCCCTGATGGTGGAAGCCGGCGAGCTCGCCGGCGAGATCAGCATTTACTGCTCGGTCACTGCAAGCTACAGCTTTCTGTACGAGTTATTGAGCGAGTTTCGCCTGCGCTATCCGCGTATCGAACTTAAGTTGCATACCGGTGATCCTGCCGACGCCATAGGCCGCGTCCTGGGCGGTGAGGAGGATATGGCCATCACGGCGCGTCCCGAGACTCTGCCCGCCCAGCTCGCCTTCAAGCCCATCGCCGTATCGCCTCTGGTCTTCATCGCGCCCAGCGAAGCCGCCGACTGGCTACCGGCCTCGACGGCCCGCCCCAGCGCGGAGGAGTGGGCGCGTGCCCCAATGATACTCTCGGAATCGGGGTTGGCGCGCGAGCGTGCCGATGCCTGGTTTCGCCAGTTGGGTGTCAAGCCGCGTATCTATGCCCAGGTTGCTGGCAACGAGGCGATCGTCAGCATGGTAGGCCTGGGGTTCGGCATCGGCGTGGTTCCCAAGATCGTGCTCGACAACAGCCCCTTGGCCGATCGTGTGCGCCTGCTCGACGTCCAGCCGGAGTTGCCACCCTATGATGTGGGCCTGTGCGTCACCGAAAAGAAGTTGCGCAACCCCCTGATACGCGCCCTGTGGGAGCAGACGGCCGCCTGAACCGACGGGCACGAAAAAGCCGCCCCGAAGAGCGGCTTGAAGCTTGAAACAGGCATTGTCCTCAGAGGCTGAGGATCTTGTCGCCTCGCGATATCCCCGACACACCGGTACGTGCCACTTCGAGGATACCGATGGGAGCCATCGCCTGCAGGAAGGCATCCAGCTTGCCCGCATCGCCCGTGATCTGGACGGTATAGACACTCGGCGTAACGTCGACGATCTGGGCGCGAAAGATATCCGCCGTGCGCTTGACCTCGTCACGCTGTGCTCCCAGCGCCTTGACCTTGACCAGCATCAGCTCGCGCTCGATGTGGTTGCCTTCGGTCAGGTCGACCAACTTGACCACATCGATCAGCTTGTTGAGCTGCTTGGTGATCTGCTCGATGACCCGGTCGTCGCCTACCGTGGTCACGGTCAAACGCGATAGCGTACTGTCTTCCGTGGGTGCCACGTTCAGCGATTCGATGTTGAAGTTGCGTTGGGAGAACAGCCCCACCACGCGGGACAGGGCGCCAGGTTCGTTCTCCATCAGGATCGAGATGATATGGCGCATCAGGTCCGCTCCGTCTTCGAAAGCAGCATGTCACGCATGGAGCCCAGGGGCACCTGCATCGGATAGACGTGTTCGCGCGGGTCGACATAGATGTCGAGGAACACCAGCTCGTCCTTGTTGGCGAAAGCCCGCTCGAGCGCCGGCTCGAGATCCTCGGGACGCTCTACCTTCAGCGCGGTGAATCCGTAGGCCTCGATCAACTTCTGGAAGTCCGGCAACGACTCCATGTAGGAGTGGGCGTGTCGGGACTTGTAGTTCAAGTCCTGCCACTGGCGCACCATGCCCAGCGAACCGTTGTTGAGATTGACGATCTTCACGCCGACACCGAACTGCTTACAGGTCGACAGTTCCTGCATCATCATCTGGAAACTGCCTTCACCGGTAATACAGACCACGTCATCATCCGGATAACTGAGTTTGATGCCCATGGCCGCCGGGAAGCCGAAGCCCATGGTGCCCAGCCCGCCAGAAGTAATGAAGCGATTGGGCTTGTCGAACTTGTAGTATTGGGCCGCGAACATCTGGTGCTGACCGACATCCGTGGTCACGAACGCTTCGCCGCGGGTCATCCGACAGATCGTCTCGATCACCTGCTGGGGCTTGAGCGGCTCGCCGGGTTCGGCCGGCTCGTAGAGCTTGCCGCGCCGATCCTCGCGCCAGCCCTCGATCTTGTCCCACCATTCGCCGAGTGCCTCGGGATTGGCCGGCTCCCGCCCCTGTACGAGGCTGATCATCTCGTCGATGACGCTGCCCGCTGGACCAACGATGGGCACATCGGCGCGCACGGTCTTGGAAATCGAACTGGGGTCGATATCGACGTGAATGATCTTGGCGGTCGGACAGAACTTCGAGGTGTTGTTGGTGACGCGATCGTCGAAGCGCGCGCCAATGGCGATGATCAGGTCAGCATGGTGCATTGCCATGTTCGATTCGAACGAGCCATGCATGCCCAGCCAGCCCAGCGATTGACGGTCATTCTGTGGATAGGCACCAATGCCCATCAGCGTCGTGGTGATCGGGTACCCCAGGCGCTGCACGAGGTCGGTCAACCCTTCGCAGGCCTGCCCCGTTACCACGCCGCCACCGGTATAGAAGACCGGGCGACGCGCCTTGAGCATCATGTCCACGGCTTTCTTGATCTGGCCGGTATGACCGCGGGTGACCGGATTGTACGAGCGCAGCTTGACCTTCTTGGGATAGACGTACTCGTAGCGCTCGGTAGGGGCAGTCATGTCCTTGGGAATGTCGACTACCACCGGCCCGGGACGCCCCGATGCGGCCAAGTAGTATGCCTTCTTGAGGACCGTCGGGATTTCCGACGGGTGGCGAATCGAGAAGCTGTGCTTCACGATCGGCCGGGTCACCCCGATGATGTCGGTTTCCTGAAAGGCGTCTTCGCCGATCAGGTGGCTGGCGACCTGGCCACACAACACGACCATCGGAATCGAGTCCATGTAGGCCGTGGCAATCCCGGTCACGGCATTGGTCGCGCCGGGACCGGACGTCACCAGTACGGTGCCGGGCTTGCCCGAGGCCCGGGCATAGCCGTCCGCAGCATGGGTCGCAGCCTGTTCATGACGTACGAGGATATGTTTAACATCGTCCTGACGAAACAGCGCATCGTAGATATGCAACGCCGCTCCGCCCGGATAGCCGTAGATATATTCCACGCCCTCATCCTTCAGGAAGCGGGCGATCATATCGGCGCCGGAAAGCAGTTCCACAGTTGGTATCTCCCCTGGAGGTCTCGAGTGCCAATTCGCCCCCTGGCGCGGTGGCGAATATCGAGTGCGGCGGTACGCCGCTGCCGGCCCAATGCCGGCACCTGATGCCAAACCCTGGCGTTGTCCGACCCGGATAGGGCCTGCACTCTTCATCGCGACGGATCGCCGCGTCGGGGGTTAGGCCAGGCCAGGCGGTTAGCCCGGGCCCGGAAAGTCCTTAACAGGCGGGTAAAGGTCGACGGACCTACCCTTCACGCGGCATTCGGGGATCGCCCGTCAGCGCCACGCCCATGAATCAGGAACCGACAAGATTCCAATAGCCCCCGGCCAGTGTCAACCGCGAATCCATGGCCAGGCGTACAAAGCCTGGCCTTATCGGGGCATTGAATATGAACATTTCGCCATAAGCTTGAAGGCCAAACGGTCTTTCTCATATGTTGTCAGATATCACTTAGACGAAAGTCGAAACCCGAAGGGAGGTAAGTGATGCGGGGTGCGATGCAGAATCGGTGGCCACTCCAGACATTCGAAGCACCTCATGGCGGCACGGCCTGCATGCCGGGCCACCCTCAGGATGGCAGTGCCTGCGTCAAGCCCTTGGAGAGCCTCGCGGCACCTCTCGAGGCGCATATCACGCTCCCCCCCAACCTGCTGTGGGGCGAGTTGTTCTATGCTGTCCAGGAGTGCCAGATCTATTCGGACAGCAAAACTTTCGTGGATCTCGTCCCCAACAACACGCCCGAAGTGATTCTCGATGAGTTTCATCGGCTCAAGGGGGATCCCAGCTTCGATGATGCCGCCCTCAAGGCATTCGTCGATACGCACTTCACCTCGGATGCGCTGCCCGAAGAAGCCTACTGCGCCGAGCCGGGGCGCGCCATCGAAACGCATATCGATGCCTTGTGGTCGTCATTGACCCGCCATCCCCGGCGCGAGGCACCGCCGCTATCCTCACGCTTGCGCCTGCGCTACCCCTATCTGATCCCTGGTGGGCGATTCAACGAGATCTACTACTGGGACTCGTATTTCATCATGCTGGGTCTCGAGGAGAGTGGACGGCACGACCTGGCCTGCAACTTGGTGCACAACCTCGCGCACCTGATCCGGGAGTACGGTCATGTGCCTAATGGCAACCGCACCTACTACCTGACCCGCTCGCAGCCGCCCATGTTCGCGAGCATGGTCAAGCGCCTTGCCGAACGCCATGATCGCCACGCCTATCAGCGCTTTCTGCCGGAAATGGAACGGGAGTACGCCTATTGGATGGATGGCGAGGACAGCCTGGCACCCGGCCAGGCTCACCGGCGCCTGGTCAGGCTGGCCGACGGCACGTTGCTCAACCGCTACTGGGATGATCTGTGCATTCCCCGCCAGGAATCCCATCATGAAGACATCGGCACTGCCGAGGCCGGTACATGTCCGCATATCGACGTCTGGCGTAACTTGCGAGCCGGCGCGGAAAGTGGCTGGGACTATTCCTCGCGCTGGCTGGCTGACGATGCCGAACTGAGCACGATCCGTACGGTCGACATCTTGCCGGTGGATCTCAATACCTTGCTGCACCACCTCGAGACGACCCTGGCCCAGGCTTATACGCTAAACGGTCAACATGACCGTGCACGCCACTATCGTGACCGGGCCGACGCTCGCCGCGAGGCCATTCATGCCTATTGCTGGGACGAGGCCCAGGCACGTTTTGGCGATTACCTATGGCATGAAGGTGGCCTGACCCCCAGTATCCATGGTGCCATCGCCTTCCCGCTGTATTACGGGATTGCCACGCCCCATCAGGCAGAGCTGACGGCCAGGCTACTCGAGCGCGAACTGCTCCAGGCCGGGGGCCTGGCAGCGACAAACCGACATACCGGCCAGCAATGGGATGCGCCCAACGGCTGGGCCCCGCTGCAGTGGGTCGCCATCAACGGCCTGCGCGACTATGGCGAACACGCCCTGGCGCGGACCATCGCCGAACGCTGGATCGCCACCAACCTGCAGCGCTATACCCTGGAGCACAAGCTGCTCGAGAAATACGACGTCTTTACCAACCGCCACGCTGGCGGCGGTGAATATCCCGCCCAGGACGGGTTCGGCTGGACCAACGGCGTGCTGCGCAAGCTGATGGCGCTTTATCCCCAGACGCAGACGATCCCCGACCCCATCTTGCTCGCCTAGTGCCAACCGGAGCGAAGCCAGCCTTGGGCTTCGCCTTCTTTCTGCTCCGATCCTCTTGGAACTCCTGACTAAAGTCTAAGGAATTGGGTTCGCATCCCGTTCGGGTTACTGCTGTAATCAGGTGGGTGACACGATTCATCTAACACAAACAAGCACTAGGCCCCGCGGAGGGGCTTTTACAGCAGCACACGGTGACACGATTCACTTAAAACAATACATACGGGGGATACCCATGTCTCGCATCATACAATGGTCGATTACGGTTGCATTGGCCGGCTTTCTATTCGGCTTCGATACCGCCGTGATCTCGGGAGCCGACAAGCCCATCCAGACCCTATGGGGTCTTAGCGATTTTCAGCACGGCCTGATCATCATGTCGATGGCCTTATGGGGGACAGTCATTGGCGCCATCTTTGGCAACTGGCCTACTGACCGCCTGGGCCGCCGCACCACGCTGCTCCTGATTGGCCTGCTCTACCTGGTTTCGGCCCTGGGCTCGGCCCTGGCCACCGACCCTTACGTATTTTCGTTCTTCCGTTTCATCGGAGGCCTGGGCGTAGGAGCCTCATCCGTGGCAGCGCCAGCCTACATTTCCGAAATCGCCCCCGAAAAACATCGCGGCAAGCTGGTCGGGCTGTACCAGTTCAACATCGTGTTCGGCATCCTGATGGCTTTCGTATCGAATTACTTTATCGGCTTCATGGGCGAAGGAGCCTGGCGGTGGATGCTGGGTATCGAAGCCGTGCCGGCACTGCTTTACACGCTGATGATTGTCCGAGTGCCGCGCAGCCCACGCTGGCTGCTGCTGCAGCGTAACGACGCGGCCGGCGCTGCCGAAATCATTCGCCAGATCGATCCCGAATGCGATGTCGATGAGGCGATTGCCACCATGCGAGCCTCATCAAGTAGTGATCGGCACCAGGCTGCACCCTTGTTTACCATGCGTCATCACCTGCCGATCCTGTTCGCCTTCCTCATCGCCTTCTTCAATCAATTTTCAGGTATCAATTTCATCATTTATTACGCACCTCGTATCCTCGAGTCCGCCGGGCTGGGCAGTAGCGCTGCCCTGCTCTCTTCCGCCGGGATCGGGGTTATCAATCTGATATTCACCCTGCTGGGCATGGCCCTGATCGACCGCCTCGGTCGGCGCACACTGATTTTCATCGGATCGATCGGCTACCTGATCTCACTGACTCTGGTCTCTCGCGCCTTCTTCCTGGAGGACTTTGGTGGGCCGGGTGTACCGATGCTGCTGGGCCTGTTCATCGCGGCCCATGCCATTGGCCAGGGTGCCGTGATCTGGGTATTCATTGCCGAAATATTTCCCAACCACCTACGCGCTCGTGGCCAGTCGTTCGGCAGCTCAGTGCACTGGGTCTGCGCGGCCCTGATTACCTTAGTGATGCCGTGGGTTCTGAGTACCTTCAGCGGCGGGCCGGTGTTCGCCTTTTTCGCGGTAATGATGTTGCTGCAGCTGGTCTTCGTGCTGTTCTTCATGCCCGAAACCAAAGGGGTATCTCTCGAGGCGCTTCAGCAGCGCCTGCTCCAGGGCCCACTTGCCGGGACAGCAATGGCTAAGGCCAGAACACCTGCCGGCGAATGAGCCTGTCACGTAAGCATAAAAAGGCCCGCCATCAGGCGGGCCGAGCAGGTCGTAGGACGCGACCGGAAGGGGTTACTTGGTAAAGACAAGATGGCCGTCTTCGGCTGTCACGCGGATCGTGTCGCCGGGAGCAAACCGCCCTGCCAGCAGATCCTGCGCCAGCGGGTTCTCGATGCGGCTCTGGATTGCTCGCTTGAGCGGACGTGCGCCAAAGACCGGGTCGAAGCCCACCACTGCCAGCTGGGCCATGGCATCGTCGCTAACCTCGAGCTTGAGTTCGCGCTCGGCCAGGCGGGCACGCAAGCGGTCGAGCTGGATGCTGGCGATCGCCTGGATCTGATCCTGTCCCAGGGCATGGAAGACCACCACCTCATCGATGCGGTTGATCAGTTCGGGGCGGAAGTGAGCGCCCACCACCTCCATGACCGCATCCTTCATCCGAGTGTAGTCGCTATCGTCGCCCCCAAAGCGCTGGATGATATCGGAGCCCATGTTCGAGGTCATGACGATTACCGTATTGCGGAAGTCCACGGTGCGTCCCTGACCGTCGGTCAGGCGCCCGTCCTCCAACACTTGCAGCAGGATGTTGAAGACATCCGGATGCGCCTTCTCGACCTCGTCGAGCAGTAGCACCGAATAGGGCTTGCGACGCACGGCCTCGGTCAGGTAACCGCCCTCCTCGTAGCCGACATAGCCCGGCGGCGCCCCGATCAGCCGCGCCACGGAGTGCTTCTCCATGAACTCGGACATGTCGATGCGCACCATGGCCTCCTCGGTATCGAAGAGGAAATTGGCCAGCGACTTGCACAGCTCGGTCTTGCCGACACCGGTCGGGCCGAGGAACAGGAACGAGCCGTTGGGGCGGTTGGGGTCGGCGAGGCCCGCCCGCGAGCGGCGTACCGCGTTGGCCACGGCATTGACCGCCTCGTCCTGGCCAATGACTCGCTCGTGCAGCGCCTCTTCCATGCGCAGCAGTTTCTCGCGCTCGCCCTCGAGCATCTTGGCCACCGGGATGCCGGTCCAGCGTGATACGACTTCGGCAATCTCTTCCTCGGTGACATTGGAACGCAACAGCACGTGCTGCGAGGTATCAGTGGATCCATCGCCTTCACCGGCCTCGGCGATCTTCTTCTCGAGCGAGGGAATCACCCCGTACTGCAGTTCGGACATGCGGCCCAGATCCCCCTGGCGACGTGCCGCCTCGAGGTCGATGCGCGCCTGTTCGAGTTCCGCCTTGTACTGGGCTGCCCCCTGAATGCTGGCTTTCTCGGCCTTCCAGACTTCCTCGAGATCGGCATACTCACGCTCGAGCTCGCCAATCTGCTCCTCGAGCCCTTCGAGTCGCTTGCGCGAGGCCTCGTCGGTCTCCTTCTTGAGCGCCTCGCGCTCCATCTTGAGCTGGATCAGGCGCCGGTCGAGGCGATCCATTTCTTCCGGCTTGGAGTCGAGCTCCATACGAATGCGCGACGCTGCCTCGTCGATCAGATCGATGGCCTTGTCGGGCAACTGGCGGTCGGTGATGTAACGCTGCGACAGCTTGGCAGCGGCAATGATCGCGCCATCGGTGATGTCCACACCATGGTGCACCTCGTAGCGCTCCTTGAGGCCACGCAGGATGGCGATGGTGTCCTCTTCCGTAGGCTCGTCGACCAGCACCTTCTGGAAACGACGCTCCAGCGCGGCATCCTTCTCGATGTACTTGCGGTACTCATCGAGGGTGGTCGCGCCCACGCAGTGCAGTTCGCCGCGCGCCAGCGCCGGCTTGAGCATATTGCCGGCATCCATGGCGCCTTCGGCCTTGCCGGCACCGACCATGGTGTGCAGCTCGTCGATGAATAGAATGACCCGGCCTTCTTCCTTGGCCAGCTCGTTGAGTACCGCCTTCAGGCGTTCCTCGAATTCACCGCGGAACTTGGCCCCGGCCAGCAGCGCGCCCATGTCCAGCGCCAGCACGCGCTTGTCCTTGAGTCCTTCCGGCACTTCGCCGTTGATGATGCGCTGGGCCAAACCCTCGACGATGGCTGTCTTGCCCACCCCGGGCTCGCCGATCAGCACCGGGTTGTTCTTGGTACGCCGCTGCAGTACCTGGATGGTGCGACGGATCTCGTCGTCGCGACCGATGACCGGATCGAGCTTGCCGTCGGCAGCCCGCGCAGTCAGGTCGAGGGTATACTTGTCGAGCGCCTCGCGGTTGTCCTCGGCGCCGGCATCGTCGACCTTGGCGCCACCACGCAGGCTGTCGATGGCAGCGACCACAGCCTTCTTTGTCAGGCCGGCCTGGGTCAGCACCTTGCTGACCGCATGGTTCATTTCCAGCGCCGCGAGTAGGACCAATTCGCTGGCGATGTACTGGTCACCACGCGCCTGGGCTTCGCGATCGGCCAGGTTGAACAGCCGGGCCAGGTCCTGGCTCATGGTCACGTTGCCATCGAACTGGCCTACCTTGGGCAGGTTGTCGAGATACTCGACCAGACCGTCACGCAGGCGCGCGACATCGCCGCCGGCCTTCTGGACGAGCCCCTTGATGCCGCTGTCGCGGGCATCGAGCAGGGCTACCAGTACATGGCCCGGATCGAGCTGATTATGTCCACGGCCTACGGCGAGCGATTGCGCCTCGGCCAGAGCGTTCTGCAACTTGCTGGTCATGCGATCGATTCGCATCGAAAACCTCCATTGGGGTGATGGTGCGTTCGGACGCGCCACAGTCCCTGATTCATGTTGACTTACTCTATGGAGGTATGGTGGATGCGTTTCAAGTCGTTCGGCCGGGAAAAGAATTCACCCTTGATTGGGATCAAGGGTGAGGCACAAGGGAAATATCTCGTGCTCAGCGCAGCCAGATGACGCTGGCCATTCGTCCCGTCACGCCGTCATCCCGCCGATGGGAGTAGAAGCGCGATTCGCTTGCCGTGCAGAAATGCCCACCGCTGATGTGCGAGACGCCCAGGCGCTCGAGACGCAGTCGCGCCAGGCGGTAGAGGTCTCCCATGTAGTGCCCCAGGCGGTAGGGGCTATGGTCGAAGGCACTGGCGGCTTCGGGCTGGACCGCGACGAAGGCGTCGAAGACCTCCTTGCCGACTTCAAACTGGGCGTTGGAGATAGCCGGGCCGAGCCAGGCCATGACGTCGTCTGGAGGACAACCCAACGCCGCCACACTTGCCTCCAGCACACCGCCGGCAAGACTGCGCCAGCCAGCATGTGCCAGGCCAACCCGGGTACCGCGTCGGTCGCACAGGAACACCGGCAGGCAATCGGCGGTAAGAATCACGCAGGCATGCCGTTTATCGAACGCCACGGCAGCATCGGCCTTGGGCGGCGCCTCGGCGAACTCGGGCTGGTACTGCTGGACGACGTTGGCGCCATGCACCTGGTCGAGCCACAGCAGGGGACGCCGGTCATCGAGTTGCTCGATGAGCAAGTCGCGACACAGCGCGACCGTCGCGGGGTCGTCACCGACATGCATGGCCGGATTGAAGGCAGCATAAGGCCCCTGGCTGGGGCCAGTCTCCCGGGTGGTGACGAACGCGCCGACGGTACTAGGGGCCGGCCAGTCAGGCAGCAGCAGGGTCGGCTGGTTGCTCATGTGCGCTCCTCGCTATCGACTCGCAGGTAATCGAGCAGCATCAGCAGATCGTCGGGCAAGTCGGCGCGAAATTCCACTGTCTCGCCATGACGCGGGTGAATGAAGGCCAGCTTGCGCGCATGCAATGCCTGACGCGGGAATTCACGGAGGATTTCCTTGAGCGTCTCCGAGGCACCGGCAGGCACCTTGAAGCGTCCGCTGTAGAGCGCATCGCCGATCAGCGGAAAGCGCCGATAGGCCATGTGGACGCGAATCTGGTGAGTACGTCCGGTTTCGAGTCGGCAGCGCACGTGCGTATGTCCGCGAAAGCGTTCGACGACCCGGTAGTGGGTCACCGCCGGCTTACCCGACTCGGTGACCGCCTGACGCTTGCGGTCCTTGGGATGGCGGCCGATGGGCGCATCCACGGTCCCGCCGGCCGTCATCACGCCAATGGCTACGGCGTCGTACTCCCGCGACACGGTGCGCGCCTGGAGTTGTTCGACCAGCGATGTCTGCGCCGGCAATGTCTTGGCCACGACCATCAGGCCACTGGTGTCCTTGTCGAGGCGATGCACGATCCCCGCACGGGGTACCGCTGCCAGCGACGGGCAATGATGCAGCAAGGCGTTGAGCAGTGTGCCATCCGGGTTGCCTGCAGCCGGATGCACCACCAGGCCCGGCGGCTTGTTGATGACCAGTACATCCTCGTCCTCGTGCACGATCTCCAGGTCGATGGCCTGGGGCTCCCAGCGCACCTCGGACTCCAGAACGGCATCAAGCGTCAGGCGCTCGCCGCCGTAGACCTTATCCTTGGGGCGGGCCTGGGCGCCGTCCAGGGTCAGCGCGCCCTGCTTGATCCAGCTCTTGAGACGCTCGCGGGAATAGTCGGGAAACAGCTCCGCTGCGGCCTGATCGAGGCGCATGCCGACCATGGCATCGGGGATACGTTCGTCGCGATGAAGGGTTTCTGACATAGTGGGCGGATTGCCTGTGAGTTTCGCCCCTGCGGGCCTTTGCTTTATAGTGAGCCGGATTCGGCCGATTCGAGGCCCTGTACGACGCTCGGCGAACATTGGCCAGACGAGGCAAAAGACAGCGAAAAAGCGGAGTTTACCTGAGGTGAACGCGTATTTTGAGCCGTTTTTCCCTGCCATAGGGTCGGGCGTAAACGATTCGTACACAGCCTAGCATGGCCCACGTAGATTGCTCGATACGAGGATGATGATGCGCGTTTCTTCCCTTGCTGCCGTGGCGCTGACTGCCGCCCTCCTGGCCGGCTGCGCCAGCACCGAGGTCGCCCCCGACCTGCAGGAACAGGAGCTCTACCAAGAGGCTCAGTCCTCCCTGGATGCCGGGCGCTATACCCGGGCCGTCGAGCAGCTCGAAGCCCTGGATACCCGTTTTCCCTTCGGCAACTACGCCGAGCAGGCTCAACTCGAACTGATTTACGCCTATTACCAGGTCGACAACTGGGAAGCCGCCCGCGCCGCCGCCAGCCGTTTCATCCGCCTGCACCCGGACCACCCCCAGGTGGACTACGCCTATTACATGCGTGGCCTGGCCGCCTACCAGGCGGGCCGCTTCAGTCTCGAGGGCATGGAGCTGATCGACATCTCCAAGCGCGACCTGGGCGCATCGCGGGATGCCTACGTGGACTTCGGCGAACTGGTGCGCCGCTATCCCGACAGCCCGTATGCCGCCGATGCACGCCAGCGCATCATCTACCTGCGCAATGTCATGGCGCGTCACGAGCTACAGGTGGCCGACTTCTACCTGCGCAAGGGAGCCTATGTCGCCGCTGTCGAGCGCGGGCGCTGGGTGATCGAGCACTACCCGCAGGCCACCGCCACACGCGATGCTCTGGCGGTGATGGTCGAAGGCTACCTGGGCATGGGGATGCGCGACCGCGCCAGGGAGGTACTGGCCACGCTGATCGAGAACGATCCTGACAACGAACGACTCGACGGCAATACCTTCGAACCCGAGCACGTCGACGCCGACCCGCTCAGGCTGTAATCACGTCGCCTCCTTCGGCTTCGGCGGCCTGGTCCGCCGAAGCCGTCATTCATTCGCCGGGCTGCCAGCCATTGACCACCGGGTAGCGCCTGTCGCGACCAAAACCGCGCACCGTGACACGCACGCCGATCGGCGCCTGCCGCCGCTTGTACTCGCTGCGATCGACCAGCTTCACGACCTTGTAGACGTCTTCGGAGGCAAAGCCTGCGTCAATGATAGCCTCCGCGCTCATGTCGCCCTCGATGTATCGTTCGAGAATGGCATCGAGAACGTCGTAACCGGGTAGTGAATCGCTGTCTTGCTGGTCGGGAGCCAGTTCCGCCGACGGCGGACGTGTGATGACCCGCTCGGGAATTGTCGCACCTTGGGTGTTACGCCACCTGGCCAGGCGATAGACCCACGTCTTGTAGACGTCCTTCAGTGCGTTATAGCCTCCCACCATGTCGCCGTAGAGCGTGGCGTAGCCGACCGCCATCTCGCTCTTGTTACCAGTGGTCAGGACCATTAATCCCTTCTTGTTGGAGATGGCCATCAGCAGCACGCCGCGGCAACGTGACTGCAAATTTTCCTCGGTGGTGTCCTTCTCCGTACCGGCGAAGCTGTCGGCCAGTGTCTCGGTGAATGCCTCGACCATCGGCGCGATCGGCAGCACTTCGTAGTGCACGCCAAGCATGCGCGCCTGTTCGGCGGCATCGGCCTGGGAGATGTCCGCCGTGTAGTGGTAGGGCATCATCACGGCATGGACACGCTCAGGTCCCAGCGCATCCACGGCGATGGCCAGCGACAGGGCTGAATCGATGCCTCCCGAGAGACCAAGCACGACGCCCTGAAAACCGCTCTTGTTGACGTAGTCGCGCAGCCCGGTGACCAATGCGCAGTACAGGTTGTCTTCGGCCTCAGCCACAGGCTCGCACTCGCCAGGCTCGGGGTACCACGCGCCGTCGCGTTGCACGAGGCGCACGGGCATCAGCCCGACCTGCCAGTGTGGTGCCTGCACGCATAGCTTGCCCTGGGCATCGATCACCAATGAGCCGCCATCGAATACCAGCTCGTCCTGACCGCCAATCTGATTGACATAGACCAGCGGACGCTGAACCTCCTGCGCCCGGCCGGCGAGCAACTTGATGCGTTCGGTGGGCTTGTCCTGATGGAAGGGCGAGGCATTGAGGGTAATCAGCACGTCGGCCCCTGCTTCCTCGGCCTGTCGCACCGGTTTACCTTCCCAGATATCCTCGCAGATCAGGATGCCCAGGCGGGCGCCACGATGCTTGATAACCAGCGGGCGCTCACCTGAGGTGAAGTAGCGACGTTCATCGAATACCTGATAGTTGGGCAATGCCTGCTTGGCATATTCGCCCTGCCACTCGCCATTGAGAAGCACGCCTGCCAAGTTGTAGTAGCCGCCCTCCCTACGCCCCGGATAACCGACGATCACCATTACATCCCGGGCCACCTTTTCGGCCATGCGCTGGCGGGCCTCGGCCAGCCGGGTTTCCATCGAGGCGCGCAGTAGCAGATCCTCCGGGGGATAACCGGTCAGGAACAGTTCGGGCAACACCACGACATCGGCCTTGTGTTCGATGCGCGCCTCGCGGACGGCCTCGATGGCGCGGTCGGTATTGCCGGGAATGTCACCGACCAGGGGATCCAGCTGGGCCATTACCAGGGTCAGGTCTTGCATGGCGGGTTGCTTCCTTGAATTGGCTGGGACGTGCGAGGTCTATAAGATAAGCGTCTCGACTCATTGTCCCGCAAGGGCTGCGCGGAGGCAAAAACGCCTGCCGGTCACAGGTCCACAGGGGGTCAACCTAGGATGAATCTCTTGATTATACGTCTGGTCATCTTCGTGGTGCTTTTCTGGGCCGGTTTGAAGCTCTACCGAATGTACCGCGACTGGAAGCTAGAGCAGGACGAAGAGACCCGGCGCCAGCAACAACTCGACAACGGCCGAATGGTGCGCTGCAGCTTGTGCCGGGTTCACCTGCCAGAGGACGAAGCACTGAGCCAGGACGGGCGCTGGTTCTGCAGCCGCGAGCATCGCGACCGCTACCTCGAACAGCAGCCCCCGGCCTGACAGGCTCGCTTCGACAGTTCCGATCTAGGCCGGCAGCCGGTACGGTTCGGGATCGACAATTGGTGTGCGTCCCAGCAACGCATCCACCAGCAGTCGCGTCGATGCCGGTGCCAGCACCAGCCCATTACGGTAATGACCGGCGTTGACGGAAAGCCCCTGAAGCCCCGGCGCGGCACCGATGAAGGGAATGCCATCCGGCGATCCCGGCCGCAGCCCTGCCCAGTGGTGTTCCACCGGGCACTGCGCCAAGGCGGGGATGATGCATAGAGCACTGGCATGGAGTGATTCGCGCGCCTCGGCGGTAGTGGCCTTGTCGTACCCCACGTCCTCGAGTGTCGATCCGGCCAGGATTCGACCGTCATTGCGAGGAATGACGTAGCGACCGTCCATCAGCACGACTCGCTCCACCAGCCCCGGTGGGGCCTTGAAGAGAATCATCTGCCCCTTGACCGGGCGCACCGGCAGATCGATGCCGACCGTTCCCAGCAGTTGCCCGGCCCAGGCCCCACCGCACACGATAGTGTGTTCGGCGCTCAACTGCCCGTCGCGGCTAGCCACACCTACCACCCGGTCTCCCTCGGTCAACAGACGTTCGACCGCCACGCCCTCACGCAATTCGACCTTCGGCATCGCTTCCAGACGGGCCCGCAAGGCCTGCACCAGCCGCGGGTTGCGAATACTACCCAAGGTCGGCATCCACAGGCCGTTCTCGAATCCCGGCGCTGCCTGGGGCTCCTTGGCATAGAGGAAATCGGCGCCGACCCGCTCCAGGGGCTTGCCGACCTCGCGGGCCCACTCGAGTGCACGGGCTTCATCGTCGACGCGCAGATAGAGCAGCCCCTTCTGGCGATATTCCGGGTCGATGCCCGTTTCTTCCAGCAGGCGCAGCGACAGTTCGGGATAGAACCCTTCGGACCAGCGTGACAATTGCGAAATGGGCATGCTGTAGCGCCAGGGATACAACGGTGAGACGATCCCGCCCCCCGCCCAGGAGGCTTCGCGCCCACACTCGCCCCGCTCGACCAGTGTGACCCGGTGGCCAGCATCAGCCAATTGCAGAGTCGTCATCATGCCGATGACGCCACCGCCCACTACCAGAAAATCTCTCACGACAGGTTCCGCCCTCGCTTACATGGATTACACCCTGCATCCCGCACAATGCAGCGATGCCAAACGATACCACTCACGCCCCGCGGATGCGCCCGGGTGCGACAATGCGCAACCGGTGCCAATCGCGTCGCCACGCTCATGCCGGCTTCACGCTGATCGAACTGCTGGTGGCCATTGCTGTGCTCGTCATCATGGCGACCTGGGCGGTGCCCAGCTACCAGCAGTTCGTGGCACGCAACGAAGTAGCCGTCGAGGTCATGCGCCTGAGGACAGCACTGGCCCAGGCCAGGAACACAGCCGTCACGCGCCGGCGAACGATCACGGTCTGCCCGAGCCATGACCAGGTGGAATGCCTGGCGGACTGGACGGCACCGCTGATGATTCTGGATGGGCTTGCCGACGGCGGCTATCGGAAAGGGAGCGAAACGCTATTGAAGGTCCTCCCGGCGAGTGACGTTGCCAGCCTCACCTTTCGCAACGACTACCGGTTCGTGCGCTTTCCCTCGACGGGTTGGCCACGAGGGTATAATGGGACATTTACTGTGTGCGGGCATGACGGACGAGGGGCTCAACTCATCATGAGCAATTTGGGACGGGTCAGAACGACGTCACTCGACGTCTGCAACGAGTAACTGGCTCTTCATGTCGAAACCACCTCTTGCCAACTATCTCGCACAACCTGGCTGGGCACGACTTCGACACTGATATCCGAGTTAGATATGAAAGTGAATCCCCCATTCAGCGTCATTGCTCCTCCGGAAATCATGGACCCTCCTATCACAGAACTGCCATTCTGCGTTATGTCCCCATCGGCCCAGAAAACACCATACGCATCATTTTTTCCGTTAAACGCAATACTGCCAGTAGAAAACATGGCCACATCGACAGACTGTTGGTCACTT
Source organism: Modicisalibacter xianhensis (assembly GCF_900113605.1). Lineage (GTDB taxonomy): Bacteria > Pseudomonadota > Gammaproteobacteria > Pseudomonadales > Halomonadaceae > Modicisalibacter > Modicisalibacter xianhensis. The sequence continues at coordinate 19,435 of NZ_FOPY01000018.1, forward strand.
AAGTTAGACGCTCCATTATGGTCGATATTGCCATTAGCAAATAGCGTCACGTTATTAAAGCTACCAGAAACCGTCAGTTCGCCATTGCAAAAGTATGTCTTACCCCCCATATCCCCACTACCCAAAAAATCACAACTACTATCACTAGCATCCAATATTACAAAATCCTCACCCGCCACCTTATTATAAACATTGGAACTATCAAAAAATTCTGAAACAAGTGGCACATCTTTCTCTTCAGCGCCAGAGGATGAAGTCACATTTTCGTACCCTTCACCTATTACTGGCGCCTCTCCTACCGCTGTAATATTACTGACACTTTCGGCATCAATTTTGACACTAACGTTACTGTTTGAATGAACATTTCCAAATAGCAGCGCTCCTCCGTTAACAGTGACGTTGCCGTGCGCGAGCATTCCTTGAGTAAACGCAGGCAGCAGCTCACTTTCAAACTGGACAGCAATGATCCTTTCCATCTCATCGCCACGGCCTTTTATTGCACCATGTACAAGCACGGTGATTTCGGAGCCATAACAAGCCAACTCGTATTGATAGGAAATCACCGGTCCGGCATAACTCTCAGACGACGCAATATCCACAGCCGGTTCTATGCGCTCATGACTTGGAACACATGAAGCAATGAAGCTACCGTCAGATATCGGCAGTGCCAATACTTCGTCTCTTGACGCTCCATACTCCGCAGCCATTAGGGAAAGCGCGGCCATGCGCTGATTGCCTGCCATAGCCTCCTCCAACCGAGATAATTGGAAACTACTGAGGCCAAGCATCAAGGCAACCGTCAGGAATACGAGACTGACCAGCAAAGCGGCCCCTTTCTGTTGCTGCATCGTCATGCCCCCGTGATTAGCTCCCAGCATTAACCTGGGCAATGATGGCGGACCGACTTGCCGCCCTGAACATGACCTCTCGGCCTGTTGTAGCTTCGCTGTCTAGCGCAGAAAAACGTACAGAAATATCTATATACGCAACGCTTCCATTGACATTCCCTGAGGTAAAACTTACCAAATCAAGGTTCGATACCAAAGGCTCCTCAATGGGATCAACTCCACTGCAATGTGTCGTCAGAGACAATGTCGATGTTTCAACCACAAATTGATAGTCCACTCGCTCCAAGTTTCCGCCGGAACAGTAAGGGTCCTCAGAGCGACTTTCTCCATAGCGAAGAATCAAAGTACTTCCAGTATTCGTGACTGCCATATTGTTATCTGCAGTCCTGATATCCAGCGAGACCGAATCCGCCAGGAATCGAAGTATCTCCTGTCGGTCATTCAATTGATCGACACGCTCAAATGTCTGACGGCTCGCAAGGAATACCTGCGAGGCGCCAAGCAGAATAACCAGCCCTATAACCATGGCAATCATCAGCTCGATGAGGGTAAAGCCTCCCTGCCTCATGCCACTTCGCTCGCGCATGCTCATGGGGCTGCTGCCTCTTCCGGCAACCGCGTATAGTAAGTCAGCGTCGAGACATCGCCTTCGTCAGCGAATCGATCCTCGTCCCAGGTGACAGTAATCAGAAACTCACAGTCCCCTTGGACTCCAATCGAGCTTTCACTCAGCCCAGGCAACTTGGCCCCCCAATGGGTACGCCATTGTTCTTGTACCTCAGCACCAGTAGGGCAAGTACCCCCCGTGCCGGCCAAGGCAGTCCATAATCGTTCATTGGCATCCATGGCGATGACAGTTGCAAGCGAGCGCTGGTAGGACATATGGGCGCCCTGCATGGCCTTCAACTGCATGGCCGCCACGCCCAATAATCCCAAGGATAGGACCAGAATGGCGACCAAAGCTTCGACAAGGGTGAAACCCTTTTGGATGCCCCCATTCAAGCCGCGGTCACGCACATGTTTTCCCTATCCGGCCCATCAGGCCGATTTTGATGGATTCGCTTTGCCCTTGATGATTCAGTTCTACCGCCTGACAGGAGCTTTCCGTCAAGCGGCCCAGCGAGTTGAATGTCACCTGACGGGCACTGCTTTCCGAGAGTGCCACAGGTGTTGAGTCGGCATTCCTATATAGCAGGCACTCGGTTTGTGTGGTGTCGGTACAATCGATACTCGTCAAGGCTGTTCCATCATCGACCTTGACCTCTAGTCGCCAACCGGAATCTCCTAAACGCGTAATCTCGGCAGTTACCGCCTCACGGCGCTTGACGGCTTCGCTGCGTGCCAGGTTCAGACCTGCCAGTAGTTCGTTATGGTCGGCTGTCAGCCGGCTTGTGGCGATCAGGTTCTGAAAGCCGGGCACGGCGACGGTTGCCATGATGACAATTACTGCCAATGTGACCAATAGTTCGATCAGGGTTAGCCCCGCCTGCTTGGCTGAACTACCACCGACAGACATCGGCGCCCCCCACCCCCCTGGCCCCGGTTTGTGTCAGGGTAAAGCTTCCACAATCATCCCCTGCCTGATCCCCTTGCGGCGCGGCCGTCAGGGTAAAAGTGGAGGTGGTCAGCGCACCGGTAATTGCATAATGTCCGTCCGGTGACGCACTGCGGAAACTGCAATCGGTATAGGCACTATTGACCGTATAGCAACGCTCCAGTTGTTGCGCCGCTTCCATCAGGCCTGCCTGGCCGTCGGTACGTCGGGCCCTCTCGACATAACCGGTATATAACGGGTAAGCAATGGACGCGAGAATGCCGATGATCACCACGGTAATCATCAACTCTATCAGGGTGAAGCCCCTTTCGCGTCTCTGCATCACGCTACCTATGCCAATTAGTTTTGTTTCAGTATGTATCAGTCTATACGAGCCTGTCAGCCGACCATCCATAAAAAAGTCGGGCCGAAGCCCGACTTTTCGTTGAATTGCCAATGAGCCTTCTCAGCCACTGACGATGACCTGCTCGCGCAGCTCGCGCGGCATCGAGAACACAATGGTTTCCTCGCGGCCTTCAAGTTCCTGGGGCAATTCGGCACCCAGTTCACGCAGGCGCTCGATCACGCCTTGCACGAGCACCTCGGGCGCACTGGCTCCGGCGGTAATGCCGATCGTCTCGACGCCCTTCATCCAGCTTGCGTCGATAACGCTAGCGTCATCGATCAGTTGGGCCGGCGTACCCATACGCTCGGCCAGCTCGCGCAGGCGGTTGGAGTTGGAACTGTTGACGCTGCCCACCACCAGCACCAAGTCGCTTTCCGCCGCCAACTGGCGTACGGCATCCTGGCGATTCTGGGTGGCGTAGCAGATGTCGTCCTTGCGCGGCCCCTGGATTGCCGGGAACTTGGCACGCAGCGCATCGATAACCTTGGCCGTGTCGTCCATCGACAGCGTGGTCTGGGTGACGAAGGCCAGGGCCTCGGGATCTTTCACCTCAAGCGCCTCGACATCGGCCTCGTCCTCGACCAGGTAGATGTCACCGCCATGCGAGGTGTCGTAGCGGCCCATGGTGCCCTCCACCTCGGGATGGCCGGCATGCCCGATGAGGATGCACTCCTGGCCACGCTTGGCGTAGCGCAGGACCTCCATGTGCACCTTGGTCACCAGGGGACACGTCGCATCGAACACCTTGAGCCCACGCCGCTCGGCTTCCTGCTGGACGGCCCGCGACACGCCATGCGCCGAGAAAATGACGGTGACGTCATCGGGCACTTCGTGGAGTTCTTCAACGAAGATTGCGCCGCGTTCGCGCAATGTCTCCACCACGAAGCGGTTATGCACCACTTCATGACGCACGTAGATGGGCGGTCCCAGCACGTCCAGGGCGCGATTGACGATCTCGATGGCACGGTCGACACCGGCACAGAAGCCGCGGGGGTTGGCCAGCTTGATCTGCATGTAGAGCCTCGCTTGATACGCTCGGGTATCGTTGCGGATAAATTCAGTGTCAGTGGGTCGTTACCGGCTTCACTTCGAGCACCTCCACTTCGAAGGTCAGGGTACGCCCCGCCAGCGGATGGTTGAAGTCGACATCCACATGGGTGTCGTCAATGCTGACGATCACACCCGGCAGCTCGCCACCTGCCGCGTCGGCAAACGACATCACCAGCCCCTCTTCCAGCTCCGGTCCCTCGAAGCTGTCCCGCGGAATGCGTTGTACGTTCTGCGGATTGTGCTGACCGAAGGCGTGTTCCGGCGGGATCGTGTAGCTGCCGGTGTCACCGTCGGTCAGCCCCTTGATCGGCGACTCGAATCCTGGCGGCAGGTTACCGTCACCGTACTGGAACGTCGCCGGCTGCTTGTCGCGGGTCGAATCGATCACCGACCCATCCTCCAGCTTGAGGGTAAAGTGCAGCGTCACTTCCATGCCGTCGCCAATACGATATTCGCTCATCTTTGCGTTCCTGTGTTCGGGATCAAGACCGCGAGGTCTTGTCGCGTTCCCCGCGTGCATCGCGCAGGGACTCGAGAATCATGCCGATGGCTCCCAGCGTGATGGCCGTATCGGCCAGATTGAAGGCCGGGAAGTAATGGTTTTGCCAATGGAAGGATAGGAAATCCACCACGTAGCCGTGAACCACTCGGTCATACAGATTGCCCAGCGCCCCGCCGATGACCAGCGCCAGCGACGCGGCCATCAGTTTCTCGTGGGCCCGCAGGCGAGTCAGCCACACGGTAAGGCCGATACTGGCACCGACGGCGATCACCGCGAACAGCCAGCGCTGCCAGCCGTCATGCTCCGCCAGGAAACTGAATGCGGCCCCAGTATTGTGCAGCAGCGTCAGGTTGAAGACCGGCAATACCACCACCGGCTGGCCATAGACCAGCAGGCTGCTGGCCAAGGCCTTGGCACCAAGATCAAGTACGATCACCGCGACCGACAGCCACAGCCAGCGCAGTGGATGGGTCATTGGCGGAGTCTGCGCCTCAGGCATAATGACGCTCTTCACCGGGGCCTTCCGGCAGGTTGCTGATGCAGCGCCCGCACAGGTCGGGATGCTCGGCATGGCTGCCGACATCCTCGCGATGGTGCCAGCAGCGCTCGCACTTGGCATGCGAGCTGGCCGTCACTGCCACCTTGAGGCCAGTCAGCTCGGTCGTTTCAGCATTCTTGGCCTCGGCGCTATCCAGCGATGCCAGATGCACCTCGCTGGTCAGCAGCACGAAACGAAGCTCGCTGCCCAAGCGGCCCAGCGACTCGCGCAGGGCGTCGTTGACATAGAGTGTCACCTCGGCAGCCAGGCCACTCTTGATGACCTTGGCGTTGCGCGCATCTTCCAGGCACTTGTTGACGGCCTGCTTGACCTCCAGCACCTGCTCCCAGAAGTCGCGACCGAACACGGCATCGTCAGCCAGGGTGTTCAGGTCCGTGTAGAAGGTCTCGAGCAGCACACTGGCCTTGCGCTCGCCGGGGATGTGCTCGTAGATTTCCTCGGCCGTGAACGACAGGATCGGCGCCACCCAGCGCGCCAGCGCCTCGACGACACGATAGAGCGCCGTCTGGCAGCTGCGCCGTGCCAGGGAGTCTGCCTGCGTGGTGTACTGGCGGTCCTTGATCACGTCGAGGTAGAAACCGCCCAGCTCGCGGGCACAGAAGGTGTGCACCTGCTGGTAGACCTCGAGGAAGCGGTAGTCGGCATAGGCCTTCTCGATGCGTGCCTGGAGCTGCGCCGCCCGGTCGACCACCCACTGGTCCAGCGCCAGCATGTCCTCGAAGGGTACTGCGTCGCGCTGGGCATCGAAGCCATTCAGGTTGGCCAGCAGAAAGCGCGAGGTATTGCGGATGCGCCGGTAGACGTCTGCGGTGCGCTTGAGGATCTCGTCTGAGACCGCCATTTCGCCAGAATAGTCGGTGGAAGCGACCCACAGGCGCAGGATGTCCGCACCCAGCTTGTCCATTACCTCCTGCGGCGCAACCACGTTGCCTACCGACTTGGACATCTTGCGGCCCTGGGCATCGACGGTGAAGCCGTGGGTCAGCAGGCCCTTGTACGGCGGATGACCGTCGATGGCGCAACCGGTCAGCAGCGAGGAGTGGAACCAGCCACGATGCTGGTCGGAGCCTTCCAGATACAGATCGGCAGCCGGCCCTTCGCCCTGCTCGGGATGATCGAAGACCGCTGCGTGAGAGCCGCGCAGCACATGCCAATGCGTCGTACCGGAATCGAACCACACGTCGAGCGTGTCGGTGACCTTTTCGTAGAGGGCAGATTCATCTCCCAGCAGCTCGGCAGGGTCGAGGCGGAACCAGGCATCGATACCTTCTTTCTCGATACGGCTTGCCACTTCTTCCATCAACTCGACGGTACGCGGATGCAGCTCGCCGCTGGCACGATCGAGGAAGAACGGGATCGGCACCCCCCAGTTGCGCTGGCGCGAGATGCACCAGTCCGGCCGGTTGGCGATCATCGAGTGCAGGCGCGCCTTGCCCCAGCTCGGCACGAACTGGGTCGCCTCGATACCGTCCAGTGCACGCTGACGCAGCGTCCGGCCATCCTGCCCCTCGATATCCATGCCCACGAACCACTGGGCGGTGGCACGGTAGATTACCGGCGTCTTGTGGCGCCAGCAGTGCATGTAGCTATGGGTGATCTTCTCGTGGGCCAGCAGTGCGCCGACTTCCTCGAGTTTGGCGACGATCTGTGGATTGGCCTTCCAGATCATCTGCCCGCCGAAGAACGGCAGGTCATCGACGTAGACACCATCGCCCATGACCGGATTCTGGATTGCCTCGAACTCCATGCCGTAGGCGCGACAGGTGACGAAGTCATCCACGCCGTAGGCCGGGGCAGAATGGACGATGCCGGTGCCGGCATCGGTTTCCACGTAGTCGCCCAGATAGACCGGCGAGAGGCGGTCGTAGAACGGGTGGCGGAACTGCAGATTCTCGAGCTTGGCCCCGGCCGTGGTGGCCGTCACCTCGCCCTGCAGATCGAAGCGCTGCAGGCAGCTCTCGACCAGCGCCTCGGCCAGCACCAGCAGGCGTTCACCGGTGTCGACCAGTGCATAGTCAACGTCGGGGTGCACGTTGAGCGCCTGGTTGGCGGGAATGGTCCAGGGCGTAGTGGTCCAGATCACCACGGCGGCCGGCTTGGAAAGCCGCTCGAGCCCGAAGGCCGCAGCCAGCGCCGAGGAGTCTTCCGCGGCGAAGGCCACATCAATGGCATCCGACTTCTTGTCGGCATATTCGACCTCGGCCTCGGCCAGTGCCGAGCCGCAATCGAAGCACCAGTTGACCGGCTTGAGTCCCTTGAACACGTAGCCATGTCGGACCATCTCGGCCAGCGCACGGACTTCGCCGGCCTCGTTGACGAAGTCCATGGTGCGGTAAGGGCGCTCCCAATCACCGATCACGCCAAGACGCACGAAGTCGGTCATCTGGCCCTGGATCTGCTCGGCGGCGTACTCGCGGCACAGCGCCCGCGCCTCGTCGGGCGGCAGGTGCTTGCCGTGGGTCGTCTCGACCTTGTGCTCGATGGGCAAGCCATGGCAGTCCCAGCCCGGCACATAGGGTGCATCGAACCCGGCCAGGCCCTTCGACTTGACGATGATGTCCTTGAGGATCTTGTTGACAGCGTGCCCGATGTGGATGCTGCCGTTGGCATAGGGCGGGCCGTCATGCAGCACAAACGTCTTGCGGCCCTGGCCCGCCTCGCGCAGGCGCTGATAGAGATCGATCTCCTGCCAGCGCTGAATACGTGCCGGCTCGCGCTTGGGCAGGTTGCCGCGCATGGGAAAATCGGTTTCAGGCAGGTTCAGGGTATGCTTGTAGTCGCTCATGGGGTTCCATCATCGTCGCGTCCGACGGGCGACGAGCCCGCCGGGGAGTCAGTATTCACTGCAATCGGGGCCAGAGGCGCCGATGCCAGATAACGTGTCCAGTCCTGCTTGTCATTACCGGCCAAGGCGTTCCGGTCCCGGTACCAGCCCTCGAAATAATGTCGCGCCCGCACCTGATCGGCATGAATCTGGCGCTTGAGGGCATCCAACCCATCGAAGGTCATTTCCCCACGCAGCCGGGCACAGGGAACTACCTCGAGCCGCTGACCGTAAAGATCGCCATCGAAATCGAACAGATGCACCTCGAGTACGGGCCGCCTGGCGCCCACCGTGGGCCGCCACCCCACATTGGCCACCCCGGCAACCTCGCGGCCGTCGGCCAGGCGAGAGATCACCGCATAGACACCGCGCAGTGCCAGTGGACCGGGCAACAGCGGGAGGTTGGCGGTGGGTACACCTATCGTACGACCCAGTTTCTGATCGGCCACGACACGCCCGCAGAACCGATAGGGGCATCCCAGCATACGGGCTGCCTGGGCAAAGTTACCGCTCGCCAGCAGGGTGCGCACCCGGGAACTCGATACCCGCTCGTCGTCGAGCTGGAAGGTACGCGTATGTTCCACGCCGAAGCCGCATTCCCTGCCTACCTGCGCCAGCAATTCGAAATCACCGAGCCGGTCACAACCGAACCGGAAATCGTCCCCGACCACCAGATGACGTACGTCGAGCCCCTGCAGCAGGATACGGTCGATGAACTGGCGTGCCGTCAGGCTGCGCAAGGCATCGTTAAACGGAAGGCAGAGAATGCGCTCGGCCCCGTACGAGGCCAGCAGCCAGGCCTTGTCACGCAGGCGGGTCAGGCGCGGCGGGGCCTGGTCACCGGCGAAGAATTCCCGCGGCTGGGGCTCGAAGACCACGACCGTCACCGGCAGGCCGAGCGCCTCGGCCTGGCCACGCAACTGATCGAGAATCGCCTGGTGACCGCGATGCACCCCATCGAAGTTGCCGATGGTGGCGACGCAGCCGCGATGATGCTCGCGCAGATTGTGCAAACCGCGGATCAGTTCCATGCGTCGTTCACGAGTCGATAAAAGGGTCAATTATAACGAAGGGGCCGGACCTTGACAGCCGCACTCCCGCTTCTTGCCTCAGCCATTCAGTCGAAAGTGCCGCAGGCGAATACCACAGGCCGCCAGCCAGGCGAAATAGATGCCCGCCCCACCGATGACCAGCCCGCCCAGCACCAGCGCACGTTGCCACACGCTCCATGCCAACCAGGCTTGCCAATCCGGCGAGAACCACCACAATCCGGCAGTCAGCACAGCACAGCCACCGCCCAGTTGCCAGGCATAGCGCCCCCAGCCGGGCTGGAATATCAGCACCCCCTGACGGCGCAGTCCTCGCGCCAGCAACCCTGCATTCAGGAAGGCAGACAACGCCGTGGCCAAGGCCAGTCCGGCATGCGCCAACGGCAGGATCAGCGCCAGATTGAAGGCCATGTTGGCGACCATGGCAATCATGCCGATCTTGACCGGCGTGGCAGTGTCCTGCCGCGCAAAGTAACCGGGAGCCAGGACCTTGATCAGCATGAAGGCAATCAGGCCCAGGGCGTAGGCCCTCAGGCTCATGGCTGCCATGGCAATATCACGATCAGTCATCGCACCATAGTGGAACAGGCTGATCAGCAGTGGCTCGGCCAGCACCGCCAGCGCCAACGCTGCCGGCAAGCCGATCAGCAGTACCGCCCGAATCGCCCAGTCGAGCATTTTGGCGAAATGTTCGGTGGATTGTTCCGCATGCCGCTTCGACAGGGCCGGCAGGATCACTGTGGCAATCGCAATCCCGAAGACTCCCAGCGGTAGCTCCACCAGGCGATCGGAATAGTACAGCCACGACACGCTGCCCGCGGCAAGGAACGAGGCCAGCACGGTATCCAGCAATAGATTGATCTGTGACACCGAGACCCCGAACAGCGCGGGTGTCATCAGCTTGAGGATACGCCGCACCCCGGGATGGCGAAACTTGGGCCATGGTGTCGGCATCAATCCCAGGCGCATGAGGAACGGCACCTGAAAAGCCAGTTGCGCCGCGCCGGCAATCAGAACGCCCCAGGCCAGCGCCATTGACGGTATCGACACCCAGGGTGTCAGCCACAATGCTGCCCCAATCAACGAAATATTGAGCAGTACCGGCGTAAAGGCCGGGATCGCGAAGCGGTTCCAGGTATTGAGCACGCTCCCCGAGAATGCCGTTAGCGAGATCAGCAGCAAATAGGGAAACGTCAGCTGCAGCATCTCGGCGGTCAGCGCCAGCTTCTCGGGGTCGCGCGCGAACCCCGGCGCGAACAGCCAGGCCAGCCAGGGCGACAACCCGATGGCAGCCGCGGTGATCAATGCCAGCACCACCGCCAGGCTACCCGACACGGCATCGAGCAACTCCCGCACCTCTGCCCGTGAACGCTGGGTGGCGTACTCGGAGAGCACCGGCACGAACGCCTGGTTGAACGCCCCTTCGGCAAATAGCCGGCGCATGAAGTTTGGAATCTTGAAGGCGACGAAGAAGGCGTCCGCCCCACTGCCCGCGCCAAACAGCGCTGCAATGACCACATCGCGAGCCAACCCGAGCACGCGCGAGAGCATGGTCATCATGCTGACGACCAGTCCGGAGCGCAGCAGGCCGGCGCGCGGTGCCCGCTCACCTTCGGGGGGGACGGCCTCCGCCTGTCCCGGTACCGAGGCAGGGCTGCCCGATGCCCAGTCGCCCGCCGAGGGCGATGATGACGCCCCGGCATCCAATTGCGCATTTTCCTGGGCTGCAGGCGGTGTCTTGCGACTATCGTCAGGCTGCACTGCCGTCTCCTTACATGCAGGCCGGAATATCATGCACAAAAAAACCGGCCGAGGCCGGTTTTTCTGCCGAGAACCCAGACCCGACGCGATGCGCCGGCGGCGTTTCCCGTGGCGACCGGCTTACGCAGCCAGTGCCTTGATACGCTTGTTCAAGCGGCTCTTGATGCGAGCGGCCTTCTTCTTGGACAGTGCGTCCTTGTCGGCAATGCGGTCGATGACCGGCTGGGCTGCCTTGAACTCGGCCATGGCGTTCGCATGGTCGCCGCCCTGGATAGCCTTGATCACGCGCTTGATGTAAGTGCGGACCATGGAACGCTGACTGGCATTGTGCTTGCGACGCTGTTCCGCCTGACGCGCGCGCTTCTGAGCTTGCTTGGTATTCGCCACCGTAATCTCCTTGGAGAATCTGAAACCGAAGTTTCGGTGTTAGTTCGGAATAAGTCGTTGACCAGGCTTGGCTTTTACCATCTCCAAGCCGGTTTGGCCGTTAAAGAATCACGGGCCATGTCTGAGAGGATGCGGCATTCTATCATGCTGCCCCCGGCCTTGCTACAGCACCACCAGGTTGTCGCGATGAATCAGTTCCGGCGCTTCCATGTAGCCCAGAATCGCCTCGATCTGGTGGCTCGGCTGGCCGAGAATACGCATCGCCTCGTCGCTGCCGTAGTTGACCAGCCCCTTGGCGACCCTCTCCCCCTGCTCGTCGACACAGACCACCATGTCGCCGCGCACGAAACGCCCCTCCAGCGCCTTGACCCCCACCGGCAGCAGGCTCGATCCGCGGCTGCGCAACACGCTGACGGCTCCTGCATCCAGGGTGAGCGTGCCACGCACCTGCAACTGCCCGGCCAGCCAGCGTTTGCGGGCGGCCAGTGGGGCATGCTCTGGCCGCAGCAGGGTGCCCAGCCGCTCACCATCGACCAGGCGAGGCAGCACATCGGGCTGGCGACCACTGGCAATCGCCGTCACCGCCCCGGAGCGCGCTGCGAGGCGCGCCGCACGTACCTTGGTGGTCATGCCCCCCCGCCCAAGCGCGCCGCCGTCACCCGCCATGGCCGCCAGGCCGGGGTCGTCGGCGCGGCCTTCATAAACCAGCTGCGCCTGCGGATTGTGGCGGGGGTCGGCATCAAACAGGCCTTCCTGGTCGGTGAGGATGACAAGGGCATCGGCCTCGAGCAGGTTGGCGACCAGCGCACCCAATGTATCGTTATCACCGAAGCGGATCTCGTCGGTGACCACCGTGTCGTTCTCGTTGATCACCGGCACCACCCTCAGCCCGACCAGGGTGCGCAGTGCCGAACGCGCGTTGAGGTAGCGCTTTCGGTTGGACAAGTCGTCGTGAGTCAACAGCACCTGGGCACTGCGCAACCCATGCCGCGCGAAATGGCCCTCGTAGCACTGCGCCAGCCCGGTCTGCCCTACGGCAGCCGCTGCCTGCAGTTCATGCACCGCCGAGGGCCTGACATTCCAGCCCAGGCGCACCATGCCGGCCGCTACAGCGCCGGACGACACCAGCACCACCTCAATGCCGCGGGCATGCAAGGCGGCGATCTGATCGACCCAGCCACCAATGGCGGCTTCATCGAGACCGCGCCCATCGTTGGTCAGCAAGGCACTACCGATCTTGACCACGATCCGCCGCGCCTCGGTCAGCGCCTCCCGGCCAGGCATTCGTTCGCTATACGCCATGCTGCGCCCTATTGCACATACTCGACCTCGACATCGTAGTCGTCGTCATCGAAGTCATCGTCCTCGTCTTCATCACGCTTGCGCTTGCGGCTGAGTCGCGACTCGGCCCGCGCCACTGCCTCGGCCTCCATGCGGGCTCGCATGTCGCGCTCGTGCTCGGCCGCCGTCTCGTCCTCGGCTTCCAGGCGGCGCTGCTCGGTCAGCCAGCGATACACGGCTTGCACCAGCGCCTGGGTACCGTCACCGCTGATCGCCGAAATACGATGCACCGGCCCGTCCCAGGCCAGCCGAGAGACGATGTCCGCGACGCGCGACTCGCGCTCGTCCTCAGGCAATAGATCGAGCTTGTTGAGCACCAGCCAGCGCGGGCGCTCGGCAAGCGTCGCCGAGAATTGCTCGAGTTCATTGATGATGGCCTGGGCCGCATCGACGGGATCGGACTCGTCGAACGGAGCCACATCGACCACATGCAGCAGCAGGCGCGTCCGCGTCAGATGCTTGAGAAAGCGCAACCCGAGCCCGGCGCCTTCCGACGCTCCCTCGATGAGGCCCGGCACATCGGCCATCACGAAATGCTCGTGCATGCCCAGCTTGACCACGCCGAGGTTGGGCACCAGGGTGGTGAAGGGATAATTGGCCACCTTGGGCTTGGCAGCCGAGACCGAGCGGATCAGCGTCGACTTGCCGGCGTTGGGCATGCCCAGCAATCCGACATCGGCCATCACCTTCATCTCCAGACGCAGGTTACGACGCTCGCCTTCGGTACCCGGCGTCGTCCGGCGCGGGGCGCGATTGGTCGATGATTTGAAATGGATATTGCCCAGGCCGCGCCGCCCACCCTGGGCAACCAGCACCACCTGACCGGGCTCGGTCACGTCGGCGATAACCTCCAGGGTATCTTCGTCGATCAGCGTGGTACCCACCGGCACCTTGACGTGAAGATCGTCGCCGCCCTTGCCGCTCATCTGCCGGCCCTGGCCCGGCTGGCCGTTCTGGGCCTTGTAGAATCGCTGGTACTTGAAATCGATCAGGGTATTCAGCGACTCGTCACCGATCAGGTAGACGCTGCCACCATGGCCGCCGTCACCACCGTCGGGACCGCCCTTGGGCACGAACTTCTCGCGACGGAAGCTCAGGCAACCGTTGCCGCCCTTGCCGGCTTCCACGATGATCGAGGCTTCATCGACGAACTGCATCTGTCTTTCTCCCGACGGCCAACCTGCCATCATACGAAAAGGCCCCGCATCGCGGGGCCTTTTTCTGCCACGGTGGAACGGCTGCGCCTGGCAACCCTTCGCCCCGGTGGCGATACTGGTGCATCCCGCCTCAGGCGGAGACGACACTCACGAACTTGCGGTTCTTCGGACCCTTGGTCTCGAACTTGACCACGCCTTCGTTCAGAGCGAACAGGGTGTGGTCCTTGCCGATGCCGACACCGGTACCAGCGTGGAAACGCGTGCCACGCTGACGCACGATGATGTTGCCCGGGGTCACGACCTGGCCGCCGAACAGCTTGACACCAAGGCGCTTGGATTCAGAATCGCGACCGTTACGGGAACTACCCGCTGCCTTCTTATGAGCCATTGCTAACTCCTCGCTCGTTCAGGGGGAGGTTCCGCTCAGGCGGAAATCCCGGTGATCTTGACTTCAGTGTACCACTGACGGTGGCCCTGACGACGCATGGAATGCTTGCGACGACGGAACTTGATGATGCGGACCTTCTCGCCACGACCGTGCGACACGACTTCGGCGGACACCTTGGCACCGTCGACCAGCGGCGCGCCGACCTTGACGTCGTCGCCATCGGCAACCAGCAGCACCTGATCGAAGTCCAGGCTGTCGCCGGTGGCCACTTCAAGCTTCTCGAGCTTCAGGGTCTGGCCTTCCTGGACACGGTACTGCTTACCGCCGCTCTTGATAACTGCGTACATAACTCACTCTCCAGACACTCATCGGGGTGGGCTCTTCATCGACCTGCTGCGAGTGGCGCCCCTTCCGGCAGCCATCTGACAGGGAGCATGATGAGTAGGGTCGCGGATTATAACGGCTCGCGCGCGACACCACAAGGCCATTGCCATCGGGGCAGCAACTTGCCTTGACGCCCTGCAAAGGGGCTCATAGCATAACCCCACCCAAGGCCGGCCCCACCCGTGGCGTGGTACTTCTAAGCGGCCCAATTCCTTTATAGAAAGCCAACATGCAGCCTAACGCATCGCCAATCCATGCGGCGGTGGCAGAGGACTTCGCTGCCGTCGATCGCACCATCCTCGCCCAGCTCGGCTCCCGTGTCCCGCTCGTCGAAAGCATCGGCCACTACATCATCGAGAGCGGCGGCAAGCGCTTGCGCCCACTGCTGGTGCTGCTGGCCGCGCGTGCGCTGGACTACGGCGGTGATCGCCATGTCACCCTGGCCGCCCTGATCGAGTTCATGCATACCTCTACCCTGCTGCATGACGACGTGGTCGACGAATCGAGCATGCGCCGCGGCCGCAAGACGGCCAACGAGAACTGGGGCAACGCGCCTTCCGTCCTGGTCGGCGACTTCCTTTATTCCCGCTCGTTCCAGATGATGGTCGACGTCGGCTCGATGCGGGTCATGGAGATTCTCTCCGCCGCCACCTGCACCATTGCCGAGGGCGAAGTCCTGCAGCTGACCAACATCGGCAACCCCGACGTCGACGAGGCCGCCTACTTCGAGACCATCCAGGGCAAGACGGCCATGCTCTTCGAGGCGGCGACACACTGCGGCGCCGTGCTTGCCGAGGCCGACCCCGAGCGGGAGACAGCGCTGCAGCTCTACGGCCGCTACCTGGGCCTGGCCTTCCAGCTCACCGACGACCTGCTCGATTACCAGGGCGATGTGCAGACCATGGGCAAGAATGTCGGCGACGACCTCGCCGAAGGCAAGCCCACCCTGCCACTGATCCGCGCCATGGCCTGCGGCACGCCTGACCAGGCGCAGCTGATCCGCCGGGCGATACGCAAGGGCGGCCTGGACCAGCTCGACGAGGTGCTGGCCATCGTCGCAGAGACCGGCGCACTCGATTATACCCGCCAGCGCGCCGAGGAAATGTCGCGCCGCGCCCTGAGCCAGCTCGACGTGCTGCCCGACAGCCGTTTTCGCGACACACTGGCCACCCTGGCGCGGCTCGCCGTCGACCGTCAGGCCTGAATCGAGCGCGAGGGGTTGCGCGCACCAGCACGATGGGTATAATGCAGCACCGTTGAGGCGCAAGCCCAACCATGTCGGAGTGTAGCTCAGCTTGGTAGAGCACTGTCTTCGGGAGGCAGGGGTCGTAGGTTCAAATCCTATCACTCCGACCAGAATGTCCCGCAAACCGCCACCCTTGGGCTTCGCCCGGGTGGCGGTTTTCGTTTCACCCCTCCGCTACTGCGCGCCCAGCGATTTGGCCTCGATCTCCCGCCGCCGGTCCATCCAGCCCATGAGTGGCGCGGAAAGCATGCCGTACGACACGATCGAGATCAGCACGACGAGGGTGACCAGCGTCCAGACCGTGTCGACCTCGCCGAAGTCCTCGATTTTGGTGGCATAGGCCAGATAGTAGAACGAGCCGACACCGCGAATGCCGAACAGGCTGACGATCGAGCGTTCGCAGCGGTACATGCCACTACCTGCCAGGCTCAGCATGCCGATTACCGGTCGGATCACGAACAGCACGACAATGGCCGCCGCAAAGATCGGCCAGGTCAGGCCGTCGAGCAGCGTGCCGGCCAGGCTTCCCCCAAAGAGAACCAGCAAGGTCATCATCAGCAGGTGCTCGGCCTGCTCGGTGAAGTCGTAGAGTCGATGATTGTATTCGTTGTGATTATCCCGCCGCCGCATGACCAGCGCCGCCACGAATACGGCAATGAAGCCATAGCCATGGATCAGCTCCGCCCCGGCATAAGCCACGAAGGTAATGCCCAGCGATGCGAACCCCTGGCCGGTACGCGCGATGATCTTGTGTCGCACGCGATAGACGATATTGCCCAGCACGCTGCCCACCACCCATCCTGCGGCGCAGCCGGCGGCCACTCGCCAGACAACATCGAGAAGCAGCCACTCCCAGGTCCACGCACCCCAGCCAACCCCATGCGACGCCAGGCCGATGGCCAGAAAGATGAACGGGAATGCCAATCCATCGTTGAGACCCGCTTCCGAGGTCAGGCTGAAGCGCACCTCGTCCTCCGGCTCCGCCTGGGGCGGCCCTACGCGGACATCTGCCGCCAGTACCGGGTCGGTTGGGGCCAGCGCCGCCCCGAGCAATGCCGCCGCCTCCCAGGGCAACCCGAGGAAGAACGCGCCCAGCGCGGCAATTGCCGCAATGGAAAGCGGCATGGCCAACCCGATGAGCCGGGCGGTATTGGCCCACTCCCGCCACCGCAGCCGCTTGTCGATACTCAGCCCGGCTCCGGTGAGCGAAACGATGATGGTCAGTTCGGTCAGAAACGTCAGGGCAGCCGGATAGTCTCGAGGATTCAAGCCCTCCTCGCCCGCTACGGCGAAAATGGCGTAGCCGACCGCCACACAGATGATCGGCAAGGTCAACGGCAGATTACGGATGAAGATGGGAAACCAGGCCACCAGCAAGATCAGCAGCCCGAAGCCTCCCAACACATAGATATGCGATTCCACGCCAGCAGCCCTCCCTGGACATTTCGGCTTCACGCAGGCTCGCGTCCGTGAGCCTCGGTCACGTGAAACCAATCATTGTGCATGCCTACAGCTTAGCGACCCGTGCGGTGAGTGACACTGACAGCCTTTTGATAGCTCCAGGCTATCGAAACAGTGAACAGGTTCAAACGGCAAAAATCCCCACGCCAAGCCATCGTGACAGGTAAACCGAACAACAGGAATCAAGGTCGCGCCATGCAACGACTCTCTCTGGATACAGGTATCCTAAGGGTGAGGAACCTGACTGCCATGAAGGCATTCTGGGTCGACATGTTACGCCTGCCCGTGCTGGTGGAAACCGCCTCGACAGTCACCTTCGAGCTCGGTACGGATGCTCGCGGACACACCCAGGTCTTCATGCTGCTCGCCGATGAGCAGGCCGATACGCCGCGCCGCCTGACCCTGGAAGTCAGCGACAGGGAGTTTCCGATCTTCTGCGAGCACTTGCGACAGCGTGGCGCTTACCTGTTCCAGAGCGAGGACAGCAGCGCCCCGGGCTGTGCCTGGCGCATCCTGAGCTGCAATGCGCCCGAAGGCCATCGCCTGATCATCATTGGCATCGATCCGACACGTTGCGCCCCCTCATCGCCTATCTTTTCCATGCCACGGCAATGATGACTCAATCCGACATCCAGGTTTCCGCCGCCTTGCGTGCCCGCTCGACAGCTGCCTTACGCGCCTTGTTACGACGATAGCGACGCACCAGCGCCACGCCCACCGCCACCAGCAGCATGGCCCCCAGCGTGACACCCTGCCAGGGCCGTGCAGCATCGCCCAGCACCGTTTCCAGCGTGATAATCAGCACGAATCCGAGCGCCTGGCTGGCAATCGCCAAGGCGCGCAGCGGATCGAAAGACTTGCCCATGACAGTACTCCGGCAGCGCATACGCCGCATGATGACAGGAACGAACGACAACAGTAGGCTGACAGCATTGTAACCGGCGCCATGCGCCGCACGAAAACCCGTTCCCGCTACCCGAAGGACACCTGGCCCGTCATGGACGCCCTTGCGCTTGGCCCGTTACTGATTCCCCTGCCCCGCCTGTACGCCTTCATTGCCGCCCTGGTCCTGCTGCTGGCCAGCCTGCCAGTGCTGCGCCTGGCCACCCCCCTGCGCACCCGCTGGTTCAACGGCCTGTTGCTGGCCTGGCTGGTTGCCGCCCGCCTGGGCCATGTCCTCATGCACTGGGATAGCTATTCGGCCTCTCCGCTGGATGGCCTGAAGTTCTGGCAACCCGGCTACAGCGCCACCTGGGGGCTGCTTGGCGCAGCGGCATGGAGCGCGTGGATACTGCGCCATCGCCTGGTCACGCTGATCACCTCGCAAGTCCTGCTGGCCACCGCCTTTGCCCTGTGGCTGGGGCTTTCCCTGTGGAATCCGCTAGCCGGCGATCAACAGATACAGGCACTGCCCGAACTGGCGCTGGACAACCTCGACGGTGAGCACGTGGCGCTGTCATCACTTCAGGGCGAGACGGTCATTCTCAACCTCTGGGCAAGCTGGTGCCCACCCTGTCGGCGCGAGATGCCCCTGCTTGCCCAGGCCGATGCCCGTGACGGTGTTCAGGTAGTCGTGGCCAACCAGGGCGAAACCCTGCTGGAAGTGACACGCTACCTGGATACCCATGGCCTGTTCTTCGAACACGCACTGCTCGACCCACGACAGCAGCTCATGGCATTGACCGCCGCCCCGGGCTTGCCCACCACTCTGCTTTTCGATGCTTCCGGCCGACTCGCCGACCAGCATGTCGGTGAACTGTCGCGCGCGCAGCTCGAAGCCTGGCTATCCCGCTAGTGCCTGCCGTTCACGCCACTGGCGGCCTTGCGACAACGCTTAATCGTCCACTGCATTTCCTGTAAGATACCGCGCCCCGTCGCTGCCATCGCGGCTTGGCAGGATGGATTGCGGCGGGCGAGCACCGTTTTTCGAGCATCGAGGCACCATGAGCGAATTCATTCCCGGCCAGCGCTGGATCAGCGACGGCGAGGCCGAACTGGGCCTGGGCACTATCCTGAACGTCGATTTCCGCAGCGTGACCGTCCTGTTCGCCGCCAGCCAGGAGACGCGCACCTACAGCGTGCGGCAGGCACCGCTGACCCGCGTGGTCTTCGGCAGCGGCGACCGCATCGATGCCGCCGATGGCTGGCAGTTGATCGTCGACGACACCAAGGAGATCGACGGGCTGATCGTTTATATCGGCGAAACCGACGACGGCGAGCTGCGCGAGCTGTCGGAGGCCCAGATCGCCGACAGCATGCAGTTCAACCAGGCACGCGATCGCCTGTTGACCGGTCAGGTCGACCGCAACGACTGGTTCGATCTGCGCTTCCGCACCCTGCACCATTTCCATCGTATCGAGCAGAATCCGGCGCTGGGCCTGGCCGGCCCCAAGATCGACCTGATCCCGCACCAGTTGTATATCGCCGATGAAGTCTCGCGGCGCCATGCCCCGCGCGTACTGCTCGCCGACGAGGTGGGGCTGGGCAAGACCATCGAGGCGGGCCTGATCCTGCATCGCCTGCTGCTCACCGGCCGCGCCCAGCGTGCGCTGATCCTGGTGCCCGACAGCCTCACTCATCAGTGGCTGGTGGAACTGCTGCGCCGCTTCGGCCTGGAAGTCACCCTGCTCGACGAGCAGCAGAGCCAGGCCTATGGCGATGCCAACCCCTTCGAGGCCGGCCAGTTGGTCCTGGCCAGCCAGCAGTGGCTATTCGCCAATCCGCACCGCCAGTCCCAGGCCGACGACAGCCACTGGGACATGCTGATCGTCGACGAGGCACACCATCTTGACTGGTCGCCGGAGGGCAGCGGGCCAGGGTATGCCTGTGTCGAGCGACTGGCCCATGCCACGCCCGGCCTGTTGCTGCTCACCGCCACGCCGGAACAGATGGGCGTGGAAAGCCATTTCGCCCGCCTGCGCCTGCTCGACCCGGACCGCTACCATGACCTTGCCGCCTTCAAGGCCGAAGAAGCCGGCTATATTGAGGTCGCCACCGCCATCGATGCGCTCGATTCCCTGCCCGGCGAAAGCGCTGCCTTTACGGCGGTCGAGCGTGTCATTGACGATAGCGACAGCCAGGCGCTGCTAGAGACTCTGGTCGATGCCGAGAGTGGCGAGGCGCAGCGCGACGCCGCACGCCGTCAATTGCGCGAACAACTGCTCGATCGCCATGGCACCGGCCGGGTGATGTTCCGCAACAGCCGTCGCCATGTTGCCGGCTTCCCCGAACGTCGTCTTCATACTGCCTCGCTGGAACTGCCCTCGGCCTATCGGCGCTTGCTGCGCAAGCTGGGCCGCGACGAGGATGCCCTCGATGAACTGTTGATCGAGACCGGCCTCGACCACCCCGACGTATTGCTGTATCTCGACACCACCTACCGAGCCCTGTCCGACGACCCGCTCAACGCCGAGCCTTGGTGGCAGATCGATCCACGCGTGACCTGGCTGCTGGAACTGCTTACCGATGCCGGCCGAGACAAGGTACTGGTAATCGCCCATGACCGTGAAACGGCCACCGATCTCGCGGAAGCGCTGCGTGTGCTGGGTGGCATGCATGCCCCAGTCTTTCACGAGGGCATGAGCCTGGTCGAGCGCGACCGTGCAGCCGCCGATTTCTCTGACGAGGAAGAAGGTAGCCAGGTCATGGTGTGCTCGGAGATCGGCTCGGAAGGACGCAATTTCCAGTTCTGTCGCCACCTGGTGATGTTCGATCTGCCGCAACATCCCGATCAGCTCGAGCAGCGTATCGGCCGCCTCGATCGTATCGGTCAGCGCCACGCCATTGAAATTCACGTGCCGGTCTTCGCCGACAGCCCCGGAGAGCGCCTGCTGCGCTGGTATCAGGAAGGGATGGACGCCTTCAGCGCGCCGCATGGCGTGGGCAGCGACTTGTACGACGCCTTCGGTGATGCCCTGGCCGATGCCCTGCTCGATCCGGAGAGCCTCGACGCGATCATCGCCGAGACCCGTGCCTTGTTCGAGACACGCCTGGCCGAACGTGACGCCGGCCGCAACCGCCTGCTGGAGCTCAACGCCTGCCGTCACGAGCGTGCCGAGACTGTTGCCAGCGCCATCCGCGAGCTGGACACGGACAAGGCCCTGCCACGCTATCTCGACCAGGCCTTCGACATTTTCGGCATCGATAGCCAGGACCTGGGCGGCGATATGAACCATCTGCGTGCCGGCCCACACATGCTGGACGGCCTGCCAGGCCTGGCCAAGGGAGAGGAGGGCTTCACGGCTACCACCTCGCGCAGCCGCGCCCTGACACGCGACGATGTCCAGCACCTGTCCTGGGAACATCCACTTGTGCGCGAAATCGTGGGCCGAATCCTCGATGGCGCAATGGGCAATACCGCCCTGGCCCTGCTCAATCATCCGGCGATCCCCGCCGGCCGGCTGATGGTCGAGCTGGTGTTCCGTACCTACTGCCCGGCGCCCTCGCGCCTGCACGTCAATCGCTTCCTGCCGCCCACGGCAATTCGCGTACTGCTCGACGAGTCCGGTGCCAACCTGTCGGACAAGGTGTCCTTCACCGGGCTTGCCAAGAACCTCAAGAAGGTCAAGAAAGCTGTGGCACGCGATCTCATCAAGTCGCGCCATGATCAATTGCGGGAGTTGCTGACTCAGGGCGAAGGTGAGGCCGATCGCGAGCTGCCGACCATCATCGAGACGGCTCAGCAACGCATGCGTGATGAGCTCGATGGCGAGCTTACCCGCCTGCAGGCGCTTGCCCGCCACAACCCGGCCGTCCGCGACGACGAGATCCAGGCCCTGCGCGACGAACGCCAGGCCCTCGATACGGCCATCGAGGGCACCCGCTTGCGTCTGGATGCCGTGCGGGTGATCGTGACCGTGGATAATGAAACGCGGCGCTAAGCCTCACCGACCCAGGATCGCGGACAAGGCCTCGTCCAGAGTCGGATAGACGAACGTGAACCCTGCCTCCTCGAGCCGCCGGGGCCGCATGTCGGCCCCGGTCAGCAACAGGCGGGACATCTCCCCCAGGGCCATTCTCAATAACGGCGCCGGGGCCGGGATCAGCGCCGGACGCTGCAGATGCTTGGCCAGGGTGCGCGTGAATTCGGCATTGGTTACCGGGTGGGGTGCCGAACCGTTAAAAGGCCCTTCCAGTGCCGCCTCGCGCAGGAGAAACTCGATACTGCGCACCAGGTCTAGCCGATGAATCCAGGGCATGAACTGCTGCCCTTTCCCCATGCGTCCGCCCAGCCCCAGCCGGAAGGCGGGCAGCATCTTTTGCAGCGCTCCACCGCCGGCATCCAGCACCAGACCAGTGCGCAGCAGTGCCACCCGCACACCATAACGTTCGGCGCCACGTGCCGCCGCCTCCCATTCGGCGCATAGCCGGTGCGCAAACTCGTCGTGGGGCTCGGTATCCTCATCGACCTGGCGACGCGCCTGATCGCCGTAATAGCCCATCGCCGAGCCCGAAACCATCACTTCGGGCGGTGTCGGGAGTTTCGAGCATAGCGTTACGAGATCTTGCGTGATCGTCAGCCGGGACTCGCGCAGGCGCTGTTTCTGTGCCTCGCTCCAGCGCCGACCGGCAATCGATTCACCCGCGAGATTGACGATGGCTTCCGGCGAGGTGTCAGTGAAATCGAGCACGCGCTGGCGAATATCGCATCCGGAAGGCAACTGCCGGCGCGCCTTGTCCGGTGAACGGGACACGACCGACAACGCATGGCCCCGCTCCTGAAGATAGCGGCATAGCAGCTGCCCGACGAAGCCACTGCCTCCGGTAATCAGAATACGCATGACGCCTCCCCACTTGCCCAAGGTTTATACAAATATTCTACACAACTGCTAACCTAGTAAGTCTAGCCACGCTGTTTGGCCCTGTGGCGGTCCTGTATCAAGAGAACGGTGAAAAATGTCGGCAAAACGACATCCACAAACCGCATTCAGGGTAGCTGTCGATTGCGGGTAGCCGGGGTTGTACAATCCAAGGGCCTTGTACAATATAGATGACCGACATCCTGTCGAGGCTAAACGCACTGCCGGCCTCGCCATCGCCAAAGCGCGGCAGTCAAGCTTTTCCAGCAAGAGGAATGCGTGTGCATGAATGACAAGGCGATGAACCCGGCCGATGCGCCGCTCTACCCGATACGTGAGGTGTCCCGGCTGACCGGCGTCAACTCGGTCACACTGCGCGCCTGGGAGCGCCGCTATGGGT
Source organism: Modicisalibacter xianhensis (assembly GCF_900113605.1). Classification (GTDB taxonomy): domain Bacteria; phylum Pseudomonadota; class Gammaproteobacteria; order Pseudomonadales; family Halomonadaceae; genus Modicisalibacter; species Modicisalibacter xianhensis. The sequence continues at coordinate 42,530 of NZ_FOPY01000018.1, forward strand.
TGATTCGCCCCCAGCGCACCCCCAAGGGGCATCGCCTTTATGCCCGCGACGATATCGCGCGTATTGAGCGCATCCTGCAGTGGCTGGGCCGCGGCGTCCCGGTCAGCCAGGTACGTGACCTGATTGATCAGCCTGAAACCGCCACGCCTGCGCCCGACACCGAAAGCGGGGACTGGGACAGTCAGCGCCAGCAACTGATTGCCGCCGTGGAAGCGCTGGATCTTTCCCGGCTCGAGGCCCTGTTCAACCAGAGCCTGGCCCTTTACCCGGTCAATGTCGCCCTGGCGGAGCTATGGCACCCCGCGCTGGCCCAGCTCGAGGAAGCCTGGGGCGACAAGCTGGGGGCAGGGCTGCAGCGCAGCCTGCTCGAAGCCTTCCTGCGCACTCGGGTGGGCACTCGCCTCTACCATGCCAACCATGTCGCGCGCGGTCCACGTCTGCTGGTGTCACGCCTCCCCGAGGAAACCCACCAGTTGGGTTCGCTGTTGCTGGCGCTGGCAGCCTCGCACGAAGGCTATCGCGTGGTACTGCTGGATGATGCACCGCCGCTCAACGAACTGTCTCTGGCCGTCGACCGCTTGCATATCGCCGCGGTGGTGCTGGTCAGCGCGCAAGCGGAACGCTCCGAACTGATGCGTCGGCAATTACCACGCTTGGCCGAACAACTGGCCATTCCCGTCTGCCTGGCTGGCCCCGTCACACGCATCCGTGCCGCAGACCTCGAAAACAGCGGCCTTGAAACACTGGGAGAAGACCCCGTGCAGTCAGCCAGCCGACTGGGCCCACTGCTCAGCCACTAATCGTATCGACCCCGGCAGGAGATCAGCGATGGCTCGCCAACTCGTCTGGTTTCGCAGCGACCTGCGTACGCTCGACAACACGGCCCTGGCCGCCGCCGCTGCCAAGGGCCCCGTGATCGCCGTATTCCTGCACTGCCCTTCCCAGTGGCAGGCACATGGCCACGGCGCCAACAAGATCGACTTTTGCCGGCGTGGCGTCGAAGCGTTGCGCGAGGCGCTTACCGGTTTGAACATTCCGCTTCTGCAGCGCAGTATTTCCCGCTTCAGCGAGGCACCGGACACATTACTGGCATTGGCACGCGAGCATGACATCGCCACGTTGCACTTCAACCGCGAATATCCGCTCAACGAATGGCGCCGCGATCAGGCCGTTGTCGAGACTTTCGGGCAGGCCGGCCTGGGCGTACAGGCACATACCGATGCCGTGGCCTTTGCCCCGGGCGAGCTGCTGACGGGCAAGAACGAGTTCTATCGGGTCTTCACCCCTTTTGCCAAGGCCTGGCACCGCGAAGTAGATCATCAACGCCTGGCCCTGCGCGACGACCCTGCGCCGCAGAAGCGCCTGGCACTCGACAGCGACCCCTTACCCAAACTGGCCGGCGAAGGCGCTGGGCACCCCATCGACGCCGGCCTCTGGCCTGCCGGCCAGGACGCCGCCGCCGGCCGACTGGAACGCTTTCTGCGCTACCGGGCCCGACACTACCGCGAGGCCCGAGACCAGCCTTCAGTGCACGGCACCAGCGAGCTTTCACCTTACCTGGCCCTGGGGATGATTTCCTACCGCCAGTGCCTGCAGGCAGTGATGAGCGAGAACGGCGGCCACCTGGCCGATGGCGATGCCGGTCTGACAGCCTGGGTCAACGAACTGATCTGGCGCGAGTTCTACCAGCATATTGCCTTTGGCTTTCCCGAGGTATGCCGACATCGGCCTTTTCAGGCGCATACGGCAGACCTGCCCTGGCGGGACGATGACGAAGGCTTCAAGGCCTGGTGCAACGGGCGCACCGGTTATCCGCTGGTCGATGCCGCCATGCGCCAGCTCGTGACGACGGGATGGATGCACAATCGGTTACGCATGGTCACCGCCATGTTCCTGAGCAAGCACCTGCTGATCGACTGGCGGCGCGGCGAAGCCTTCTTTCTCGAGCATCTGGTCGATGGCGAGTTCGGCGCCAACAACGGCGGCTGGCAATGGGCCGCTTCGACAGGCACCGATGCCGCGCCCTACTTTCGGATCTTCAATCCCATTACCCAGTCGCGACGCTTCGATGCCGAGGGCAGCTTCATCGCCGACTTCGTCCCCGAACTGGCCGAATTGTCGACAAAGGCTCGCCACGACCCGTCGGGTGAAGCACGTAAGACGGCGGGATATCCAGCAGCGATTGTCGACCACAAGGCCGCCCGCAAGCGGGCCCTGGACGCCTTCAAGTCACTACAGACGCCCCGAGCGGAGAGACTCAGTTGACTGTCTGGGACGCATTGAGATAGCGCGCCTCGATGGCATCGGCCGATTCGGGGCGGGCAAACAGGAAGCCTTGGGTCAGTGGACAGCCGTGCTCGATCAGGAAGTCGCACTGGGCCTGGTTCTCGACGCCTTCGGCGACCACTTCCAGATGTAATCCGCGTGCCATGGCCAGCACTGCCACGACGATGGCGGCATCGGCCCGGTCATCGGGCAGGGCTTGAACGAAGGCACGGTCGAGCTTGAGCTTGTCGACGGGGAGTCGCTTCAGATAAGCCATGGAAGAGTAGCCGGTTCCAAAATCGTCGATGGCGATCTGGTGGCCCTGGCTGCGCAGCGCTTCCAGGCGCGGCGAAATATCGCCGGCACGCTCGTCGAGCAGCACCGACTCGGTGAGTTCCAGTCCCAGCATGGCCGCCGGGACCTTGTGCTGGGCCAGCGAGGCAGCCAGCCGCGACTCCAGGTCGCCCTGAATCAACTGCAGCGCGGAAATATTGACCCAGATGGGCACTCGCGGCATGCCGCTGGCCCGCCAGCTGGCCTGCTGGGCCACGGCACGTTCGATCACCCAGTTACCCAAGGCGGTCATGAGCCCATGGCGCTCGGCCAAGGGGATGAAATCGGCCGGCGAGATCATGCCCTGTTCCGGGTGCCGCCAGCGCAGCAGGGCCTCCATGCCCACCAGCGCACCGTCGATCAAGCGGTGCTGGGTCTGGTAGAACAGCTCGAGCTGACCGCCCTGCGCCAGGGCACGGCGCAACTCGTTGACCAATGCCAACTGACGATCGCCTTCGACTTCGAGCGAGGGACGAAAGCGCCTGTCGTGATTGCGCCCGTGACGCTTGGCGCTGTAGAGCGCCGATTCCAGGCGCTGGAAGAGGATGCCTGAATCGCTGCCATCCTCCGGGGCTCGACAGCTGCCGATGGTCAGGCCCAGGCGCAGGGAGTTGCCATTGAGTTCGAAGGGTTCGCTCAAGTGCTCGCGCAGGCTGGTAATCCATTTCTCGTGATCGTCGAACGTCGTGGTTCGGATGACCATGAATTCGTCACCGCCCAGGCGGCCAACCACCCCACCGGCCACGAATGCGGCAAGACGCTGCCCGAATCTCGCCAGCAGCCGGTCGCCATTGTCTACGCCCAAGCCATCGTTGACTGCCTTGAAGCCATCGATATCAATCAGTGCCAGATCGAGCCCCTCGCCGGCGCGCAGGCGCTGCAAGCGTGAAGTCAGCATGTCGTGCAGGCGGCGACGATTGGGCAGACCGGTCAGCGGATCCTCGAAACCGATGCGGCGCAGGTCCTGCTCGCGGGCCTTGTGTCGTGAAATATCGGTAAACAGGCCGACATAATGCGTGACGTGCCCGCGCTCATCGGGGCAGGACTGGACCCGTAGCCACTCGGGAAACTGGTCGCCATGCTTGCGCTGGTTCCAGATCTCGCCCTCCCAGCGGCCGGTGGCATGCAACGTCTGCCAGTAACGGTCATAGAAAGCCTTGTCGTGACGCCCCGCCGATAGTGCGGACGAGTCCAGGCCGTGCACTTCATCGTGTGTATAGCCGGTAATCTGGGTGAAAGCGGGGTTGACGGTCACGATACGATTGCGACTATCGGTAATGACCACACCATCCTCGGAGAGCTTGAGTGCCTCTTCGCTGAGCTGGCGGCGCCGGTGCTCGCGGCGCACCTGTCGCCAGCAATCGACCAGGCCGACGACTACGATGGCCAGCGCCGCCAGTCGCAGCGAAGCGAATGGCAGCCAGGCCATTGCCATCAGGGCGGCCAGGCCCATCCAGGCCAAAGGTCGATTAAGCGAAAAGGAAGGCCACATGGTATCTCATCGTTGGTTTCGGTAGCCGACATCAGCGGGCATCATGCCCCGCGGGGGAAGTTGGGCGCAAGCCGAAAGCGCTCAACGGCTGGCGTTGCGCCGGCCTGGTCAGCGAACTATGGTGATTGACATGTCGCCAAACGCCGTCAGTAATGGTGCGCATGGCGTGCATTCGCCGCGCGCTACCAGTAGACTAGGCCCGTCCAGTAGACTAGGCCCGTCTGCGCAGGGCGCACGATGCTCAATTCTGACTCTCGGAACGATTCAGTGACCAAGCAACACTCCTTTAGCTACGAAGAGCTGCTGGCATGCAGCAGAGGCGATCTGTTCGGCCCGGGCAATGCCCAGTTGCCGGCACCCAATATGCTGATGCTCGACCGCATCACTCGGATCTACGAGGATGGCGGCAGGTATGGCAAGGGGGAACTGGTGGCCGAACTGGATATCCGCCCCGACCTGTGGTTCTTCGGTTGCCATTTCCCTGGTGATCCGGTCATGCCCGGTTGCCTGGGCCTGGATGCCATGTGGCAACTGGTCGGTTTCTACCTGGGCTGGCTGGGTCATCCCGGGCGCGGCCGGGCACTGGGCTGCGGCGAGGTCAAGTTCTCGGGGCAAGTCATGCCCGATGCCGGCAAGGTCACCTATCACATTCACATGAAGCGGGTGATCACACGCCGGCTGATCCTGGGCATCGCCGATGGCACCGTGGCCGTCGACGGTAACGAGATCTACCAGGCCAATGACCTGCGTGTCGGCCTGTTCACCTCCACTGCGAATTTCTGATCAGGAGGCTTGCATGCGACGAGTGGTAGTCACCGGCCTGGGCATCGTTTCCTGTCTCGGCAATGACCAGCACCAGGTGCTGGATGCCCTCAAGTCCGGTAGGTCAGGCATTCGCTTCAAGGAAGAGTATGCCGAACGAGGTTTCCGCAGCCAGGTTGCCGGCACGGTCGACATCGACCTCGATGCATTGGTCGACCGCAAGCAGCGCCGCTTCATGGGCGATGCTGCTGCTTATGCCTACGTCTCCATGGCTCAGGCCATCGAAGACGCCGGCCTGACGCCCGAGCAGGTATCCAACGACCGCACTGGCCTGATCGCCGGTTCTGGCGGCGCTTCCAGCGCCAATCAGGTGGAAGCGGCCGATGTGCTGCGCGAGAAGGGCCTGCGTCGTGTCGGCCCCTACCGCGTCACCCGCACCATGGGCAGCACGGTGTCGGCGTGTCTGGCGACCCCCTTCCAGATCAAAGGCATCAACTATTCCATTTCCTCGGCCTGCGCCACGTCCGCGCATTGCATCGGCAATGCCGTCGAGCAGATCCAGCTCGGCAAGCAGGATGTCGTGTTTGCTGGCGGTGGCGAGGAGGAACACTGGACGCTGTCATGCCTGTTCGATGCCATGGGCGCCCTGTCAACCGGCTACAATGACACCCCCGAAAAGGCCTCGCGCCCCTACGACAAGGCCCGTGACGGCTTCGTCATTGCCGGTGGCGGCGGCATGCTGGTGCTGGAGGAACTCGAGCACGCCAAGGCACGTGGCGCCAAGATCTATGGCGAAGTGGTCGGCTACAGCGCCACCTCGGACGGCTACGATATGGTCGCCCCATCCGGTGAAGGTGCCGTGCGCTGCATGCGCCAGGCCATGCATGGCCTCGAAGGCGGGCTCGACTACATCAACACCCACGGCACCTCCACGCCGGTCGGTGACCTCGCCGAACTCAAGGCGATCCGCGAGGTGTTCGGTGGTGCCACCCCGCCGATGAGCTCCACCAAGTCGCTGACTGGCCATTCGCTGGGTGCCACTGGCGTGCAGGAGGCCATCTACTCGCTGTTGATGATGGAACACGGTTTCATCGCTGCCTCGGCCAACATCGAGCAACTCGATGAGCAGGCCGAAGGCTTCGATATCGTGACGACGCGTCGCGACGTCCCCGTCAATCGTATTCTTTCCAACAGTTTTGGCTTCGGCGGCACCAACGCTTGCCTGGTCATGGAAAAGCTGCGCGACTGATCCCGGGCACGAACTCACCGTACCCACGCGAAACGGGCGCCCTTGCAGGCGCCCGTTTTCATGCCAGTTCCGCCATCCAGTTCAGGCCGGCATGCGTGGCGATGGCGACTGCGCCCGCTCGGGACGCGGCACCTCCGATATTTCCTCTAGCTGAGCCTCGATCCACTGCTCGACCTCGCGCAGCACGTCTTCCGGCGTTCTGCCCTCGGTAGGGATGGGTTCGCCCACCACCAGCGACAGGCGGCCGGGGTTCTTGACCCAGTGCCGGCCCGGCCAGCGCTCGCCGGCATTGTGAGCCACCGGCAATACCGGCACGCCGGCCCGGCAGGCAATCACCGCACCGCTCTTGTTGTAGCGACGCCGCTGACCGGGATCGACTCGCGTCCCTTCGGGAAAGATCAATACCGAGAGACCTTCCTCAAGACGCTGCGGCCCCTGGCTCAGGACCTGTTTCAACGCTTTGGAGGGCCGTGAACGATCCAGCGCAATCGGGTGCAGCAGGCGCAGCGCCCAGCCGAACAGCGGCAGGCGCAGCAGTTCCTGCTTGAGTACAGTGCATACCGGTGGCTTGAGAATCTGCAGGTAGATGGTCTCCCACTCGCACTGGTGATTGGAGAGGATGACCATGGGACCTTCGCGCAGCCGCTCATGACCACGCACGTCATAACGAATGCCGCAAACCCAGGAAAACCAGGCAATGATGAAGTGGTTATAGAGGTTCAGTAGTCGGTAGCGCGACGTTAACGGCAACAGTGGCGCTATCGGTAGGCAAAGCAGGCCGAAGAACAAAATGGCAAGAAAATAGCCCAGATAGAAGATCACGCTTCGCAGCGCATTCATGCGTTCTCCCCCTGTGTCTTGTAGGCCTGGCACCAGGTATCCAGCATGCGCCCCAACTCCAGCCGCCAGGGTTTCTGATGCACGCCGAAGACGTCCAACACCCGACGGCAATTGAGGACCCGCCGCAGGGGTTGGTCGTGGTGATGGTTGAGGGCAACCAATTGGCCTAGCTCGGCCATCTCTCCCAGGCCTTCGAGACGTGTCGCCAGTTGCGTGCGCACCACCGACGTGAAGGTATAGGCGCTGACCGGTTCCGTACCGGCCAGGTGATAGGCGCCCCAGGCATTGGCGCCACAGGCCTGCTGCTGCAACATGCCAATCAGCGCCATGGAGACCGAATCCGCTGATGTCGGACAGAAGATGACATCCTCGGCGGCCCGCACTTCCCGGCCGGTCAGCAGGTTGTCGAGCAACTCGGTCAACCAGGCGCCAGCGCCTTCCAGGGCGAACAGCGGGCCCAACCGCACGATCAGATGCCGGGCATGCTGTTCGCGGATACGGTTACCGGTCAGGATCAACCGCTGCAGGCTTTCATCTCGCGGTGCCGGGATGACATGCTCGTCGATGGGCGCTTCGGCGCCATCTTCATAGAGCTGATCCGAGACGCACCACACCATCGGCAATCCAGTCTGCCGGCAGGCATCCAGGCAGGTCTCGACCGCCTCGGCATGTGCCGTCACCGCCGAGGGGTCGGCATTGATCGGCTGAGCCAAGGGCGGGATCACCAGGGCATCGGGAGCCACCTCCTCAAGGTGCTCGAGGCTCACCGCCACATTTTCCTCGATTTCCAGCACGGTATCACCGCGCCGGTTGGCCTCGCGGGCCAGTGCCAGGCTCAGACAATGCCCGGCATCCAGAATCAACAGCTTCACGGCGCTTCCTTTTATCGCAATCTCGCCCGAGGCAAACGGGCAACGGGCCGGCAACCCTCCCTGGTCTAGGGGGCCCATACTTAGCATGTCACCTGGGCGCTGTCATCACCGCCATTCTCATCGCAGCCGCTTTGCGGCACCATGCCCGATAACCATTCATCACCCATCGAGGCACTCCATGACCGAGACCGCTCACTGCGTCTGGTCCGGCCGCGCGCAACTTGGCGAAGGCCCGCTGTGGTCGACCGAGCACCGACTCCTGCTATTCGTCGACATCCGTGGCAGTCGCCTGCTTGCGTACTCTCCGGATGACGGTTCAACCCGCGACTGGCCCATGGCGGAAGCCTGTTGCTGGCTGGTGCCGCATGTCCAGGGCGGCTTCATTGCAGGCCTTCGCTCACGGCTGGTCCGCCTCCAGTTGGGTCCCGACGGCCCCTGTATCGTCGAGACGCTGGCTCGCCCGCTCACCGGGCGGTCGGGACAGCGTCTCAACGACGGCAAGGCTGACCCGTCAGGGCGGTTGTGGTTCGGCACCATGGACGATGCCGAGCGGGAAGCCAATGGCAGCTTCTACCGCTTCGACCGCCAGGGCCTGCATGAGGCCGATATGGGCTACGGCGTTCCCAATGGCCCCGCGATCACCGCCGATGGCGCCACGCTTTATCATACCGACAGCCCCTCAGGCACTGTTTATGCCTTCGATGTGACGGACGGCAAGCTCGCCAACAAGCGAGTCCATTTACGCTTCGACGCCGACAAGGACGGCTACCCGGACGGCATGACCCTCGACACCGAGGGCGGCCTGTGGGTCGCTCACTGGGGCGGCGGTCGTCTCAGCCGGTTTCTGCCGGACGGCACGCTGGACCGCCAGGTTTCTCTTCCCGCTTCGCGGGTTACCAGTTGCGCCTTCGGCGGTGATGATCTCGCCACGCTATATATTACCACTGCCGGTGTGGACCGTGATGCCGAGCCACAGGCAGGCGCCCTATTTGCGTTCCGCCCCGGGGTGACCGGCCACGCACCCTGCTCTTATGAATGAAGCATCGGTTCCGCTATCGCGCGAGTTCTATGCACGCCCGGCTCTGGAAGTCGCCCGCGACCTGCTCGGCAGACACGTGGTACGCCGCATCGGCGAGAAGGCTCTGGTGGGCCGTATCATAGAGGCCGAGGCCTATGGCGGTGCACTGGATTCCGCCAGCCACGCCTCAAGGGGCCTGACGCCACGTACAGCCCCGATGTTCGGCCCACCCGGCCATGCCTACGTCTACCTCATATACGGCCTGCACGACATGCTCAACGTGGTGACCGGCCCCGAGGGCGAGCCAAGCGCCGTCTTGCTCAGGGCCATGACCCCGGTTCGAGGTGAGGCGCAGATGATCGCCCATCGTGGCGGTCGGCGCGGACGCGTACTCAGCGATGGTCCTGGCAAGCTGGCCCAGGCCATGAACGTCAGCGTGAGCGAGCTCAACCGTCACGACCTGTGCCTTGGCGAACGGTTATGGCTGGCGCCGGGCGAGCCGGTACCCGATGCTCGCGTCACGGCCGGCCCACGCATCGGCATAGATTATGCTGAACCACAGGATCGGGATGCCCCATGGCGCTTCATCATTGCCCGCTGAACGTCACTTCTTCTCTGGGCGAATCGCCCAACCAGCGGCAGCGATCACGACGGCGATAGCGATCCCCAGCTCCAGTATCTCGCGCCCGGCGCCAAGCCGGACGGCGTTTTCCACGAAGAAGATCACCAGCACGATGCTGGCAATGTTGACCAGAGAATGCTTGAGATCCTTGAAGCTCGAGACGTGCAACGGGCCTTCACTGGAGTAGGAGGATTGAATAAACAGGCGGTACATACCGTGAGCCATGATCTGAAAACTCGCTGCAATGAGTAGAAGATCCATCATTTTGAGCAGGCCGACCGAACTGGCCTTGATGGTCTCGCTATCCCAGAAATGGCCACTGAGCGTGTTCCATACCACCTGGACGAACACAATCCCGGCAAAGATGTACAGTAACAGGGCGGCCAGCATGGCAAGGATGACGGTGACATAAGTCAGTGTACGGCTGCGTGACAACCACTTTTCCATGACAGGCTCCTGCGTCGATACGACCAGTTTTCTTATCGCATATACGTAACCTGCCGGCTCAAGACAAGCCATCCATGCTTCCCCGCATGAAAAAGCCCGCAAGAAGCGGGCTTTTTCATGCTTGTCATGAGATCGGGCTGACTAGAAGGGGATCTCGTCGTCGAAATCATCGAAACTGCCAGGGTTCGGCGCGCCGTAGTTGCCGCCCCCCTGCTGGCCGCCGGCCGGGGGCTGCTGTGGCGGGCGCTGCTGTGGCTGACCACCACCGCCCTGGGGCGCATTGCCATAACCGCCCTGCTGGCCGTAACCGCCCTGCGGCGCACCGTAGTTGTTCTGCGGCGCCTGGCCATAATCGGCACCGCCGCCACCCTGGCCGCCCCGCGAGTCGAGCATCTGCATGTCATTGGCAACGATCTCGGTACTGTAACGATCCTGACCATCCTGTCCCTGCCACTTGCGGGTCTGCAGGCGACCTTCGATATAGATTCGCGAGCCTTTCTTGACGTATTGCTGGGCGATCTCGGCCAGCTTGTTGAACAGCACAACTGAGTGCCATTCGGTACGCTCCTGGCGCTGACCGCTCTGGCGATCGGTCCAGCTGTCGGTAGTTGCGATACGCAGGTTCGCCACCGGGTTGCCCGACGGCAGGAAACGCACATCGGGATCCTGCCCCAGGTTACCGATCAGAATGACCTTGTTTACACCACGGGCCATGGTTGACTCCTTACATGATCTTGGAATTGAGAGACCTGAGACAGGCCACGTGAAACGTCCCGCCGATGCGACGCCTGACTGACAGGCTCAGGCGCCGCGGTGCGTATGCCGCGAACCTGCCACCCGGGCCAGGGCATCTGCATCGAGCCGCTGCCGATCCACCTTGAGATAGGCGACTCGCTCTTCAGGCACCACGAGCACGTCTTCCACGCCCGCCACACTGGCAAAACGCGCCATCAGCGTATCCAGCGCATCGCCTTCCTGCTCCTCCAGCGCCACCACCTCGCTCGACAGGTGACGCGGCGCCGGCATGCCCCAGATCACCATCAGCCATACGGCGGCAAGCAGGGCGGTGCCGAGAAATACTGCATCATAACCGAAACGCTGCGCGAGAGCGCCCCCGAGCACCCCGCCCAGAAACGCCCCCAGAAACTGGCTGGTCGAGTAGATGCCCATGGCAGTGCCCTTGGCACCGGCCGGCGCCAGCTTGCTGATCATCGACGGCAGTGTCGCCTCGAGCAGGTTGAATGCCACGAAGAAGGCCAACAACAGGCCGATCAGCACCCAGCGCTGATGCCCCAGTTCGCCCAGCAGCAGCAATACCAAGGTCATCGCGGCCACGGTGCCAAGGAAGGTCACCTTCATACGGCGATATTTTTCCGCCACGATCACCAGCGGCACCATAAATACGAAGGCCATCCCCATCACTGCGAGATAGACCCAACCTTGATGCTCGGCCTCGATACCCACGTCCACCAGTCGGAATGGCAATGCCACGAAGGCGGCCATGAGAATGAGGTGCAGCGAGAAGATCGAGAAATCCAGGCGCAGCAGGTCGCTGCGTGTCAGGGTCGAGCGCAGTTGGCTGCGGTCCAGGCCTACATCACGATGCTGCGCACGGCGCGGAGCAGCCGGGACCAGGCGCCACAGCACGACCAGACTCAGGATGGCCAACACTGCCGTGAACCAGAACACACCAGAAAGCCCGAAGGACGACGCGATCAACGGCCCGACCACCATCGCGATGGCGAATGCCACACCGATCGACAGCCCGATGGTAGCCATGGCAGCGGTACGCACCTGTTCGCGGGTCTGGTCAGCCAGCAATGCCATTATCGCTCCTGCCACGGCGCCACTGCCCTGCAGGCAGCGCCCGACAATGATCTCCCCGATCGTCGTCGCCTGCGCAGCAACGAGGCTACCCACGATGAACAGCACCAGTCCACCGGCGATGACAACCTTGCGCCCGATCCGATCGGACAACAGCCCAAAGGGGATCTGCAGCACGGCCTGGGTCAGGCCATACGCACCCAGCGCCAACCCGACCAGCAGGGGCGTGGCCCCGGCAAGGTCCTCGGCATACAGCGCCAGGACCGGAAGCACCATGAACAGGCCCAGCATTCGGGTGGCATACAGGCCGGCCAGGCCGGTAATGGCACGACGTTCAGTGGCAAGCAGACGAGAGCTCATGAGCGGGATCGCATACAGATGGAAGCGGTTTGCAAAGCGGCGGCTCATGCACAGGCAGCCGTCAGCGGGGCTGATATTCTACCGGCCCGAGCGGGCGGAGGAAAAGCATAGTGTTGTTTTGCCGCGCCTGCCCACCTCCCGGGCCGGCACACTTCCACTGGCGTGCTATGGTGAAGGCGGCCTAGATCGTATAATTGAAACTTTTGCGATGCGTATGAGGTGGGAATGGACAAGATCCAGGTCAGGGGTGCCCGAACGCACAACCTCAAGAACATCGATGTCGAGTTGCCACGCGACAAGCTGATCGTGGTGACCGGTCTGTCCGGGTCCGGCAAGTCGTCGCTGGCCTTTGACACGCTGTACGCCGAGGGGCAACGCCGCTATGTCGAGTCGCTTTCCACCTATGCCCGACAGTTCCTGTCGATGATGGAAAAGCCCGACGTGGATCACATCGAAGGTCTGTCGCCGGCAATTTCCATCGAGCAGAAATCCACCTCGCACAATCCACGCTCCACGGTCGGCACGATCACCGAGATCTACGACTATCTGCGCCTGCTGTTTGCCCGTGCCGGTACGCCGCGCTGCCCCGAACACGGCACCGACCTTGAGGCCCAGACGGTCTCGCAAATGGTCGACCAGGTGCTGACGCTCCCCGAGGGCAGCCGCCTGATGCTGATGGCGCCGGTAGTCTCGGGACGCAAGGGTGAACACCTGCAACTGATTGCCGAACTGCGCGCGCAAGGCTTCGTGCGCGCCATGGTCGATGGCAATGTGGTCGAACTCGACGATGTGCCTGCCCTGGAAAAGAACAAGAAGCACGACATCAGCGTGATCGTTGACCGCATCAAGGTACGTGACGACCTCCAGCAGCGTCTGGCGGAGTCCTTCGAGACCGCACTGAACCTTTCCGACGGTATCGCCGTGGTGCATTTCATGGATGGCGAGCGGGAAGACCTGACCTTTTCGGCGCGTTTCGCCTGCCCCGTCTGCGGTTACTCCATCGCCGAACTTGAGCCGCGGATGTTCTCGTTCAACAATCCGGCAGGTGCCTGCCCGTCCTGCGACGGGCTGGGTGTACAGCAATTTTTTGACGCCGACAAGCTGATCAGCCACCCCGAACTGTCGTTGGCTGAAGGCGTGATCAAGGGCTGGGACAGGCGCAGCGTCTATTACTTCAATCAGCTCGAGGCCGTGGCCAAGCATTACCGCTTCAAGCTGGAGACGCCATGGAACGAGCTCGCCCGGCATGAGCGCGAGGTCATCCTGCATGGTAGCGGGCATGATGCCGTCGCTTTCAGTTATGTGAACGACCGTGGCCGCAAGGTGACCCGCGAGCACCCCTTCGAGGGTGTGCTACCCAATATGCAGCGTCGCTATCGGGAAACCGAGTCGAACATGGTCCGCGAGGACCTTGCCAAGTACCTGGCGGTACAGCCCTGCCCCACCTGCCACGGCAGCCGCCTGCGCCGGGAATCGCGCAACGTCTTCATCGACGATCATACCCTGCCCGACATCGTGCATTTCCCGATCGGTGAGGCCTGGAACTACTTTCGCCAGCTTGAATTGCCAGGGCGCAAGGGCGAGATCGCCGTCAAGATCATCCACGAGATCCACGCGCGCCTGGAATTTCTGGTCAACGTCGGTCTCGATTACCTGAACCTGGAGCGCAGCGCCGATACCCTGTCGGGCGGCGAGGCCCAGCGCATCCGTTTGGCGAGCCAGATCGGTGCCGGCCTGGTCGGGGTCATGTACATCCTTGACGAGCCATCCATTGGCCTGCACCAGCGCGACAACGACCGACTGCTCAAGACGCTCGAGCATCTGCGCAATCTCGGTAATACAGTGATCGTCGTCGAACATGACGAGGACGCCATTCGTGCTGCCGATCATGTTCTCGACATCGGTCCCGGCGCTGGCGTACATGGCGGCACGATCGTGGCCCAAGGCACTCCGAAGGACATCCAGCGCAACACGGCATCACTGACCGGCCAGTACCTGGCCGGCACACGACGAATTGAGGTGCCACCCCATCGCATTCCCGGCAATCCAGAAAAAACGCTGTGCCTGACCGGCGCACGCGGCAACAATCTTCAGAACGTCGACCTGGAATTACCACTGGGGCTCTTCATCTGCGTCACGGGGGTATCCGGTTCGGGCAAGTCGACGCTGATCAATTCGACGCTAATGCCGATCGCGGCTCGCGAGCTCAACCGTGCAACGACGCTGACCCCCGAGCCCTACACGCATATCGAGGGGCTCGATCAGCTCGACAAGATCATCGACATCGACCAGAGTCCCATTGGCCGCACGCCGCGCTCGAACCCGGCAACCTATACCGGCATCTTCACGCCGATCCGCGAACTGTTCGCTGGCACCCAGGAGGCGCGATCGCGCGGTTACAAGCCTGGCCGCTTCAGCTTCAACGTCAAGGGCGGACGCTGCGAAGCCTGCCAGGGTGAGGGCATGATCAAGGTCGAGATGCATTTTCTGCCCGACATTTACGTCCCCTGCGATGTCTGTAAAGGCAAGCGCTACAATCGCGAGACGCTCGAGGTCAAGTACAAGGATCGCAGCATCCATGAAGTGCTCGAGATGACCGTGGAGGAAGCGCTCGACTTCTTCAGCCCGGTCCCAGCCATTGCCCGCCGGCTACAGACGCTGATGGATGTCGGCCTGTCCTACGTGCGTCTCGGCCAAAGCGCCACCACGCTCTCCGGTGGCGAAGCGCAGCGTGTCAAGCTTGCCCGCGAGTTGGCCAAACGTGACACAGGCAAGACGCTGTACATTCTCGATGAACCGACAACCGGGCTGCACTTCGAGGACATTCGTCAGTTGCTGACCGTCCTGCATCGCTTACGCGATCATGGCAACACCATCGTGGTAATCGAGCACAACCTGGACGTGATCAAGACCGCCGACTGGTTGGTGGACCTTGGACCCGAAGGGGGATCCGGCGGTGGGCGCATCATTGCCGAGGGCACACCAGAGCAGGTTGCAGCAATGTCACATTCGCACACGGGGCGCTTTCTGCAACCGCTACTCGAGCGGAAAACCGTGGATATGGCCGAAAGCTGAAGCGCGAAGGCTCTCCAGCCAGCCCACCAAAATAAGGGCCCCGATGGAAACCATCGGGGCCCTGGGCGTGGTTCGGGGCTTCCCTAACGAGACATCGGCTTCCTGCCGACGGCATCCTCCCTGATGCCAATAACGCTCCCTGTCATGAAAGCAACATCCTGTTGCCTGGACTTCCTGTCCGAAACGTCATTCCCTGCCCCGACCAATCCTTCCAGACTGGGCTGCATCCCTGCAGCACGGCGACCGCTCACTCATCACCGCTCGAACGAGTACAACTCTAGTACAAGAAAAAATGACACTCAAGAAATTTTTAAACTATTTTAACTTTTACTATCACGGGTTAAGAAAACTGCATAACATTGATCTTCCCCCCGGAAACGAAAAAACCCCAGCCGGTTGGCTGGGGTTTTCGAAGAGATGCCTGACGATGACCTACTCTCGCATGGGGAGGCCCCACACTACCATCGGCGCTGAGCGGTTTCACTGCTGAGTTCGGCATGGGGTCAGGTGGGACCCGCTCGCTATGGTCGTCAGGCGTAACTGTGGCGTGCTGCCGAAGCAGCACCCAAATACCTGGTGCTCTAACAACGTGATCAAGCTGACGCGATACGACTCGCGTATCCGTGTGTCGTGGCGACCGCCACCCGGGCCGTCAGGCCCCTTGGGTGTTATATGGTCAAGCCTCACGGACCATTAGTACGGGTTAGCTCAACGCATTGCTGCGCTTCCACATCCCGCCTATC
>NZ_FOPY01000020.1 GCF_900113605.1 Modicisalibacter xianhensis
TGGGGCAGCATCTCCCAGGGAATGCCCGAGCGCAGCACAAACAGGATGCCCGTCAAGGCTGCGCGATTGGAGATGGGAGGCCGGCCACCGCGTGGCCTGGGCGTCGGTGGTGGCAGCAGTGGCTCGACAATGGACCAGAGTTCGTCGGATACGATTTTCTTAGCCATACCGAAAATCTAGGAATGACTGAAGGGGTTTTCAAGGTTTTGAAAGGCACTCTTAATCCGGATACCCATTTTTTGGTTGATTGGCTCATATCATGATGACGGAACCAACCATCAGCTCAGCGGATTACCTGGTTGATGACGACTCTTCTTCACGGCCCCTGCAAGTTTGCAGCAACGCCCAGGTTCGCATGCCGAGATACGCAGTGAGGCTTCGCGATCAACACACCATGCATTCACAATGTCACTGCAAGGTCCGGCATGTCTCTGCTCAGTCCTTACGGCCTGAGCTAGCCCTATACAGCTGTTGTTTGCTCTCCTCGCTGATCCCCGTCAGGATGCCGCAGGCATTGATCTCCCGACCCTCGTTGCAACTCGCCCTCAGTGAAACGAGTTGTTGCTCAAGCGCTTGCAGAGCAGTTATCTGCGACCGCACATGAGAGATGTGGTCATCGAGCATGGCGTTGACGGCGGTACAGGGCTGGCGAGGGTCGTCCTGATAGCTCTGTAGCTCGCGAATCTCTGTCAGTGACAGGTCCAGAATTCGGCAGCGGCGGATAAAGGCAAGCCACTCGCCATGCTTCTCGGTATAGACACGGTAACCATTCTCCTGCCGTTCTGGCGGCGGCAACAGGCCCTGCTGCTCATAGAAGCGGATCGTCTGCGTGTCGATACCCGCTATCTGGGCTAACTGACCAATGCGCATCAGGCTTACTCCTCAACGGATCATCTGTCCCATTGACCTTATAGTAGCTATATAGTTTTTAATACTAGCAATCTATGTTGGTTAACTGGAGCCGTATCGTGAGTAAAGCCTGTGGTGGCCCATGTAGCTGCGATGCAACGCCTGCAGCGGATACCGATATGCCGGTCTCCTCCGAAGCGTCAGGGGAATGGGTCAGCGTGTATGCTGTGCCGAAGATGGATTGTCCCTCAGAAGAACGGATGATCCGCTTGGCGCTGAACGGCTTTGATGAGATTCGAACGCTGTCCTTCGACTTGTCGAACCGCCGATTGGAGGTCGTGCATGACGGCGAGGCTGAGCCCATTACCGCGAAACTGGCGACCTTGGGGCTAGGCGCCTCTCTTCAGGAAACCGTCATTGCCGACCCAGAGACGATCAAGGCCGCTGAGAGCTCGGCAGTCTCTGCTACGCAGGAGTCAGGCACTCTGCGCGTGTTGCTCGGTATCAATGCGATCATGTTCGTGGTGGAAATGACTGCTGGCCTGATCGCCCAGTCTACCGGCCTGATCGCTGATTCCCTGGATATGTTTGCCGATGCAGCCGTCTATGGCCTGGCTCTCTATGCCGTAGGGCGCAGTGCGAAAATGCAGGTACGTGCCGCGCATCTGGCAGGGGTACTGCAACTGATTTTGGCTATCGGCGTACTCGTCGAGGTGGTGCGACGCTTTGTTTTCGGTAGTGAGCCTGAATCGCTGATGATGATGGCGATCGCCTTCGTCGCGTTGATCGCCAATACCGGTTGCCTGCTGTTGATATCCAAGCACCGCGAAGGCGGCGCGCATATGAAGGCAAGCTGGATATTCTCGGCCAATGATGTGGTGATCAACATGGGCGTCATCGCCGCCGGTGCCTTGGTCGCCTGGACGGGGTCCAGCTACCCTGACCTGATTATCGGTACCATCGTGGGCCTGATCGTCCTCAACGGCGCTCGGCGCATCCTGGCGCTCAAGGGGTGAGGCTGCACGGTACGCAGCTATCGATGCCTGGGACACTTGATCGAAGTGGCTGTACAAGCGCGCTAGGCCTGAACGACAGCATATAGCGCGAAGGCTCGGAGCCAGCAAGGTAGCGTATCTAGGAATCAACCAAGGAAGGAAGATGATGGATAGTATCTGGCTGGTACTCGGCCTGGCGCTGTTGCCCGCCTTAGGCAATTTTAGTGGTGGGCTCGCTGCGGAGGCCTCCCGAACTACCGGGCGCCGTCTCAATTACGCCCTTCACGGCGCTGCCGGCCTCGTCATTGCGGTGGTGGCGGTTGAAATCATGCCGCGCGTGCTAGAGAACCTCTCAGCCTGGGTAATCGCCCTCGCTTTCGCGCTGGGCGGCATTGCTTACGTAGGTATCGAGAAGCTCGTTGAGAGTCTCCAGAAGCGACAAGGCCAGCAGGGAGAAGGCGGTCAGACGAGTGTCTGGATGATCTATATCGCCGTATCCATCGACCTGTTCAGCGATGGCCTCCTGATCGGGGCGGGGTCGGCGGTCTCACCGTCGGTCGCGATAATCCTGGCGGCGGGTCAGGTTCTCGCCGATGTTCCTGAGGGCTTTGCGACGATCGCCACCATGAAAGATAAAGGAATCCCTCGTAGCAAGCGGATACTGCTCTCTGCTTCCTTCGCGATTCCTGTGCTCTCGGCAGCCGTCTTTGCTTACTTCGTACTCAGGAACCAGCCGGAGGCATTTAAGCTAGCGGCACTGACGTTCACGGCAGGCCTTCTCACGGTCGCTGCCATCGAAGATATGGTCTCCGAGGCTCACGAGAGCGGTGACGATACGCACATCTCACCGCTGGCTTTCATAGGCGGCTTCGTCCTGTTCGTTCTGGTATCAGCGGGCTTGGAAGGGGTGGTATCGCAAAGCTAACGTACTGCTCCCCAACACAGCCACTGTCGTGCTGGCCGAATACGAAGCAGCTCCCAGCTTACGGCGCACCTAGTCGAGTCCAGAAACATTCACTTTGCCACCCTGGCCAGCCGGCCGAATGAATTGACGCAGCTTGATTAAGCGGAGCAAGAAAGCATGAGCCACAGGGTTGATCCTGGATTCGGAGGCGAGAGAGCATTGGGTGATAAGTGCGCGCTACCCTCTAGCCTATACACGGGCGTGCGCTATAAGCCGCTTCTGACAGGGGGGATGGCTCTACTTGCTGGAGGCGCCATGCCGCTTGCCTTTGCCCCTGTGGGCTGGGCATGGCTTGCGGTGATCGCTCTGGCAACATTTTTTGTCCTGACCGCGCAGTCTTCAAGGCGTCAGGCGCTGTGGTCGGCCTACCTCTTTGGCCTTGGCTACTTCGGCGTGGGTGTCTCCTGGGTCTTTATCAGCATTAGCCAGTACGGCAATGGCCCCGTGGTGGCGGTGTTAGTCACGGCGGCCTTTGTCTCGCTGCTCGCCCTCTTTCCATGGGGCGTCGCGTACCTCGTGCGCTGCCTGCGCCCTGAGATGGATGCAATGGCACTCTGGCTAGGGCTACCTGCGGCATGGGTGCTGAGTGAATGGATGCGCACCTGGTTCTTGACCGGCTTTCCCTGGCTCTTCATTGGCTACAGCCAGACCGACACCACACTTGCCACTATCGCTCCCGTCTTTGGCGTGCTTGGCGTGAGTTTACTGGTGGCACTTCTCGCTGGCGGGCTTGCCTGGGTTGTCCAGGGGCCAAGCCTGCGCCGTGCTGCGGTAGTCGGTGCCGTGTTAGTCGCTACCCTCGCCGGCTTGCAACTGCTGGATCGTGAATGGACGCAGCCAGCCGCTGACCCGATCGATGTCGTCCTCTTGCAAGGAAACATCGCGCAAGACAAGAAATGGGACCCGAGATACCGGGACATCACACTTGAGCGCTATCAGGCGCTTACCGCGCAGCATCTCGGAGCCGATATCGTGATCTGGCCAGAAGCGGCAATCCCGATGTGGCATGACCAGGCCAAAGCATATCTTGCTGAGCTTGAGGCGTTAGCCGATCAGGCAGGCACATCGTTAATGATTGGCGTCCCGGTACGCGAGGCGGAGGGCCGTACCTACAACGCCGTGGTAAGCCTCTCCGATCCCTCAGGCTTCTACTACAAACGCCACCTGGTGCCCTTCGGTGAATATGTTCCGTTTCGGGATCTTTTGGGGTCGGCCCTCGACGTGCTCGGGGCGCCCATGTCCGACTTCACACCGGGACGGGAAGCGCACGTCCTGAATGCAGCAGGGGTGCCCGTAGGGGCACTCATCTGCTACGAGGCGGTCTTTGGTGCCGAAGTCACTGAGCTTCTGCCCGAAGCGCAGTTACTGGTGAATGTCAGCAACGATGCCTGGTTCGGCAGCTCGCTCGGCCCCCTCCAGCATTTCCAGATGGCACGCATGCGTGCCATCGAAACCGGACGTGACCTTCTTCGAGCCACGAACACCGGTATCACAGCAGCCATCAATCATGAGGGCAAAGTGCTCAAGCGTGCTCCGCAGTTCGAAGTGGCCACCCTCAGCGCCGAAGTGACACCGCGAACTGGCGCGCCCCCTTATGTGCGCTGGCGGGATTGGCCTGTCCTTGGCCTGACCGCACTCGGACTCGGCCTGCTCCTGCTCCGTCGAATTCGTCGGCATCATCGGTTGGGTACATGACGCTTGTTATTTAGCAGCGAGCAAATTCTAGATTGGGTCAGGAGGAAGGGGATATGTCTACTTATGGCAGTCGGCTCGCAGAGAAAGCCCACGAGCCGGGAAAGGCGATGCGCTGGCTGTGGCTCTCGCTCCTGTTACTGTTTGTCGATCAGGCGAGCAAGTACCTTGCCAGCACCATGCTAGCGCATGGTGAAAGCGTGCCTGCCGCACCCTTCTTCAATTGGGTCCACCGCCACAATACGGGGGCGGCCTTCAGCTTTCTCGCGGATGTCGGCGGTTGGCAGCAGCCGCTTTTCATCGGACTGGCCCTGGTTATCTCGATATTACTGGTGTACTGGCTTTGGCGTTCACCACGCGTACTGAGTTATCGGCTCGCCCTCAGTGCGATCCTCGGCGGCGCGTTGGGCAATGTCGCAGATCGCTTGCGGTTAGGCTACGTAGAGGATTTTCTCGATTTTCACTATGCCCAGTGGCACTGGCCATCGTTCAACCTAGCGGACGTATGGATCTTCCTCGGTGTCGCCCTCTTTATTTGGGCGGAAATACGACATCAACCAGGCAGCCGCCGCCGCTGAATCGCCTAGCGTCTTCGCTATCGCATGCTTGACTTCCGGAATAGGCGCGTCCTGGGCCTTGATAAGGCGGCACGCCTTCATGAGCCAGCTGTACGTTCCTGATGCACGACTGCTGCCAAGGGCTCTGCTGCATCCTAACCAATCTGGAAGAGCACCCTGCTGGACCTGCTACCCGGTCGTCAGCAAGAGAGGGTGACAAGACGCCTCATGAGCATGGCCAACCGCCACCAGGTCGAGATCGTCAGCATGGACATGTGGAAGCCCTACCGCCGCGCCTTCCAGACGGTGCTGCCACAGGCCCGTATCGTGGTCGATAAGTTCCACGTCGTGCGCATGGCCAACGAGGCCTTAGAGAAGATCCGCAAAGGCCTAAGGAAGGAGTTGAAGCCCAATCAGCGCCGGACCCTCAAAGGTGACCGGAAAATCCTGCTGAAGCGCGCTCACGACGTTTCAGACCGCGAACGGCTCATCATGGAGACCTGGACAGGAGCATTCCCCCCAGCTCTTGGCGGCTTACGAGCACAAGGAGCGCTTCTACCATATCTGGGACTGTACCAATCGGCGTGGTGCCGAACAGGCTCTCGCCACCTGGATTGACAACATCCCTCAGGGGCAGAAGGAGGTTTGGAAGGATCTCGTCAGCGCCGTCAGTGGCTGGCGTGAAGAGATGCTGACCTACTTTGAGACCGACTCCCGATCACCAACGCTTTCACGTAGTCGATAAACCGCCTAGCCAAGGACAAAAACCGTGATGGCCGGGGCTATTCGTTCGAGGTAATGCGAGCCCGGATGCTCTATACCACCAAGCACAAGAAGAAGGCGCCACAAGTCAAGGAATCCCCGTTTCTGGGCAGAGCCACCATGACCTACAACATGGGACTCCCCGAGCCTGAGAAGAACTTCGGTGTCGATCTATCAACCTTCTGGAAGGACTAAGGGTTGGATGGGGCTGGAAGGCCCATCAACCACTTAATCCGGATACCCCATTATGTTGGCTACATTCACCCAGGCACATGCCAGTGAAGGCCTACGGCTGGACAGCGACAAGCGTCGGAACGTCGAGCCCCTGTTCTTGGGCAAGTTTCTCCCGGTTAAGGAAGCCTTCCGGGCCAGTGCATGGCGAAGCGATGAAAAGCTGTTCGTTGGGTTTGAGAGTGCTCCCGGCTATTACCTGCACCGACACCAGTTTGCCCTTGAAAGCCGCGATCACATGGTCAGCTTCGGTGAGCTGGAGATCCCTCCGGGAGAGCTTGTCGTTCATCCTCAACTGGGTGAAATATACGTTTTCTATAACCAAGTCGTGCTCAGTGCTCCCATCGTGTCGGAAAGCGCGGATACTGGCCCATTGGCCATTACGGTGACGTTCCAGGGCTGTTCGGACGATGGACTCTGCTACCCGCCAGCTCAGACGGAATTGGAGGCGTTCGCCGGTTCGGCTCCCGTCACATTTGCCTCGGGTCAGCTACCCGCTGAGGCTTTGTGAGTCAGTTTGTACAGGTACGCTGCTGGTGTCCTCTCTTGGCTTTGCTGCCCCGTTCGGCAGTTGTGCTCGTCCCTCGTACATGTATGTCATGATCTTTAGCGGTCCGAGATAATCCTTGGCTACGCTGATGACGTCAAACCCTGCACTCTGCAGCAAAACATCTGCTTCACGATTCAGATGGCAGCCTCCAGCGCAGCGCTTCCAGAGCGGTGTCATGCGATGCTGCCAACGTGCCACCCGAGATTCTGCTGAGAGGCCGTGTTCCGTGAACAGGAACTGTCCTCCAGGCTTGAGGACTCGGCGCGCTTCGACGAGCGCCTTTTCGATGTCAGGAATCGTACAGAGTGTCCAGGTACATAGGACGGTATCGACGCTCTGATCAGGAAGTGGGATCCGCTCGGCGCCGGCTTGTAGCACTTCTACTTGAAATGACGCTTTGGCAATACGCGCCCGAGCCAGTTCGAGCATGCCTTCCTCGGGCTCTAGCGCATAGAGCCGCTGGACCTTTGCAACGTCGTAGTAGGGCAGGTTGAGCCCCGATCCAAAGCCAAGTTCTAGCACGATGCCCTGAGCTTGAGATGCCAAGCGTTGGCGGTATGCTTCGAGCAAGTGTGTGCGCATTGCCAGATGCATGAGACGCGGCAATACATGGCGGTTATAAAGTCCCATGGCATTCCATATTGTTTGCAGAGTTCCACATTCAGGCCAATGCTGCCTCGAAAATAGGCTCTATCGATCACTGCTGGCTAGTGCCGGTTATGAGCGGGCCGCCTCAGCATGCAGATAGCGCTAAACGATAACAGGTTGCGATAAGTCGTCTACCAGCTGACTGACGAGATGGCCAGTAGGGACGCCACCGGGGGTATCTCGCCAAGCCTCCAAAGCCTGGTCCATTCGCTCGGACAAAGCCTGGAATTCCTTAATGCGTGAGCGAACTTGGGGTAGCTGATTGGCCAGAATATCCTGTGACTTAGAACAGGAGATGTTTTCCTGCATGGCCTCGCCTAGCAGGCCTTTAATCTCCCCAAGGCTGAAGCCCAGCATGCGGAAGCACTGAATAAAGCATAGTCTGCTAAGAGACTCATTGTCGTAGCGCTGATAGCCATTCTGTGGATCGCGCTGCGGATGTAACAAACCCTCGCGGGTGTAATGGCGTACGGTTTCCGCCGTTACTCCGCCTGCCTGAGCGAGTTCGCTGACTTTCATGGGGGCTCCCCTGCGATGACAACCTGGGTAGTCTAGGACGCTAGGGCGGCCCCAAGGTCAAGAGGAATTGGACAGAGAGCGCAGAAGAGAAAGCGCTTGACCTTAAAGTTACCTTCAAGGATATGGTTCATTGAAGCAGTTGCTTGGAGAGGGCGTATGGCCATTGGCCTGGCCCTTGACCTGCAGGTAGGCCATAGGTTCTAGAGTCTTTCTGCTGGTAATGGTAAGCGAGCGCCGCCGAAAGGCATGTTCCAACAGACTTGGGCACTACGCGATACCAAAACAGCAACATGAGAAACACAGCTTCTCACCCGATATGAGGGACGACATCATGCGAAAGATACGCAACGTAGCGCTCACCGCCGCCATCATCACCGTGGGCACCTTCGGTGCCGGTTCTCTCCTCGCGCAGGAAAATGAGCAAAATGAACAGGCGCAGCCCAATGGCATGCAAGGCAACATGATGGGCGAGGGCAACATGATGGGTGAAAATGGCATGCATGGAAACATGATGGGCATGATGGGACAGATGCACTCCATGATGGAAAAGTGCAATGCCATGATGGAGACGATGCAGCAGGAGCAGGCTGAAGGCGCCGAGACTAGCGCATAACTAACAAGAGGCTGCTCCAGACCGTAATGGAGCAGCCTCTTTCCATGCTGGTCATGCCAAGGATATACAAATGAGTCAAGAACGGTACTCTCCGTTATTCGCTCTCTTTTTGTTCGCCAGCTCTCCTTTGCTTGCTCACTCGCTTCAGGATGCCGAAAAAGAAATCCAAGAGCAGGAAGACTACGTACAGTTCGTTGATCGTCTAGCTCCGGAATTTGCTTTGGCTGATACCAGTGGCAATACAGTTTCCTTGTCGGAATTCCAAGGTAAGGTCGTCGTACTAAATTTTATTTATACCCGCTGTGCAGACGCTTGCCCACTGCACATGGATCTGATTTCCCGTGTGCAGGAACAGATCCATGAAGCGGGTTTGCATGACGCTGTCGAATTCATCACGATCGCGACAGATGGTGGGGATATTGCAGTTACGCGAGCCAATATGCAGGCCTATGGTAACAATTTTGGCCTAGAGGCTACTAACTGGCGTTTTCTTTACCGTCACGAAAATGAGCCTGCCAGAACGACCCGCCGGTTAGCCGAATCTTATGGGCTCAGGTT
Organism: Modicisalibacter xianhensis; assembly: GCF_900113605.1. Taxonomy (GTDB): domain Bacteria; phylum Pseudomonadota; class Gammaproteobacteria; order Pseudomonadales; family Halomonadaceae; genus Modicisalibacter; species Modicisalibacter xianhensis. Next base: position 8,939 of record NZ_FOPY01000020.1, read on the forward strand.
CGATCCTGTCGCCGAAGGTGTACAGGCACATGGCGTTGTCACCCATGTTATCGATCAGACGGGGCGGATGCAGGCACGTTTCCATGGACTTAAATTCGAGCCAGAGCATTTGACCTCTTATGCCAAGGTATTGGTGGAGGTCCCAGAGGCCTTACCTGGTGGCATTTGGGATACTTTGCAACACTATATCGAGAACATGACTGGCTAGTTTCCTTGTAGGGATAGGCAAGCTTTAAGCATTAACTTAGAGATGACAATCAATGAAATACGTTAAAAAATTGGCTTTTACTGCCCTGCTGGCGTTCCCCCTTTCAGGCCTCGCTGCAGAGACGCCGGCGACGCTTTACAAGAACCCGAATTGTGGATGCTGTGCTGGGCACGCAGAGTATCTTGAAGACAATGGCTTCGACGTTGAGGTGATCGAAACCAATGACCTGTCACAGGTTAAAGCGGAACATAACGTTCCCGAAAAGCTTTACGGGTGTCACTCTACGCTGATCGGCGACTATGTCTTCGAAGGACACGTCAATGCTGAAAGCATCAAGCAGGTGTTGGAGGACAAGCCCTTTATCAAAGGCTTAAGCGTACCTGGCATGCCGCTAGGATCGCCGGGCATGGGGGGAGAAAAACAAGGGCCGATCGAAGTCTATACCTTGGCATTCCAGCCAACCGATTCGCCTGAAGTTTATGCTACCTACTAACGCCAGTATTGGACAGTTATGACATCGGTCATTATCAAGCGGAGCGTGGCGATTGCATGCCTAATGACGCTGGCCCCAATCGCTGCTGCCAGTCCGCCTGAAGGCCTCGGTCCGCAGGGCTTCATGGTGTGGGAGAGCCCACGCGACTTGCCTGAATTGGCTTTCGAGGATGGCCAGGGCAAGCCATTGACTCTTGCCGATTTCCAAGGCCAGACAGTGCTGCTGAATATCTGGGCGACATGGTGCGGCCCCTGCCGAGAGGAGATGCCCACCTTGGATGCGCTGCAGGCCGCATTGGGCGGAGAGGCGTTTGAGGTCGTCGCCCTGTCGATCGATCGCAAGGGGATCGAGGTCGTGCAGGATTTTTATACAGACGTAGGTATCGAGCACCTCCGCCAATATATCGATATCACCGGTATGGCTGGAACCAAGCTTGGTGCGGTTGGAATCCCGACGACGTTATTGATCGATCCCCACGGTGACGAGATCGGGCGCCTGGTGGGTGCAACAGAGTGGGATAGCCCGGCAATGACCGAGTTTCTTGAAGAAACCATTAGACTTTCGAAAGAGGTATCACAATGAGCTGCTGTAGTGGCAATAAATCTAACCAAGGTCAGGAACAGCCAGGACTCAAAAGCTTGCTGTCAGGCCCGCGCCGCTTATGGCTCTTGAGTGCCGTAATCGCGGCTGGCGGCCTCGCCCTGGGCTGGGAACAGCTGGTCATACTCGGCATTGCCCCGATTCTGGTGTCTCTCCTGCCATGTCTGCTCATGTGTGGGGTGATGTGCCTGATGCACTGCAAGAAGGACAAGAAAGATGCGACTGCCAGCCAAAGTGAAACGGCGGCACAGCAGGCCCACGCTGAAGTGCCTCCTACAGCCTCCAAGGAAACGGTCTAGCGTGCAGTTGAGGCATGTTTGAAGTCGCCAACATCGGCCTGCTCACGGCGTTTCTAGCAGGCCTGATTTCGTTCGTTTCCCCCTGCGTTCTGCCACTGGTGCCTGGCTATCTCTCCTTCGTGGCCGGTCGCACGCTGAGTCAGATTCAGGAGGCGAATCGGTGTGAACGACTTAGGGTGATCACCCAGTCGTTATGGTTCGTGCTCGGGTTCTCCACGATATTTCTGATTCTGGGAGCCAGCGCCACGGCCATCGGTCGTTTACTCCTGACCTACCGTCAGGAAGCGAACCTGATAGGTGGCGGCATCGTCATCCTGTTCGGGATACTCATGACCGGCATACTCCCGCTTCACTGGCTGCAGCGGGAGTGGCGCTTTATGGGAAAGCTCAAGGAAGAGGGCGGCGGACCCGGCGCGGCTTATCTGCTGGGCGTCGCGTTCGCTTTCGGCTGGACGCCCTGTATCGGACCAATACTAGGCGCCATTCTTACCGTTAGCGCTTCGACTGCCAATGTCTCTAGCGGTTTGGCACTACTTGCAGTCTACTCGCTGGGCCTCGGTATTCCTTTCCTTCTCACGGCCATCTCGCTCGACCGATTCCTTCAGCATCAGAAGCTCCTGCGTCGCTGGGGGCGACCCATGCACATCATGGCTGGTCTCATCATGGTAGGCATGGGCGTGCTGATGATTACAGGCCAACTGACTGCATTGTCCTACTGGCTGCTAGCGACGTTTCCTGCACTAGGCTCCATTGGTTAATGCTCTTCGAGGATATTTTCAAGCGCAAAACAGCGAACCACTTCTTACGCGCCGTATCGTTGGCAGGCCTTGCTGTAGCCAGCCTGGGAGCAGCGGGGGGAGCGATGGCAGCCGAGGCCATGCTGCCTGCACTGAGCTATGACCAGGCAGGCAATCGGTTACTCAAGGTCGAAGACAATGCACTTTTACAGAGCGAGAACGGCGGCAAGACCTGGCAGGATATCACTCTGCCGTCTGCTGTGGAGAGAGGAACATTGATGTCAGTGGCCATGCCGGCAGAAAGTGGCGATGTTATGTATATTGCCGGCCCCACTATCGGAGTGCAGCGTAGCGAAGATAATGGCAGGTCCTGGCAAGCCCTTAACGAGGACCTGCCCAGCCAGAATGTGATCGCTTTTACCGTACATCGCAACCAGCCGAAGACGCTATATGCCGTGATAGCCGACGATGGGCTCTATCAGAGCGAGGACGCAGGCAGATCATGGAAGAAAATGGACAGCGGGCCGACGCAGACCATTCGACGCCTCGTTCACTCCGATATGGAAGGCAGCATGCAGACAGGTTGGCTCTATGCAGTTTCCGATGATGCCGTACGCCTCTCCATGGATTGTTTCTGTGGTTGGCGCTTGAGTGGCGATCTGGATGCCGGCCAGGTTTATGACGTGGCCTATAACGTCAATGAACCCAAGCAGGTCTTCGTAAGTACCGAGCAGGGATTGTTCCGAAGCAATAACGGCGGACAGCAATGGGAGCCGATAGCTAGCGAGGGCGAAGAGGAAAAGAAAGTCGCCTTGGCGTTGGCATCGGAAGGCACTCTCTACGCATTGGAAGCTGACGGCGATCTCGTGATCAGCGAGGACCAGGGTAAAACTTGGGAAGCTCCCGATGCGTAGCGCCCAGCGGTTCATGGTCGTACTGATCGTGACCTCTTTCACCGGCCCTGCTCTGGCCGGTGGAGAGCCAACCAAAGATGTGACCGAGCCGCTGGAAGCGGGCAAAAGAATATATCGGCAATACTGTGCCAGCTGCCACGGCATCGAGGGAGATGGCCAGCCGAACTGGGAGCGTCAGAACGCGCTGGGTGAGTTACCGGCCCCTCCACATAATCCGGAGGGGCATACCTGGAAGCACTCCGATGCCATGCTCTACCGGATCATCGCAGAGGGATGGCATGACCCTTGGAACAAGACCGAGCGGCTGACCATGCCAGCCTTTGGTGATGTGCTGTCTCCACAGCAGATTCAGCTTGTTGTCAACTACCTGAAGACACTCTGGACGCCGGAGCAACGGAGACATCAGCAGGAGGAAAGCCAAGATGCGCCGTTTCCGTGAGAGAGAGGAGGCCTGCCCTAGGCTCGCTTACTTCGAAGAAAGTGTTACAGTATTTCGGCTGGCGTTATTCTGCGGGGTAGGCTTACACTCAGGTACGTTCCATGCTCGGCCAGACTTTCCAAGTGGCCTTCGATGGTTTCACGAGCGTTGGCGATTGCCTCATCGAATGTGTCGCCGGCAGAGAAGCAGCCAGGCAGGTCGGGAACCGCCACGCTATAGGCGTGCTGATCGTCACCCAGTTCAATGGCAATGAGAAAGAGCATTTCGTTGCTCCTGTCTCGCCGCTGGCACCTGAGGCCAGCCTGCTTTCTGATGCCTTGGATCAAGCCCTTTTTCAGAACTTTCTTGGGGTGAGGCAGGAGAGTTGCCTCGCCATGTTCGAGTATGTATTCATGTGGCGCCTGGACGATGCTCGTTTGCCAGCCTGACCCCTACGCCCTGAAGTTATCGATCGCATTAGCATTAGGCGACAGTTGCATGATGGTTTTTTACCTTGGCCGATGCTTCCTCTGGGAGCGTATCAGCGGCGATAGCCAAGTCGAATGACCAGGACGCGCACTTCTTCTTCCTCGATGCTGGCAATGATTCGATAATCATTTACGCGGTAGCGCCATAGCTCACTGAACTGCCCGGTCAGCGGCTTAACCAACTGCCGAGGATCTTCCAATGGCTGTCTCCGGGATCGGAGATAATCACGGGTCCGCTTGGCGTGGCCCAATTACTGATTCTCGAAGAATCATCCTGGAATCGAGTTAGTGCCTGTCGAGAGGCGATCCAGCGCGGTCGGCTGCCGACAGCCACAGATCAAAGAAAAGGCATGAAAGAGCTATGGGATAGCATCCATCCCTCCAGTCAGGTTGCAATTCTTTCTGCTTTCGCTGTGTTTTTGCTGGGTTTGATAGTCTCGGCGATCCTAGCCTGGCTACGCCCTGAATCGTGGCAATGGGCTGTAGTCGTAGGCGGCTTTACTATTCAAATTGGGCTGTCTGTGCTGTCGCTAAGGATCAGTAAGCGTAGCCAGCGTAACTAACTAGTATAAAAGCATGTCTTATCTGTTTTCAGGCCTAGCAGGCCGGGAAGGGTACTGCCAGGTCCATGGCCGCTGAATTCACGACTGCATGCTTAACTGAATAGCTTGGGAACCCCTTTAACTTCCGCCTTGGCGCCACCTGGCTTGATGGTCCCTTTGTTTGCCTTCCCTTGGCCTGGCTGTTGACCTTGGACTGCTGGCGCTTCGCTGCTGGATGCCTTTCGGTCTTGGCGTCCTGCCGAGGCACCTCCACGCTTCTTCAGTCGGCGCTGTATCGGTGAGGTAGCTTCGGCATCATCCTGCCGCGCCACTGCCGCTTGGGGCTGCTCAGCGTTAGCTGACGCGGCATCAGCCATTACAGCGGAGGTTGCCTCAGGGTCAGCCTGCGTCCTGGTCTCTGCATACTCACCGGCTTGAGGTGATTCTTTAGGATCTTCCCCCAATAGCCATGTGCCATCTTCCGCGGCCGGCTGCGCGTCTAGGTGCGCATGCGTAGCTGGGTCAGGCAGACATCCTCCCTGACCAGGGACAGCAGCAGGATCTCTATGATCGTCGCCGACTTCGGGGCTCCAGTCATCCAGCTCGGCCGCTACATCACCTTGGGTACTGGCGCCAGCATCTGACGCCACCTGGCCACCCTCATCAGCAATGGTCTGGGGATCAGGCTGTTCTGCGATCGGTGCAACATCCCCACTGGCTGATTCGGGTTTGCTTATCGTCTTCTGTGCAACATCCCCACTGGTTGATTCTGGGGTCTCCTCGAGCAGCCAGGCCCCCTCTAATTGGCTGTCGCTCCCACTGCTGCCCTTGGCTGGTGTGTGGTTCTTCATCATGTCTTGCTCTTCCTGTGCAACGTTCCCACCGCTCTGCTTGGACTGGCGCGGGTCTACCTGTGCAATATCCCCACCTGCGTTCTGTGCAGTGTCCCCACCGACGCTAGCTGCATCCTCAAGCAGCCACTCGCCAGCTAAATCTGCCTCTTCGTCTGCTTTACCCTTGGCTGGCGCCTGCTGACTCTGAGCGTCTTTGCCATCCTGTGCAGCATCCCCACCGCTTAGCATGGGCTGGCGAGTATCTTCCTGTGCAACATCCCCACCTGCCATCTCGGAATCATCCAGTAGCCAGGCACCAGCTACGTCATTGTTCGCGTGTGAATCCGTGCTGGGCGTTGAAGCTGTAACAGCTGCGTTGGCGCTCTCCTGTGCAACATTCCCACCGGCTGTATCGGACTTGGCTTTCGCTTTCTGTGCAACATCCCCACTGGTCTTCGGTGCAGCATCCCCCTGCTCAATAAGCCAGGGGGGCTGCGTGGAATGGTCACTCGAAGTGGGTTTGTCGGGGCTGGTGCTGCCTTTCCCGCTAACCGCCTTCTCTGCCGGCGTCCGAGCACCTGCTGGCGCCGTCGCGAAGAGGCTGACATCGCACACCTCCGACGCTGGAATGCCCTTAGGCTGATGCATGCGATCCACCCGCTTGCCACTGTCTTTTGTTGGGGCAACGCCTGCGTTACTGCTGTGCTTGCCCTGGGGGCCGAGAACCGTCACCTCATAAGCCGTTTCGCGTGGGTAAAGCCCTTGGTGTTCTGCAGGCAGCTCCACTGCGATCATTCCTCTGAACTCGATAATGCCCGACCGAACACGCCACAGGGCCTGGTCAGCCGGCAGGCTCCAGGTCTTCGCCATCTCGCTCCCCTCAGGCACTCCCTCGATTTCAGTGATGAGCCAGCCGCGATCGGCCAGTGCCGCCAGTAGCACCTGCGTAAATTCGCCTGCCTGGCCGCGGGCTCTGAAGTCGCCACCAAACGCCGCGGCAACGTCTCCATCCAGCTTGGCAAGGGCTGTCTCCCGAATATGGTGTTCGGAGAGGTATAGGCGCTCGCCTACACGGAAGCCCGCTGCCTTGACGCGCTTGGCCAACCCTTTCACCTGATAGGGCACCTGGGGGACAACCCGCAAGAATGTCTCGATCGCAAGCTCTCGAACGTTCAGCGTCTCAAGAACCTTTCGTTTCTCGCCTCGTGTCGCGAGGCCATCGATTTCTCGCAGCTGCTGTAAGAGTGTGATGGCGCGACGCATCCCCTTGCTACACAGGCCCGGGAAAGCCACGGGCATCAGATTAGGAGAGTGCTCGTATTTGACTGCCAGCTTCAGAATGGAGCGTTCTTCTTCCGGCAGCTCCCACCATGCGGGGAATTTCGCTAACAGGCGACCGCTCTCCTTGTCGTGGTAGGCCAGGCGAACCCACTGTCCGTCTCGTTTCGCATGCGAAACAGTCTTGCCAATATCATGAGCAGCCGCGGCGAGGGGGAGGAGGGGATCGGCCCCTTTGTACTCGAAGGCCTCATCGATCACACCGAGATGATGCTCGAGGAGAGTCGTGCTGTGCCCATCACCGCAAAATGCTTCAGGGTGGGCCTGAAGATACCCGAGCAGCTGGTTGATTAGCGGCAAGTGGTGTGCCGGCACGTCGCCTGCCAGCTGAGCCTTGACTGGCTTATAGGCAACCGGATCAGGGCAGGGCATGTACGTAATCGAAAGATCCATTCCTCGGTATTCGCCACGCGCTTTTGCCCGCTGGCGCCGGGTTACCATTTCTACCCCCACCATGAGCAGGATGATCGCCGAGCCAGCGGCCATGCCACCCGCCAGCCATGGCCAAACAGCATAGGATCTCGCCAGGACGACCTCCGTGGCCGCGGATGCCGCATTCGCCGGGTTGATCTCTGTGTCCCCTTCAACCCAAAAGCCCGCTGCCTCGAGCCACGTCTGGAGCGTTTCCGGCCCCATGGAGTAGAAAGCCACCGCCGCGGCGAGGCTGTAGAAGACGGTCAAGGCAATGACGGATCTTAGGAGTGTCGAGCGATAACCCATCAGGCTCATGTCATACGCTCCAGGCGCTTGATACGCCGATAAGTCGGCGGATGTGTAGAGAAAAGGCCCCAGCTCGGCTCAAGGCCCGCAGAGAGTCTGCTGAGGAGCCGGCAGCCAGCCATGGGCGTGGTAACACGCGCCGCGTCACGATCGGCACGATATTCCATGAGGCGCCCCAAGTGGCGGTCCATGACTTTGAAAAGGCCAAGCGCCAGGCTAAGCCCGAAGCTCGCCACCGAGAAATACAGGCCGCTCAGCAGGCCAACCAGGGGGATAGGGCGAAGAATCGTATGGATCAGCCGCGCCAGCCAAAGCGCCACACGCATGATGCTGTGCTGAGTCCACCAGCAAAGGTTGGCAGACGCATCGCCACGGCGTAGATGTGATCTTTCGTGAGCCAGCAGCCAATGAAGCTCATCAGCGGGCAGGTTGAGAGCAGCCCGGGAAACGATCACTACGCCGCCCGTAGGGCTCGGCATTGCATAAGCCTGAAGAGCATGGGTCTCGTAAACCCAAACATGATCTGCAATCTCACGAGCCCCGGGGAATAGCCGGCCGATACGATAGCTGGCTGGCGCCAGCCGCATCCCTAGCCAGGCGAGGGCAGTCAGGACGCCACCTGCGAAGAAAGTGCCCTGGGCCAGCAGAGTGACCGTCATCGGCTCACCAGGGGGACGCATGAACTCCATTGGCACGCCAATAAAGACCACGACCGGCAACACCACCATTACGGTGAAGCCAAGCCCCCCGGCGAGACAGGCCGACACGGCGGACAGGAGCGCCAGCATCGTATAGGCCTACCCTTGCCCCTCGGCCAGCATGCGAATGGCCTCCTGGGTGCTGTGGCCCGCCTCGGTGAGCTTCATCAGGCGAGCCTGATCCTTCGGGTTGGTCGAATACAGGAAGTAGGAGTATTTATCGACCACGAAGCGGAAGAGGCCACCCCCGCTCTCATGCTTGACGAAGACCTCGGAGTAGCCGGCACCGGGTTTCACCCCGCGCAGCATGTCGAACAGGAACTCGTCCTCACCGCCCAGCTTTCCGTTTTTCTGTGCGTAGTCCAGCGAAGGGCCTGACTGCTTGAGCACAAACGTCCAGGGTGCATTGTCGAAGGCAGCCTGAGCGGCCGGCGACAAGTCGGTATCCTTGAAGCCCTGAGTGATGAAGCCGGCACTGCCGTAATACTTACGGATGCGTCGGAAGGCAGTTTCGATGAACTTGCCGCTTTTGGGGTCCGCGAGCAGATCCCAAGCTTCATCGATCAGCATCATCTTCGGGATGTTTCGCGGTCGCAGATACATATCCCGGGTTGTCCGCGCCATGAGGAGCGTCATGACCACGTTGCGCAACTCACGGTCGACGTTCAGCTCTTCAAGCTCGAGGATGGTGAACTCGTTTGAGAGATCCAGCTGAGGCTCGCCGTTGAACCATGTCGCGTGGCGACCCACCGCATACGGCTCCAGCTGCAAGGCAATGTTCTTGGCCACTGGATCGCTGTCTGCCCGAGCTGCGAGCCACTGATAGACATGCTTGGTTTCCATGACCTCGCCATGTGTATCGTGCGCCTCGAGGATGCCCTTTTCGATCAGCTGGTACTCGTAGTTGTCGGGCTCGCCTAGGGGGAACGCCATCTGAGAAATGGCATCCTTGAGGACCGGGATCATTTCTGCGATCTCGCTGCCACCTTCGTCATCGTCGTACCGCTGCTTGCCCTTGATCCCCCAGAAGGGGTTGAGCGAGACCGGATGATTGGGGTCGAAGCGCAATTCCTGACCGCCCAGCAGCTCGCAAAGTTCTTTATAGGAGCCCCCCACGTCGATGATTCGGACAACGCCATCCCGACAGCGCATATCGGTAACAAACTCGTTGGCGAGGAATGACTTACCCGCGCCGGAGGTCGCGATCACCGAAAAATTGTAGGAGGTGGCCGAATCGAAGATGTCGATGCATGACATCTGGCCGCGGCGTGAAACCAGCAAGAGTCCATTGGCGTAGAGGTAGGGGTTACCCTGAGGGTCTTTGCGCACGACAGGCCCGTTGCCGCCCCAGTCGCCCTGGCAGATCGAGGCGCAGGCGCCGTTCAGGCTAGAGACCATCTGTGCCCGCTGAAGGCCTGAGGTTGGCTTGTCCATGCGCGGGTTATAGCCCCACGGCAGGGACGACAACCAGATTGGCAGCGAGATATAGCGTTCCCGCGAGGCCCTGAAGCCCGCCTTCCGCCACAGCGAGGATACATAGTCTGCATCCGAGGCCGCTCTCTCAGGCTCAGTAATGATGTTGATACCCGTCCACATGCGTACCGGGCAGTAGTTCGAGCGGGTATCGTTGAGCAGCTGCTGGGTGTCTCGGCGCCGTGTGAAGAGGTGGGGCATCATCCCCTTGTACCACTCCGAATCACTCATGCACTGTTTGGAGATCATGCCCATCCGCATTGTGATGTCATCACGAGCCTTTTCGGTGTTCGGCTTATAGATGGTGGTGTACATCCAGTAGGCCGGCGCGATGCGATCGGTCGCAGACTTCAGCTCCCCGAGCATGTCGCCAGTCATGTAGAGGCGCAGATAGTCGGGGTAGGTGTCGATGGTCAGGGGGACGACATCCACCTCACGCTCGTTGTCACTGAACTGGACCGCCCCCGAGGATTTCACGCGAATGCGTGTCCGCTTGTCGAAGATGGAATCAACGAAGGGACCGCCTTCCTCTTCCAGGCGCTGAAGCTCACCCGGCACCATCTGAGGATTGGCTATGCGACGCAGCACACGGCGCGTACCCAATTCGTTCATGAGAGCAGGGGACAGGCCCATGGAGCTGAACGTTCCCATGACAGACTGGCGGAATTCATCGCACATGTGACGCCATGAGCGGATCTCCTCAGCATGCTCTGGGTCGCCGCCAAAGGTCATGGTGAAGAAAGCGAAGTAATGCACCTCGCGGGGATACAAGCGTTCGTTGGGCAGTAGGCTCTTGTTATTGGCCGCAGCGTCGAGCATGTGCTGGCTTCGGCGTTCAACCAGCTCCTTGAGCATGGGATCTTTGCAGTAACGCAGCCGTCGAGCCTGCCATGTGTTGATCCGATCCTCGATGGCCGGCGAGCTATGAGCAACGAACTGGATAACGGTGTCTGCTGGCGCCCGCGTGATCAGTGACTCGATCTGCTCCTCAATGTCCTTGCCAGCAACCATCAGGGGCGCAAACTGGAGACCAAAGCCCAGTTGAGGGTGCTTCCCGTCATCACGGACGCAGTAATTATCTTCGTAGTCGATATAGGGAAGAAGGCTCGCCGGATCATCCCGCTCAGTCAGCGCCTCGGCTGCCTGGAGGGGGAGTGCGCGATCGCCATAATCGGGAGCGCCCTGCTGAATCATGCGGCGCATCTTGTGCCGCATACGAGTCATCGCAGTGATCTGCATATCAATTCTCCGGGACGATCTGCATTTGCGGCTGGATGCGATACGGGTTCACGCTGGCGCCTGGCGCTCGCGGGGCGATGTGCTGAACCCCAGGGGCAGGGCCGATCATGCCGGCGCCGACGCCTTGTTCGCGCAGCTGGCCATATCGCCATGCATCGGGCAGGGTCACATACAGGTACTCGCCCGATCGCAGGATGCCGTCATTGCCACGCCACGGGGCGACCCAGATGCGCACGGGCTTGCCAGGCTGGTAGACAGGCTGATCGGTGAGGCCACCACCGCTATAGGGACGCCATTGCTCAATCTTTTCTTCCTCCGCATCCGCGGCATCATCATGGCCATCCATCACCGATTCGGACGAGCCACCATTCGCAACCGCGGCCTCATAGACCTCACCCGTACCGACGCACTCAGTCCCCAGCTCACAGTCATGACGTACCGTGGCACAGCCCCCGAGGAACAGGAGAGCAGTCAAGGGGATCAACAGCTTCAAACTCATAGGATTAGCCCTCGCTCGGCATCTTCTCGGCCAGCTCGTAGGCTTCCCACTCGAGCTTCTGGCCTTCCTGGATAACAACGGTGCCGCGGCGGCCTGAGGGAACCTCGATCACCGGGAACATGGATTCAGCTTCTTCGATGTAGCGCTCTGCCAGGATTTCCATGGCGCGGCCGGCACCACCGTACATGCCAACCTCAGCGACACTATCCGGGTCGATAGTGGTCACAACGCCGCTGCCCGTAACGGCCGACTCAGCACCTTGCGCCGCCGTAGCAGCGATACTGCTGGCGCCTTCGGCAAAACCGGCAAGCATGGCCTTGCCCAGTAGGGCGCCAGCCCGACGCTCAACCTTGCCGCGCAGCCCCAGACGACCATCTGAGTCCACGATGTAGCCATTGATCGGCGACTCGAGCATCATCCCTGTCCGTGTATCGACGCAGGAAATACGGGTGACATTGATATGCGCTCGTTCGCTGGAGAGGTCACCGTAACCCCCGCCCATGCCAAAGCAGTCGGCGAGGCGATACCGCGCACTACCCGGCAGGAAAGCATCGTTTTGGATACGGAAGAGAACCGGCTGAGGATTGTTCCGGGTACGCTCGGCTGCGCCAAAGTCGGCGCCGGTCAGCATGGCCACTTCGGAGAACGACCCCATCGGCAGGAATCCCGCTTTCGGTGGTCCCAGATCCTCTTCATCATCGTCCTGCTGGGCCTCGTCGTTGCGTAGGATGCGAGCGCTAGGCTCTCCACTGGAGCCATTGAGCACGATCGGATCAGCCGGTCCCTCATCCTTCTGATACTGAGGAAGCCGTGAAGGCATGGCGCCGCCCTGTGTCGACGCTTGTTGCCTCGGGGGCAGACCAGCACGGCCAGAGTCACTGTCACGACGCGCCACAGGGGGTGGGGGCACCACACCAGGATCATCGCCTCGCGGCGGACGTAGATAGTCGGCTGGCGAACGGTTGGCGCTAGTGTTGCCATTTGAAGATGTACCGATGTGAACGGCGCTGGAGTTATCTTCACCGCTGGCAATATCCGCGAGACGCGCTCGCAGCTGTTCCATGGTCGTCCGAGTCTCTTCGCGCTCCGATTCCATACCAGCTTGCATTTCCTCGAGCTGGGCCTGAAGGCGAGCATCCCTCTGTGCTTGGCTCTCACGCTGCTCAGCTATTTCCTCGTGAGCCTCCCGCAACTGTTGCTGTAGGCGCGAGATAGTGACTTCCTCGCCGTGTCGGGTATCCGGCGTGGTATCCATGAATTCCGGGGGTGGTGGCGCTTTGTCATTGCTGCTGTCACGGGCGCTGATGGCGTTACTGGCAACAAGCCAGATCACGACACAGGCACCACCTCCGTACAAAAGCCACTTCCGTCCCTGCGCACGCTCCAGCAGGCTCTGTGAGACGATCTTGGACTTGGCTTTGGCCTTGGCCACCGTGGAATTCTTGTCCTGGCCAGACTCACCCGGCTGCTGCGTGTTCTGATCTTCAGCCACGATCAACCTCCACGACGATCATTCGGGGCTGCTGGCGCTCGCTGACCGTATCCCCTTCCAAGGAAATGGCAACGACCCCATCGCGGTAGAAATCGCGAGGCTCAACCTCGAGCGAGGTGTCTGAGGACAGCCGGTAGATGTTCACGACATGGCCGGAACCGCGGTACTGGTTTTCCGCCGTGAGCCTGAGCGTGCCACCATTGGGCATCTCGAGTCGGGCGCTGGGCGGGGCGCCAGCAAGCTCAAAGCCACTGGGGCGTGCCCCCTGGAACGCCGCCAGGATAGTGTCTGCAATCCAACGATCCTTGGGCCGGCTCTCCCTCTCGGGCGGCTCGGACAGATCAGGAGCATTGCGATACCGGAAAACCTGGGCATCGATACCGCTTTCCGGTTCCAGCTTCACCGTGAAAGCCTCGCCGCTTTGTAACTGGACAAAAACCGAGAACGGCTCTGCCTCGTCAGCAGGACGGATCAGAAGACCACGCTTACCATCAGTCGGCACCGGGTTGTCTCGCAGCTCTGCCTCGGGGGGAATGACAATCGTGGAGTACGGCTCTGGGAATACCAGCCGGTTATACGCATCGGTGGATACAACCACCTCCTGGACATCATCGCTGGCGCTGGCGAATGTGGCGACGGCAAGCGCCGCCGCCATGACCAGCCCCTGCATCTTGGGCTTGTTCATTTGTCCTCCAAAGAGAAACCAGCGACATACGGAACGCCGCCGCTGAAGGAATAGCGGACACGGTAGGAAACAGATTCGTCCTCGATCTGTTCGGTGCCATGCCAGGCCCGCAAGCGCCCGTAGACCCGCACCGTGTCGTCAAGGGCTTCGGTTCCTTCAACGAACAGAGCCTGGGTGCGCTCGGATTTCTCCAGGTCTGGGATTCGAGCCTGAAGATCATTGCCAACCTTGGCATAGAGGGCCGGCGTCATCCGGTTCTGGAAGCGTGCGTACTGCTTCTGCACGTTCCGAGGGGTCCAGTTGCTGTGCAACTGGGCATCTGCGATCGCTATCTCCGTGAGGTAGCTTGCATCGGTGTAGTCAGCGCTGGCGCCCACCTCGACCGGCCCATCCATCAGGTGCAGATCGTAGGGCACCAGCCGGGTTGGCATGTTGGCACTGAGCTGGACATAGCTCTGCAGGAGGTAGATCAGCAACCCTGCCAGGAGCAAGGTGCAGAACATCCAGCCCCTGGCAGCGATCCACTGATTACGCAATGCATTGAGGTATTTCATCAGCGGATGTACTCCAATCGCATTGGGCGCGGTGCGTATTTGCCGAGCAGCGGATCTAGCTTCAGCCCCATTCGCCACAGGACATGCTGTACCTGTCCCCGCTTCTGGCCGGCACGCATCTTCTTGGCCATCATCATGAGGAAGATCCCCGCAAATAGGCCCGGGATGAAAAACCGCATGATGATGCCAACGCCGATCACCATGATGGCGACAAACACCTCGGTCATCTCCCAGGCGAAGATGGGGATAGGTGCATCAACATCCTGCGGTATCCGATAGGACTCGTTTGACATGACCCGCTACTCCTATCTCAGGTGCCTGAGAACCAGCTGAAGATTTCCTTGATCATGAACGGGCCAACCGCAAAGGCGCCTGCGATCCCCAGTCCAAGGAAAGCAGGGGCAGCTGATTGACGGCCAAGGCCCACCAGGCAGCCGATGATCAGCGCCAGGATGGAAATACCGATACCGAAGGGGCCATGCGCCAGCTCTTCAACCTTGTCGGCGAAGTCTGCAAAGTCATCCTGTGCCCACGCGGGCATCGCCACGAACGCAGTCGTGGCCACGAGCAGCGATCGCTCAGCGGCACGCTGCTTGTTCATGCGGAGGCCTTCGCGGAGCTGGGCAAACTTTCCAGACTTGGCCGCCGTCTGGGTGTCACGGATGTCTACGGAAGTAGTCATTGGTACTGATCTCCTAGTATCGAGAGGACTTCGTTTGCATATTGCTGGCCAACCGGACTATCCGGTGACCCAGCGTTGTAAGCGGCCAATGCCGCCTCCCACTCGCCGTAGCGCGTGATGTTGTCGTAGAGAATCCACGTCCCTACAGCGATGTTCGTACACTCGTTTTCCAGCAATTCACGCTCGGTAATCCCCCATTGCTGGAGGTGATTCCGGTTGGTTTGCGGATCGAGCCACCATGTATTGACTTGCATCGCGCCCAGGTCGTAGGTGCCGTTCTTGTTCGGCCCTATGCGCCCCACAGACTGCCCTCGGCTGCCGCTCTCTTGCTGGCGGACGGCAGCGACGATCTCGATGGGCACTTGGTAGTAATCAGCGATCTCGATGGCACAATCAGGTAGGGCAATCACTGACCACCTCCTAGCGCTGTTCTTCAGCCACGGTTGAGTCTTCCTGCTCCCCAGCGCCAGCCTCTTCGCTGGCTTCTTCCGTGGCGTCCTTGGTCTCAGGCTTGGCCACATCAAACGGCGTCAACATCCGTTCAGCGACCATGGCGGTGGGGCTGACGCGATCCATCACCAGGCCAACCTCCAAGCTCTCCTCGAAGCCGCCTTCTGCCCCTGGCTTGGGGATCTTTCGCAACAGCCCGGTAACCCGACCCTCAACATGCAACGCGGTGCCGGCTTCGTACTCGACCAGTCGATCTACGACGCGCCCGAAAGCAGACATGGCCACCACGCCGGTATGCTGGAAAGAGCGGCCCAAGTCAGGTCGATCAGGGCCGATCTGGAGATACGCTGTGGACGGTGGGCCTTCCCTCTCAGGGGTTTTCACTCCCCTCAGCAAGCCAATCGCAATGAAGCGATTAAAAAGATGCTTCTCGATGTTGCCTTCGACCATCTGCGCGGCTGGCTGGATATTGTTGGCCACCAGCTCAGCGCTCAGGTGCTGCTCGCCAGAGAATTGGGAGCGACGGACAATGCCGCCCACATGGCCGAAAATCTCGATGTACGAGTCAACATCCAGCTTGGCGGCGCGATCGGAGAGGTGGCTCGGAATTCGGACGATGATCTGGTTTACCGACTGGATCAGCGCATCCGTACTGCGCTTGTTCTTACCAACCTTCAGAACCATCAGCCCTGAACGACCGCGCTCCTTAGGGGCCTCTTTACGGAGAATCTGGGCATGGGCGATAAAGACGTTCATTGGTCTGCCTCCAGGTAATAAATCTCGGCGCGACGGTTAGCCGCCCGCGCAACATCAGTCGTGCCGTCAATCAGCTTGGGGTAGGTGCCATGCCCTTCCGTCAGGAAGCGGGCATCTGGCCAGGCCTGGCGTAGCCGGTTTGCGATCGCATCAGCACGGCGCTGTGAAAGAGGAACGTTGTAGGACTCGGGGCCAATGTGATCAGTGAAGCCGACGACGAGCACACGACCAGACAAGTCTTCCCCTTCCAGGAAGGAATCCAGTTCCTGCTGCGAGCTGGGCGTCAGCGCTATGGAGTCGAACTCGAAGTGAAAACGTGCCAGCGGCACTGACTTCATGGCGTCCTTGTGGTCATCCGGCATCGAGGCATAGTGCTGCTGCCAATACGCCTCGTCGTAGACGGTGCCGCCTTGAACGTAGCGATCGAGCCCCTTGCCAGCGCCGTAGTACCAATTGGTGGTGCGAGTCGCGTAGACCCCTTGACGCTCATACCCGGGAATCACCACATGCCGGCTCGTCAGCGTGTTGTACGAATCAGGCAGTGTGAATGTGCGAGCGGGCTCTTGGGCCGGGGGGTGGGCTGCGCAGCCAGCGAGAGCGGCCGTCAGTGCGACAGCCAACACGGGGTTTCGCAGGGTCATTGAAGGTTCTCCAGGTACTTGATTACCGCCTCGGCCTTCTCGGCAACATCTCCCGACAAGCTCAACAGCTTCACCTCGGAGCGAGACACAGCGACAAAGGCGGGGTACTCACGTAGGCCAGCGCGACCGGCAAGCCTCACGGCACGTTCTATCGCCTCGACGGAGCTGCGATCGCTAATATGGTCGTCGGCAAACTCGTTCCATCGCACTTGGGGAACATGCAGCTGGAGGTGCGCCAGCACATCGTCATAGTCCTTGAGGGGGACGCCGGTTTCGCCGGCCGCGAGAAAGGCCTTACGGACCTCGTTGGCGACGCCAGGAATGGTGCGAGATGCGTAGAAGGCGCGTTCGCGCCATGCCCGTTCTAAGCCGGTATGAGAGGGCAGGGGGGCATATCGGTATTCCAGGCCCGCCGCTTCGACGGCTGCCTGTATGGAAGGGTGGTGCTTGTCCATCGCCTGGCAATGCGGGCAATCAAAGCTGGCAAACTCGACCAGGGCCACAGGGCGGTCATCTGCGGCCGATGCGCCAGCAACGAGGCCAAAGGTGGCCACGGTGACGCCAAGGATGTTTCGGAAAGGACGTAGCAGACGGGCGGGGGAGATCATTGCTCACGCTCCCCGGACAATACACCTGACTCATCGCCTTGTTGGCTTTCGATCCAGGCGTCCTCGTGCAGCAAGCGCCACACGGTAAAGCGGCAAGCGTAGTCGGCTGAGTTGAAAGCCTCGTGAACCGACTCCTGCTGTTCATTAAACGTCAGCTGCGTCAGTGAAGTGGCCACATTGCCCACCCACAGTACCGGCTGACAGGTACGCTCGATTCGAGCTTCAGAATCGGTCGCCAGAACAATCCATGCAACCCAAACCAATATGGCCACGCCAATAAGCGTGCTGCCTCGCATCGCCATCATCTCAATTCCGCCTCCCAGCGGTGCTCTCTCATAGGTGCCCTTGAGGGGCCTCGCTGGTAGATAGGGCAGCCACTGACACTTAACCGGGAGATACTGAGATTTTTTTTCGAGAATTACGTCGCTCCCGCAGAGCAAGGCTCAGGAGGGAGGGAGTAAGGCTATTGGGAAGCGGGTCAGAACAGGGAGAGCTGGGGTTCTTTCGGTTGTGGCGAGGGGGAGGCGCCGGCATGTTCATCAGCGGCTGTCGGGTAATCACCAGAGGCATCGTCAGCGCCAGCGAGCCACGCCATATCTTCTAACGACCAGGGGCGATAGGGAGAGGGCTGATAGTTGCCCAGGGTCAGGCGAAGCTCGTGCGAGCGCTGGTAAGCCTCTTGGTATGCTCGATCCATTGTCGTTCCGGTGTCGCGTGGTCGGCAGGGATGCTATCGCACTTACCGAGGCTGGCGCGATCGCAGCGACCGCGCCAGCGTCATGAGCCATCAGGTGGGCTTATTGGCAACCAGGATCGTCACGCTCACGCTGGTGCCGGCAAACTCGCCCTGATAGATGGCAGGCCATGACGTTTCCCATCCCGGCAGGAGATCCTTGCCGCGCATAGAGCTAGGGAGTATGGCCACCAGGCGACCGCCAGGGGTGACACAACCCGCCGCGGCTTCAAGATGATGCTGGGCACGCCCCTGGCTGAACGGCGGATTCATGACGACTTTCGAGAAGCTACGGCCCGTATTTGCCCAGTCCAGAAAATCGGCCTGATGGCAACGATACCCTTTCGCGGCCAGCACCTTGCAATGCAAGTCCGCCAGCTCGACGCAAGTGGTCTGATCCTTGGGGAGCATGTCAGCGATGTGACCCTGGCCAGCACTGGGCTCCAGCACTGTATCCTGGTCGTTGACCTCGGCCAATTCTACGACCTCACGCGCCAGGCGTTCCGGGGTGGGGTAATACTGGTGGCTCTTGTGGTCGGGGATACAGCCACTGGCAACAATCTCATCAAGGATCGGCTTGGTGTGGTAATCGAACTCAAACCACGACGCTGCGCCGTTTTCACTGAATACCTTAACCCCACCGATAGCCTTGAGAACCTGCTCTGCCTCTGCCAGCGCTGTCTTGTCCTTCGCGCCATAGTCGAACTCAATTGCCCAAGGATTTTCTGTCTTCGGTGCCCTTGTCTCGAGATGACGGAGGTGGCTGGGGCAACGGGTCGGCACACTGCGCATGGAGCCGAGCAGATCAACCACCGCAAACGGGAGCGGGCGCTCCATCAGCACGAAGTCTTTAGGCTTACGCTTCGGTGGGGTACGGAACTCAGACGGAATCGCAGCCGGGTACAAATGCGCCAGCACTTGATTGAGGCGGAAGGCGATGTCGGGATGCACTTCAAGATGTGCCGTGCCCTTCTTAAAGACCTTCAGGTACAAGGCACCGCCATCAACCATCATGCGCTGGCCGGGGGTGCGCCGAGCGATGTCTATTAGGCGACTGGTAGCCTGCCAGTTGGGCTCATCCCGGCCCATGAACTTTGCGATGACAGAGCGAAGGTCATTGATATGGCCCGCCTGATCATGATTTACCGTCTCATAGGAGGTGATGACGTAGTTGAGGATCATCCGCTTGTAGAAACCCTCGGGGCGATTGGTGACGTGCTCACGGCTCAGGGCGCGGAATATGCCGTCGACGCGCTCAGCAAAGAACGTCCCCCGCATCATCAGCAGCTCGGTCAGCGTTGCTCTGACAGTCTCCTCGGTGAAGTCTGGGGTTTTCATCTCCCGTATCTGCTCCCACCACTCGCTACGGCGCTTCTGCGGCATGAAGTCCAGCACATCGGTCATTTTCAATGCCTGATCCCAGTATTCCGCGTTCAGCGCTGCGATCGCGCCTTCTTCGATAAAGATGTTCTCCGCAGACAATGAGGAGTACCGCGAGTTGTCATGCTTGCGGTTGCCCTCGATGAAGTAGTTGACCACACCCTTACGGTCACCATCGAACAGTGCCGCTACCTCTTCAACGCGCCTACGCATGGCGTTGTAGCGACCAACCAGGCCGTCGACCATATCTGTCGAGGCTGGGGCAAAGAATTCGCCCATGTCTCCGAGGTATTCACTGCTGGCGTGGCTGTCGATGGCTTCGTGAATCATGGTGCCGCTCCCTATTGGTGATCATTGGCAAGCGAGGTGGCGGGTATCCTGCGCCCTGACTAGATGACGATGACCGGCTGCCTTCGCTATGATGTAAACACTTTAACCCGACCCATCTATTTACAGCAAGCAAAAAGTGTTCAATGCACACATTTGAGGGAGAGAACATGCCAGCAGATGACATAAACCCAAAGCAGATTTACGCTGCTCTGGCGCGGCTAAGGATGAATGGACGGGCGTGTGATGGCGCTATCGACGTTCTGACTAAGGTGTGCGATACATACGCTGCGGCTGCCCAGAAACATGGCGTCACCAGGGCGGCCGTTTCTCAAGCCGCCAAGCGGATTCTGGCTGAAGTAGAGCGGGAGTTCGTGGAGGTCGAGGTGAGGCTACCCAAGGATAAGCTGCTGGCGCTAGAGGAATGGCTGGTGGGCCAGGGTGGGGCGATGCTAACCAGCAGCGTCACAGGGCGGTAGAACGTGACAGCGCTTATCGCGATCGCTGAGAGGCTTTCATTTGTTCAGCGCAGTCCATGATCTCTCCGGCGTTGAAATACATTTCCTTCGCTGACGTTCCGAGGTAGCCGATTGGCTTGGGTGGCATCACGCCTTTTATCGGTGCCTCGTTGCGAACCGCCTCCTTCAGCTCGCTGACGGCGACGTTGAGTAGCCTCGCCGCATTCGTTACCCCTATACGGGTCGAACGGAAATCCGACATTGCACACTCCGTTAAGACAAACGCCTCCAGGGAAAGGCTGGGATTCCAGGAGGCAAGGGAAACACGGATAGGATCGGCGGGCGGGCAATCCGGCCCGCCGAGTATCATTCACGATGGTGGGGGGAATTACCGCTTATGGCAAATCGCGCTGAGGCGGGGTGCTCCCATCTATGAGGGGCGCATACTGGCTGAGGGTCTTCATCAACTGTTCAGGTATCTCGAGGCAAGTACGAAGCTCGCACCGAGCATGAATCAATAGCGCCAGCTTCGGTGTCCACTCAGGCAACCCGAGATGCCCGATGTACTCCTCGGCTACCGGGCCAGCCAGAAACTCAGCCGCCGAAAATTGATACTTGAGGTTGTTGCTCTTCAGGTCATCTATCGCTTTCAAAAATACCTGAGTGAGGAGCTGACGGTGGGGCAGCAACTCCTGAGCCTGGTGGCAATCGGTCGAAATGATGTTCTGGCCAGGGATCAATACGCTGGCAAGATCGGCAGTAGACAAGTCCATGATCTAACTACTCCTCCACTGTGCCAGCCGTGGGGCTTTGAAGCTGATGATTGATTGAAGCCATGACCTTCAACGGGCTAGCCACGCGATCGAAGCGAGCTTCGCTAGTGCCGGTGCCTGCCGCCGACATCTCTACCGTTCCGTAACCCAGCAAGCGCCCCAGGATCGACTGGTTCACCTCGGTGGAACGAATGTGATGGATGAACAGCGGCGTTACGCGCCTGGCGATGATGCCGTGCCGCTCTATCACGCGATCGGGAGCGACGGTGTACTCATGAGCAAGGCGTTGATAAGCGACGTTGAGCAACCCCCAGACAGCCAAACCCATCCCTGCCCAGGAGAGAATGTTGGTTAGCTGAACGGGCGCTGTAGCGCCAGCGAGGGTGAACGGGGCATGTGGTGCGAAGTGCAACGCTGTCCCCAATGGAACGAGCAACCAGTGGCCCAACAGGGCTCGATGACTGACTCGGAAGGTGGTCTTGCTTGTCATGGGCTTCAACTCCCGGCTGCTGCCACCTCCGCTTCTCGCAGCCGGTGGCTCAATTGTGATTCTGCCGTTTCAACGTGGAAAAGCTCGATGCTGTCATCCGGCCAGCGGATTAGGACGAACCCATCACGCAGCAGGTGGGTAAGAGGGGTAGGGCCAGAGATGACAGGTAGCGAGGGGCCTTCGAGTACATGGAGTTCCCAGCGACCGGCTGTGCGGTCGTGTAACAGAACCGCATTGTCAGCGCCTCCCGGCCATTCCAGGTCACAGTCGCGCTGAAGACGCCTTACAAGCTGTCTGGCCTGACGCGAGTTACGAAGCCCGCTCATAGGCCACCTCCAGCCCCCACACTTTCTTAACGGCGCACTCAATCTCTTGGCGCACCCGCTCCATCGTGAGTAACCGCGCCCCCTCCTCGTCGATGATCAGTGTCAGTTTTCCGTTGCCTTCGCGCATGGTCGCCCGGTCTACGACAAGCCGTGAGAGGAGCGAAAGCTCGTCCTGCGCGCTCTGGATTAGGGTATCTGAGTCCATATTACCAGCCTTAACTATACTAGACGACAATTTTTAGTACGACTTTTTGATACGAAAAACTGATGCCGCGTAAGCGCGTATGGAGCCAAGCGCTTGCGGTAATTTTGGTTTGCGCAGAGGATACTGTGTCTGGGATTGCTTCGTAGTGTTTTAAATAGAAATCGTCGTATAGTATACTTTTTATATTGGGAAGCCAGTCTGCCTGAGATCATCAAAACAAGGGTACAAAGGGGAACAAAATGACTTTCACGCGCTCAATCAAGGCTCTGGCTGCTACCTCAATCCTGCTTATGGCGACTGGCTGTGCAGCGCCGCAAGGATCTGCCATGTTGCGAAACTCAGCAGTAAGCGCGATCACTGGCGTTGCCGATATGCTGGGTGGGCGCGACTCGGATAGCGCGAGCGCAGCCGGTGCCGACTCAGCCAGTCAAATGCAAGGTGTCCAGGGTATGGTTAATGGCGGCAAGGCCGGTATGAGTGGTGCCGCTTACGGTGCTGCTGGCGCGGCAGCGCTGGGTCTGGCTGACAAGGGGATGCGTAGCGCTTTCACCGCGTTGCAGGGTGAATCTGAGGTGGGTTTCGAGGACGTTGCCAACATGAAACAGAACATCGCCAAGAGCGATCCCTATGTCGATGGTGAAGGCCGTACCTGCATTGATTACCACATCACTGTCACTGGTGGCCCCGAAGACAGTGAACAGAACGTCACTACCTGCCAGAATGCCGGTGGCGACTGGGAACGAATCTGATCCGATACGCGGCCACTCAGGTAGTGGCCGCTTAGCTTTAGGAGGTCAACATGGCTGACGACAATCTCAATACCTCACGGTTCGACAAGTCCGTGCTGGACATGACCAGGCTGGAAGCCTTCACCATGACAGCCATGCACGCCATTCTGCTTGGTGAGGGAGGGGGTAAGCTCACGCCCGAAGAAGTCGGTGAGAGCGCCGCAGCTTTTGCCGAGGCTTCCCTTTCCGCGGCCTCTGAAACGCTCGATGACCAGGACACTGTGCCGAGATAAAGAAATGCCAGTCCCCAGCACGCGATCGGGCAGCAACCTCAATGGTGTGCTGCCCGATTTCATTGGTGCCGCTCAATTGTTACGCATGCGAAACAGCGTCAGCCCAACCGGCGTCGTTAGCGCTGCGAATCAAGCCACTCGTTGGTGAGCTGGATCTGATGCTGGAAAGGATAGTTCGGCGGTGAATTAGGCTCGAACACTTCCTCAGCCACAGCAGCTTCAAGATGGCGATGTGCTTTCTCGTAACCCGGCACATGGAGCCTCTTTATCATTTGTAAAATTTCCTCCCGGTCCTCGAACCGATCTTGAGAAACCATCTCCAGCAAGTGCATAAGGCCATCAGCAGAGGAAAAGAATTCTAGATCGAGATCCTTCACTGAGCTTTTCGACCGGGCGTATTCGAGCCGACCATCATACTGGCACCCATCGGCTCGCGGTGAAGCAGGCCGATGATGTACAAGGCGCAGCCCGTACTCCTTCTCTGCTTCACCATGCTGGAAGAGCCATTCAACCCAGCCGTCTTTCGCCGATTTGATCGGCCCGCCACACACGTCACACGTCCACTCTGACACAGCATTTCCCCTTTCAGTTTATTAGCAGCCTGCCGATCAAGAGTGCCATAACTCGCTTGACCAAACAGCCCTACCGGATTGATCCGGTAGGGCAAATGTTCCGCATGCGAAACAACCCAGTAGGTATGCGCGCTGGTATGTGACCCCCCTTCCCCTATCTCTAATGGACGCCGGTATTTCGGGCTGTCTCTGGCAACCAATATCAGCGTTTTATGCTGGAATAGTCCTATATATAGGACTATAATAGAGGCACGTTTAAAGCTCTGAGAGAGAGGCAAACCAATGGCTCACCCGCTGTCTGCCGCCAAGACCAACCAGGCTGAAAGCATGATCGTCCTGACCACTGGCCATCTTCCCCAGGAGGAGGTGGAAACGGTGGAAACGCTACTCGCCAGGTGCGAGATCAATGGCGCGAATGCGCACCGCGAATGGTTCGTCATTTCAGCGGGATATGCCGAAGAAGGGTCCGAATACGATCCGCTAGCCAAGGTTTCCAGCGATGTACCTGTGCTGAATGGCTTGGCCAGTGAGGCGCGTAAGGCAGGCATTCGCTGGCTCATGTTTGACGCCGACGTATCTCCTACCGATGGACTGCCTTTCTACGACTGGTAAGCCAATCGCTGGCGGTGATAGAGCCGCCAGCGCATTTCATAAATTAGCGAGCATTCCAATGCCAACCTGTCAGCATCAACCGATCAGCCTTTCAACGATCCCCACACTCGCTCAGCGTGGGCCGCAGCATCCTCTTTATCCTCGTCAAGACTGGCTGCTCGAATATGAGAACGGGGATACCAACCTTCCTTATTGGGATTGGGTTGCAGAGGTCCGTGAACAGGCTTTGCGGAGTTTCCAGAATGCTTGCAAGTGAGCCGAATCAGGCTTCGCTTGAGAAACGGCTCTCCTGCTCGGATCAGGTCAGAGCAATTCTGTTTAGTCTGTCACGCGAGCGTATAGGAAGCGTGAAAGGCGATGCCTTGGAGCGGGTTTCGCTGGGGGTTAATGAAACGGAATGGGAGCCCCTTTCTCTCTCGGAACTACTAGACGCGATCGACCGCCAGCCACAGGCGACGCTGAAGCTCACCACGGTCAATCACCGATCGGCCTGGCTGACCCTCGTTCCAGGCCGTTCCCATGTCGTTGCCGCCATCCAGGCCACCGATAACGACTTGCTTCTCACCACGCTAAGCATCGTGGAAACCTGTAACGGACACGATGGATAGCGTTTCCAGGCATTTCCACCAGGCATATCCCTGCCGCTTAGCCTGCTTGGAAAGGGGCGAGTGCTGCCAAGGCAGCGGCGGCAACAATCAATGAGACAATCCACCACAGAAGGAAACGAGCATGGCTATGACCGCGAGTGAAGCACGTAACGACCTTAGCGAGAACACCCTGTTTGACCACCTCGAGCCGGAAGCACAGCAACAAGCGATCGACCAACTGATGAAAGGGGAAAGCTGGGACGTGGTTGCCCAGCGGGTCAATGGCTGGGTTGCTGAGGCTGACTGGGAAACCCGGAACGAAGCCAAGGAAGCCATGAGCAATGCTCGGGATTACGAGTAAGCTGCTGACGCAGTAGGCTCACCAATAGAAGGAGGCAGACATGTCACGACACGGGTTCCATCACGTACTTAACAGGCCATGCGAAGGTCAGGAAGACTTAGAAGAACTCGAAGACCTAATCGGCTATGGGATCTATGATTGGCTATCACGCGGGGTAGCCGGATACGACGAGCAACTGGAGACATTCTTTTTCAACATCGAGGGCAGCTGGATCTTTGGCACGGAGCCAGGGGAGATACCCAGCATTGGCTTGCTTCAAGCGATCCTCTCCGCGATATTCTCCGGCGCAGAGCTTCCCTTCAATCAGGAAGGCCTGAGAATGATCGCTGAGGAAGTGGACCGTTACTCAGCGGTTCTTGATCCGGCAGAAGCCGCGGACCTGTCCAACACCGTCTCGGCAACGTATCTTGAGAAACAGGTAGCATTGGCCAATTACTTCCGCGGTGAAGAGGCAGGCGGCGTAATGCGAGAGCTGGCGCCGGCAACCTCTGCAGGCCCAGACCACCCCAAGCGAGGCTTTCTGAGCAGGGCCTTTCACTACATATTCTTGAATAAATGAACCTTAATGCCACAACCCCCCAACCTCATTGATTCCTGGCTTCATGTCGCCACGAATGGCGGCACGCAAACCAAGGCAGAGGCCCTAGCCCAGCTTAACCACGACCTGGGCACCAAGTACCGCCCAAACCGTCTCTATGAATGGCGGGCAGGGACATACCCTGTACCTCCTCAGGTGCAAGTCTATATGCTGCATGCCGCCCTCAGGTGGATCATCCAGGAGGAGGGCGGCACGGTGCCAGAGGGAGATATTGAATACACCGATCGCGTGCTGCAGCGACTTCTCCCCCCGCCAAGGAAGAAAGCAGGGGAATGAACAACCTCGGAGAGACGACCTGTACTGCCAGGCCCTCACCCCATCCTGATTTCGGGTAATTCTTTCCAGGAGGTCAGAAAGCGCGGTGTCTGTCGCGTGTTCCTCTGCCTCCATCGCTCATCCTTCCTCACGCCCCCCAGCGTGACCGCTCCACGGCCAAACTCACGATTGAGGGCATCCATCACACCCATGAGCTTTGCCGACCGCTGACGCCTCTCCTCGGTCTCCTGGGTATCCAACATATCGAGCTGCAAACCGTCCCGATCAGTCAGGTCAATCATCATGACGCCGGCCTTAGCGTACTGATAGCCTCGGCGATAGATCATCTCCAGGGCACGCTGGGCAGCACCGACGATTACACGGCTGTCATCGGTGGGCATCGGCAGTGGCAGGGTGAGGCTGGGGTAGTCCTGAGGAAGATCACTGCGAAACCGTGGCGTCGAGAGAAAGACCATGATCGCCCGGGCGACCGATTGCTGGCGCCGCACCTTTTCCGCGCCAGCCTGGGCATGCGACCGCACCGCCTCGCGTAGGTCATCCAGGTTGCCGGTGGCCTTCCCGAACGTGCGGCTGGTCATGATGTTTTGACGCTTCTGGTCGATGTCATCAAGTCGGATCACATCAACCCCTCGCAGCTCCCAGACCGTACGCTCGAGCACGATCCCAAAGCGCTTGCGGATCTCTTTGGGCTCGGCTTTGCGCAGATCCAATGCTGTGCGGATACGCATC
This sequence comes from Modicisalibacter xianhensis, assembly GCF_900113605.1. GTDB lineage: Bacteria > Pseudomonadota > Gammaproteobacteria > Pseudomonadales > Halomonadaceae > Modicisalibacter > Modicisalibacter xianhensis. The sequence goes on from NZ_FOPY01000020.1 coordinate 35,754, forward strand.
CGCTCCAGCTTCTCTCCTGTTCGCCTGGCCACACCCCACAAGTCCGTTACGTGCATGCGATCCAGATGGGCGAGGGTAGCTGGATGGTCAGCCTCCAGGACACAGACGCCTTTGAAGACAGGCTGCTTTTTGGCGATGCCCGTGGCCACCTTTGCCAGCGTCCGAGACGGCGCCACCCCGATCGATACAGGTATCCCCGTGGAACGCTGGACCTCTTGACGCAGCTCAGCCGCATGGCCCTGCAGAGCCTCGGTAGAAAGCCCGGAGAGATCGATGAATTGCTCGTCAATTGAATATACCTGCACGGGGCCAGTATGGGCCTGCATGGTGGCCACCACCCGCCGCGACATTTCACCAAACAGGGCATACGCTGAGCTGAGCAGCACCGTTTGGCGTCGCACCTCAGGGGAGAGCTGAAAGGCGGGCATGCCGTTTGGTACGCCCAAGGCTTTCAATTCATTTGACCGAGCGACCAAACATCCGTCATTCGAGGACAATACCCCAACAGGACGCCCACGTAGCTGAGGCATGAACACGCGGAAACAACTCACATAGAAGTTATTACAGTCACAGTGGCCAATCATCACAGCCCTCTACGGCGATGCGAGTGGACGTTGTGAATGACGACTCCCCATGTCTCGCAATCGGTGCCATTAAGCGCGATCGGATGATAGGCGGGGTTGCCGGACAATAACGCCGGCTGGCCATGCCATTTGCCAAGCTGCTTGCAAGTCAGCTCTCCATCCAGACACACCACGATAACGTCCCCATCCATCGGCTCAAGCGAGCGATCGACAATGAGCAAATCCCCATCGTAGATACCGCATCCCTCCATGCTGTCCCCCTTCGCACGGCAGAAATAGCTGGCGCTCGGCCTTGGTATCAGGTGCTCGGTGAGGTCGAGAATACGATCAACCTCTGCCTCGGCGTGGATCGGAAAGCCGGCCCTAACCTCGCCGGCCATCAGGGGAAGGGGATACCGCGAGCTTACAGATGACTGGCCCAGGATGGCGATGTGCCCGCCCAGTTGGCCGTTTCCGCTGGCTGCTTCTCCAGAACGTGGTGTGTTAAGCATGCCTCCTCCTTTTAGCTGTATTTGCATACAGTATCGGAGAAGGACTATTCCCGCTGCAAGCAACCGTTCCTCAACGTCAGTTCTTTCCCTACCTCTCGATGAGACCTGAAGCCAGGAATGAGGCGCACCAATGAATACCTATGAGACTGTCGAGCCCACCATCAGCACTTGCCAGACCTGCGGCATTGACCACCTCGGCAACCAAGATGACTGCTGGCGCTGTGTGATATTCAATGCCGGGTTAGCGGCTGTCAGAGCCCGAGAGAGTCAAGAGCAGGAGGCTGCTGAGCGCCAGCTCCTAGCCGAGATCGAGGCCGGCACCTATGGCCCACCGGCTACACCCCCGGTTGAGGAATGAAGCAACCCCACCATGCCCCAGGCCATCCCTGGGGCTTTCCATGGATAAGCCAAGCCCACTAAGGCATGCAGTTATACCCGCTTGTAGCAGCATGATAACCTTGTACTTATATACAGTATCGGAGATGGGCCGGCCCCAGCTAGCAAGCGCCAGCGATAGCTAGTGTCAGCCGACGCTCTATCCCTACTCGAGGCCTGAACCCAGGTATAGCGAGCAGGAGTTACCAATGAAGAATTTGTACGTTGCCGGGAAGAGTCCCAAGACCCCAGGCCAAGCCAAGCGAGCAGCCAGCAAGGCGAAGAAAGCCGACCGGATCGAAGCCCTGCACGGAATAGAAGCAAAGATACAGAGATACAAAATCGAAAGGCCTGGCGCTAGCCTGGAGATTATCCGCCGCGTGTTCCCCGATATAACCACGGTGGCAAGTGAGTTCTGCGAAGCCCACGACATCGGCCTTGAAACAGTCCTGCCCAACCTCAGCGCGGATGTGATTGCACACGTTCAAACCTACGGCCTTTCGAGCCGCGACGAACTTCTAGGCGTGACCACCCGAATGATCCGAGCTTACCTGCCGCGTGCAGGTTGCTAAGCCCAGTCGCACGCGCCGGCCTGCACGGCATCGCCCCCACAGACACCCAACGCACCCCTAGGGCACCATCATGTCGATCCTTAACGATCTCTGGCCAATCCTCACTAAAGCCGCAGGCAAGCACTATCGAGTACCCCACGATTCCAACGAGGTGATCGTTCATTTGGCGGCCGATGCCAACTTAGAGACACGGGAGGTGCGCGAGTGGGAAAAAGGTTGGCGACTTCCCAAAAAAGAGGTACTGGAGCGCTTCGCCGCCATCTACCTCTTTAGCCGGCCTGCCATCGAGCCTTTAATCGAGGAAGCGGGAAACTATGTCCCCGGCACCACATTGCCCCGAGATCCGGCCTATCACGGTGCCGAGAACTATGCACCACTCAAAGGCGACCCGGTATTTGATGCCGCTGGCATGTTTTGCCAAATCTACGAAATCGAGTCTGGACTAACCTGCCTACAGCTCATCAAATACCTTATCACACGCAATCCGGGTAGTATTGAAGAGGGAATCGGCATGCTTATGCTGGCCTTTCCACAATATTCTGGAGTGACGTGTCGGCCTTCGACAGGGTAGGGGCTCAGTGCAACGACACCGACTCATAAAGACAAACAGCGAATAGGCCTCATTATGGAGACAAGAGACTCCGGTTCACTCCCTGAAAGCGCCAGGCAGGCCTTCGAGAAAGTTGAGGCCTTCGAGCGACACAAGATTGAGGTCCAAGAGCGTGGCCTGCCCGCTCTCCAGCGCTTGGCCGACAATGCCTTGGGATACACCCACCAGCCTCACCATATCCGACGCATACTGCTTGCCACCTATAACGGGGAGGCCTGGCCCCTCGATTTGACCCGGCTACGCAGGCTGGATGCTGACCTCATCGCAGATGCCCTTACGGTCATCGAATGGTCGACCTACGCCGATGCTGAGCTGTTTGAGTACCTGCCTGACGGCGACCGCTTCATGCAGCAGCTCGCCACCATTGAGCGGGAGCCCTAGCCGCTTCATGCCCCAGCCAACCCCTACCCCCTCCCTTTCCAGGAGACAGCTACCGAGCACCCTCAGGTAGCGCGGCATCGCTTGGCGCCAGCTCATGAAATCCAGCGCAAAAATTCCCTACGGTCTACGCGATGAACGGCTCGTGCATATCAGCCAGCTCACCCTCACTGAACGGGGTGGCCAGTGTGGCTGTGTCTGTCCTGAGTGCAAAACGCCGCTTGAGGCCAGGATGGGCAGCAAAGTGCGCCACTACTTCGCTCACGCCCCTGGCACTCGCCCATGCGCTGGCGGGGCTGAAACGGGAATACACCTGGCCGCGAAACAGCTGATCGCTGATCGTAAGGAAGCGCCCATCCCGCTGCTTCAGGCGTCGCTTGAGGGCAAGGATGCCGATGGCTACAAGCACACCGAATCCAAGGTCATTTTTCCCGGCTGCGATCGGCAGTCCGTGGATGACACGAAGCTCGAGTTTAGCCTGGGTGACATCCGCCCTGATTTGATCGTGACCCTGGGCCAGGTAGAGATCCTGGTTGAGGTGGCCGTCACCCATTACATCGACGCCGAAAAACTGCAGCGACTCGAAAGCCGTGGCCTGCGCTGCATCGAAATCGACCTGGGGGATATACCGCGTGACCTGACCCCAGCTGACCTCGAGGAGCATGTCTTTAACTACCACCGGGCCTATTGGATCGTGAATCCCAAGATCCAAGCGGAGCAGGAGAAACTGCGCCCTGGGCTTCAGCAGCAGATCGAGCGGGCCAATAACCGAATAGCTCAGGCCAAGGCTGCCCGGGAGCGCGAGGAACAGCGCCAGCGCGAACGCTACGCCCAGAGAGAAGCCTACTTTCAGGCACAAGCTGAGAAGCAAGCCGAGCAGAAGCGCCAATGGGAAGAGGAGCAGCGGCTGGCGCGAGAAAAGGCTCGAAAAGAGGCTGATGCCCGACAACGCGAGGCCGAGGAGGCCCGCCAGCGGGAAGCCAAGGCCAAGGCAGAGGCCGAACGAAAACGGAGGCATGAATCCTGGGCTGCCGAGCGCCAGCAGCTCGACTTGGAAAGCATGCGCCAGCTTGCCAGGGAACTATCAGCGGCCTGCCAGCGTATCGAACGCCACCTGGCCACGGCGCCAGCGTCATCACGGCTCTGCCTGCCAATGGCACGGCGGCATGTCCAAAGAGACATCTACAGGATGGACCTCGAGCCCATCCCTGCCGCGATCGAGACACGCACCGAGTACGATTGGATGTTCGGGGTGCCAGCCCGGGAGTGGAAGCTCGCGGCCTTCCTGGGGGCGGTTTATACCCGTGAGAACCTTCAACGACAGAGCAAGATCGCCATCCAGGACATCGAGCGCTGCCTCGTTGAATTCGGATACCGGCCTGCCGTCGCTCTTCACCGCGCCGAGCAGTTGCTGACTACGGCTCGATACTACCAAGTGCTTGAGGACGACCCCGCGATTACGGCACTTGGCCAGCTGCCACGGCCGCTGGCTGCGATCGCAGAATTCGTTGCGGAACTGGACAACTTCAACATGATCCAGCTGCAGGCAGCCGAGCTGGATGAGCTTACGCTGACCCTCAAGCCTGCCGCCAGCTGGCGCTTACGCTAGTAGCCGACACAAGGGCCGGCTACGGGGCATGAGAGTGCGGGTGCTCAGGCAAACAGGAATTGGGCCTCAGCTTTGGCCTCGGCATCCGTATAGACCTTGATTAAGGCACCGTCAGCGGTTGCCTTGCCCTCGAGCGCATCCTTGACCAGGCAATACTCAGTGAAAATCTGCCGAATGAGCTGATCGGCATCAGCCAGTTCGTCATCGATGTGGGCATCTGCATCCAGGGCGTCCCAATGCAGACTCTCTGACATTGCAGTGAGCATATCGTCGGCAGTGGTTTCCCGCGGGTCCGCGTCTTGGGCAATGAAATCGCACACCACCAGCTCGATGAGTTGTTGGCGGGTGTCCGATACGGCCATGCTTGTGGATGCTGTCATTGGCTTACCCTGGTCTCTGTTTGTTCGGTGGCAAGTGAAAAATTAGGTCAACCTGCCGGCATAGGTTATGCTTCAATTATAGTGTGCATTGCACACCTTTAGCAATACTTGAATGCGCTCGTTGACCCCTATCTCATGTGGTCTACTTGAGACCGACAGCCCGCCGTGCGCTATTCGACAATCTCTCGATTGGCAGTTATTTCTTACAACACAGCTCAATGCGGCCCACCAGGGGGAGGGGACATGTGTAGTCGATACGAGGCGCCTGAAGCCGACCAGCTGATGCATGCCTTTGGCGTGGCGCCAGAACATGAGATGCAAAGCGAACTCTGGCCAGGGTATACCGGCCCCTTCCTGCGTGCTCCACAGGCGAGCGATCCCGATGATGAGGCCGCTCCCTCCATTGAGGCGCTGACTGGGATATTTGGCCTCCTGCCGTTTTGGGCCAAGGACACGAAGCTGGCGAGGAGAACCTACAATGCGCGTTCGGAAACGGCCGACAGCAAGCCATCTTTCCGTTCAGCGTGGCGCCAGGCGCAACACTGCATCATTCCTGCAAAGGCGATCTATGAGCCTGATTGGCGCTCAGGGAAAGCGGTGCCGACACGGATTGCTCGGGCTGATGGAGGCCTCATGAGCATTGCCGGTCTCTGGGAGCGCTGGACCAGCCCCAGCGGGGAGATCGTGCATAGCTATTCGATGCTCACGATCAACGCTGACGATCATCCGCTAATGCGGGAGTACCATCGCCCGGGAAGTGAAAAGCGCATGGTTGTCATCTTGCCGAATGGAGCGCTAAAGGATTGGCTGACAGCGCCAGCATCAGAGAGCAGGGCATTCATGCGCCAGTACCCTGCGGATCGACTACAAGCAGAGCCCAAGCCCTAAGGGCATGGGCCTAGGCCATATATTAAAGTGCCTGTTCATACAAATTGGACAAGAACCGCTCAATGGTATCGATCGTTGAGTTTATGTAACTCATTTCGATCTTGATCTGATTATTCCAACCATAACCGAGGCTTGGCGTACTGTTTATAACGTTCTCGATACGCGAAGTCGGGTTGGTTCTTTTCACATAGCCTTCCTCGTGGACTATCTGATTTCTAATCTTATTCAAATCACTTATTGCGCTCCAAAGGCCGTTCATCTCACCGGAGCTGAAATCTATACCGACCATTTTCTCTAGGTACTTTTTAGACCGAACAACCCCATCCCCATACAGATCAGACAATCCGATAGGTAGGCTGTTCTTCTTTTCAACCCGACTGCACAGCAAGTGCATCTGCCTTTCAAGGAACGAATACAAGGATACCAGCGTCGACTTCCTAAATGTGTCGATGAAAGTATTTTCTATCTCGTTTATATCATCGGATAGGAACTCAATTATATCATTGTAGTCTTCCTCATCCTGCCCGTACTCATCTGGAGATAAGTTGTAGGATTCGACAAGCGCCTGTTTGTCGCTCTGAAATTTACTATCAAGCTCATCAGTGTACTTACGTGTCGGGGCCCGGATGATTAATTACGCGTTTCCAAAATAATTCGGGCCGGTCCTTCTGCCATTGCTTCATTGCACCGACCGGCGTCTGATGATGCAAGGCCTTTTGATTGATGTGGTGGTTATAAAGCCAGTTGTAGCGTTTGAGTGTGGTTTCCAGATCTTCCCGCGAGTCGAACCGATGCGTATTCAGGATGTCGCTCACGCGGCCATTGAAACGCTCCACCATGCCATTGGTCTGTGGCCGGTAAGGCGGGATCAGCCGATGGTCGATGCCATGCTGGCGACAGAACCGGTCCACCCGGTGCTTGC